>NZ_JBYTAP010000029.1:0-502 GCF_058788335.1 Rhodococcus sp. FW305-130 | reverse complement strand
CCGACCCACGCACCACCACCGCAGCCGACAACACCGACCCATGCGACACCAACGCCGCCTCGATCTCCCCCAACTCGATCCGCTGACCACGAAACTTCACCTGAAAATCAGTACGACCGATGTACTCCAACTCACCAATCGAGTTCCAGCGAACAAGATCCCCCGTCCGATACATCCGCTCACCCGAACCGAACGGCGACGCCACAAACCGATCCGCACTCAAATCCGGACGACCCACATACCCCCGAGCCAACTGCACACCCGACAAATACAACTCACCCGCAACACCCACAGCAACCGGCCGAAGGCGCGAATCCAACACAAACACCCGGCAATTCCACTCCGGCACACCAATCGACACCACAGACCCCGACCCAGCAGCCGTCACATCCGCAAACGTAAACGACACCGCCGCCTCAGTCGGACCATACAAATTATGCAACCGCGCCGACGACACCAACCCGAACTCACGCACCGCCTCCACCGGCAACGCCTCACCGAT
>NZ_JBYTAP010000028.1:0-527 GCF_058788335.1 Rhodococcus sp. FW305-130 | reverse complement strand
CACGAACCCGCATAGAACGGCTCCGCCACCCGCGGCGCGATGAACACCGCACCCATCGGAACGTAACCGGACGTCAAACCCTTTGCCGTGGTCATCATGTCGGGCTGCAAATCGAAACGAGTAGACGCGAACCACTCGCCGCCGATACGACCGAAACCGGTCACGACCTCGTCGACGACAAACAAAATGTCGTGCTCGCGGCAGATGTCGCGCACCTCGGCCAGGTACCCCTCCGGCGGAAGATACACCCCACCGGCACCGATGATCGGCTCCGCGAAGAACGCGGCGATCTTGTTCGCACCGATCCTCTCGATCAACTCGAGCAGACTCTTCGCATCATCCCAGCCGACCGTGGCCGCATCCGCCATCAGCTCGCCGTACCCCTCACGGTTCACCGCAATACCCGCCAGAGCTGTTCCCGCAACATGCATTCCGTGGTACGCCTTCTGACGACCGACGATGATCGCCTTCTCCGGCTGCCCCACCTCGTGCCAGTACCGGCGAGCGAGCTTCGCCGCAGTGTCCAC
>NZ_JBYTAP010000027.1:0-605 GCF_058788335.1 Rhodococcus sp. FW305-130 | reverse complement strand
CCAACACGCTCAACGCCCAGAACATCCGCAAATGTCTGCGCCACAACCTCTTCCACCACCGACGTCGGAGCCCGGAACACCGCAACCTGCAACGACGGAACCGGCAACGCCCGACGATCCAACTTCCCGTTCACCGTCAACGGAATCGCATCCAACACCACAAACGCCGACGGCACCATGTACTCCGGCAACAACGAACCCACCGACACCCGAAGATCGTCGACCGAAACGCTCACACCCGCAGCCGAAACCACATACGCCACCAACCGCTGATCACCCGGAGAATCCTCACGAACAACCACCGCCGTCTGCGCCACCGACACATCCGCCAACACCGCAGACTCGATCTCACCGATCTCGATCCGGAACCCACGGATCTTCACCTGATCATCCGCGCGACCCAGATACTCCAAATCACCAGCACTGTTCCACGACGCCACGTCACCCGTGCGGTACAACACCTCACCAGCAGCAAAAGGACTCGCCACAAACCGCGTCGACGTCAACCCCGCCTGACCCAGATAACCCCGAGCCAACTGCACACCCGAGACATACATCTCACCCGCGACACCAACCGGCACCGGAGCCAAACGCGTATCGAGCAC
>NZ_JBYTAP010000026.1:0-934 GCF_058788335.1 Rhodococcus sp. FW305-130 | reverse complement strand
AACACCTGCAGACCCGAAATAGCCTGACCCACAACACTCGCCGACGCATCCGCCGCCAACGCAGCATCCAACACACGATGGCTCACATGCACCGTCGTCTCCGTGATGCCGTACATGTTCACCAACGTCGGCGCAGAGTCACCGCGGCGGCCATACCAATCCGACAAGCGTCGAAGCTCGAGCGCCTCCCCACCGAAAACAACCCACCGCAACGACAACTCGGCGGCCTGACCGGATTCCGACGCCAACCGATCAGCCTCGGCCAACTGATAGAACGCCGACGGCGTCTGATTGAGCACCGTCACCCGCTCAGCAGCAAGCAACTCCAAGAACTGCTCCGGCGACCGCGACGTCACATAGTCCACGACGACCAACGTGCCGCCGTACAACAGCGGACCCCACAACTCCCACACCGAGAAGTCGAACGCATAACTGTGGAACATCGTCCACACATCCGACTCGTCGAACCCGTACACACTCTCGGTATTCGCAAACAACTTCGCCACCGTGATGTGCGGAACCTGCACACCCTTCGGGCGACCCGTCGAACCCGACGTGTAAATCACATACGCAACATTCGACGACCGCAACGGCGCAACACGATCCGCATCCGTCACCACCGAACCATCGAACTCCGACACATCCACCGCGTCGATATCAACCACCGGCAAACCAGCGGGCAACACCAACTCACGCCCGGACCACGAAATCGCAGCCACCGGAGCAGCATCGGCCAACATGAACTCGACACGATCAGCCGGATACGACGGATCCACCGGCAAATACCCCGCACCGGACTTCACCACCGCCAACAACGCCACCACAAGATCAGCCGACCGCGGCAACGCCACCGCCACCAACGACTCCGGACCACAACCCTGAGCAATCAACCTGCGCGCCAACCGATTCGACCGAACCGACAACTCCGCATACG
>NZ_JBYTAP010000025.1:0-1019 GCF_058788335.1 Rhodococcus sp. FW305-130 | reverse complement strand
TCGGCACTCAGAACGGCGTCGACATCCCGCCCGTCCGGCAGACCGACATCGATACCAGTGGGTGTGGCGCGGAGTTGGATACGGTGGTCTGCAGCCGAGATGTTCACCGCCGCTGTCTGATCGGCTGGGACACGGCCGGTGAACAAGGCCGCGAGGGCCAGCGACATCCACTCGGGCCGGAACTCGTCGTCTTCTGGACCGCGGATCATCAGCGGCGTCGACCACCGGATCAGTCCGTTGATCGGCTCGCGGAGTTCGGCACCCCACGGTGTCAAGGCGTAGGTGATGGCATTCCCGTCTTCGGACAGGCGTCGTTCGATCACGCCGGTGGCCTCGAGGTCGCGTAGACGGCCGGCCAACAGGTTGGTGGCGATGCCGGAGAGCGCTTCGCGCAGGTCACCGTATCGAGCGGGACCCAGCAACAATTGTCGGACGATCAGCAAATTCCACCGGTCACCGATCACATCGAGAGCGCGGGCGAGTCCGCAGTACTGGCCATAGTCGCGGCTCATAACACCTGCTTTCTAAAATAAAGTGTGCTTCACTATATCAACCATCTTTGCGAGGGGCGCGCATGACGATCACAACAAGGCCATCCTGGGTCGACGACGACCTGTACCCGTTCGAGAGTCGATACGTCGACATCGACGGAAACACCGTCCACTACGTCGACGAGGGATCCGGCCCCACATTACTTCTGCTGCACGGCAATCCGACCTGGACATTCCTCTGGCGCGAGGCGATCAGTGCGCTCCGCTCCGACTTTCGATGTATTGCCCTCGACTATCCGGGCTTCGGCCTCTCGACCCCCAAGCCCGGCTATCGCTACTTCCTGAGGAACACGCCGACGTCGTCACCGGATTCGTCGACGCACTCGGCCTTGACGACGTCACGTTGGTCGGCCAGGACTGGGGCGGGCCGATCGGACTGGCCGCCGCCCAGCGGCGACCGGGTGTTTTCGATCGACTGGTTCTCATCAACTCCTGGGCGTGGCCGGTCAACGGGATTCTCCACTTCGA
>NZ_JBYTAP010000024.1:0-1569 GCF_058788335.1 Rhodococcus sp. FW305-130 | reverse complement strand
CAACGACTCCGGACCACAACCCTGAGCAATCAACCTGCGCGCCAACCGATTCGACCGAACCGACAACTCCGCATACGTCAACGACTCGCCACCGAACCGCACCGCGGTCCGATCACCAAACCGCGCAGCAGCATCATCGAACCACGCCGACAACGTCGACTCCACACCACTGTCGACACCCGTGTCGCTCCATGACAGAACGCGATCCAACTCACCGGCGGTCAGAACATCCACGTCGCCAACAGCAGCGGCCGGATTCGCGACAACGCCACGGAGGACGGACACGAAGCGATCAGCGAACTCGGCCGCTGTCGCCGCGTCGAACAGATCCGTCGCGTAGGTCAGGGTGCCGGACATACCGGCGTCAGCGGCGTCTTCAAGAGTGAATTGCAGATCGAACTTGGCCAGTGCTGCGTCGAATTCCACAGCAGCGGCGGTGAGTCCGGGCAGTTCGAGAGCACTCTGGCCAAGGTTCTGGAAGGTCAATGCCACCTGGAACAGCGGGTGGTGTGCCTGCGAACGCACCGGATCGAGCGCTTCGACGATCCGCTCGAACGGCACGTCAGCGTGGGCAAACGCCTGCAGATCCACTTCACGCGCAGAAGCCAACAGATCCGTGAACGACATCGACGGATCAACCTCGGTGCGCAGCACCAAAGTGTTGACGAACATGCCGATCAGATCGTCGAGCTGCGCTTCACCGCGACCGGCGACAGGAGCGCCGATTGCGATGTCGGTTGTCGCGGACAACCGTGCCAGCAGCACGGCCAGCGCAGAGTGGACGACCATGAACGGCGTTGCGCCCGCCGCCTGACCTGTTGCTTCCACATCGGCCCACAGTTGCGCGTCGATGGTGAAGGTGTGGTTCGCTCCTTGTCCCGTTGCGATCTCGGGGCGGGTGCGATCACTGGGAAGGTCCAGCTGCTCGGGCAAGTCGGCCAGGGCATCGGACCAGTAGTTGATCTGCTGCGCGATGATTGACTGCGGATCGTCCTCGAACCCGAGAACCTCACGCTGCCACAGTGCGTAGTCGGCATACTGCACCGGCAACGGCGCCCACGTCGGGGTCTGCCCCTGTGAGCGGGCGAAGTACGCGGTCATCACGTCCCGGGTCAACGGGCTCATCGAGAAGCCGTCGGTCGAGATGTGATGCACCACGAACGACAACACGAAGTCATCATCGGCGACCTGGAACAGCTTGGCGCGCAACGGAACCTCGACGGTGACATCGAAGCCCTGGGCGAAGAACGAATACAGCTCCGCCTGGATTCGGTCGTCGGTGACGCGTTCTGCACCGAGATCGATCGAGACATCTCCAGCCGAGAGGATCTTCTGGTAGCCGATTCCGTCGACCTCGGGGTAGACCGTGCGCAGAACCTCGTGGCGACCGATAACATCGTGAACTGCCGAATTCAGGGCGGCCAGATCGAGCGCACCCGTGAGCCGAACGGCAACAGGGACATTGTTGACAGCCGATGCCGTGTCGAATCGATTGAGGAACCACATGCGCTGCTGCGCAAACGACAACGGCACCTGCGCCGGACGCACCTGCGCAGTCAACGCCGCACG
>NZ_JBYTAP010000023.1:0-4910 GCF_058788335.1 Rhodococcus sp. FW305-130 | reverse complement strand
CACTACAGACTGGCCCTCGATACTCCGGAGCGACGACAGGCCACCGCTGTGCTTCCCGGCCGGATCCTCGCCAGCCGTGAGTTCTTCGCCGAAGTCGAGGCCGGCCTCCCCGACCTCGCTCACCTACCGACGCTGATCGTGTGGGGTGATGCGAACATCGCCTTCCGCCGGCAGGAGCGCGAACGCCTGGAAGTGACGTTCCCCGACCACACGACCGTGATCGTCAAAGGCGCAGGCACCTACGTCGAATCCGACGCCCCAGACGAGTTCGTCGCCGCAATCCGCGACTGGTACACACCCACGGCGTGAGAAGTTGCGGTCGGCGACGTGACCCCACGATGTCCTCACGTATCGCAGCAATGTCGGGACACCCCTAGGGCTGCATTGGGTTGCGAAGTTGATAGAAGCACTCGACCTGGTGCCAGGGGAGCGACTCTACCGACTCTCAGAGGGCAGCAACATGACCGAAACAGCCGCTCCCACACGCTTTGTCGTAATACCCCGCACCAAAGAACACGGCGGATACGAGTACAAGTGCTTCACCCACTACGTCCAAGAAACGGCGGCCGCTACTGCCTGCGAGGACCGATGGTCCAGTCGGACGCGGAATGGCTCGCGAACAAGATGAACACACAGTTGGACTAGCCAACCAAAAAGGCCCGCACCGGATGGCGGATTCCGTGCGGGGATAAGTAAACGACGGCATCATCTATGAGCCAGGATGTACCAGATCAAGATTGCGAAGAGGGATGCCAGCGAGCAGTAGGCGAGGAAGCCTCCCATATCAATCCAGGTCCGTTCCGCGAAGGGGCCTGGGCTTACCAGCGACACCTGGACTTCACGACTGCTGCGTCGGACGAGGTGGATCCACCACACATCAACATTGCCCACGCCCCATCCCAGCAGTAGCCACATGAGCACCCTGTTGGCTTTGTCGACTGAAGTTCGGTCCTGACTGCGTTGGCGCATGATTGAGTGTCCGCCGTCGGCGGGAATACTGCACGTTTCGAATGCTGCACATCCGCCAGTCAACCTGCCCGGACGCCACTGACCACCGAACATGACGAGCAATCAGCGCTGAAACAGACGCATCAATGTTGCATCTGATGCAACCTTCACTCAGCTGATTGACGGTCTCGTCCCCTCGGCGCTCTCGACGGGCCTACCCGGGTTGATGTGGGGCCCCACACCCGCGCGCCGGGCTAGGCTGCGGGCGTGTCGAGAGCAGTGTGGTGGATCTTTGTCGGGGCTGCGTTGGCCTTCACCGTGTGGGTCGGCGCCTCATGGACGATGGCTGAAGTGTCGTTGGCGTGCTCGAAGACCGGCGAAAGCGGATCCTCCTTCCGGTGCGATGACCACATCGTCCACGTGTTAGGTGCCTGGCCACTGATCGGCCTGGGGCTGCTGCTCGCAACACCACCTGTGGTGGCCGCATTGGCAATGCGAAAGTGGGTCTCGTGGTTGGCCGTCGCCGCACTCGTTGGTTTGTCCATCGCCGGGTTGGCGAACTGGAGCTCTTTTTGGGGTTCTCTTCTCTTCGCTGTCCCCCTGGCAGCCCTTGGGTTGGTCGCCGCCGCAACGCAGAAGACCATCCCGCGCCCGGGAACACCACAGAGGGCACTGTCACGTTGCTGAACGCGGCAAACTGGGAGAATGTGGCGTGAGCACCTCAATGCTGTCGTACAAAGGTCACCGCTACCCTGCGGAAATCATCAACCATTGCGTGTGGTTGTACTTCCGGTTTCCGCTCAGCTTCCGTGAAGTCGAGGAGATGATGCTCGAACGCGGTGTCGTGGTCAGCTACGAGACGTTCCGCCGGTGGTGCGCCAAGTTCGGGCAAACATACGCAAACCAGCTACGCCGACGGCGGGCGCGGCCCGGTGACAGATGGCATCTCGACGAGGTGTTCATTCGAATCAATGGTCGGCAACACTATCTGTGGCGTGCGGTCGACCAGCACGGCAACGTGCTTGACGTGCTAATTCAGTCGCGTCGAAACGGCAACGCCGCCAAACGATTCTTCCGTAAGCTACTCAAGGGCTTGCACTATGTCCCGCGGGCGATCGTCACCGACAAGCTGGCGAGCTACAGCGTCGCCCACCGCGAGTTACTGACCTCGGTCGAGCATCGCCGATCCAAGTACCTGAACAACCGGGCCGAGAATTCCCATCAGCCGACCCGACAGCGCGAGCGCGCGATGAAGCGGTTCACATCGCCCGGGCACGCACAACGCTTCCTCTCGGCTTTCTCTGGCATCTCACCGCACTTCCGACCCCGCCGACATCGACTGACCGCGCCCGAGTGGCGTACCGAGATGGCCGACCGATTCGCGGTCTGGCAGGAAGTCACCGCGACTACCGCCGCCGCCTGAGAATCAACGTCTCAGCCGTTCCCCGTAGCATCGTGTCCTAAATCAGCTGCACCGCTATACCTTTCGACTAACGTGACAGTGCCCTTTCTATGGGATGAAACGCCGAATAACCACTATCACAACACTTTCTATGTCTCCGAATTCACGGCACCGGGGTTACACCGATTCGCTGAGGACGTGCTGATCGAGCAACTTGTGGCAGGGAGCAGACTCACGTGGACATTTGCGATCGAGCCGAAGCCAGGGTTTCGTGCGCCGCTTAGGTTCGGTTCCGCGATCATCACGAATGCCTTGCGCCGGACTGTGAACGAGACGAAGACGTACTTTGACGGGCTCTCCGCAAGGTCCCACAACTGAGGTCCCTCTTTCCGGTACTTCAATCGCGATTCAGTGCTGCAGCTGGCGCGCATGATCATCTGCTGAACGTGCCTCAACTATCGTCGGTGATGCGTTGACCTGTTGAGACCAAGATCGATTGACGGACGGACGGACGGGGAAAATTTGGATGCTTTGAATGGGCGTCGAATCCGTCTGTGGAACAATCAACTCATGAATGGCACGCGACGAAGTCTCCAGCCGGTGACACATAAACCACCACGTTGGACAGTGCTGCTACTCACAGCGATTCCGATTGTCGGGTCTCTTTCGATGCGCTATGACCAACCGAGAATTCTGTCATCCATGACCGCTCCTGATGAGCTTCTCGTCGGAATCGTCCTGGTGCTGCTGCTGGCTCTTGCTGGCCTTCTGTGGATGATTTCCACTCTTCGCGTCGTAGGTGAGGATCAACGATGGTCGTGGTGGATCGTTATTTCTCCGGCTATAGTGACGTGCGGCGCTGCTATATATCTGATATTTCCAGCGTAAATTGAAAAGGCAATTGTTCCGCACATTCATTCAGTACATTGACGTGACAGTGCCTGGCCCAAGGCTAATCGAACAGGCTGACACTCAATTGTCGCCTCAGGGGATCGAGAAACGAGAACGGACTTTGTCGCGGTGCAAGCGCATGAGATCGACTTATACGCCAAAGTCCTTTTCGTGAGCTGCGAAGATGTAACCGACTGAGTCGACAACGGCGGGGCAGATCCGGTTCATTGCCTCACCTAGTTGGAGCCAGTTTTCATTCTGGGCTGGTCCGACATAGCGGAAAACCTGCTCGTATGCGAAGACGGGCTTTAAATCGACTGCACGAGATTCCGCTGGTCGTGCAAACTCAACTCTCGCCAGCACCGAGCCTGATTCGAGAACCCCTTCATTCACGAATGATCGAACCTCACCGGTGGGGCGTGGGTCGACTGTGACCTCCGCGAGGCTCACTTGACTGGTGGCGACGATATTCAGAAGCTGATGCTTGTCCGTGTTCGATAGGAACTGCAGGATGTGCAAAGGATGTAAGGCGTCGACCCCGGCATGGTACGGCTGCTGTACGCGCAGAACGTCGGTCACGTTAGTCCCGTACCAGCTCTTACGTTTGCGAAGCCATTTGTCGAACCCCTCTTTCGTGGCATGAAGCGGAAATGCGACATCGCGAGGATTGTTCTTCTGAATGCGTTCGGGCGTAACTGACCACATCGCGTGGTCCATCGCTGCTCGAAGATTGTGGATGACATCGCCCATGAGCAGGGAAGCTCTGGTGTAATCGGGGACCTCGTCAATGATCCATTCGACCCAAACGGTTGGCGAGGTTCCATGCTTGTCGTTGCTTCTCCGAGGTGCCTTGCGGTCGGCTATGAGTTGTTCTTCGAGAAGATCACGTAGCTCATCGCGAATCTCAAATGCGCGTTCGATCTTTTTGAGACCCGCCATGCTTGCGGGTTGTTGTGCCCTCGAAGTTTCTTCCTCAGTAGCCATAGAACGGCATCTTTCCATGGCAAGCGTGCATATCGCTTTGAAGGGAACCTCGTCGGCGTCCTATCTTTGTGTGGTTGCTTGTTTAGGGGTTGTGACGTGGGGTGACGGCACGTCTCTGGGGTGGTTGTTGGGGGTGTGTGGGGGTGCCAGCGTTTTGGGTGCCGGCGGGGTGTTTGTGTTGGGTGGTGTGGGGGAGTGGTGCCGGGTCGGGGTGGGGTGTTGTGAGGGCTCGTTTTTGGGTGTTTTTGAATGTTGTTGTGTGGAAGTAGGTTTCGGTATTCGGTTGGTGTTGGGTGGGTTTCGTGGGTTGTGCACGGTGACGTTTTCGTCAACGTCGAACATTGTTGTGGTGGTGCGGGTTTCGGTATTTTTTGTTTTCGGGTTTTTTTGCGGTTTGGTGGGTGGGGGTGTATGATTGGGAGCATGATGATGACGAGGCAGTGGACGCAAGACGGGGCGCTTTCCGTGACCCTCCCCTCCTCCCCAGCCTCGTTCGGGTGTCGGGTACCGGTTCAGACGTTGCGATGAATTCGTTTGGTGAGAACCAAGATTCGGAGTTCAGAGGAGCGAAGCGACTCGATCGACGGCAACGGCACTCGACCCACTGCGAGCCGCGCAGCGGCTCCCTGGCGGGGAGCGCAGCGACTCGCTCCCGTCTCCCGACGCGGAGCGTCGGGAGGAGCGC
>NZ_JBYTAP010000022.1:3326-5217 GCF_058788335.1 Rhodococcus sp. FW305-130 | reverse complement strand
GTTTCTCATCAGTATCTGTGTGTTGTTTCAGATACCGCACAGTGGACGCGTAGCTTCTTTGTGGTAAGTCCTCGGCCTATTAGTACCAGTCACCTGCATGCATTACTGCACTTCCAGTTCTGGCCTATCAACCCGGTGGTCTGCCGGGGGCCTTACCCCCTCGAGGGGGTGAGAAACCTCATCTTGGAACAGGCTTCCCGCTTAGATGCTTTCAGCGGTTATCCCTTCCGAACGTAGCTAACCAGCGGTGCTCCTGGCGGAACAACTGGCACACCAGAGGTTCGTCCGTCCCGGTCCTCTCGTACTAGGGACAGCCTTCCTCAAGTTTCTAACGCGCGCGGCGGATAGAGACCGAACTGTCTCACGACGTTCTAAACCCAGCTCGCGTGCCGCTTTAATGGGCGAACAGCCCAACCCTTGGGACCTACTCCAGCCCCAGGATGCGACGAGCCGACATCGAGGTGCCAAACCATCCCGTCGATATGGACTCTTGGGGAAGATCAGCCTGTTATCCCCGGGGTACCTTTTATCCGTTGAGCGACACCGCTTCCACTTGCCGGTGCCGGATCACTAGTCCCGACTTTCGTCCCTGCTCGACCTGTCAGTCTCACAGTCAAGCTCCCTTGTGCACTTGCACTCGACACCTGATTGCCAACCAGGCTGAGGGAACCTTTGGGCGCCTCCGTTACATTTTGGGAGGCAACCGCCCCAGTTAAACTACCCACCAGGCACTGTCCCTGAACCAGATCATGGTCCGAGGTTAGAGGTCCAATTCGATCAGAGTGGTATTTCAACAACGACTCCACGATAACTGGCGTCACCGTTTCACAGTCTCCCACCTATCCTACACAAACCGAACCGAACACCAATACCAAGCTGTAGTGAAGGTCCCGGGGTCTTTTCGTCCTGCCGCGCGTAACGAGCATCTTTACTCGTAATGCAATTTCGCCGAGTCTACGGTTGAGACAGCTGAGAAGTCGTTACGCCATTCGTGCAGGTCGGAACTTACCCGACAAGGAATTTCGCTACCTTAGGATGGTTATAGTTACCACCGCCGTTTACTGGGGCTTAAATTCTCAGCTTCGCTCCCGAAGGAACTAACCGGTCCTCTTAACCTTCCAGCACCGGGCAGGCGTCAGTCCGTATACATCGTCTTACGACTTCGCACGGACCTGTGTTTTTAGTAAACAGTCGCTTCTCACTGGTCTCTGCGGCCCCACCCAGCTCAGACAGTAAATGTCGTCACCAGACAGGGCCCCCCTTCTCCCGAAGTTACGGGGGCATTTTGCCGAGTTCCTTAACCATAGTTATCTCGATCGCCTTAGTATTCTCTACCTGACCACCTGTGTCGGTTTGGGGTACGGGCCGTGTGAAAGCTCGCTAGAGGCTTTTCTCGGCAGCATAGGATCACTGAATTCGCCTCAATCGGCTACGCATCACGTCTCAGGCTATGTGTGACCCGGATTTGCCTAGGTCACGCCCTACACGCTTACACCAGTATTACCACTGACTGGCTCAGCTACCTTCCTGCGTCACCCCATCGCTTGGCTACTACCAGATCAGGTCCCATGCATCCACCAACTCGAGACCCGAAGGTCTTCTCGTGGCTTCAGGATGGTTAGTATCACTGATTCACCATGGGCGCGTTCACACGGGTACGGGAATATCAACCCGTTGTCCATCGGCTACGCCTGTCGGCCTCGTCTTAGGTCCCGACTCACCCTGGGCGGATTAACCTGGCCCAGGAACCCTTGGTCATTCGGCGGACGAGTTTCTCACTCGTCTTTCGCTACTCATGCCTGCATTCTCACTCGTGTGGCCTCCACGGCTAGGTCACCCTGCCGCTTCCATGGCCACACGACGCTCCCCTACCCATCCACACACCTGCCAG
>NZ_JBYTAP010000022.1:1898-3230 GCF_058788335.1 Rhodococcus sp. FW305-130 | reverse complement strand
CTGGGGGCTATTGCGTGAATGCCGCAGCTTCGGTGGTGTACTTGAGCCCCGCTACATTGTCGGCGCAGGATCACTTGACCAGTGAGCTATTACGCACTCTTTCAAGGGTGGCTGCTTCTAAGCCAACCTCCTGGTTGTCTTCGCGACCCCACATCCTTTTCCACTTAGTACACGCTTAGGGACCTTAGCTGGCGATCTGGGCTGTTTCCCTCTCGACTACGAACCTTATCGCCCGCAGTCTCACTGCCGCGCTCTCACTCACCGGCATTCGGAGTTTGGCTGATTTCGGTAAGCTTGTGGGCCCCCTAGACCATCCAGTAGCTCTACCTCCGGTGAGAAACACGCGACGCTGCACCTAAATGCATTTCGGGGAGAACCAGCTATCACGGAGTTTGATTGGCCTTTCACCCCTACCCACAACTCATCCCCTCAGTTTTCAACCTAAGTGGGTTCGGTCCTCCACGACGTCTTACCGTCGCTTCAACCTGGCCATGGGTAGATCACTCCGCTTCGGGTCTAGAGCATGCCACTACGATCGCCCTATTCGGACTCGCTTTCGCTACGGCTACCCCACACGGGTTAACCTCGCGACATGCCACTAACTCGCAGGCTCATTCTTCAAAAGGCACGCCATCACCCCCAACAGTAAACTGTTCGAAGGCTCTGACGGATTGTAAGCGCACGGTTTCAGGTACTATTTCACTCCCCTCCCGGGGTACTTTTCACCTTTCCCTCACGGTACTAGTCCGCTATCGGTCACCAGGGAGTATTCAGGCTTATCGGGTGGTCCCGACAGATTCACACCAGATTTCACGGGCCCGGTGCTACTTGGGTTTCCATTACAACAGTCACAAAGTTTTCGTGTACGGGATTCTCACCCTCTACGACAGGCCGTTCCAGACCACTTCCACTAACCCTGTGATTTCTTACTGTTGGCCTGCTCGGCAGAACAGACAAAATGAACCCCACAACCCCACGAATGCAACACCTGCCGGCTATCACACACCCATGGTTTAGCCTCTTCCGCTTTCGCTCGCCACTACTCACGGAATCACGGTTGTTTTCTCTTCCTGTGGGTACTGAGATGTTTCACTTCCCCACGTTCCCTCCACACGCCCTATATATTCAGGCGCGGGTAACACGACATCACTCGTGCTGGGTTTCCCCATTCGGACATCCTCGGATCACAGCTCGGTTGACAGCTCCCCGAGGCTTATCGCAGCCTCCTACGTCCTTCATCGGCTCCTGGTGCCAAGGCATCCACCGTACGCTCTTCATTACTTACAACAAAGATGCTCGCGTCCACTGTGCAGTTCTCAAACAACACACAAC
>NZ_JBYTAP010000021.1:0-5546 GCF_058788335.1 Rhodococcus sp. FW305-130 | reverse complement strand
GGACACCGCCGAACACAATGTAGAGAAGCCCCCCAACCAGTGATGGTTGGGGGGCTTTCTCGTACCCAAAACACCCCGAAACATCCCGTCGCCGGCACACCCCCGGATCGAGTGAACGGTACATTCGTCGCCTCAGATCGACCCAACGCCCCGTTCACACCATCACGAGCGGGAGCACGGCCGGCTCACCACCCCGTCCGGGACCGAGTGAACGACACTCTCACCCTCCTAGACGAGGGGAACGATACGTTCACACCATTAGGGGCGGGCGCACGACCGAGGACGACGGGCGCTTTGCCCTGATCAGTCGATGCCGTCGGCGGTGGCAGTTGCATACTTCGGCCGGCCAGTGGGCAGATACCGCTGGATCGTCACGCCCTTTGGTGTGGCTCGCGATTCGGCCAGCTCGAGTGCGATATCCGGTCCGGTATCGGTAAAGAGTCGTGTGCCCCGGCCTACGACCACCGGAACGATCAGCAAGATCATCTCGTCGACGAGATCGTTCGCGAGAAGCCAGCGGCACAATTCGCCACTGCCGTGCACCTGAAGCTCGCCGCCGGGTCTGGCTTTCAGTTCGCCGATCGCTGCGGCGGTGTCACCTGAAAGGGCCGTGGTGTTCTTCCATTGCGGATCGGTGACCGTTGTCGAGGCAAGATACTTGGGCCGCGTATTCAAGGCGCTTGCGATCGGGTTGACCTCTGGATTCTCGAACGCGCCCCAATAACCGGCGAAGATGTCATAGGTCCGCCGACCGAACAGGAAGGCGTCGGCGCGCTGGTAGACCTGGACGAGGTAAGACATGGCTTCTGTGTCCACCAGTGGCGCGGACCATCCGCCACGTTCGAATCCGCCGCGTCGATCTTCGTCCGGCCCACCGAGTCCTTGCATCACCCCGTCGAGAGTGACGATGGTAAATGTCGTCAGTTTCATAGTCGTACCCATCTCCCCGGCATCGTCGGATTTCCGCTGTTTCGATATAGACCGTCGGGACGCGGGAAAATCATCGAGCGAACGTGGCGTTCATCGCCTTGGATCGACCGAACGTGCCGTTCGCTCAAGGTGGGCGGTGAGATCAGGGCTGAACGGGCACCGAGTCTGCCGGGGTGGACTCGGACTCCAAGGCGTCGCAGGGAATCGCGAGCTCGGTCTGTTCGAGGCGGCCACGAAGGGTGATGTTCTCGGTGATCGACCACTGTGCGGCTTCGGCGCTGTCAGCGGCGGCCACAGCCCGTCCGGATGCGGCGAGGTTACCCGGAACCGTCTTGGCGACCTCGGACAGTCGCGCTGCTTCGTTGACGGGATCACCGATGACGGTGTACTCGAATCTTTCTCGCGCACCGACGTTTCCGGCAACAGCAATTCCCGCAGCGACGCCGATACCCGCGCTCACTTCCGGAACTTCGGCACGCAGGCGCTGCCGAATCTTGCGGGCGGCGGCGAGTGCACTGCCGGCGTGATCGTCGAGTGTCGTCGGCGCTCCGAAAATTGCCAGCGCCGCGTCGCCTTCGAACTTGTTGACGAATCCGCCGTGTGCATCTACCTCGTCGACGATGACGTCGAAGAATCGGTTGAGTAGAGCGACCACCGCGGTAGGGGAGTTGGTTGCCGCGATCGTGGTCGAGCCGATGACGTCGACGAAGAGAACGGCAACGTCGCGTTCTTCACCGCCGAGTTCCGGGTTTCGGCGAACCGCGTTTGCGGCAACCTCGTGTCCGACGTGGCGCCCGAAGAGGTCGCGAATCCTCTCGCGCTCGCGCAGGCCCTCGGCCATGCGATTGAAGCCGGTCTGCAGCAGTCCCAATTCGGTCCCGTCGTACACGACGACGGACGCGGTGAGGTCGCCACGGGTGACTTGCTCCATGCCTCGGCGTACGGACCGAATGGGGGCCGCGGCTGATCGGATGTTGATGTACGTCAGCCCGAGTCCGACGCACAGAGTGATCCCGCCGATGACGAGGATCGCGGTCGCGAGGGCTTGCCACGAAGCAGGTCGGATGAAGCTGAAGACCGCTACGAGCATCAAGCCGGTGACGGGGACCCCGCTTCCGAGCAGCCAGACGAGGATTGTCCGGCCGGTCAGTCCGAGAACGGCAGCCTTGCGGGGCGCTCCGGATTCGAGTGCACGCGCAGCAATCGGGCGGAGTGCGAACTCGCTGAGCAGGTAGCAGAAAGCGCAGGTGGTGATACCGCTGAAAGCCACGGTGAACAGAACTTTCGGAGTGGTGTCGGGGTCGACGATTCCGTACATGGTCGTGAAGGTGATGAGCGCGGCCGTCCACAGGACGGCTTGCACTCGGGTCAGCCGCCACGGCCCGCGCAACGCCGCGCGTTGATTCTGCTCGGTTGGCCGGTGATCCTCGGTGGCCCACCGGAGATCCCTCATGAGGCGTTTGGTGCCCCACAGAAGTCCGATGAGAAAGACACACCCGATGAAGACGGGCACGGCAATAAAGTTGATCCACGCGAATTCGGGGTGGATGATCTCGGGTCCGGGAACCACGAATCCGACGAGCACGATCGCCAGCACCGCTCCGATCAGGTTGGTGACCAGGAGAGGGGCGGTGAGTAGTGCCTGGACGCGGATTCGGCGGCGCCTGGGGCTTTCGTCGGTGGATCCGAGCAGCCACGACCCAAGGGGCGCACTCGGGACACGGCTTCGCTGCATAGTGTGTCGAGAGTAGTCGTAATGATCGCTTAGGGTGGTCCGGTGCGCCTAGTTATTGCTCGTTGCCGTGTCGATTATGTGGGACGCCTGACCTCCCACCTCCCTACCGCAAGACGACTGCTGTTGGTGAAGGCCGACGGTTCGGTCAGCATTCATGCCGATGACCGGGCGTACAAGCCGCTGAACTGGATGAGTCCGCCGTGCTGGTTGGTCGAGACCACCGGCGACAGCGACGACATCCTGTGGGTCGTCACCAACAAGGCGGGCGAGGAGCTTCGGATCACTCTCGAAGAGGTCGAGCACGATTCGTCGTATGAACTCGGTCTCGATCCGGGATTGATCAAGGACGGAGTCGAGGCACACCTTCAAGAACTTCTGGCGGAGCATGTCGAGACACTCGGCCCCGGCTACACATTGGTACGACGCGAGTACATGACGGCCATCGGGCCGGTCGACCTTCTGGTCCGTGACGCGGACGGTGCATCGGTGGCGGTGGAGATCAAGCGCCGCGGCGAGATCGACGGCGTCGAGCAGTTGACGCGGTACCTGGAGTTGCTCAACCGCGATCCTCTGCTCGCGCCGGTTACGGGAGTTTTTGCAGCGCAACAGATCAAGCCGCAGGCAAAGACTTTGGCCAATGACCGTGGGATCCGTTGCCTGGTCTTGGACTACGAGGCCTTGCGTGGTACCGAAAGCACCGAGTTCCGACTTTTCTGACGCTGTTTAGACTCGAACCATGCCGCGCCGCAAACCTTCGCCGAAGCAATCCCGTCGAACGGATACTCGGCGTGCTCGGGATTCGAGCGCGGAATCGCAGTCACCCAGTGGTGTGTTGTTCGGCGGGGCGCTGGTCCGGGAGGAGCCAGGGCCGGGCGGTGAAATGTACATGGTGAGGCCGATACCCGGCTCCAACGCGACGAAGTTCTATCGCTGCCCCGGTTGTGATCACGACATCAGGCCCGGTGTCGCCCATGTGGTGACGTGGCCTTCGGAACCGGGCGGCGCGAACGAACGTCGACACTGGCACACCGGATGCTGGTCAGGCCGCGGAACTCGCAGCCTGACCAGACGGTGGTCCTGAGCGTCGATCAGTTCCGGGACTGGGCTCGCTGCTCGACGGCGCGGGTGTCGATCTCGGCGGTGTTGGTCTCGTCCGAGTCCTCGAGAACATCGTCTTCGTCGATACTCGGTTCTGAGTCGACCGGATCGGAGTCGGCCTTCTTGTCTTCGATCTCGAGATTTTCCTCGGCTTCGACGATGACCGGAGCGGGCGGTGCATCGAGGAGTTCGCTCTCCCGGTTGACCGATGCGAGCATGGCCGGAACCGAATCGAGTTGTCCCCGAATGCCCAAGAGCTGAGCCAGGATTCGACCACGGAGAACACGCAGTTCTTCGGTGAGTTCCTTCGCGTGAGCGATCTTGCGCTCGGACTGATCGGTGGCGGCCTGCAGCCTGCGCTGAGCCTCGTGCGACGCATCGGAGAGTCGACGCTCGGCCTCTGCCTTGCTCGACGACTCCAGGTCGTTGACGGCGGCGACGACCTTGGCGCGACGCTCGGACATCGAGATGTCGAAGTCTTCGCGGATCTGAGTGCGCTTGGCCTCGGACTCGGCAGCCAGGCGATCCCGCTCGGCCTGTGCGGCTTCGACGATCCGGGCGGCTTCGGTACGGGCCTGCGCCATGGTCTGCTCGTGCATGGTTTCCATCGCATTGCGACGGTCCTCGAGTTCGGCGATCAGCGACTCGTAGTGTCCGCGCAGGCGGGCGCCGTCCTGTTCGGCGATGGAGGTCATCTCGGCTGCGTCGGCCTCGGCCTTCGCGCGCACCTCCGAAGCCTCGTCGGAGGCAAGGCGCAGCATGCGGCTGATGCGATCGCTCATGCCCTCCGCAGTGGTGGGCGGTACCGAGAGGCGGTCGACGTCCTTGCGGAGGTCGTCGATGTCGTCGCGTGCATCGTCGAGCTGCTTGGCAAGGTCACGGGCCTGCGCAGCGGCAGCATCACGATCGGCCGCGGTAACTCGCAGCTCCGCGTCGAATCGCTCGAAGTAGTTACGTACCTCGTCGCGGTCGTATCCCTTCCGTGCGATCTGGAACGGAAGTTGGATCGAACCGCGGTCCTGCTCGTATGCCATGGCGACAATCTACCTGGCATACGAGCTGGAGTCGGGTCTGCTAGTGGCTCGCGTCGGGTTCGACCAGTTCCACCAGGACGCCGCCGGCGTCCTTCGGGTGAATGAAGTTGATGCGCGAGTTGGCCGTACCGCGCCGGGGAGCGTCGTACAGCAACCGAACGCCGCGCTCGCGAAGCTCGGCGGAGATGGCGTCGATGTCGGTGACCCGGTAGGCGAGCTGCTGCAGTCCGGGGCCGCTTCGGTCGATGAACTTGGCGATGGTCGAGTTCTCGTCCAGTGGTGCGAGCAGCTGAACGGCAGTGGATCCGGCGGGGGAGCCGACGACGGAGAGCATGGCTTCGCGCACGCCCTGCGATTCGTTGATTTCCTCGTGGGTCGACACCATGCCCAGGTGCTGCGTGAACCACGCGATTGCCGCGTCGAGATCGGGCACCGCGATTCCGACGTGATCGATCGCGACAACGAGGTCGGACGACAAAGGTGCGAGTGCAGAACTGGGGGAGGTCTGTGTCATACCTTTCACGGTAGCGCTACCGTTTGAGGAGTACACGTCGGGATGTGACTTGGCTCTTAGGCCGCACGGAACCGACGACTATGTCTCTTTTGCAGCCGGAGGAAATCGTGACCAGTTCTGTGATTGTTGCGGGAGCTCGTACCCCGATGGGTCGACTTCTCGGATCGTTGAAAGACCTCTCCGGGTCCGACCTCGGCGGCATCGCCATCAAAGGCGCCCTCGACAAGTCCGGAGT
>NZ_JBYTAP010000020.1:0-6638 GCF_058788335.1 Rhodococcus sp. FW305-130 | reverse complement strand
ACGAAACCATCACGCTCCGTCGACACCACACACACCGGATCAGCCGAATCCAACACATACTCATTACGCGAGGACGGAGCATCAGGATCCAACGGCACCCACGCCCCACCCGCACGCACAATCGCATACAACCCAACCAACAAATCCACCGACCGCCGAACAGCCAACCCCACCAACGACTCCGGCCCAACACCCAAACCGATCAAATAACGCGCAAACCTATTGACCCTCTCATCGAACTCCCCGTACGAGAGCACCTCATCCCCGAACACCACCGCCCGCGACCCCGAACAAACCCCCACCACAGAATCAAAACCATCCAACAACAACCCACCCACAACCGGACGAGACGTGTCGTTCCACGACTCGAGCACCAAAGCACGCTCAGGCGCCGTCATGACCTCGACGTCACCGACCGCAGTAGACGGCGTTTCACCGATTTCGGTCAGCAGAGTCTCGAGGCGACCCAGCAGGGTCTGCGCGTACGACTCGTCGAAGAAGTCGGGTAGGTAACGAAGCGTCAAGTGCAGTTGGTCGTCGAGACCGATCAGCAGTGTGAGCGGGTAGTTCGTGGAATCGTCGGAGGCGACATCATCGATCACCATGCCATCCAAGAACTCTGCTTGCGCTGCAAGACCGTCACGGTCGACCGGGTAGGACTCGAAGATCACCAGAGTGTCGAAGAGTCCGCCGACGCCCGCGGCGCTCTGCACGTCGGTCAGGCCGAGGTAATGGTGATCGAGCAATCCCGCCTGTTCGATCTGAACCCGTGAGAGCAATGCCTCGACGGACTCGGCCAGATCCAGTTGGACACGAACGGGCAGCGTGTTGATGAACAGACCCACCATCTTCTCGACGCTGTCGAGTTGTGGCGGACGGCCGGAGACCGTGGCACCGAAGACAATGTCCTGGCGACCGGTCATGCGTCCCAGCAGAATTGCCCAGGCAGCCTGGACGATCGTGTTGGCGGTAACGCCGGTCCTCGATGCCAAACCGGTCAGTGTCGCGGTCACCGATTCGCTGAGCGAGATCTGCAACTTCTGCGACAGCGCACTGAATTCCTGACCAACGACGGTGGGAGCCAACAACGTCGGCTCTTCGACGCCGCCCAACGCTTTCGCCCAGGCATCCATGGACACACTGCGATCCTGCTGGACCAGCCACGCGAGGTAGTTCCGGTAGCTCAGTGACCGCGTCTGAGCGGGAATGTTCCCACGCATGGCGTAGTGGCCGAGGAGCGTCTGGAGCAGCAGCGGCATGGACCAGCCGTCGAGGATGATGTGGTGGTTTGCCACAACAAGGCGGTATTCGCTCGCCGCGATCTTGATCAGCGTGAACTTGATCAACGGCGGGTTCGACATGTCGAAGTGCGTGGCCTGGTCCTCGACCAGAATCCGATCCAACTCGCGGCGTCGTTCTTCGCTGTCAGCGATTGTGGTGAGATCCAGTTCGCGCCACGGCACGTCGATGTCACCGAGAACTACCTGGACCGGCGTACCCGTTCCGTCGACCACAAATGCGGTGCGCAGGTTCGGGTGACGATCGATGATGGCCTGTGCTGCGGCGTGGAGGCGATCCGCGTCGACGCGGCCGGACAGCGAGAGAACCATCTGCACGGAGTACAGGTCGACGGTGGACTCGGCCATGACAGCGTGGAACAGCAGACCCGACTGCAGCGGAGCCAGCGGCCAGACGTCCTGCACCGCGGGGAAACGCTGCTCGAACCCGTCGAGATCCTGCTGGGTCAGCGTTACCAGCGGCACGTCCGACGGCGTGAGTCCGCCTGCGCCGACGGCCTGTGCGTGCTGCGCCAGCGCTGTGAGTGCTCCGACCCACAGGTCGGCCAGGGCTTGCACCTCGGTGGCGCTCAGCAATCCGTTCGGGAAGGCAAACGATGCTTCGAGCACCGCGCCGTCAGGGCCGTCGTTGACGATGGCATTGATGTCGACAACCTTGTTGGCCGGCATGTCCGGGTCTTCCGGCGCAGCGACATCGGAGAAGTCGCGTGCCGGAATCCATCCGAGGCCTTGCGCTGCAGCCGGAATATCCTCCGCCACAATGCGACCCAGGTAGTTGAAGCTGACCTGCCCGCTGCTCAGCTTCGACAGCTCAGTGCAGGTGTCGTCGTTGACGTACCGCAGCAGTCCGTAGCCGACACCCTTGTCGGGAGCGGCGAGCAACTGCTCCTTGACTGCCTTGATCGCCGCTCCCGCAGCAACTCCGGCGTCGAAGGCGTCGTCGATGTCGATACCGGCAAGGTCGAGTGCGACGGGGAAGGCCGCCGTGAACCAGCCGACGGTGCGTGAGAGATCGGCACCCGGGACGACGCCCTCTTCGCGGCCGTGGCCCTCGAGCTGGAGCAGTGCCGCTTCGGTGTCGATGCCCCGCTCACGGCGCCAGCGCACCAGTGCCAGAGCAAGTCCGGCCAGCAAACCGTCGTTGGCTCCGCCGCGGAACACCTCGGGCAGAGTTGTCAGCAGGGTCTCGGTGACGCCTGTGGGCACCTCCACGCGCACACGCTCGACTGTTGCCGCAACGTCGACGGACGGATCGAACGCCCGCGAACCGAGAATCGGGTCTGGAGTCGACAGCGTCTTGCGCCAACGTGGCAGTTCTGCCAGTCGCTTGTCTGATCGTGATTCCGCAGCGAGCGAGTGCGCCCAGGTACGCATGGACGTGCCCGTCGGTTCGAGCACGGGTGCACTTCCGCCACTGCGCTGAGCCCACGCGGAAATCAAGTCCGGCACGATGATCCGCCAGGAGACGCCGTCGACGATCAGGTGATGCGCAGCCATGATCAATCGGCCGGTGCGTGTGTCACCGAAGTCGATCCACACGAACTGAGCCATGACACCGGCGGCCGGATCCAACCGGCCGAGAGCGTCGTCGAGAGCACCCGACGCGATGGCCGTCAGGTCTGCGCCCGAAATCGCGGGGTCCACCAGCACCCGTCGCACCAAAGAATCAACGTCGACGGTTCCGGGCGCGGACACAGCCATGCCCGGACCACGCTGATCATCGACCAGACGCGAACGGAACATGTCGTGGTGATTGATGACGGCAGCCAGTGTGTCGACAACACCGGTCCGGTCGATGCCGAGCGGCAACTCCAGCGTCAACAACTGGTTGAAACGCTGGAAGCTGCCGGGCCGTTCGAACATGAATCGCTTGATCGGCGTGAGCGGCATCCAACCGATGCCGCCGCCTTCGATCTCGGCGAGAACAGTGATCGCATCGGCGTCGGAGCCGACGACGGCAACCTCTGCCAACTCAGCCACCGTCTTGTTCTCGAACACGTCCTTGGGCGTGAACAGAACACCGCGGGCCTTGGCCCGGGACACCAACTGGATCGACATGATCGAGTCTCCGCCCTGAGCGAAGAACGAATCGTCGGTACCGATCTGATCGAGGCCGAGAACGTCGGCAAAGACCTCGCTGAGGACGCGTTCCATCTCGGTCGTGGGAGCGCGGAACTCCTTGACCTCGAATACCGGCTCCGGCAGAGCCTTTCGGTCCAGCTTGCCGGCCGGGGTCAGCGGCATGTCGGTCAGAACCATGATCGACGCAGGCACCATGTGCGCCGGCAGAGTGCGTGAAACGAACTCACTCAGATCCGCCGAGCTGACAGCAGATTCCTTGCCGACAAACACGTACGACACCAGCGCCGGAGCACCGGACGTCAGCGTGGTGCCCATCGTCGCGGCGAACTCGACGTCCGAATGTGCCGTCAGTGCCGCGTCGATCTCACCGAGCTCGATACGGAACCCACGGATCTTCACCTGGAAGTCGTTGCGGCCCACGTACTCAACCTGGTAACGGTCAGTCCAACGCACAACATCACCGGTGCGGTACATGCGCTCACCGGACAGGCCGTGCGGGTTGGCAACAAAGCGATCCGCGCTCAATCCCGGGCGGCGATGGTATCCGCGGGTGACCTGGGGACCCGACAGGTACAGCTCACCGGCAACGCCAACCGGAACGGGCTGCAGACGTGTGTCGAGAACAAACGCGGCCATGTCGCCGATGGTTTCGCCGATGGTCATCCGGTCGCCCGGCATCAGCGGCACACTGACGTTGGTGACGATAGTGGTCTCGGTGGGGCCGTAGACATTGAGGAACGTACGTCGACGGTTCGGCTGATCCGCCCACTTGGCCATCAACTCCGGCGAGTACGCCTCGCCGCCGACACCAACCACCTCGAGATCGTTCAGGCCAGACGGATCCATGGAAGCCAACGCCGCCGGCGTGATGAAGGCGTGTGTGACGCGTTCGGACTTGAACAGCGCAGTCAACTCGTCGCCGCCGAAGATCGACGTCGGGACGATCACCATGGCAGCGCCTGTCGCGACAGCCAGGAACAGTTCGAGCATCGACGCGTCGAAACTCGGCGACGCGAAGTGCAGCGTGCGGGAGTTCGGCGTCACCAGGTAGTGCTGTGCCTGCGTTGCACTGAAGCTCGCGAGGCCTGCTCCCGTAGCAACAACACCCTTGGGCAAGCCTGTTGTGCCCGACGTGTAGATCACCCAGGCCGGATGCGCCGGAAGGACGGGGCGCACACGCTCATCTTCACGAATCGGTGAACTATCCTGCGCTGCCATCAGTTCCGCGCAAGCAGCACTGTCGATCGCGAGCCACTCCACGGTGTCGGTAAGCCCTGCGAGTTCAGCTTCGAGAGTCAGACCGACCGAGACGCCCGAGTCGGAGACCATATGCGCGATGCGGTCGGCCGGGTAGTGCGGATCGATGGGAACAACCGCGGCACCTGTCTTGGATACCGCCCACACCAGCAGGACCGATTCGATGGAACGCGGAATCGACACTGCGACCAGGTCTTCGGCGCCCAGACCGCGAGCGATCAGGACGCGGGCGAGGCGCGACGACCACTCGTCGACCTCGGCGTACGTCATCGACCGATCCTGGTAGCGGAGAGCTTCGTTGGAGGGATACAGCAACGCGGTCTCGGCCAGGATGTCGGCCAACGGCTTCGGCTCGATGCCCGAGGACGCTCGGCGACTGGTCAGTTCGATACGCTCAGGCGCTTCGAGGATGTTGATGTCGCCGACAGCCTGCGTCGCATCCACGGCGACGGCCTCGAGAATTCGAGTCAACCGCTCGGCGAAGGAGACAACTGTCCCCTCGTCGAAGAGATCCGTCGCATAGGTGAAGGTCGCCGTCATGCCGTGACCATCGGCAGCTTCCACCAGAGTCAACTGAAGGTCGAACTTCGCTACAGTTTCCGCGATATCGAATTCAGTGATATCGAGTCCCGGCAGCGTCAGGTTATTCTGCCCCAGGTTCTGGAATGCCAAGGCAACCTGGAACAACGGGTTGTGCGCTTGCGAGCGCACCGGATCGAGAACCTCGACCAGCCGCTCGAACGGCACGTCTGCGTGAGCGAAAGCCGCGAGATCACTCTCACGCGCCGACGTAAGCAGATCGAGGAAACGCATCCCCGGATCGACCTCGGTGCGCAGCACGAGCGTGTTGACGAACATGCCGATCAGATCGTCGAGCTGCGCTTCGCCGCGACCGGCCACCGGGGTACCGACTGCGATGTCGGTGGTGCCGGACAACCGGGCAAGAAGTGTTGCCAACGCCGAGTGCATCACCATGAACAGCGATGCCTGGTGCTCGCGACCCACAGCAGCCAGTCCGCGGTGAACATCCGCGGAAATCGGGAAGCTGTAGGTGGCTCCCCGTCCGGTGAACACGGCTGGACGCGCGCGGTCACTGGGCAAGGTGATCTGGTCCGGAACTCCGTCGAGAGTTTTGGCCCAGTAGCCGATCTGCTCTGCGAGTACGGATTCCGTGTCACCCTCGGAACCGAGAACCTCGCGCTGCCACAACGCGTAGTCGGCATACTGCACCGACAACGGCGCCCAGGTCGGGGCTTGACCCTGTGAGCGGGCGTAGTACGCGGTCATCACGTCGCGGATCAACGGACCCATCGAGAAACCGTCGGTGGAGATGTGGTGAATCACTATCGCCAGTACAAACGAGTCCTCCGCGAGCTGGAAGAGCTTGGCCCGCAATGGAACCTCAGCGGTGACGTCGAAGCCTGACGTGACGAAGTCCGTCACCGCCGCCACGATGTCGGATGCTTCGATTTGCACGGGAGCCAGATTCACCGGAACTGCCGCCACCGGCAAGATCCGCTGGTAGCCGGCACCGTCGACCTCGGGGTAGACCGTGCGCAGAACCTCGTGACGCTTCAACACGTCCACGACAGCGTCGTACAACGCCGCCTGATCCAACTCGCCAGTGAGAGTGATCGCCATCGGAATGTTGTTGGCTGCCGATTCGCGGTCCAATTGGTTGAGGAACCACATGCGCTGCTGCGCAAACGACAACGGCACCTGCGCCGGACGCACCTGCGCAGTCAACGCCGCACGCGAACCGCCACCAACATGAGAACCGAGTCGGGCAGCAAGCCCTTCAACGGTCGACGCCTCGAACAACTCCCGCACCGACACCGAAGCATCCAACGCCTGACCCAACCGAGACGTCACCTGCGTCGCAATCAGCGAATTACCACCGAGTGCGAAGAAATCATCATCCAATCCAACACGCTCAACGCCCAGAACATCCGCAAATGTCTGCGCCACAACCTCTTCCACCACCGACGTCGGAGCCCGGAA
>NZ_JBYTAP010000019.1:0-12423 GCF_058788335.1 Rhodococcus sp. FW305-130 | reverse complement strand
CCCGGAAGCTAAGCCCTTCAGCGCCGATGGTACTGCACTCGACAGGGTGTGGGAGAGTAGGACACCGCCGAACACAACTTGAGAAGCCCCCCAACCAGTGATGGTTGGGGGGCTTTCTCGTACCCAAAACACCCTGAAACATCCCGTCGCCGGCACCCCCCGGATCGAGCGAACGGTACGTTCGTCGCCTCAGATCGACCGAACGTACCGTTCGCACAATCACGAGCAGAAGAGCACGGCCGGCTCACCACCCCGTCCGGGATCGAGTGAACGACACTCTCACCGCCTCGGACGAGGGGAACGGTACGTTCACAAGATCCGCGAAAAGCCTGCGCTCACCACAGGTCTCGTCAGTCGACGGTCAATCGCGACACCAACCTGCCACGGAACCCGTCGAGCGTGGCTAGGCTCGGAAGAGGTGCCCCGTGTGATCGGGCCCACCTCACCTGTGCACGCGTGATGACTACGGAGGCTTCGATGACCGATATTCTCGACCGCACCAAAATCTATGTTGATGGCGCCTGGATCGAATCCACTGGCAGCGGTCGGATCGACGTTCTCAATCCGGCTACCGAAGAGCTGATAGGAACTGTCGCCGAAGGCACTGTCGAAGATGTCGACGCGGCCGCGAAGGCAGCACGAAAGGCGTTCCCTGCCTGGTCTGCACTATCCGGCGGCGAGCGCGCCGAATATCTTTCCAAGGCTGCGGCGATAATTGCCGAACGTACCGATGATCTTGCGGCGCTGGTCTCGCAGGATATGGGAATGCCGATCGGATTCGCGAAGCCCGTACAAATCGGAATGCCGCTCGCGAATTTGAATGCATTTGCCGAATTGGCTCGCACTTATGATTTCGACGCTCACGAGGTCGGGAATTCGCTGATTGTTCGCGAACCTGCGGGTGTTGTCGGCGCCATCACTCCCTGGAACTTCCCGCTCCACCAAGTTGTCTTGAAGGTCGGCGGTGCGCTCGCCGCGGGCTGCACCGTGGTTCTCAAGCCCACCGAGGTTGCGCCACTCATCACGTACGCTCTCGCTGACATCTTCGACGAAATTGGTTTGCCTGCAGGTGTATTCAACCTGGTGAGTGGCTACGGCCCGGTAGTGGGCGAAGCCATCGCCGGCCACCCTGAGGTCGACATGGTCTCCTTCACCGGATCGACTCGTGCAGGCAAGCGAGTGGCCATCGTTGCCGCTGACACCATCAAGAAGGTCTCGCTCGAGCTGGGCGGCAAGTCGGCGAATGTCATTCTCGACGACGCCGATCTCGAAAAGGCTGTCACGGATGGCGTCGCAAAGTGCTTCATCAATTCGGGCCAGACCTGTTCGGCGCTGACGCGTATGTTGGTTCCCGCGGAGAAGGTGGATGAGGCAGCGGCAATTGCTGCTGCAGTCGCCGCTCATTTCCCGGTAGGTGATCCGACTCAGCCGACTTCGGTGCTTGGTCCTCTGGTGAACGCGAATCAGCTGGGACGCGTTCGCGGATACATCGAGAAGGGTGTGTCGGAAGGTGCCACCGCGGTTGTCGACGGTCGCGAAACCGGTCTGGCCAGTGGATATTTCGTCGGGCCGACGGTGTTCGCGAACGTGACCGAAGACATGACAATTGCGCGCGAGGAGATCTTCGGACCGGTCCTCTCGATCATGGGCTACAAAGACGAGGCCGACGCAGTGCGGATCGCCAACGGCACCGAGTACGGACTGGCCGGTGGCGTTTGGTCAGGTGACCCCGATCGCGCGGATCGCGTCGCACGGCAACTGCGTGCCGGGCAGGTCGAGGTGAACGGCGGAGCATTCAACACGAATGCTCCGTTCGGTGGGTACAAGCAGTCGGGCGTCGGGCGCGAGGCCGGCACGTTCGGGCTCGAAGAGTTCCTCGAGATCAAGGCGATTCAGCGATAGTTTGTTCGAGAATGGCGATGCTCCCGTACCAAGTGCGGGAGCATCGCCATTTTGTACCCGGATCAGGACTTGGCGGCATCCAAATGCTGAGCCGAGATGTTCGCCAGATGTGTCAGGTCCGAGGCCACGGTCGCGAACGTGTAGCCCTCCCCGAGCCGTTGTGCCGCAACCTGACCGGAAGGTGTGTGGATTCCCGCAGCGACTCCGCTGACGGCGGCAGCTTCGCGCACCCGGGTGAGCGCTGCTTCGAATTCCTCGGCGACGTCCGGATCGTTGGAGTGCTTACCGCCGACGGCGATTCGTAGGTCGGACGGCCCGACGTACACGCCGTCCAAACCGGGCACTGCGCAGATCTCTTCGACGTTCGCCAGACCCTGTGGGGTCTCGATCATCGCAAATACAACGGTGTCGCGGTTCGCGTCGGCGGGAACTGGGCCGATACGGAGTTGAGAGCGCATGGGTCCGTAGGAGCGGATGCCGAAAGGCGGATACTTGGCGGCTGCCACGGCGGCCGCTGCCTCTTCGGCGTTGTTGATCAGCGGAACGATGACGCCCACAGCGCCCGCGTCGAGTGCACGGCCGATGGGCGTCGGATTGTTTGCCTCGACGCGCACCATCCCGACAGTGGACGGTGACGAGTCGATGGCGGTGAGCCCGGCGACCATCCCCGAATAGCCGATCAGGCCGTGCTGCATGTCGAGGGCAATGTAGTCCCAGCCGACGTGCGCAATCCATTCGGTCGAGACCGGACTGTCGATGACGGACCAGTATCCGAGAATGCGTTCGCGTCCTCGGATACGTGCGGCGAATTCCTGTGCTGACATAGTGAAGAACTCTTCCTGATGAAGGTCGGGTGTTTCAGCGGTTGTAGTTGGGCATGGGGCCTCGTAGGGCGGCACCGACGAGGTCACACTCTTCGACGGTCGAGGCGTCGAGTGGACCTCGCCCGATGGCCGCGATATTGGATTCGAGGTGCGTAACTTTGGATCCTCCGAGGAGCAGCGATCCGGCGACGGGCTTGCTGACCAGCCAGCGCAACGCAAGCTCGGTCAGGGAGATGCCCGACTGTTCCGCGATCGCCGTCAGTTGTGCAATGGCGTCGAAGATCTGTGTGTTCCAGTATCGCTCCTTGTACATCGACGCAAGACGGGAGTCGCCGAATCGGCCGTCGACGGGGTTTTCCTCGAAGGTGTGGCGCCCGGTGAGCAGGCCCCCACCGAGTGGGTTGTAGACCATGGTGGTCAGTCCGGTCACGTCCGCGAATTCTGCGTATTCTTCTTCGATGCGACGCGCGAGCAAGTTGTAGAGCTGTTGTGCGACGATCGGTCGCGGAGCACCGACTGTGTCTGCGGTGTAGTTGATTTCACTGATTTGCCACGCGGCAAAGTTGGATACGCCGAGTGTGCGGATCTTGCCCTCGGCAACCAGTTCCGCGACGGTGGTAAGAGTTTCGGTCAGCGTGACGGTTCGGTCCGGCTGATGGAGATAGAACAGGTCGACGTAGTCCGAGTCGAGTCTGCGCAGACTTCCTTCGATGCTTGCTCGGAGTCCCTTTGCCGAGAGTGGGCTGTTGTCACCGGCATCGGGGTGTGGCATTCCTGCTTTGGTGGCCAGAGTGACGGAATCGCGTCGGCCGTGGAGCAGTTTTGCCAGCATGCGCTCGGACTCGCCGCCCGCATAGCCGTTCGCCGTGTCGATGTGTGAGATACCGGCGCCCAGTGCTGCGTCGAGCATCGATCCCGCACTCGATATGTCGACCGTATCTCCGAAGGTCATAGTGCCGAGCACCAGTTTCGGAAGCTCGAGTGGGGTGGTCATCAGGCAACTCCTCGTGATTCGGTCTGCTTGGCTAGTAAGTTCTTGGACAGGGCTGCCACCACGTGGCGTGGTTTGATGCCGACCATGGTGGTGGGATCGAGAGCAGCGCCTCGTAGTGCGCGGGTGTACGGCTCGTGCGGACTGGCGAGAACTGTGTCTGTGGAACCGGATTCGACGATGGTTCCTTTCGACATCACGACTACGGTCTCGCTGATTTCTCGGACGACGCCCAAGTTGTGTGAGATGAAAACGTACGTCAGACCGGTATCGGCCTGAATTTCACGTAGGAGCGCGAGTACCTGCGCTTGCACCGAAACGTCGAGAGCGCTGGTTGCTTCGTCGCAGACCAGGATCTCGGGTCCGCTGGCAAGTGCACGGGCAATTCCGATGCGCTGACGTTGGCCACCGGAGAACTCCGCCGGACGCCGGTGTAGTGCCGAGCTGGGTAGGCCAACGCGATCGACGAGTTCTGCTGCTGCCTTGGCGCGTTCAGACTTGCTCCGAACACCTTTGAGGCGCAGTGGTTCTCCGATGATGTCCTCGGCAGTCAGATGGGGGTCCAGCGATCCGTACGGATCTTGGAACACCATTTGAATGCGAGAGCGGAAGGGGCGCAGTGACTTCTCCGACATCTGCGCGATGTCATTGCCGTCGACGAGAATGCGTCCACTGGTCGGTGTGAGGAGTCGGACGATCGATCGAGCGATTGTCGACTTGCCACATCCGGATTCGCCGACGATGGCCAGGGTCTTGCCCTTTTCCACCGAGAAGCTCACAGCATCCACGGCTCGGAAAACTCCGTCGGGAACCGGATACTCGACAACGAGATCTTCGACGGCCAGAAGTGGCGTTTCGTGGGGGTTCATGCCGAGGCTCCGATCTGCGTTGAACGGGCGGGGTCGCCATCCCAAGGCCCCAGGTGCGGTATCGCGTCGAGAAGCTTTTGTGTGTAGGCGCTTTGCGGTGAGTCGACGAGAACGTCGGCGTTACCGGTCTCGACAAAACGTCCGTCCTTCATCACGTAGATGCGATCGGATACGAGTCGGGCGACTCCGAGGTCGTGGGTGATGACGAGCATTCCGATCCCGGTGCGCTCCTGCAATTCGAGCAATAGATCCAGAATCCCGGCCTGAACGGTGACGTCCAATGCGCTGGTGGGTTCGTCGGCCACGATCAGTTCGGGGCCGGCAGCAAGAGCTCCGGCGATGAGGACGCGCTGCAGCATTCCACCCGACAGTTGATGCGGGTACTTGTCGAGTTGCTGATCCGGATACGGAATGCGTACCTGCTCGAGCAGTTGCACTGCCCGGTCGATTTGTTGCTTCTTCGCGGTCACACCGCTGTGGCGCACTGCTTCTCGAAGTTGGCTGCCGATGGTGTGGACGGGACTCAGAGCCGTCATCGGGTCCTGGGGGATGAGGGCGATGTGTTTTCCACGAATATCGTTCAAGATCTTCGTGTTTCCGAGAATGTCCTGGCCTTTGAACACAGCTTTCCCGGAAAGAACGGCAAGATCGTCCGGAAGCAGCCCGAGGATTCCCATGGCCGTGGTCGACTTTCCGGAGCCGGATTCACCGATGATGGTGACGGTTTCACCGGCGTCGATGCAGAAGGACACCCCGTCGACGGCTCGGATGACGCCATTCGCCGTGACAAGTTCGATCTGGAGGTCGTCGACCCGTAGTAGATTGCCCATGTCTCACGCCTTTGCTTTCTGGGCGTTGCCACGCCCGAACAGGCTTGCGCCCAGTCGTTTCGAACCTGCAGGACGATCGCGCAGGCCGTCGCCGAGTAGGTTCACTCCGACGACCAGTAGCACGATCATCAGACCTGTCAACGTGACGATCCACCATGACGTGGTGATGTAGTCCTGGCCGTCGGCGATGATTCGTCCCCACGTTGCGAACGGACGTTGTGGTCCGGCGCCGAGGTAGCTCAACGAACTTTCCAGCAGTACGGCCTGCGCGAGCAGCAACAGGACGACGAGCGAGGCCTGCTTGACGATGTTCGGAATGACGTGACGAAGCAGAATTGCCATGCGAGTAAGTCCGAGGACTCGAGCTGCAGCTACGTAAGGCTTTTCGCGTTCGACGAGTACCAATGAGCGAGTCAACCGTGCGACCTCGGGCCACTGCGCGATCGCGATGACAAACGTGATGACGGGAATGGACGGACCGAACAGCGCAACGACGAGAAGCAGCATCATCAGCAGAGGCAGAGAAAGCTGTGCTTCGAGTAGGCGGGAGATGACGGTGTCGACCCAGCCGCCGAAGTACCCCGCGGCGGATCCGGCGACTATGCCGATGACCCCGGAGACGATCACGGCGAGAATACCGATCGTCAGAGACACCTGGCCGCCGTGCAGGATCCGTGAGAGGAGATCTCGTCCCAACTGATCGGTGCCGAACAGATGGCCGTCGGTGAGGGGCGGTAGCCGTCGACTGCTCAGGTTGGTCTGGTTCGGATCTGCAAGGGGGAGTAGTCCCGCCAATGCAACAGGAAGAATCACCAGGAGCGCGCAGATCGAGCCGGCCCAGATCTTGACTCGGCTGTCTCGCTTACGGCGCGTGGCTCCGGCGCGTGCGAAGTCTGCCTCGGTGACCGCGCTGGCGCGTGGAGTTGTTGGAGGTTCCAAGACGGTAGTCATCAGTTGGCGCCCTTTCCGAGTCGCACGCGTGGATCCAGGAGGGGGTAGAGGAGGTCCACTGCCAGTTGCACGAGCACGGCGAGAACCGCAGTGACAAGCACGGTGGCCTGGATGAGCGGGTAGTCGCGAGTCTCGAGTGCGCGGACCACCAGCGAGCCGACACCAGGCCAGGCGAACACGACTTCGACCACCACGACGCCGTTCAGCATTCCGGCAAATCTGGTGCCCAGCGCGGTGACGATCGGAATCGCAGAATTACGCATCGCATATCGCCAGGTGAGTTCGCGTTCGGATACTCCGCGAGAACGTGCGACCGTGATGTACGGAGAAGCGAAGGCCGAGACCATTTCGCGTCGAACCATCCGGGAGATCAACGCGATCTGAAGGATGGCGATGGTGACGGTAGGCAGGATCAACGACGGCCATGTGGTGAAACCGGCTGCCGGGAGTACTGGGATCAAGACCGCGAAGATCGTCACCAGCATCAGGCCGCTCCAGAACTCCGGCATGGACTGCCCGCCGACGGCTACGACGTTCGCACCGAGTTCACGTCGGGTGTCCGCGTGACGGGCCATCCACACGCCCAGCGGAATCGAGAGCACGGCGGTCAGCAGAATGGAGCTGACGGCCAGGGTGATGGTGTACGGGAGACGGCCGAGGACAACGTCCATGGCCGGCGCCTGGAACGAGTACGACGTGCCGAGATTCAGATGGACCAGGTCCCACAGGTAGATCAGATATTGAGAGAACACCGACTTGTCCAAGCCCATGTCAGCACGGATTTGTGCTAGATCCTCCGTGCTGGCCAGCGGTCCGGCCAAGGCGTAGGCAGGATCGCCGGGAGCCATTCGGATCAGGACGAACACTGTTGTGAGCGTGAGGAAGATCGTCAAGGCACTCTGTGCCAAGCGTTTGAGCACGTATTTGACGGTCGGGTTGATCCTTGTGCGCCGACGCGGAGAGATTCCGAGAGCGGTTTGCGGTTTCGGAGCGGTGAGAGTCATCGCCTCAGGCCTCCAATCGGACGGCGCCGAGGTCGTAGGAGTTGATCGGGGTCAGTGAAACATTTTGTACACGAGTGCGTTTCGCAAGGAGTGCGTTGGGTACGAAGCTCCACAGGCAAGGCCAGGTGTTCCAGATGTCTTGTTGTGCGGCGTCGAGTAGAGCGGCGCGCTTGGTCGGGTCTGGTTCACTGGATGCGGCTTGGATCTTCGCGGTGATTTCGGGGAAGACGTACCCGTGATAGGTGTCGCGAGTTGCTTCCTTCTCCGCTGTGCCGGCGTACATCCCCTGCAACGTGGTCAGTGCAAGTCCGGTCTGGTTGCCGTAGCCGTTGCCCAGCACATCCCAGTCGCCGGTCTTGCCCTGGCGCCAGGACGAGATGTCACCGCCCGGTTCGAACTGCTGGAGTTTGACGCGTACTCCCACGGCCTTCATCATTTCGAGTACCGATTCCATCACCGAGACGTCGTTGGTGAACTCTCCGGTTTCCCAGATGAAGGTGAGTTCGAGGTCGTCGGCGCCTTCGGCCTCGAGCATCTGCCGCGCTTTCCGTGGATCATATTGGTAAGTACCGGTTTTCACGGCTCCGTCCAAGGTCGACGGTGCGGGGCCGGTGGCCGGGACTGCGGATCCGATCAGCACGTCCCGAGCGAGTGACTCACCGTCGATGGCATACGTGAGAGCTTCTCGGACACGCGGATTGGACAGTGGGTGATCGGCGGGCTTGCGGAAGTTGAAGAACAGTTGGTTGATGCGTGTGCTCGGCACTGTGTCCACCTGGACACCAGGCAGGTCGGCGAGTTGTTCGGCGGAATCGGGACTGATCGAGTCGATGACGTCGACCTCGCCGCTCCGAAGTGCGACGACGCGGCCGGCCTCTTCGGGAATGAAGCGGACCTGAACACGACGAACGCCAGGGGCCGGGCCCCAGTAGTTGTCATTGGCGACAAGTGTGTAACCGCCGGTGCCCCGGTTCGATTCGCTGACGACGAACGGTCCAGACCCGATTCCGCTCTGCAGTTCGTTGGGTTCGTTGGCAGCGGCCGGGGTGATCAAGATGTTGGACATGAGCGAGTCCAGAACCGGCACCGGGGAATTCGTCCGAAGGATGAAGGTGCGATCGTCGATGGGGACGACCGTCGGCCACTCGGGGAACTGCGGTGCGACAAACGATCCGCTGACCTGCTGGTACATCTGCATTGCCGTCGTGACGTCGTCGATCAGCACAGGTGTGCCGTCGGAGTAACGGATGCCCTCGCGGAGTCGAACCGTCCACTCGGTCGGGCCGGTCGATTCGAACCTGTCAGCGAGAACGAGTTGCGGTGTCAGATTGTCGCCGATCCGGGTGAGACCTTGTCTGACGCCACGTTGAGCCGTGACTGCTGCGTCGAATTGATTGAGTTTGTTGTCGAGGCTGACGAGCGAACGGTTGAGCCCGAGCACCAGGGTGTCCTGGGTCGGCTTCCCGGTAGGGCCGGCGCACGCGGCAGTCGTGCCCAGAAGCGTTGCGCCACCGATCAGCCCGGTGAACTGCAGAAAGGATCGCCGGGAGAGCTGTGGTGTTCGCAAACGAGTATTGGTCATCGGTGACCTTTCGATCCTGACGGGGCAGCGTGGGGGCGACGCTCCGAGCGGACTGTTGGTGAACAATCGCGTCGGGCTCTCGCTTGTAACTCAGCTCACAATGGCACTGTTGCGCACTTCGCGCAAGTCCCGTAACTTCGATTGCGTACTTCGCGCATCGGTTGCGATGCTGTGCATACTCGATTCAGACCGAAAGGGGGTCGAGGAATTCGATGAAACCACTGGTAATCATCGCTGATGATCTTTCCGGAGCCGCGGAGTCGGCCGCAGGATTTCTGCTCCGCAGTTCGGGCATATCGCTTCGACTCGGCCCAGGTGCGCCCGACGGATCAGGAGTGACGGTTTTCGATCTGCACTCACGGCGATCCGACCCCGCCAGAGCCTCTCGTGACGTGAGATCAGTTCTGCAATCGTCTGACGGCTCCGAGATCGTCAAGAAGATCGATTCCCTGCTCAGGGGCAACATAGCGGCGGAGGTTGGAGAACTCTCCCGCGACGGATCCCCGGTCATCGTCGCCGCCGGACTGCCCAGGCAAGGGCGCACGGTGCAAGGCGGGGTGGTGTTGGTCGATGGGGTTGCGTTGCACGCCACCGACCTGTGGCGCGCGGAGTCGAAGCCGGCTCCTCGGTCGATTGCGGAGGCGCTCGGCTCGTCGGCAATTACTTCTGGCGTATCGCTGGACGACATTCGCTCCGGCCGGTTGAGCCAGGTTCTTGCGTCGATCTCAGAAGCCGGGTCGGTGGCGATCTGCGACGTCGAGACCGACAGTGATCTGGAACTGATTGTGGCTGCAGCACAGGAGGTTCGGGGTTCTCGATTGGTAGGAACCTCGGCGCTCGCGACGGCAGTGGCACGACGAAGAACCGAGCAGTCACCCGTCGTGCGCCCATCTCTTCGTGATTCTCGATTTACTTTGGTGGTTGTGGGGACGGCGGATGCGTCTGCCGGGGACCAAGTGGCATTGCTTCGGGATTCAGGGGCGCACCATATCGAAGTGAACAGTGCTGAACTGCTGGCGCATTCGGTCGATCCGCTTCCGATTCTGAACGCACTGGATCGCGGAAATGTCGTGGTTTCGGTAAGTGGGCCCGTCGTGCCTGCAGAATCCGTCCATCTCGTTTCGGCTCTCGCCGATCTGATCGCTGCCGTCGATGCAGGATTCTCCCATGGCGAGTACCCGATCGACTTGGTTCTTACCGGTGGCGAAACCGCGCGCAGCGTTCTCGACCGCCTGCTGATCGACACTTTGTCACCGATTTACGAAATTGAACACGGCGCCGTGCTTTCCGTCGACCACACCGGACGGTACATCGTCACGCGGCCAGGCAGTTTCGGGAATGCACACAGTCTTTTCTCTATAACGAAGTTTCTCGCGCGCCCCATCCCGGTCGACGCTCCGGACAGTCCACCTTCAGACAACGAGGTTAATCCCATGTCAATCGAATCCACTCCACTGCCGCTGATTGCTGTCACGATGGGCGACGGCGCCGGCGTCGGACCGGAAGTGATCGTCCCCGCACTCCTCGACGCCGAAACGAGAAAGCGTTGCCGCCCTGTTGTTGTCGGCGACGCGAAGCGTTTGCGATTGGCTGCCACGGTGCTCGGAATAGACGTCGACGTGGTCGCGATCGAGGAGATCAAGGATGCTGAATTCATCGATGGACGGATCAACGTCATCGACCTGGACTTGCTACCCGAGGATCTCGCCTGGGGTGAACTGTCGGCAGTCGCGGGAGATGCGGCCTATCAATATATCCGCGTCGCAAGCGAACTCGCCGTGCGCGGTGAAGTCCAGTCGATCTGCACGGCGCCACTGAACAAGGAAGCGCTGCATGCGGCAGGACACATCTATCCCGGACACACGGAATTGCTTGCGCACCTGACCGGTACCGAGGAGGTGTCGATGATGTTGTCGACCCCCAAGCTCAAGGTGATTCACGTGACCACTCACATCGGACTGCTCGATGCAGTTGCCAGGATCGAGCCCGGCCTGGTCGAGAGGACCATTCGTCGAGGTCACGAAGCTTTGGTGCGTACGGGCAATCCATCTCCGAAAATCGGCGTGTGCGGGATCAACCCGCACGCGGGGGAGAACGGACTTTTCGGGTACGGAGAGGAAGAGCAGAAGATCATTCCCGCCGTGGAACTCTTGAAGGCAGAAGGAATCGACGTCCACGGCCCACTGCCGGCGGACACGGCATTCTTCCTCGCTGGACGTGGGGACTACGACTTGATCGTTGCGATGTACCACGATCAGGGGCACGGCCCGGTCAAGGTTCTCGGGATCGAGGCCGGCGTCAACATCACCGTCGGGTTACCTGTCATCCGTACCTCCGTCGATCACGGAACCGCTTTCGACATTGCAGGTAAGGGCATCGCCGAGGCCGGTAGTATGGTCGAAGCGCTGCGGCAGGCGGCCGAATTGGCAACCAGCACATTCGTTTCCAAGTAAGCACCAGGGTTTGTAGGGGGAGGAGCGATGGCCATCCGGGAGTCGGAGGCGAGGCGGTCGGAGATTGCGAGGCTCGCTCGCACCAGCGGTCTGGCCAGTGTCGAGGATCTGTCTGCCCAATTCGGGGTGACTGCATCTACGATTCGTCGCGACCTGAGTCAGTTGACTGCCCAGGGAGTAATTGCTCGAACGTACGGCGGTGCGATTGCTCTCAACCCTCATCCGGAATCCTCCTTGCGTCAACGCGCAATGGAGGGATTCGACGCCAAACGGGGCATCGCCGAATGGGCTGCTGAGCAGGTCCGGCCCGGAGAAACCGTGCTCCTTGATGCAGGTACCACCGTCGGAGCGATGGGAGAGTTCTTACGTCACGTGACGAATTTGACGGTGATCGCTGCAGGGCTGACGGCGCTCGAGGCGTTAGTCGACGCTGATGGTGTTCGAGTCGAATGTCTCGGCGGGACGCTGAGGCAGCTCAGTCAAGGATTCGTCGGGCCACTGGCGGAAGCGTCGCTGCAGAGGGTGTCGTTTGACAAGGCATTCCTCGGTGCCGATGCAGTTACCGCTGACCTGGGTATTTGTGAAGCTGAGCTCGATCAGACCCGGCTCAAGGAAATGATGATCGAACGTGCCGGCGAGGTCTACATCCTCGCCCACTCCGCCAAGCTCGGTGAACGTCCTTTCCATGCGTGGGCGCCGATACCGCCGGGGGCTGTGCTGGTTACCGATGCTGCAGTGGACGCAAAGCAAGTCGCGTTGTTCGAGGATGTAGGTATCCGAGTCCAAGTGGTGTGAGTTCCCGCTGTGTGCCGATCCGGGCACGGTGTCCGGCGTCACATGATGTCCGAATTGGTGAAAATCGACTGAAACGGGCAATCTTGCTGGGGAAATGGATACCTCCGAGTCTCTGACCTGTGGATTTGTCAAAGACTTCGGCGGACGCGTAACTTATTCCAAGTCAGAGCGACACGGACACCGACTCCCGCCTTCACGGCGAGTGACACGAGGTTGTACGAA
>NZ_JBYTAP010000018.1:0-22918 GCF_058788335.1 Rhodococcus sp. FW305-130 | reverse complement strand
TTCGACGCCCGCAACGGCGAGCGCCGATCCACATCAGAAACCCGCGCACCCGAAAAACCAGACACATCAACAACATCCACACACACAACCCGACGACCCGACGCCACGAAACCATCACGCTCCGTCGACACCACACACACCGGATCAGCCGAATCCAACACATACTCATTACGCGAGGACGGCGCATCAGGATCCAACGGCACCCACGCCCCACCCGCACGCACAATCGCATACAAACCAACCAACAAATCCACCGACCGCCGAACAGCCAACCCCACCAACGACTCCGGCCCAACACCCAAACCAATCAAATAACGCGCAAACCTATTAACCCTCTCATCGAACTCCCCATACGAGAGCACCTCATCCCCGAACACCACCGCCCGCGAACCCGAACAAACCCCCACCACAGAATCAAAACCATCCAACAACAACCCACCCACAACCGGATGAGACGTGTCGTTCCACGACTCGAGCACCAAAGCACGCTCAGGCGCCGTCATGACCTCGACATCACCGACCGCTGAACCGGGATCTGCGACCATCGCGCGCAGTATGCGGACAAACCGATCGGTGAAGGCGGACACGGTCGAGGCATCGAACAGATCCGTGGCGTAGAGCCAGGACAGCGCGATCCCTGCGGCATCCCCCGACTCGTTTTCCCGTGGAGCTGCGGTCAATTGCAAATCGAACTTCGCGATGTCGACGCCCGCGTCGAATCCGGAGACACGCAGTCCGGGCAATTCCAGTGCGTCGTCGGCCATGTTCTGGAAGAACAGCGCAACTTGGAACAACGGGTGGTGCGCTTGGGATCGTGCCGGGTCGAGCACTTCGACAAGCCGCTCGAATGGCACATCGGCGTTGGCAAAAGCCCCCAGATCGATGTCACGCACATGGTCGAACAAATCGGAGAAGCTTGCTCCTGGGTTCACGGCCGTGCGTAACACCAGGGTGTTTACGAACATGCCGATCAGATCGTCGAGTTCGGGTTCCCCTCGTCCAGAGATTGGTGAACCGATCGCCACGTCACCGCTGCCGCTCGATCTTGCCAACAGGACCGCCAGCGCCGCATGGACGACCATGAACAGTGACACGTTGTGGTCAAGTGCGAGTTGCTCCAGGGCACTGTGCAATTCAGCGTCCACGTCCGAACGGTGGACGCCGCCTCTGGTGGAGAGAATTGAGGGTCGTGGACGGTCGGCCGGGAGTTCGATCTTCTCCGGCAGGTCTCGCAAGGTCGTCTTCCAGTACGCGAGCTGCTCGGACATCAACGATGTCGGATCGGAATCCACGCCGAGAACCTCACGCTGCCACATCGCGAAGTCTGCGTACTGCACCGGCAGCGGTGTCCACTCCGGACTCCGGCCGTCCACACGCGCAAGGTAGGCGAACGCAACGTCCCGAACCAACGGCGCTACGGAAACGCCGTCCGCTGAAATGTGGTGAACGACCATCGCCAGGACGTACTCGGACGGATCCGTCTGGAAGAGCTTGACCCGCAACGGAACTGCCGAGCTGACGTCGAATCCGGCGGTAACGAGAGTCAACAGTTCGCCGAGAAGTGCCGAATCGGCCAACGGAACGGGATCGAGGTCGATGTCTGCGGTCGATTCCGGCAGAATTTGCTGATAGCCCACACCGTCGATTCCTGGGTAGACAGTACGAAGGACTTCGTGCCGAGCTAGGACGTCACCGACCGCTGAGGCGAGCGCAACCGTGTCAAGCTCACCACTCAGGCGGAGGACGATCGGAATGTTGTTGACAGCAGATTCGGAATCGAACTGGCTCAGGAACCACATCCGTTGCTGCGCCAGCGACAACGGCACATGTTCCGGACGAATCACCGGCGCAAGCTGTACTCTGACGGACCCCTCCGCCTCGGCTTCGATTCGGGCAGCCAATGCTTCGACCGTCGATACCTCGAAGAGGGTTTTCACCTGAATGCGTGTCCCGAACGCAGCTCCGAGACGTCCAGCCAGCCTTGCTGCAACAAGTGAGTTGCCGCCGAGTTCGAAGAAGTCGTCTTCGGCACCGACCCTCTCGACTCCGAGCAGGTCGACGAAGGCCGCTGCCACGAGTACCTGTGCAGGCGTTGATGGTTCGCGGTACGCACGCGAGATGAAGATCGGCTCGGGAAGGCTGTCGGTGTCCAACTTACCCACTGGGGTGAGAGGAATCCGGTCGATGACCATGATCGATGCAGGCACCATGTGGCGCGGAAGAACGGCCCGAGCGCTGGCGGTCAACGAGTCTGGGTCCAGGTCGACGTCGGCATTCGCCATGACATACGACACCAGCGCGGCGTCACCTGAGGAACCGGTGATCGCGACGGTGGCGACGAAGTCGACTCCGGGTTGGGCGGCAAGGACGGCATCGATCTCGCCCAGTTCGATCCGGAAGCCGCGAATCTTGACCTGTGAGTCCCCCCGCCCGAGATATTCGAGGTCGCGCTCACCACCGGTCTGATCGGTGGCTCCGCCATCGCCGCCGGTGCGGATCCACCGCACGGTATCGCCGGTCCGGTAGAGCCGCTCCCCGACGCCGCCGAACGGATTTGCGACAAAACTTGCCGCAGTAGTTGCGGACAGGCCGTTGTACCCGCGGGCAAGGTGGGTGCCCGACAGGTAGAGTTCGCCGGCGGTTCCGGTGGCGACCGGCTGAAGTCGAGAATCGAGGACGAACACGCCGACACCACGGACGGGACCACCGATCGTCACGGGACGATCGACGGTCAACTCGGCGATGTTGCTGGCGACGGTGGCTTCCGTGGGTCCGTATGCGTTGAAGAACCGTCGGCCGGGCGCCCAGGTGGACAGCAGCGCGGGTGAACACGCTTCACCGCCGACGACCACCACCGCGAGATTGTCGAACTGGTGGGCGCCGTCAAGGGAAATCGAACCCAGCGCTGCCGGGGTCACAAACGCGTGCGTGATCTTTTCCGACACCAGGAGTTCCGCGAGTTCGTCGCCGCCGAACATGTCCGGACGCGCGATCACCATCGTCGAGCCTGCACCGACGGCGAGCAGCAGTTCGAGCACGGAAGCGTCGAAACTCGGCGAAGCAAAATGCAGTGTCCGCGACGTAGAGGTGAGCGCATACCGTTCGACCTGTTCCGCACACAGGTCTGAAAGCCCGGCGTGGGTGACGACGACGCCCTTGGGCCGTCCTGTCGACCCCGAGGTGTAGATCACGTATGCCGGATGATCCACGCGAAGGGTTCGAACGCGTTCGGTATACGAGACCGGATCCGGGGAGATACCGGACAACTCGGCCGTCAACACGTCGCCGTCCACTTCCAGCCATTGGACGCTGCGAGGGCGGTCGATAGCGTACGCGGCCGTGGTCAGCCCTATCGAGGCTGCAGAATCGGTGATCATGTGTTCGACGCGGTCCGCAGGATAGCTGGGATCGACCGGCACGAAAGCTGCGCCGGTCTTGGCCACCGCCCACACCGCACAGACCGACTCGACGGAGCGGGGAATCGACACCGCCACCCGGTCCTCCGGCCCGATTCCGCGGCTGATGAGCAACCGAGCCAGACGCGAGGACAGCGCGTCCACTTCGGCATAAGTGAGGGTTTGCCCCCCGAATGTGATCGCCGGTGCTGCTGGGTTGAGGTCCACTGCAGCTGCGAGTAACTGAGGCAGCAATGGCACCCGCGCGCGCCTGGTGCGTGCCGGTCGTTCGTTCCTGCCGGCGCGAGATGTCTTCCGCCGGGTCGCGTCGTCAGTACTCATACGACCGCCACCTGCGGTCGAACGGTGTGTACGGAGACCCAACGCTGCATCGAGCAACTCACCTTCGCGTCATACTTCTGAACTGTCACTACCGGTCTGTCCAGACTGGACGCCGGGGAACCCACAATTGCATCAGTGGGTTCCCCCAACACATCCAACCCCTACCGCCCATTGTTACAGCCGGTAACACCGATCCGGGCAACGGCACGATCACCTATGAATTCGGCCACTGGCACGGTCGCCGACGAAGCCCGATCTCACCACCCGAGTAGTTCGCCCGTTGCGAGGACGTACTCGAGATCGGGTAAGTCGGTTCGGTCGACGGCCGAGCGGACCTCGTCCGGAAGCACCACATGCGTCACCCAGTCGTCAGCAAGTGAGTCTTCGATTGCCTCGTCGTCACCGAGAATGACGACAGCCGCTCCGGCTGACGCCGCCAGGAGGACCGCGACCGAGTGCTCCGGCGAGCCGACCGCGCCGGCGAATGCCAACCTCGACTCGAAGTCGACGGAATACCGCTTACGCAGCTCCGCCAGAGAGTCCGACAGGTCGCCGTACGTCAGCACTCGGTCACCGTCGACGATCGCCGGATCGTCCGCCATTGTCGACCGGGCGCGATCGACGTAGCTGATCGGACGATCCGACATCGTCGCCAGCCGAGACTCGATCTCCGGTGACGTCAAGAGCAGCGTCGAGGTGTCGGAGTCATTCGACAGGGTCAGGCTTGCCGGATCCGACGGATGCGCCCCGGTAAAGGCTGCGCCGGCCTTCACCACAGACCAGTAGGCGATCACGGCATCGACACCACCACCGATGGAGATCGCAGTGCCGGGACCTGCACCTTCCTCGATGAGCAGGCGAGCCAGACGCGAAGACTTCGCGTCGAGTGCCGCGTAAGGGGTCTCCTCGCCGTCTGTTACCACCGCAGGCGCGTCCGGGTCGCTTTCCACGACGGAGGCGAGCAACTGAGGCAGCAACGTCGTGCTCGCGACTGCGCTGGCTTCGCGACCGCCGCCGGCGACCTCGGACTTCTCCATGTCGGTCAGCAGATCGAGATCGCCGACCTGCCTGGTCGGATCGTCGGTGACCTGCTCGAGTACACGAACGAACCGCTGTGCGAACGACTCGACCGTGGTCTTGTCGAACAGGTCCTCGGAATACAGCCACAGGCCGGAGAGTCCGAGGCCGTCCGCTGCGGTGGTCAGGGTGAGCTGAAGGTCGAACTTCGTGGTCAGGACTCCGCTGTCGACGGCGCCTATGGTCAGGTCTGCCAATGCAAACTCGGTCTGGGCGGTCGGTTCCAGCGACAGGACGATTTGGAACAGGCCCCCCGCCCGAGGCGGCAGCGCCTCCACGATTTCCTCGTAAGGAACATCGGCTTCGCCGAACGCGGCCAGGTCGACGTCGCGCACATGCGAAACGAGATCCTCGAAGCGTGCACCGGCATCGACCGTGGTGCGAAGCGCGAGTGTGTTGACGAACATACCGACGAGATCGTCGAGGGCGCGCTCGCCCCTGCCGCCGACAGCGGTACCGATCGCGAAGTCGGAGCCTCCACCCAACCTCGAGATCAGGACCGCCAGTGCGGCGTGGATTGTCATGAACACCGTGGCGTTCTTCGCTCGGGCGATGTCGCTCAGTCGCGAGTGGACATCAGCGTCGACGGTGAACTGGACGGCCCCCGCTGCGGCGGACTGCACCACGGGACGCGGTCGGTCTGTCGGCAAGCCGACATCGGTAGGCAGATCGTCGAGCGCTGTGCGCCAGAAGTCGAGTTGGCGCGCGGCGATCGTTCCCGCGTCATCTACCGATCCCAGTACGTCGCGTTGCCACAGCGCGAAGTCTGCGTACTGCACTTGGAGTGGGCTCCACGACGGTGCACTGCCCCGGGTACGCGCTTCGTAGGCCACCATCACGTCGCGGGCCAGTGGCCCCATCGACTGCCCGTCGGCCGCGATGTGATGCGCGACGAGTACGAACACGTACTGATCTTCTCCGATCTGGAGAAGATCAGTACGTACCGGAACCTCCGATGACACATCGAATCCGGCGGTCGTCGATTCGACGACCTTCGTGTACATCTGCGCGCCGTCGTGGACCGCTGTCGGTTCCCCGAACATGGGCACGAGGTCGGCGCCGACGATCCGCTGCACCGGCCCCAGCCCGTCGGACGGGTAAAGCGTTCGCAGTGACTCGTGGCGCGAAATCACGTCACGCAGAGCAAATTTCAGCGCATCGACGTCCAACTGCCCGGCCAGACGCAGCGCCATCGGGATGTTGTAGGTCGAGGCGTCGGTGTCCATCTGGTTGAGCACCCACATACGCTGCTGCGCCAGAGACAGCGGAATGCGCTCGGGGCGATCTTGGGCAACGAGCTGCTTTCGCGAACCGGTTCCGACGTGGACTTCGATCGCGCTCGCGAGTTCTTCGACTGTCCGGGTGTCGAACAGAGTCCGTACGGGGACTGTGGCGTCGAGGGATCGGCTCAGTCGTGCCGCCGCCCGGGTCGCGATCAATGAGTTACCACCGAGTTCGAAGAACTCGTCGTCGAGTCCGACCTGAGGAACCTCCAGCAATTCGGCGAATACCGTCGCCACGGCCTTCTCGGTGTCGGACACCGGCGCTCGATATTCGGCGGAAGCGAAGACGGGTGCAGGCAGCCGAGCGGAGTCGAGCTTCCCGTTCACCGTGAGGGGCAAGGCGTCCAACAACACTGTCGCGTCGGGAACCATGTAGCCGGTGAGGAAGTCGGCCGCACTTGTGCTGACCGTGCTCGCGTCGAGGTCCGAACCGGCCTCGGGCACGACGTACGCGATGAGCCGATCGCCCAGATCTGCGTCCTTGCGGACGACGGCCACGGCACGGGCGACACCACCGACTCGGAGCAGGGCCGTCTCGACCTCGCCGAGTTCGATCCGGAAACCTCGAAGCTGAACCTGCGAATCGGAACGCCCCAGGTATTCGAGCTGGCCGGCGCGGTTCCAGCGCGCCACATCGCCGCTTCGGTACATCGACTCGCCGTGTGATGCAAACGGATTCGCGACGAACCGCCCGGACGTCAATCCACTCTGCCCCAGATACCCGCGTGCCAGTTGTCCGCCGGCGACGTAGATCTCGCCGGCCGTGCCGATCGCAGCGGGCTGCAAACGGTCGTCGAGTACGTACACCCGAAGGCCGTCGAGTGGTCGACCTATCAACGACGCCGTCGCGGTCTCCGCGCTCGCACGATCGAGCGGGAGATAAGAGACGTGCACCGTGGTCTCGGTGATTCCGTACATGTTGACCAGTTGCGGCGAGTCGTCCGGATGACGGTCGTACCACCGGGTCAGCTGTGCGAGATCGAGTGCCTCGCCACCGAAGATCACGTACCGGAGCGCAAGATCCGACGCGGTACCGTCCGATCCTCCGGAAACACGGTCCGCCTCCGCAAGCTGGTAGAAAGCCGACGGAGTCTGATTGAGCACCGTGACGCCCTCGGTGGTCAGCAATTGTCTGAACTGGTCTGGCGAACGCGACGTCTCGAAGTCGACGACCACGAGTACACCGCCGTGAATGAGCGGACCCCACAGCTCCCACACCGAGAAGTCGAATGCGTAGCTGTGGAACAAAGTCCACACATCCGAGGAATCGAATGCGAATTCCGTCTGCGCGTTGGCGAACAACTCCACAACGTTCCGATGAGTGACCGCAACACCTTTGGGGCGGCCGGTAGATCCTGATGTGTAGATGACGTACGCCAGGTCTCTCGAACGCAAAGGCCGCACGCGGTCTGCGTCGGTCACGGGGCGGGAGTCGGCTGCGGCGTCCCGGGGCGAGACAGAAGGGCAGGGCAGTTCCCGCAGCGAATCCGGAGCGACGATCGCACACACCGGAGACGCGTCGGCAAGGGTATATGCGATCCGCTCATCCGGATAGCTCGGATCGATCGGCAGATACGCGGCACCAGACTTGACGACGGCGAGCAGCGCCACGACCAGATCGACCGATCGCGGCAAGAGGACCGCTACAAGGTCCTCGGATCCGACTCCCGAATCGATCAGCGTGCGGGCCAGACAGTTTGCGCGGGAATCGATGTCCCGATACGTCAATCGCTCGTCTCCGAAGACCACCGCAATCTCGTTCGGTGATCGGGTCACCTGTGCATCGAACAGTCCGGCCAGAGTGGTCGAGTCGTCGACGACCGCCCCGGGCGTGGCCCACCCTTCGAGTATCGTCCGGCGTTCGTCCTCGCCGAGAATGTCGATGTCGCCGACTGCATTTGACGAATTGGCGACGACGGATGTCAGCACGGCGTTCAGTCGTGACTCGAGGCCTGCAATCGTCGATTCGTCGTAGAGATCGGTGGCGTAGGTGACGGCGAAGGTGAGCCCGCCCGCCTGAGCCGGAGTCTCCCAGACCGTGAACTGCAGGTCGAACTTTGCCAACGTCGGCGCAATGTCGACACCGGAAATGCTCAGGCCCGGAATCTCTACGGATCCGTGCGCACCCTGACCGAGATTCTGGAACGAAAAGCCCACCTGGAAAAGCGGATTACGCGCCTGCGACCGTTCGGGGTCCAGTGCTTCCACCAGACGCTCGAACGGAACGTCAGCGTTCTCGAAACCGGCCAAATCGGTGTCCCGTACCTTCGACAGGAGTGCAGTGAACGACTCGCCCGGGTCGACCTCGGTCCGCAGGACCAAAGTGTTGACGAACATGCCGATCAGATCATCGAGAGCCTGTTCACCTCGTCCGGCCGCTGGTGTACCGATCACGATGTCGGCGGTGCCGGACAGCTTCGCCAGCAGGACGGCCAGCGCACTGTGCAGAACCATGAAGAGTGACACATTATGTTCTCGCGCAACATGATTCAATGATTCGTGCATGGCCGCTTCGATATCGAAGCAGTACTCGGCACCGGAGTGTGAAGCGACTCGCGGACGCGGCCGATCCGACGGCAGGGTCAGTTCGACGGGCAATCCGTCCAGTTGCGACTTCCAGTATTCCATCTGTTTCGAGATCAACGATCCCTGATCGGACTCGACACCGAGTACCCGGCGCTGCCACAGCGCGAAGTCCGCGAATTGGATCGGTAGCGGCTTCCACGTCGGAGCGATTCCCTGCGACCTCGCGGCGTACGCCGAGACGACGTCCCGGACCAGCGGCCCCATCGAAAAGCCGTCACCGCTGATGTGATGGATGGCGAACACCAGAACGTACTGCGAGTCGGCAAGATCGAACAAACGTGCCCGGACCGGCACGTCTGCAGTGACATCGAATCCGGCGAGTACGTATTCCGCCACCCGGTCGGTGACGACGGACTCGTGGATACGTACTGGCGACAGATCAGGCAGTGCATCCGCGGTGTCGAGGACTCGCTGGTATCCGATACCGTCGACTTCCGGATATGTGGTCCTGAGAATCTCATGTCGCTCGAACAGATCACGAAGAGCTGCCTGCATGGCCTCGATGTCGAGATCCCCCGTCAACCGGATCGCGATCGGAATGTTGTCCACTCCGGACGCCGAATCGAATCGGTTCAGGAACCACATGCGCTGCTGCGCGATCGACAGCGGAACCAACTCAGGGCGCTCCTGTGGTTCGAGCGGCGGACGGCCGCCCCGCCCCACGAGCACGTCGATTCGCGCCGCGAGCGACTCCACTGTCGATGCATCGAACAGGATGCGGACCGGCACAGTGGTGTCGAGTGCATGCCCGAGTCGAGCGACGATCTGCGTCGCGATCAGTGAATTACCGCCCAGCGCAAAGAAGTCGTCGTCCAAGCCGACCTGCCCGATACCGAGGAGGTCGGCGAAAATACGCGCAACTTCGACCTCGACCACAGATTCGGGTTCCCGGAAGACCGCGATCTCGACCTCAGGATCGCGCAGTTGCTTCCGGTCGAGTTTTCCCGAGGCGTTGAGCGGCAGTTCGTCCAGAACAACATGTGCCGTGGGCACCATGTATGACGGAAGATGTTTCCCCAGTATCGATTCCAGTTCCAGCCAATCGATCAGAGACTCACCGGCCGCCGTCAGGTACGCGACCAGTTGATCGTTCCGGACGGCAACCACCACCGAACCGACCGACGGATGATCACGCAGGATCGACTCGATCTCCCCCAGCTCGATGCGTAGTCCGCGTAGCTTGACCTGAAAGTCGGTACGTCCGATGTATACCAACTCACCCGACGCATTCCATCGCACCAGGTCTCCGGTCCGATACAGGCGTGAGCCGGCAGGTCCGAACGGATCGGCGACAAACCGGTCCGCGGTGAGGTCCGGCCGAGCCACGTACCCCCGGGCCAACTGCACTCCCGCGAGGTAGAGCTCGCCCGCGACCCCGACGGGCACCGGATGCAGTCGTGAGTCGAGTACCAGAACGCGTGTGTTCCAGACCGGCGCGCCGATCGGCATGGTGGTGGTGTCGGCGTCCGTCACCTCATGGAAGGTGACGTCGACCGCGGCCTCCGTCGGTCCGTACAGATTGTGCAGTTCAGTTCCGGGAAGAACCGTCCGGAACTGCGCGGCCACCTGCGGGGCGAGCGCCTCACCCGAGGCGAAGACTCGGGTAAGGGTAGAAGACCTCGTGACAACCGTATCCGCGAGGAACACTTCCAACATCGACGGCACGAAGTGAATGGTGGTCACTCGTTCGGACGCGATCAGCGCGGCCAGATAGGCCGGATCTCGGTGGCCGTCGACGGCAGCGATCGCAAGTCGAGCTCCGACTTGCAACGGCCAGAAGAACTCCCACACGGAGACATCGAAGGTAAAGGGAGTCTTCTGGAGGACCACGTCGTCGCCGAGGAGGCTGTACTCGGCCTGCATCCAGATCAGCCGGTTGACGATCGCGCGGTGTGACACCGCAACGCCCTTCGGTTTGCCCGTCGACCCGGAGGTGAAGATCACGTACGCCGTGTTCTCCCCTCGCAGCGGGCCGAGGCGGTCCGCGTCGGTGACCGGTGCGTCGGAACAACCGGACAGGTCTACGGTATCGATCCTGACTACCAGCACTCCCTCAGCGTCGAATCCATCTCTCTCTGTGGTCAACACACAGATCGGAGCTGCAGTCGACACGACGTATTCGTTGCGCTCGACGGGCTGATCGGGGTCGATGGGCAGATAGCCGCCGCCGGCCTTGACTACCGCGTACATCGCCACCAGCAAATCGAAGCTTCGGCGAATGGCCAAGCCGACCAGGGTATCCGGGCCGACGCCTTCCGACACGAGTTTGCGGGCGAGTTGATTGACCCGCCGGTCGAATTCGAGATACGTCAGCTGATGCCCATCGAAGGTCAGCGCGATCGAATGGGGAGAGCGGACGACCTGTTCATCGAACAGATCCACCAGCGTCACATCGCGAACATCGTGACCGGTGCTGTTCCAGCGCTCGACGACCAGCCCCAGATCGGAGTCGCCGACGACGTCGACGTCCCCGACCGGCCCAGCGGGGGCAGCCGCGACCGCCGAGAGAGTCGCGGTCAGATACTGGACGAAGGAGGCCACCGTCTTACGGTCGAACAGATCCGTTGCGTAAGTGAAGAGTCCACGGAGTTCACCGTCATGCTCGGTGATCGTCAATTGCAGATCGAATTTCGCCACGGACGCATCGACGTCGAGGGCCGATACCGTGACGCCGTCGATGTCGGCCGATTCGTCGCTGCCCTGGGCGACGTTCTGGAACGTGAGCATGACCTGGAACAGCGGATTGCGTGACTGCGATCGTTCCGGGTTGATGATTTCGACGAGGCGCTCGAACGGCACGTCGGCATGCGCGAACGCTTGCAGGTCCGACTCACGCGTGCTGCGAAGCAATTCCGTGAACGACAGCGACAGATCGACGTTCGTCCGCAACACGAGTGTGTTGACGAACATTCCGATCACATCGTCGAGTTCCTGCTCACCACGCCCCGCGACCGGAGTACCGATCACGATGTCGGAGGTGCCGGACAGGCGCGCCAGCATCACGGCGAATGCACTGTGCACGACCATGAATCGCGAAGCCTGATGCTCACGCGCAATTCGGTCGAGGGAATCGACGACGCCCTGCTCGATGGCAAATTGGTACTCTGCACCACCGTTCGTTGCTACGGCTGGACGTGGCCGATCGGTCGGCAGGTCCAGCTGATCCGGGATTCCCGCGAGCCGGCTCTTCCAGTAGTTGACCTGGCCCGAGATGATCGAGTGCGGATCGTCCTCGCTGCCGAGCACCTCACGCTGCCACAGGGTGTAGTCGACGAACTGGACAGCCAGCGGCGACCAGGACGGCGCACGCCCGTGCGATCGCGCCGCATACGCTGTCACCACGTCACGTACCAACGGCACCATCGAGAAACCGTCTCCGCTGATGTGATGGACGACGAAGACAAGCACGTACTCATCGTCGGCAAGTTGGAAGAGCGCGGTACGGAGAGGGATCTCGACCGTGACGTCGAATCCGGGCTGGATCAGCTCCCGCACACGGAGTTCCACAGCCTCGGCCGGAACTCGAACCGGTGACAGATCGAGATCGACTGCCGCCGAACCGAGAACCTGCTGGTAACCGACGCCGTCGATCTCGGGATAGATCGTGCGTAGGCTTTCGTGACGGTCGATCAGGTCCCGCACGGCCCCCGCCAGAGCCGCCGTGTTCAACGGACCGGTCAACCGCACGGCGACCGGAATGTTGTCGACCCCGGATTCCGGCTCGAACCGGTTGAGGAACCACATTCGCTGCTGCGCCAACGACAGCGGGACTCGCTCGGGACGCTCCTGTGGGACGAGAGGCATCCGCCCCGCGTCGCCGGTGTGAGTGCTCAGTCGTGCGGCCAGGGCCTCGACCGTCGACACGTCGAACAGCAGTCGTACCGGCACTACGGTGTCCAAGGACTGACCGAGCCGTGAGACAACTCGCGTGGCAATCAACGAGTTGCCGCCGAGTTCGAAGAAGTCGTCGTCGAGACCGACCTGAGCTACACCCAGAACATCCGAAAAGATCTGGGCCACAGTTTCTTCGACCACAGTGGTCGGAGCGCGGTATGACAGTGTCGCGAACGTCGGCTCGGGCAGGGCCCGCCGATCGACCTTTCCGTTGGCGTTCAATGGAACCGTCTCGATCGCCACGAACGCGGACGGCACCATGTAGTCAGGCAGACGCGCCGCGACGGTCGAACGTATCGCCGCGATGTCGACGTCGGCCCCGTGTGCTGGTACCAGATAAGCCACCAGGCGGTCTCCGACCAGGCTGTCCTTGTGTACCACCACGACAGCAGCCGATACCGAATCGAGTGCCACCAGGGCCCCTTCGATCTCGCCGAGTTCGATTCGGAGTCCACGGATTTTGACCTGGAAGTCGGTGCGGCCCAGATAGTCCAGCTCTCCCGAACCGTTCCACCGGACCTGGTCTCCGGTACGGTACAGCCGCGAGCCTGCCGACCCGAACGGATTCGCCACGAACCTCTCGGCAGTAAGGTCGAAGCGTCCGCCGTATCCGCGGCTGACTCCCACACCCCCCACGTAAAGCTCACCGACCACTCCGGCCGGGACCAGCTGCAGGCGCGAATCCAGCACGTAGAGTTCGATATTCGGAATTGGAATCCCGATGGGGACTCCGTTGACGTCTCCCGGTGACGCCTCCTGGAAGGACACTACGTCGGAGGCCTCAGTGGGGCCGTAACTGTTGACGACGCGCACACCGGCGGCCATCAGATCTTTGAGCCGACCAACCTGAATGGGCTCACCACCGAGGAACACGACGTCGAGTGATTCGAGGACGCCGTCCACGTCGGCATCGACCAGTGCATCAAATGCACTCGGCGACATGTTCGCGACCTGGACGTCGTCGTCGGAGACGGCGCGAAGGATCTCGGCGGGGTCGAACCCCGCTGCGGCGACGTGAACACTGCCACCGCTGGTAAGCGGTCCCCACACATTCTTCTGCGTGAGATCGAAACTCGGTGACGACGCAACGACCACACCAGCGGCGTCCGGAAGTTCGGATCGGTACCAGGCTGTCGTATTCTCGATGCCCGCCATCGGTACGACCGTGGGCTTGGGCCGACCCGTCGAACCAGAGGTCGAGATGACGTATCCCACGCGCTCACCTGCGCCCCGCTCACGCCAATGGTCCACCCATTCCGGAACAGAATCGCCGGATTCCGCCCCATCAGTGCTCTCGACCCGCAGCACCGGGAGCGCCGTCTGGACGCCGCCGGACGCGATCACCACGCGGGCACTGGTGTCTTCGAGCAATGTATTCACGCGCTCGGTCGGCAACGTGGGATCGATTGGTGTGTAACCGGCGCCGGTCTTCCACACCGCGAGCATTGCCACTACCCACTGCCACGACCTGGGCAGCACCAGCGCAACCACGTCGTCCGCTCCCACACCCGCAGCGAGCAAGTCCTGAGAGAGCACCGACGACCGCGCATCGAGTTCCCCGTAGGTGAGGGTCCGATCATCGGCCACGACTGCAACCGTCGACCGGTCGCGACTGACATGCCGGGCAAAGAGTGCAAGTGGCGATCTGTCGCCGATCGACACACGCTGCCCCACCGACCAGTCGAGCACGCGGGCTGCCTCGCCGGCGCCGAACAGATCGATCTCGCCGACGAGAACGGCCGGATCGGCAGCGACCGCACCGAGCAATACGGACAGCCTGGAACCGAACGTCTCGATGGTCGAGGCATCGAAAAGGTCACGCGCATAATCGATGACGACTGACAGCCCGCCGACCTCGATGTCTTCCCACACCGTGAACTGGAGGTCGAACTTGGCGACTGCGGACTCGAGCTCGAAACCGCTTACCTCGAGGCCGCCGAGCGTTGCGCCACTTTGTGTTTTCTGGCCGAGATTCTGGAACGCGAGCATCACCTGGAACAGCGGATTGTGTGCCTGCGAGCGTGCCGGGTCGAGCACCTCTACCAGGCGCTCGAACGGGACGTCAGCGTTACCGAATGCATCGAGGTCTGCAATCCGTGCCTGGTTCACCAGCTCGTCGAATGTACTTGCCGGATTGATCTCGGTACGCAGCACCAGGGTGTTGACGAACATGCCGATGACGTCGTCGAGTGCGCGATCGCCACGACCCGCCACCGGGGTGCCGATCGCGATGTCAGTGGTTCCGGACAAACGCGCCAACAGCACGGCGATTGCGCTGTGCAATACCATGAACACCGTGGCCTTGTTCGCCTGCGCAATCGACTCGAGGCGCGCGAGTACGTCCGCACCGATAGTCATCGTGTGCGACGCTCCGCGATAACTCGCGATGGGCGGGCGGGGTCGATCCATCGGCAGGTCTAGCCGCTCGGGGAGCCCGTCGAGCTGCTGTGTCCAGTAATCGATCTGGCGCGATATCACCGATTCCGCGTCGTGCTCGCTGCCGAGGACTGTTCGCTGCCAGATCGAGAAGTCTGCATATTGCACGTCCAGCGGCGTGAATTCGGGTGCGCTGCCAGCCGCCCGACTCGCGTAAGCGGTCACGACGTCGCGCACCAAGGGGCCCATCGAGAAGCCGTCACCACTGATGTGGTGGACGACGAATACAAGGACGTATTCCGACGCGGCCACCTGGAAGAGCTTGACCCGCAACGGCACCTGTGAGGTGACGTCGAATCCCCCGGTGATCTCCGTGATGACACGCTCGGTGATCTCGGATTCGGCCACAGCGACCGGCGACAGATCGAGCTCCACGTCGGAGACGGTCAAGATCTGCTGGTAGCCGACGCCGTCGACCTCCGGGTACACAGTACGCAGGCTCTCGTGCCGCTCGACGAGATCATCGATCGCCGAACGGAGCGCAGCGGCATCGAGCATTCCGGTCAGCCGGAGAACGACTGGGATGTGATCGACTGCCGAGGTCGAGTCGAAGCGGTTGAGGAACCACATACGCTGCTGCGCAAGCGAAAGCGGGATCCGGTCGGGACGTTCCTGTGCAACGAGAGGAGCCTTCGTACCGCGGCCAGCAGAATCGCCTACGAGAGAAGCTAATTCGGATACCGTCGGAGCATCGAAGAAAGCTCGCATGTCGAGTTCCACGCCGAGTTCGGCGTTCGCGCGCGCCACCACTCGCGTCGCGAGCAGTGAATTGCCCCCGAGGTCGAAGAACCCGTCGTCTATGCCGAGATCGTCGCGGCCGAGCAAGTCGGCAAAGATCGCTATCAACGTCTTCTCGACCGGGGTGCTCGGTGCGCGGTATTCGACAACCTGCGCTGTGAACTCGGGCGCCGGCAGCGCCTTGCGGTCCAGCTTGCCACTGGCATTGAGCGGAAACGCCTCGAGTTCGACAAACAGCGACGGCACCATGTAGTCCGGCAGGCGTCCACCCAATTCACGTGCAAGAGCGTCGGTGTCGAGCACAACTCCCGATGCGGGAACCACGTATGCCACCAGATTGTCGCCCAAAGCCGCATCGGAGTGGACGAGAACGGCCGCCTGTGCGATTGCATCGTTGTCGAGTAGCGCTGATTCGATTTCGCCGAGTTCGATGCGCAGTCCCCGCAGCTTCACCTGGAAGTCGGTGCGGCCGAGGTACTCGAGCAGGCGGTCGGCGCCGGCACCGCGCCATCGGACCAGGTCGCCGGTTCGGTACATGCGCTCGCCGTCCGAGGTGGAATGCGCGACGAACCGATCCGCCGTCAGATCGGGGCGGGAGACATACCCTCTGGCCAGCTGGACCCCCGCGAGGTAAAGCTCGCCGGGGACGCCGGGAGGTACTGGACGCAGTGCGTCGTCGAGGACGAGTAGCTCTGTTTCGGCGACAGCACGGCCGATCGGAATGGAGACCTCGTCCTGCGGTCCGGTTGCGTAGTACGTGACGTCGACGGCTGCCTCGGTCGGTCCGTACAGATTGTGCAGTTCCGCGGTGCTGACGTCGCGCAGCCGCGCGGCGGTCTGGGCGGGAAGCGCTTCACCCGAGGCGAAAACGTAACGTAGCGAGGTGATCTCGGAAGCGCGCGGTTCAGCGACGAAGACCGCGAGCATCGAGGGGACAAAATGTACAACGGTGACGCCGTACTCGATCATCGTCGCTGCGACGTAGGCCGGATCACGATGCCCGTCCGGCTTCGCGATCACGAGGCAAGCGCCGACCTGCAACGGCCAGAAGAACTCCCACACCGACACGTCGAACGTAAACGGCGTCTTCTGCAGGATGACGTCTTCGTCGGTGAAGGGATATTCGCTCTGCCTCCATCGGAGGTTGGCGACGATTGCCTCGTGTGACACACCGACGCCCTTGGGCCTGCCGGTCGAACCCGACGTGAAGATCACGTACGCAAGATTGTCGGTGCGCAGCGGTGACAGCCGGTCACCGTCGGCAAGCGGCGCGCCTGAGTGCGCCGAGACATCGATGTCATCGATCCGCAGTACATCGACGTTTTCGGGAATGCCGACCGCGTCCACTGACGTCGTGAGCACGAGGACGGGCGCGGCGACGTCGATCACATACGCCAGACGCTCAGCGGGATGGTCTGGATCGAGTGGTACGTACGCACCACCGGCCTTGACGATCGCGTACATCGCAACCAGCAGTTCGACGGACCGACGGATACCCAGGCCGACGAGTGTGTCCGGTCCGACGCCACGGGCGACGAGCTCGCGGGCGAGCTGATTGACCCGGCGATCGAATTCCGCGTAGGTCGACGCCGTGGAGCCGAAACGAAGGGCGACGGCATCGGGGGTACGCGCGACCTGCTCCTCGAACAGACTTACGAGAGTCGACTCGACGACCGACGGAGCCTCGAAAGCAACGACGGAAGTCGCGTCGGCGATGAGCGCACCGACGACGGATTCGAGGCCACCCTCTCGTGTGGCGAGCAACTCCGGCAGCAGCGTGGAGATCACGACGGGTACGAGTGCGTCCGGGCCGAGCGCACCACCCATCGCGGAGTCGAGTGTGGTCAGTTCCGAGTGCAACCGTTCGTAGGTGACCTCGGCGTCTGCATGAACAAGCGCTGTCCGGTCGGGCTCCGCCTCGGCTACTGCAGCGATCAATCTCGGCAGGTCCTCGATCGTCAGCGACTGTGGTCCCGGCATACCGACGGACATCAACACTTCCTCCAACTGACGACAGCACGGCGCAGATCCAACGCACGACTGGTCGTACAGATCAACGCCCATGGGGCAAATACTGCATATTACCCGTCCGTACCGGAACCCTTCCCCAGCGTGGCCTGCGCGTCAGTTATCAAAGACTCGACGAGCGAGGTAATACCGTCGGCGCCCAGTGCCGGAAGAATGCCCGGAACCAGACCGTTCAGCGAAACCGAGACCAACGCGTCGGCAGTGAGCGCCGCACCCATCGTCTGCTTCATCACAGCCAGTTTTTCGGCCAGCTGTGTGAAGGTCACCACGGTGTCGCCGTGTGTGAAGGCAACCGCCGTCGGATCTGCTGCGGCGGCCGCTGCTGCGAGGTCCGGAAGGTCCGCGGCCGTTTTCGGCTCGGCTGCCTCGATCAGCGCGCGTTCGAAGTCCGTCACGATGTCGATGGTCCGCAGAACCACCGTCGGATCTGCGGCAACGGCGTCGACCACGGCCCGCAACCTGGCTGCGAACAGTTCCATGGTTGCGGCGTCGTACAGATCGGTTGCATAGGTGAATCGCATCCGGATATCGGACAGCGCTCCGTGCTCGTCGAACTCCTCGATACCGGTGAGCTGCAGGTCGAACATCGCCGAGTCGAATCCGTCGTCCACCGCCGACAGTTCGAGCCCTGGCAGCGCAAACGTGCCAAGTGCCATGTTCTGGAACGTGAGCATCACCTGGAACAGCGGTGAGTATGCCTGTGAGCGCTCACGGCCGACCTGCTCGACCAGACGCTCGAAGGGCACGTCTGCGTTTCCGAACGCCGCGAGGTCCTTCTCCTTCACCTGCTGCAGCAGGTCGACAAACGTGGTTGCCGGTTTCACCTGCGTGCGCAACACCAGCGTGTTGACGAACATACCGACCAGGTCGTCGAGGACTCGCTCGCCGCGGCCCGCCACCGGTGTACCGATCGCGATGTCGTTCGAGCCGCTGAGCTTGGACAGCAGCACCGAGAACGCGGCATGCACGACCATGAACACGGTCGAGTTCTGCTCGCGCGCGATTTCCGCGATTCGACGCGTGGAGTCGGCGCCGAGAGTGAACAGGAAGTCCGCACCCTTCATCGACTGCGTCGGCGGACGAGGACGGTCCGTCGGCAGTTCCAGAAGTTCGGGAACGCCGGCGAGTTCCTGCGTCCAGTAGGCAAGCTGCGTCGACAGTTCACTGTCCGGATCGCCCTCGGAACCCAGAACGTCGCGCTGCCATAACGTGTAATCCGCGTACTGGACTTCGAGCGGAGCCCATTCGGGTGCCGCTCCCCCGGTGCGCGCCGTGTACGCGACCATCGTGTCTCGGATCATCGGCGCCATCGAGAACGCGTCGCCGCTGATGTGGTGGACCACCACGATCAGGACATGCTCGGTGGGCGTGATCTGGAAAAGGCGAACGCGCAGCGGAACACCGGCAGTGACGTCGAAGCCCTGACCGACGACCTTCGCGACCTCGGCCCCAATCGTGTCTTCACCGACATACAGCACGGCCATGTCGACAACGGCTGCCGACTTCGACTGAATCGACTGCGTCGGGCCGTCCCCGAGATCGGGATAGAACGTCCGCAGGATCTCGTGGCGAGCAACAAGGTCGGAGACGGCCGACTGCAATGCTGCGACGTCGAGATCGCCGGACATCCGGATCGCGACCGGGATGTTGTACGCGGCAGACCTGCGGTCGATCTGGTTGAGAACCCACATCCGCTGCTGAGCGAGCGACAACGGAATCTGCGACGGCCGTTCCTGCGCCACCAACTGTGCCCGCGAACCTGAACCGGCATGTTCGAGCACCCGCGACGCCAGCAGTCCGACAGTCGACGCTTCGAAGATGATCCGCACCGGAATCTGGGCGTCAAGTGCCTGACCCAACCTGGCCACGACCTGTGTGGCGATCAGCGAGTTTCCGCCGAGATCGAAGAAGTCGTCGTCCAACCCGACTCGTGGAACGCCCAGGACTTCGGCAAACACCGAGGCCACGATCTCTTCGACCGGATTGCTCGGGGCACGGAACTCCGTTGCCTCGAATTCGGGTTCCGGCAGCGCCTTTCGATCGATCTTGCCGTTGATGTTGAGCGGCAATTCGCTCAGCACCATCAACGCCGACGGCACCATGTAACTCGGCAACTCGCGGACGAGTTCCGCCTTCACGCTGTCGACGTCGACGGTGGCCCCGGCCTGCGGAACGAGGTACCCGACCAGTCGATCCCCCAGTCGCGGATCGGTTTTCGCGACGACAACCGCGGCGTCCACGGACTCAGCAGCTCTGATAACAGCTTCGATCTCACCGAGTTCGATGCGGTAGCCGCGGATCTTCACCTGGAAGTCGGCACGATCGACGTACTCGAGTTCACCGCCACTGCGCCAGACAACAAGGTCGCCGGTGCGGTACAGACGTGTGCCCGGTTCTCCGAAGATGTTGGCGACAAAGCGTTCCGACGTCAGGTCGGCCCGCCCGTGATAACCACGAGCCAGCTGGGTTCCGGCCAGGTACAGCTCACCGGTGACTCCGACCGGAACGGGATGCAGTCGCTCGTCGAGCACGTAGACCTGCGTATTCCATTCCGGGGCACCGATCGAGACCGACGAGGTGTCGCTCTCGTCCACATCGTGCGCGGTCACTGACACCGCAGCCTCGGTCGGACCGTACAGATTGACGAGTGCCGCGTCGGACATTTTGCGGAACTCTGCCGCCGTTGCCGCGGGCAAGGCCTCACCGATGGCAAGGACACGCTCGAGCGACTGCGGAAGAGTGCCGTCTGCTGCGGCCGTCAGCATCGAGAGCATGGACGGCACCGCGTGCAGCGTCGTCACCTTCTCCTGAGCGATGAGCGCCAGCATGTACTCGGCGTCCTTGTGGCCGTCCGGGTCGGCGATGACCAGGCGGGACCCGGATGTCAACGCGGACCAGAACTCCCAGACCGAGAGGTCGAACGTCGCTGCAGTCTTGAGCAACATTGCGTCGGTCTGGTCGAGACCGTAGCGATCACGCTTCCACAGAAGCTGATTGACGATCGCGGCGTGGGACAGCGCCACACCCTTCGGCTTGCCGGTCGATCCCGACGTGAAGATCACGTACGCGGTATTCGCCGAACGAAGCGGTGCGATCCGCTCGTCGCCGCGCACCGGCGCTCCGGAGACGCGCGACAGATCGAGGGTGTCGATGAGAAGAACATTGTCGATCCCCGCGAGCGACGGTGCGTCGTTCTCGTTGCTGAGCACGCAGACCGGCGCGGCCATCTCGAGGACGTACCCGGTGCGATCGGCCGGATGATCCGGATCGATCGGAACATAACCGCCGCCTGCCTTGGCAACGGCGTACATGCCGATCACCAGGTCGATGGAGCGTCGCATTCCCAATGCCACCAACGACTCCGGACCGACACCCAGTTCGATCAGGTGACGGGCGAGCCGGTTGACCTTGTCGTCGAACTCCACATACGTCAGCGATTCGAGCCCGTGCACCAACGCGACGGAATCACCGTGCGCGGCAACCTGCTGATCGAACAGATCGACCAGTGTCGCCTCGGCGTCGAGTACCTGCTCCGTTGCATTCCATTCCTGCAGAACCTGATTCGACTCACGCGGATCGAGCACGTCGATGTCGCCGACCACGATCGACGGATCGGCAACCACCGCTGCCAGAACGGTGTTGAACCGATCAGCGAAGGACTGCACTGTCGACTCGTCGAAAAGGTCGTGCGCGTAGCTGAATACGGCCGAGATGCCGGAGGCAACGCCACGCTCGTCGTAGTTGTCACCGACGATCAACTGCAGATCGAACTGAGCGACACCGTTGTCGATCTCCAGGCCCTTCACCGTGAGACCAGGCAGTTCCAGGCTTGCCTGTTCCATGTTCTGGAAGAGGAAGCCCACCTGGTAGAGCGGGTGCCGAGCGGTCGAACGTGCCGGGTTGAGAACTTCGACCAGTCGCTCGAACGGAACGTCGGCGTGCGCAAACGCCTGCAGGTCGTTCTCTCTCACGCGGGCAAGCAGTTCCGTGAAGCTGTCGGAACCGTCGACGTGTGTCCGGAATACCAGAGTATTGACGAACATGCCGATCAGATCGTCGAGCGCACGCTCGCCACGGCCCGCGATCGGGGTGCCAACGGCGATGTCGTCGGTGCCGGAAAGGCGCGCCAACAGGACCGCGAATGCCGCGTGCGTGACCATGAACAAGGTTGTTCCGTGCTCACGGGCCAGTGATGCCAAGCCCTGATGCACTGCTGCATCGATCTCGAAGTGGAGGTAACCCCCACGGTACGACTGCGCGGCGGGACGCAGACGGTCCGTCGGCAGGTCCAGCTGATCGGGCAACCCGGCCAAAGCCTGGCTCCAGTAGGCGATCTGCTTGGACGACACTGATTCCGGGTCTTCCTCGCTTCCCAGTACCTCACGCTGCCACAAGCTGTAATCCGCGTACTGCACATTCAGCGGAGCCCAACCCGGCGCCGTTCCCTGTGCCCTGGCCGCGTAGGCCATGACGAGGTCACGGGCGAACGGAGTAGTCGAGGAACCGTCCGCGGCGATGTGGTGCACCACGACGGCGAGGACGTACTCGTTCTCGGCTACCTGGAACAACCGAATCCGCAGCGGGATTTCGGCCGTCACGTCGAACCTCGTCGACGCCAATTCGACCAGCTTGCCGACAATCTCAGCTTCCGTGACACTCTCGACGTTCAATTCCACCGGCGTATGTCCTACCGGTTCGATGACCTGGACCGGTCCCGAATCGGTTTCCGGATACACAGTGCGCAGGGTTTCGTGGCGGGCAACGACGTCGCCGATCGCCGCACGCATCGCGCCCAGATCGAGTTCACCGCTCAGCCGCAGTGCAAACGGCATGTTGTAGGCGCCTGCCGAGCCGTCGAAGCGGTTGAGGAACCACATACGCTGCTGCGCAAGAGAAAGCGGAATCTCTTCCGGTCGATCCTGAGCTGTCAGCGCAAGGCGGCTTCCTTCACCGACGTGTGATTCGAGACGTGCGGCAAGTTCCTGGACGGTGGACGCTTCGAACAGAAGGCGGACCGGTACGGCCGTCTCGAGTTCTTCGGCGATGCGCATGACAACCCGAGTCGCGATGAGGGAGTTGCCACCCAACTCGAAGAAATCATCATCCAACCCCACCCGATCAACACCCAACACACCCACA
>NZ_JBYTAP010000017.1:0-26383 GCF_058788335.1 Rhodococcus sp. FW305-130 | reverse complement strand
CAACTCCGCGCCACACCCACTGGTATCGATGTCGGTCTGCCGGACGGGCGGGATGTCGACGCCGTTCTGAGTGCCGACGCCCCAATCGTGCTGGGTCTGGCAGCAGGAGTGCTGACCATCGACGCCATCGCACCAGCCGTCGTCATCGACGGCGACATCGCCGCCCTACGCACGATCTTCCAAGCGCCCAGTGCTGCGGCAGGGAACTCACCGCCGACAGTTGGATGAATTCACGCGGAGAAGCCCTTCTCGTTCGTAATGGATTCATCGCAGTCCGCTTGACCCGTTAGGCAGCGTTTCGGACTCCGGCGCGTGTGGTTAATTCATCAGGGGGGCCGGCTTGTTGGGTGATCGGGGTGTACGTCGATCCGTTGCTCAACATCGCATATAGAACATTGCTCCTGCGCCGAGCAAGGCAGATCAAAGCCGATCGGTGGTTCTTGCCTTCAGAACGCTTGCGGTCGTCGTACGTACGGGACAGCGGATCACGCAGTGCTGCAAACGCCGAAAGATACATGGCGCGTTTGAGTCTGGAGTTTCCACCGTACCTATGGTGTTCGCCTTTGATCGACGTTCCCGATCTATGAGTTCGCGGTGCTACGCCTGCGTAGACGGCGAGATGGCCGGCGTTGGCGAACCTGTCGATGCCCGAAATCTCCACGAGCATCGTGACCGCGGTGCGGCAACCGACACCAGGCCGAGACATCAGAATCGGCCCGTCAGGATGCTTGCCCGGTTCGGTTTCGAACTGTTCCGCGAGCTCGGCGCGTGCACGCCGCACCTCGAGCAGATGCCGTGCCAGCGTACGAATGACGAAGTCAGCCTTGTCCGCACCAGGCACGGTCACCGACTGCTGATCGAGGGCGTCGACAATCTCATCGGTGATCTTCTTCCACAACCGAGGTGCGAAAGCTCGGGCACTCTCGTCCAAGGCTTGCCGTGTTGCGGCGGTGAAACCTTCGGGCCCGCCGAACTCCGCGAGTAGTCCAGGGCCGACAGGTCGATGCATTTTCCGACCGATTGTGCGTTCCAGGGCGGGATGAACGGAGAGAAGGACCGATCGTATTCGGTTGACCCCGGCGGTTCTCTTCGCTGCCAAGGTCTGCGTCGAATCCCGCCAGCAGTCGCAGTCCTTCCACCACGTCGTTCTGTTCGTCGATCCGCAGAAGGGTGTCCGGCAATGTTCGTGCCGCGTCGGCGATCACGAACGCGTCCCGCGCATCAGTCTTCGACCTGCCCGGGTACAGGTCCGCACTGCGGCGCATCCGCAATCCAGGCAGATAGGCGATGTCGACTCCACACTCGCGAGCCACAGCGACCGGCAAGGCACCGATGTTGCGCGGTTGATCGACAACCACCAACACTCGGCCGTGTCGTGCGAGATCCTCTAGCAGGCACCGGATTCTGCTCTCGTCCTGTGGCAGATCAGTGCCGCAGAGCCGCTCGCCGTCAGGTGTCAGGTGTCAGCGCAACGGCATGATGAGATGTTTTGCCGACGTCGATTCCGCAGAAGACGTCATAGATCGGTTCACTCACGTAGACACTCCATTTCGGCTGTCAGCGTTGATGGTCACGGCACCGATCCCCGTCACCCACGTTATGCAGACCCCTCAGTGTTCGTTTTGGCCATGCCTCTATCAGCGGTGAACCGGCGCCATCCGATCCGGCGGCGTCACTCGACGAGACCTGCAATCGGCCAGTGGGCGTGTAACCCATACCGGAACGGACGACCAGCCCCAGCGAAAGGACCATCAAGAAGATAACGGGTGGGCGGTCAACCCCGTAGAGCGAAGCGTGGGTTGACGGGTCGGGCCCCCGGCATGGTGTTCTGGGGCGACTTGTACAACGACTTTCTTGACCACTCGGCGCTGCGTAGCGGCAACGGCACCGAAGGTGGCTTTCGGTTCTTGTGTGTCCGGCGGTGGGTGTGTGCGGTGGTGGGCACCTCCCGCTCGGTGCGCTGGCGGGGTGATTGTGCGAGAGCGACGGAGTTGGACGGGTGGTGTCGCGGTGGCTCTGGTTTGTGGTGGTGAATGAGAATCAGGTCGCCACGTGTGACCGATCTGCAAGGGTTGTTGCAGGTCAGGACTTCGGCTTTCGCTTCAGTCTGGTCAGCGTGGCGACCTGACGCTCGTCGCGGTGTTGATGGTAGTTCGACAACCCGACAATTCTGGGCGTCGTGGCTTCTCTGGTTGTGGGAGTCAACCAGTGAGTCCAGGCATCAATCGCTGGTCCGGCGCCATATCGTCGCGATCCTGTACCACCGGCCACTCGGATCTTCGTGCGTTGACGGATGAGAAGGCGCGATCTCCACGATCTCGCACCACCACCACCTTTCTCGCTCTTCGGATTCCGTCCACACCCCACCACTGGCCCTCCTTCGCCGACCCCGATTTTGTTTCCCAGCGCACGCATCGAGGAAACGTGAGTTCGACTGGGGTGGAACAGCGCCGTTTTGAGGGCGTTCCGAGTGCGGTTTCCGGGCGGCGTTTTTCACTCTTTCCCACTGTCTGCAGGGTCAATTAGTTTCATCGGCCGGTGAGAGTTGAGCAGAAATAATCACTTCGATTGCAACAAATCAGCCTCTCCAGATTTCCTCACAACAAACTTGATATTACATATTCTTTACTTTAATGAGCCCAAGAATTTAGATTTGGCCATTTCAGCCGAAATAGCATTTTCGCTCTTCGCCAATCCGCAACCCAATCGGCACCGAATGCCTTCCGACACTCATTGTAGATATGGAAGGTTGAATATTATGATCAACTACCGCAAATCACTCGTCGCGGTGGCTGCCGCAGCGTTGGTGCTCACTCCCTTGGCAGCGTGTTCATCGAACGATGATTCTGGGACGTCGACGTCGTCGAGTTCCGCCGCTGCAACGACGACGCAACCGGCGCCGGCCGCCGAGGTCGACAATCTGACCGGTGTGAGTACGGCCGTCAAACTCGACCCGGGTTTCACCGGAGCGTTGACGACTCTCGGTTTGACTCCCGGTGTCGTCGGATCGGCCACCCTGGCAGATGGCTCGATCAGCTTCCCCATCACCGGCGGAAACGTGAAGTACTGGACTCCCGGCACCGTGGACCCCTACGTGCAGGGAAAGATTTTGCACGACGGTAGCGGTCTCTCATTGGCTGCCGGCGCTACGACGGTCGAGTTGACTAATTTCGACATCGATCCGGGGACCTCGATCCTCAAGGGCGATGTGCTGGTCAACGGCGCTCCGGCGGCGAGCGACGCTGTTCTGTTCGACCTCAACGGTCGGACATTGAAGCCGCTGCAAACAGGTCCGAACGATACCGCGATCCTGCAGGGCACCGAGGTGAAGATTTCCTCCGACGCCGCGGCCTTGTTGAACAAAACATTCAACACCGATGCAGTGACACCGGGGTTGCTGGTCGGTATCGCCACCATCACGATCGCAACGAAGTAATCCGATGAGTTACGTAACTGCGAAGGTCAAGGAATTCTTCAATTCCTTCGCGCCTTCGCGGTTGCGGCCTCGTAGTTCCGTCCGAGGTCCGTGGCTGACCTCGGTATTCGGGGCAGTGCTGTTGATCAGTCTTCCGATCGTTATCATCACCGGGTTGTTGTCTTTCATCGCGTACGGCCCCCAATTCGGGCAGGCAATGCCCGATGATGTCGGGTGGCTGCGACTGCCGAATTTTCAGTGGCCAACGCGACCCTCCTGGCTTTACCGGCTCACCCAGGGCTTACATGTGGGCCTCGGGTTGATTCTCGTACCAATTGTTCTGGCAAAACTGTGGTCGGTGATACCAAAGTTGTTCGTATTCCCACCAGTTCGTACGCCAGCTCAGGCGCTCGAACGGCTCTCGTTGATCGCGTTGGTCGGTGGAATTCTCTTCGAAATCATCACCGGTGTGTTGAACATCCAGTACGACTACATCTTCGGGTTCAGCTTCTACACCGCACATTATTGGGGTGCGTGGGTGTTCATCGCCGGCTTCCTCACCCACATCGTCATCAAGATCCCTACGATGATCCGGTCCCTCCGTCGGCGCTCGTTCCGCACGGAAATGCGTACCTCTCTCGCGGACACTCGGCCGGAAGACGACGACGACACCGGTCTGGTGGCAGAGGAACCCGCTCCGGCGACCATCAGCCGCCGTGGAGTGCTCGCATTGGTCGGCGGCGGCGCCCTCTTGGTAGGGGTGCTGTCGGTGGGACAAACGGTGGGCGGATTTCTGCGACCAGCAGCTCTTTTGCTACCACGTGGACGCTCGTACGGGACGGGGCCGAACGATTTTCAGATCAACAGGACGGCATCCGCCGCGCAGATCACTGACGATCAGATCGGTGATCGTTGGAGATTGACGGTGAGCGGGAGCGGTCCGCCCGTGGAGTTCAGCCGCACCGCGTTGTTGGCGATGTCCCAGCACAGTGCTCAGCTTCCGATCGCGTGTGTGGAGGGATGGTCGACGACCGAGGACTGGAGTGGGGTGCGCCTGCGCGATCTCGCCGTGATCGCCGGTGTGCCGCAGCCCGACTCGGCTCTCGTGTCCTCGCTCGAACGCAACGGCCCGTTCAGCAAGGCAACGCTGCAAGGAAACCAGGCCACCGATCCGGACGCGCTGCTCGCTCTTCAAGTCAACGGGGTCGATCTCTCGCTCGATCACGGCTACCCCGCCAGGATCATCGTTCCGGCGCTGCCCGGGGTGCACAACACCAAATGGGTGCAGTCCATCGAGTTCAGGGGGGCGTGAGATGAGAAGATTCATCCGATTCTACGGCGCGAACCCGCTTCATCTACTGGCAGTGCTGTTGTGCTTCGCACTCGTCGGGTACGCAGTCATGGTCACCGGTCCGGACGCGTTCTGGAACACCGACGTGTGGTGGCAGTCGATCGCAGTGTGGTTCGTCGGCGCACTCATCGCTCATGACTTCATCTTGTTTCCACTCTATGCACTCGCAGACAGATCACTCTCGGCGGGGATCGACGCACTGCGAGGCCGCCGCGGTACACGGCCGACGTCGGTGCCTGCAATCAACTACATCCGGGTCCCGTGCCTAGGAACGGCTTTGACGTTCGTCCTGTTCTTCCCCGGAATCATCAAGCAAGGCAGCGCAACTTACGTAGCCGCCACCGGATTGACGCAGGAGCCGTTTCTCGCGCGTTGGTTGCTTCTCTCCGCAGCGATGTTCGCAGCAAGTGCACTTGCGTATTCCGCCCGACTTGCCATCGACAGCCTTCGAAGCACGAAAGCAGGTGCACCATGACACGGACAATCACATCAGCCGTAGACCCGGTGTCGACAGATGTCGTGTTTCAACGCGCAGGCAAAGGACTCCCGTGCTGGATGACAAGCGACTCCGGCATCCGCCGAGAGGCACCGCTCGAACGCTGGATGGGCGACACACGCGCAACACCGGCCGATCGACACGCAGATGACATCATGCTCACCGACTGCACCGGCCCCACTCTCGATCTCGGCTGCGGCCCAGGAAGACTCAGCGCAACCTTGACAGCGAGAGGGGTCAACGCTCTGGGCGTGGACACCTCCGAGACCGCAGTGGCGATGACCATCAGCCGCGGAGCACATGCGGTCAACCGAAACATCTTCGATCCGTTACCGCTCGTGGGGCACTGGGCGCACGTTCTGCTCGCCGACGGAAATATCGGCATCGACGGAAACCCGCTCCGGGTACTGCGCCGGGCGGCGACGCTCCTCGCGCCGGGCGGCGTCGTCATTGCCGAAGTGGAACCGCCGGCCGCCGCACATGGCATCCGGGTCGGAAAGATGAGGTGGGAAACCGACGTTCTGCAAGGACATTGGTTCAGTTGGGCCACTGTCGGATTGGAAGCCGTCCCCGCAATCGCTGCCGACGCGGGATTACGAGTTGTTCGCACGGTGGAAGTAGGCCATCGGTGTTTCGTCTGGCTCACAGCATCGAGCCTGCAGTGATCCAGACTCACGGCACACGCAACTTTCTCCTGCGCGATTTCATCGGTGCAGCACTGGCGCTGATGCTGGTGGTGGCCGCGTTTGTCGTGCCCCATCTCGGATTGGGCTCGGTGACCCCGGTCCTCGACAACACGACCGAGTCCTACAAGGATTTCTCCGACGCGAATCCGCTCTTCGGATTCGTCGACGCGCACCTCGGTTGGGGCACCCCGATCGCCCTGGTCGTCGCGGTAGCGGTCGTGATGTGGGGGCCGCGCCTCGCTACAGCGCTCCCATGGCGCCGTCTGGTCCTGGGCACCTGGGCAACCTCCGCGATCTGGGCGATGTCATTGGCGATGATCGACGGGTGGCAGCGCGGATTCGCCGGCCGGCTGACCTCACGCGATGAATATCTGCACGAGGTACCCGGGATCACGGATATCCCTTCCACCCTTGCCGGATTCAGCGATCGGATACTCGATTTCCAGCCCGACTCGTGGACGACACACGTCTCCGGCCACCCCCCGGCCGCGGTGCTGACTTTCGTGTGGCTCGACCGGATCGGGCTCGGAGGAGGTGCCTGGGCATCCGCGTTGTGCATGGCGGTGGGATCGAGCGCTGCAGCCGCAGTGATCCTCACCCTGCGCGCGCTCGGGGACGAGACCATGGCGCGCCGCGCGGCGCCTTTTCTGGCCTTGGCGCCCGCGGCGATCTGGTTGGCGGTCTCCGCAGATGCACTGTTCGCCGGAGTAGCGGCATGGGGCATCGCACTGCTGGCGATCGCCGCACGCGGAAGCGGCCGGCGCCAGTTCCTGTCGTCAGTTGCGGCAGGCGTCCTGCTCGGGTGGGGGGTCTACCTGAACTACGGGCTCGCCCTGATGGCGGTTCCTGCCGTCGCCGTGCTCGTGGTCGCGCGCACTGCCCGGCCCTTGATCGGCGCCTTGCTAGGAGCCCTCGCGGTGGCGTCGATGTTCACCGCCTACGGGTTCTGGTGGTTCGACGGCTACTTCCTCGTCCAAGAGCGCTACTACCAAGGCATCGCATCCTCGCGGCCATTCGCCTACTGGGGGTGGGCGAATTTCGCCTCGCTGATCTGCGCGGTGGGCCTTGCCTCCGCCGCGGCGCTGCCACGTGTTCTGACGTGGTCGAAACTACGCGCACTCTCGCCGGTCAACGTCATGGTGCTCGCCGGCCTACTTGCGGTGATCGTCGCCGACCTGAGCGCACTGAGCAAGGCCGAAACAGAACGCATTTGGCTGCCCTTCCAGATGTGGATCCTCGCGGCGCCGGCGCTATTGCCACGCCAGACACACCGATTCTGGTTGGCAGTACAGGCGAGCACCGCGTTGGCGATCAACCACCTCGTCCTCACCAACTGGTGACTCGAATGACCCAGCGAGACCCGGACAACAACACACCTAAGGACACACGATGACGAAGACCACTGATCACGATCTCCCTTTCGCCGACATCGCCGTGATCGGTGGAAGCGGTTTCTATTCCTTCTTCGACGACGATTCGATCGACGTCACCCCGCCCACGCCGTACGGGGCGCCCAGTGCGCCGATCACTGTCGGCGAGGTCGAAGGACGCAGAGTCGCTTTCCTACCGAGGCACGGGCGCAACCACGAATTCTCGCCGCACACAGTTCCGTACCGAGCGAACATGTGGGCGTTGCGAATGCTCGGAGTCAGAAAGATATTCGCGCCGTGCGCGGTCGGCAGCTTGACCGCAGACCTCGGGCCTGGCGCAGTGGTAGTGCCTGACCAACTTGTCGATCGAACCAGCGGCCGCGCACAGACGTTCTTCGACAACGGTGGTGTGCACGTCCAATTCGCCGACCCGTACTGCCCTCAACTGCGTAGAGCAGCAATGCAACCCGACACGATCGACGGCGGCACCATGGTGGTCGTCGAAGGCCCACGCTTTTCCACCCGCGCGGAAAGCCAATGGTATGCCCGCCAAGGATGGACTTTGGTGAACATGACCGGTCATCCCGAAGCGGTACTCGCCCGTGAACTCGAGCAATGCTATGTCGCCATCGGACTCGTCACCGATCTCGATGCCGGCATCGACGCCGGTGACGGGGTGCGTGCGGTCGATGTTTTCGCCGAGTTCGAACGCAACCTCGGACCGTTCAAAAAACTGGTCAGAGCCTCGATCGGTTCGGCACCCGACGGGGCGTGCGAGAGCTGCCGCGTTCACGACGGAGTCACACTCCCCATCGAACTGCCGACACGATGAGGGTGCTGTTGACCGGTGCAGCCGGCTTCATCGGTGGACATATCCGCACCGCCCTCGCGGGGAGGGGGCACGAGGTGGTTGCCGTCGACGCGATGCTGCCCTCCGCTCACGGCGCCGCACCCCAGACACCTCCAGGGATCCACGTCGTCGACGTACGATCCCCCGATGCCATGACTGACGTGCTCCGAGGGATTGATGTGGTCTGTCATCAGGCTGCGGTCGTGGGAGCCGGCGTCGATGCCGAGGACGCCCCGGCCTACGCCAGTCACAACGATTTCGGCACCGCGGTCCTTCTGGCCGCGATGCACCGAACAGGCTGCACGCAATTGGTTCTCGGTTCCTCGATGGTTGTCTACGGTGACGGCCGCTACCGCAACGCCGCCGGTGTGACGGTGATTCCGCCAGCACGCACACGGCATGATTTGGACGCGGGCTTGTTCGACAATCGCGACCCGATCACCGGACAACCATTGACGTGGGAAGCGGTCGACGAAGATTCCCCACTCCGGCCCCGAAGCACCTATGCAGCAAGCAAACTCGCCCAAGAGAACTACGCTCTCGCCTGGGCATTGTCGACGGGCGGATCGGTCACGGCGCTGCGCTATCACAATGTCTACGGTGAATTCATGCCGCGTAACACTCCGTACTCCGGAGTCGCCGCCATGTTTCGCTCGTCCCTCGAGTCCGGTGAGGCACCGCAAGTGTTCGAGGACGGAAAGCAGACGAGGGACTTCGTCGAGGTTCGTGATGTCGCAGGCGCCAACGTCGCTGCGATCGAGGCACAGCTGTCCGGCTTCGGCGCCTTCAACATCTGCTCCGGACAGCCGATCACCATCGGTGACGTTGCTAACGTGCTCTCCGAAGCCTGCGGAGGGCCGCCCCCTGTGATCACAGGCGACTACAGGGCCGGAGATGTCCGGCATGTGGTGGCCAGCCCTGTGCGCGCCGAGAGTGAGCTGGGTTTTCGGGCGAGCATCAGGCCGGCCGAAGGGCTGCGCGATTTCGCGACGATGGCGTTACGGGATTGCGAGATTGCGGGGCCTCCACGTGTCTGAGGCTGTCGCAATCGAACCGGCCGACGTCACCGTCGTCATTCCCTGCCTGGACGAGGCCGGGTCGCTTCCGGGTGTGCTCGCCCGTATACCTTGCGGCTACACGGTGATAGTGGTGGACAACAATTCCACCGATGGAAGCGCCGGTGTCGCACGTGCCCACGGCGCCAGAGTGATGCGCCAGCCGGTGCCCGGTTACGGCTCCGCTGTCCACACCGGAATCCTGGCCACGGCCACTCCTGTGGTGTGCGTACTCGACGGCGACGGTTCGATGGACCCCGCGGAACTGCCGCCGATGATCGCAGATCTCGCGGCCGGAGCCGATCTCGTCGTAGGACGACGTATCCCGCAACGCGGTTGCCGCTGGCCACTCCACGCGCGATGGGGAAACGCGCTCGTCGCTGCGCGACTGCGCACGAAATATCAACTACCCGTGCACGACATCGGAGCTGTCCGGGTGACGCGAACACGATCGCTGATCGATCTCGAAGTGACCGATCGCCGATCCGGCTACCCGCTCGAGCTTCTCGTCCTGGCGGCGAAGGCGGGCTGGACCGTCACCGAGCGCAACATCGCATACCGGAGCCGCACCGCCGGCCACTCGAAAGTGTCCGGATCACCGTTGGGCACGATCCGGGCGATTCGCGACTTCTGGAAGGTGATCGGATGACTACTACATCGAACAGCGACGACTTCGCCGTGCTAGTGGTGGCAAAGGCGCCGGTCCCAGGACTGGCGAAAACGCGACTCGCGGCCGACGTCGGTGATCACGCCGCCGCCGAAATAGCCGCCGCTGCCCTGCTCGACACATTGCGTGTCGTCGCCGCTACCCCAGCACGCAACCGGATCGTCGCGATCACCGGAGACCTCACCGAGGCGGTGCGCGGCGACGACGTTCGAGATGCACTGAAGGACTTCATCGTCATCGAGCAACGCGGACACGATCTCGGTCACCGTCTGGTACACGCGCACTCTGACACCGCTGCCATCGTCAGCGGGCCGATAGTCCAGATCGGCATGGACACACCGCAACTGACACCGCAACTGCTGCTGCACGCGGGAAGAACGCTGCAATGCAGCTCTCCTACAGCAGTACTCGGGATGGCCGAAGATGGCGGCTGGTGGGTGCTCGGCGTACAGAACGCAGTCGTTGCCGCTGCCATTGCAACCGTCCCCACTTCGCGGCCAGACACCGGCGAGCGAACCAGAGCAGCGCTGAGAGACATCGGAGTACGGGTATTGCCTGTGGCGACGCTGCGCGATGTCGATTACCTCGGCGATCTTCGCGCTGTTGCGGCCCGCTGCTCACCGACAAGCCAATTCCGCAGGGCCGTAAACTCTCTCAACCACGGAAGCTCTGCCTAACCCTCGACGACAAAGGTGAACGACGTGGCACGTGAATACACGGTATCCGACAACATCGTGATCGAAGAAGCGCCTTCGACCCTGTACGACCTCATCAGTGATCCGACACGTATCGGCGCGTGGAGTCCAGAAAATCTGGGAGCGACCGTGCATATTCGTCGGGCGAAAGCGTACCCCGGAATGGAATTCGACGGCCACAACAAACGCGGGCGCGCGCGGTGGACCACGCAGTGCACAGTGACCGCGGCGGACAACGGACGACTGTTCGAATTTCGAGTACACAAGATCGGCATCACTACTCCCCGAATCCCCGCAGCCATCGCAACGTGGCGATACCGGTTCGAGTCCGTCGCCGGCGGGACCCGGGTGACAGAGACATGGACCGACGACCGGCGGGCATGGCCCGATTTCGCGGCAAACATGTTCGACAAGATCGCCACGGGAGGAAAGGCTTTCGCCGACTTTCAACGTGGGAACATCAAGAAACCCTCGAAAACATCAAACGAGACATCGAACAAGGACCGCACACCCGCTGACCACTACTCACGTGGGACATGCTCGCCCGAAAATACCCGTCGCAGCCCGAGGAACCGCACGATCGTGGCAATCACGTTCGCGGCGATCAAAGCGGACACCTCCAGCGTGCGAGAAGGTTCCGGTATTCGGGAGTGCAGCACCAACAGTGCGCCGCTGGTGACCACCAATCCCAGAGCAAAGACAACCAGTCCTTGCAGATACTGCCTGATGATTCCCGCGGTACCACGAATGCCGAAGGTGAAGCGCCGGTTGACCGCTGTATTCGCTATCGCGGAGAGCAACAGCGCCAACATGTTCGCGATTTGCGATGCGCAGTAAACACGGAGGATCAGGAAGAGCAGCAGGTATACTCCAGCGCTTGCGCCACCGACCAGATAGAAGCGAAACAGCTGGCTGCGGAGGAGTTTCCGCGCTCGCGTACGCCAGGTCTCGTGCATCCCGACCGAACTTGTCTCACGTTTTCGGATATCAACCATCACACCAACCATATGACGGCAACCGGCCGCTGTGTCGGCTGTTTCGATCCTCCGGCAGGTTCTACCGTGACCATCAGAGCATCGACACCCTCGATCCCCGTGATCACTCGCCGGTCGTCCAATCGACCTGCATTAACAGTCAAGGACTCCGCTGTCGAGACCAGCCACAACTGAAATTCCGACCCTCCACGCGCCACATCTTGGAGTCCCCTGGCCTCCACCGTTACCGATCGCAGTAGATCCGAAACAGTCGCTGCGATAGTTCCACCGCCGACGACGTCAGTGCTCATCATCCGTGCGTCCGGAGCTGCCACAATCTGTTCAGAACGTGGAATGCCACTGTCCCGATCGAATACGACGGCCCCGGCAACACCGCCGAGAATGACGATCGCCACCGCTACCATCGCTGCCACTTTTGTCGGGAAGTCCCTATGCACTGATTGTGCACTCTCACGGCCGTGGCGAAGGGAATGCTGATGCCGTGACACCCGCGCCAGCACCCGCAGACGCAGACGCAGACGCAGACGCAGTGGAGGATCAACTGCCGTCAGCACCGCGAGGACGTCCATCGTCGACCTCACCGCAACGACCTCGCGTAAGAAATCGTCTCTCCGAACGGAATCACCGAGATCGAGCCACCGCTCGATCTGCAACCGTTCATCGTGCGAGACCGCGTCGAGCGCATAGAGACTGGCCAATTCGTCTGTGGTGATGTCTTCATCCATTGCAAGAATCCGAGTGCAGCGCAGTACGCGACAGCGCGAGAAGTGACCAACTCGTCCCGTGGTGCCGATCAAGACGATTTCGGAGCGAATCGCTGCATCGACCGCATTCTCCTCGATCACGTACCACCAGAGCACCTCCTCGCAACTCGGGATCGATGCAGGCAAACCCTGCTGAATGGCATTCGTTGCCGACGGCGCTGTGGATGGCCAAGCACATAAGGCTTTTCGCGAAGAAACCACCTCGAATCAATCCCGGTACCGGCGTTGCCGATGTAGACGAGCGATCCGGTGCCAACGGCAGCATTGCCGGATCCAGAGGGACGGATCCGCAGAGAATTCCTTCGGTGTTGAAGCGTAGGGGCGTCTTCAACCGGCTCGGGGACCGTTTTCCGGGTTGGCAGCTACATCGCCGTCCCAACCCGCTTCAGCAGGTATGACAAATCCTCGGCCTTCCCGAGGCAAATCGGCAATCCACGGCGCGGGCTCAACAACGATATGGCTCACGTAATGGGACCTCTCGGAAGGAAATGGTCCGCTCAGTGTGGCTGGACAGCCCTGGACTAGAGGCGTTTTCGACAGCGCCGAGGCGGCCGGTGTCGCGAAGCTATCGGATACCCTGCCGCCGCCCCACTCCATGCCCTGACATTTTGAATTCGTCTACACCGTCCATCATTCGATGGGTTCAGTGGCCGCTCGGGGGTCACATGGCGTTGCTGGAGAAGTCGTTGCTGCGGGGTGTGGTCTTCGCGGGGTACGTGACACGACCTTCGCGACGCAGCCGCCGCATCCTGCGGCCGAGCAGGAAGAAGACCAGCGTGAACACGACCAGGCCGCCCGCAGGGATCGTGATCGCCAGGAGCAGGCCTGCGTGTGCGCTCATGGGGACCATCCTGCCTGTCGAATGCCCGCGCCGCCCCGCCCGTGACATTTGGACGTCGCCAAGGTCGTCCATGAATCGGAGAAGGTCGCGTGTCCATCAATCGATCTTGGTCTCAACAGGTCAACGCATCACTACTGGTGAGATGATGCGTGACCGTGGAGGCGTGGATGGGCAGTAAGGCATTGGGATTCACTGTGGAGCAGGAGAACCTGATCTGGGATCTGCATCGCCGTGGAGAATCGCTACGAGAAATCGAGCGGATCCTCGGGGAAACGATGCCCCGAATTCGTCGTTTCCTGCGTGAGTCCGGAGGTATCCGTCCGGTCCCACGAGCACGGCGGGCCGGCCACATCACCGCAGGTGAACGAGAAGAAGTTTCGCGAGGAATCGCCGCCGGCGACAGTGCTCGGACGATCGCCGAGAAACTGGGAAGATCCCCGTCCACGATTGCACGCGAGATCGCCCGCAACGGTGGGCGCGAGAACTACCGGGCGGTCGAGGCCGATACCGCCGCTTATGTCCGCGCTCGCCGACCCAAAATCTCGATCCTGTGCGCTCGGGCGATTCTACGGACCGTCATCACGGACAAACTCCATGAGCAGTGGTCACCGCAACAGATCTCCGTCTGGCTTCGGCGCGAGCACCCAGGCGATCCGCAGATGTGGGTCTCACACGAAACGATCTACCGATGCCTCTACACACAGTCACGGAAAGTGTTCGACAGCACTGCATTTCACGAACTTCGTACCGATCGTCCGATACGTCGACCCCGAGGGAAGAAACGCTCCCACGGTCGTGGGCGGATACGAAATACGGTCTCGATCGATCTTCGAGGAGCTGCGGCAAACGATCGTAGCGAGCCCGGGCACCTGGAGGGTGATCTCGTGTTCGGAATCCGCCCGTCAGCGGTCGCGACGCTGGTGGATCGGCAATCACGCGCCACTCATGTGGTGGCATTGCCGGACGGGTTCCGGGCCGAGACGGTAGCGGACGCTTTGATCACTTACCTGAGCAGGTTGCCTGCGCACCTACGTCGCTCGCTGACCTGGGATCGGGGACGAGAAATGGCCGAACACGAGCGCATCACCGCAACCCTCGATATGCCCGTCTACTTCTGCGCCCCGCACCATCCGTGGCGACGAGGGACGAACGAAAACGCGAACGGGTTGCTGCGGCAGTACCTGCGCAAGAACGCTGACCTGCGCAGTTTCAGCCAAGATGACTTGAGTGCGATCGCGGCGAGACTCAACGATCGTCCTCGGCGTGTGCTCGATTGGGACAGTCCGCGTCAACGAGAAGCGCTCTTGCCCGGATTGCCCGCAGAGGGCTAGTCCTTGACGATTGCGACGCTATGACACCGCCCGCAATCTTCGGACACGCGCGATTACGTGGCTACTCTCACCACATGCCGAAATGGTTCGAGTTGCAGCCGTGTGACGAGTCTTTCCTGACCGCCGCGCCGATGATCAATCGATTTTCGGTCGAACTTCCTGTTTCCTCGGAAACTGCGTGGCTGGAGATGACCCAGGCTGGAGCGCTGTCATGGTGCACGTTCATCACAGGATCTCGCTACCTCACACCGCAACCGCTTGGCGTCGGTACAGTGCGCGAGTTGTCAATGATGCCGTCCTCGATCAAAGCGAAGGAACACTACTTTCTATGGGACGAAACGCCGAATGACCACTATCGCAACACTTTCTACGTCTCCGAATTCACGGCACCGGGGTTACACCGATTCGCTGAGGACGTGCTGATCGAGCAACTTGTGGCAGGGAGCAGACTCACGTGGACATTTGCGATCGAGCCGAAGCCAGGGTTTCGTGCGCCGCTTAGGTTCGGTTCCGCGATCATCACGAATGCCTTGCGCCGGACTGTGAAAGAGACGAAGACGCACTTTGACGGGCTCTCCGCAAGGTCCCACAACTGAGGTCCCTCTTTCCGGTACTTCCATCGCGATTCAGTGCTGCAACTGGCGCGCATGAACATCTGCTGAACGTGCCTCAACTATCGTCGGTGATGCGTTGACCTGTTGAGACCAAGATCGTTTCTCGGACGCAGTCGGACTACCAGTATCGGCAAGTGCGGCCGTTACTCGTGGGGGGTATGGCAAGGTGACCATCGTGACGGCACTCGGCATACAGCAGCAGGACAATTCGGCCGAACGTATGGTTTCGCAGGCGATCGGCGTTGGACGGATTCTGTGGGGTGCGACCACCGCGATCGCATCGAAACAGGTCTACAACGCGTTGGGCATTGCCTACCCTGGCAGTGACCTGGGCGTGTGGATTAAGGCGTTCGGTGTGCGTGACATCGTCCTGGGTGCTGCTGCACTGCATCCGGATTCCACGGTGCGGCGGGCGACCTTGCGAGCCGGCATCGCGATGGACTTGGTCGACGCTGTCGTGGTGGCTGACGCCGCTCGTCGCGGGTTACCTCGCAAAGCCGCAATGGTAGGCGTTGCGCTTGCCGGAGGAACTGCTGCATTCGCTGCCTTTGCCCCCACCCTGGTTCGCGCCTTGCGCAATCAGTGAATGTGCGGGCTTGTTACGACGGCTTAACGAACCGAGTCCGGAGAAGAACTCTGAACCCGACCGCTGTTCGACACTCCTTTGCATAGTTATGCGCTACTTGGTTATTATATATTCACCCCATGTACCTTGCCGAAGAACTTGAGCCGCGCATCCCTTTATATCTGGATATCCTCTGGATTGCAGGGACTGTTCTATGGATCGTTCTAATAATTGGCACAACGATTTCGATCATTCGATCCCATCAAACTATTTCAGCAAAAATATGCTGGATCATCGTCGTCATTGCCCTTCCGTTCCTGGGTGCTGCCCTTTGGTGGTTTGCCGACCGTCGACGTGCAGCCCGCACCCAGGCCTGCCGGTAGGTAGTCCGTCGGCGGCATCGACTAAGTCGCCGATGAGTCCACTCCGAGCACTACCTACCGATTCGTTCGACGTGCCAAGGCGGGATCTCGCGCTGCGGCCTGACCTTGATCGCACGGAATTTGTATCCGTCCTGGTCGATGACCGGCTCCCATTCGAAGTCAACCTGCTCGCCCACGACGAGACCATGGATTCCTCCGCCGATTTTGAAACTGTCGCCCGGCTGAGCATTGAGGACTTCGTCGGGGTGCAGGGCGCTGTAGAAGGTCCAACAACCGCCCGGTGTGTCCGCAGAGTCGATGACTCCCCAGCCTTCGTCGTCATTCCACGTGGTGACGATGCCGATCGCTGGGGTGCCGATCGGGGGCGGGATCGTGTCGTCGAGGTCGGTGATCTCGTGAACGGTCCCGTCGGGATCGATATCCCAAGCCCCGGAGCTGAACGGACCACCGCTCGCACCATCGTCGTGCTGCTGGCCTCGATTGGTCAGCGCAAAGTACGAACCGACGAGGACAACCACACCGCGACAGCTGCCACAGCGACACCTTTTTGACGATTCACAATCTCACTTCCAACTTGGTGTTCCGTAAACAAAGAAGGGATTTCGTCCGATGACTCGATCGTATGCGTAGAGCAAAATCCTGACCCCACCGCCGCGCACCCACCCTTTGCATAGTTACGCGCTACTTCGGGTCGTCTCTCATTCGATCGTTTCTCGGATACTGCAGGACTCACATCGGGAGGTTTGGCTGACCTTTCGTATCGAATTGTTGAGTGTCTCGAAACCCGTCCGAAAACCAACTGTCTCTCAATATTTCGTGTCGTCGAGTTCTGCGACACCGTGCACTTGTGAGCACACTTTTGGGTACACCCACGGTCTCGACCGCCCATCAGGACCCGACTCTGCAGACGGACCCTCAGACGGCCCGCGGTTGTTACAAGATCTGGACAGACGTCGGATCCGGCTCCAAAGACGATCGCCCCGACCCCGGCCCTGCACGTCGAGCCGGGGGCTGTTACGCCATCTGCGTTGAGCACACAACCCAGATGACCCTCTTTCGGTGCGCGGTCGGGCATCCGTGCGGCCGCGCACCTTCAACGATAAACCGCATGAACGGTATGTATTGAGTTTGGACTGTCTTTCGTTACCAACCAGTAACCCCGCACGCCTTGAGCAGTGGCCAGCAGAGTTCGCCGCGTGATGTCTTCGTTCAATAGCGGATGCGCCGCTTCGTTCTTCATACGCTGCACGGCTGTGCGCGGGTCGAGGGCTCAGCCCTGGCGAACCGGACCGTCGCACAAAGTTGGAAGCCCGTCCCAAATCAACTGCTAACTCCCGATTACGCTTTCGCTGCCGTGATGGGCAGATTCCCGGCGCCGAGCGGAAAATAGCAGTCCGAGTTCGTCGTTACCGCTCGCAATCTGGTCAAAACACTGCATCACTGTCACCGATGACGCGTTGAGCACCCGACGGCCCTTGCGGGTCAAGTTGATTTGGTAGGCGCGTCCGTCGCCGTGAAGCTTCGACCGCACGACCATCCCTCGCGTCTGCATTTCCGATACGAGGCGTGAAATTCGCGGTTGTGAGCGCATGACCCCCTTGCTGATGTCCGCGAGCGGCGTCCAGCCTCGACGATCAGCCAGGTACGTCAGGATCTCGTATGCCGAGAGGCAAATGGCATGGCGCTCACTCAATGTGGTTTCCAGCTGATGTGTAGCTGCCTCGACAGGCTGCGATATCGACAACCAAGCAGTCAACGCCGCGTTAACGCCCTCCGCGGGCGCCTCGGAATCGATGGTCTCGCTCACGGGTCAACGTCCTTTCGGATCCAAACTATTTGCAATATATGCCCTGCGATGTACTCTAGCACCGTCATTTATATGCGCGCAAATATAACTTCAGCCTTCCGGAGGATCGCTCCCATGACCGAAATTACGAACCCCGAGGCAGCTGAGGCTGCGACTTCTCCGCCACGAGCCCCCGTGGGGTGGGCGGCGCTCGCCATTGCGGGAATCGCTCAGATGCTGGTCATGCTCGACTCGACGGTTGTCAACGTTGCGCTTCCCTCGATCGGGGCGGATTTGCATGCGTCCTCGATCGCACTGCAGTGGACGGTGAGCGGTTACGTCCTCACGTACGGTGCGCTGCTCCTGTTCGGTGGCCGTCTTGCCGACTCGATTGGCCGGCGCACGGCACTTCTCGCAGGCCTTGTCCTCTTTGCCGCTGCGTCGCTGGCGTGCGGGCTTGCACAGAACGGTTCGTTTCTCGTGACGGGCCGTGTAGTCCAGGGAATCGGCGCTGCACTTCTGTCGGCCGCTGCGCTTTCGATCATCATCTCGACGTACGGGCCGATCGAATCTCAGCTGAAGATCGCCTTGACGGCGTGGAGCGCTCTCGGCGTGGTGGGAGCTACCGTCGGCGTCATTCTCGGCGGCGCCATTGTCCAAGCGCTCTCGTGGCGGTGGGCGTTCCTGATCAATTTGCCGATCGTCGTGGTTGTGGCCGTTGCAGCGGTAATGCGGCTGGCACCAATGCGGGCGGCCGGCAGTCCGACGTCACTGAAGATTCCCAGTGCGATCGTCGCGACCACGGGTATCGGCGCGCTCTGCTACGGGCTCAGTCGATTTGAGGACGGAATTTCCAGTGCCGCGCCGTGGATCATCATCGCCGTGGGAGCGGCGTTGATGATCGGATTGTTCCTCGTCGAAGACCGCTCGGATGACCCGTTGCTCCCCGTGTCTCTTCTTCGCACACCTGTTTACGCTCTGTCGGGTGTTGGACTCGTCCTTGCGGCGACATTGATGCTCGGCGCTCTGTACGTCACCAGCAACTACTTCCAGTCAGCGCATGGAATGAGCCCTCTGGCCACCGGTTTCGCCTTGTTGCCGCTGTGCCTCGCGTCGCTCGTCGCGGCGTTCGCAACGCCGGCAATAGCCACCAAGATCGGTATGGCAAAACTGTACTTTGCCGGCACCGTGCTACAGATCGCCTCACTGGCAACCATAATTGCCGTCACGGCGAGCGGCACCGGCAACGCCACGATCGTGATAGTTGCACTGACCGTGTTCGGGGCCGGACTTCCGACCATGTTCGTTCCCCTGTACACCTTCGGTTCCGCACCGATCCCTCCCGAACAGGCCGGTGTCGGATCAGGCCTGCTCAACACGTTCAACGAAGCAGGCGCGGGCGTCGGGCTGGCAGTCGTTGCGCCCATCACCGCGGCAATCATCGCCTCACAGCTCCAGGACGGCGCGGCCAGCGCCATTGCCGCAACCGCAGGTGCCCACGCGGGCTTTCTCGCCCTCGGCGCCGTCGCAGTACTGGCGGCGGGCATCGCGCTCGCCCTCGGACGCCTCGCGAACCGATCACAGACGTAGAGACACCCCACCTGGCCCTCTACTTGTACATTCCGCCACCACAGACGGCCCGACGCGCATGCGTCGGGCCATTTCTTTCGCCTTCGACTCCGTTTAGGTGTCGAGGCGGCTCGGATCGAACTCGTGGTCCACCGACCACTTCCTCACCGGATCCAACGATCCGATCAGGGTATGTCCGAGACCGGTCATTTTGTAGAGAACTCCAGGTGGTCGACTGTCGATGACTTGCCGATCGACGAGCCCGGCTTCTTCTAGCGAGCGCAGCGTGACGGTCATCGTTTTCACATTCCCGCAACCTATCTCTCGCTGGAGTTGCGCAAATCTGAGTGGTCTTGGGCGCAAGGTGAGCAGCACGGCGACTGCCCACTTCTTGGACATCAAACTCAAGAGCTCATGGAGCCCTCGCCACTCAGATCCGCCGCTCCATTCGTCCGGGTCTTGACTTCGCTGTTCTGACATTGGCAGGCCCCCCCTAGGGCTAATAGACGTGGACGGCGACACAAGGTGTCGCCGAGAACAGTACGTACCAATGCGGGGTATGTACGGCGTTGCATGGACCACCTTCGCAAGGAGAACATTACCGGGCATGTACTTTGCATCACTGATCAAGGAGACTGCACGTGACCAATTCCACCCTCGCTGTTGCCACAGCACGGCTTGGCGCCCTCACTGGTGAAACCCCCCAAGCTGAGGGGTTCCGAGCATTGGGTATCGCGGTGCGCCTGGTGATCGACGATTCTGCCCACGTCGTGCCCCTCCCACCTGAGCGTTCCGATGCTCCGGATGTGACTGTGGCACTGAGCAGCTCAGACATCGTCGCCCTCGCCGATGGCGATCTCGGCGTAGTGCAGGCCCTAACGCAAGGACGCCTCGCTGCGCAGGGGCCGATCTTTGCTGCCATCGGATTCGCTCATGTGCTGACCACGCTCTAACCACAGTGCCCGCCGTAAACCGCCGAACCGCGAGATTGAAAGCATCGAAATGACCACTGCACGTCAGCTCCATTCCCCGCTTGCCGACCTCGATTCCCTGACATCGCAGCACCGCAAGGCCATAGGTCAACTGCGCGAGTTTGCCCGCGATGTCATCGCACCTACTGCAGCGCGCCGAGACGGCGCCCCGCTCGGCACAGTCGAATGGGACCTGGTCGAAGAAGCCCAAGCTCTGGGTGGCCTTCGTATGGGACTACCGGAAGCGCTCGGCGGCTTGGGGTTTACCGCCGAAGGCCTTGGCTACACCCTCGAAGAATTCGCCGCCGCAGACCCGGGTTTCGCACTGATACTCGGAGCAACAGGGCTTTTCCAGACCCCGGTCATGCTTTCGAACGACGACCGACTCACCTCTGAATATCTGCTCCCATTTCTCGGTGACCAGCCAATTCTCGGCTGCAACGCCGTTGCCGAGGAGCTCAACGGGACAGACCTGGTCTTGGCGACCAATGCAGAACATGCCGTGGACATGACGACCGCCGTCCCGGACGGCGACGTCTATCGACTGACCGGAAAGAAGAAGTACATCACCAATGCCCCGGTTGCACGATATGCAACGGTCATGGCGAATATCGAAGGCCACCCCGGCTCAACAGGCCTGACGTGCTTTGTCGTCGACCTGCAGTGGGCCGGCGTCGAGCGCGGAACCACACACGACAAGCTCGGATATCGCACGGCACCCGCCGGAGAACTCATCTTCAACAATGTCGAAGTACCGGCAGAGAACATCATCGGCGGCCCATCCGGGGGATGGGACCTGAATACCACCATCGGAAACATCACCCGTGTGACCTGCGCGGCGATCGCTACCGGCATCGCCCGGCACTCGCTCGACCATGCACTTGCATGGGCCACCTCGCGGCGGCAGGGCGGGAAGTTTCTCTTCGAGCATCAGATGTCGGCACGGAAGATCGCCGACATGGCGGCATCTGTCGAGGCTTCGCGGGCTTTGTGGACGAAGGCAGCCCGTCTGGTGGACAACTCGCTACCTGTTCCCGAATTCGAGCCGGCGATCGCGAAGATGGTTGCCGACAAAGCTGCCATCGACAACGCAAACGCAGCAATGTCGCTGATCGGTGCTCAGGCCTTTCAGCGAGACGACGAGATGGAACGCATCATGCGCGACAGCTTCGGGCCTCGGATCTACGAGGGCTCACCCGAAGCGCTCGCGATGACCATCACCGCCCACTTGTGCAAATGAATGTCCCTCATGTACTCGACCGCGTGGCAGCGGCCGGCAGCGCGCTGAACTTCGCGCGGATCGAATCTGCGATATCTGGAGATCCGTGGTTTCACGCTGCCGGGATGGACGGCAGCCTGACCGTCGCGGTTCGCGGCGATCAATTACCAGAGCGCTACCTGCACGCTCTACGGGCATTTCGCTTCGCCCAGTACGTCGACTTCGGATGGGTGGACCGCGACGCCGCGAAGCGTGCGGGGTATTTCACCGATGCCAGCAGTTGTGCACCACACCGCGAGTTCCACCATTTGGTCATCGATCGTACGAGCGGTCAGCTTGCTGCATACCTCGCATTGAGTAGTCCTGATGTGTTTGGTCTCGAAGTGGACTATCCGATCGATGTCACTGTCGACATGGCAGGCACGATTCCCCGCGAAAAAATCTGGGAGGGAAAACGTCTCGTCCGCCGAGCCGACCTCGGACGATCCCAATTCGGGCGAAACGCTCCTTGGTGGACGCTCGTCGCAATCACGCAGGTGCTCGAAAGCTTGGAGAGTGCTGGCCAGTTCCAACTTCTCATCGCTGACGGGGCCCCGTCGGGATCCGCCGCGATGCTGCGCTCTTTGAGGTATGCGGTCACCACGTTGCCAACGCTGCCGCATCCTCAGAACCGCGACGGGGTGTTGGGTCCGATGTGGCGGCAACCTGAGACAGCGGTCGCCTACTCGGCCCAGCTCACGCAGGAAACTCCGCCCGTCATCGAGGACCTTACGAAGTTCCTGAGGTCCAGCCGCCCTGGATCAGTACGGGACTACCTGGCCTTGCGGACGCAGGGCCCATCATCGGCAGAAGGAAACCTCATCCATGCATGACATCGAGAGCGAAGCTGAAGCCCGCTCGCTGAGCGACGGAGATTTTTACCGCCACCTCGTCGCACGCAACCGGGGACTTGTCTCCGAAGAATCCCAGCGAGCGATCGCATCCACGAAGCTCCTGGTGGCTGGCTGCGGGTCCATCGGTGGCGCCTCCGTGGAGCCTCTGGCCCGAATCGGATTCCGCGACTTTCATTTGGCCGACATCGGCATCTTTGAGCTGAACAATCTCAATCGGCAGCGAGCGCACCTGAACGATCTCGGGAGCAACAAGGCTTCCGTGGCCGGGCGAACCATCGAGGCGATCAACCCGCACGCCACGGTAGCGGTAACCACGGAGGGGATCACAAAGGAGAACGTTGACGCTCTGGTTCGATATGCCGACATCATCGTCGACGGTGTCGACGTCACGACTCCATCGGGTTTGGCGGCAAAGGTTGCGCTCCACGAGGCCGCACTGGCCCATCGCCGACCGCTGGTGACCGGGTGGGACCTGGCTGGGGTGCTCTGCGCGGAGTACATCGACTATCGCGTCGTTGATCGAATCTTCAACGGTGCCATCACTTCTGGCGACCTTGAAACCTTGTCGGCGTGGGAGGCAATCGTCCGCATCGCGCCCATGTCGAAGATGCCTGGCGAGATGCTTGACGAGCTGGCCCGAAATCTTCGCGACCCGCTGTACAGCGTTCCTCAACTTCCTGAAGCTGCATGGCAATTCGGTTCCTTGGCGTGCCATATCGTTGCCCAAGTCGCCGCTGGGAATTCTGTACCGACCCGCACATGCGTCGATGTTCATGCCTTGACACAGCCACGCTGGCAGCGTGCTCGCAATCAGCTACAGCTGCCTCTCCAGTTCGTCCGGTTCGGCCTTGCTTTGGGTCTTCGGAGCACGCTGCGCGCAACCGCCCTCGTCCTCTTGGCGAGGTTTCCGCGGTTGATCTCGTCGACGACCAGCACGAACAACTGATCCGGATGTGTGCGGGCGCGGTCGGTCAAGCGGCGCATCGGGCCCGGTTTGAGTTCGAAGCCGACCTGCCCATCGCTGTGCGGGGTCGGCCGGAAGCATTCGAAGAAATCCTCGTAGCTGTAGGCAGGGTGGAATTGCACGATGGTGACGTTGTCCGGGCCGGCGAGGTGCCGAGCCAACGTTTTCGCGATGTACGTCTTTCCGGTGCCGGGCGGGCCGTAGAAGATCAGTTGCGGGCGATCACGCAGCAGATCGGTGCACCGGGCCAGCCAGTCGAGATCCACATGCAACGAGTCCGCCAGCTCTTGGTCCGGATCCACGATGGAGAATTCCGTTACGGAAGAATCGTTTTCGTCGTCCAACTCCTCGTCCACGTCGTCATCACGTGCACTTATTCCAAATCCCTTGCCCTTCGGGGGCTTCGGCGGCTTCCACATCGGCTCCCACGGTTCTTGGTAGAAATCGACGGGGCCGTGTTGTTATTGCTCGAAAGCGCGGTTGATCTCGAAGAGGTCGGTATCCACGTCGTCCGAAACCTGCCGCGGCAGATAGGACACGAAGGTGTCTCGAATCAATCTGCGGTGCACCGGGTTCACGATCGACAGAAAGAATTTCGGGAAGGCGAGGTAGCGCAAGGCACCGCGTTGCATGGGCTGATTCGGTGTCTTCACCGCGGCCAAAGCTGCACGAAAAGCAAGCGGGTCCTCGCCGATCTCCGTCAGTTCAGCCGGGGACAGCGTGTGTAGATGCAGCCCGAAGTTGATCAGCAACCACAACTGCGAATAGCGCCCGAAGTTGAACCCGGGACCACCGTGGAAAGCGCCCACTGCAGTTGCTGCGACGACGTCATCGGGAACGGCGACAGGTTCTTCCATCATCTCGAGAACCCTGCGGAGATATCGGATCTTCGTCCGCCCCAGGAGACTGGACAAGGGCAACATGTTGGTCAGGAAGATCTCGGCAAAGAGTTGAATCGCTCCGTCGCTGGCTCCGTCGAACTGATCTGCCAACTTGTCCCAAAAATCCCGACCTCCCTCGTCAGGACTATCGACGTAGATCGCTTTCAACTCCTGAAAGTTTGCGACCGACCAGACCGGCTGGCCGGGAGTGAGCACCGAATCACCTGGTCTATCGCTCCGAATTCCACGCATCCAGTTCAAGAACCTCGCGGCACCAGCGAACTTCCCAGCTCTAATTCATCCGGCCATAGTCGATTCGACTGGAAAGGCGTCAAGGACGCTGGTCAGCGGCGAAGCGCCGCCGCTGAAATCGGAAGACCCGCCGCCACCAAACGATCACACACATCCGCCGGCGTCCCCGAAGGATTACGCCACCCCGCCGCAGTCGCACTGACAGCCTGATGAACCCGCACCCCGTCGAGATGAAACAAATCCATCACGAACTCGTCCGGATGCTTCGCCTCGACCCCGAACTGCGCCAGCTCCGAATCGGGGAAGTCCCGCAGATTCGCAGTCACAATGACCTGAGCTCCTGCCCTGATCGCGGCCGCAAGCACATGCCGATCATCGACATCGGGCAATGTCAGTGCGGGAATCAGCTTCTCGTAGCCGGAGACCAAGCAGTCTGGAACCGCGGCATTCATCAACTCCCGCAGCTTGTCCAGCTTCACGGTGGGGATGTCCGGGCGGTCCTGTCCCAAGTTCCTGAAGGTCTCGTCGAGAATGCGGTCCGTCCACCGGGCATGGACAAGGCCGGTCTGCGCGAGCCTGATCAACACATCTCGCAAAACATTGGGGTACAGCACATTGGCGTCATACAGCACAGTAAAGGTCACGTCAGTACAGTCCGAGATCTTCCGTGAGAGCTGCCAACTCGTCGGCGGCATTGCGCGCTCCGCCGAGCTGAGAGCGTTGATAGGCAATCAGCGACGATGCGAGGATCCGGCGATGGCGGCCCACCAACCGAAACTCGATGCGCCCTTCGTCGAGCAGCTTGATCACATGGGGACGAGAGACATTGAGCATCTGCGCAGCCTGCTGCGTAGTCAACTCCGCATGCGCCGGGACGACCGTGACACCTTGCCCGGCAGCCATGTTCGCCAACACGTCTCGAATCAACTCGAACGCCGCCCGAGGAAGATGCACCGACTCTGCAGTGCCCGCAACCTTCACGTCGAGGGTTCCCCCGACGTCCGGTTCGACACCGCGCAGCACCTGCAGTGCCTGACGGGCCTGTTCCTGCTCGATGACACTGGGCTGTTCGCCAACGGACATGACGCCACCTCCTACACACAAGAACCCTGTAAACGAAATATACGCAACAATCGAAGCAAACGCAACGTAGGAGATTCGCCGACGGCAGGTAAACGCACGAGATGCGCCAGAACATCTGTTCACCTGTTCACCTGTTCACCGCGCGAGAGTGGGATCGACCAGACCCACACAACGATTTCCTGACGGCCCGGCATCCACACTGCCGGTGTTTCCATCGCCCACGCCCCGCGTACACGTGAGACGACCTCGCGAGTCTGCGTTAGCCCTATTTCTTCAACGCGAACTACCCTGCACGCGTCTGTGTCTCGGACAACAGGCCACCCGTCGTCGGCAGGAGCGGCACCGAAGATAGTCGAACCGGCATGTGGGCACCTCCGGTACGCACAGAGGCAGCGTCAGCCTTCCTTCATCGCGCCGACTTCATGAACTGAGACGACAACTACCGCCGCCAACTAATGCCGCCGAAGGTTAGGTCTTCGAGAGCCCTGCCGTAGCGCGGGGAGCTTCGAAGATCGCACGTAAGGAGGCAATGTCACCCTCTATGACGACGGCCGGAGCGATGGCGTCGACGGTCAGCACCCCTGCTGCCAGACCCAACACGATTGGGGCTTCGGCACTCAGAACGGCGTCGACATCCCGCCCGTCCGGCAGACCGACATCGATACCAGTGGGTGTGGCGCGGAGTTG
>NZ_JBYTAP010000016.1:0-61018 GCF_058788335.1 Rhodococcus sp. FW305-130 | reverse complement strand
GTTCTCAAAGAACACGCACACACCATCACCACGACCCTATGGCCGCCGCTCCGGGGCAACTTTTCCAGCCTATCCCATCATGATCATCGGCGCAAACCGCTGAACAATCGGGGAAGAACTGGAGGTGAAGCACAACCATACACGATGGAAACTACTTCGAAATTTGGTCAGGCACTTCGTACAACCTCGTGTCACTCGCCGTGAAGGCGGGAGTCGGTGTCCGTGTCGCTCTGACTTGGAATAAGTTACGCGAACCTTCAATCAATTCACAAATCGCCTGGTCACAACACCGATTCACTAGCCAAGGCCAGGTCAGACAGTTAAGCCTTTCCGCCAATCGCGAATAGGCCCGAGTGTGACGCCGAGCACCGAACCTATTCGGAGCCCACCCTCTCGATCACTCCCCCGAGTCCACGAAGATTCTCGACGAAACGCGGGTACCCACGGTCGATGTGGAAGATGTCGTGGACTTCGGTGGTTCCGTCCGCGACCAACCCGGCAAGCACGAGCCCGGCGCCTGCCCGAATGTCCGAAGACCACACCGGCGCACTCGACAGCACTGGAACTCCGCGGATCACAGCATGGTGACCGTCGGTACGAGCGTCGGCGCCGAGTCGGATCATTTCCTCGACAAATCGGAAACGCGATTCGAATACGTTCTCGGTGATCATCGAGGTGCCCTCGGCAACCGCCGCCAAACCGATTGCCATCGGCTGCAGGTCGGTCGGGAATCCGGGGTAAGGCAATGTCGCGAAATTGACTGCTTTGGGCCGTTCACGCTGGATGACACGGAAACCGTCTACCTCGGGAGTCACCTCCGCGCCGGCTGTCCGAAGCTTGTCGAGGACCAACCCGAGATGCTTGTGGTTCACCCCGCGAACGCGGACGTCGCCCCTGGTCATGGAGGCAGCGACACCCCATGTTGCGGCAACGATGCGGTCACCGATGACACGGTGCGTAGTCGGTTCCAACTTGCGGACGCCTTGAATGGTGAGCGTCGAACTTCCGCCGCCCGATACCTTGGCGCCCATTTCGTTGAGCATGTTGCAAAGATCCACGATCTCGGGCTCACGTGCAGCGTTGTCGATCACCGTTTCACCTCGGGCGAGCACTGCTGCCATCAAGATGTTCTCGGTTGCACCCACAGACGGGAAGACCAGGCGAATGTTCGCGCCGTGAAGGTCGTCGGCCTCGGCAACGACACATCCGTGTTCGATTTCGCTACGCGCGCCCAACAGGCGGAGCCCGGATTGGTGCATGTCGAGTGGCCTCGAACCGATCGCATCGCCGCCAGGAAGTGCGACAACAGCGCGTCGACAACGCGCGACCAGCGGACCAAGCACACACACCGACGCCCGAAACTGCTTCACCGCGTCAAAATCAGCGTGATATTTCGGCTCGGCCGGCGTCGTGATCCGCACTTCGGAGTCTTCGAGTTCGACCTCGCAGCCCAGCCCTCGCAAGACGTCCGCCATCAGGGGCACGTCGAGAATGTCCGGGCAGTTGGTCACCACAGTGGTGCCTTCGGCCAACAGCGCAGCGGCCATCAGCTTCAACACACTGTTCTTGGCCCCTCCCACCAGTACTTCACCTTCGAGGCGGTTACCCCCGGTCACAAGAAAGTGCTCACTCACGGTTCACAGCCTAGAGCCACAACCTCGTCGGCACCGCGCCGGTACCGTAGCCCTATGTCTGTTCACCTGACGAAGATCTACACCCGGACCGGCGACGACGGGACCACCGGCCTCAGTGATTTTTCGCGAGTCTCCAAGAACGATCCGCGTCTGGTCGCCTATGCGGATTGCGACGAGACCAACGCGGCGATCGGTGTGGCCGTTGCCCTCGGCACACCCCCGGAGAATCTGCTCGCGATGCTGCGCCAGATCCAGAACGACCTCTTCGACGCGGGGGCCGACCTGTCCACCCCTGTCGTCGAGAACCCGAAGTACCCACCGCTGCGAGTGACTCAGGCCTATATCGATCGACTCGAAGGATGGTGCGATGAGCTCAATGAGCAACTGGCACCGTTGAATTCGTTCATTCTGCCCGGCGGAACTGCCCTGGGCGCCCTGCTTCACGTAGCACGAACCGTCTCGCGGCGTGCGGAGCGTGCGGCCTGGTCCGCCATCGATGCGAACCCGGAAGACACCAGCGTCCTCCCCGCGAAATATCTCAACAGATTGTCGGATCTGCTCTTCATCATGGGAAGAGTGGCAAATCCTGAAGGCGATGTGCTCTGGAAGCCCGGCGCCGGGGCTTGAGCGGGACCGGTCAGGCGGTGCGTCGCCTACGGGCGCGCCCGTCCGGCCGTGATTCGACCCAGGACAGGAATGCTGTCAATGCCCCACTGTCCAAGGCGATTTCGTAGGCCGACGATCCGTCGTTGACCTTGACCACGACGATGTCGTCGCTCATGATGTCGAATTCGGTACCCGAGGGAGAGCGACGGCTCTCGACCTCAATTCCTTGACGATCAATCCTGGAGTCCGGGCCCGGCCGCAGACTCGACAGTTTGAAAAAGACGAAGGTGCTTTCGCCGTAGCGAATGATTCCGTGACGCCACCCGCTGTCCCCCGGGGATGGCAGAACACGAAGCAGTGCAGCGGTACCGCCGCGACGTAGAACCAGCAGACGATACAGAAAAGCCGCGACGAGAACCGCGAGCAGCACAACCAGAATGATCAACACAGTCATTCCGAATGTCACTGTTCGTCGGCTCCCGTCGCGGCTTTACTCGAGTAACTTACGCGCGCTCGACGGCCCGGAGCTGACCCTTGGCGACCGCAATCGCTTCGAGGTCGCCCGAGTTCTCGGCCAAGACAGCCTTGGCTGCCTCGACGTCGATGTCCTGTGCCATGTCCGCGGACTCGGCAAGAATCGTCACCGTCGTCGCAGTGACGGAGAGGAACCCTCCGTGTACTGCAGCAACGATACGCTCGCCGTCGACCGGGGTGATCGACACGGTTCCGCCCTCGATCAGCTGGCCGAGGACCGGCTCATGCCCGGGCATGATGCCGATTTCGCCCTCAGTGGTCTGAGCGCTGACCAGCGTCGCCGAACCAGACCACAAGCGCTGCTCGACGGCAACGAGTTCTACGGTCATCTCAGCCATCGTGGACTACTTCCCGGCCATCTTCTTGGCTGCAGCCTCGACGTCGTCGAGTCCACCGCAGCTGTTGAATGCCTGCTCGGGCAGGTGATCGAACTCGCCCTTGCAGACGCGGTCGAAGGCTTCGATCGTGTCGCGGAGCGGCACGACGGAGCCGGGCTCACCGGTGAACTTCTCGGCAACGATGAAGTTCTGGCCGAGGAACTTCTGGATACGACGGGCGCGGCCGACGAGGACCTTGTCCTCTTCCTGAAGCTCGTCCATACCGAGGATGGCGATGATGTCCTGCAGTTCCTTGTACTTCTGCAGGATGCGCTTGACCTCGTTGGCAACGCGGAAGTGCTCGGCACCGACGATGCCGGGCTCCAGGATACGGGAGGTCGAGCTCAGCGGATCCACAGCGGGGTAGATACCCATCTGCGAAATCGGGCGCGAGAGCTCGGTGGTGGCATCGAGGTGCGCGAACGTCGTAGCCGGCGCGGGGTCGGTGTAGTCGTCGGCGGGCACGTAAATAGCCTGCAGCGAGGTGATCGAGCGACCGCGGGTCGAGGTGATGCGCTCCTGGAGCTCACCCATCTCGTCCGCCAGCGTGGGCTGGTAGCCCACTGCCGAAGGCATACGGCCGAGGAGGGTGGAAACCTCGGAACCTGCCTGCGTGAAGCGGAAGATGTTGTCGATGAACAGCAGGACGTCCTGGCCCTGAACGTCGCGGAAGTACTCCGCCATCGTCAGTGCGGACAGGGCGACGCGCATACGCGTTCCGGGCGGCTCATCCATCTGGCCGAAGACAAGGGCGGTGTCCTGGAGGACGCCCATCTCTTCCATTTCCAGGTGGAGGTCGGTGCCCTCACGGGTACGCTCACCGACGCCTGCGAACACCGAGGTGCCCGAGAACTCGCGAGCGATACGCGTGATCATTTCCTGGATCAGAACGGTCTTGCCGACGCCGGCGCCACCGAACAGGCCAATCTTTCCACCCTTGACGTACGGGGTGAGAAGGTCGATGACCTTGATGCCGGTCTCGAGGATCTCGGTCTTACCTTCGAGCTGATCGAAGGCTGGTGGCTTGCGGTGGATGCCCCACTGCTCGCCGTCGCGGCCGAGGCCGGGGGTGTCGAGGCAATCGCCCAGGGCGTTGAACACGTGGCCCTTGACGACGTCACCGACGGGAACCGAGATCGGCTTGCCCGAGTCGGTCACTGCAGTGCCGCGGACGAGGCCGTCGGTGGGCTGCATGGAGACGGTGCGGACCAGGTTGTCACCGAGGTGCTGTGCAACCTCGAGCGTCAGCGTCTTGGCGACCGAGGGAAGCGTGATCTCGGCGTTCAGGGCGTTGAACAGTTCAGGAACAGCGCCACGCGGGAATTCAACGTCCACGACGGGACCGATGACCCGCACGACGCGGCCGGCTACGGCCGAAGCCGAACCTGCCCCGTTGTTTTCGGTTACTGCTGCGGTCATGTGCTAGTCACTTCCTGCGCTCGAGGCGAGCGCGTTGGCGCCGCCGACGATCTCGCTGATTTCCTGGGTGATCTGGGCCTGGCGAGCCTGGTTGGCCTGACGGCTCAACGTGTTCACCAGTTCGTTTGCGTTGTCCGTCGCGGCCTTCATGGCGGTACGACGGGCTGCCGACTCCGATGCCGCAGCATCGAGAAGCGACGAGAAGATACGAGTGCTGACGTACTTCGGGAGAAGAGCACCGAGAAGCTTCTCGGGCTCTGGCTCGAAGCTGAAGTCCGCGACGGGTCCATTGTCATGGTCGTCGTCGTGGCCGTTGGTCAGCATGTCGTCACCGAGTTCGATGCGCTCTTCCGACACGAAGACCTCGAGAGGAGCCATACGGCGAACCTCGGGAGTCTGCGTCAGCATCGACACGAAGCGGGTGTAGACGATATGGAGTTCGTCGACGCCCTCGATCGTGCCTTCACCGTTCGGAGCGGCAACCTGGTTACCCGAACCAGCCATGAACAGCTCCACCAGGTGGCGGCTGGCCTTCGCTGCATCCGAGTAACCCGGATCCTGCGAGAAGCCCGTCCACGCAGCACCGATGTCGCGGCCGCGGAACGTGTAGTAGCCGAGTCCCTTGGAACCGAGCACGTACACGACCGGCTCCTTGCCCTCGCTGCGGAGGAGAGCCATGAGCTCTTCTGCCTGCTTGAGGACGTTGGAGTTGTAGCCACCACACATGCCGCGGTCACTGGTGACAACGAGGACCGCTGCCCGCTTGGGCTCCGGGCGCTCGTTGAGCAACGGGTGATCGAGCGAAGCAGACGCACTCGCCAATTCGGTGAGTACCTTCGTGATCTCCTCGGCATACGGCTTGGACGCGGCGACGCGAATCTGAGCCTTGGTGATACGCGAAGTCGCGATCAGTTCCTGTGCCTTGGTGATCTTCTTGGTCGAGTTGACCGACTTGATACGAGACCGCAATTCGAGAATGCTCGCCATCGATCAATCACTCTCCCTTCGGAATTCGCAGTGTCATGGGCGCGTACGTCACTTGCTGACGGTCTTGCGCTTGACGTTGATCTGCTCGTTCTCGACCTCGTCGGCGCCCAAAGCGTCAGCCTCGGCCTCGTTCACGACCCGGCTTCCGTCGGATGCGATGAAGCCTTCCTTGAACTTGTTCGTTGCAGCGATCAGCGCAGCAGCGTTGTCGGCATCGAGTGCCTTACCGCCGTTGATGCTGGAGTAGACGCCAGCAGCCGAGTGCTTGAGGTCTTCGAGCAGTTCCTTCTCGAAGCGACGGACGTCACCGATCGGAACGCTGTCGAAGATGCCTTCGCCGGCGAGGTAGATCGAGACGATCTGGTCCTCGACAGGGATCGGGCTGTACTGATCCTGCTTGAGCAGCTCGACCAGACGGGCACCGCGCTCGAGCTGAGCCTTGGAGGCAGCGTCGAGGTCGGATGCGAAAGCGGAGAACGCTTCGAGCTCACGGAACTGAGCCAGTTCCAGACGCAGCGAACCGGAAACCTTCTTCATACCCTTGGTCTGTGCAGCGCCACCGACGCGGGAGACCGAGATACCGACGTTGATCGCGGGGCGAACGCCCTTGTTGAACAGGTCGGACTCGAGGAACACCTGACCGTCGGTGATGGAGATGACGTTGGTCGGGATGTACGCCGAGACGTCATTCGCCTTGGTCTCGATGATCGGCAGAGCCGTCAGCGAGCCGCCGCCGAGTGCGTCGGACAGCTTCGCCGAACGCTCCAGCAGACGGGAGTGCAAGTAGAAGACGTCACCGGGGTAAGCCTCGCGTCCCGGCGGGCGACGCAGCAGCAGCGAGATGGCGCGGTACGCCTCTGCCTGCTTGGTCAGGTCGTCGAACACGACCAGAACGTGCTTGCCCTGGTACATCCAGTGCTGGCCGATGGCCGAGCCGGTGTACGGTGCGAGCCACTTGAAGCCTGCGGAATCAGAGGCCGGAGCAGCAACGATGGTGGTGTACTCCATCGCGCCCTTCTCCTCGAGGGCAGCCTTGACGCCCGCGATGGTGGAACCCTTCTGACCGATGGCAACGTAGATGCAGCGCACCTGCTTGTTGACATCGCCGGAATCCCAGTTGGCCTTCTGGTTCAGGATGGCGTCGATGCAGACCGCGGTCTTGCCGGTCTTGCGGTCGCCGATGATGAGCTGGCGCTGGCCGCGGCCGATCGGGGTCATGGCGTCGATAGCCTTGATACCGGTCTGGAGCGGCTCTTCGACCGGCTGGCGCTCGAGCACCGAAGCGGCCTGGAGCTCGAGTGCACGATTCTCGGTGCTCTCGATCTCGCCGAGGCCGTCGATAGGCGCACCCAGCGGGTCGATGACGCGGCCGAGGAAAGCATCGCCGACGGGAACCGACAGAACGTCGCCCGTGCGCTTTACTTCCTGGCCTTCTTGAATGTTCTGGTAATCGCCAAGGATGACGGCACCGATTTCGGTGGCATCCAGGTTGAGCGCGACGCCGACGATTCCACCGGGGAACTCCAACAGCTCGTTGGACATAGCCGAAGGCAGGCCAGAGACGTGCGCAATGCCGTCACTGGTGTCGGTCACTGTGCCGACCTCCTCACGGGAGGCCTCCGGGGAGTAGCTCGCGGTGTAGTTGTCGATCGCGCTACGGATCTCGTCGGAGGAGATCGTCAGCTCCGCCATGTTTTTCCTGCTCTCGGTGTCTGGTCTTCGAAAAGATCTGGAGTATGTGTTCGGCTGAAGGACTACTTGAGGTTCTTCCGCAGTGCTGCGAGTCGACCCGCTGCGCTGCCGTCGATAACCTCGTCGCCCACCCGGACGACCAAGCCGCTGAGGAGTTCTGGATCAACCTCGACGTGTACTGCTACCGGCTTCCCGTAGGTGCGGGTAAGAGTGCTGGCCAAGCGATCCGACTGCTCCGAGCTCAACGCCGAGGCGCTGCGAACGTGAGCAACGGTGGTATCGCGCTGCGCTGCGGCAAGATTCGACAGCTGATCGAAAGTGTCTGCGGGTGCAGACTTCAACCGGCCGACGGCCTGTCCGGCGAGTGCCTCGGTGACCGCAGTGACCTTGCCGTAGAGCAAGCGGGAGAGGAACTCACGCTTGCGGGCTGCGGGAACCGACAGATCCGAGAGCGTCTGCTCCAGGCTGGGATCCCCTGCCACGATGCGACCGAGACGGAAGAGCTCGTCCTCAACGGTGTCCAACTGGCTCTGATCGGCTGCGGCGCGGAGCAGAGCTTCGCGTCCGAGCAGTTCGAGCGAGTTGACCAAGTCGCGGGCCGCAGACCAGTCCTGGCCTGCAGCTGCCTTCACGGTGGCGAGCGCCTCGGCGCCGACCTTTCCGGAGAACAACTGCTCTGCCAAAGCCTGGCGACCAGCGGCCGGTGCCGAAGCGTCAGCCAGCGCGCTGCGAAGAGCGCGCTGGCCGTCGAGTACCTCGACCACCGAGAAGAGCTCGGACCCAGCCTGAGCAGAAGCAGCAGTTGCGGCTCCTGCAGAGACGGCGCCCAGGGCACTGCTCAGCGCAGAACGAGTCTGCGCCAAGGCTTCACGGCTCGCTGCGTACATGTTGCTCACTTCCTGGCTGAATCAGCGCTGACGGTGTCGAGCTCGTTGAGGAAACGATCAACCGTTCCGGCGCGCTTCACGTCGTCGGCGAGAGACTCCCCGATGACCTTCTCGGCCAGGTCTACAGCGGTCTTGCCGAGATCCGAGCGGAGCTCAGCGACGATCTGCTGACGCTGGGCGACGAGCTGGCTGTGGCCTGCGGCCACGATGCGGTCGCTCTCGTCCTGCGCCTGAACCTTCATGTCAGCGATGATCTGCTGACCCTGGGTACGCGCTTCCTCACGGATCTGCGCTGCCTCGGTACGAGCTTCGGCGAGCTGCGCGCGGTACTGCTCGAGCGCGGCCGCTGCCTCTGCCTGTGCGTCTTCGGCCTTCTTGATGCCGCCCTCGATCTGCTCGGTGCGTTCGGCCAAGACCTTCTGGAACTTCGGAAGAACGAGCTTCCAGAAGACAAAACCGACTACGACGAGCGCAACCGCGGACCACACGATGTCGTATGTCTCGGGCAAGAGAGGATTGTGTGTCTCCTCTGTTGCCGCGAGCACTGCGAAGGTGGCTCCCATGTCTGTCTTAGAAAATGAAACCGGCGACAAGGCCGATCAATGCGAGGGCCTCGGTGAATGCAATACCGAGGAACATGGTGGTACGAACCTGGCCGGCCATCTCGGGCTGGCGGACCATGCCTTCGATTGCCTTGCCCACAACGATGCCCACGCCGATGCCGGGGCCGATTGCTGCGAGGCCGTAGCCGATGGCTCCGTAGCCGCGCGACTTGGTCTCGACAACTTCCTGAGCGAGGTAAGCGATGCTCATGGTGTTCCATTCCCTTTCTGTTGACCTCTGCCGGATTCGGCAAGAGGCTCAGTTCTTGGTGTAGCTGGTGAGGAGGTAAAAGGTCAGTGCTCGTCGGCGTGGAGCGCCAATTCGATGTACACCGCGGTCAGCAACGCGAACACGTAAGCCTGCAGGAAGATGACCAGCAGCTCGAAGAACGTGAATGCGATACCGGCGATGATCGACGGAACGCCGAAGATCGCCTGGAATCCGCCGGACACGAAGAAGAAGTAGTTCGTCGCGCTGAAGAACAGCACCAGCAGGATGTGGCCGGCCAACATGTTGGCCATGAGACGAACCATCAGCGTGAACGGGCGCAGGATGAAGGTCGAGATGAACTCGATGGGCACCAACAAGAAGTGCAGGGGCAGCGGAACGCCGGGAACGACGATGCTGCTCTTGACGTACTTGAAGAAGCCGTACTTCTTGATTCCGACGTAGTTGAACACGATGTAGGCGAGCGCCGCGAGTACCAGGGGCATACCGATTCGTGCGTTCGGCGAGATGTTCAGGAAAGGAATGATGCTGGCCATGTTGCTGGCGACCACGATGAAGAAGATCGTCGTGATGACCGGCAGGAAGCGCTTGCCCTGTTCCTTGCCCAGGATCTCCTCGGCGATGTTGATACGAACGAAGTCGAGCGCAAGCTCAGCGGCGTTCTGCATCCCACGGGGAACCAATCGAGGGCTGCGCATCGCGATCACGAAGAAGGCTGCGACCAGCACCGACATCAGCAGACGAATCAGCATCAGACGGTCGAGCTCGAAGGGGCCCGCGTGAATCAACACGGAGGGCGGGAAAAAATCGTCTAGTGACGGCGCATGGAATTCATCCGCGGCCAGGGTGGTGACGCTCAGCGTTCTCTCCCGTAGTCGGTCCGCAGCCATCATTGACTGCGGTTCGATCGGACATTGACGATCTACAAGTCGACAAGTTCGACTCGCGCATTCGTCAGCAGCTGGAGAACCCTAGAGGGGCCTGGCGTCTGTCGGTGTCGGCGACTCTCGTCGACTCAGTGGTCAGAATTTCGACCACCTGCGAGCACATGGCATCGTCGGCTGAGTGTTACTCGGCCCACCATTGCTCTCGCTTGAACCGAACCTTATCAAGTCATCTACGACATTGTGTAGATGGGGTACCTGGAAGTCCGATTAGTTACCTCTTGTAGTACTACTCGTCGTCGTCGACGTTGCTGCTGGGAGTGGGATCGACGTACGGAGTTTTGGTTCCGAGAACGCCGTATGTCTCCGCGCCGAGCACGACGACCAGCGACATGATGATGACCAGGACGAGAGCGGTCTTGTTGTAGAAATCCATGTCCGAGAGGACAAAGAGAACAACCATCGCGAGAATCATCTTCAGCAGCCACGTGCCGAGAAGAACTGCGCCGGCCGTGAGCGCAGGCAACTTCGCTGTGAGTAGCACGCCCAGCGCCGTGAACAGGATGAACCCGCCGCCGACGGCTGCGCCTATCAGGGCTCCGTAGACGCCTTCCTTGCCGGCGAAGAGCCCGCCCAGGAGCGCGCCGACCACGGCCAGCGCGATCAGCCCCATCACACCCCACTTCACGGCCGACTTCATGGCGGCGGTCGAATCAGGGATGGGTTGCGAGGCAGGTACAGGCTGCGGCGTGTTCGTCACGATGCCCAAGGGTAATGGATCGGGAAACTTGGCTAGCGACGCTGTTGCTTGCGATCGATCAGGGACGGCACCGCCGTGAAGAACAAGGCAATGACCAACCCGGCCGCAACCAGTACGACAACCAGCTGTCGATTGAGCAGCGAGGATCCGACGGCACCGAAAGCCAGAACGCTGACCCACAGGTAGATGACCAGCACAACCCGTCGGTGCGTGTGTCCGATTTGCAGGAGGCGATGATGCAGGTGCATCTTGTCCGGACTGAACGGACTGACGCCCGCTTTAGTCCGGCGGATCACGGCCAGGAGCATGTCCAGCATCGGGATGAACATCACAGCACCGACCAGCAACAACGGCGCGAGGAGGCCGACCAGGTCGCGGGTTCCGTAAGCAGTGAGCGGAATACGACCGGATGCACTGGTGGAGATCGCGGCAAGCATGAGACCGATCAACATCGACCCGGAATCGCCCATGAAAATGCGCGCTGGATTGAAGTTATGCGGAAGAAAACCGAGACAAGCGCCTGCCAAGGCCGCCGCGATCATCGCCGGCGGGTAGACACTCGCGTCGCCGCCCTGATCGTGGAGCAGACCGATCGAGAAGATGAGGATCGCCAAGGCCGCGATGAGGCCCAAACCGGCGGCCAATCCGTCGAGACCGTCGACGAAGTTCATCGCGTTGATGGTCGCCACGGCGATAGCCACCGTGAACAGTCCCGATTGAATCTGATCGAGGATGATCGTGGACCCACCGTCACCACCGAAAGGGTTGTAGATGATGAACCAACTGACGCCCATCACCACAAGCACTCCGGCAGCAGTCACCTGACCCACGAACTTGGTGAGAGCGTCGAGGCCCCACCTGTCGTCGATCACGCCCACGAGGACGATGACGGCGCCCGCTACGAGCGCAGCGTGTACATCTGGACTACCGAAGCCGAAACCTCTTGTGAGCGCCGGCAATTGCTGCGCAAACAGCAGACCGACAACCATGCCGATATACATTCCGACGCCACCGAGGCGCGGAATCGGCTCGACGTGAACGTCCCGATCACGAGGAATCGCGACTGCGCCGAACCGCAGCGCCAACAACCGGACTGCGCCAGTCGCCAGGTATGTCACTACCGCCGCCGTACACAGCACGAGCAACAGTTCACGGATGGGCACACCCGCTCCCCCGCCACCCTGTGCCAGATATGTGGTCGCCTCGTACGAAGTGATCACTGCGCGAGATCACCCGTCCGGCGGGGATAGGCAGGTTTTGCCCGTACCAGTTCGCGAACGCCGTCGGCAACCGATGCCAACTCGGCCTCCCCTGACGTGGTGGCTGGATCCGCTACGACTGCACGCGCGATCAACTCCCCCACGACGCTCATGTCGGACGTGTTGAACCCCTGGGTCGTCACGGCCGCGGATCCGACGCGGATTCCGGACGTGACGGCCGGCGACTGCGGATCGAACGGAATCGCGTTCTTGTTGAGCGTGATCGAAGCCAGTCCGCACCTACGCTCGGCGTCGACGCCGGTGACACCGCTTGCGCGCAGATCGAGAAGCGCCAGATGCGTGTCGGTTCCACCGGACACGGTGCGCAGGCCGCGAGCTTCCAACGACTGCGCGAGCGCCGACGCATTGGCAACCACTTCCTGTGCATACCAACGATATTCCGGCGTCGACGCTTCTTTGAAGGCAACCGCCTTCGCAGCGATCGCATGCATCATCGGGCCGCCTTGAATGAAGGGGAACACCGCGCGATCGACAGCCGAGGCATGCTCGCTGCGGCACAAGATCATTCCGCCGCGCGGACCTCTGAGGACCTTGTGCGTCGTCGCGGAGACCACGTCGGCATACGGAACACACGACGGTATCGCCCGGCCTGCCACGAGTCCGATGAAGTGGGCGGCATCGACCCACAGGATCGCACCAACCTCGTCCGCGATCGACCGGAAGGCTGCGAAGTCGATGGTTCGGGAGTACGCGGTCGCGCCGGCGACGATGATTTTCGGCTTGTGCGCCAGAGCCAGGGTGCGAACCTCGTCGTAGTCGATCAATTCGATGGCCGAATCGACGTGATAGGGAACGGTGGTGAACCACTGCCCCGAAAAGCTGACCCGAGACCCGTGAGTCAGATGCCCACCGTGCGGCAGACTCATCGCCAATACGGTGTCGCCGGGCTTGGCGAATGCGGCGTACACCGCGAGATTCGCGGTGGCCCCCGAATGCGGCTGGACGTTGACGTGCTCGGCGCCGAACAGTGCCTTTGCCCGGTCGATCGCCAGATTCTCGGCTACGTCGACGTACTCGCACCCGCCGTAGTAACGCCGACCCGGATAGCCCTCGGCGTACTTGTTGCTCAGGGTCGAACCCAAGGCAGCCAGTACCGAGGGGCTGGTGAAGTTCTCGCTTGCGATGAGTTGAAGCCCGCCGCGCTGACGCTCGAGTTCGGCCAGCGCAACAGCCGCGATCTCGGGGTCCGCCGTGGCAAGCTCACCGAAATCCGGTCCCCAATACGTGGATTCCCCCGCGCGCTCGCCGCCGGCGCCGACCATCGTTACGAAACTCCCTCTACGAGGCTTTCCGGACTGGTGCCCAATACCTCGGCGATGGATTCTGCCGAGACGGCACCCACTCGCAAGATACGCGGTGAATTGCCGGTCAGGTCGACGATCGTGGAAGCAACGGCGTGTTCGGCCTTGCCTCCGTCGAGGTACACGCTGGCAGATCCGCCGAGCTGATCTCGGGCTTCCTCGACGGTAGTTGCCGGCGGACGCCCCGAAATGTTGGCGCTCGAGACGGCAAGCGGTCCGACATCGCGCAACAGTTCGAGGGCAACCGGGTGCAGGGGCATGCGGAGCATGACGGTTCCGCGGGTATCACCGAGGTCCCAGGCAAGTGAAGGCGCCTGCTCGACGACCAAGCTCAGTCCGCCGGGCCAGAACGCGCGGATCAGATCCCGGGCCTGGGGGCGCACGCTGTAGACGAGCCCGTCGATGGTGTTCCACGATCCGACCAGTACCGGGACGGGCATGTCTCGCCCGCGTCCCTTGGCACGCAACAGACTCGTGACAGCTTCGCTGTCGAACGCGTCCGCGGCGAGTCCGTAAAGGGTGTCGGTAGGGAGAACTACGAGTCGGCCGGCCTTGAGCGCGTTCTTCGCGGCGGCCAAGCCTGCGGTTCGGGAATCTGTCTGACTGCAGTCGTACACGGTGCTCACTCAGCCATCCTTTCACTCTGCACTTCGGGCGTTCGATTCCGCTGCGCTTCGACGTCGGTGGCGACACGTCTGGCGACGACGAAACGCGGACGACCGGCAAGATCGGGATGCTGCGCAACGTCGCCGAACACCCGGCGCGCCGAGAACAGCGCAGCGACGCCGTCGCCGTTGGTGTCGTCGTGCTCGATGCCTGCCGCGCCGCCGATTCGAAGCCACCGCGCGATGTTGCTGATCATGGGTTTGATGACGGACAGACCGTCGGCGCCACCGAACAACGCGGTGTGCGGGTCGTAATCCATGACCTCAGGCTGCAATTGCGCGCCTTCGGGGATGTACGGCGGATTGGACACGACCAGATCGACGCCGCCCTCGAGCCCTGGCAACAGGTTCCGATCGGTGACATCGCCCTGATGCAGATGGATCGGTGTATCACCGGCGGCCTCGCGGTCGGCAGCATTACGACGCGCCCACGCCAACGCGGCGGGCTCTTTCTCCACGGCGTGAACGACGGCGTCTGGACGGGCCTCGGCGATGGACAGCGCGAGTACACCCGATCCCGTGCACAGGTCCAGAACTACCGGCGGCTTGCTTCCGCAACCTTCGAGGAACGAGAGCGCCCAACCCATGAGCAATTCGGTTTCGGGCCGCGGAATGAAGACACCCGGACCGACAGCGACGTCGATGTTGCCCATCGATGCGACTCCGATGATGTGCTGCAACGGAATCCGCTTCACGCGTTGCGCCACCAACTCGTCGAACGCCGCGATGACCTCGGGATCGACCAACGGAATCAGCCCGAGACGCGTGCGTTCGACGCCGAGCAGGTGGGATGCCAACAACTCGGCGTCGGTGCGTGGGCTGGGCACACCTGCGGCGTCGAGCTGTTTTGCAGCTTCGATCAGCGCCAAACGAAGTGGAAGTCGACTCACGGGTACAGCCTGCCACGCTCGACCGACACGCGGTTCACCGAGTTCCCGGCGGGACGGAGGTCAGTCATGGTCTGCATCTACTCGGCCGCGAGACGCGCCTCTCGGTCCGCCTTGCCCAATGCGTCGAGAAGTGCGTCGAGCTCACCGTCGAGCACTGCGTCGAGGTTGTGCGACTTGAATCCGATGCGGTGATCGGTGATGCGGTTCTCGGGGAAGTTGTAGGTGCGGATGCGCTCCGAACGGTCCACCGTCCGAACCTGACTCTGGCGACCTGCCGACGCTTCTGCGTCCGCGGCTTCCTCGGCGACTACCTGCAAACGGGCTGCAAGCACCTGCATGGCACGCGCCTTGTTCTGGAGCTGCGAGCGCTCGTTCTGGCAGGTGACGACGATGCCGGTCGGAAGGTGCGTGATTCGAACCGCGGAGTCGGTGGTGTTGACGCCCTGACCGCCCTTGCCGGACGAACGGTAGACGTCGATACGCAGGTCACTCTCGTCGATCTGGACCTGCTCGACCTCTTCGGGCTCCGGGTAGACCAGAACGCCGGCGGCCGAAGTGTGAACGCGTCCCTGGGATTCGGTGACGGGCACTCGCTGGACGCGGTGAACCCCGCCCTCGAACTTGAGCCTCGCCCACACTCCGTCCGGGGTATCTGACTTGCTCTTGATCGACAGCGTGGCTTCCTTGTATCCGCCGAGATCGGAGACCGTCGCGTCGAGGATCTCGACGCGCCAGCCGTGCCGTTCCGCGTAGCGGACGTACATGCGGGCCAGGTCCGAGGCGAAGAGCGCGGATTCTTCGCCGCCCTCACCGGACTTCACTTCGAGGACGATGTCGTCGCCGTCATGCGGATCACGCGGCGCCAACTGATCGGTCAGCGTCTGCTCGAGCTGCGCGACCTCGGCTTCGAGATCGGGGATCTCGGCGGCGAAGCTGGAATCGTCGGCGGCGAGTTCGCGCGCAGCTTCCAGATCGTCCTGCGCAGCCGTGAGCTTGTTGTACGTCGACATGATCGGCGAGAGCTCGGAGAACCTCTTACCGACGCGCCTGGCAGCGGCAGGGTCGTTGTGCAGCGCCGGATCGGACATCTGCGCTTCGAGACCGGCGTGCTCCGCCAAGATGTCGTCGATGGCCGAGGGCTGGGTTGCGCCTGCCATGGTTCGCTCCGCTCTGAGTTTCGATTCCTACGGTGCGCGCTTGAAGGTATTTCGACGCCGGGACCCGGGAAACGCGCAAACCGAGTGCAGGCACAAAAAAGCCGACGCCCGATCTGCGCATGGCAGATCGGGCGTCGGCGGAACAGCTAGGACTCGGTGGCCGGGACCTTGCTGTCTGCGCGCTTGCCGTAGCGAGCCTCGAAGCGAGCGACGCGTCCACCGGTGTCGAGAATCTTCTGCTTGCCCGTGTAGAACGGGTGGCACTGCGAGCAAACCTCGACGTTGATGCGTCCGGACTCCTTGGTGCTGTGGGTCTCGAACGTGTTACCGCAACCGCAGACGACGGTGGTCGCTACGTAGGTTGGGTGGATTCCTGCCTTCATGGTGTCCCTTTCAATGGTCGCCGGGTCGACGTCGCCAATCGACATCGTGAACCGGAACCGGACTCGGCCGTTCAGTATGCCAGATGCGGTACCTCACCAGATAATCCGCGTCTCGCACGCCTCGGGGTGGCTGTACGAAGTTGTCAACGCACTGCCCCTCGGTTTTGTTCCGCCCACGCAAAAGGCCCACAACCAGCTGGTTGTGGGCCTTTTGACGTCGAGTCGATCAGTCGTCGATCGCACCCGGTGCGGTCTTGGAGACCTGCATCAGGAACTCGAGGTTGTTCTTGCTCTTCTTCAGTCGATCGATCAGCAGATCGATGGCCTGATGCGAGTCCAGACCGGACAGGACGCGTCGGAGCTTGTGCAGCACCGCAGCTTCGTCCGGGCTCAGGAGCAGCTCGTCCTTACGCGTGCTGGACGGGTTGACGTCCACGGCCGGGAACACGCGGCGTTCGGCGATCTTGCGATCGAGCTTGAGCTCGGCGTTGCCGGTGCCCTTGAACTCTTCGAAGATCACGGTGTCGCCGGTGGATCCGGTCTCGACCATCGCGGTGGCGATGATGGTGAGCGATCCGCCGTTCTCGATGTTGCGGGCAGCGCCGAGGAAACGCTTCGGCGGGTAGAGCGCCGTCGAGTCGACACCACCGGAGAGGATGCGTCCGGACGCAGGCGAGGAGTTGTTGTACGCACGACCCAGACGCGTGATGGAGTCGAGCAGTACGACGACGTCCTTACCCATCTCGACCAGGCGCTTCGCACGCTCGATTGCCAGCTCGGCAACTGCGGTGTGATCTCCCGGCGGGCGGTCGAAGGTGGAGGAAATGACCTCACCCTTCACGCTGCGCTGCATGTCGGTCACTTCCTCGGGACGCTCGTCCACGAGGATGACCATCAGGTAGCACTCAGGATTGTTGGTGGCGACGGCATTCGCGATCGCCTGCAACACGCTGGTCTTACCGGCCTTGGGCGGGCTCACGATGAGGGCGCGCTGGCCCTTACCGATGGGCATCACCAGGTCGATGACACGCGTGGTGAGAATGTGCTGCTCGGTCTCGAGGCGCAGACGCTGGTTCGGGTACAGCGGCGTGAGCTTGTTGAACTCGGGGCGCTTCTTCGCGGCCTCGACGTCGCCGCCGTTGACCGTGTCGATGCGGACCAGCGGGTTGAACTTCTGACGCTGGCTGCCCTGCTCACCGTCACGCGAGACGCGGACGGCACCGGTGATGGCGTCGCCACGGCGAAGGCCGTTCTTGCGGATCAGGTTCATGGAGACGTAGACGTCGTTGGGACCGGCGAGGTACCCGGACGTACGCACGAAGGCGTAATTGTCGAGCACGTCGAGGATGCCGGCGACCGGCTGAAGGACGTCGTCCTCGCGGATTTCGGTCTCACGCGAATCGTTGGGTGCGCCACCCTCACCGCGGTCGCGACCACGGCCACGGCGCTCGCGGAAACGGCGTCCGCGGCGTCCGCGTCCACCCTCTTCGTCGTCGTCCGGTCCGTTGTTGCGGTTGTCCGTACGCGGACCGGCGTTGTTCTGGCCGGCGTTGTTCTGATTGCCGCGATCCTGACGGTCCTGGCGATCCTGGCGATCCTGGTTACCCCGGTTGCCCTGGTTCTCGCGCTGGCCCTGGTTATCTCGCTGGCCCTGATTGTCCCGGTTGCGCTCGCGGCGGGGACGCTCGTTGCCCTGCTCGGCGGGAGCCTGATCAGCGTCGGACTTGCCCTCGGTGCGCGCAGGACGCTCGACCGGAGCCTCAGCCTTGGCGGTCTCGGTGACCTTAGAGGTATCGACAGCCTTCGAGGTGTCCGCGTCGGACTTTGCCGAAGGAGTGTCCTGCTCGATGCTCAGTTCACCCTGGTCGGGTGAACCTGCACGACGAGCGGCGCCGCGACGCTGACGTCCACGACGGGGTGCGCTCTGATCGGAATCCTCGGCGGATTCGGTACGCGCAGGCGCTGCCTCGGCAGGAGCGGATTCTGCCGCGGGAGCCGTTTCGGCTGCGGGGGTTTCGGTGCGTGCGGCGCGGGCGCTCTTGGCACGAGTGCGCGCAACGGGTGCGTCGTCGAGAGTGAGTTCGCTCTGTGCGGGTGCAGCCTTTGCGCTGCCGCCCTGGCGCTCCTTGATGGCTGCGATCAGGTCGCCCTTGCGCATGCCGGAAGTGCCTTTGATGCCCAGTTCACCCGCAAGAGTGCGGAGTTCGGTGAGCACCATGCCGGAGAGTCCGGCACCACGGCGCGTCTCGGCACGCTTCGTGGAGGTCGCCACCGCACCGTTCGATGCTGAAGATGACGCCTGAGAATTGTCGCCTGATTCCGACCCGGCGGGTGCAGAAGTGGCGATGAGGTCCGTATCGGTCACGGAGGTCCTTTCCTTCCCTCACTCGCACTGCGCAAAGTCGAGGGTTCGTCCCGCAGTTCGATTGAATACCGAACTCGGTGGTGCCGTACGTGGTTGCTGTCCAGAACTGCCGGCTTGTCCGCCGTCACATGATTGTCGGAAACTCTCGCCTCAAACTTTTCATGCGCTCGCAAACCTGCCCAACGCGCCTTCGTCGACGATTCACTCCCCCGTGTGTTGAACCCCAGAGATATGGAACCTCTGAGTGTTCGATCCGCGGAGGATTCAAACCTTCGGAGAAGGTACAAGCGTGAGGATCATGCCTGCGAGAATCATGCCAAGGACTGTGGACCCCGATTGGGAAGGAGTTTTGCCCCCTGGTGATGCACCGGCGACTGACGCGCACGATGTACGGACATAGCCCAGGATAGCGTCCAAACCTGAGTCCGGCAAGAATTTGGACGACTGGGTGTGTCAGTTCACTACCGATCGGTAGTGGGCGATCACCAGGACCAAGGCAGTAATCAGACAGTCGTCGTGGATACTTCGACGCCGTCGGCGATGTCCAATTCGAGCACACGTAGTCCGTCTGCCCGCGCCGCTTCGGCGAGCTCGACGGGGAAAGGTTCTGTGCTGAGCGCCAACACGGTGGGGCCTGCTCCCGAAACGGTCGCAGCAATGCCCGCCTCGCGCAGGATCCCGATCCATCGCGTCGTGAGCGGAAGTGCGGGTGCGCGCTGTGCCTGATGCAGGCGATCCTCGGTGGCTGCCATCAACAGATCGGGCCGAGCAGTGAGCGCAACGACGGCCAGCGCGCTGCGGCTCGCGTTGAACGAGGCATCCTGGTGCGGAACCAATTCGGGCAGAAGCCCGCGGGTGTGCGCGGTGGACGAGCGCTCCTCGGGAACCAGTGCCACGGCACGGATGTCGGGATGCACGTCGAGTTTCGCCGCGGAGTAGATCGGCTCGTCTCCTTCGACGGCCGGCGGGCAACTCCACGAGACGACTGCGCCACCGAGAACACTGGCGGACGCATTGTCCGGGTGACCTTCGAACTCGGACGAGAGTTGAACCAACTGCTCTTGCGTCAAACCGATCTCGGCATCGAGCGCGCGTGCTAGACCGTTGGCTGCTGCCAGTCCACCGACGGCCGCGGAAGCCGAGGAACCCAACCCGCGCGAATGCGGGATCGCGTTGCGGCACAACACGTCCAGGCCACTTGCCCACACTCCCGCAGCTTCGAGGCCACGCTCGATGGCGCGAACCACGAGATGCGAAGGACCCCAAGGCACGTCGGCAGCACCTTCGCCTTCGACGCGAATCTGCAACCCCGAATCCGTTGTGGTGACCACGATTTCGTCGTACAACCCCAACGCCAGACCGAGGGTGTCGAACCCCGGCCCCAAGTTTGCACTCGAGGCCGGGACGCGAGCAGTCACCGAAAGGCCGATAGGCAGGGTTATAGTCATGTCAGACACCGGATTCCGCGGAGTGGTCGATGAATCCACGGACACTATGCAAGCTCGAGGGCAGCCGCGACGGCAACGGGATCGACACCGATCGGCTCGACGTTCGGCATACCCTTCAAAGCCGTGTCAGGATCCTTGAGACCGTTACCGGTCACCGTGCACACGACGGTCAGGCCCGGCTCGAGCCAGCCCTCTGCGCGTGCGGCGAGCAGGCCGGCGACACTGGCTGCCGACGCCGGTTCGACGAAGACGCCCTCGGTGGCGGCGATCAGACGGTAAGCCTCGAGGATCTTCTCGTCGGTGGCGGCACGGAATGCACCGTTCGACTCTTCCTTCGCGGCGACAGCGCCGTTCCAGGAAGCGGGGGAACCGATTCGGATTGCAGTAGCGATGGTTTCGGGGTCCTTGACGGGTGCGCCGTTGACCAGCGGAGCCGCACCGGCTGCCTGGACGCCGAGCATGCGGGGCTTGACCGTGGTCAGACCGTCCGCGTAGTACTCGGAGTATCCGCGCCAGTACGCGGTGATGTTTCCTGCGTTTCCGACCGGGAGAGCGTGCACGTCGGGAGCCTTGCCGAGCACGTCCATGATCTCGAATGCCGCGGTCTTCTGACCCTCGATGCGCACCGGGTTGACGGAGTTGACGAGACCGATGGTGGGGAATTCCGCCGTGGTCTTGCGTGCCAGCTCGAGGCAGTCGTCGAAGTTGCCCTGGACCTGAATGATCTTGGCGCCGTGCATGACTGCCTGTGCAAGCTTGCCCATGGCGATCTTGCCCTGCGGGATGAGTACGGCGCAGGTCATGCCTGCCTTGGCTGCATACGCAGCGGCCGAGGCGGAGGTGTTGCCGGTGGACGCGCACAGAACTGCGCGCTGGCCACGGGCCAAGGCGTCTGTGACGGCCATCGTCATACCGCGGTCCTTGAAGGAACCGGTGGGGTTGAGACCCTCGACCTTGAGGTAGACGTCGCAGCCGGTGATCTCGGAGAGGTGGCCGGCCGGCAGGAGCGGGGTGCCGCCTTCGCGCAGGGTGACGGTCTTCCAATTGTCACCGATCGCGAGACGGTCCCGGTATGCCTCGATGAGACCCGGCCATGCCTTGTGGACGGGGTTGACGATGCCGGTCATTGTTCAGTGCCTTCCAGTCGCAGCACGCTGGTCACAGCGGTGACGAATTCGAGTTCGTTGAGGGCCGCCACGGTCTCGGAGAGAGCCGCGTCGGTTGCTACATGAGTGACGACCACCAGACGCGCGCCGGCGCCGGCGCCCTCCTGGCGGACGACGGAGATGCTCACGCCGTGCTTGGCGAACTCGGCGGCGACTGCGGACAGCACACCTTCCTTGTCCGCGACCTCCATGTTCACGTAGTAGCGCGTGAGGATGTCGCCCATCGGGGCGACCTTGAGCTTGGCGTACTTGGACTCGCGGGGGCCGCGGCCGCCGTGAACCTTGTTGCGCGCCGCCATCACCAGGTCACCCATCACCGCGGAAGCGGTGGGGGCGCCGCCAGCCCCCTGGCCGTAGAACATGAGCCGGCCGGCGTTCTCTGCTTCCACGACAACGGCGTTGAACGCGCCGTTGACCGAGGCCAGCGGATGGCTGAGCGGAACCAGCGCCGGGTACACGCGAGCGGAAATCCGCTCCTTGCCCTTGGGCGTGACGATGCGCTCGCAGATCGAGAGCAACTTGATCGTGCAGTCGAGTGCCTTCGCCGACGCCAGGTCGGCGGAGGTGATCGTGGAGATTCCTTCGCGGTACACGTCCGCGGCAGTGACGCGGGTGTGGAACGCGATCGACGCGAGGATCGCAGCCTTCGCCGCGGCGTCGTAGCCTTCGACGTCCGCGGTCGGGTCGGCTTCCGCGTATCCGAGGCGTCCGGCTTCGGCGAGGGTCTCCTCGTAGTCGGCGCCGGTCTCGTCCATCGCGGAGAGGATGAAGTTGGTGGTGCCGTTCACGATTCCGGCGACCTTGTTGACACGGTCTCCGGCCAACGACTGTGTGAGCGGGCGGATCACGGGGATCGCACCGGCAACAGCGGCCTCGAAGTACAGGTCGACAGAGTTGGCCTCTGCAGCCTCCGCCAATTCACCGGTGTGGTCCGCGAGCAGCGCCTTGTTGGCGGTCACGACCGACTTACCGGAGTTGAGGGAAGAGAGAATCAGCTTGCGAGGGAGCTCGATTCCACCGATCACCTCGACCACGATGTCGACGTCGTCACGACCGACCAGGGACTCGGCGTCCGTCGTCTGCAGTTCCTCGGGAATTCCGCGGTCCGAACCGATACGACGGACGGCAACTCCCCGCAGTTCCAATGGGGCGCCGACGCGAGCTTCGAGTTCCTCGGCCTGCTCACGAATGATCCGGACGACCTCGCTCCCGACGTTGCCGAGGCCGAGAACGGCCACACCGATAGCGCGATGCGCCGATTCGCTCGTCACTGCGATACCTCCAAGCTGAGCAGATCTTCCACTGTTTCCCTCCGCAGAATCACGCGTGAGACTCCGTCACGCACCGCCACCACGGCTGGGCGGGTGAGCAGGTTGTACCTGCTCGACATCGAATAGCAGTATGCACCGGTCGCTGCTACCGCTAGTAAATCACCGGGCCCGACGTCCTCGGGCATCCAGGTGTCCCGAATGACCACGTCACCGGACTCGCAGTGCTTACCGACGATACGTGCAACGACGGGATCAGCCTCGGAAGTTCGCGAAACCAACTTGGCTTCGTACTCCGCACCGTAGAGGGACGTGCGGATGTTGTCGCTCATCCCGCCGTCGACGCTGATGTAGCGGCGTGTCAGCGAGCTACCCACCGTGACGTCCTTGATGGTGCCGACCTCGTAGAGCGTCACCGTGCCAGGTCCGGCGATGGCGCGGCCGGGTTCGACGGCAAGCGTCGGCTCCGGCAATCCGGCCAGTGCGGACTCGTTGCGCACGATGTGGCCGAGCTTTGCTGCCAGTTCGTCGACGGGCGGCGGGTCGTCGGAGGGGATGTACGAGATCCCCATGCCGCCGCCGAGGTCGATGATCGAAATCTGCTTGGTCTTCTCGACTCCGAACTCGGTGACGACGTCGCGGAGTAAACCGATCACGCGGTGCGCTGCCACCTCGAAACCGTCGACGTCGAAGATCTGCGAACCGATGTGGCTGTGCAGGCCGACCAGTCGCAAGTTGTCGGCAGCGAAGACGCGACGGACCGCGTCGATCGCGGCTCCCCCGGCCAGCGAGAAACCGAACTTCTGGTCCTCGTGTGCGGTGGAGATGAATTCGTGGGTATGCGCTTCGACGCCGACGGTCAGGCGGATCAACACGTCCTGAACGACACCGGCCTCACCGGCGACACGATCGAGTCGGTCGATCTCGATCGCCGAGTCGAGCACGACGTGTCCGACGCCCGCGGCGACACCGGCGGCCAGTTCGGCGACTGACTTGTTGTTGCCGTGCATGGCAATTCGCTCGGCCGGGAAGTCCGCGTGCAACGCGATCGCCAGTTCGCCGCCGGAGCAGACGTCGAGCGAGAGGCCTTCGTCGGCGACCCAGCGTGCGATCTCGCCACAGAGGAATGCCTTGGATGCGTAGTGCACCTTGGCATCCGGGCCGAAGGCGCGGGCCATGTCGCGGCAACGCGAGCGGAAGTCGTCCTCGTCGATGACGAACAGCGGGGTGCCGTACTTCTCGGCAAGTTCACCGACCTTGACACCCGCGAGGGTCACTTCACCGTCGTCGCCGCGAGAAGCGTTGCGCGGCCACACCTGCGGTGAGAGTTCACCGAAGGCTTCGGGGCTGGCAGGACGGTCGGGCAAGCCGGGGGCCTGCAACTGCTCGGCATGCTTGGGGCCGGCGGGGTGCGCGTTCACATTTGCTCCGGTGCGGTGACGCCGAGCAGTTCGAGGCCGTTGGCCAGGACCTGTCGGGTGGCGGCGCAGAGAGCCAGACGCGCGCGGTGCACGTCGGTGGCGTCTTCGTCGCCTTGCGGAAGGATGCGGCACGCGCCGTAGAAGCGGTGGTACGCACCCGCGAGTTCTTCGAGGTAGCGGGCAATACGGTGCGGCTCACGCAGATTCGCCGCGCTCGACACGACGCGTGAGTACTCGCCGATCGTGCGGATGAGGTCACCCTCCTGCTCGACGGTGAGCAGGGCGAGGTTGCTCGCGTCGGCGGACAGACCGAGGTCCGCGGCGTTGCGAGCGATCGCCGAGAGGCGTGCATGCGCGTACTGGACGTAGTAGACGGGGTTCTCGCTGCTGGTCTTGGTCCACAGGTCGAGATCGATGTCGATGCTCGAGTCGACCGACGAGCGGATCATGACGTAACGCGAGGCGTCGACGCCGATTGCCTCGACCAGGTCGTCGAGGGTGATGACGGTGCCTGCGCGCTTGCTCATCTTGACGGCAGTGCCGTCCTTGACGAGGTTGACCATCTGGCCGATCAGCACCTCGACGGTGTCCGGATCGTCGCCGAATGCGGCCGCGGCAGCCTTGAGACGGCCGATGTATCCGTGATGGTCGGCACCGAGCATGTAGATGCAGAGGTCGAACCCGCGGGCGCGCTTGTTCTGGAAGTAGGCGATGTCACCGGCGATGTAGGCGGCGTTGCCGTCGCTCTTGATGACGACGCGGTCCTTGTCGTCGCCGTAGTCGGTGCTCTTGAGCCACCACGCACCGTCTTCGTGGAAGAGGTTGCCCGAACCCTTGAGGGATTCGACGGCCTTCTCGACCGCACCGGATTCGAAGAGCGAGTTCTCGTGGAAGTAGACGTCGAAGTCGACGCCGAAGTCGTGGAGGGTCTGCTTGATGTGCGTGAACATCAATTCGACGCCGATGGCGCGGAAGGTTTCCTGCTGCTCGTCGGCGGGCAGCTCCATGACGTCGGGACGCTGCTTCAGAACCGAGGCGGCGATGTCGGCGATGTATGCACCGGCGTAACCGTCTTCCGGAGCAGGTTCACCCTTCGCTGCAGCGATCAGTGAACGCGAGAAGCGGTCGATCTGGGCACCGTGATCGTTGAAGTAGTACTCACGTGTGACCAATCCACCCTGCGCGGACAGAATGCGTCCGAGCGCGTCTCCGACTGCAGCCCAACGGGTTCCACCGAGGTGAATCGGTCCGGTGGGGTTGGCCGAGACGCATTCGAGGTTGATCTTCTTGCCGGCGAGAGAGTCACCCGAGCCGTACGACGCACCGGCTTCGAGAACCGACACGACGATCGCGCCCTGGGCGTCCTTGTCCAACCGAATGTTGAGGAAGCCGGGTCCGGCGATCTCGGCGGATTCGATTCCGTCGGCAGCGGTGAGGGCTTCGGCGATCCAGCCCGCCAGCTCGCGGGGATTAGTGCCGACCTTCTTGGCTACCTGCATGGCAATGTTGGTGGCGTAATCGCCGTGCTCGGGGTTGCGTGGTCGCTCGACGGTAAGGGTTTCGGGCAGCACGGATACGTCGAGGCCACGATCGGCAAGGACGCTCGCTGCGGTTCCGCGGAGCAGTTCGGCAAGGTCAGCTGGAGTCACAGGTATTCATCCTATTGCCTGCACACCGGAAGTGGAGACTCGCCTCACGCCTCGCTCTCCGTGAACGTGCGCGGGGCCGCTGTGGCGTGTCGCACGCCACTCTCAAAGTTTGCCCTCAGACTCGGAAAGTACAGTGGTAATGCCCGAGCTACCACCGCGTACCTTCATGCGCGGGCGCGCCACACCTCAAGCCCACACACCGAAAGAGCCCAATCGATGCCAAGCGGTTCCGATAGTCGCGGTCCCAACAAGAACTCCGGGGCCAAATCAGCCAAGGCCATCAAGGCCGCCAACAAGAACAGTCGGCCGGCCAAGAAGGGCAAGGGCGGCGTCCCCGCTCCCCGCCAGATCCCCTGGCTGTCGATCGGCGCCGGTGTGGCTGTGCTCGCACTCATCGCCGTGCTCGGTATCAATCTGTGGCCCAAGGTCGAGGAGCGGCAGGCCCTCGAGCCGTACAAGTACAGCTCCGAGAACAAGGATCCGTCCGACAAGATCGACGGCGTCCTCAAGATCGAGTACCCGGCCGGCCAGCACGTCGATTCCACTCAGCGCGTGGCGTACGACCAGACCCCGCCGTTCGGTGGCCCGCACGACGCCACCTGGGCGAACTGCACCGGAACCGTGTACGCCGACCCGATTCGCACCGAGAACGCCGTCCACTCGCTCGAGCACGGCGCCATCTGGATCACGTACAACCCCGATCTCGTCGACCAGGACCAGATCGACAGCCTCGCCGGACGCGTCAACGGCAAGTCCTACATGCTGATGTCGCCGTTCCCCGGCCAGAGCAGCCCCATTTCTCTGCAGTCGTGGGGCCATCGCCTCGAGATCGACAAGGCCGACGACGATCGCATCGATCAGTTCATCACCGCGTTGAACCAGAACCCGAACGTCTACCCCGAGGTCGGAGCGAGCTGCACCAACCCGCTGTTCACCCCGTCGACGTCGCCGTTCGATCCGACGCCTCCGGGCGCCGACGCCATCCAGATGGACGGCACGGGCGCTACCCCGGCCACCGACGAGCAGATTCCCGCCGGTGGATAGTCCGGTGAATAGTTCAGAGACCACCGATCAGCCTTCGAAGCCGAGTCAGCGCACCGCACTGCTGATCATCGGTCTGATCGGCGCGATCGCCGTCGGTTTTGCCCTCGGCGCACTGACCAACCTCCTCGGACCCGATGCGAAGTCGTCACTGACCGTTCCGGCCTCGGATTCGGTGGACGTGGGCTTCGCTCAGGACATGAGCGTGCACCACAGCCAGGCCGTCGACATGGCGTCCATCGCCCTGACGAAGTCCACGGACAACGATGTGCGCACGCTGGCGTTCGACATCTTGACCACGCAGCAGAACCAGCTCGGTCAAATGCAGGCGTGGCTGACCATGTGGGATCAGCCGCTGTCCAAGGTGGGCCCGTACATGGAGTGGATGTCGTCGGATTCGGGCTCCGGCCACGGATCGCACGGGACTTCGGCCACGATGGACATGGCTCATTCCGGCCCGGTCGACACCATGCCCGGCATGGCGTCCCCCGAGGACCTCGCGGCTCTCCGCGCGGCGGAAGGCCTGCAACTCGACACCTTGTTCCTGCAGTTGATGCTTCGTCACCACGAAGGTGGGCTTCCGATGATGGAGTACGCAGCTGCCGACGCCACCGAGGGTCCGGTGCGCAGCCTGGCACAGACCATGGTCAACACGCAGCAGAGCGAGTCCAAGCTGATGACCGACATGTTGGCAGCTCGCGGCGCAGCGCCGCTGCCCATGAACTGAACTGAGAACTCAGACCCAACTGGGCCTGGTCCTGAATTTCAGGACCAGGTCCAGTTTTCTACCTCCGGCATGTCTTCGAGGTGCTCGACGATGTAACGCGAGTGCTTTTCGAGCTGTGTGCGGCAGAACTCCGCCAACTCGGACGCCCCGGCCGGCCGACGCTTGGAGCGTCGTAGCGCCTCGATCACCAGGTGGTAGCGGCTCATCTTGTTGAGGACAACCATGTCGAACGGTGTTGTGGTTGTTCCCTGTTCACTGAATCCGCGAACGTGGAAGCGTTCGGGACTCGGACGCCCGTGAATCAGTTCGTGCACCGCACGCGAGTATCCGTGGAATGCGAACACGACGTCGGTCTGCGCGGTGAACAGATCGAGGAAGACCCTCTCCCCGAATCCGTGTGGATGCTCGGTGGGGGTCAGCAGGGCCATCAGATCGACGACGTTGACGACGCGGGTGATCAGTTCGGGTGTGTGATCGCGCAGCAACTGTGCAGCAGCCAGGATCTCCTGCGTCGGCACATCTCCCGCGGCGGCCAGGACCACGTCCGGTTCCTGTCCGCGAGCTTCGGTTCCGGCCCATTCCCACACCGAAGCTCCCGCCGCGCAGTGCTCGTGCGCCTGCTCGAGCGTGAGGTACTGCAGATGCGGTTGCTTGTCCACGACTACCAGGTTGACGTGGTCGGTACTACGCAGGCAGTGGTCCGAGATCGAGAGCAAGGTGTTGGAGTCCGGCGGTAGCCACACGCGGATCACACTGGGGGCCAAGGGAATAACGGCGTCGATCATGCCGGGGCCCTGATGACTGAATCCGTTGTGATCGTTGCGCCAGCACGTACTGGTCAACAGCACGTTGAGCGAAGCGACGGACGCCCGCCACGGCAGGTCGACGGCATGTTGGAGCCACTTGGCGTGCTGGATGAGCATCGACACGCTCACCATCGCAAATGCTTCGTAGCTCGCGAACATCCCGTGTCGACCGGACAACAGATAGCCCTCGAGCCAACCTTCGCAAAGGTGCTCGCTGAGGACCTCCATGACACGACCGTCCGCGGACAGCCCGTCGTCGTAGTCGGTGATCGGCAGTTGCCAGCAGCGGTCGGTTGTCTCGAACACGGCGCCGAGGCGATTGCTCGACGTCTCGTCCGGACAGAAGAGTCGGAAGATCCCGCCGCTGTCCTCGGTTTCCGTGGCGGCGTAGATGTCGCGCAGAAGCTCGCCGAGAACTCGTGTCGTCTCGTGGAAGGTCGAACCCGGGGATTGGATGGGAAGCGCGTACTTTTCGAGCGGCGGCATCGGGAGATCGACGCGAAGTCGCCCACCGTTCGCGTAGGGAGTGCTCCCCATGCGTTTGTCCCCCGCCGGCGAGAGCGCCGCCAGTTCCGCGGCCAGTGATCCGTTGGCGTCGAACAACTCGTCCGGACGGTACGACCGCATCCACTCTTCGAGTTGCCGCAGATGCGATTCGTTGGTTCGCACGCCGGACAACGGCACCTGGTGCGCACGATGTGTGCCCTCGACCAAGATTCCGTCGACGGTGTGCGGACCGGTCCATCCTTTCGGCGTCCGCAAGACTATTGCCGGCCACGAACCCGTCCACTCGTCGCCGCGGCGTGCGGCACCCTGCATCTCGCGGATCTTCTCGTGTGCCTGCGAGATCGCTTGATACAACTGAGGAAACACGACGTCGGGGTCGTCACCGGAGACGACGATCGGCGCCCACCCCTGGCCGCCGAGGTAGGCCTGAATGTCCTCGTCGCTGCTGCGCCCGTACACGGTCGGGCCCGCGATCTTGGCGCCGTTCACGTGCAGGATCGGCAACACCGCGCCGTCGCGTCGTGGATTGAGGAACGCCGGGAGCTTCCACGAGCCGGACAACGGCCCGGTCTCCGCTTCGCCGTCGCCGATCACACAGGCCACCACGAGGTTCGGATGATCGAAGGCAGCGCCGGCCGCATGTGCAAGGGCGTAGCCGAGCTCGCCGCCTTCGTGGATGCTTCCGGGTGTCTGCACACTCACATGGCTGGGCACTCCGCCGGGAGCCGAGAATCGCCGACACATCCGGTGGATACCCTCGGCGTCGTCCGAGACTTCCGGATAGATCTCCGAATACGTTCCCTCGAGATACGTCGACGCGACCAGCGCCGGGCCGCCGTGCCCCGGGCCCGTGACGTACAGCCAGTCAGCATCAGTGGCGACGATGTGCCGATTGAGGAGCGTGTAGATCATCGACAGGCCAGGGCTGGTCCCCCAGTGTCCGAGCAGTCGAGGCTTGATGTGCTCGGCTCGCAACGGTTCCCGCAGAAGCGTGTTGTCTTTCAGATAGATCTGCGCAACGGTCAGGTAGTTGGCCGCTGCCCACCACTTCAGGTCGAGCGCGAGCTGGTCTTCGGAATAGTGGTGATCGGTCATCAACGACTCCCGTACCTCACGAGGGTGCCCGAGCAGTCCGCCCGAGCCTGTGCTCAGAGCCGAGCCTAGGCGTAAAAAGCATCCGAGTCAGTCGGTACAGATGATTCGACGACCATGGTCCCCGGCCGCATCCTCGACTGCCTCCCGCGACGACGCCATGCCGAGACGGGTGCCGGTTTGGTCTTGGCCCCCCGTGATGCGCTACGCTAACGCAGCCCAATCGGCACACCGAAAGTTCGGTGCGCCCCCGTAGCTCAGGGGATAGAGCGTTCGCCTCCGGAGCGAAAGGTCGCAGGTTCGAATCCTGCCGGGGGCACCACGAAGACGCAGGTCAGCGATTGATCGTCGACTTCTCCACGGTGCCGCACCAAAATATTCAGGGCAATCTATCCGACTACTGTCGATCTCATGCCTCGCATCGATCCTGCTCCCACGTACACGATGCGTCAGCTGGCTGCGTTTGTCGCGGTAGCCGAGACCGGGACGATCAGCGCCGCGGCCGAGCGCTTGCACCTCTCCCCCTCCGCCCTGTCCGCGTCGCTCACCGAACTCGAACGCGCGCTCAAAGTTCAACTGTGCGTTCGCCGTCGCTCATTCGGCATTCAACTGACCCGCACCGGTGAATCCGTTCTGGTGCGCGCCCGGGCGCTACTTCAGCAAGCCGGGGAGCTCGAATCCGATGCGCTCGGAACCGGCGGAAGCGTGTCGGGGCCCATCGCGATCGGTTGCTATCCTGCTCTGGGGCCGACGGTATTGCCGTCGATGATCGCCGGGTTCACCCGTGAGAATCCCGACGCGCAGGTGGAGTTCCGCGAGGACACTCAGAATCGGCTCCAGACACATCTCGAGAACGGCGAGTTGGACCTCGCGATCGCTTACGACCTGGACCTGTCTCCACAATTGCGCACAGTTCCGTTGGCCATCCGCGAACCCTTGATCGTCCTGGGTGCAGAACACCCACTCGCGCGGTCCGAGCGACCGATCCATCTTCCGGACCTCGCGGAACACCCGATGGTTCTCCTCGACGCGCCGCCGAGCACCAAACACGCGCTCGACGTCTGCCGCGCAGGCGGATTCATCCCGAAGGTTGCATACAGAACCGCGAACTTCGAGACGGCGCGGGCATTTGTCGGCCGCGGACTCGGCTGGACGCTGTTACTCCAGCGCCCCAAGATGGACGTCACGTACGAGGGGCTCGAGGTAGTCGTCAAGACCATCGCTTCCCCTGTCGTGCCGTCGGTGCACGTAGTTCTCGCGTGGCACCAGAACACTCGCCTCAGCCGCGTGGCACGCGCTTTCATAGAATTCGTTTCACCCTCGGAACCTGCCCAATAGTCCCACTACCAGGCAGCGGAGCTAGTTCCACGCATTTTCCGTGCAAGAACCTCCAATTCTTTCGCTTTTCAATTGTTGTGGCGCACGTCATTGTTTCTTCAAGCCACATTCATCTCGAAAGGCACTTCATGACCTCCATCGCCTCACCGACCGCTACGCGCACCGCCGCGACGGTCAAGGCGCGCAAGGCCGCCCTCGGCAGCTTTGTCGGCACCGCCATCGAGTGGTACGACTTCTTCATCTACGGCACCGCCGCCGCGCTCGTGCTCGGCAAGCAGTTCTTCCCCGGCACGTCCGATCTGGCCGGCACCCTGGCCGCCTTCGCCACCCTCGCCGTCGGATTCGTCGCGCGTCCCATCGGCGGAATCGTGATGGGCCACTTCGGCGACCGCATCGGACGCAAATCCATGTTGGTCACCTCGTTGATGCTGATGGGCTGCGCCACCGTTGCCATCGGCCTGCTACCCAACTACGCCGCCATCGGCGTCTTCGCCCCCATACTCCTGGTGACCTTGCGATTCGTTCAGGGACTCGGTGTCGGCGGCGAGTGGGGCGGCGCAGTTCTGGTCGCAACCGAAAACGCACCGGAGGGCAAGAAGGGGCTGTACGGCAGCGCACCACAAATCGGTGTTCCCGCAGGCGTACTGGTGGCCAATCTCGTCTATCTCCCCCTCGCCGCCTTCATGGACGACGATGCATTCAACTCCTGGGGATGGCGAATCCCGTTCCTGCTCAGCGCAGTTCTTGTGGGCGTTGCGATGTGGATCCGTCTCGGCCTCGAGGAAAGTGACGAGTTCACCGCTTCGAAGTCCGAAGCACCGGCGGAGTCCATGCCGATTCTCGAGGTTCTCACCAGACACTGGAAGACAGTGCTCCTCGCCGGTGGAACCTTCATCGCCACCAACGGAATTGCGTACGCGTACATGGTTTACGTGCTCAAATACGGCGAGACCGAACTCGGCTTCAGCAAGACCACGATGCTCTTCCTCCTCATCGCATCCTGCCCGTTCTGGATGGCGGGAATGGCTTTCAGCGCTCACAAGTCGGACACTCTCGGACGCCGAACCGTCTACATCCGCAGTTCGATCGCCCTGGTAGTGGCGGCAGCGGTGTTCTTTCCGCTGATCGACACGGCGATCGTCCCGGTGATGCTCGTATCGATGATCGCCCTCGGCTTCACGCTCGGCTGCTGCGCCGGCCCACAAGCGGCGCTGTTCGCCGAATTGTTCCCCGCACACATCCGCTACAGCGGAGCGTCACTCGGCTACCAGATCGGCGCAATCCTCGGCGGCGGTCTGGCCCCGATGATCGCCACCGCGCTCTACGCCGCCTTCGACACCTCGTTCGCCATCACCGTCTACTTCGTGATCATTGCCGTGATCAGCTTGGTTTCCATCCTGCTACTCCCGGAACCTCAACTGATCCCGAAAAACACTGCCGCACAGAAAGCCTCGTGACCATGTCGACCTACTTTCATCCGAAGAAGTACGCCCCCGAGGACTTCGCTTCCCTGGCGCCTTCGGCCGACGCACTTCCCGTCGTGATCGTCGGAGCCGGCCCAGTCGGCATGGGCGTAGCCATGGGCTTGGCGCAGCGCGGCATTGCCGTCACGATTCTCGAAGCGGCCGATCAGGTCTCGTTCGGCAGTCGCGCGATCTGCGTGTCACGGCACAGCCTCGAAGTTGCCGAACGCCTTGGTTTCGGTGCCGAGCTCGACGACATCGTTCTGCCGTGGGTGGGTGGTCGGAGTTACTACCGCGATCAGGAAGTACTGCAGTTCCGGATGGCATCCGCCGAGCACGACGCGCGCGGACCCATGGTCAACGTCTCGCAATCCGAGTTCGAACAGATCATGACCGACAAATTGCTCGCCCACCCACTGGTGAACTTCCACTGGTCGTCGTCGATCGCCGGCACCTCCGGCGGTGACGACGAGGTAACTCTGACCGTCGACACCGCGTTCGGAACCCGCGAACTGCGTGCGGCGTGGGTCGTGGCTGCCGACGGTGGACGCAGCAAGATGCGCGAACTCAGCGGAATCCGCTTGCAGGGCAACAGCTACGAGGGCAACTACGTCATTGCCGACATTCATTGGGAATCGGAACTCCCGGCCGAGCGTCTGGTGTGGTTCGACGCACCCAGCAACCCGGGCTCCACGATCATCATGCACCGCCAACCACGGGACATCTGGCGCATCGACTACCAGCTCGACGCGTCGGACGATCCGGAGGCGGAGACGCAAGAAGATCGCATCCGTGACCGCATCACGCGTCACCTCGAATGGCTCGAGAGCGACATCCCCTGGACCCTGGAATGGTTCGGCTTCTACCGCGCCCATGCACTCGCCCTCGAAGATTTCACTCACGGCCGTGTGCTCTTTGCCGGCGACGCCGCGCATCTCGTTCCGATCTTCGGTGTTCGTGGCCTCAACTCTGGCATGGAAGATGCCGAGACCCTGGTGTGGCAACTGGCGGCCGTCATCAACGGAGCTGCCGATACCGCCATCCTCGACGCGTATTCGAAGGAACGTCGTAGCGCGTGGCAGCAGAACGTCGACAATGCAGGCAAGTCGACGCTCATCATGTCGCCCGGCAGTCATGGATACCGGACCACCCGCGACGCCGTACTCGAACTCGCCACCAAGCGAAGCGAATTCGCGCACCTCATCAACCCGCGCCAGTCGAGTGCAACGCACGCCCGTCTCTCGCCGCTGACGTGGCCCACAGCTGCGGGCACCGAGGGCGTACTGCCCGGGGATCCGCTGGAAGACAGAGTCGTCCAGGTCTCGGCGGACGGTTCGAAAACCTCCTTGAACAGTCTGCGCGGTACTGGATTCGGCCTGCTGGCTTTCGGACTGTCAGCTGAGCTGGTATTCGAACTCGACACGCAAGCCGAGATTCTCGCTCAGGCCCTTGCACCGGAAACCGTACGGGTGATCACCGCGGGAACTAACGACTCCACGATTCCCGATGCCGAAGGCAATCTCGCATCTGCCCTCGGTGCTCGTGTCGGCGAGATCTTCGTGATTCGGCCCGACGGATTGGCGCTCTGCCGCATCAGCGATCCCACGCAATTGAACGACGTGGCCAAGCACCTCACCGCCGGCACTGCGCCGACGCACTTCGATACGGCACAGTCGGCGACAACTGCGGTGATCGACGACGAGGGCCACCGCGAGCACGTCTGGTTGGCACTGTCGAACGCACTCGACCAGGCTGATCCGTCCGACCGCGAAGCCATGTTGGTGCGCCTTGCCTTGATTCTCGGTTCGCAAGCTACGTCGACGAGTTTCGACGCAGCCCTGAAAGACGCAGCCCCGAAAGACGCAGCCCCGAAATCTGCCACCCGATAGTTCAGACACAGCAACTCGGCCGCGCAGGATTGTCTCCTGCGCGGCCGAGCGCATTCGCGGATGAAGCAAGTATTCAGTTGACCTCGGCCAGTTCCTTTTCTTCCTCAGCGCGCCTTTCACGCACGGATCTTCCCCGCAGCGACCTGCCACGTACCAGCGGCGAGACGGTGATCGCCAAGCCCACCAGCGCGACTCCGGTAACCAGGATCAGTCCGGGATGGAACTGTTCGAATCCGGCGGTACCGGCACCGGATGCGGTGTGCGATCCGGCGGTCACGAGGGCGGTAGTGAGAGCGAGTACGAGCGCCGCACCGACCTGAGCGGACGTGTTCACCAGCCCGGACGCCAAACCCTGCTCCGAGTCGTCGACACCCGAGGTGGCCTGGGCCATGATCGAGGTGTAGCCCAACGCGAATCCGAGTCCGAGCAGGATGACGCTCGGCAGAATCGCCACGACGTACGACGGTGAATCGCTGCCCGCGAAGAGGAACCAGAGGTACCCGACGCTGAGCGAGGTCAGTGCCGCGATGATGAGCTTGGCACTGCCGTACAAGTCGACCAGCCGTCCGACGAACGGCGATCCGAAGGCGACGATGATGCCCGCGGGGAGCAGTGCCATCGCCATCTTCAGGGGCGACCAGCCGAGGGCCGACTGCAGGAAGATCGTCATCATGAACTGGAAGCTCAGGTAGGAACCGAAGAGCGCGATGATGGCCAGATTCGCACGAACGATGGTGCCGACGCGCAGAAGCCCAAGTCGCACAAGCGGATGCGCCACCTTCTTCTCCACGAAGAAGAACGTCGCCAGAAGCACGGCAGCGACGGCGAACGAACCCAGCGTCATCGGGTGTGCCCACCCACGGGTCGGAGCCGAAACCATCGTGTACACCGTCAGAAGCATTCCCGTCACCAGGGTGACGGCGCCGACGAGGTCGTGTCCCCCGGCATCCGCGGGACGGTCCCGCGGAATGAGGAAGTACCCACCGATCAGCGCGATGACGGCAAACGGAACCGGCATCAGGAACGTGAATCGCCAACCGGCACTGGTCAACAGCCCACCCAGGATCAGGCCCGACGAGTAACCACTGGCGCCGAACACGGAGAACACCGAAAGCGCACGGTTACGGGCCGGACCCTCTTTGAACGTCGTGGTGAGAATGGACATTGCAGTCGGCGCAGTGAAGGCCGCCGCCAGTCCCTTCACGAATCGTGATGCGATCAGCAGTGTTCCGTTGTCGACAAGGCCACCGACCAGCGAAGCGATTGCGAACACGGTCAGCGCGATCAGGAAGACCTTCCTGCGCCCGAGAAGATCGGCGGTACGTCCACCGAGTAGCAACAAGCCGCCGAATCCGAGGACGTAGCCGTTGATGATCCACTGCAGCGAAGTAGTGGACAGGCCCAGTTCGTTGCCGATGGACGGTAGAGCGACGCCCACCATCGACACATCGAGACCGTCGAGGAACAACACGAGGCAGAGCACCGCGAGGATGCCCCACAGCTTGAGGGACCAGCCCTCTCCTGTGGCCGGATCCGTGGATTCCGTAGAACCCGGGGATTCCGGCGAATCGAATGGTTTGAGTGTCGAGTCTGTGCAAGTCACGTCAGCGAGAATAGATGCACATGCACTTAATGCACAAGCATTTAATGCAATTGCACGTAATCGAGTCTTCAACTAGAATGCGGTCGTGACGTCGGAATCGGAATTGCGCAACACCTGGCGCTCGTTGTCGACCAGCTACAACGACATCGCGTGCGAACTCGATCGCCAGATGCAGTCGGCGCACGGCCTGAGTATGAGCGACTTCGAGGCCCTCGACCGACTCATGGACACCTCGTGTGAGCGTCCACGGATGCAGGATCTGGCTTCGGAGATGTACCTGAGTCCCAGTGCGCTCTCCCGCAGCGTCGCCCGCCTCGAGAAGGCCGGACTGGTTCAGCGAGCACTGTGCGAGGCTGACCGGCGCGGAGTCTTCATCGACGTCACCGACAAAGGTCGTCAAGTACACACGGATGCCAGCAAAATTCAACTGGCCGTGCTGGATTCACGCCTGCGCGAGTAGTAGCCCTACGTCGGAGCAGCACCGCACCTCGCCCGGCCGCCGGGCGAGGACCGTTCAGGACTAGACTGAACACATACCGGCGCGCCTTTCTGTTGCCGTCGGCGATCGACAGCAGCGCAGCCGGCACGCCTTCACGCGATCCTGGCCGAGGCAATCTGCCAGCGTTCCTGCGGCTTCTGCTAGTCCCTCAGGCGCCTGCCTGACATCTCTACCTGCTCCTATCGAGAGATACACAATTGAACAACGCACGCACCCTTGGAGTCATCGGACAGTCGAGCAAACCGGCAGAACGCCGGTTGCCGATCCATCCCGCGCATTTCGATCGCATCGATGCCGAACTACGTTCTCGGATCTACCTCGAAGAGGGTTACGGCCACCCCTTCGGCTACTCCGACGACTACCTCTCGCGTCTGGTGGCCGGAATCCGCACGCGCAAGCAGATTTTGGCGGAAACCGATGTGGTTCTGCTACCGAAGCCGTTGGTGCGTGACCTCGCCGAACTACGGTCGGGTCAGGTTCTCTGGGGCTGGCCGCACTGTGTCCAGGACACCGAGCTGACACAGATCGCGATCGACAAGAAACTGACTCTCATCGCCTTCGAAGCGATGAACTTCTGGCACAGCGACGGATCGTTCAATCTGCACGTGTTCCACAAGAACAACGAGTTGGCCGGCTATTGCTCGGTACTGCACGCCCTGCAGTTGATCGGTTCCACCGGAGACTACGGCCGCCGTCTCACTGCTGCCGTGATCGGTTTCGGTGCCACTGCACGCGGCGCTGTCACTGCACTCAAGGCGCACGGTATCCACGAAGTGGACGTACTGACTCAGCGCGGCGTCACCGCCGTCAGCTCCCCCATCCACTCGGCGCGAATGGTCTCGTTCGACAACAACAACGGCGACGTCCGCGGCAGCCATGTCATGCTCGACAACCACAGCGTGCCGGTACCGGGCTTCCTGGCCGAGCACGACATCGTCGTCAACTGCGTACTGCAGAACACGGATGCCCCGCTGACGTTCCTGACCGAGGAAGATCTCATGGACTTCCAACCCGGAAGCCTCATCGTCGACGTCTCGTGCGACGAAGGCATGGGGTTCAGCTGGGCTCGTCCCACCTCGTTCGCGGATCCGACCTTCATCGTCGGCGACAACATCACTTACTACGGCGTCGATCACAGCCCGTCGTACCTGTGGAACTCCGCGTCGTGGGAGATCAGCGAATCACTTCTTCCCTACCTGCCCACTGTGATGGCAGGAGAGACGGCCTGGAAGGCAGACGAGACCGTCGACCGCGCCATCGAAATCCGTGACGGCGTCATCGTGAATCCCGCCATTACGCGTTTCCAGCACCGTTCGGCGGACTACCCGCACGCTGTCATCGCGGAATAGGCGCCCCGATCAGGCCTGGCCGGCTGCCGCGTTGATCGGTGCCATGTCGAAATAGTCGCGCCAGGCTTTGATCTTTCCGTCCTCGACTTCGAATACCCCCATGACCGGGAGCGCTACCTCGGCGCCGTTGATGGTGAAGACGTCGACGCGCTCGTTCATGACGGTGTTGCCGTCCGCGACCTGACGCTTGATCTGAAAGTCGATGTTGCCGAAGGCACCGACAAACTGCTCGATGAACGCCCGGACGGCCTCGCGACCGACCACGGGCTCCATCGGAATGTTGTGATAAACGACGTCATCGGTGAAGTAGTCGACGATCTTTGCAACATCGGCGGCCGCCCACAGCGCGCAGAAATCGGTGATCAGCTTGTCCGATGTCATTGTGTTCCAGCCTCTTTCGAATCGTTTTCGTAGGGTTCGATGATTGCCAGGATGCTTTCGATCTCACCTGCCGGTATCCCGAAGTACTCGGTGACGAAAACTGTGACGGCCGGTGCCTGGCCAGGTGTTCCGAGGTCGAGCAGATACCGCGCGACGACGCTCTCGCCCCACTCACGCAGCGCGAGTTCACGTATCGCCACGATTCCGCGATATTGCTGCCCCTGTTCGAGCTCGTTGCTGATGAAAGCGCCGGTGTCACCGGTTCGCTGACCGTTCTCGACTCGCCAGGCGTCAGCGGCGAATCGGACCTTCGTTGCGTCGTGAGTGAGCAATGCGTTCACGTATTCACGCGCCATGGCGACGCGCCCACTGACCGCAGACTCCGTGGAGTGCTTGGCAATTGCACCCAGGATCGACTCAGCCAACTCCGGTCGGCAGATCACGAGATCCGGAAGGTAGGGATGAGATTCGTTGTAGAGCAGCGGTGAACCGTCGATGCGGCTGCAATGCAGCCCGGCCGCCTGTGCGACGCCGACGGGTGCAGCCGAATCCCATTCCCACTGCCCACCGGCGTGCAGGTAGGCGTCGACCTCGCCTCGCACCACCGCCATCGCCTTGGCGCCGGCCGATCCCATGTGCACCACGTCGGCGCCGAGTTCGGCGGCCACCGCTTCGGTGAATGCGGGCGGTCGCGATCCGCTGACTACTACGCGGAGCGGCGAATTCGCGGGAACCGAATCGGCCTCGTCGCCACTGGAGTACACCGCTCCGAGCGCCGGCTGAGCAACCGCGGCTGCGGTAATTCCGCTACCGCGCTCCCAAAGCGCCACGTGCACTGCCCAATCCGCGTGATCCGGCAAGCCGTATTCCTTGGAGCCGTCCAGCGGATCGATGATCCAAACCCGGGATGCGTCCAGACGATTGCGATCATCGGCAGACTCCTCCGAGAGCACGGAATCCTCCGGCCGCTCGGCGGCCAACCGGTCGAGGATGTAGGAATCGGCGGCCTTGTCGCCCCGGCGACCCAGCTCACGACCGTCGTCGACACCCAGGCCCTCGGCTCGGATCCCCAGGAGGATCGCACCAGCGGCCTGCGCCAATTCCGCCGCGAGTGCCTCGTCGGCGATTCTGCTGTGTGTGGATTCGCTCACCGGTCCAACACTTCCATAATTCGCAGCGCAAGTTCGGTAGGCGTTCCGTCTTCGGGTCTGATCACCAGCTCGGCACTGGCTGGAGCCTCGTACGGATCGTCGACTCCGGTGAAACCCTTGATTTCCCCGGCCCTGGCCTTGGCGTACATACCCTTGGGGTCTCGGGCTTCACATTGCTCGATCGGGGTGTCGACGTAAACCTCGACGAACTTCAGCCCGGCGGCCTCGTGAGCCGCCCGCACTCGATCACGATCTTCGCGGTACGGGCTGATCAGGCAGGCCACTGCCACTGCACCTGAATCAGCGAACAACTGCGCCACCGAGCCGACTCGGCGGACGTTCTCAGCTCGGTCCTCGGCACTGAATCCCAGATCCGCGTTCAATCCGTGCCGGAGGTTGTCGCCGTCGAGGCGGTACGCCGGGATACCCGCGGCCACCAAGCGGCGTTCGAGTTCGACCGCGATCGTCGACTTGCCAGAGGCCGAGAGACCGGTGAGCCAGACGGTGGCGCCGGCGGTCGCACGTTCCTCGCGAGAAACCTCCGCACTGTGCCAGACGACGCGCGATTCCTTGAGTGTCGGACCGTTGATCATTCCGGCCGCGACGGTATTGCCCGTGGTCTCGTCCACGAGGATGAAGCTGCCTGTCACGCGGTTGCGGCGGTAGGGATCGAACATCAACGGCTGCTGCGTTTTGATCGAGATGCGACCGATCTCATTGAGGGACAGAGATTCTGCCTTCTCGTCGCGGTGCAGAGAATTGACGTCCAGGCGATAGTCGAGCTTGACGATCTGCGCTTTCGTGGAGCGCGTGGTGTGCAGCAACGAGTAGCGGTTGTTCTCCGACAGGGTGGTCTGTTCAGTCAACCAACAGACCATCGCATCGATTTCCTGCCCGACCTGCGGCCGGTTGTTGAGCCGACACAATTGGTCCCCTCGGCTGACGTCGAGATCGTCGGCCAGCTCGATGCAGACGGCCGAGGGCGCAAACGCCTCGTCGATCACGTCACCGCCCGGCCCGTGGACTGCCTTCACCGTCGAGGTGAATCCTGAAGGCAAAGCCACGATTTCGTCGCCGGGTTTGAAGACGCCACTGGCAACCGTTCCGGCGTATCCCCGGAAATCGTGGAGGTCGGCATCCGTTTGCTTCTGCGGACGGATCACGTACTGCACCGGGAAACGCGCGTCGATCAAGTTGCGATCCGAAGCGATGTGTACCTGCTCGAGATGGTGCAGCAGAGAAGGCCCGTCGTACCAGGACATGTTCTCGGTCCGGGCAACGATGTTGTCCCCCAACAGCGCCGACACCGGAATGAACGTCAGATCGTGGACGTCCAGTTTGATCGCGAATTGCCGGAATTCTTCCTTGATCTCCTCGAACCGTTCCTGAGACCAGCCCACGAGGTCCATTTTGTTCACACACAGCACGAGGTGGGGTATCCCCAGGAGAGTCGACAAGAAAGCGTGCCGTCGCGTCTGTTCGAGCACACCTTTGCGTGCGTCCACCAGGATCAGGGCAAGGTCGGCCGTCGAAGCGCCGGTCACCATGTTGCGGGTGTACTGCTCGTGCCCGGGTGTGTCCGCGATGATGAACTTCCGGTGTGGGGTCGCGAAATACCGGTGGGCGACGTCGATCGTGATGCCCTGTTCACGCTCGGCGCGCAATCCGTCGGTCAGTAGCGCGAGGTTGGCGTACTCGTCGCCGCGTTCTCGACTGCTCCGCTCCACGGCCTCGAGTTGGTCCTCGAAGATCGACTTGGAGTCGTAGAGCAACCGGCCGATGAGTGTTGATTTCCCGTCGTCGACACTCCCCGCTGTAGCGACTCTCAGCAGTTGCGGCATCAGAAGTACCCCTCTTTCTTACGATCTTCCATGCCAGCTTCGGAAATCCGGTCATCAGCTCTGGTTGCGCCACGCTCCGTGATACGGCTCGCCGCAACTTCTTCCACGACAGCGGCCGGTGTTTCGGCCGACGATTCGACGCATCCGGTACACGTTGCGTCGCCGACCGTACGGAAGCGCACCAACGCCTCGTAGGACTCCTCGCCGGCGCGAAGCTCGAGGAAGCGGGTGCGTGCCAACAACATTCCGTCGCGCGGAACGACTTCGCGACGATGGGCGTAGTAGATGCCGGGAAGGTCGATCCGTTCCTTCTCGATGTACTGCCAGATGTCGAGCTCTGTCCAGTTGGAGAGCGGGAAGATCCGAATGTGTTCACCCTTACGGTGTTTGCCGTTGTACAGGTTCCACAGTTCAGGTCGCTGTACCTTGGGATCCCACTGCCCGAACTCGTCCCGGAAGCTGAACACCCTCTCTTTGGCGCGCGCCTTCTCCTCGTCTCGGCGAGCACCACCGAACACGGCGTCGAACTTGTTGTCGCGAATTCCGCGCAGCAACGCGTGCGTCTGCAGGCGATTGCGACTCGAACCGACTCCGGTGTCCTCGATGACGCGTCCGGCGTCGATGTCGTCTTGCACACTGGAGACGACAAGACGCAGGTTGAAGCGATCGACCGTGCGGTCGCGGAACTCGATCACCTCGTCGAAATTGTGACCGGTGTCGACGTGCATCACGGCGAACGGCAATGGAGCAGGCCAGAATGCCTTGGCCGCTACGTGCAGCATCACGACGGAATCCTTACCTCCGGAGAACAGGAGGACCGGCTTTTCGAAAGTCGCTGCGACTTCGCGGAAAATATGGACCGCCTCCGCTTCGAGTGCCCGCAAATGCGACAACTCGTAGGCGGGCGGGGTCTGGAGTGTTGCCATGTCTTTCGCTCCTGAGCATCACGTACTCCGTGCGGAACACCATTTCCGCATCGGTACATTTATGTACCGGACTGGTTCTAAATTGAACGCAATCACAGAATAGAACTCGTTCTACCCAAAGGTCAATGACCGGCAATCAGACGTCACAAACCGCGAACCGGACTCCGGCCACCAACTTCCGCCGTCACCGCATCCGCCGCCGCAACCAGCGCCACAGCCCTTCGCTCGATCTCGGCGCCCGTAATCGCCCCGCCCACATAAAGTGTCAGCACAAGGGCCTGATGCCCTTCGGCGTCGTAGGTCGGGGCCGCGATGAGACTGACGGGATGCTCGTCGTCAGAGCTGATGTCGCGCCCGAGGTACACCCTCTCGCCCAGGCTCGACACCATCTCCCCGAGCAGTTCACGCACCTCCGGCGGAAGATCGTGCGTCGCAACGCCCGCCATCAACGTGTGCAGTCGCTGCCCGACTGGATCCAGACTCTCGACCAGATACCCCGCAGCGCGACACTCGCGGACCACGTTCCACAGACGCTCGCGATCCAAGCGCACCGGCAGGCTCGGCTCTTTGCCCAGCCAACTGTCCATGTCGTGATCCGAACCCCAGAGGACGTACATCAGTCCGACCGGTGGAGCGAACGGGTACACCTGACCGACCTTGGCAGCGCGACGCGCTCCGATCGGTCCGGTCACTTCGAGAACGCTGATCTGATCACCGATCACACCGGACGCCGTGCACGTCGTTCCGAACTCCGTGCTCACTTTCTCCAGATGGGTGCGGGCAATGGGTCCGACGGCAAATCCTCGCTGAGCTGCACGTCCGGCCGCGATCAAGGCCGGACCGAGCCCATAGGTCTTCGACACCTCGTCCCGAGTCAGGTATCCACGATCAGCCAGCGCCGTGAGGATTCCCAGGCAGGTGGGCTTGCTGATCTCGAGCGCGCGGGCCAGTTCCGACAGCCCGAACCGCTGATCAGGGCGGCCGACGAGGTAGTCGAGCACCTGAACCACCCGTTCGGTGGGAGGCGATTGCCTCCCCCGCGGGCGTCCCTCTTCAGGCGTCTTCTCCGGTCCACCCATTGACCACTCCCTAGAACGCGTTCTATTGTCGAAATACCCAACATCTACCAAATAGGTACATATTTGTACCACGACGCTCTGGACCGGCGACATAGTCGGAACTGTGAGGAGCCAGCGTGCTGACGGACCCGTTTGCCGAGGCGATCGCCGAAGCCGAGAAATTGATCGAGACTGCGCCGCACATCAGATCCGAACAGGATCTACTGGAGGGATACCAATATCTGGCCGGCGGAATCATCGCGACGACGCATGCCGCCTGGGCCAGCGAAAAGACCCATCCGAGTTTCATCCAGGGCACCGGACCATTCACCAAGATGGGTCTCGACAACCCGGACACCCTCTACTTCGGCGCCCGTATCAACGACGACAAGGAATACAAGGTCACCGGAAAGCGCGGCACCACAGCCGATCTCAGCTTCCAGGTGTTGAGTGGGAACTACACCAACTCCAACGTTCCCGGAAGCGAAATCGCCTTCGACGACCGCGAGCTGGAGATAGACGACGACGGCAACTTCGTCGCTTGGTTCGGCCCTGGCCCCGCCGACGGCCGAGCCAACTACTACACCCTGGCCCCTGGATCCTCGCAGCTGGTCGTTCGCGAGGTCTACAGCGACTGGAGTCAGCAGCGCGGCGTGATCCGCATCGAGCGCACCGATTCGATCGGGATCGCGCCGCCACCTCTCACCGCCGAAGAGACCGAGAAGCGTTACGCCCGGGCTGGGAAGGCACTGGTCACGCGGGTCAAGACGTGGCTCCAGTTCCCGGAGTGGTTCTACCTCAAGCTCACGGTCAACACCATGACCGAACCACGCCTGACACCGGGCGGGCTGGCAACGCAGTACTCGTCGGTGGGACATTACGAACTCACCGACGAGCAGGCGATGATCATCACCGTTCCCGCCTCCGACGCACCGTATCTCGGCTTCCAACTCGGGAGCCTCTGGTACATCTCACTGGACTACGTCAATCATCAGACCTCCCTCAACAACGGCCAGGCACAGGTCGATCCGGACGGGATGGTCCGAATGGTGGTCAGCGAGAAGAACCCCGGTGTCACCAACTGGATCGAAACCGTCGGACATCCGCGCGGCATTCTGCAGTTCCGTTGGCAGCGCGTGTCCCGCGAGCTGACGCCGCAGGACGGTCCCGCCGTCGAAATTGTCGCCGTCGCAGATATTGCGAAGCACCTGCCGCATTTCGACACCAACACCATCACCGCCGAGGACTGGGCAGCGCGCATTGCCCAGCGCCAGGCCGCCATCGACAACCGAATGCTGGGGTAATCATGACCGCCTTGCTCGAAGACCGTGTAGTAGTCATCTCCGGAGTCGGCCCGGCACTCGGCCGCGCTCTGGCCCTTCGATGTGCGTCGGCCGGCGCGAGTCTTGTTCTCGCAGCACGTACGCAATCGCGACTCGACGACGTTGCGAAAGAAATAGTCGATGCCGGTGGGCGCGCCGTCACCGTTGCCACCGACATCACCGACCAGGCTTCCGCCGAGAATCTGGTGGCCGAGTCCATTGCCGCCTACGGCAAAGTCGACACTCTGATCAACAATGCATTCTCGATTCCGTCGATGAAACCGTTGGCTCGCACCGATTACCAGCACATCCGCGACAGCATCGAACTGACCGTTCTCGGGGCGTTGCGCCTGACTCAGCTGTTCACGCCGGCACTTGCCGAGTCGGACGGCTCCGTGGTGAACATCAATTCGATGGTGTTGCGGCATTCGCAAGAGCGTTACGGCAGCTACAAGATGGCGAAGTCGGCCCTGCTCGCCATGTCGCAGTCCCTGGCCACCGAACTCGGCCCGCAGGGAATTCGTGTCAATTCGATTGCACCCGGCTATATCTGGGGCGACACCCTCAAGGGATACTTCGCGCACCAGGCGGAGAAGTTCGGCATGACTGTCGAGCAGATCTACGAGCACACTGCGTCGAACACCGACCTCAAGCGCCTGCCGACGACGGATGAAGTATCCGATGCGGCGATCTTCCTGGCGTCCCCGATGGCCAGCGCGATCACCGGCCAATGCATCGACGTCAACTGCGGCGAATTCCATCACTAGGAGCACCATGACTGAACGCACTCACGTCGGCACCGTCGAGGATCTCCATGCCTCGGCGACGCGGATGACCGGCCTGACGGACTTCGGCGTCGACGATTACACCGAGGCTCTGTCGGTCCTCCTCGAGTCTTACGACCGCGACGAGGATCTGACGCCCTTCGGCAGCAAGATCTCTCGGGTATTCCTTCGCGGCGCCCTGGTGGCCCGTCTCCTCAGCGAATCGGCGTGGAAGGAGCATCCGGACCACGCCGACGTCGAGATCGAGCGGCCGATCTTCGTCACCGGATTGCCACGCACGGGCACCACTGCCTTGCACCGCCTCCTCACGGTCGACCCGGCTCACCAGGGCCTCGAGATGTGGCTGACCGAGTTCCCTCAGCCTCGCCCGCCTCGCGATACGTGGGAATCGAACCCGGTCTTCGCCAAGATCGAGGAGACATTCGGTCAACACCACGTCGAGCATCCCGAATTCATGGGCGTGCACTACATGTCGGCCAGCGAAGTCGAAGAATGTTGGCAACTCTTACGTCAGACGTTCAAGTCCGTGTCGTACGAGTGCCTGGCAAATCTACCCACGTACTCCGCATGGCTGAAGGACCAGGAGTGGTCGAACGCCTATGCACGACACAAGAAGAACCTGCAGCTGATCGGTCTGCCCGATCAGGATCGACGGTGGGTCCTCAAGAACCCGAGCCACCTGTTTGCGCTCGACGAATTGATGGAGGCGTACCCCGACGCTCTCGTCATCCAGACTCACCGCTCCCCTACGACGATCATTCCGTCGGTATGCAGCCTGGCCGCCCAGGCGACAGAGGGTTGGTCGAACACGTTCACCGACAAGGTGATCGGCGAAAGTCAGCTCGAATTGTGGGCCAGGGGGCTCGAGCAGTTCGACAGTGCACGCGCACACCACAATCCCGCGCAGTTCATCGACGTCGACTATCAGGACTTCGTCACCGATCCACTGGGAACCGTCGAGAACGTCTACACGCACTTCGACATCCCGTTGACATCTACCGCCCAGCAGTCGATGGAGGCCATGCACGAGGAAAGCCGCTCGGGTGCTCGCAAACCGTCGCACAAGTACACGCTCGAGGAGTTCGGCCTGACGAAGGAACAGGTGGAGGAGCGATTCGGAACTCGCTGACCACCGTTGGTCGACGACCTTGCTGACGCCCTTGCTGACGACTGAAGCCCCCGCCGGACGGCGGGGGCTTCAGTACGCAACTCGGTCAGCTGCTGAAATGCTCGCCGAGCAACCGGTCCAACTCCGTCGGCGCCTCGTCGGGAATCCAGTGGCTCACACCCCGGAGAACTTCGAACCGATACGGACCGTCGACAAACGCGGGAGTGAGGGCAGAACCCTTGGGCCCGATGGCGGCGTCGCCGTCACTCCAGACGTGCAGGGTCGGCACGGTGACCCGGGCAGCTGCCGGGTTCGGCTTGGTCATCCACATCGCGCGATACCAGTTCAGACCGCCGCGCAGTCTGCCGGGAGCGAGCATGGCGTTCAGATCGCGCCGCGCATTCTCCGGCGTCTGCCCACTCGAAACCAGGAACTTCTCGCCCAGCGAAGTCGAGGCCAGAATCTTCTCAGGAACGAAGGGCAATTGGAACGCCCCCATGTACCACGATTTCAGTCCCTGAGTGCTGGTCACCATCGCCTTGATGAAGGCCAGCGGGTGCGGAACCGACACCGTGGTAACGGTATCGAGCAAATCCGGCCGTTCGGCAGCCACCTGCCATGCGACCGCGGCACCCCAGTCGTGGCCGACCAGGTGCACCTTCCCCACACCGAGTGCGTCGATCAGCGCGACAGTGTCGGCGGCGAGTTCGGACCCGCGGTAGGCCCAGCGCGCTTTCGGCCGGGCACCGGGTGAGTATCCTCGCTGGTCCGGCGCCACGGTGCGGAAGCCGCGGGCGTGCAGTAACGGCGCGAGGTGATCCCATGAGCGGGAATCCTGCGGAAATCCGTGCAGGAGGACCACGACCGGACCGTCTGCCGGTCCGTCGTCGCGTACTTCGAAAGTCAGCCCGGACCGGGAGTACGAGGTGAGGCGATCCGCCAGCGTAGTCATAGCGCCACGCTAGTCTTCGCGGCCCGTGTAATCGGAGCCTTTTCACCTGCGCGCAGGAACTGGCCTGTCTTTTCGATGCCGAATCCCGGGGCGAATTCACCTTCGCGGTAGACGAGTCGGCCGTTGATCACTGTCGCGACGGCCGCATCGTCGCTGCGGTTGACCATTCGACTGATCCCGCCGTACTCGGGAACGGTTGCCTCGAACAAGCCGTCGACCGACTCGTCGAGCCCGGCTGGATCGATGACAACGAAGTCCGCGCGGTCGCCCTGGCGTAGATGTCCGGCGTCGATGCCGTACCAGTCCGCCAGTTCACCGGTCAGGCGGTGGATTGCGCGCTCGATGGTGAGGAACGGCTTGCGGTCACTCTGAGCGTCCTTGACGCGCTTGAGGAGTCGCACCGGGTAGTTGTAGAACGCCATGTTGCGCAGATGTGCGCCGGCATCGCCGAAGCCCATCTGCACACCGGAACTCGCTGCAAGTTTCTTCGCGAACTTGGGCCGGTGATTGGCAATGGTGGTGCGCCAGCGAAGATCTCGCCCGTACTTCACCACCAGGTCGAGGTACGCGTCCACCGGGTGCACTCCGCGGATGTCACCGACCTGACCGAAGTTCTTGCCGATCAACGTCTCGTCCGGGCATCCCACGATGACCGCATCGTAGAAATTGCGATGCCAGATGCGGGGTGAGAACTTGTTGTCGTAGTCCTTACGGAATGCGCGACGGTACGACTCGTCCTGGAGCAGTTCGTTGCGCTCCACCTGGTCCTTGAGATGCAAAGCGGCGGCGCCGGCACCGAACTCCTCGAACACGACGAGGTCGATTCCATCCGCGTAGACGGTGAAGGGAACCGGAAGGTGCTGCCACTTGAAATCGGTCTTCGCGAAGCGATTGAGCAGTGGGGCCGCAGCGAGCATGAAGTACACGATCACCGGGTAGGCCTTCGAATCCGCACCGGAGAGCAGCGACGTCTTGAGCGGCTTCTTGCGTCCGATGGCGGAGCTTTCGGCGAAGAACGCCGCGACGTTCGGATGCAGGTTGATGGTCGGAGCGCTCTGCAAGATCTTTCCGCGATCGCGAAGGATGCGGTTGAGGAATCGGAACTCTTTCCACCGTGCATACGTCGACGGCAAAGAGCGAGAACGGTATTCGTCGCCGTCGATCTTGTCGAGGGCATTGGTCATCGACGACAGGCCTAGCATCCCCGCATCGATGGCGTCCTCGAGCATCGAGCCCATCCGGCCGAGTTCCGAGCGGGTCGGCTTGACCTTCTTGTCGGTGCCGCGCCCCAATCCGAGTACGTGCGTGCGGATGTCGGAGTGGCCGATGAATGCCGCGACATTGGGTCCGAGGGGAAGGGCTTCGAGTGCGGCGGTGTAGGCCGCGGGACCGGTCCAGGTCTTGTTCGCTTCGAGGATGCGCAGCACCGCGTCGTGGGGAACTGCTTCGACCCGGCTGAACAGGTCAGCGATTTCACGCGGGGTCGAATACACCGTCGACAGCGAGCAATTGCCGAGCACGACCGTAGTGACGCCGTGGCGAACCGATTCCGGAAGGCCTGGACTGACCAAGGCTTCGGCGTCGTAGTGCGTGTGGACGTCGACAAAGCCCGGGAGAACCCACTTGCCGGCCGCGTCGATCACCTCGGTGTCCGGCCCGATCTCCAGGCGCGTCGTGGACACCTCCGCGACCACGCCGTCTCGAATTCCGAGATTTCGACGCAGACCAGGAGCCCCCGTCCCGTCGAACCACAACCCGTCGTTGACCACGATGTCGAAAGCAGACACTGTCGGACTCCTCGCCTCACGTATGTGTTACCTCACGTTATAGACAGCGTTGAGTAAAAGTCAATGAACCTTCCGAACCAATACATAAGATGTCGGAATGGCCGCAGTCCCCCGCTCCCCCGAAGACCGTCAGAGGCAAATCCTCGAGGTAGCAGTACATATGTTGCGGACCGAGCCTTTCGACCAACTGTCGATGGATCGCGTCGCAGCCGAGGCCGGTGTCTCGCCGCCACTGCTGTTTCACTACTTCAAGAACAAGAAGGGTTTCCAGAACGCCATCCTCGAGGCTGCCTCGGCCGATCTCGAAGATCGAATGCGACCGGATCCCGAACTACCGATCACGTCCCAGCTGCGTTCAGGTATCGAAACTTTCGTCGATGCCGTTATCGAGCACCCCACCATTTACCTCGCCGTGATGCGGATGGCCGGCAGTGGCGACGTCCGGATGCGCACGATCTATCGCGGGATGCGCCGAACGTTCACCACATGGATCGTCGCCGCGCTCACAAATCTGGGCATCGAATCGAATGCGACCGTCGAGGCGACCATCGCCGGGTGGCAGGCATTCATGGAGGAAATAGTCGTCAACTGGATCGACGAGCCGACCCTCGAACGAGGCGAGATGGTCGACCTCTGCGAACGAATTTTCTACCACTGCCTACCGGCGGCGGGCATCAGCGTGGAACAAATAGTGGCGGCCACCATGGCTGCGACGGCCAGTGAGTCCGGCGCAACAAAACTGTGATCTTCGCGCCGGGGTTTCACAGGTGGTCACGATTGGGTATCTTGCTTGCAGTGGCGCTGGACCACGACCCCAACACATGAAGGATCCAACATGGAGTCTGTCGAAAACGTATTGCCCGAGGGTGTCAAGCTCGAAGACGTCTTGAGTGTCCTCAAGGTCGCAGTTGCGGGCATCGGCCTCATCAGCGCACTTTCGGCATTCAGCTGATCGCAAAGCGTCATCGACAGGCCGGACTTCGGGGAGTCCGGCCTGTTTTTTGTTTCCGCTCCTGAACAATCCGTGAACTTTTCAGCAACTTCAGCGCAAAGTGGTCATTTCGACCAAAACAAGCGTCCAGTTTGCTAACTTGTGTCTGCGACACAAGGTCGTACAGAAACACCACGCAGACACAACCTTGTACATACAAACCTGTACATACGACACGGAGGACCGAAACATGGGTTCCATCAACACCCTCAGCGCCGTCATCGACATCATCAAGGTCGTCCAGCCGTTGATCGCCAAGCTCAACCTCAGCTGATTCGCTTGCACCACACCCCTGCCAGGGCGTAACTCGAAATGGGGCCGACATTGTCGGCCCCATTTTCCGTAGGTGCTCTATCTCAGCCGAGTGCCTTCTTGATCTCTCCTGCCAGTACCGACGCCAGCTGCGGCGGCACCGCATTGCCGATCATCGTGCGCACCGCTCCCCACTTACCCTCGAAGACGTAGTCGTCGGGAAAGGTCTGGAGGCGAGCAGCTTCTCGAACGGTCAACGATCGCGTGTGTTTCGGATGCACGTTGCGTGAAGCCGAGATCATCCCGAAAGTGGTTCCGACCGTGGACGCCGGCTCGTCCCACCGGAGGCGCTTGTACGTCGTGTTGTACCCGGACGACGGTCGCATGGCCGGATCTTCGTTGTCGTGCGCCGACATTCCTTCTGGTACATCACGCAGCCACCGCAAGACGTGCTCGGGATGCTCGACGGCCCAGTGCAGCGGGTCCGTCTCGCAAGCCTGCCCGGATTCCAGCGGGGCCAGGTCGACGGTGGCATCGCGAAAAGTCCTCAGCGGCGCAACACCATTCACGCCGTGAGTCTTCGGCGGAAAACGCAGCGGCCCGATACTACTGTCGCGGCGGGTCGCCACGATGAACACTCGTTCCCGGAACTGCGGGACGCCGTAATCCTGCGCATTGACCGTGTTGACCGACGCGTCGTAACCGCATGCAGCCATCTCGCCGAGAATCCGGTCGACGACCATCCCACCGTCCGGGTCCTTCATGCTGAGCAGCAGTCGCACGTTTTCCATCACCAAGACCTTCGGCTTCACCAATTCGGCGAGCTGCAGCAGGTTCCGGAAGAGATGGTTGCGCGGATCGTCGCGGTCTCGCCGGCCGGCGAGGCTGAACCCCTGACACGGCGGTCCCCCAGCCAACACATCGATGTCCACTTGTGCCAGAAGATCTTTCACCCGGGCTTCGTCGATCGCCCGAAGGTCCTCGCCGAGGCACCTCGCGCCGGGGAAGTTCCGATCGAAGGTCGCACGCGCCTCCGGCACGACTTCGATGTATCCCTCCACCGAAAACCCCGCCATCCGAAAGCCTTCGGCCATACCGCCACAACCCGAGAACGCTGTCAATACGGTGGGGCCGCCGCTTCCTGCCCCCGCGACGGCACGCCTGGCCACCGAGGCGGGGTCGTTGACCGGTGTCACTCGACGCGCACGGGTACTGCCGCTCGATCGCTTCCGGGGTGCCGCGTACGTACCCTCACGCTTGGCCGCTTCCAGCGCGGAGAGGGCCGTGAGAACTGCTCGTTCCGCCGGTGGCTTCGGATACGCCTTGTCGAGTTCCCACGCGGAGACGACGGCTGACGAGACTCCCGCTTGACGGGCGAACTGGAACTGACTGATCCCCACGTCCAAGCGCCGTGATCGCAGGTCCTGTCCCGAAATCAATTCAGTGCCTCACTCATATGGTCCGCTCGCTCCGGCAGCCCAGACTATCGCAGCCGACCCCGTGAACCGGGACCTCACAAGGAAGACCGGCAGGCGGTATGCCTGCCGGTCTCCGACACGAGCGGATGACGGGACTCGAACCCGTGTGAACGGCTTTGCAGGCCGGTGCCTAGCCACTCAGCCACACCCGCGTCAGTGAGTAACTCTGCCCTGAGTCACGGCGTCGAACCACAGTTCCGCTCAGCATGATTCGAGTGCGATCCCACCCGCCGTTCCAGTCTCTGGGAAAACTGCGAGCCCTTCGGGAACAAATCGGTCAGTCTCGATGCTGACTCCCTCGGCGGGCGCAGATCATACGAATTTCGCCCGAACGACCGAGCAGTTCGCCAGACCCAGACAACCCAGAAGGTTTCATGAGTGCCGAGAACACCGCCGTTGCCCCGCCCGTGAAGGCAGCCCCGCCCATAGAGGCAGCCCCGCTGGAAATGAGCAGTGTCGACCGTAAGCCCAGCGTCGGGAAGATTCTTGCCCTCGGTTCCATGACTGCGCTCGGGCCCTTCACCATCGACATGTACCTGCCCGCGCTGCCGGATATCGGCGCCGATCTCGGGGTCTCGTCGTCAACGGTTCAGCTGACGATCACCGGAACTCTCATCGGCCTCGCACTCGGACAGCTGTTGGTCGGGCCGCTCTCGGACACTCTCGGCCGCAAGAAGCCGCTGCTCGCCGGGATCGGTGTGCACATCCTGGCTTCGCTGCTGGCGGTCTTCGCACCGAGCATCGCGGTCCTCGGCATCCTGCGGGTTTTCCAGGGCATGGGCGCGGCGGCCGCGGCAGTGGTCACCATGGCGATCGTCCGCGACCTCTACAGCGGTAACACCGTTGCCGTCGTGATGAGCCGGCTGATGCTCGTGCTCGGCGTTGCGCCGATCCTGGCGCCCAGCATCGGTGGCGCCCTCCTCGTCGCCCTCGACTGGCGCGGGATCTTCGTCGTCCTGGCACTGATCGGCGTCGGCACGGCGATGATCGGTGCTTTCGGACTGTCCGAAACACTGCCGAAGGAAAAGCGTCGCCCGAGCGGATTGAAGTCGGTTCTCCGCACCTACGGTTCGCTGCTCGGCGACCGCACGTTCATGGTCCTGACGCTCGTCTCCAGCGTCGGTATGGCGTCGTTGTTCGCGTATGTCTCAGGCGCGTCGTTTGTCTATCAAGATCAGTACGGCCTCAATCAGCAGGAGTTCGCACTGCTCTTCAGTGCGGGCGCGATTGCGTTGATCGGTGCTTCGCAGGTCAACGTCCGACTGCTCGATCGCTGGACTCCTCAGCAGATCACCAAGTGGGCCCTCGTGGCTGCAGTTGTCTCCGGGGCCGTCGTCATTGCCGTCGCGGTCCTGGAACTGGGCGGGCTCGCCGGATTCGTGATCGCACTGTGGGTCATGGCCGGTGCCATCGGGTTCGTTCTTCCCAACGCCCCGGCACTGGCGCTCGCTCGTCACGGCGAAGCGGCCGGTACTGCCGCGGCAATGCTCGGTGCATTCCAGTTCGGCGTCGGTGCGGCCATCGCGCCGGCCGTCGGCCTGCTGGGAAACACGAGCACAGCCCTGGCCGTCACGATGACGGCGTGTGTGTCGCTCGGTCTGGTCGCTCTTCTGGCTACGACCCGAAAGAGTGATACGACCCGAAAGAGTGAATCGGTCTAACCGGCAGCGGAGAACCACTCGCTGTAGAAGGTGGCAAGTCCCAGGACGCACGAGATCGCGACGAAGATCCAGAATCTTGCGATCACGACGGTTTCCGGCCAGCCGAGTAACTCGAAGTGATGATGGATCGGGGCCATCTTGAATACGCGTCGGCCGGACGATCGGAAGACCAGAACCTGGATGATCACCGACAGGATCTCAGCCACGAACAGGGCGCCGATGATGACCATCAGCAGCTCGGTGTGCGTCGTGACGGACAGGCCGACCACCAGGCCGCCCAGCGCCAAGGAGCCGGTGTCACCCATGAAGATCTGAGCCGGGGCGGCATTCCACCAGAGGAAGCCGAGGCACGCCCCGCCTGCCGCGGCAGCGACGATAGCGAGATCCAGGGGGTCACGAACGTCGTAGCAACCGGCGGCAGGCTCGAGGACACACGAGTTCCGGTACTGCCAACCGGCGATGACGACGTAGGTCCCCAAGATCATGCCCATCGAACCGGCCGCGAGACCATCGAGACCGTCGGTGAAATTGACGGCGTTGGACCAGGCGAACACCAGAATGCAGAAGAAGACCACAAAGCCGATGGCACCCATGGAGAACACCGAGATATCTCGCACATGGGACAGGTACTGGCTTCCGGGGGTGACTCCGTTGTTGTTGGAGAACTGCAGGAAGAGAATGCCGAAGATGATGGCGCTCGCGAGCTGACCGACGGTCTTCGCTGTCTTGTTGAGCCCGAGATTGCGCTTCTTACGGATCTTGATGAAGTCGTCGAGAAAGCCGACGATTCCCAGTGACGTGGCGAGCGCGAGAACCAGCCAACCGGATGCAGACAGCCGCGGTAGCCGCGAGCCGAATCCGATGATGTGTGCCGCCAGGTAGCCCGCCCACATGCCGGCGATGATCGCGATCCCGCCCATCGACGGGGTGCCACGCTTGCCCTGATGACTCTGCGGACCCTCGATCCGAATCTCGTGCCCGAGCCCCTGCCGCGAAAGCACACGAATGAGAAACGGAGTCAGGAAGAGCGCGACGAACAACGAGACGCCACCCGCTACGAGGATTGAAATCACCCGTGGGACTCTACAGACGTAAGCGGCTGCGACACACAATCAGACAAGGCACCCGACCGCTTGCCAGCATGGGATGATCGAACTTATGTCTCCCCCCGCGCCGCTCCCCCTCGACCCCATCGAAGAGGCGCATCGTCAGTGGACGAAGCACGGTTGGAGCGATGTCGCCGACGGTATGGCTGCGGTCACGTCGGTGATGCGTGCGCAACAGATCATGATGGCGCGGGTCGAAGAGGTACTCAAGCCTCTCGGGCTGACCTTCGCCCGCTACGAACTGCTGACGCTTCTCACCTTCACCAGGTCGGGCGCCCTCCCGATGGCCAAGGCAAGTGCCCGACTCCAGGTTCACCCCACCAGCGTCACCAATGCCGTCGACCGTTTGGAGAAAGCGGAGCTGGTCAGACGGGTCCCGCATCCCAGCGATCGACGTGCGACGCTCATCGAGATCTCCGACGCGGGTCGCGCGCTGGCCCTCGAAGCCACTGAAATGCTCAACAGCAAAGTGTTCGCACACCCCGGACTCCGGCAGGACAAGCTCGAGCAATTGGTGACGATCCTCACTGAACTTCGCAAGACTGCGGGCGACTTCGACACCGGCGGCGCGCCCACCAAGTGGTGAACCGACGACCCGTACACACAAAGAAACTGCCCTCACACTCTCGACGAGTGTGAGGGCAGTTTCAGCTGTTCGAAAGTTCAGCGCTAACGAATTTCAGCGGTGCTTGAACTCGGCGGACCGCTTCTCCACGAACGCGGTCATGCCTTCCTTCTGATCCTCCGTCGCGAAGGTCGAATGGAACACCCGACGCTCGAAGCGGACGCCCTCGGCGAGTGTGGTCTCGAAGGAACGGTTGACCGCTTCCTTGGCCATCATCGCGATGGGCAGCGACATCTCGGCGATGGTGGTTGCGGTCTTCAATGCGTCGTCGAGCAGATCGGCGGCCGGAACGATCCGGGCAACCAGGCCTGCGCGCTCGGCCTCTTCTGCGTCCATGTTGCGGCCGGTCAGGCACAGCTCCATGGCCTTGGCCTTACCCACGGCGCGCGTAAGGCGCTGTGAGCCACCGATACCCGGAATGACACCGAGCTTGATCTCGGGCTGGCCGAACTTCGCGGTATCCGAAGCGATGATGAAATCGCAGAGCATCGCCAGTTCGCAGCCACCACCGAGCGCGTACCCGGAGACTGCGGCGATCAGCGGCTTACGAGCGGCTGCGACGCGGTCCCACGGGGTGAAGAAATCTTCGACGTATGCGTCCATGTACGTCTTGGACTGCATTTCCTTGATGTCGGCGCCGGCGGCGAAGGCGCGCTCGGAACCGGTGATCAGGATGGCTCCGATGCCGTTGTCCGCTTCGAGGTCGGCAACCGCGGCGACGACCTCGTTCATCAGCTCGGAGTTCAGGGCGTTGAGAGCCTTCGGGCGGTTGAGCGTGATGACGCCGACGCGACCCTTACGCTCGAGGATGATGGTGTTGAAGTCGGTCACTACTGTCCTTCGGTCGAACGGTCACGGATGTCGTTGATGATGGCAGAGAAGTCCTGACCGCCACCGCCCGCGGCGTGGAAGCGACTGTAGAGTTCCGCGGCCTTGAGCCCGATCTCCGCATCGACGCCGTTGTTGCGCAGCGCATTTGCAGCCAGACCGAGGTCCTTGTCCATCAGCGCGACAGCAAAGCCGGGCTGGTAGTCGTTGTTGGCCGGGCTGGTGGGCACCGGTCCCGGTACCGGGCAGTTGGTGGTCAGTGCCCAGCACTGCCCCGAGGCGTTGGACGCCACGTCGAAGAGCGCCTGGTTGCTCAGGCCGAGCTTCTCGCCCAGCACGAATGCCTCGCTGATCGCGATCATCGAAATGCCGAGGATCATGTTGTTGCAGATCTTGGCAGCCTGGCCGACACCGGCGTCGCCGCAGTGAACGACCTTGCGGCCCATCACGTCCAGCAACGGTGACGCGGCCTGGAAGTCAGCTTCGGAACCGCCGACCATGAATGCCAGCGTGCCTGCGGTAGCCCCGACGACTCCACCGGAGACCGGTGCGTCGACGCTGCGGTGACCGGCCGCTTCGGCCTTGTCGTGTGCCTCGCGGGCGTCTGCGACGTCGATGGTGGAACAGTCGATGAACAGCGTGCCCGGTGTTGCCACCGGCAGCAGCTCTTCGTACAGACCCAGAACATGCTTACCGCTCGGCAGCATCGTGATCACGACGTCGGCACCGCGAACGGCGTCGACCGCCGAATCCGCTACCGCTGCACCGTCTTTGACTGCCTGCTCCAGCGCCGCGGGTGCCAGATCGAAACCGACGACCTTGTGTCCGGCCTTGACGAGATTGGCCGCCATCGGGCCACCCATGTGACCGAGTCCGATAAATCCAATGGTGCTCATTAGTGATGCTCCTTCGGCGGTGATCAGTTGCCTTGCGGTTGAGGGGTGAGTCCGAGCTCGTTGTCGCCCAGCGGGGCGAAGTAGGCATCGACGGATTCTGCCGTGACCTCGTCGAGAGTTGCCGGCGACCACTTCGGGTTTCGGTCCTTCTCGACGACCTGAGCGCGAATGCCCTCGACCAGATCGTGTGAGGCGAGCGCAGCCGTCGAGACCCGGAACTCCTCGTTGAGGACCTCCTCCAGGCCTGCCGCTTCTTTGGCGTGTCGCAGGGATCGCAGGGTCACCGACAGTGCGATCGGGGACTTGCCGAGAATCTGCTCTGCCGCCTTCTCCGCCTCGGGGATTCCACTCGCTCGAAGACGCTCGACGATGGTGGAGACGTCGTCGGCAGAGTACGCGGCGTCGATCCAGCTCTGCTGGGCCAACAGTTCCGACACCGGAGCCGGCTCCGCGTACTGCGCCACGGCGTCGGCAACCGAAGACGACGCGAGTGCGGCGATGAACGTCTCGATGTTCTCAGACGGGATGAAGTGATCCGCGAAGCCTGCTGCGATGGCATCGCCGGCGCTCAGTCGCGCCGTGGTGAGCGCGATGTGCGTTCCGAGTTCACCGGGAGCACGCGAGAGCAGGTAAGTTCCGCCCACGTCAGGGATGAAACCGATTCCGGTCTCGGGCATTCCGATCATCGAGCGCTCGGTCACGACGCGAATGTCGCCGTGTGCGGACACTCCGACGCCGCCGCCCATGACGATCCCGTCCATGATTGCGACGTACGGCTTCGGGTAGTTCGCGATCTCGGAATTGAGGATGTACTCCTCACGCCAGAAATCGAGCGAACCGGTCTTGCCGTCCTTGGCGTCGTGGTAGATCGAGACGATGTCGCCGCCGGCGCACAGACCACGCTCGCCGGCGCCCGTGAGTACGACCGCCTTGACGTCGTCGTCGGACTTCCATTCCGCGAGTGCCTTGGCCATCGCCTTGACCATCGAGTGGTTGAGGGCGTTGATCGCCTTGGGCCGGTTGAGGGTGATGAGCCCCAGTCCGTCACGCTTTTCGATCAATACCTCGAGCTCGTCGCTCATGCTGCTCCTTGCTTTCCCTGACCTGATGCGACCACGCTGCGCGCGATGACCACCCTCATGATCTCGTTGCTGCCTTCGAGGATCTGATGAACCCGAAGATCGCGGACGATCTTCTCGATCCCGTACTCAGCAAGATAGCCGTACCCGCCGTGAAGCTGGAGAGCCTTGTTGGCTACGTCGAACCCGGTGTCGGTGGCAAAGCGCTTGGCCATCGCACACAACTCCACGACGTCGGACGCTCCGTCTTCGAGTGCGGCGGCGGCGCGCCACAGCAACGTCCTGGCCGCTTCGAGTTCGGTACGCATGTCGGCGAGCTGGAACTGCAGGGCCTGCGACTCGATCAGTGCCGAACCGAAAGCTTTGCGGTCCACCAGATATGCGACTGCCTTCTCCAGCGCTGCCTGGGCCCCACCGACCGAGCAGGCGGCGATGTTCAGCCGGCCGCCGTTGAGACCCTTCATGGCGATGCGGAAGCCGCTGCCCTCTTCACCGAGCATGTTGGCGGCAGGAACTCGCACGTCTTCGAAGATCACCTGACGGGTGGGCTGCGCGTTCCAGCCCATCTTGACCTCGTTGGCACCGAACGACAGTCCGGGCGAATCCTTGGGCACGATGAACGCCGAGATCCCTTTGGCACCGGCAGATCCGGTGCGCGCCATCACGACGTACACGTCGGAAGTGCCTGCGCCGGAGATGAACTGCTTGACGCCGTTGAGGATGTAGTCGTCGCCGTCACGAACGGCCTTGGTGCTCAAGCCGGCCGCGTCGGAACCTGCACCGGGTTCGGTCAGGCAGTAACTGCCCAACTGATCCATCGAGCAGAGTCCGGGTACCCACTTGTGGCGCTGTTCGTCGTTGCCGAACTGGTCGATCATCCACGTGACCATGTTGTGGATGGAGATGTACGCGGCGATCGACGGATCGCCCTTGGCGAGCTCTTCGAAGATCCGAGCAGCGTCGACGCGGCTCAGCTCACTGCCGCCCACGTCTTCACGAATGTAGATACCGCCCATTCCCAGGGACGCCGCCTTACGGAGGACGTCCACCGGGAAATGCTTGGTCTGATCCCACTCCACTGCGTTGGGCGCCAGATGCTCGGCCGCGAAGTCGCGGGCAGTGTCACGAATCGCCCGCTCGTCATCGGTCAGAGTAAACATGGAAGGTAGTCCGATCAGTTCATCGTGGGGATGACGAAGTGATTGGTCTCTTCCTTCTTGCCGGAAGGCCAACGCTGCGTCACCGTCTTGGTCTTGGTGTAGAAGCGGAAGGAGTCGGGACCGTGCTGGTTCAGGTCACCGAAGCCGGAGCGCTTCCAGCCACCGAAGGTGTGGTACGCGATCGGGACCGGGATCGGCACGTTGACGCCGACCATGCCGACGTTGACGCGAGCGGTGAAGTCACGCGCGGTGTCGCCGTCGCGGGTGAAGATGGAGACGCCGTTGCCGTACTCATGTTCGGTCGGAAGACGCAGTGCCTCTTCGTAATCGGCAGCGCGGACCACCTGAAGGACAGGTCCGAAGATCTCTTCCTTGTAGATGCGCATGTCCGAGGTGACGTTGTCGAACAGGGTTGCGCCGGCGAAGAATCCACCTTCGTGGCCTTCGAGGGTGAAGCCGCGGCCGTCGACGACTGCCGTTGCGCCCTCGTCGATGCCGATCTGCACGTAGTTGTTGACGCGGTCGAGGGCATCCTGGCAAACGAGCGGTCCGAAATCGACGCCTTCGTCGTCACTGCGACCGATCTTGAGCTTCGCGACGCGCTCCTTCAGCTTCGCGACAAGAGCGTCCGCGGTCTCCTCGCCGACGGGAACGGCAACCGAGATGGCCATGCAACGCTCACCGGCACTGCCGTAGCCTGCACCGATCAGGGCGTCGGCAACCTCGTCGAGGTCGGCGTCCGGCATGACGATGGCGTGGTTCTTGGCGCCACCGAAGCACTGTGCGCGCTTGCCGTGAGCTGCGGCCGTCTCGTAGATGTACTGAGCGATCGGCGTGGAGCCGACGAAGCCGACAGCCTTGATGCGATCGTCGGTGAGCAGGACGTCGACAACTTCCTTGTCACCGTTGACCACGTTGAACACACCCGCAGGCAGTCCGGCTTCGAGGAACAGCTCGGCCAGTCGCAGCGGGACGGAGGGGTCACGCTCGGAGGGCTTGAGGATGAAGGCGTTACCGGCGGCGAGGGCGGGGCCGGCCTTCCACAGCGGGATCATCGCGGGGAAGTTGAAGGGCGTGATGCCTGCGACGACGCCGAGCGGCTGACGCATGGAGTACACGTCGATGCCGGTGCCGGCACTCTCGGTGAATTCACCCTTGAGCAGGTGCGGAGCGCCGACGGCGAACTCGATGACCTCGAGGCCACGCTGGATGTCACCCTTGGCGTCGGCGACGGTCTTGCCGTGCTCGGACGAGAGGAGGCGGGCCAGAGAATCCATCTCGGCCTGAGCGAGCTGCAGGAACTTCATCAGCACGCGGGCGCGCTTCTGCGGGTTGTATGCTGCCCACACCTGCTGCGCCTCTTCGGCATTGGCGATGATGGCTTCGGTCTCGGCCTTGCTCGCGAGGGGGACGCGGGCCTGCACCTTGCCGGTGTTGGGATCGAACACGTCCGCAAATCGATCAGATGTCCCGGGAACACGCTTGCCACCGACGAAGTGCGTCAACTCGTGAACCGTCGCATTTTCAACCATTGTGCTAACCCGTTCCTTGCTCGTATGGACCGCCCAGGAGGCAGCAGTGAATATGTCTACCATCCTATAGTTGGATGTCCATGTATGTCTAGAGCCCAAGGGCCGTGGGGGGGGGGGGGGGGGGGGGGGGGGGGGGGGGGGGGGGGGGGGGGGGGGGGGGGGGGGGGGGGGGGGGGGGGGG
>NZ_JBYTAP010000015.1:0-63422 GCF_058788335.1 Rhodococcus sp. FW305-130 | reverse complement strand
GGCGGCGTTCTGATCAACAACAAGGTCACCGGTACAGCGAAGCCGCCGACCGGTCCGGAGATCACTCCTCCGCCGGTCACGACCGAACACCCGGTTGATGGCACTCCCGCAATCGAGGTACTGAAGTCCTCTGACCCGTCCACCACGAACCGTGTGGTTGGCGGCCAGGAGATCACGTACACGCTCACGTTCAAGAATGTGGGCACCGCGGATGGTGAGATCAGCTTCTACGACGATCTGACCGATGTTCTCGACGATGCAGTAATGACGAAGAATCCGGCTACTACTTCCACGCTGGTTGTTTCGGGTGTCGTCGACAACGTCTTCACGGTCACCGGAAAGCTGGCCAAGGGTGAGAGCGCGACGGTGACGTACACCGTCAAGGTCAATCCTGAGATCGGAACGTTGTCAGGTCCCGGATTCACTCCGGGCGTCCTGAACAACTACCTGGTGGTTGGTGGCGAGAACCCGCCGGTGGACTGTGTCCCGGGCGACGCTCTCTGCACCGAACACCCGGTGGACCCGCCGGAGACCACCACCACGGTGCCTCCGACGACCACCACGACGCCGCCGGTTACGACGGAGCCCTGTGTTCCTCCGACGACGACCACGCGGATGGTTCCGACCACAACGGTTGCGACGACGACGGCTAGCGCGACCACTGCCGGTGACGCTGATGTGACCGGTACGGAGGAATCCACCACCACGGAGGAGACCACCACAGAGGAGACCACGACAGAAGAAGTTGTCGCGGAGGAGATTGTGGATCCGTGTGGCGTGACGACAACGACGCCGCCGACGACAACGCCGCCGGTCACGACAGTTCCGTCGACCACGACGGTTCCGAACACGACGGTGCCGGTTACACCGACGATCATCATTCCCCCGATCGTCGTTGTGCCTCCGATCGTCGTACCGCCGACGGTTCCGGGTCAGCCGGTTCCGAGCACGGTTCCGGGACAGCCGAAGCCGCCGACAGCAAACCCGGGTCAGCCGGGTCAGCCGAAGCCGCCGACGTCTGCTCCTCAGGGTGGAACGATCAACTCGGGTGGTGGCGCTGGTGAGAGTGGCGTGAACACCGGGTTGCTCGCGGCAGGCGGTTTGGTTCTGCTGCTGGCGCTGGGAACGGGTGTTGTTCTCCTGACGCGTAAGCGTCGCGAGGATGGTGACAACTGATTCTCTTGAGAATCTGAGGTAAACGACGTGGGGCAGATCGCAGAGTATGCGATCTGCCCCACAGTCGTTTTCGTGTGTGTTACGAGCCGAGCCGAGATCCGTCCTTCTTCCATGCTGCAACTACCGACGGGCGAGGCTGGGAGGAGCCACCGTCGGGCCAATGGGATGCGGGGCTTTCGATGCTGGCGTCGTCGGTCTCGCCGGGGTGCTGGACGCAGACGATGACGCGCTTCTCGTCCACGATGGGGCCGCAGGTTTCGGCGCCGACGGGAACGGTGAGGAACTGCTTTGTTTCACCGCGGTTTTCGCCTTCGAGGACAACGCTGAACAGTCCGTCGTTGGACTTGAGTGCGTTGCCGTCGGTGGAGATCCACAGGTTGCCGTGCGGGTCGAAGGCAAGGTTGTCCGGGCATGAGATGGGGCTGACCTTGCTCTTGTCGAACCCGCCGAAGTAAGTATCGGCTGTGGCCGGATCTCCGCAGACGAGAAGAAGATTCCAGCCGAAGGTGGTGCCGGCGTGGTCGTCGGTGATTTCGAGGACCTGGCCGTTCTTGTTGTTGTTCCTCGGGTTCGCCTCGTCGGCCGCGGCACCACCGTCGACTCCGCGCTTGGTGTTGTTGGTCAGTGCGACGTAAACCTTGCCGCTCTTCGGGTTTGCCTCGAAGTCCTCGGGGCGATCCATCTTCGTTGCCCCGACCTTGTCACCGGCCTGGCGGGTGAAGACGGCGACCTCTTCGGCGCTCATACCGTCTACCAGCGATTCGCCCTTGCCGTCTTCGCCGGTGCGCAGGATGGCTACCCACTCGCCGGTTCCGTCGAACTTGCCGTCCGACGGGAGTTTGCCGGTTCCGTCGATCTCGCCGGCGGAGTTTCCGCTGAGCTTTGCAACGTACAGTGTTCCGGCGTCGAGCAGAGTCATGTTGTGGCGCATGGCTGCCTGACTCTTGCCGTCCTGCATCTTTCGGCTCGAGACGAACTTGTACATGTAGTCGAAGCGCTCGTCGTCACCGCTGTATGCAACGACGGTGCCGTCCGACGTGATGTAAATGGTGGCGGCTTCGTGCTTGAAACGTCCGAGCGCTGTGTGCTTGATCGGAGTCGACGACGGATCCCAGGGATCGATCTCGACGACGTATCCGAATCGGTTGACCTCGTTGGGTTCTGCGACCAGATCGAACCGCTTGTCGAAGCGTTCCCACTTGCGCTCGGAAGCGGCTCCGGCCAGACCGTAGCGCTTCAGCCGGGCTGCCACCGTGGGATCGGTGACACCCTCGGCGTTCGCGAAGTACTGGTTGAAGTTCTCTTCGCCGGAAAGCACTGTGCCCCAGGGTGTGACGCCGCCAGCGCAATTGTTGAGGGTGCCGAGCACTTTGGTTCCCGTGGGATCGGCACTCGTCTTGAGGAAGTCGCTACCTGCAGCGGGGCCGGTCACGACAAACTCCGTGGTTCCGGTGATGCGGCGGTTGTTCGATCCGATCTCCGGTACCAGCTTGCCGTTGTCGGATTCGCCCTTGACCTGGACGACCGACAGTCCGTGGCTGGCCAGGCCGATCTTGAACTGCTCCTCGGTCGGGTTCTCCGCATCGTAGCCGCGGAACATCGCCGGTTCGGTGGAGTATTCGTGATTGACCACGAGGAGGTAGGTGTTGGGCTGCCCGTCGACCGGGAGCAATCCGGCGAAGTCGTTGTTGAATCCGAACTGCAGTTCCTGTGCTGCCGCAGTCTGCTTGTCGAAGTCGAATGCCGGGGCTCCGGCGAGAACGGCGTCACCCCAACGGATGACGACGGCCTGATCGTATCCGTCAGGGACGGTGACCTTGTCTTCTTTGTTGGGAGCGACAGCGCTGAAGTTCGTCCCCGCTGGTGTGGTTCCGCCGCTGCTGCCGCTCGTTGATCCGGTTCCCGGTTCGGCACTTGCGGATTCGTCCGAACACGCGACGAGGGCGCTGCCCGCTCCCACCGCGAGCACTGCCATGCCGCTGCCCCGGAGCATGCCGCGACGAGTCAGTGCCGTGCGTGCGATATCGCGGAAGTATTCGCCGCCCGAGGTGTTGGGGACCTCATGAGAGCACGCGTTTCCGCACTTGTACTGGCAGGTGATCGACGCGCGTGCAGACACGCCGTCGTGTTTGACGAACAAGGCCAAAGGCTTGATAGCCACCGTGAACTCCCGAGATTCGATGTACGGACTTCGGGAACCGTAGAAGCTCTAAGCGAGGGTAAAGGAACGTAAAAATGAACGGCAAAACAACGAGGCGACCCTTACCTGCAATTTACGACGCGTCCCCGCGGGGACGTCGCATGACATTTGTCATCGCCGATCCATGACGGTGTCACCGCAGGTGATGACGCTGTGCACTGTTTTCGTCGCGGACTTCCCGCGAGGCTTGGAGGCATGAGAGAACCACATGAGGGAAGCCTCCTGACGGACCTGATGGACATCGGACCCGCACCCACGATGGGCCGCGAACTTGTTGTGATCGTGGTGAACATCGCGATCATCGGAGGGGTATTCGCGATCATCGGCTCCAATCCGGTGTCCTGGATTCTTGTTGCCGCTCTCGCGGTCTACGCGGGCATTCGATTCACGATCGGACTGCGCAGCTGGAACCGAGAGGAGGCGCAGCGATGAAGGGCGATCCCGTGATCGACGTAGTCGGAATGTCGCGGCGCTACGGCTCCGGCAAGGAGGCGTTCGATGCTGTTCGCAATCTGGATCTGAGTGTTCAGGAAGGTGAGCTGTTCGGCCTCCTCGGAACAAACGGTGCCGGCAAGACATCCACTCTCGAAGTGATTCAGGGCCTTTCACGAGCCAGCGCCGGTACGGTGCGCGTTCTGGGAATGGATCCGGTGCGCAACCGCAAGCAGATTCGACCGTCGCTTGGCATCATGCTCCAGAAGGGTGGGCTTCCCCAAGACCTGACTGCTCGTGAGAGTTTGGCGATGTGGGCCGGAACGTGCTCGAATCCGCTTCCCGTCGACGAGGTGCTCGAGCGCGTGGACATGCGTGACCATGGCGATACCCGCGTGAAGTTCCTCTCGGGCGGTGAAGCGCGCCGACTGGATCTGGCGTGCGCGATCATCGGCCGGCCACTCGTACTGTTCCTCGACGAACCGACTACTGGTTTGGATCCCGAAAGTCGTCGTAACACTTGGCAATTGATCGCTGACTTGAAAGCGTCGGGCGTCACCATCATGTTGACGACGCACTATCTCGACGAAGCTGAATCCTTGTGCGACCAATTGGCGATCATGCACCGTGGATCGGTCGTGCGCAGCGGAACCGTGGCGGACGTCGTCGCAGATCATCCCGCCCAGATCAAAATGCACCGCCCAGGCCTTCCGCTCCCAGCGCTGGCCGGCGCCGAGGTGCGCGTCGAAAACGATCTGGTGCTGATCACCACTCGCACCGTCCAGGAGACGCTGACGGAACTGCTGCTGTGGGCGCAGCACAATGATGTCTTGCTGACCGGCTTGGATGCCCGAGCGGCGTCCCTGGAGACAGTATTCCTCTCCATTGCAGACCAATTCGATCATCACGCAACTCTCGAAGGAGCGTCGGCATGAACCGCATCGCAACCCTGTCTCGTTCGGAGTTCACGCTCCTGGGACGAAATCGACTGTTGCTCTTCAATGCAATCGTCCTCCCGCTGATCTTTCCCGTGGGAATGCTGTACCTGTCGCGAGACGGCGGGCTGTCGGACAAGTCGGTGTCGGCAGGCCTCGAGGTATTTGCGCTGTTCCTTCTCGTCTTCGTGGTCTTCTACAACTTGCTGTCGGTGTACGCGACGCGTCGTGACGAGTTGGTTCTCAAGCGACTACGGACCGGGGAATGCAGCGACGCCGAGATCCTGGCGGGCCCGGCAGTGCCGTCGTGGGTTCTCACCGCGCTGTTGACGGTGGTCATCGGAATCGCTGTGATGGTTCTGGGCGGCAGTGCCCCGGTCAATCCGGTGCTGGTGCTGGTCGCGGTGATCGGCGGCGCCGCGCTCTTCACGGCGCTGGCGTTGATCACTTCGGCTGTCACGCGAAATGCAGAGGCGGCGCAGATCACCTGCATGCCGATTCTGATTCTGGCGACGGCAGGTATGTCCTCGATCAGGAATGTCGTGCCGGACAACATTGCTCGCATTCTCGATTTCACTCCGCTGGCCGCAGTAGTCGACCTTCTCAATCTCGGATGGCTGGGGCGGACCACTGGCGAACTGGCTGATCTGGGCGATGCGCCCGGTGCGGCGGCCGGATTTGTCGACACCTTCGGTTCGGCTGGGCAACCGCTGTTGGTCATGCTGGCGTGGATCGTCGGTTCGGTTCTGATCGCGAACGTCCACTTCCGCTGGGAACCGCGTTCGTAGAACTCTGAGAAGGTAGTGGGCATGATCGCGCAGAACTTCGGACGCTGGAATCCGAGACGGACGTGGCGAACCGCGTCGAACGTCGACAAGGTTCGCCTCTACACGCGGCAATCGTTCATCATGGTCGCAGTGGTTTTCGGTGGCTTCGGTGCGGTCACCGAGATCGTTGCGGATCGGTACCTGTCGGGTGTCTTCCTCGGGATCAGTGCCGTTGCGTGCGCCATCGCCGTGTCTCGGATGCCAGATCTGGGTGGAGTCGTGGCCAAGCCCGTCCAGATTCCTCTTGCCGTGATGACGTTGTCGGCGTTCTGCTCGGCGGGAATCGCCTTGGGAAGCAATGGCGAGAACGGTCCGTACTTCTGGCTGGCGGCAATCCTTGTCGTGCCCCTTGCCGGGTTGACGTCGTTGCGCTGGCTGATCGTGGGCTCGGTGGCCGCCGGGGTTGTACTGGGACTGCTTGCGGGTCCGGAAAGCGGCGTGTCCGTCGGAATCGTCGCCGCCTTCATGGGGCTGACCGTCTACATGTCGGTGTGGCTGCTTCGCATGGTCACCGAATTGGACGAGGCTCGCGGAGCTGCCGCTGCCCTGTCCGTCGCCGAGGAGCGATTGCGATTTTCGCGCGATCTCCATGACGTCGTCGGGCGGGCACTGTCTGCAATTGCGGTGAAAAGCGAACTAGCAGCGACACTTTCACGACGCGGCGACGATCGTGCAGCCGCGCAGATGGACGAAGTACGCGAACTTGCGCAAGATTCTCTCGACGAAGCGCGCGAGTTGGTTCGGGGATACCGGTCCATCGCCTTGGCGTCGGAGCTGGCCGGTGCGCAGTCTCTGCTCGAGGCCGCCGGAATCTCCACCGCGATACGTGGATCGGCAGATCAAATGCCGGTGGAACTGGCCGAGGCCGCCGCGTGGGTCGTCCGTGAAGGCGTGACCAACATTCTCCGGCACTCCAGTGCCGAGAATTGCAGCATCGAGGTGTCCGCGGACGGCGTCGTGATTGCCAACGACGGCGCACGGATCGCAGAGCCGAACAACGGAACCGGCCTGAACGGCTTACGCGAGCGCGTCGGCGCCGTCGGAGGAACTGTCGAAACCGTGCAGGACGAAGATCGCTTCACCCTCACCGCCCACTTTCCGTCCCGAACGAAGGAGTCTCGGTGACCGAGCCGATCAAGGTACTGCTGGCCGACGACGAGAACCTGATCCGCTCGGCTCTGGCCATGATGTTGTCGCTCGAGGACGACATCGTCGTCGTGGCAGAAGCCGAATCCGGCGAGGATGCCGTGATCGCTGCTGCAAAGCATCAACCTCACGTAGCCGTGCTCGACCTTCAGATGGCGGGTATCGACGGCATCGAGACGGCGCAACAGATTGCGCAGACGGTCTCGGGGTGCGTCTCGATCATCGTGACGAGCCACGGGCGTCCTGGGTACTTGAAGAAGGCACTGTCAGCAGGTGTCCGCGGATTTCTACCGAAGACGACGCCTGCGGCGACGCTCGCCGAGGTGGTCCGCAGCGTCCATGCCGGTGGGAGGTACGTCGACCCGTCGTTGGCTGCCGAGGCGATCGGCGCCGGCGACTCACCGCTTACTCCGCGCGAGGCGGACGTACTCGAATACGCGGCCGACGGGGCATCCATCGAGCAGATCGCTTCCCGGGCACACCTGTCTGCGGGTACCACCCGAAACTATTTGTCGTCAGCTGTCACCAAACTCGGTGCGGCCAATCGGCACGAAGCTGCAGTGATCGCCCGCCGGCAGGGGTGGATTTAGGGCCTCCGGCCCCCGTGCGCCTTTCTGGTTGCGGGCACTACCAAAAAGGCGCACAGGGCCGAAGGCCCTGCGATGTCGAGAATCCCCGACTTGCTTCGTCCCTGTAGTGAAGTGCGACCAGAATGGGTGGCACCGACACAGAGGAGATTCACGATGGCCAAGTACTTGCTGCTCAAGCACTACCGCGGCGCTCCGGCTGCAGTCAACGACGTGCCGATGGACCAGTGGACACCGGAAGAGATCACGGCCCACGTGAAGTACATGCAGGACTTCGCGGATCGGCTCGAGAAGGCGGGCGAGTTCGTCGACGGTCAGGCTCTCGCTCCTGAGGGCACCTTTGTCCGGTACGACGGTGAGGGTCGCCCGCCGGTCACCGACGGCCCGTTCGCGGAAACCAAGGACCTCATTGCCGGCTGGATGGTGATCGACGTCGACAACTACGACCGAGCCGTCGAATTGGCCGGGGAGCTCTCGGCCGCGCCCGGCGCAGGCGGGAAGCCGATTCACGAATGGCTCGAACTGCGCCCGTTCCTGACCGAGCCGCCGACCATCACGGACTGACGACTCTCATGGACGACGCGCTGCTTCGAAGTCTGACTCCGAGCGTGCTCGGCATCCTCGTCCGCCGCGGAGCAGATTTCGCGTCGGCCGAGGATGCCGTGCAGGATGCTCTGCTCGAGGCGGTCAGGACCTGGCCGGACAACCCGCCGAGGGACCCCAAGGGCTGGCTGGTCACAGTGGCCTGGCGGCGGTTCCTCGACGGGATCCGGTCGGATGCGGCTCGTCGCAAGCGGGAGTTTCTGGTTGACGAGCAGCCAGGCGAGCGGCCGGTCAGCGGGTCGGTGCCGGGCGTGGACGACACACTCCAGCTCTACTTTCTGTGCGCTCACCCGTCGTTGACGCCGTCGTCCGCCGTTGCACTTACGCTGCGCGCCGTCGGCGGGCTGACCACTCGCCAGATTGCGCAGGCCTACCTGGTGCCCGAAGCGACGATGGCTCAGCGCATCAGCCGAGCCAAGCGCACGGTCTCCGGCGTGCGGTTCGAGCAGCCCGGCGATGTTGCCACCGTTCTACGTGTCCTTTATCTGGTCTTCAACGAGGGGTACTCCGGCGACGTCGACCTGGCTGCCGAGGCCATCAGGCTCACCCGGCAGCTCGCCGCTGCGATCGATCATCCCGAGGTGGCGGGGTTGCTCGCTCTGATGCTGCTTCATCACGCTCGCCGCGCCGCGCGCACTGCCGCAGACGGCAGCCTGGTTCCGCTTGCCGAGCAGGACCGCGGACGGTGGGACACCGAGACGATCGCGGAAGGGGTCGTGATCCTTCAGGGAGCCCTCGCTCGCGACCGACTGGGCGAGTTCCAAGCCCAGGCCGCGATTGCCGCACTTCATGCCGACGCTCTCACAGCAGACGAGACCGATTGGGTGCAGATCGTGGAGTGGTACGACGAACTCGCAGCCCTGACCGACAGCCCGATCGTCCGGCTCAACCGAGCGGTGGCGGTCGGCGAGGCGGACGGGCCACGCGCCGGCTTGGCAGCTCTTGCAGCGCTGGACGATTCACTTCCGCGCCATGCCGCAGTCGAGGCCTATCTCCGTGAACGCGACGGAGACCTGGAGACGGCGGCGAGGTTGTATGCCGATGCAGCGCACAAGGCATCCAACCTCGCCGAACGTGACCATCTGATGCTTCAGGCGTCGAGGATCAACGCCCGTCGATCTCTGAAGCGTCCTGGGTCAGAGAACCTGTGACAGGAACGCCTGCAGTCGATCGGTCTCGGGATCGTCGAAAAGCTGTTCCGGAGTACCGGTTTCGACAACGGCGCCGCGGTCCATGAAGAGCACCTTGTCGGAAACGGAACGCGCGAAGCCCATTTCGTGCGTCACGACGACCATGGTCATACCGGACTTCGCGAGATCGGCCATCAACGCCAGAACACCCTTGACCAGTTCGGGGTCGAGAGCTGACGTCGCCTCGTCGAAGAACATGACCTCGGGCTTCATCGCCAAGGCGCGGGCAATGGCGACGCGCTGCTGCTGACCACCGGAAAGGTTGCCGGGCCGCGAGTCCGCCTTCTCCTTGAGCCCCACCAGATCCAGCTGCTCGAGCGCGAGCGCCCGAGCTTGTTCCTTGGACAACCCCTTGAGCTTGTTCGGCCCGAGCGCGATGTTCTCGGCGACGGTCTTGTGTGGGAACAGGTTGAAGTGCTGAAACACCATGCCGATTCGCTGGCGAAGCTCGTCGGGGTTGTCCTTCAAGACGGACTTCCCGTCGAGCAGCACGTCACCCTGCTCAGGCTCGTGCAGACGGTTCAGCACGCGCAGGAGCGTCGACTTGCCCGAACCGGAGGGCCCGATGACGGTGACGGTGTTTCCGGCGTCGACGTGCAGGTTGACGCCGCGAAGAACCTTGTTTGTGCCGAAGGACAGATGCAGGTCCTTGCCGGTGAGCGATACGGACTTCAGTTCAGAGCTGGTGGTCATGTCCTCAGCCCCTTTCCACGACGATGGCCTGCTCGAGCGGATCCAACGTGCCTGAAGTGTCGGCGCGTCCGGTCCGGAGCCGGTTGTCGATGTAGTTGACGAGGTGCGTCAGCGGGATGGTCAGAGCAAGGTAGAACAAGCCTGCCGCAACGAGCGGGGACAGGCTGCCGGTCTGGGCGTTGAGATCACGTCCGACGGCAAAGAGTTCCCGCTGGGTGACGAGGAGACCGAGGAAGTAGATCAGCGACGAGTCCTTGATCAGCGAGATGAACTGGTTCATCAACGCCGGCAGAACGCGTCGTACACCCTGCGGGATGACGACAAGCGACATGGACTTGCGGTAGCTGAAGCCGAGGGCGCGGGAAGCCTCGAGCTGCCCGGACTCGACGCTCTGGATACCGGATCTGAAGATCTCACCGATGTATGCCGACGCGAGCAGCGACAGCGCCGCGACGCCCAGCCAGTACGGATTGCTGCCGGTGATTCCCTTGACGATCGGTCCGACGCCGAGCCCGATGATCAAGATGATGACGACGGCGGGCAGGCCACGGAAGATGTCGGTGTAGACGCGGGCGGGCCAGCGCAGCCAACGGGTGCGCGAGATACCGGCGACAGCGAGCAGCATGCCGAGGACCGTGCCGATGATGCCAGACGCGAGCGCAAGGATCAGGGTGTTGGGAAGACCGGTCTTGAGGAGATCGGGGAATGCCTTCTTGTACAGATCCCAGTCGAAGAACGTGTCCTTGAGCTGTTCGAGCGTCGACTTCGGTTGGTACGACGCGGTATCGCCACCGTCACCGTTTGCTGCGTTTTCTGCCGCAATGGCTGCGAAGTCGGGCAGTTCCGGAGTGGCCGCGGCCTTGGATCCGGGCTTCCAGCCTTCAGGGAGTTGGCGCGGTACCCAGTCGGCGTACAGCTGAGACCAGGTTCCGTCGTCGATGACTGCGTCGAGGCCGGAGTTGAGGGCGTCGATCAGCGGCTGGTTTTCCTTGTTCACCGCCCAGCCGACGAAGTTGTTGACCGAGAAGGTGTTCTGGATGATCGAGGTCGGGTCACCGGGAGCGATTGCGCCTTCGGCCTGCTGAGACGGAGCTACCCAGGCGTCGATCTGTCCGGATTTGAGGTTCGCGTACGCCGTGGCGTAGTCGGGAAACTTCACGGGATCGAGCTTGAGCGTGTTCACGACGTAGTCGTCCTGCACGGTTCCCTGCACGACGCCGATGCGCTTGGATGCGTCCAGGTCTCCGAAGCCGGTGATCGGGCTGCCGTTAGGAACGACGAGGGAGAAGTATCCGAAGTCGTAACCGTTGGTGAAGCCGACGGTGTTGCGACGGTCGTCTGTGGTGGTGATGGACGACGAGCCGACGTCGAAGCGTCGACCGGCAACCTGGGCGAGGAGCCCGGCGAACTCGGTGCCGACGAACTCGACCTTCAGGCCCAGCTTGTCCGCGACGGCCTTCAGCAGCTCGTTGTCGTATCCGGTGTACTGATTATCGGAGTTGACGCAGATGCTCGGGGGCGCGTCACCGAGCGTGCCGACCGTGATGACCCCGGGTTTGATCAAGTTCAGCTTCGAGGTGTCGATCCGATCGACCGGGGTGACGGTGGCCGTGGTGTAGCGGTCTTCGGCGCCCGCACCCGCTGCCGCATCCAGATTGGTGGGGGCCGCGGTTGCGGCTCCCACTCCTGGAGGTGCACACAGGTCTGTGGGGGCTGCCGACGAATCCGAACCACTCGAGCACGATGACAGAGTCAGCGCCAGGAGGGCAGTGAGGAGCAGTGCCACCACCAGGCGGATCTTCGCTGCGACGGAAGAAAACATGCGAGCAGCGTAAACCTAAGGGTAGCCATTTCTCCGTGTAGAACTGTTGACAGTTTTCGGACAAGCGGCCGCTGCGCTGCGGGCATGCCTTCAAATCAGCGTGATTTTAAGTATCGCCAGGTCGGAGAATCCCGTCTCGAAGAGAACGGAGTTACCGAACCGGTGCGAGTTCGACGCCCGCCGGAGGTACCAGGCGGCGCAGCGTCCCGTCGAAGCCGGTGACGTAGAGCGCCCAGCCGTCGCCGTCCCGGCCGATACGCACTGAACTCGGCCCGGTCCACCCACCCGACAGACCCGAAGCGACGACGCAGGACTTCCCGGTCTCGGGATCTACACGATAGATCGCGCCCTCGAGGTGAGCAGCGACGTAGAGCATCCCATCCCGCGACACGGTCAGATCGTCGAGACCGGGTACCGGGCTCGGGACGGTTGCGACAACGGCCCACGCATCAGGGGTATCCACAGGGACTCGAATGATCTGACCTGTGAACAGATCATCGGTGTACACGGCTCGATGATCCGGACTGAGCGCGAGCCCCTCCGAACGTGGCACTGCGGCCCAATTGGGTACGTCGGTTCGGGAGTCATGTTGATAGCGCGACACGCCCTTCGACGGGCCGCCCTCCGTTCCGACCCACGTGGTCAGCAGATCGCCGTCAGGTAGGCGGAGCAAGCCGTTGCCCGCGAAGTCGGCGGGCGCGGACAGCTGATCCGTCGTGGTGTCCAGTTGCCACAGCTTGCCGTCCTGTCTGGTGAGGAAGGACAGCCTCGAACCGTCGAGCTGCAAACCGCCAGGAGCAGCAATGCCGTCGAGGACGGTTCGTACCTGTCCTTCGGCGTCGACGTGATAGATCTTCGACTCGCCGGAGAGGTAGAACCCGCCGTTGTCATCGGTCTCGAGGTTTTCGAGCTGTTCCAACCCTTGGGCTACGGCCTCGACCTGCCAATCGCCGCACATCGGCGCGGTTGTCCAGGTGGCCTCCGCCGGTTTCGCCGCGGCAGCGGTCCCGGCTGCGATTGCCGCGACGATCAACAACGCCCGAGTTCGGTTGCGTGATAGCCCCATTGCGCACAACTTACGGCAAATCGGACCAATATCAAACGGTCTGGTCGGTATAGCCGACGCCCAGGGGGTCGCTCCAGGTGGTCCACACGTCTGGCCCGAGTTCGATCTCGGCTGTGGTGAGTAGACACGCGTCGAGTTCTCGGTGCAGTCGAGACGGGTCGATGGATTGGCCGATGAAGACGAGTTCTTGTCGGCAGTCACCGACAGGTTCTTCCCACTTGTCGAGGATTCCGTCGCGACGGTAGTCGTCGGCCGGCCACTCGTCACGGGGTAGAAACTTCCACCAACGGCCGACGTATCCGTGGCGAATGAGATGACCGGCCTGAGAAATACTCCCGATCTCGGTGAACCGGCCGGCATTCCAGTAGTAGCCCTTGGCCCGAAGTAACTTTCCGTTGGTCCACTCGCTGCTCAGGAAATCATGCAGGCGTTGTGGGTGGAAGGGCGCGCGCTCGCGGTACACCACCGAACCGATTCCGTACTCCTCGGTTTCGGGGGTGTGTTCACCTTGGAGTTCTTGTAGCCATCCAGGGGCCTGAGCAGCTTTCTCGAGCGAGAACAAGCCGGTATCGAGAATCGTGTCGAGTGGGATACGGCCGAGAGTCATCGGAACTATCGCAGCAGTTGCGTTCAAAGATCTTAGGACCGAAGTCAATTCGACCAGGTGCTGGTGCGAGACGAGATCGGCCTTGCTCACCAGGATGACGTCGGCAAACTCGATCTGATCGACAAGCAGATCCGCGATGTCGCGTTCATCTTCCGGGGCATCGGCTTCGACGCGACCTCCAGCCGTGTAGTCGCGCAGAAAACTGTTGCCGTCGACGACTGTGACCATGGTGTCGAGTCGGGCGACGTCGGCCAGGGCATGGCCGTCGGTATCGATGAAGGTGAACGTCTCCGCGACGGGCAGCGGTTCGGAGATGCCCGAAGATTCGATGAGAAGGTAGTCGAATCGGCCATCGGCGGCCAAGGCGCTTATCTCGGAGAGAAGATCCTCTCGCAGAGTGCAGCAGATGCAGCCGTTGGTCATCTCGACCAGTTTCTCCTCGGAGCGACTGAGCGAGATCTCACGCTCGACTTCTGCACTGTCGATGTTGATTTCGCTCATGTCGTTGACGATCACCGCAACCCGGCGGCCCTCCCGATTGCGCAGGATCTCGTTGAGTAGCGTCGTCTTCCCGGCGCCCAGGAAACCTGACAGCACCGTGACCGGAAGTCGTGTGTCGACCATGATTTCCAGTGTCCTTCCGAATGAGTGAATCGTTGTGATCAGGCGGCGGTCACGCGAACCGCTGCGATCGCGTGACCGCCGCCTGGAATGCTGGAAGATCAGGCCGCAGGCTCGAGGTAACCCTCGAAGAGGTCGACAACGACGCTTCCGCCGTCGGTGTCGCTGCCGAACAATTCCTCGGCGGCGAACTTCACGTGGTACGTGGGTTCTTCGCCGGCGTCGTTGCGGCCGTGACCGATTGCGTCGGGGAACGGCCACTTCTCGGTGGTCCGGTGAGCGATGGTCCCCACGCGTCCTCGGCAGTAAGCAGGCATTCGAATATGCCCGGGAACGTATTCGTCTCGCACACGTACTCGCTGACCGACCTCGAAGGTGGTTGTGTCGATGCGAGCCGGTCGGCCTTCGGATTCGCTGGGCCGTGAGAGTGGGAACGGTCCTCCTGCAAGGCTTTCGAGCTCTTCCTGCGTCAGGATTCCCTTTTCGACCATCAGTGCCGCGACGCCGATGACGTACCGCTCGTAGTACGGGGTCATCATGTAGTGGCGGGGCTCCATCCGCTCGACGACGTATCGAACTTCGTCGACGCTGAAGGCCCCGAGTTCGGCGACACCGGCGAACATCAGGCTGTACGGCAGGTGTTCCCACTCGGCGTGGAAGGTGGGGCCGATGTCGGCGTTGACGGTATGCGGGACTTTGCCGAAGCCTTGAACTCCGGCAAGATCGTGTACTCCATCCATGGTGTGCTTCTTTCTTGTCGGGGTGGTCAGACGGTGGGGACCTGCGGGACTGCGACGCCGATCAGGCAGTCCTTGGTGACGATTTCCTGCAGTTGTTCCTGGCTCCAGCCTTCGGTGCCTGCGGGACGTTGCGGTAGGACCATGTACCGAGTTTCGGCGGTGGTGTCGTAGACGCGGATCTCGACGTCCGACGCGATCTCGGTTCCCATCTCGGAGAGAACCTTCCGTGGCTCGCGGACCACGCGTGCACGGTATTCGAAACTCTTGTACCAGGTCGGCGGCAGACCGAGGATGGGCCACGCGGTGCATGAACACAGCGAGCACACGATCACGTTCTTGAGGGTCGGGGTGTCTTCGACTGCCACGATGTATTCGCCCTGGGGGCCCAGATATCCGTACTGGGCAACCGCGGCGGTACCGTCGGTGAGAAGCAGCTGCCGGAAATCGGGGTCGGTCCAAGCCCGCGCGACCAATTCCGCTCCGCGCCTTGGACTGAAGTCCTCCTCGAAGGTCTTCTTCCATCCCTCGACGTAACCGTCGGGTACCAATCCCTTACCGTCGAGTGCGCGGAACAGGGCCCACGCGCGATCGGAGACCGGCGCCTGGGCCGGTGCGGCGTTCTCCGTTGTGTGGTCGATCGTTACTGACATCTGGTTCACCTTTTCTATGCGGGCTGATCATGTGTGAATCGGTGGAATTTGTTGTGCAAGTGCGGATACAGGATTAGGTGAGGCTGAGTTGTGGTGCAGAGTCGGAGATGCGGTCGGCAGGCGTCGGAAACGCGCCGCGAAGCTTTTCGAATGCGCGCCCGACCCGGAGGACCGTCGCATCGTCGAAGGTCTTGCCGGTAATCATCATTCCGACCGGAAGCCCGTTTACCAGGCCGGTCGGAACGGACAGGGACGGATGTCCGGTCACGTCGAATGGTGCCGTGTTGGCGATCATCCCGAGAGCCTTCGTGATGAAGGTTGCACGATCCACGTCCTTCGCCGGCAATTCGGATGCGACGTAGGGCAGTGTGGGCATCACCAGGACGTCGAATTGTCTCAAGGCAGTGTCGTAGGCGGCGCGGGCGAGCGGTACGAGGTTCCGGGCTTTGCCGTAGCTCGCGCCGCCGAGGGCGGTAATGCCGTGGTGGCCGGTCAGGGCCACTAGTTTGACGGTTTCGGACAGAGCGTCGGCGTGCTGAATGCGTCGAGAAGCAAAGTGTGCCATCAGTTCCGGATCGTACAAACCTTCGGCGTTCATGCCGTATCCGTTGCCGTCCAACATCTGGTAGGCACCACCGTCCGTGGCGATCACGTTCCAGATGTGGAAAGCATGCAGGTGCCACGGGATGTTTACTTCCTCTACCGTGCAACCGATTTCGGTCAGACTGTGTGCCGCTGCGCGGACTGCGTCGTCGACCTCGGGCTGTGAGACCGCGTGCCCGAAACCTTCTCGAACGATCCCGATTCGCAGACCATCCACATCGGAGTCGAGGGTGGACAGATAGTCACCTGCTTCGACGCTGTCGGCTTGGCGTGGGTCGTTACCGTCGCGACCGGCGATGACCGAGAGCATCAGTGCGGCATCGTGGACCGTGCGTGTGATCGGGCCGAGATGGTCGATTGTCCGCTCGATGGGAAATGCACCGGTATACGGGACGAGCCCGAACGTCGGCTTGTGTCCGACGACGCCGCAGAATGCCGCCGGGATCCGGATCGATCCGCCTTGATCCCCGCCGATGGCAAAATCGACGTCACCGTTTGCAACGAGAGCTGCACTGCCACCGGATGATCCACCTGCTTCACGCTGTGGGTCCCATGGATTGCGGACCGGTCCGCTTGCCGGTGTGAAGCTCGAACCGGAGAAACACAGGTCCTCACACACAGCTTTGCCTGCGACGGTTGCACCGGCCGCCAGTAGTCGAGTGACCACAGTTGCGTCGCGAGACGGAGTGAATCCCTCCACCGTCCGAGATCCGTTCATCATCGGAACTCCGGCCACGGTCACGTTGTCCTTGATCGCCACGCGTCGGCCGGTCAGGACGCCGTCCGACGTCGGCGGGATGCTTGTGGTCACATACCAAGCGCTCAAGGGGTTTTCGTTCGCAGTTGGCACGGCGTGCTCGCGTGACGTGGTCGGCGGGGTTGCCTCGTCGGCGTACAACTGGTCGACGACGTCGTAGGAGCCCAGTGCTCCGTCGATCAGTGCCGGCCACTCGAGCCGGGCTGATTGGTCGAGAGTGATGCCGTAATGCCTTGCAGCGGTGTCTATTGCATTGTCGTCAGGTCGGATTGTCGCCATGAGAAGTGTGCTCCTGATGTGATCGGCTTCACTTGTCTTTCAGACTAGGGCCAGATCCATAATTGCGTCAATAGGTATCGACATATTGACTCGTTAAGTTCGGGTTACGGGCGCTCAGAGAGAGCGGGGGTACAGACGCCCATGGCGTGATTCAGCGATCAGGATCGGGCGATGCAGTGGAACGCCGGTGTCCGTCGAGCCTTTCGACGTTGTGACAAGCTGCCGAAGTACTGTTTCCGGATCGCCAGCCGACGTTCGTTCGACTGCGCGTGCGTAAGCGACGATCGCTTCGTACGTTGTCTCCGACAGGGAACTGAGCGGAGGCAGGAGTTCGTTCGAGCTTGCGCTGTATCGCTTGTCGAGGTCGTGTTCGCCGGCTGCGGATTGAAAGTAGCCGAATGCCGCCCAGACTCCGTCGGCATCGGAATTGCCGATGAGCTGCTGAGTGGCCTCGTCGAGGACCAGCGCGAACGTCCGCGTGGTGGCCCGCAGTCCGTGCTGGGCGCATTGCCGTTCGAAGAAGACCTCGTCATGGCCCACCAGGGTGGAAAGAATCAGTTCCGCCCCGGAGTCGACTATCGACTCGATGATCCGTGAGAAGTCGGTTGTTCCCAACGGTACGTAGACTTCGCCGGCCACCGAACCTGTGGATTCGGCGATCACACGCCGAGCCGCCCAATGTGCTCCGAACGACCACGAATACTGCTGACCGACCAGGAACCAAGTGCGAGAACCGGTCTCGGACATCATTGCGGGTATGCCCGCTCGCGTCTGGTCGAGTGGCCGCTCACCCAATCGAAGGATCCCCGGACGCGATCGACCTCCTTCGTTGAGAACTGTGTGTACCAACAACACACCGGTGTTTTGCAACGCAGATGCGGCGGCGTTGAAGGTCGACGACGTCACGCACGCAAAAATGGCGCGACATCCGCTTTTCATCAATCGCAGTGCGGTCGCCGCTCCGGCCGCCGAGTCGGAAGCGTCATCGCCGATCACCAAGTCGACGAGAACGCCGCCGACACCGCCGTCGGCATTGATCTCTTCGACCGCCAGGGCAGCGAGTGTTTCTGTGGCCTGGGCGAATACAGCCGCCGAGCCGGATTTGCTGACCAGCAGTCCGATCCGATGTCGGTCGGAGCGCGGAGGTTCGGGTGGAGCAAATCCGCGCTTGTTGGCAAGCCAGGAAATGCCGTCCTGATCGAGGCTGGACTCGAGAACGAGTCGGGTGCCGGTGCCGTCGGGAAAGAACCGGATCGTCAGACGGCCGCGCCACGGTTGGTGGTGCACGATTACGACCGAGCGGCCCCGCTTCACGCCGGCGACATACCCCAACAGAGTGATCGGCATTCCGGCTACATCTGCGCGTGCGCCGTCGCCGACGGGAAGGGAGATGGCGACGGCGGCCCCGACCGTCAGTTGCTCACATTCGAGTTCGAGCAGTTGCCCCGTTTCGAAGCGCTCGAAGGCTGACCCTGGTGGGTCCGTCGTCACGATCTGTGCCGTTACGGAGAGACCTGGCACGTTCTACTTCCTGCCTGAAATAGATGCTGGGGCTCAAACAGGGCCTCAAGCCCGGCGACGCACCGAAGCCGCGTCGGAATCCTCAGTCGCCGTGGTCGGCAACTCGGAGGCGTTCGAACCTGCTTCCAGCGCTCGCCCGAGGACGTCGCGCAGGAACTGGAGTGCATCGTTGGCGGGCCCAGACGGATCGATCGAAAACAAGCGATGACGTCCTTGACGGCGTTCGACGATAACTCCGGACAGCCGCAGCGCCTTGAGATGTGTGGATACCGTGGTGCGACCGACCGTCGAAATTTGATCGCTGATGAAGCCTGCGTTGCATTCGCCGTGGGTAGCCAGAGTGTCGAGAATCTGTCGGCGCACCTGGTCGGCCAGCACAGCAAACGCCAACTCTTCGTTTCTTTGAGTAGTCACTGTGTGCTGTCCGCGCTTCCTCGATGGCCTCTACTGAGATATGTCGACACTCGTCAACATATCTCGAGTTGCCTCCGAGGGAAAGAACGTGGCCGAAGATTTCCGGCGGCTTCGGTCAGTGCGCGGCGGTGGTCACCGCGTCGCGCAGCATCCCGGTCCCGGGATGGCAGTTGATGTACTCGTACAGCTGATCGGCGGCATCGAATACCGAGACCTCATGGTAGAGACGTAATTTCGACAGGCCCTCGGCCACCCGGAAGAACGTCGTGAAGATCCGCAGATGGGTCGGGTGGGATTCCGACCACCGCTCGAGTTGGTCGAGTGAGGCCCAGTGACCGATGTTGTAGCTCAGGTCGAGGAAGTTTCCGTCGATGTCGATATTGCGTACGAAACGGTTGCTGTAGCACCCGACGGCCGGGCCGTTGTCGCGGAGGAAGTCCATGCCCGATTGAAGAGTGGGCAGGATTTCGTCGAGGTAGAGGCTGCGCTCGTCTGCTTCCGCGTCGGCCCAGTCCTGCCCGGATCTGATCAGTGCGATGTTGTCGTGTCCCCGCACTACTACGCGTCCACCTGCGGCGGGGTCACCGGCGACGACCCGTAGTTCGCCCGAGGCCTGCATCCAGTCGGTCTGAGAGATCGGAAAGCGCTCGCGCATCGAACCCCAGTAGCCGTGCTCGTTGATCTCGCCGCTGACACCGTCCATGACGGCTCCCACTCCGGGGAGATCGTCCTGGAACGCGTAGAGCGTCTCGAATTGTTCGGCTCTCGGTGCCACGATCTCCCGGAAGAACCCCAATCCGTCGGACAAGCGGTCCTCGGACTCCCACCAGGAGGCCACCGGAGCTGATGTGCTCCAACGATGTTGGGAAGAAACATCTTTCCAGTACCCGACCACGATCAGATTCTCGTAGCCCTGGTTGTCGATGTGGTGGGTCAGATCGTGGTGTGCCGGTCCGTCCGGCAAGTCGAAGCCGGCGACGATATCCCGCATGGACTGCAGTGCTGCCGAGCGCTGATCCTCGCCGCGGAACTGCACGCCGAGATAGCCCATCGCGACCTGGTGCAATGTGTCGTCCGCACGCCCGACCCACATGGGAAATGGTGGCGAATAGGTATCCGGAACGCGCCTGGTCAGCGTGCGCGGGCATTGAAGATGTTCACCGATTGCAGATTCCATGAGTGCTCCCTGTGATGTAGGTGGTCGGATCGGGTGCCTGGCACTTGGCAACGCCGTGCCGAAAATCTACGCCCGCGAGGCCGAGCAAACTTGGCCGTCAGCGCCCGATACTTGGCCTACCGCGCCGAGAATTGTGGATAGGCGTCGGCGACCGAACGTTTTGAACATCATGTTGAATGGGTAAGTGTCCGAGGATGTTACAGATCAGCGGGCAGTACTTGTGGGGGCCACTGCTTGCGACCGGTATTGCCGCGGGCTGATCCCGAACTCCGCCTTGAATGCGCGACTGAAGGCGGCCAGGTCGGTGAATCCCCAGCGGTGAGAAATCTGGGTCAGCGACCGCTCTACGCCGTGGCGTTGCACGATCTCACGACGGCAACCGTCGAGTCGACGGCTGCGAATCGAACGCGACACCGTTGTGCCGTGTTCGGCGAAGGCTCGGTGCAACTGGCGAATGGAGACTTTGACTGATCCCGCGATGTCCACCGGAGACAGGGCCGGGTCAGCGAGGCGGGCGTCTATGGCCGACAGAGCGGATTCGTACAGGCCAGTTCGCCGGGAGACGATCGGACGCGCGGTTGCGTGAAGAACCGACTTGACCAGGCTGCCGATCTCGTTGACGACTTCCTCCTCGTCTCCGCTCGCGTCGGACGTCATGCGGACGGAGGCAAGATCGTGAAGAAAGCGACCCAGCAGGCCACTCAGGCCCGCGTGTCCGTCGAAGGCAATGGCGGTCAAGCTCGTGACCTCCGCGTCGCTGAGTGACAGGTATGACCGTGGCCAGGTGAACACCTCGAGTCCCCAGATGCCGTCGTGTGCGTGTCCCTCGATCTGCCAATCGAAGGGGCGCGTGGTGTCGTACAGGACGTAGTCGCCACGTCGTAGGACGCATTCGCGGTCGTCTTGCCGCACTACCGCGCTACCGCGGCGGATCATTCCGATTTGCAGATAGTCCGCACCGTCACTCTTGATCAGGCTGCTGCTACGGACTATTCGTTGTTCCATCGATTGAACTGCGGACACCCGAACGTGTGCGAGTTGGGCCGAGTGCACGGCCCCACTGAATCCATCGCCGTCTTCGATATCGGATACGTCGAGCGCGACAAAATGCTCACGCAATAAATCTGCCCAGTCGCCCGTGAGAGTCGTGCGTGTGGGCAGGGAGAAGCCGGATCGCGCGAGCATTGCAGGGCGCCTCCTCGCAGAAAAGCCGAAGTTCTCGGGTGCTCGATGTTCAGAGAGTAATCCCGCACATCGGACATGTCGATAGGAGTCGACATGTCATCACGTCGGGAGAAATTGTTTGCCATACAAACAACGCCGAGTTATTGTTTGTCATACAAACAAGTAGGAGTTCGTGATGGTCACCGAGTCAGTTCCCGCAGCGCGCGCGACGCGTGAGTCGGGCAAGCAGACGCGCATGGCACTGTTCAACGCTGCAACCGAGCTCTTCCTCGAACATGGCGACAGCGTGTCCATCGCGCAGATCTGCACCGCCGCCGGCGCCCATCCCAACCAGGTGACCTACTACTACGGCTCAAAAGAGAAGCTCTTCGTCGAGGTGGCGTGTGCAGCCGTTCTGCGCGCAGGCAAGCGTGCCGAGGTCGACGCCGCCGACGCCGACACCGTGGGTGACTACACCGAGAAGCTGGTCGGATCACTCCTCGGCTCGGGCGCTCCCAGTGTCGAACTGTTCGTGGAAGCGATGATGATGACGGGTCGCCGTGGTGAACTCCGCGATCTGATCTCCGAGACGCTTCGCACTCTGCATTCCTCGGGTGAAACAGCCCTCCTCCGTACCTTGATCCGCACCGGCTGGCAGCTGCGCGCGGGCATCGACGTCGAATCCAAGGCCTTCTGGTCTGCGATCTTCGGCCTCGTCATTCAGAAAACTGCCACCGGCGAGAGCTTCGGTTACTCCCTCGAGGAGGCGGTCGCCGTCATCTTCGCCACTCTCCAGATACCCGACGCCGTACTCAACAGCTCGATGGAATGAACTCTCTTCGAGCGTGATTCTCCGACAAGGACTTCGATGAACATCGTTCGCGTATTCGACAGCAACGTCACCAAGACCCCGGACAAACCCTTCCTGATATTCGACGGTCACGATCACACGTACTCCCAGGTTCAGGACGGAAGTCGACGCGCCGCAGGCTATTTGCAGTCGCTGGGCGTGCAGCCGGGCGACCGCGTCGCGCTGATGTGTTACAACACTCCGGGATTCGTGTACGCGATGCTCGGTGCCTGGCGCTTGGGCGCCGTCGTGGTCCCCATCAACCACAAGATGCAGACTCCGGAAGTTGCCTACGTGCTGGGACACGCGAAGGTGTCGGTGTGCGTCTTCGACGGTGAGTTGGCGCCGGTTGTCGGTCGACTGGAGACAACGGCCAAGCTGATCAGCACGGACTCTGTCGCAGACGGTTTCGACTTCTTCGACGACGCCATCACCCGCCAGGAGGGCGTTGACGGTATCGACATCGACGAGAACGATCCGGCTGAAATCCTCTACACCTCGGGGACTACCGGCTCGCCCAAGGGCTGCGTCCACAGCCACCGCAACGTCGTCGGTGTTGCCGTCACAGCGGCCCTCGCCGTGTCGATGACTCGGGACGAGCGCCTGCTCATGGCCGTCCCGATCTGGCACGCTTCCCCGCTCAACAACTGGTTCATGTCCACGCTCTACATGGGCGGAACCGTCGTGCTGCTGCGCGAGTACCGTCCCGTCAAATTCCTGGAAACTGTTCAGGAACAACGTATTACCCTCTGCTTCGGCCCGCCGGTCATCTACACCACTGCACTCAACCTCGTGCCGAACTTTGCCGACTACAACCTCGGTAGCGTTCGTGCGTGGTTGTACGGCGGCGGACCGATCGGCGCGGATGTCGCTCGGCGACTGGTGGAGTCGTACGGCACCACCGAATTCCGGCAGGTCTACGGCATGACCGAGACCGGGCCGGTGGGCACTGTGCTGTACCCCGAGGAGCAGTTGAGCAAGGCGGGCTCGATCGGCCGCGTCGCGCTGGCCGGCGTCGACCTGCGCCTGGTTGCCGATGACGGCACCGACGCGGAGCCCGATCAGATCGGTGAGATCTGGCTGCGCGCCGACACCGTCATGCAGGGGTACCTCGACGACCCCGCTGCCACGAAGGCTGCTTTTGCCGACGGAGGTTGGTATCGCACCGGCGATCTGGCGCGCAAGGATGCGGACGGTTACCTCTTCATCGTCGACCGCGCGAAGGACATGATCATCACGGGCGGTGAGAACGTCTACTCCAAGGAGGTCGAGGACGTGATCTCCGGCCACCCGGACGTCGTCGACGTCGCCGTTGTCGGAAAACCCAACGAAGAATGGGGCGAGACCGTCGTCGCACACGTCGTCTGGCGTGAACCGGATGTCATCAGCGCCGACGACATCAAGGACTACCTCTCGGACAAGTTGGCGCGCTACAAGATTCCGCGTGAAGTGGTGTTCGCGACCATTCTTCCGCGTACACCGACCGGCAAGATCCAGAAGCACCTCATCCGCGCAGCGAGCTGAAAGGCCTGTCATGACTGATATTTCCGAGAAGACCGTCACCCACCCGGCTCCGCATCGCACCCATGCAGTGCTCAACCAGTCGGTACCGCGCACGGACGTCAACGAGTTCCAGCTCGATGCGGTCCTGGTCGAAGGCGTCGCGCGCCACGACGCCGATTGGGCCACAAGCGAACTCACCGATATTGGTGAACTGGTTGGCAGTGCTGGATTCCAGCACGACGCCGAGTTGGCCAACACGGTGATCCCCGAATTGAAGACCTTCGATCGCTGGGGAAACCGCATCGACGAGGTCGAATACCATCCGTCGTATCACCGGATCATCTCTGCTGCCGTTGCGCACGGTGCGCACACCTCTGCCTGGGCTGACCCGAAGCCGGGTGCCAACGTGGCTCGGGCCGCGGCATTCATGCTCTTCTCCCAGGTCGAACCGGGCCACGCGTGCCCGATCTCCATGACGCACGCCGTGATCCCCTCGCTCGAGCTGCAACCCGATGTAGCCGCCATCTGGACCCCGCGTGCCCTTTCTCGGAGCTACACCCCCGAGTTGGATGCTCCCGGAAAGGCATCCGCGATATTCGGAATGTCCATGACGGAAAAGCAGGGCGGCTCCGACGTGCGAGCCAACACGACCATCGCCAAGCCGGCCGGACGTGGCGGCCCGGGTGCGGACTACCTGCTCACCGGACACAAGTGGTTCTGCTCCGCGCCGATGTCCGACGCGTTCCTGGTTCTTGCTCAGGCCGAAGGTGCAGCCGGTGAGGGACTTTCCTGCTTCCTTCTCCCCCGCATCCTGCCCGACGGCACACGCAACATCTTCCGCATCCAGCGTCTGAAGAACAAGCTGGGCAACAAGTCCAACGCGTCGTCCGAGATCGAACTCGACGGCACCGTCGGCACCATGATCGGCGAACCGGGTCGTGGCGTGCGGACCATCATCGAAATGGTGTCCCAGACGCGACTCGACTGCATCCTCGGCAGCACGGCAGGTATGCGTCAGTCGGTCGCCGAAGCGGTGTGGCATGCACGGCACCGCAGCGCTTTCGGTGCCGTCCTGGCAGATCAGCCGGCGATGACGTCGGTGCTTGCCGATCTGGCTCTCGAATCCGAAGCCGCCACCATCACCGCACTGCGATTGGCTCGCGCGCAGGACGAGGACGCGGACGAGCAGGAAAAGGCGTTCCGCCGACTCGCGACGGCTGTTGCGAAGTACTGGATCTGCAAGCGCGGCCCGCACCACTCCTACGAGGCACTCGAATGCCTGGGCGGTAACGGTTACACCGAGGACTTCCCGCTTGCCCGTCGCTACCGTGAGCAGCCCGTCATGGCCGTGTGGGAGGGGTCGGGCAACGTCATCGCACTCGATGTCCTGCGCGCGATGACCCGTGAACCCGATTCCGTTGCCGCCTTCGACCACGAGGTCAACCTCGCTCGCGGCAACAACCCGGTCCTCGATCAGCACCTCGATCGGGTACGACGCCAACTCGGTGAGCTCGCCACGATGGCACCCGCCGACGCCCAGCTCCGCGCTCGGACCGTCGTCGAGGCAATGGCGTTGGCGCTGCAGGCTTCGCTCATGGTGCGCCACTCCCCGGCCGCCTCGTCCGATGCGTTCATTGCCGCTCGCCTCGGCGCCGACCGTGGTCACGAGTACGGAACTCTGGCTGTGGGAACAGATTTCGCGGGGATTCTCGCGAGAGCCTAAGGCTGCTCCCTCAGTACCCTGGTGACGGTGTGTACTGCCGGCGTCGGATTGTTCGGTCGCCATGCCATCGCGATTTTCAGCGTGGGCGTGGCCCCGGCGATCGGCAGGTACACGACCCCGTCCATGGACAGATGCGCCGTCGACTCCACGACGACGGCGATCCCGACCCCCGCTCCGACCATGGCCAACAGGCTGTACGGATCGGGGGCTTCGTGCGCGACGGTGGGCGTGAAACCTGCTGTGGCGCAGACGGACAACGTCGCATCGCGCACCACCGAGCCGTGCTCGGCGGGATACATCACGAATCGCTCGGTTGCCAGGTCTTCCGGTGACACCGAGTCCCTGGTACTGAGGTGATGCCTGGCCGGGACCGCGACCATCAAGGTTTCCTCGCGCACAGTGTGAGTCTCGAATCCGCGCGGAATGGGCAGGCCGACTATGCCCATGTCGAGTGTTCCGCGTCGGAGAGCGTCGAGCACCTCACCCGAGTACATCTGCGGCCGTAGGTCCAGTTCGATTCCCGGATGGGAGTCGGCCAGCGATCGTGTGAGGGCCGACAGCACCGTGTAGCCGCCCGTTCCGCCGAAACCCACCGTGACACGGCCTGTTTCCCCGGTCGACGCCGCTGATGCGATATCCCGTACGACGGCGATCTGCGCTTCGATGATTCGTGCGGGCGTGACCAAGGCTTCGCCGGCTGCGGTCAATTGCACTGATCTGGTGGTCCGGACAAACAGGTCGGTGCCGAGTTCGCGCTCGAGCGCCCGAATGGTCTGGCTGAGCGGCGACTGCCCGATGTGGAGTCGCTCGGCGGCCCGACCGAAATGAAGTTCGTCGGCGACTGCGAGAAACGCGCGCAGCTGACGCAATTCCATGTCGCTCCTCCCGGGTTTCATTATGTGGTTCTTCCACATAAATGAGTCGAACTAAGTCTTGGACTCTACATGGATTTCGGACGATAGTGATTCACGCCTCACATTGCATCCCTTGGTGATGCCCGACGCGAGAATCAGGGAGAACCGTGGATCAACACCCAGGTCAAGACACCAATCCGCCTGAATACAACACCAAACAGGCACGCAAGGCCGGAATCACGGCGTTTGTCGGAACGACTATCGAGTGGTTCGACTTCTACATCTATGGAACCGCATCCGCCTTGGTGCTCGGCCCGCTGTTCTTCCCGGATGCGTCGCCGGCGGTGGGAACACTCGCAGCCTTCGCGACTTTTGCCGTGGGATTCGTGGCTCGTCCGGTCGGCGGAGTGGTGTTCGGTCATTTCGGAGACAAGTTCGGTCGCAAGAACGCCGTGATCATCACCCTCGCGCTCATGGGGTTGGGAACTGTCGGTGTCGGCCTCCTCCCTACGTACTCCCAGATCGGGATCTGGGCACCGATACTGCTTGTGGCACTGCGTGTTCTCCAGGGCATTGCCATGGGCGGCGAATGGGGTGGCGCCGTATTGATCGCCACCGAGTTCGCTCCCCCGAAGAAAAAGGTGCTCTACGGTGCGTTTGCGCAGCAGGGTTCACCGGTCGGCAACCTGCTCGCGACGCTGGCCTTCCTCGGCCTGACGTTGATGTCGGATTCCGTGTTCGAGTCGTGGGGTTGGCGTCTGCCGTTCCTCGGATCCGCAGCTTTGGTGATCGTCGCTCTCTACATCCGACTGCACATCTCCGAGACACCCGAGATGAAGAAGGCTGTTGCGGCACAGGAACGTACACGGATGCCGCTGGTCGAAGTGTTGCGTTCGCATCCCGTCGAACTTGCTCTCGGCGTCGGCGCTGTGGTTGCCGGTGTTGCCATCACGTACGTCAAGACAACCTTTGCGCTCTCCTGGGCGACAACGGATCTCGGCTTCGAGCGCAGTGACTTCCTCCTCGTGATCACCGTGGCACTGGTAGCCCAGGCGCTCGTACAGCCTTTCGGCGCTGTGCTGGCCACGCGGATCGATCCGTCGAAAGCGGTCCGCTGGATGCTGCTTCCGGAGATCGTGCTCCTACCACTGATGTTCGTGCTGGTTCAGACGGGCTCCGTGCCCTTGGCGATTCTGGGGATGGTCCTCGCGACGGCGCCTCACGCAATGTATTACGCCGCGTTGGCCGGCATCCTGGCGCAGGTTTTCCCCACCAATGTTCGGTATACCGGCATCTCTCTGTCGTACCAATTGTCGACCGCCGTATTTGCCGGAACGGCCCCGATGGTCAGCCAGTATCTGCTGACGCGAACCAACTCGATCTGGCCGGTCGTCGCTCTTGGGCTCGTGTATGTCGTTCTCTCCCTTGTCTGTATGACGGCTTTGTTGCGCAGGAGTGCGCTGCACGCGCAAGGGCTGGAGTCGACGAGCTCCTCGAACATGACCGATGCTTCCACCCTGAAAGGCGTTGACCACTGATGAACTTTGCACACACCGACCCCGCTCTGACAGCGGTAGTGGACAGATGGACCGCCGGGGCGGACCGAGAGACGTTGAACGGATTGCTCGACCGACTGGGCCGAGATGCCGCCGGCCGCTTGTCCGAGCTTGCCGACATCGCAGACAAGAACCCGCCGGTGCTGCAGCAATTCGACAAGGCCGGTGACCGCGTCGACCGGATTTCCTATCACCCGGCCTACCTGGAACTGTGCCGGGCGGCGTACAACGAGTACGGCCTGTCCGCGATGTCGCACCGAAAAGGGTTGCACGGATGGGACTCCGTGCATCCGCCACTCGCGAAGTACCTCGCGTCGTACATCTTCGTGCAGGCCGAGTTCGGGCTGGCCTGCCCGGTGTCGATGACAGATGCTGCTGCGCGGACCCTGCGTATGTTCGGTGATCCGGCCGTGTTCTCGCCCTGGATCGACGCGTTGACGTCGACGGACCCCGAGCAGGCGAAGACGGGTGCGATGTTCATGACCGAGATTCAGGCAGGCACCGACATCGCCTGCACCGAAACACGCGCCGAGCGCGACGGTGACGGATGGGTTCTGACGGGCAAGAAGTGGTTCGCCTCCAACCCGGATGCCGATGTGATCATCACCCTCGCAAGATTCCCGGGCGGACAGGATGGTTCGACGCGTGGAGTTGGAATGTTCATGGTGCCCAAGACCTTGGGATCCGGCGAGCGCAACAACCTCACGATCGATCGTCTCAAGGACAAGCTGGGTACGCGTTCCATGCCGAGCGGCGAGGTGACGCTGAACCGCGCGCACGCTCTCCAGGTCGGTGAACTCGATCGAGGGTTCCGCCAGATGGCGGAGATGGTCAACACGTCTCGCCTCTCCAATGCGATGCGTTCGAGCGCTCTCATGCGCCGAGCAGTCCGCGAAGCCGTCGAGCATTCGAAGAGCCGAGTCGTGTTCGGTAAGAGGCTCTTCGAGCAGCCGCTGATGCGGGCGACGCTTCTTCCCCTTGCACTCGATGCCGAGGCTTCGCTGGCCCTGGTCGCGTACAGCGCACAGTGTCTTCAGGCAGCAGACGGCGGCGACGAACAGGCGCGCGCACTGATCAGGGTACTGACACCGATCGCCAAACACTTTGTCTGCAAACGCGCGCGGGTGGTCACCGGCGAGGCCATGGAGGTGCGCGGAGGAAACGGCTACATCGAGGAATGGGCCAACGCGCGACTAGTGCGGGATGCCCACTTGGGCTCGATCTGGGAGGGCTCGAGCAATGTCATTGCGCTGGACGTACTTCGGTGCCTACGCAAGTTCAACTCGCACCGCACGGTCGCGGAAGCGATGACGGACATCTTGTCCACCGTCGGACCGGATTGCGAAGCCGGGGCCGGAGTTCTGTTGCGGCGCTGGGAGGAACTGGTAGAGGAAGGAGATCGTCTGATCTCCGGATCTGACGATGCCGCCCAGGCCGCCAGCGCAAAGTATGCCGACGAGCTCGCTCGTGCCGTCATGGCGACCCTGCTTTTCGATCTTGCGGATCACGGCATCCGACACGGTAATGGGTACCGGTCACTGCTGGTGGCGAATTCCTACCTGGCCGGTCTTGTGAGGAAGGTGCCGTCGGCTGCGCTCGGCAATCTCGACGTGATCACCGACGGCGGTGACGTCGAGCTGGATGATGCACGTGACGTCGTAGCCGAGTTCCTCTCTGTAGCAGGTGGTCATCGGTGAACTCGCCAACAGGCCCCACACCCCTCGCCGGCGTCCGTGTTCTGGATCTGTCGAAGATCCTTGCCGGGCCGTACGCAACCATGTCGCTTGCCGATCTCGGTGCCGACGTCACCAAGATCGAACACCCTGAAGGCGGCGACCCCACGCGTTCGTGGGGGCCTCCCTTCGTCGGGGTAGATGCCGCCTACTACCTCGCGATCAACCGCGGTAAGAAGTCGGTCACGATCGACCTCAAGTCCACCGAAGGACAGGAGATCATCCACCGCATGCTCGAAGAGACCGATGTAGTCGTGGAGAACTTCAAGCCGGGCAGCGGATTACAGAAGATCTTCGACTACCAGGCACTGTCCGAGCGATACCCGCATCTGATCACCCTGCACATCTCTGCCTTCGGTGAAAAAGGACCGCTGCGCGACGAACCGGGGTACGACATGATCGCGCAGGCCGCGGGTGGGCTCATGTCGCTCACCGGTGAACCGGGTGGTGCTCCGATGAAATCCGGGTTTGCGTTGGGAGACTTGGGCGCAGCGCTTTTCGGACTGGTCGGTGTCCTGGCTGCATTGGTCGAGCGAGGCCGGACCGGGCGCGGACAGTACGTGACCACGTCGCTGTACGAGTGCCAACTCGCGATGCACGTGAACTGGGCGACCAGTTACTTCGCCACCGGTGAGCGCCCGACTGCGTTGGGCTCCGGTCATCCGAATCTTGCTCCGTATCAAGCATTTCCTGCCAGCGACGGGTACTTCGTCATCGCTGTCGGCAACGACGGGATGTGGGCGTCGCTGTGCGAGGCCATCGGAAGGAGTGAACTGGTCACCGATCCGCGTTTTGCCCACAACCGCGACAGGGTGGAGAACCGCGAGAGTCTGGAACGAGAACTCACCAGCGCCTTCACATCGGAAACCGTCGAACACTGGTGCGCTCTTCTCGCCGAACGCGCCGTACCGGTGTCACCGATCCGCCATCTCGACGAGATCTACTCCGATCCCCACACCGCCGCGCTCGGAATGGTCGGAACCGTCGACCATCCGACGCTCGGACCGTTGAAGCAAGTGGCCTTTCCGGTCAACTTCTCCGGCCAGAGGCCACGTCTGACGTCGGCGCCGCCCGTTCTCGGCGCCGACAACGACGAAGTCCTTGGTACCGCTCAGGCCAGCCCGCTCAACGCAGGCGGTGTGTTGTCGTCGCGCCAAGCGATGGCCTCGGCAAGCGTCGTGAGGTCGTAGTCCGGTCCGCTGACGCCGACGGTGAAGAGCGAGACACCGTCGGCGACCAGGTCAGCAGCATTCTCGAGCCCAGGCCACGGAACCGAGTGCTCTACTTCCAGCGGGTTCCGGCCTACGTCGGCGCAATGGTCGGAGAGGATGCCTGACTTGCGCAGGTGTGTCTCGCGGTCACCGAAGCTGTGCCAGACGTCGGCGTACTCGGCGACCAGGCGCAGGGTCTTCTTCTCGCCGCCACCGCCGATGAGGACCGGGATGTTGCGCGTCGGCGGCGGGTTGCCCTTCGCCAGGCGGCCCGTGATGCGGGGGAGGTATTCGCCCAGCAGTTTCAGCCGTGAACCGGGAGTGCCGAAGTCGTATCCGAACTGGTCGTAGTCCTTCTCGAACCAGCCGGCACCGATGCCGAGGATCAGGCGCCCACCGCTGATGTGGTCGACGGTTCGCGCCATGTCGGCGAGCAGATCCGGATTGCGGTAGCCACCACCGGTGACCAGGGCGCCGATTTCGACGCGTTCGGTCTGCTCGGCCCAGGCGCCGAGCATGGTCCAGCATTCGAAGTGGGCGCCGTCGGGATCGCCGGTCAACGGGTAGAAGTGGTCCCAGTTGAAGACGATGTCAACCCCTGCGTCCTCGGACCGCAAGACGGCGTCGCGTATCAACCCGTAATCGGGTGCGTGCTGGGGTTGGAGTTGAACACCGATGCGTACCGGACGAGTCATGCCACGCTCCTGACGAGAGGAATGGTTGTCTTCTCCCATCATGGCCGGGTGTGCGCGGTACCGCTACCGCCGCCGTCGGTGACGGGTTTGCCCGCTCTTGTACCCACCCCTTTTCGAGCGAACGGTACTTTCGGCGCCTTAGATCGACTGAACGTGCCGTTCGCTCAAAAAAGGGGGGCGGGTAAAAACAGGGGTGGTCTGCCCACAGCAGACAGGCGGGGTCCCGGCACCGCCGCGCCGGTAGGAATGGATTCATGACTACTGAAGCGCCGACCGATACCGGCTACCGTGACCTGTTGACAGACAGGCTCTTCCGACAACGAACCATTCTGCTCACCGGTGAGGTCAACGACGCCATGGCCGAACGTGTGTGTTCGGAACTGGTGCTCCTCGCCACCACGGACCCCAAGCGCGACATCGTGCTGTACATCAATTCACCCGGCGGATCGGTGTTTGCCGGCCTGGCCATCTACGACACGATGAAGCTCATCCCCAACGACGTCGTGACGGTCGCGATGGGCTTCGCGGCCAGCATGGGCCAGGTGCTTCTCTGCTCCGGCACCCACGGCAAGCGAATCAGCCTGGCGCACAGCCGCATCATGATGCACCAACCTTCGGCAGGTATCGGTGGCACTGCGGTGGACATTGCGATCCAGGCCGAGAGCCTCGAGCTGATGAAGCGCCAATCGCAGGAAATCCTCGCCGCCGAAACGGGCCGGACCGTCGAAGAGATCGAGACCGACAGCGATCGGGATCGCTGGTTCACCGCCGAGCAGGCGCGCGAGTACGGAATCGTCGACCGCGTCGTGACGTCCTTCGCCGAGATCGCATCGCAAGCCACCTTCCCCAAGATCGGATTGTGACGTCATGTCCCAGTACACGATTCCCAGTGTCATCGAGCGAACACCAACGGGTGAGCGATCTTTCGACATCTTCAGCAGGCTGCTCAACGAACGCATCGTCTTTCTCGGCACAGAGATCGACGACGGCGTCGCCAACGTCGTGATGGCTCAGATGCTGCATCTGCAGGCCGACAACCCGGATCGCGAAATCGGTTTGTACATCAACTCTCCCGGCGGTTCCACCACGGCGATGCTCGCGATCTACGACACCATGCAGTTCTTGAAACCGACGATTTCGACGTACTGCATGGGTCAAGCGGCTTCGGCTGCTGCAGTGCTTCTGGCCGCAGGCACTCCGGGCCATCGGCATGTTCTTGCCCATTCGCGGGTGCTGCTGCATCAACCGTCGACGCAAGGTAGCGGCACCATCTCGGACCTCGCGCTTCAAGCAGCCGAGATCCTGAGAATCCGGGAGCAGACCGAGGCGATTCTGAGTAAGCACACCGGTCAGAGCGTCGAGCGGCTCCGTAAGGACACCGATCGCGACAGGATCTTCACTGCCGACGACGCTATCTCCTACGGACTGGCTGACACCCTCATCGAAGGGAACTGATCAGGCTGCCATCAGGACGGGACCGGAGATCGGTGCGGGAGAATGTCCGAAGGTGAGGGAGTTGAGCGCAACGATCCTGTTGCCCGCTCGGAACAGCAGGTGCTCGAGCGGCATCCCGAGCGCTTCGCAGATGGCGCGCAGAATTTCCGACGACGGTTCCTTCTTGCCCCGTTCGATCTCGGAGAGGTACTGCTTCGACATCCCGACCTTTGCGGCTACGTCGTCGAGAGTTCGGTCCTGATCGCGTCGGACCTCCCGCAGCACTCGTCCGTAGGCTTCACGAATCAGCGGGGGTTTGCGCACGGCGACAGCCGGATCGGGGAGTTCCGACTCACCCTTGACCAGGACCAGTCTGCGCGGCGCATCCATAGGCCGAGTATTCCAGCCGACCGGTTCGCACACCACCCGGTTCACCGAGGGCTGACATCTAGTCCGTTCGAACACCACCAGCAAGAAACATCGCTCGAAGAACGAAGGTCGCCTCGGGTCCGATGATCTCACCGACCAGGCTCGTATAGCGGTCGACGAACTCGGGCCCGTGGGAGGCCTCGTCGGAAGTGGGGTCGCCGAGGTGGTGCGCAAGTTCGTGCAAGACAACGAATTCGCGTAGCGCCCACCGGCCGTCACGGTCGTCCGGGACGGCGATGACGTCGTTCGAGTAGTGAGCGGCGGCATTGCCGGCGCGGGAGCGTACGGACACCGGAATGGTTGCGCGAGGCCAGGTCGCGAGTACCCAGTTCAGCCCGAGTAGCTGATCGCAGTACGCCTGGACCGACTCCACGGAACCGAATTTGCGCTCGACCGGCAACGTGATGGTGGAACCCATGACCTCGACGCTCCGAAGTCCGCGCTCGTCGGCGCGATCGAACATGGTGCGCACCAACGTCTCTGCCTCGTAGACGGCGCTCCGCTGCGTATCCCTCACGAGTCGAGCTGCCCGCGCACCCCGCCGATCTCCGGCAGGTTTCCCAGACGTGCGGAGCGCGCCGCCCGATCACCCGCTCGTCGAGCATGCGAGGAGTGCCCGGCACTCGCCCGGCCACCGCCCCGCCACGTCCCACGTGCCTGGGAGTTGGACGAGTAGTAGTCCTTGAGCTCGATTTCCTTGTTGCGCAGCACGAGTGCGGTTTCCGAAGACGACGTGGCAGATTCTGCGATCGCCGCCTTCTCCGTCTCCTGCTTCGTCTCGGCCAACCGAGCGCCGATGCGGGACGCGTACGCCATCTGGAAGTTCAGGCGCGCCGTCACTCCGGCCACAGGCTTGCGAACCTGCGTGTTGACGCGTCGTCGTCCACGAGTTTCGACGACGGTCCGCACGGACGTTTCGCCGCGGTACGCCCCGGAGCGCACGTACGCGTCGGAGTCACGGACCATCTGGAAGAGCAGGCTCGAGTACAGCGCTTCGCACACGTCGATGTCACCGGCGAAGCCGTAGGCGTAGATGACGGCCGACGTCTGCGCGATGTCGCACTGTACGTCGTTGGCAGCGGCGATCGCGATGAACAACTGGGCGTACGTTCGCAGCCCGCGCTTGCCCGGTTCGCCGATGGTGATGAGCCGCTGAGTGGGTGTGGCACGTTTTTCCGAGGACGCGGTGTGCGCCCGCGCGACCGCCAGGTCGATCGCGGAACCGGTGGCCAACCGCTGCGCGGCGGCCATGAAGGCTTCACCTTCGTGTGGATTGTCGGTGGACTCCGCTTGGCGAAGCAGCGCACCGATGCGGGTCAGCATCTTCTCCGAACTCACCGTGAAAGACTACGCTCGCGCGCCGACACGGACGTTTATGCTGCTAGCGCACACGCTCACCCTCAACTTGGATCGTCCGGCACGTTCCTGCCGGTAGAAGGGATCAACCCCGTCATGGCTTCAGTGACTTTCGAGAGCACCACCTGCCTGTTCCCCGGATCGAACACCCCGGCAGTGGACAAGCTCGACCTCGCGATCGAGGACGGCGAGTTCCTCGTCCTCGTCGGACCATCCGGCTGCGGAAAGTCGACCACCCTGCGCATGCTCGCCGGGCTCGAAGACGTCCACAGCGGGCGCATCCTCATCGGCGACCGCGACGTCACCGGTCAGGAACCGAAAGAGCGCGACATCGCGATGGTCTTCCAGAACTACGCGCTGTACCCGCACATGTCGGTGGCCGAGAACATGGGTTTTGCGCTCAAGCTCGCCGGAACCAACAAGACGGAGATCCGCGCCCGCGTCGAAGAGGTCGCGAAGATGCTCGATCTCGAGCCGTACCTCGACCGCAAGCCCAAGGCGCTGTCCGGTGGTCAGCGTCAGCGAGTTGCGATGGGCCGCGCCATCGTCCGCCAGCCGCAGGTCTTCCTCATGGACGAGCCCCTCTCGAACCTCGACGCGAAACTCCGTGTGCAGACGCGTACGCAGATCGCGCAGCTGCAACGACGCCTCGCGACGACGATGGTCTACGTGACCCACGACCAGGTCGAGGCCATGACGATGGGTGACCGCGTCGCCGTCCTCGAAAAGGGAATCCTGCAGCAGTGCGCCTCGCCGCGCGAGCTCTACAACAAGCCGAAGAACGTCTTCGTCGCCGGCTTCATGGGTTCACCCGCGATGAACCTCTTCACCCTCCCCGTCGTCGACGGCGGCGTCGCATTCGGTGACGGGATCGTTCCCGTTCCGCGCGAGACGATGAACGGTGTCGTCGAAACCGAGGTTGTTCTGGGTATTCGCCCCGAGCACCTCGAGATCGCCGCCGAAGGCTTACCGATGGAGGTCGACGTCGTCGAGGAACTCGGTTCCGACGCCTACGTCTACGGACGCACCACGATCGGCGGACGGTTGCAGCAGATCGTTTCGCGTGGTGACTGGCGCAACCCGCCGCAGAAGGGCGAGCGAGTCAACCTGCGCGTCGACCCTGAGAAGGTGCACATTTTTGCCACCACCGACGGGCGTCGCCTGGGTTAGGCGGACCTGTCAAACGACACATGACCGATTCAGGTTCGGCGTAATACCCACAAGTAGGGGTGTCTCGTGCCACAGTAGGGGCCGATGCCGGGAGCCGGCACCCATGGCGCATGCCGTGAGCCGGCTCTCGGTGACCGTCTATTTGTCATACACATACGGGGAGCGAATCCATGGTTCTGAACTCGAAGGCGATGCGCCGCGCTGCAATTGCAGCCACGGCAGCGTCCATGCTGGTACTGGCAGGCTGCTCGTCCGATTCGGACAAGGACAGCGGAACCAGCACCACGGCCGCATCCGGGGGATCGTCCTCGAGCGAAGGCCGCGGACCCATCACGATCGTCGAGGGGCAGGATGCCCTGAACGAGGCGCTCGAAAACATCATCACCGACTGGAATGCGGAGCATCCGGACGAGAAGGTCACGCTCAAGCCGCTGGCCAAGGAAGCCAACGCGCAGGTCGACGACATCACCCAGCGCATGCAGGCCAAGAGCGACGAGTACGACCTCATCGGCGTCGACGTCGTCAACACCGCTCAGTTCGCCGCAAACGGCTGGCTGCTGCCGCTCGAGGGTGACCTCGCGATCGACGAGTCCGGCCTCCTGCCGTCGACCGTCGCTTCGGGCACCTACAACGGCAAGCTCTACGCAGCGCCGAAGAACACCAACGCCGCGTTCCTGTACTACCGCAAGGACCTCGTCGAGAAGGCTCCCACCACGTGGGCCGAGCTCAAGGAAAACTGCCCGAAGGCTGTCGAAGCCGGCATCTCCTGCTACATCGGTCAGTTCAAGAACTACGAGGGCCTGACGGTCAACACCACCGAGATCACCAACGCTTTCGACGGCCCGTGGGTCGGCCCGGACGGACTCACCCCGGCCATCGACGACAAGACGAAGGCAGGCGTTCAGTCGATCGTCGACAACTTCGCCGACAACACCATCCCGCAGGAAGCACTGACCTACTCCGAGGGCGAGTCGCAGACCGCGTTCGGTGACGGCAAGGCACTCTTCATGCGCACGTGGTCCGGCTTCTCGGTCGACGGTGAGAAGACCTCGGTTGCCGGCAAGTACGGCTACACCGTTCTTCCGGGTGTCGACGGACCGGGCGCTTCGACCGTCGGCGGCTACAACGTCGGCATCAGCGCGTACTCCGACGCGCCGGCAACGGCTCGTGACTTCCTCGAGTTCATGCAGACCAAGAAGTCGCAGACGTACTTCACCGAGGTCGGCGGCGCACCCGTCCTCTCGGCTGTCTACGACGACCCGGCAGTGCTCGCCCAGTTCCCGTACTTCGCGACCCTGAAGGAAGCACTCGCTACCGCTCAGCCGCGCCCCGTCACGCCGTACTACACGCAGGTGTCGAAGTCGATCTCCGACAACACCTACGCTGCTATTCGCGGCGAGAAGACCGTCGAGCAGGCTTTGGCGGACACCAAGGCCGGCATCGAAACCGCCGGTAACTGATCTACCAGGAGCAATAAGCAATGGCAGAACCGCAGGATCCTTCCGCGGCTGTGCCTACCAACCCCACGGTCGGGGCCGGTTCAACCGGTCCCGACCGTTCGGGCGTTGGTGGGAGACACCGTGCACCGGAACCGCTAGAAGAGCCGTCGGCATCCGAGGCAGCAGGGACATCCCTGACCAAGGTTCTGCCTGACCTTGCAGCTACTCCACCCCCACCGACCTCGCCCCCGCCTGCGTCGGCCGACAAGCCGAAGAAGCGTCGACGAGTTCCGGTGTGGGCGTTCGTCGCACCGTCGCTGATCGTTCTCGCCGTCATCATTCTGTATCCGCTCGGACGAGCGATCTGGATGTCGATGCACAGCGACGGCAAGAAGCTCGACCCCGAGACCGGCATGTTCGTCACCGGTCAGTTCACGTGGTTCGAGAACTACAAGAACTGGATCACCCAGTCCTGCAACACCGCCAACGGCTCGATTCCCTGCCCGCCCGGCACGCTCGGATCGCAGTTCTGGCAGTCGATCGGAAATACGTTCGGCTTCACCGTCGTCACCGTTCTGCTCGAGACGGTGATCGGTCTGTCGATGGCGCTGATCATGGCCAAGACGTTCCGCGGCCGCGGTTTGCTCCGCGCTTCCGTGCTGATTCCCTGGGCCATCCCCACCGCCGTCACCGCGAAGCTCTGGTTCTTCATCTTCGCCAACGACGGCATTGCCAACAAGATCCTCGGCACCAACATCCTGTGGACGGCGGATCCCTGGCCGGCACGATTCGCGATCGTCGTCGCCGACGTCTGGAAGACCGCGCCGTTCATGGCGTTGCTGATTCTCGCGGGTCTGCAGATGATTCCCGCCGACGTCTACGAGGCCGCCAAGGTCGACGGCGCGACGGCCTGGCAGCGATTCCGCATGATCACGCTTCCGCTGGTCAAGCCCGCACTCATGGTGGCCGTGCTCTTCCGCACGATGGACGCGCTGCGCATGTACGACCTGCCCGCGATCATGATGGGATCCAATCCCGCCACCTCCACCATCTCGGTTCTGGTGGTCGATCAGATGCGCGTCGGCGCCAATTCGGCGTCGGCACTGTCCACCATCACGTTCCTCATCATCTTCGCTGTGGCCTTCATCCTGGTCCGATTCCTCGGAGCCAATGCGGTCAGCACGCAGGAAAAGCAGCGGAAGGGGGAGCCGGTATGAACAAGGCACTACGCGGCAAGATCGGCACCTACATCGGCGTCGTACTGATCATCGTGTGGGGACTCGCTCCCTGCTACTGGATGATTGTGACGGCGTTGCGCGACCCGGCGGACACGTTCTCGACGTCGCTGTGGCCCACAAATCTCACGCTGTCCAACTTCACCGCGGCGCTCGATCCCGACGCGAAGGTGAACTTCACCCGGGCACTGATGAACAGCCTCATCATCGCGGGCGCGACCACGCTGATCGCCTTGGTCATCGGTGTGTTCACCGCCTACGCGCTCTCGCGATTCGATTTCCGTGGCAAATACTTCGTCACCGGAATCATCCTCGGCGCGTCCATGTTTCCGGTCGTCGCCCTCGTGACCCCGCTGTTCCAGTTGTTCACCGACATCGGCTGGATCGGCAGCTACAAAGCGCTGATCATCCCGAACATCTCGTTCGTGCTGCCGCTGACGGTCTACACGCTGACGTCGTTCTTCTCCGAACTTCCGTGGGAGCTCGAAGAAGCGGCGCGTATCGACGGCGCCACCCGTGGCCAGGCCTTCCGTCTGATCATGCTGCCCCTCGCTGCGCCGGCACTGTTCACCACCGCGATTTTGGCTTTCATCGCAACGGTCAACGAGTACCTGCTTTCGCTGCAACTCTCGAGTGACAAAACCGCGCCCGTCACGGTGGCGATGGCCAAATTCTCCGGAACCGACCCATTCGTCACGCCGTACACCTCGATCATGGCCGGCGGAACCCTTGTGATGATCCCGCTGGTCATCATGGTTCTCATCTTCCAGCGACGCATCATCGCCGGTCTGACCGCAGGCGGCGTCAAGTCGTGATGCGCGGCTGCGCGCGGTTTCGATGAGGCGGGCTTCGCGCGCCCAGCGCATGGAGCTGATCGCCGGCTTCATCTCGGTCTTCGCCCTCATGGCGTTGATCGGCGCTGTGGTCGCGATCGTCAAGGGCGACCCCGGCGTGATGCCGTCTTTGGTGCTGCTCGGTTGCGTCGTCGCTCTCGGGCTGGCGTTCCGCGGATATCGGAACGCGGTCCGAGCAGAACGTCGCGAGTAGCCAGCCCGGTAGGGTGACATTTCGGTATCGCAGTTGCCGGGAGTTATCTGATCGAGATATCACCCTGGTGGAATGGTGCCGGTAAGTCCGGATCCACGACCGGGAGTGTTGAGTGAGTCCATCGAACAGATCGAGTGCGACGGGTGGCGATCAGTCGTCGGCTCGATCGGGCAAGTCGGCTAATTCCCCACGGTCGAGCAAGTCGGCCAAGCCGGAGAAGAAGCAGCGCTCCAAGTGGCGGTACGTCCGGCGGACCATCTACGTTCTCGTGCTCCTGATGATCATCGTGCCTGCGTCGGTTTTTGCTGTCGCGTACAGCCGGACCGACGTCCCGCGCCCCTCGGACATGCAGACCAATCAGGTGTCCACCATCTACATGGCCGACGGCACGACCGTGCTCGGCAAGGTGGTGCCGGCGGAGGGAAACCGCACCGAGGTCGCGTTGTCGGCCATCCCGATTCACGTCCGCGATTCGGTGCTCTCGGCGGAGGATCGCAACTTCTACACCAACCCCGGCTTCTCGATCTCCGGATTTGCTCGCGCTGCCCGAGACAACGTGATGGGCAAGGAAAGCGCCGGCGGTGGCTCGACGATCACTCAGCAATACGTGAAGAACGTCTTGGTCGGTGACAAGCGCAGTATCGACAGGAAGCTGCGTGAGCTTGTCATCTCCGCCAAGATGGCGCGCGAATGGTCCAAGGACGACATTCTTGCCGCGTATCTCAACACCATCTACTTCGGTCGCGGTGCCTACGGCATCGCCGCCGCGTCGAACGCGTACTTCGACAAGCCGGTCAGTGAGCTGAGCGTCGAGGAAGGCGCAGTTCTCGCTTCCGTCATCCAGAGCCCGTCGTTCCTGGACCCCGAGACCAATCTGTCCGCGCTGCAAGCGCGCTGGGACTACGTTCTCAACGGCATGGTGGAACTGGGCAGCCTGACCAAGACGGATCGCGACGCGATGCAGTTCCCGGCTGTCGCCCCCGCCAATCGGCCGACCGATCTGAACCAGGCGCCCGGACCCGAAGGCCACATCAAGACTCAGGTACTCAAGGAACTGGCCGAGGCCGGTATCAGCGACCAGACGCTGAACACCGCTGGTCTGCAAATCACGACAACCATCGACCCGGTTGCGCAGGAAGCTGCGCTGGGCGCCGTCAAGCGGAATCTCGACGGTGAACCGGAAGACCTGCGGACCGCAGTAGTGTCCATCGACCCCAAGACCGGTGGCGTCGACGCCTATTACGGCGGTGACGACGGAGCGGGATTCGACTACGCCCAGGCGCCGCTGCAGACCGGTTCAGCGTTCAAGGTCTTCGGCCTGGTCGCAGCATTGATGGAAGACATTCCGCTGTCCGCACGGTTCGACAGTTCACCGCTCACGATCAACGGTGTGACCATCGGGAACGTCGGCGGCGAATCCTGTGGTCGATGCACCATCGCCGAGGCACTCAAGCGTTCGCTGAACACCAGCTTCTACCGGTTGATGCTCTCGATGGAGAACGGTGCCCAGAAGATCGCCGACGCCGCCCATCTGGCCGGCATCCCCGAACAGATTCCCGGACTCGACTACCCGACGCTCACACAGGAGGGTGGCCCACCGGAGAACGGAATCGTGCTCGGCCAGTATCAGTCTCGTGTTATCGACATGGCGTCCGCTTACGCGACGCTCGCCAACTCCGGTGTGTACCAGCAGCCCCACTTCATCCAGAAGGTCGTGACGGCCGAAGGTGAAGTCCTGCTCGATCGCCCGGCCTCTCCCGGTGAGCGTCGTCTCGATGCTGCCGTTGCCGACAACATCACGCAGGCAATGCTGCCGATCGCGTCGTACTCGAACGGTCACGCGCTCGCCGGTGGACGCCCGTCTGCTGCCAAGACCGGCACCGCGCAGTTGGGTGACACGGGGCAGAACAAGGATGCGTGGATGGTCGGTTACACGCCGTCGCTGTCCACCGCGGTGTGGATCGGGACTTCCGACGCGCAGGCCATCACCAACTCCTACGGTGGTTTGATCTACGGCTCCGGAGTGCCTGCGGACATTTGGAAGAGCACGATGGACGGCGCGTTGAAGGGCTCCGACTGGGAGAGCTTCCCGTGGCCCGATCCCATCGGCGGGCAGGCCGGCGTTCCCGCCAACTCCGGTGTGACCTCGGGTGACGGGACGGGCACGCCCACGACGGGCGCGGCCGCTCCCCCAGCGCCCATCGAGGTGCCCGGCCTGCCGCCGATCGAAGTGCCGCAGCTTCCCCAGTTGCCGCGTCAGATCGAGATCTTGCCTGGCATCGTCATCCCGCTACCGGGCTGACAAGTAGCGCTCGATTTCCGGCGCTCAGGCCTGATCGTCGAAGAGGCCGAGCTGGGTCGGCGCTGCATCCTTGGCGGGAAGTACGACGACGCGCAGTCCGCGCCTGAGGTTGCGGATCGCGTGCGTCCACGCGCGCTTTTCGCCCGCACACAGGTCGGTGTCGTCGTCCTTGCGCCGGATGGACTCGGTCAACGCCTCGTGCCAGGCCGTCTCCTGCTCCTGGCTGATCCTCAGGTAGTCGAGAATGGTGTCGCGGTCGTGCTCACAGATCACGGCAACCTCTTCGGCGCTGAGCTCGCCCGTTCCGTCGGCGTCGAGTTCGAGGAGCGCCATGAGTGCCGGAGGAAATTCGTGGCACTCGTGTGATTCGTATTCGGCACCGGGATCTTCGTGCTCGGAGGCCATCCCGTCGTTGAAGGCGGTGTCTCCGGTAGCGCGAATGGGTTGCCCGCCCAGTTCTTCGGCGAGTTCGTCCGATGCTTCGGCCAATTCGGCGAACGAGCGCAGAGCCCGGAGGAGGTGCTCGGCGACGAAGGGTGCGCCGTCCACCCGCACAACGCCCAGCACACTCTGCTCGACGAGAATGAGTTTGATGGTCGGCCACTGCCGATTGAGCTGGGCGAGAACAACAGCAGCGTTATCGACGTTCTCCACCGAATGCACGACCCGCGAGAACACCTCCACGTACTCGTCCTCCTCGAGGACGCGCACATAGGTGACCTGCTCACCGCGGACCAGCGGGATGTCGCCGTCGTCGTCACGCTTGGGTGGATGGCCGAGAAGGCGTTCGACGGCCCCGTCGACCAGGATCCGCAGCATGTCACCCGAACCCGAGGGAGCGTGCGACGGCGTCGTGGCGAACGCCGGCGTCGACTCGCGTCCACTGGTGCTGGCACGCAGGAATGACGGGTGCGCAATGCTCCACATCTCGCGGAAGACACGCAACACCTTTGTCACCAGTTCCTCGGGACGAGTGCGGTCGACGTCGATGTAGAAGGACATGGACCCGTTGCCCTCGGGCTCGTGCTCGCACAGATCGGGAGCGCTGAACCCCATGTCGAGCAGCGCTGAATGGTCTTCCGGTTCGAGCATCCGCAGTGGATGCAGAAACCTGTTGGAAGGGACTTCACAGCGCACGGAGGTCTGATTCCACGCGAAGAACTGGATGCACGCGGGTGCGTCTGCCAGTTCGTCCATGCTGTCGTAATGCGACTCCACCACGAGAGTGTCGTCGTCCTCCATCACGGAGATGTAGCGAGCGAGATGAGTCTCGAAAGTAGTCCAGGCACTCAGGATTTCCAGATCGAAAGTATTGTCCGACATCGTCGCTCCTCTGGTCCGGGGGGCGCATGGGGCCCTACCGACGACTCGCCGAAACCCCTGCTTTTCAAACCCCGCCTACGACGGTAGTCCCGGGGTCCGACAGTGACAGTGTTCGTAGGATCCGAAGTGACGATGTTCGTAGTCAGGGGATTATCTTCCGAGCCTGCAGATTGGCGAAGATGTCGAGGAACATCGCTTCGGTGTCGACGTGGCGGTGAAATCCGAACCGCCGAGCTTTCGATCCGTCAGCGAAAAAGTCGTAGTCCCATCCGAATACGAAGTCACCGAACCCCCAGGACGAGACATCGGAATACGGGGTCCGAGCAAGTTGGTGTTCCTCGACGAGTTCATCCCACACCGACTCCTTGTCCGCCATTGCGACATCGAGGGACATCGGGAGCGGAGGTGCGACGTCCATGTCGAAGAAGGCTGCGATCTTCGGCCACATCTCCTGCCAGCGAAACAGGTCGCCGTTGTTGATGTTGAACGCCTGATTTGCGCACTCGGGATTGGTCGCGGCCCAGACCGTTGCCTCGGCCAGGAGTCCGGCGTCGGTCATCTCGATCAAGCTGGTGTACGCGCCGGGTTTGCCGGGGAATCGGAGTGGGACACCCAGTTTCTTCGAGATGGTCGCGTAGACGGCGATGACCATCGCGAGGTTCATCGGGTTGCCCAACGCGAATCCGGAGACAACCGAGGGTCTGATCGCCGACCACGTCCACGACTTGCCGAGCTGCCTGCGTTCGAGGAACTGCTGTTGGTCTACGTTGAACTCGGGTGGCATGTGCGGTGGATCGCTCTCGCGGGCCGGAGTTTTGAACGGTCCGAGATGTGCCCCGTAAACCTTGTAGCCCTGCATCAGGCTGACGTGCTCGAGTCCGCCGGCAACGGGTTCGATGGCGTCGAGAGTGTTGACCAGCATCGCCAAGTTGGGCGGAACCAGCTCGGCCCGTGTCGGGCGGTCTTGATAGGCGGCGTAGAAGACGTGGGTGACGTCGTGCAGTCCGCTCAGTGCCTCTGCAGTCCGGGAAGGATCGAGCAGGTCGACTGCGATGTGTTCGACCCGGTCGGTGTCCGTGCCGCCTCGGCGCGAGAGTCCGATGATCTTCCATTCGCCGGTTGATTCGAGGTGATCGATCAAGTTCCCACCGATCACACCTCGGGCTCCGACCACGAGTGCGACTTTATTGTGATGCACCATTTCAGCCTCCCATTGGAATATCGCGATGTTGCGATATAGGGAGTGAACCACATATATCGGCATTTCGCGATCTAGCGGTATGATCTCGAGCATGGAAGACGCAACAACCGAGTGGGAAACGGCGTTCAAGGCGCTGGCCAACCCGATGCGTGTACAAATCCTGCAGTGGTTGAAAGACCCCGGGAGCTTTCCCCCTCAGCTCGCGCCTGCCGAGGAGGTCGGAGTGTGCCTCAAGCACATTCAAGCGAGGGCGAAGGTGTCGCAATCGACTGCGTCTCAGTACATGGCCGCACTCCAGGCCGCGGATCTGGTCACCACCACACGAATCGGCCAGTGGAGGCATTACAAACGAAACGAGCAACAGATCGAGAAGCTTGCTGCATTCATCAGGCAGGGCTTGTAGGTACCAGCACCTGACCGATCCCTCCGGAACCGCGGACGTTGTGGCAAAACCTCACATCGCCGGAGCCGTCGGTATGTGCATTGTGGTCGTTTCTCGGGTTGCTTACTGTCCTTACGCTCGGCAGAGGAGTCCGGTGAGGAGAGGCGTGCGATGAGTCGTGAGAGCTGGGTGGGCCGTGATGCCCGATCCATCGCCGAGGCCGTGCGGTCGGGTCAGGCGTCGGCGCGGACCGTCGTCGAAGAACATCTCGCACGGGTCGACGAATGCAACGGCGAACTCAACGCACTGGTCACCGTGTGCGCCGAGGACGCGCGTGCGGCCGCAGACAGCCTGGACGAACGTCGCCTTCTCGGCGAGACACTCGGCCCACTTGCCGGGGTTCCGTTCACGGTCAAGGACCTGATCGCCACAGCCGGCGTGCGTACCACCGCCGGTTCTCGCACTCTGGCGGACAACATACCGGCCGTCGACGCCCCGGCCGTCGCGGCGTTCAAGGCTGCCGGCGCAATTCTGATCGGCAAGACCAACACCCCGGAATTCGGCGCGTGCGGCCTGACGCGCAACGAACTGTTCGGAACCACGGCCAGCCCGGTGCGACCGGACGGCGTCGTCCGGTCCCCCGGCGGATCGAGTGGCGGCGAGTCCGCGTCGGTTGCTGCCGGAATGAGCGTGCTCGGACTCGGTACGGATTTTGGTGGCTCGGTGCGTTGGCCCGCCCACTGCACCGGCCTCATTTCGGTTCGCCCGACGCTCGGCCGTATCGACCCGGAAGGGCAATACCCCGGCGTGCTTTCGGATGGACGGGTACTCGCCAATCCGGCGACGATGCACGGCACGATCCAGACCATCGGCCCACTGGCCCGCAACCTCGGTGATGCGACGCTTGCGCTGCGCGTCCTGTCGAAGCCGCATCTCGCGTGGACCGAGCCGGAGTCGGTCGACGTCGAACACCTCGACATCCGCTGGGCACCCGGCGAGGGAACCATGCCTGTCGACGAAGAAATCCTGGCGGCGGTTCGCTCGGCGGCGAACAGTCTGGACGCGAGCGAGTACGACGGTCTGGCTCTGCCGCGGGCCAACGCGCTTTTCGGCGCGTTGCGATCGGTCGAGACCCACGCGGACATCCACTCTCTCGCCGCAGGTTCAGCGCACTCTTTCGACGCGGACATCACCGCCATGCTTGCGGCAGGCCATGATCGGAGTTCAGCCGAGGTGGAAGCGCTGTGGGCGGATCGCGCGGTGTTGATCACCGACTTCCTCGGCGAGGTGGGCGACGTCCTGATTTTGCCGGTTGCGTCGGTGCTCGCTCCGCCGCTCGGTGTGGAGAGCTTCGAGGTGGGCGGTCGCAAACTCACGTGGATGGACGCGCTCGCGAGTTGCCGGGCGATCAGTGTGCTCGGCCTTCCGTCGGTCGTGGTTCCGGTAGGACTCTCCCGCGACGGTTTACCGATCGGAGTGCAGGTGGTGGCGCGACCGTTCCACGAGCATGTTGCGCTGTCCGTGGCGGCGCGAATCACGTCGAATGCGCAAGCTCTAGTCTGACTTCCATCTTTCGGTTTCGGCTGCGAAACGTGTTGCGTACGAGTCGGCCAGGTCGTGAAGCGTGGTGACGCAGTCGCCGTAGTACGTCGGTGCATGCATGGTAGCCAGAATCCGCGGCTCGAGGTCGGCCAGGGCGCGGATCGTGGGTTCGAGATCCGGGGTGAGGCAGGTGGCGTGGCCCAAGTCCTCGGCTTCCAAAGCGGGACCGACGATTTCGTGCTCGGTGGTCGCGGGGTGGTGCCCGAACGCTGTGAAGAGGTCTCCGCAGAACAGTGTGGACGTCGTCTCCTCGAACATCAGGCCCGCGTCCCAACCGTGCGGGACGTGCGGGGTGTCGATGTGCCGAACGCGGCGCCTGCCGGTTTCGAGGACGTCGCCGTCCTGCAAGGGAAGTGGCGCCCGATCGGCCAGATCGTTGACCTGAACGAAGCACCCCATCGCGCCGTGCGCCACTTGTGCTTCGGGGGCCGCCGCAAGCCAGGAGTTCATGGACCCGCACTCGTCGGCCTCGACGTGACCGAACGTGATCCATTTCAGACGGTCGATGTCGATCAGCGTGGAGAGTGCGTCGGAAGCTGAGGTGAACAACGCTCGCTGCCCGGTGTGGAAGAGCAAGGGTTCCTCGCCGTCGACGAGAAACTGGTTCATCGTGAGGTTCGCTTCGTCCACGAAGGTCGACAGTCGGTAGATGTCCGGCGCGATTTCGGTGATCGTGGTGGTCATCGCTGTGCTCCGATCAGGGCTGTTGTGCACGTCAATCTGTCTTCTCCAGCCTTCTCGCCGCCCCGCGCCTGCACAAGGCTCTGGAATAGTGGAGGACGTGTTCGTACTACTGCTGACAGGCCCGCCGGGCGCGGGGAAGAGTTCCGTGCTGACCGCGCTTCACGATCGACTCGGCGAGGCCGGGGTGAGCAACGCGATGATCGAGGTGGACGAACTCGAGCGGTGCTACCCGCCGCTGGGAACCGAGCGGGCAATCGCACACGTCGGGATGTTGTGCGCGTCGTACCGGGAAGCGGGGTACGAACTCCTGTTCCTCACGGCGACCGTCGAAGACGACGACTACGGGCATGCCTTGCTGGCCGCGACCGGCGCCGAGGGGTACCTGCTGGCGCGCCTCGAGGCCGATCCGGATACGTTGCTCGCCAGAATCGTCGAACGTGAACCGGCCGGCTGGGCCGGGCTGGACGATCTGGTGGAAGCGTCACAACTGCTGGCCGGTTCGATGCCGACGCTCAGTGGGGTCGACGTGGTTCTGAGCACAGAAGGCCGCGATCCCGAAAGTGTTGCCGATGATCTGGAAGCGGCTCTGCGAGAACGCAGTCCAGCGCTCTTAGCCGTCGGTGTTCAGAGCGGTGACCACTGAAGCGAACATCGTCGATTTGATTGCCCCAAGTGTGCCCGCATTCTTCGGGCCGATCGGCGCAACCATTTCGATGGCCTTCGCGGTCAAAGCATCGACGGATGCGGTGAAGTCCACCAAACCGGCTGCGAATGCGTCACTTCCGCCGTATCGCCGCCCCGTGGTCATGGCGACGATTGCCGACGCCGGGCTGAGCTTGGCCTGGATGAGAGCTGCCATTCCTTCGGTGAAGGGGATGTTGATGTCCACCTCCGGGAAGCAGTAGTAGCCGCGATCATCGCGCATGACGCGGTAATCGTGCGCGATGCCGAGCATGGCGCCGGCTCCGAAGGCGTGGCCGTTGATCGCCGCGACGGTGGGCATGGGGAACGTCAGCATCCGGGCGAACAGCGACTGGACTTGCTGCACATACCACTTCGCCTTGTCGCCGTTCGCGCCCAGCCAGTCGAGGTCGAGTCCGTTGGAGTAGAACTTGCCCGTCGCCGTGGTGACCAGGGCATGTGCGCCTTCGCTTAAAGCCTGGTCGAGTAGCTTGTCGACGGAATCGAGCCAATCCGGCGAGAATCGATTCTCGTCCTCACCGAGATCGAGAACGGCGATCTTGTCTTCGAAGCGCAGAGTTGCGGTCATGATTGGCCTTTCCTGTTGCGGGGCTTGGGCAGTGGTGGGTCGAGATGCAGAACCGCTCGAACGGCGGCATCCAACCGCGCGCGTGCTGCGGCGTCGGGGACTCGCCAACCGTCGGCGCGTTTGGCGGGATGAATGAGCAGTCCGGTAGGCAGGCCGACAACACAGGCCTCGATTGCTTCGACGGCTCGGCCGTCCTTGCGGCCCCAGAGCGCGGTCGACAACCGGATGAACAACTCGACCAGAGACCGGTCGAGTTGTGTGAGTTTCTCGGCGATGTCGGCGGGGACGTCGGTGCCGAGCAGTTCGTCGCGCTGAATCGTCAGCAGCAGCAACGCGGATTGTGGGTAGTCGAGCGCGAAGACGGCCGGAACTTCGGCGGCTGCGACGACGGCGGAAACCGCGGAGGTCGGCGATGGGTCCGCGAGAGCGTCGTCCACTCTCGATTGCTGAAGCGCGAGAAATCGTTGCGCGGCACGCAGCCACGCGCTACCGACCAGTCCACTGCGAGAGCCGAATGCGTGATAGATCGCCCCGTTGGATACACCGGTGGCGTCGGAGACCGCCCTGACCGTGACAGCGCTCGGCCCGGCAGTGGCGGCAAGTTTTTCGGCAGCGTCGAGCAGCGTGTCGAGATCGTGGACGCGTGGCCGAGGCATGAACGCACAGTAACAGAGCGTCTGCTCTGTTACTAGTGTGCGGTCAGATCACCGAATTTGCGCGAAGATCCTCGATCTCCTCCGGGCGCAGGCCGAAGTCGGTGAGTACGCCGTCGGCGTCACCGCCGAGAGTCATGGGTGGCGCATTCCTGACGGGAAGGGTCTTGCCGTCCACCCAGAACGGTCCGCGGACAACGGGAATCGATGTTCCGTCGGCGCTCTGGGTCTGCTCGACCATCTGCAATGCCTCGACCTGCGGGTCGGAGAACACCTGATCGATCGAATGAATCGGGCCGCAGGGGATTCCGGCACCGCGGATCTCGGCGATCCACTGTGCCGCGCCCTTCGTGGTCAGTAGGTCCTCGAGTTCTTTGGTCAGTTGGTCTCGGTGCGCCAAACGTTCTTTACCCGTGGCATATTCGGCACGGAAGGCGAGATCGGGGTCGCCGATAACCGAGCACAGCGCGATCCAGTGCTTGTCCGAGCCGGTGGCAATGTTGATCGGGAAGTCGGCAGTGTCGAAAGCGCCGTACGGCGTGATCGTCGGGTGCGTATTGCCGTTCGGCGTCGACACCCGCCCGGTGCTCAGGTAGTCCTGCGCCTGGAAGGTCATGATCGAGATCGCGGATTCCAGCAACGAGGTCTGCACGCGGTGCCCACGACCGTCGCGTCCGCGCGAAGCCAACGCCGCCGTGATACCCAGCGCCGCGTAGATGCCCGAGACCGTGTCGATGATGGGGATACCGACCCGCATCGGGGTCTGTTCCCCGGCGCCGGTGACCGACATCAACCCGGACATGCCCTGGGCCACCTGATCGAGTCCGGGCGCGAACTGGTCCGGGCCCACCGGGCCGAAACCACTGATGCTCATCACGACGAGACCCGGATTCTCCTGCTCGAGCGAATCGGGATCGAGCCCCATGTCGGCCAGCACTCCCGGACGGAAGTTCTCGACCAGCACATCCGCGTCGAGGGCCAGGCTGCGAAGCAGTTTCCGCCCGCGGTCACTGCGCATGTCGATGGCGATCGACCTCTTGCCGCGGTTCACGGAAGCGAAGTAGAGGCTTCGATCGCCGTCGAACGGCGGCCACTGACGCGAACTGTCGCCGGAGCCACGGGTTTCGACCTTGACCACGTCGGCGCCGAAGTCCGAGAGCAGCGACGTGCACAGAGGGCCCGCGAGAGCGCGGGTGAGGTCGAGAACTTTGATACCGCTGAGCAATTGGTCCATGGGAGAAACCTCGGTTCTGTGGTGTGCAACGTCGCCCACTCGATCCGTCGCACCATCTGCGTGAATTACCGCTGCAGTGATCGTCGGAGAGGGGAAGAATGAAGGTCAGGCCTGCTTTCGGCTGGGCTCGGTGACAACACTGGTCGAGAGCGCACGGTGATGCGACGGCGACATTGCACAACTGCAGGGTCCGGATTTAGGCGCATTGTGTGACAGGCAGGATTGCGGTGGGCCGATACCGTGAACTCTCTACGGACGGCGATGCAAGCGGGAGGCGAGGCGATGCGCGACATTTCCACTCAGCTGGCGCAGTGGCACGCTCGCGGCGAGGATTTTGCACTGGCGACGGTTGTCCGTACCTGGCGATCCTCACCGCGCATGCCCGGTGCTTCGATGGCCGTCTCACGCTCCGGGGAGGTAGTCGGCAGCGTCTCGGGCGGGTGTATCGAGAGTGCACTGTACGAGATCGCCCAGGAGGTTCTCGCCGACGGCACCAGTCGCGTCGAGGTCTTCAGTGTCTCCGACGACGACGCCATCGGAGTAGGGCTGACCTGCGGCGGAACCATCGAAGTGTTCGTCCAGGCCGTCGGAGCCGATTTCGCCGAGTTCGGTCAGGTCTGTGAACGGATCGAAGCCGATACGCCCGTCGTCGTGGTCACCGAAGTGCGTCCGGGAGCGCCGGCGCGGCACCTCGTCGTCGAGCACGGCCGACGAAGCGGGGATCTGGATGCCACGGAGGACGAGGTCTCCATCCTGTTGCGCACGATGGACACCGGTGAGTCCGTAGCCTTTGTCGCGCCGGCGGGAACCCTCATCGATTCGCAGCACGACCTGCTGGTCGAGATCTTCGCGCCACTACCGCGGATGTACGTGTTCGGGGCCATCGACTTCGCCGCCTCGATGTGTACGTTGGGCGCCTTTGCGGGTTACCGAGTGACCGTCGTGGACGCACGGCCGGTCTTCGCGACACGGGCGCGCTTCCCCGACGCCCACGATCTGGTCGTGATGTGGCCACACAAGTTCCTCGAAACCGCACCGATCGACAACAAAACCGTCCTGGCCGTGCTCACTCACGACGAGAAGTTCGACATCCCCTTGCTCGAGATCGCGCTGCGTTCGCCGGCTGCGTACGTCGGCGCGATGGGAAGTCGTGCGACGCATGAGCGTCGGGTGGCGCTGTTGAAGGAGCGAGGCGTCACCGACGCCGAGTTGGGGCGTCTGCACTCACCGATCGGGTTGGATCTCGGCGCCAGGACGCCGGAGGAGACTGCAGTGTCGATCCTCGCCGAGATGACCAAGACCCTGCGCAATGCCTCCGGTTTGGAACTGCGGGATCTGCAGGGGCCGATCCACCCGCCACCTCAGGAGAATCCGACCGCCCTGCATCGAACGGCCTGAGTCGACTGCGCTGAATTCGGACATCTTGTGTTCGGTGGGGATAGGATCGTTTCTTTCGTGAACCATCTTCCGTGATCCGAATGAAATCGAGGTGCCTGCCAAGTGGCAAACCCGGCCGTACCGGCATCCGAGGTGAATGCTGTTCTCTCCGAACTTCTTCGAACCCCGCTCCTTCCTGGTGTTCGAAAGGTCGCCGGCGGCTGCGAAGACCCGACGGTAGCCCGGGTGGGATTCATGGCGGTTCCCGACATCGGACCGTGGCTGCGACACGGACAGTTGCTGATCACCACGCCGGAAACCCTCGCCCGGGTCACCGAAACCTTCAAAGCATTTGTCGGACGGTTGTCGACGCGCGGAGTTGCAGCCCTCGCCGTCCAATTCGGCGCAGACGGGGACACTCTCGCGCCGGAACTGGTCGACGCGGCCGAAAGCGCCGGCTTCCCGCTCCTGGTTTTTCACGGTGCGTGCGATCACCCTGCGGCGAGAGACCGTGAGCAGACGGAGTCGGCCCAGATCGACGCCATGTTCGGGGCCGAGCGCCTGCGACGGCTGCTGGTCGACGTCGTGATGGGCGGCGGCGGCCTCCCACAATTGACCGAGGTCATCGCACGGGAGATGAAGGGCGCCGCCCTGATCACCACCTCGGACGGACGCGAGATCTGCCGCGCCGGGGATGCCGCGGAGCGCAAGCATCTGTCTGCCTGTCCCGCCGTCGATTCCACCGGTCGTCTGCGGACCGACACCGTCGAGGGCGGGTTGGGTCTGCACGAGTTCGACGGTCAATTCATCGCGGTGTCCGCGATTTCCGCCAATCACATCGACCACGGGCGTCTCGCGTTGTTCACCGGTGAGCGCGTGATGACGAGTTACGACCAGTACCTGGTCGAGCGAGCGGCGTCGGTGTGCGCGTTGGTCATCACCCGCGAGCAGGCCGTGGCGTCGGTGGAAGAACGCCATCGCGCCAACTTCGTTCACGACCTGCTCCTCGGCCGAGCCGGGGACCACGATCACGTTGTCTCCCACGCCAAGACGTTCGGTTGGGACTTCGATCGCCCGCTGGTGATCGTCTCGATCGAGCCGGACCCGATCGACGAACCGGCCTCGGCGGCGCCCGCTCGGCTGCCTGTCGTCGATCGCCAGGCGATGGCGTTCTCCGGGGCGATCGCCCACCGCGATCCCGGTGCGGCGGTGACCGCGCTGACGGGCGAGACGGTGATCGTCATGGGCGTCGGCACCGACACGATGGCATTGGTGCGGGACCTCGTCACGGTCGTTCGCGGTGAAGGTGGCGGCGGGAGAAGGCCGTTCAGTGTCGGGGTGTCCCGGCCGACAGCGGCGATCGACGCCGTCCCTGCGCTCTACAGTCAGGCGCGCACCGCACTGACCGTCGGACGCCGGATCTCCGGTCCGTGGACGGTGACTCAGTTCGACGATCTCGGTGTGTACAGACTGCTCAGTCTGGTCGAGGACGAAAACGAGCTGGAGACGTTCGCCCGGGAGACATTGCGGGAACTGACGGAGGAAACTGCCGAAGCGCAGGACATGCGCAAGACATTGGAAGTCTTGCTCGCGACCAACATCAACATCGCCGAGACAGCGCGCAAGCTCCACTTCCATTACAACACACTGCGTTACAGGGTCGTTAAGCTGGAGAAAATGCTTGGACCCTTCACGGCGCAACCCGAGCTCCGGCTGGATCTGTCTCTAGCACTGAAGATAACCGCGATGCGCGGCATCAATCACTAATATTGCCAATCCGGGTCCGTGGGTTCTGGCAGATTGTCATCACGTCGATACCCCCGCGCTGTAATAGCGTTTCACTCCAGTCACGGTGTTTTGTGAGCTGGAGCACACTCAGCGTTCGGACACCTTCCTCTGCACGAAAGGTCCCATCATGCCGATTTGGACGTTGCACGGAGATGGAAAGAACATCAGACCGGGTGAAGTGGTCGCTCCCGGCGAGCGGCTCAGCTGGGGAAGAACCATCGGGCTGGGCAGCCAGCACGTGGTGTCGATGTTCGGCGCGACGTTCGTCTTCCCGATCATCATGGGGCTCAATCCTCAACTTGCCGTGATGATGTCGGGCTTTTGTACGCTCTTCTTCCTGCTGGTGGTCAAGGGACGCATTCCCAGCTACCTCGGTACGTCGGCGGCCTTTGTCGGTGGTATCGCCGCCATTCGTGCCCAAGGCGGAACATCCGCAGAGGTGACCGGCGCGATCCTGGTGTCCGGACTGGTCCTGGCAGCCATCGGTATCGCGATCCACTTCCTCGGTGGCCGGGTCGTATTCAAGGTTCTTCCCCCGGTGGTGACCGGGGCAGTGGTGATGCTGATCGGATTCAACCTGGCACCCGTCGTCGCGGGGCTGTACTGGCCGCAGGACCAGTGGGTGGCTCTGATCGTCATGGTGGCCCTGATCGTCATGAGTATCGCGCTACGAGGCTTCATGGCGCGCATCGCCATCTTCCTCGCTCTGATCTTCGGCTACGTTCTTTCCTGGATCCTTGACCGGGTCTCGGGCACGATCACCTCGTACGACGCAGGCACCGGTCAGATCACCGAGCACTTCCGCGTCAACTGGGATTCGGTGCAGTCGGCGTCGTGGTTCGGCCTGCCCCCGTTCTCGGACGAGGCCAACGGAATCGTCGGCATCCACGCTCCGTCGTTCAGCCTGACGTTCATCATCCTGGTTCTTCCCGGTGTCATCGCGTTGATCGCGGAGAATGCCGGCCACGTCAAGGCAGTCGCAGAGATGACCGGCGACGATCTCGACCCGTACATGGGACGCGCGCTCGCCGGTGACGGTTTCGCCACCGCTATCGCCAGCAGCGTCGGCGGTTCGCCCACCACGACGTACGCCGAGAACATCGGTGTCATGGCAGCGACCCGTGTGTACTCCACCGCCGCTTACGCAGTTGCCGGCATCGTCGCGATGATGCTCGGCTTCTCCCCCAAGTTCGGTGCCGTCATCTCGGCGACGCCCGGCGGTGTTCTCGGCGGAATCACCGTGGTGCTCTACGGCATGATCGGTCTGCTCGGCGCCAAGATCTGGAAGGAGAACGGCGTCGACTTCGGCAATCCCCTCAACCTCATGCCGATCGCGGCCGGCCTCATCATCGGTATCGGCGACACGGCTCTGAAGTTCAGTGACACGTTCTCGCTCAGCGGGATCGCGCTCGGCACCATCGTCGTGATCGGGATGTACCACCTGTGCCAGTTCATCGGTTCGAAGAACCCGGAGCTGAATGCGAAGAATCCGGAACCGAACAAACCGGATTCGAAGGCTCCCGGCGGCGAACGGGAAGAACCCGCCCCGCAGCTCACGTGACACTTGGCTGAGTGTGCTCGATTGTCGAAGGCCGGACATCCTCCTTGGAGGATGTCCGGCCTTTCGCGGTGTGTGCGTGTTCTGTGTACTGATCGATCAGACGGCAGTGCTGGCTTCGACCAGGCCGATACGGTCGATGCGTTCGGTGCGGGTGATGAGCCGTTCAGTCGCATCGGTAACACTGAGCACGCTCAGCTCGTAGTGCAGTACCGCTCCGACGCGAGTGCAGAAGGCGGCGGATTCGTCCGCGGCATCGGGAAATTCGGGGATGACCCGATCGACGATGCCGCCCGTGAGCAGATCGAAGGACCGTATCCCTTGACCGGCCGCCATCTCCGGAGCGTGCGTGATGTCGTGGAACATGATCGCGCTCGCCCCCTCGGGAGGTAAGGGCGAGAGCCAACCGTGGCGGGCCGCCAGCACTCGATCGGCCGGAATCAGTGCCAGGGCGCCGCCGCCGGTGCCCTGCCCGAGCAGGAGGGAAATGGTCGGGACCTCGAGTGAAATCATGTCGGCTATGCACCGAGCGATCTCGCCGGCCAATCCACCTTCTTCGGCTTCCTTCGACAGTGCCGCGCCTGCCGTGTCGATGATCGTCACCAACGGCAGGTCGAGCTCTGCGGCAAGCCGCATCCCTCGCCGAGCTTCCCGCAGAGCGCCGGGGCCGAGTGGGGAGTGAGCAGTCTGTCCGCGTCGGTCCTGTCCGAGAAGGACGCAGGGCATGTCGCCGAAGCGAACGAGCGCGAGCATGATGCCGGGATCGTTCTCGCCTTGGCCGGTTCCGTTGAGCGGGAGCATGTCCGAGGCAGAATTGAGCAACACTTCCCGGATTCCCGGTCGGTCTTCGCGTCGGGATGCGACGACGGATTCCCACGCCGACGTATCGGGTGGGCAATCGTACGAGCACGGGTCACTCGGCAACGAGTACCCACGACGTCTCAAGGTGATGATGCGCAATGCGCGGTCGACGATTTCGGCGAGCTGGTCTGGCGGCCTCACCGCATCGATGAGTCCGTGCTCGTGAAGGTTCTCCGCTGTCTGGACACCGACGGGGAAAGGTGAGTTGTACAAAGCCTCGAACACCCGGGGGCCGAGGAATCCCACGAGGGCTCCTGGCTCCGCGATCGTCACGTGACCGAGTGACCCCCAGGACGCGAATACGCCTCCGGTGGTGGGGTTTCGGAGGTAGACGATGTAGGGCAGGTGCGCTTCTTTGTGCTTGATGAGCGCCGCGGTGATCTTGACCATCTGCAGAAATGCCGTTGTCCCCTCCTGCATACGCGTTCCTCCGGAGGTGGGAAGCGCAAGAAGGGGCAGCTGCTCTTGCGTCGCTCGACGGATGGCGACGACGAGGCGTTCGCCCGCCGCCACGCCGATCGATCCGCCGAGAAAACCGAACTCGCAGACGATGATTGCCACACGGCGGCCTCGGACGGAGGCGCTTCCGGTCAGGACGGACTCGTCGAGCCCGGTCTTCTCCTGCGCCCGCAGAAGTGCTTCGGCGTAATCGGAGTCGGTCGCGACGGGGATCGGAGGGGTATCCCACGACTCCCAGGTGCCGGCATCGATCACCAGGTCGAGCAAGTCGCGAGCCGTCAGGCGGTTCATCGGGTGAATCCTTGTAGCCACGACATGACTTCGTCAGTGTCTTCACCGAGTACCGGCGGTGCGGTGTGCCGGGTCTCCGTCACTTCTGTTCCGTCCGGATCGAAGAATCGCAGCGGCGGCCCGGGCAGAGTGATGTTGCCGAGCGTGCTGTGGTCGACGTCGACGAGCAATCCCTGTGATCGGGTCTGCTCCCATTCGTACACTTCGGAGATCGTCCGAACCCGTCCTGCCGGTATTCCGATGCGGTCGAGTTCGGTCAGAAGCTCGTCACGCGAATACGGTTTGAAGGTACGTTCGATCAATTCGACGACCTGGAAATGATTCTCGACGCGTTCGGCGTTTGTTGCCATACCGGGGGCGTCGGGATCGAGTTCGAACCCTTCGCAGAATCTTCTCCACAGGCTTTCACTGCCGACCGAGATCTGTACTGCGCCATCGCCGGTACGAAAGAGTCCGTACGGTGCGATGGAGGGATGGTGGTTGCCTTGCGCTGTGCCTACCTCGCCGGCGACGGTCCACTTCGTTCCTTGAAACGCGTGAACACCGACCACGCTGGCCAAGAGCGACGTTCGAACGACACGGCCTCTCCCCGTCTGTTCGCGTTCCTTCAAAGCCGCGACGACACCGAACGCCCCGTACATTCCGGCGAGAAGATCGGCGATCGGAACTCCGACTCGTTGAATGTCGTCCGGGCTCGAGCCGGTCAGCGACATGAGTCCGGCTTCCCCCTGGGCGATCTGGTCGTAACCGGCGCGGCCACCTTCCGGGCCGTCGTGGCCGAAACCGCTGATGGACAGGACGATCAGTCGAGGATTGAGTTCGGCCAGCCGCTCGGTGGAGAATCCGAGTCGATCGAGAACTCCGGTGCGGAAGTTCTCCATGAGAACGTCGGCGCGGCAGACAAGATCTTCGAGGGTTGCGCGCCCGCTGTCGGATTTGAGGTCGAGCGTGATCGACTTCTTGTTCCGGTTCGTGGACAGGAAATACGTCGATTCCCGTTGCGTGTTCGGTGGTTCCAGCGGTGGCTCCACAAAAGGCGGCCCCCACCCACGGGTGTCGTCGCCACCGTGAGGTGATTCGACCTTGATCACGTCGGCACCCAGATCGCCGAGCATCATTGCCGCGTGAGGACCCGCGAGTGCGCGCGTGAGGTCGACGACAATCACGTCGTGTAGCGGACCACTACGAGCACTTGTGTTGTGAGGCTTCGAAGTCGAGTTCATGTCGCACCGCCGTGTTCTGGTGTAATTGGCTGAGCCAGTTGGTGGTTGAGGCCTCCGTAGTTCGGTCGACTCCGGTCCGCTGGACCGAGAAATCGGCCAGGGCCACTGAAGGAGGTATGTGCGGCCCGTCTTTCGAACCGTAAGCGCGCACCGGTCAACGGCACATGGGTAACCTTGCCGATGACGGGTATCAGTGGTGGGTAAGAAGTGACGAACGCTTAACGCACGGCTGGATTGCGGTTGTATCGAACCGCAATTGGGGCGCTCTGTCAGCCTATTTGGTGCATCTTCATGACATTTCGTGCATCTTCATGACCTGCAGGGCGAGTGAGACGTTCAATCGAAGGACGGGGTCGTCGGTGAACGATCCGACGACGCTCTCCAGCTTTCCGATTCTGTATCGCAAAGTGTTGTAGTGCATATGCAGTGCCCGGGACGCCTCGGCAACATTGCAATTGCAGTCGAGCAACGTCTGGAGTGTCAGACGCAAATCTGCGGCTTCGGCGTTGTCCGCCGACAGTGACTTCAGAACGTCATCGGTGAACGAACGCAGTTCGCTCTTGTCCGTCTGGAGCGAGAGGAGTCGGTGTACGCCGAGTTCGTCGAAGTGCGCGATCTGGCCCGGCCCGTTGATACGTCGGCCGACGACCACGGCCGTACAGGCCTGGTCGTAGGCAGCAGGTAGATCGGCCAGGGAGTAGATCACCCGGCTCACTCCCGTGCTGAAGGAGCGGCGGCCGCTGGTGCGATCTCCGGCAACCTTGCGCACCAACCCTTCGATGTCCCGAACCGCACGGTCGGTGCTGGTGGGGAAAAGCGTGACCACCTCGTGTCGAAACCCGACGGAGGGTGCCGTCCGCTCGTGGGTGCGTACCACTTGTTGCCAGCCGTCGCTGAGTCGATCTTGGTCCGTGCGCGTGGAATTCGCGTGCTGGGATTCCGGGTGATCGACGTCGAGTTCTGCAACCACTACGGCAAGTGGACGAGTGACATCCCACCCCAACTGGGTGAAGTGCGCGCTCACTTCCGCCGGCGAGCCGGCTTCACCTATCAGTGCGTCGCGGAGGAAGTCGCCGCGGAATTTGGATTCCACTGCCGCAACTGCCAGCTGCTTGGTGACGGCCAGCGCAGCAACGGTGGCCGTTCGCTCCAGCGCTTGGACGACAACTGCGCCGAGTTCGTGGGTGCCGGCGTACGCGACCATTCGGCCGTGGTCGGTGCCGCCGGCCACCACCCGGGTGAGCGCCAACTGACCAGGAAATCCTTTGGGCGCGTTCTGTAAACCGACAGCGACCCGTTCGGTCAGGAACCGACCGGTGCTTTCGAACAACGGAAGCGCGTTCAGCGCGGCTGAATCTCCGGCCTCCGTCAACACTCTTCCGTCCGGCGAGCAGATGAGAACGCTGACGTCGAAAAGCGCGGCGAATTCCGCGGCAATCTGGGGTAGATCGCCACCTTCCAAGACGATCGACGTCAACGAGCGGTGAAGACGATCGGCAATGTCGAGTGCCGCAGACTGCTTCGCCACCAACTTGGTGAAGACCTCCGAGATCACCTCGTCGAATCCTGCGGTGACGGGAAGAACCAACAACGGCAGCCCTCGCTGCTCTGCCATGTGCAGCATGGCTTCCGGCAGTTCGTCGAGATAGCGGCCCGTTTTAACGGCAAGTGCCGCGACTCCTCGGCGTGCGAGACCGTCGACGAGGTCGCTGAGATCTGTATCGTCGAGAAGCTCTCCGGTTCGCCCGTAGCGCAGCGGGAACCCGGTTGTCACCAACAGTTCGTTCGGCTTCACCCAAGCGAGGATGTCCGGCACTTCCATCACGTTCACCGATTGAACGAGGTGGCGCAAGCCCCCGTGCCCGGCAAGGACTTCGGCTCCACGCAGACTGGGTAGCTCGAGGACATCCCGAACCGTCAGTCTGTAGTCGCCACCTTCTGGCAAATGTTGAAGCTCTTCGCTCGAATATTTGGCAGATCTATCCATGTCGCGAGACTACGCTCGATCACGCGACGAACATTGTCAACAGTTGACGAAAATAGCCTCTCGAAATGAGTGGTTCTCCGTATGTCTGCCAACTACCGTGGTCCGAATTGGCGATCGCCCGCGTCTCCGAGTCCAGGTACCAGGAAAGCATTTTCGTTCAGGCCGTCGTCGATGCTCGCAGTGAGGAGCCTGACTGGATGTCCGGAGTTCCTCAGTGCTTCGATCCCCTCCGGAGCCACGACGACACATATTGCAGTCACATCGGTGGCTCCGCGTGCAATGAGCAGATCGATTGTGCGGATGATGGATCCACCGGTCGCCAACATCGGATCGAGGACGTAGACGGGGGTGCCCGACAGATCAGCGGGCAGGGACTCCAGATACGGAACCGGTTGGTGTGTCTTCTCGTCTCGTGCCATTCCCACGAAACCGACACCTGCCTGCGGAATGAGGGCACTCGCCTGTTCGACCATGCCGAGGCCCGCTCGCAAGACCGGTACCAGGAGCGGTGGATTTGCCAGCCGCACTCCCAGCGTCGGAGCAACTGGCGTCTCGATGTCGAACTGTTCCACTTCTGCGCCGCGCATGGCCTCGTAGACCAACATATGGGTCAGTCTGCGCAAGGCGGACCGGAAAGTTGCGTTGTCGCTGCGAGCGTCGCGCATGGTCGTGAGCAGCGATGCCGCCAGCGGATGGTCGACAACAGTGGTGTCCATGGTCGAATCGTAAGTGAGAACCGATGGGGCGGCGCACAACCGGTGAATTGGAGTCGAAATAACCAATCGCGGTTTTCGTTTGGGCAACTATTGACGATGCCGAAGGGTTCGAGTCGTCATAGCGTGGTCGGCATGGCAGTTCCGAACCGCTCGGCTGGGCTGGGCGCCAGGAGCTGTCAAGGCCCAATTTTGCCTCCACGATTCCCTATACAAGGAGATGCCAATGCCCGAAGCAATCGAGGTCCGTAAGGTTCCGCTACACAGCGTCTCCGACGCCAGTGAGCTCGCCAAGCTGATCGACGACGGTGTCCTCGAGGCCGACCGCGTCATTGCAGTCATCGGCAAAACCGAGGGTAACGGCGGCGTCAACGACTACACGCGAATCATCGCGGACCGAGCGTTTCGAGAGGTTCTCTCCGCCAAGGGTAATCGCAGCCCCGAAGAGGTGGCGGAGGTGCCGATCGTCTGGTCAGGCGGCACGGACGGTGTGATCAGCCCGCACGCGACGATCTTCGCGACGGTACCGGCAGACAAGGTCACCAAGACCGACGAGCCGCGACTGACCGTGGGTGTCGCCATGAGTGAGCAGCTGCTGCCCGAGGACATCGGTCGTACCGCAATGATCACCAAAGTAGCTGCGGCAGTGAAAGATGCGATGGCCGATGCCGGAATCACCGATCCCGCCGACGTGCACTACGTACAGACCAAGACTCCGTTGCTGACAATCCACACCATCCGTGACGCCAAGAGTCGCGGCAAGACCGTGTGGACCGAACAGACTCATGAGTCGATGGACCTGTCCAACGGCGGTACGGCGCTCGGAATCGCGGTTGCACTCGGCGAAATCGACATGCCGACCGACGAGGATGTCATGCACAGCCGCGAGCTCTTCTCCTCTGTTGCATCCTGCTCGTCCGGCGTCGAGTTGGACCGTGCTCAGATCGTTGTCGTCGGTAACGCACGTGGCGTCGGCGGACGCTACCGGATCGGCCACAGCGTGATGAAGGATCCGCTCGACCAGGACGGCATCTGGGCGGCGATCCGTGACGCCGGACTCGAACTTCCGGAGCGGCCGCACTCGAGCGACCTGGACGGTCAACTCGTCAACGTGTTCTTGAAGTGCGAGGCCAGCCAGGACGGAACGGTCCGCGGCCGTCGTAATGCGATGCTCGACGACTCCGATGTGCACTGGCACCGCCAGATCAAGTCGTGCGTAGGTGGAGTCACGGCAGCTGTCACCGGTGATCCGGCAGTGTTCGTCTCGGTCTCGGCAGCGCATCAGGGCCCCGAGGGCGGCGGCCCTGTCGCCGCCATCGTCGATCTCGGTCAGTAGCCGGTAAGAACCTCGCTGGAAACTTCGACAGTCGCGCGCCGCCACCGGTAATTCGTCCTCGAATCAGTTGCCGGTGGCGGCGAATCCGACCGAGATTCTGCCGGCGCAACCCACTTCACTGCTTGAAAGGATTCACGATGGTTCATGCTGCTGACCCTGTCGACGAGAGCGTTTCCGGTGCGCCCGAGAATCGCGAGCTCGTCATGGCCGATGCGGTCACGCTCAGTGGTCTGATACGCAGGCGTGAAGTGTCGTGTGTCGAGGTGATGGACAGCTACCTCGACCAGATCGAAGTACATAACCCGGCGGTGAACGCGATCGTCGCATTGCGGGATCGGGAAGCGTTGACGGCGGAGGCGCGCGAGCGTGATTCGCAGTTGGCGAGTGGGCAGTATCTCGGTTGGATGCACGGGTTTCCGCATGCGGTGAAGGATCTTTCGGCAGCCAAGGGTCTGCCGTTCACGTCCGGGTCGCCGATGTTCGCGGATCGAATCGCCGAAGAGGACGACCTGTTCGTCAAGCGGATCAAGTCTGCCGGTGCCATCGTGATCGGCAAGACGAACACACCGGAGTTCGGGCTCGGATCGCAGACGTACAACCCGGTGTGGGGTACGACGGTGTCGCCGTACGACAATTCGCGCACTGCCGGCGGTAGCAGCGGAGGCGCCGCAGCGTCGTTGGCGCTTCGCATGCTGCCGGTGGCTGATGGAAGCGATTACATGGGTTCGCTCCGAAACCCGTCGGCGTTCAACAACGTTGTTGGGTTTCGACCTTCCTGGGGTCGGATACCGGAGACGGGATTCATCGCTCAGGGCGCTGTTGTGGGTCCGATGGGCCGAACCGTCACCGACGTGGCTCACCTGCTCTCCACGATGGCGGGACCGGATGCCTATGCACCGTTGGGGATTCGTGAGAATCCCGCTGTGTTCGCCGAAAGCCTCGCACGGGATCTGAAGGGCTCTCGGATCGCATGGGTCGGTGACTGGAACGGGTACCTGGCAACCGAACCTGGAGTTCTCGAGTTGTGCGAATCCTCGTTCGAGGTCTTCGAACAGTTGGGGTGCCGCGTCGAGGCTGCGCTTCCCGACTTCAAACCCGAGGACATCTGGCAACTGTTCCTGCGATGGCGTTGGTGGGCGCAGCTCGGTTTGATCGATCAGTACAACGATCCGAGTTTGCGTGAGTTGATGAAGCCCGAACTGTTGTGGGAACTCGGGCATGCGGTCACCCTCTCGGCACTCGACGTGACCAAGGCTGCGGAGGCCCGCAACGGCTGGCTGTCGGCCATTACCAAGATGTTCGAAACCTACGACTACATTCTCGCGCCGAGTGCTCAGGTGTTTCCTTTCGACAAGAACACTCACTGGCCCGAGACCGTCGACGGGCGGTCGATGGACACGTATCACCGGTGGATGGAGACGGTTGTTCCCTGGACGATGGCCGGGGTTCCGGTTGCGGGGATGCCGGTCGGCTTCGACGATCGTTCGCTTCCCATGGGTATCCAGATCATCGGTCGGCACGGAGCCGACTTGGACGTACTCCAACTCGCCTACGCATTCGAGCAGGCAACCCAGTGGGTCGAGCGGGTTCTTCCTCCCGCACTCCGCGTGAACTGACCTAATCTATTTCGAACGTATCCAGTTGGGAGAGAACGACGATGGCTTCGGCATTGTGGCACGGGTTCGCGGACATGGGCGCTGTGGAGAAGAACGGCGCGTTTGTCGTCTCTCGCG
>NZ_JBYTAP010000014.1:0-112679 GCF_058788335.1 Rhodococcus sp. FW305-130 | reverse complement strand
GGACACCGCCGAACACAATGTAGAGAAGCCCCCCAACCAGTGATGGTTGGGGGGCTTTCTCGTACCCAAAACACCCCACCAAAACACCCCCCGAAAGCACCCCCGCCGGCACCCCCGCCGGCACCCCCGACTTCGAGCGAACGGCACGTCCGTCGCCTCAGACCGACCCAACGTACCGTTCGCACGATCAAGGGGCGGGCACGCCGCCGACTGACCACCGCGTCCGGGATCGAGTGAACGACACTCTCACCGCCTCTAACGAGATGGACGTACCGTTCGCACGATCAGGGCACGATCAGGGCAGGAATTGGGTGAGGAAGATGCCAGCGCCGACGCACGTAGCGACTGGTTAGCCAAGGTACAGATTGTGAACCCTCTCATAGGTGCGAAGTACTCTCCGATTTTGTGCCTTTGTCCCTAGTACTTTGGCCTAGGCTGAGTGTCATGGTGGGGTTGAGCAGCTCGCGGGTGTCGCATTTGCGACTCGTTCCGACGGAACCTGAAGAACTGCGAAGGTTTGTACAAGAAGCTGACGGAGGGCGTGGGGGCCTTCAGATTGCGCGATCGTTGCGTTCGAAGAGGCGCGCGGTGCCGGCGCAATACGCGATACGTATCAGCGTCGACAATGTATCCACTCAGATCTGGCGACGAATCCTCGTCGCGTCGGATCTGAATCTGGATGACCTGCATTCGGTCGTTCAACGGGCAATGGGGTGGAGTGACCGTCATTCGCACGCGTGGTCCAAGTCAGGAACCCGATTTCCCGGCGAGGTCGAAGAGTATGTAGCTTCCGGAAGCAACGCCGAGCAGCGCCTCGCCGGACGAGTGGCGATCGTAGAGTCTGCGGTACGTCTGGACGAGGTCATGGCCTCGCCCGGCGATGAACTTAGATATCGCTATGGACGCTTCGGAAACTGGAGTCACACGCTGACACTTGAATCTTCGGAAGTACTGCCCGACGGATTCCAAATTGTGTGTGCCGCGGGTCGCGGTGCGTGTCCGCCGGAGGAATGCGTCGGGCCTGACGAGTACGAGCAGCTCCTCGGTGTCCTCGCTTCGGAGAAGTTGCGCTCCCACGAATGGACCCTCGAATGGCCGCAAACCGAATTCGAGCCGACACGATTCGAGATCGCTGAGGTCAACAATCGGCTTCATATACCTCGACCGGACGAGATCGTTGCGCCGTACGACACCGCAATGCTCGTCGAATGCCTGGAACCCTCGCGAGTCCCGGAACTGCGCGCGGTCCTCGCCCGAGCCGGCATTGACGATGAGTCGGCAATCGGAGAGTTGGTCCACGTCGAGGCGGGCCAACGCCTTCAAGCGGTCTTGACGCTGATCGGTGTCGAAGGGGTCGACGCTGATGACTTCTTCACGACGGTCGACGCGATGCTCGACGAACCCGAACTGGGACCTGTCAACCTTCCCAAGGGGCGATCACTCTTCGCAGTACTCAAGAGGTTTGGCCTGGTGCGAAAGCACAAAGGGCAGATTGTGCTGACGAAGCGGGGACAGTCAGCGCAGCGGGACGCATCAATCATGTGGTCGGTGATCGTCGACAGCGTTCCGGTTGCGCCGGGCGGCTCGCAGCGAGCAGTGGAACTTCTTGTCCTCCTCGCCGTAGCCGCTGGTTTGTCGCCGGCAGATCGTCATCGCTTCGTCGCGGGAGCACTGGAGTCGATTCGGTCGTCAAGCATCCTCATGTCCGGCGCTCAGACTTCCAAACGTGACACGTCCGGGAGCACCGTAGAGGTGCTCGGTTTGATCGGCGCTACGGGGTACGAGCTGGGGAAGTTCGGCACCAAAGAGGACTCTCCCTGGGCAGCTCACCTCGCGAGGGCGATCCTGCAGCGTTAACTCGCGCGTTCGATGCAGACAACCGAAACGGGGTTCGATCCGGCAATGCCGAATCGAACCCCGTTTCGTGTCCTGGTAGAGATCAGATGTTGACGCCGTAGTCGCGGGCGATGCCGGCGAGTCCGGATGCGTAGCCCTGTCCGACTGCGCGGAACTTCCACTCGCCGTTGTGGCGGTAGAGCTCACCGAAAAGCATGGCGGTCTCGGTGGAAGCGTCTTCCGAGAGGTCGTATCGTGCCAGTTCGGATCCATTCGACAGATCTACGACGCGGATGTAGGCGTTGGTGACCTGCCCGAAGGACTGGAGTCGGGCATCGGCGTCGTGAATCGAGACGGGGAAGAAGATGTTGGTGACGTTGGGCGGTACAGCCGGGAGGTCGACGTTGATGACTTCGTCGTCGCCGTCACCTTCACCGGTGAGGTTGTCGCCGGTGTGCTCGATGGATCCGTCGGGCGAGCGAAGGTTGTTGTAGAAGACGAAGTGCAGGTCGGAAAGAACCTTGCGTTCCGGGCCGGTGACCAACGCGCTGGCGTCGAGGTCGAAGTCGGCACCACTGGTGCTGCGTGCATCCCAGCCGAGACCGACTGCGACCTTGGTGAGGTTGGGTGCGGCTTTCGACAGAGATACGTTGCCGCCCTTGGCAAGTGTGACGCCCATTCAGGTTCCTCTCGTTCGAACGAAGTGGATTTCTTCGTTCGGGAGTTCTGTGTTGTCCGTTCTCGACTCACATTACCGTGAGCGGGTAGGTGCGGTTCGACCGAATAGCTACCTCACCCGAACAGCGCGCGAAGATCCTCGGCGTCGAGTCCGGTGCCGAGTGTCCCTTCGGCGTCCATGACATTCGAGAACAATGCCGACTTCTTGGCTTTGAGCGCCATGACCTTCTCTTCGATCGTGTCTTTGGCAATGAGACGGTAGACCATGACGTTTCGTGTCTGCCCGATGCGGTGAGTGCGATCGACCGCTTGTGCCTCGGCGGCCGGGTTCCACCAAGGGTCGAGAATGAAGCAGTAGTCGGCCTCGGTGAGATTGAGGCCGAAGCCACCAGCCTTGAGGCTGATCAGGAATACGGGGGCTACGCCAGACTTGAACTCCTCCAACACTTCACCGCGATTGCGCGTCGAACCGTCGAGGTAGCTGTACGGGATTTTTTCCGTGTCGAGTCGGTTGCGGATCGAACCGAGGAACCCGGTGAATTGGCTGAAGATCAACGCACGGTGTCCGCCCGCAATGACGTCGTCCAATTGCTCGACGAGAGCGTCGACCTTGGCTGAGGGGACAGGTCCGCTTTCCTCGTCGACCAGCGAGACGTCGAGACTGAGTTGGCGTAGCACCGTCAGCGATTGCAGGATCGTGAATCGGTTCTTGTCGACGTCGTCGAGCAGTCCGAGAATCTTCTGCCGTTCGCGTTGCAGGTGGGTGTCGTAGATCGCGCGATGGCTCGGATGCAACTCGATCTCGAGTATCTGTTCCTGCTTCGGCGGCAAGTCTGCAGCCACCTGTTCCTTGGTGCGCCGAACCATCAGCGGTTTGACGCGCCGCCGAAGTTGCGCCAATCGCTCTGTGTCGCCTTCCTTTTCGATGGGGTTGCGGTAGACGTCGGTGAAGGTGGTGGGACTGGGGAACAGTCCTGGTGCAGTGATCGCGAGGAGCGACCACAACTCCATGAGATTGTTTTCCATGGGAGTGCCGGTGATCGCGAGTTTGAAGGGTGTGTTCACTGCCGTCGCACACTTGTGGACCTTGGACTTGTGGTTCTTGGCGAATTGGGCTTCGTCGAGTACCAGTCCGGACCAGACGCCCGCCGAATACGCATCGGTGTCGAGGCGAAAGAGAGCGTACGACGTCACGACGATGTCCGTCCCGTCGACGAGTGTTGCCAGGTCGGTTCTTCTGCGCCGCAGAGTATCCGTGATGACAGCGGTGTGGAGGGTTGGTGCAAACTTGGCCACCTCGGATTTCCAATTGGAGACCACGCTGGTGGGAGCAACGATCAGAAAGGGCGGCGCCGCTGGATTCGATTGCCGTGCAGTGCAGATCATTGCGAGAGTTTGCAGGGTCTTGCCCAGGCCCATGTCGTCGGCGAGTATGCCGCCCAGGCTGTGCTGCCGGAGGAAGTTGAGCCAGCGGAATCCGTCGACCTGATAGGGGCGCAGTGTTGCCGTCAACGTGGCGGGGACGTCGACGGGATCGATCCCGGAACCGCCGAGCAATCCTGCGATCTGCTTCTTCCAAGCTGCTGCCTGATGTTCGACTCTTCCCAGTGCCGTCAATTCTTCCCACAGCCCGGCTTGAAACTTGCTGATCGCGAGTTTGCCGGTTGGTCGATCGAGCAGCGACCGCGCTTCGGTGATGAGTCGGTGTAGACCGAGAAGGTCAGGTGCGTCGAGTCGGAAGAAGGCGCCGTCCGGCAGCAGTATGTGAGTCTCACCCTTGCTCAGGGCGGAGAACAGCGTGGTGAACGGAACGCCTTGTCCCGCAACGTCGACGGTGACGTCGAGGTCGAACCAGTCGGATCCGCTGCTCCCGTCGGGGGCTGACGTGCTGAGGCCGATCACGACAGCGTCGTCTGCGGGCCGATAGTCGGCGGGAGTGCCCACGACGGTGAGGTCGACGTCGTCGTTCGCGTCGAGTTGGGGGAGGAGGTCGAGTGTGAACTGCATGGAATCGAGGCCGGCCAACGTTCCCGCGAGAGTGGCCTTCGCCGCGGCCGCACCGAGGCTCTTGGCAATGGCATCTTCGGCAACGTGGTTGCGGATCTCGGACTCGTCGGTGGTTGTGTCTGCGGTAGAAATGATCAGTTCGTCGGCATCGACTGTGTACTTCCATGCTGATTCGATGTCGATGCGGTGGTTGTCCGCGTAAGTGGCCATCAGTTGTAGCCGAGGACCGGACACAGTCGGCGGGTTGTAGGCGCCGTCGGAAGATATGACGGGAGCGAGGTTTCCGAGTTTGAACACGAACCGCGAAGTGAATGCATCCCGATGCTCGGCGGGTATGTCGACCGATTTTCCGGAGTCGATCAACTGCCTCAGTTGGTGGGTTATCGGCATGTGCAGTGGTGCGAGAGTGATCGCGTTGGCGTCGTCGAGCGCGAAGACGCCATGTGCCGGCGTGCCGACCAGTCCCCAGTCGGAATGAGTCACGATGTGCCCACCGGCCTGAATTCGGGGCGTCAGGCGGAGGTTGTTGTCTTCTGCACCGTGGACGTCGAGGCAGATGCTGGCATCGTCGAGTAGGGAGATGTTGCCGAGGCCGGCCTTCGAGTGAACGAGTGAAACGCCGACGCTGATGGCCTCACGAAGAAGCGACCAGAGTTGCGGGCTCGCGAACCCGGCAAGATCGATTTCCGCGGCATTTTGATTTCGGTAGTAGTTGCCGGCGCTGTGGAGGAGATGTATGTCGCGTAGAACCCGGAGGTGATCTGCGGGGAACTGAAAAGTGCTTCCGAGTTTGTTCCAGGCGAGCCCGCCGGAGATCCACCCTCTCGCTCCTGGTTGTACGGGTTTGATGATGAGCCTTGTCGATGCGCCCTTGGTTCGGGTGGTGAATTGAATGCCAAGTCCACGTGTAGTGCGGCCGGCCGGGTCTGGTCGGAGCAACTCCTCGAGCGCGCTGTCCCATCCGAGGTGTTGTGGAGTCTTGTTCGCCTCGGCCACCGCTGCGAGCACCAACGCGACTACGTGCTTGCAGTTCATCCGCACGGGACACGTGCAGAGGCCACGCGTGAACGTTGCTGTACCGGCCGCGCTGCGACTTACCGAAATCGTGCAGGTGTACGGCTCTCGCGCAGTTCCCGATACAGCGCCGATCAAGGTGTCAGCGGTGTCGTTCCATGCGATGGATTCGACTGCATTCTGCCGCAGGTAGGTAAGTCCGCGTTCGTAGGTGGTTGTGCCCACGACAGCGCGAATTCGGTCGAGGTCGAGGGCCCTGACTGAATCCGGTTGCACGGGGCAAGCCTAGTAGCGGTGACCGACAGATCTTGTCGTGGTCGTTTGTCCAAGAAAGTCCGAACTGCACGGTATGTTCACGGAAACATCTTTGACTGGTTTGGGAGTTTCATGAGGACTGAGCGGCGTGCGTGGATCCGATCTGCGCGCACAGGTGCGGTGTGTTTGGCCGTTTGTGCACTTTCTTTGCAGTTGGGCGGACTGTCGACGGCAGCGCCGAGTTCCGGGAGCTCGGGAAGCTCGGGAAGTCTGGGCAGCGTCGAGGGCAGCGTGAGTTCGGGGTCGACGATCCCAGGACCGCTTCAGGAGGATCCGGGCCCCAAGCCGGAGCTGCGCGACGACATCGTCGTCCCGGCCATCGTCGGCGAGAAGGTGACCGCACCGCAGGCAGTCAGGCTGACGGTGGCGTCGCCTGCACTTCGACGCGAGGTCGGCGTCGAGATCTTGCTACCCGCGGACAATTCGGTTCCGCGCCCAGCGCTGTACATGCTCGAGGGCGTCGACGCCGGAGAGAAGAGCAGCGGATGGATGACGATCGGCGGCGCCCCGGCGTTCTTCGCCGACAAGAACGTCAACGTCGTGATGCTTAATGGCGGAATCGCGAGCCTGTACTCGGACTGGGAGAATCCGGATCCGCGGCTGGGACTGCACAAGTGGGAAACCTTCATCACCGAGGAGTTGCCACCGCTGATCGACGCGCGACTCAAGACCAACGGAATCAACGCGATTGCCGGCAATTCCATGGGCGCAATGGGTGCAATGATGCTCGCCCAACGCTTTCCGGACATGTACCGCGGCGTTGCCGTGTTCAGCGGCTGTTATTCCACGATGGATCCGCTCGGCCGAACCGCCGTGCAGGCCACGATTTCTTCTCGAAGCGGAGATCCAGCCAACATCTGGGGTGTGCCAGGGGGCCCGGAGTGGGAGGCACACGATTCGTTGATCAACGCAGAGAAGTTGCGTGGCAAGGAAATCTACGTGTCGACGGCAAATGGTCGTCCCGGATCTGACGAGACGCTGCAGACTCCTGAACTGCTCGAGCGCCTGGTGATCGGCGGCGGCATCGAGGTTGCTGCGCACGCCTGCACCAAGATGTTCGACGCGCGGTTGCAGGAGCTGAAGATTCCGGCGCAGGTGGATTACGAGCCAAATGGCACACACGCGTGGGCGTATTGGCGTGAACGATTGCCGAAGGCGTGGCCGACTCTGTCCCGGGCATTGGGCGTCTGACGGTTCGACAACAGTGCTCGGGTTGTGGGTGCACCACAACCCGAGCGTTGGATCACTCGCAGGCGATGCCGTCGTTGTCCCGGTCGAGATGCGGGGCATATCCGTTCTGGCCCCGGTACAACGGAGCTGCGCCGGCGTTACGCACGGCAGTGCAGTTCTGGTAATACCGCGCCGGTGCGGGAGTGTTCTGCGGCGCCGGCGGGTTCTGGGGCGCTTGCGGAGCGGGCGGTGCAGGCGGTGCGAAGACCGGGGGAAGGAACGGCTGGACTGCGTCGGCAGAGCCAGTCGGAATCATGCGTGCGATCTCGATCGGTAGGAAATCGAAAACCGTGGATGCCTGAGCGGCGGGTGCGGCAACCAGAGTGATTGCGGCGCAACCTGCGATGCTGAATGCCAGACGGCGGAGCTTCATGTGACCTCGTGTTCAAATGGGCAGCCCTTCCACTTCGGAGGGCTGTGCCGGCTGAGCATACTGGTCATAACGACCAAATGGTTTATTTCGGTAAGGGTGAAACCTGGGGTGAAAAGCAGCGTCCCCGCACCGTATTGCTCGGGTGCGGGGACGCTGCTGCTGTCAGCGAGGGTTACGCGTCGACAAGTTCCTCGGCGAAGGGATCACCGTTGCGGGGAGCGTCGAAGCGCTCCTTGTCGAGGATTCCCTCACGCTTTGCGACGATGACCGGGACCAGTGCCTGGCCGGTGACGTTGACTGCGGTACGGCCCATGTCGACGATCGGTTCGACTGCGAGGAGCAGTCCGACGCCGGCCAAGGGAAGACCCAGGGTGGAGAGTGTGAGTGTGAGCATGACTGTCGCACCCGTAGTTCCGGCCGTTGCTGCCGAGCCGATGACCGAAACGACGACGATCAGCAGGTAATCGGTGAAGGTCAGCGGGACGTCGTAGAAGCCGGCGACGAAGATTGCCGCGATCGCGGGATAGATTGCGGCGCAACCGTCCATCTTCGTGGTGGCACCGAGCGGAACTGCGAACGAGGCGTACTCACGAGGAACGCCGAGGTTGCGTTCGGTGACGCGTTCGGTCAGCGGCAGGGTGCCGATCGACGAGCGCGAGACGAATCCGAGCTGAGTTGCGGGCCAGACACCGGAGAAGAAGCTTCGAACCGAGAGGCCGTGTGCGGCAATCAGGATGGGGTAGACCACGAAGAAGACAATGGCCAGACCGATGTAGATGGCGGCGGTGAAGACGCCCAGCGACCCGATCGCATCCCAGCCGTAGGTGGCGACAGCGTTGGCGATCAGTGCGGCCGTACCGATCGGGGCGAGGCGGATGATCCACCACAGGACCTTCTGGACGATCGCGAGCAGCGAAGCGTTGAACTCGAGGAACGGCGCAGCCTTGGGACCGATCTTGAGCGCAGCAATGCCGATTGCGCCGGCGATGACGAGCAACTGCAGGACGTTGAAGCTCAGCGATGTAGTCGCCACGCCTTCGGCGACGGAAGTCTTTGCGCCCAGCCCCAGGAAGTTGTTCGGAACCAGTCCGGTGATGAACGCCCACCACGAGCCGGAGCTCTTGGGTTCCTTCGCGGCTTCGGCGGCGACGTCGGTCCGTGAACCGGGATCGGTGATCAGGCCGACGATGATGCCGATGATCACAGCGATGAAAGCGGTGATCGCGAACCAGAGCAAGGTCTGCACGGCCAGGCGAGCTGCATTGGCGACCTGGCGCAGGTTGGCGATGGAGCTGACAATGGCGGTGAACACCAGCGGGATCACCGCAACGGTGAGCAGCTTGACGTAACTCGAACCGATGGTCTGTACGGTGCCGACCAACCAGTTGACGTTGCCGTCGGCTGCGTCAGGCATGGCCCGGGCGACGAGACCGATGATGACACCGAGTACGAGACCGGCGACGATCTGCGGTCCGAATGCCGTCGCCCAGGACGGAAAACGGGACGTGGACTTTTCCGGCACGCCGGTGGAGGTGGAGCTGGGCATGACTATGCCTTTCGAAAATCAAGGGAGCGAAACGCAGCGCGGCACCAGAGGCCGGGCAGATTCGAAGAAATGTTTCCTGGTACGCGTCAGGTCAGAGCGAGCGCGTACACATTGCGCTCGCCTGCAGGCGAAGGTCGACGTAACGCCGACTGGTCAGGAACAACACTGTCCACACACTACTCGCAGCTTCAACTACTCGATCCCGAGGGTCGCCGCGGGAGTTCGCTTGGTGTTCGTCGGGCGTGCCCCGATCAGTCACTGTTGGTCGGTTGACTAGTCTCGACGATCAGTAGGTGCCGCACCGGCGCCTACGCGTCGGCAAGCGGAAGCGAGAGACCGATGAGCGTTCGGAATGCCGAGTACCCGCGTCCGAAGCATTTCCTGGTGCACCTCAGTGACACGCATCTGGTGGCTCAGGGGGAGTTGTACGACGCCGTGGATGCGTCGACGAGATTGCGGGAAGTGCTCAGCGGGATCGTGGCCTCGGGCGCACGCCCGGATGCACTGATATTCACCGGCGACCTGACCGACCAGGGACACCCCGACGCATACGCGGAATTGAAAGCCATCGTGGAACCCGTGGCGGCCGAGATCGATGCGCAGGTCATCTGGGCGATGGGCAACCACGACGACCGCTCTACTTTCAGGTCTCTGCTGTTGGGCGAGGACGCCACCGATCATCCCGTCGACAACGTCTACGACCTTGACGGACTGCGGGTGATCACCCTGGATTCGTCGGTTCCCGGTCACCACTACGGTGAGATCTCGGATCGTCAATTGGATTGGCTACGCTCAGAATTGGCGGTGCCCGCGCCCGACGGAACAATTCTGGCGCTGCATCATCCGCCGGTTCCGTGCATTCAGGATCTCGCGGTTCTGGTGGAGTTGCGCGATCAGTCCCGGTTGGCAGACGTCTTGCGTGGCAGCGACGTCCGGGCGATTCTTGCCGGGCATCTGCACTATTCGACGACGGCGACGTTCGCCGGCATTCCGGTTTCCGTGGCGTCGTCGACGTGTTACACCCAGGACTTGAACGTGGAAGTCGGTGGTCAGCGTGGTCGTGACGGGGCTCAGGGGTGCAACCTGGTGCACGTCTACGACGAGACAATTGTTCATTCGGTCGTTCCACTCGGCGCGCACGTGACGGTCGGTGAGCCTGTCGACGCGGCCGAGGGAGCCCGGAGGCTCAGCGCTGCCGGTATTCGAATCCTCGAGAGCGAAAAGGCTGCACGCTCGATCATCTGAGGTGGCAGGCGGTTTCCGGCACCCCGGCGCAGTTCTGGGCGATTGCCGGGCTGTCGCGTACTCATTACCGTCGAGGTAGGTGCAGAGCTCCAGCAACAAGGACCGGCTAGCTGGACGGCAACCCTTCATGCCGATGGGGTGCCCCGGAATCACACCTGGCGATACGCGCGGTGCGTGTCGCAAGCGGCAGTCGCCACGAGAACCGTCAGTCGGGTGCTGACGGTTTCTGCGGTCGGCACTGTGCGCTCCCGAGTAGTTCTCGAACAGGAGTATGCGCCGATGACCTCCACCCCCTCTTCTCATCTTGCTCCGTTGCATCTCGCCGTAGCGCTGGACGGTGCCGGTTGGCACCCTGCAGCCTGGCGAGAGCCACACTCGCGCCCGAGTGAGCTGTTCAGCGCGTCGTATTGGACTGACGTGGTGACGACCGCCGAGCGTGGTCTGCTCGATTTCGTCACCATCGAGGACAGTCTCTCGGTGCCGGCCAACCCACTCGAGCCCGTCGACGACGCGGTTGATCGGGTGCGCGCTCGGCTCGACGCACATCTCGTGGCCGCCCGACTGGCACCGATCACGAGCAACATCGGCTTGATCCCGACCATCACCACCATTCACACCGAGCCGTTTCACGTGTCCAAAGCCGTTGCCACGCTGGATTACACCTCGCGCGGTCGCGCCGGATGGCAGGTGAAGGTTTCGGCGTCGGAATCCGAGGCAGCACAGTTCGGGCGTCGCGACATCCCAGCGCTCACCGATGCCGACCGTCAGTCGATCGTTTCAGGCGTCCTCCCGGACTTCGTGCGCGACCTGTTCGACGAAGCTGCGGAGGCGGCTGACGTAATCCGGCGACTCTGGGACAGCTGGGAGGACGGCGCCGAGATCCGCGATGTGGAGCAGCGCCGGTTCATCGACCGAGACAAGTTGCACTACATCGACTTCGAGGGAAAGTACCTCTCGGTCCGTGGACCGTCGGTGACTCCGCGCCCGCCGCAGGGGCATCCCGTCGTTACCGCGTTGGCACATCAGCGGGTCGCGTACGAGCTGGCGGCGCGGACGGCCGATCTGGTGTTCGTGACGCCGTTCGACGACGAGCAGGTCACGGCAATCCTGGGTGAAGTGCGAGCCGCCGAAGAACACGTGCAGCGCACCGGCGAACCTCTTCGGGTCTTCACCGACATCGTCGTCTTCTTCGATGCGCCGGAAGAAACCGGAAAGGAACGGCTCGCGCGCCTCGACGCGCAGGCCGGCGCCGAATACCGTTCGGACGCGCTGACCTTCACCGGCTCTGCTGCGGAGTTGGCGGATCTCCTGCTCCGGTGGCAGCAGTTGGGAATCGAAGGCTTCCGGTTGCGGCCGGGCGTCCTCGTGGACGACCTCGACGCCATCGCAGGTGAGCTGGTGCCTGAACTGCAGCGACGCAGCGTATTCCGCACCGAATATCCGCAGACGAATCTTCGCGGACTCCTTGGTCTACCCATCGACGTTCCCAACCGCTACGCCGCCGGCACTCCGGCCGCCTGACAGACGAGGAATAGATTTTCATGAGTTCTCAGAAGCGTAAGCAGGTCATCCTGGGTGCCTACCTCGGCGGCGTCAACCATCACACTGCATGGTGGGATCCGCAGGCGGGCAGCCAGATAGAGTTCGATTCTTTCGAGCACACCGCTCGAACCGCCGAGCGTGGGAAGTTCGACTTCTTCTTCCTCGCCGAAGGCCTCGCCCTTCGTGAGCGTGCGGGACAGATTTTCGACCAAGATATCATCGGTAGGCCGGACACCTTCACGGTCCTTGCATCGTTGGCGGCGGTAACCGAACACCTCGGATTGGCCGGCACTATCAATGCCACGTTCAACGAGCCGTACGAACTGGCCCGCCAATTCGCGACGCTCGATCAGTTGTCCGGAGGGCGTGCCGCCTGGAACGTCGTCACCTCGTTCGACGCATTCACCGGCCAGAACTTTCGCCGCGGCGGATACCTCGACCGCGCGCAACGATACGAGCGTGCGGAGGAGACCGTAGCGCTGGTGCGTGAACTGTGGGATTCGTGGCGAAGCGACGACATCGTGGCCGACAAGGCATCAGGGCGCTTTCTCGCGAGACCGGATGCCGGTGAATTCGCTTTTCATGGATCGCATTTCGACGTGAACGGCCGATTCACCGTGCCGCGTAGCCCGCAAGGGCGCCCGGTTATTCTGCAGGCCGGGGTGTCGCCGCAGGGGCGCGATTTTGCTGCCGGCAATGCCGACGCGATCTTCTCACCGTACGGTCAGTTGCCCGAGGCGGCCGATTTCTATCGCGATATCAAAGCACGTGCCGTCGCGGCCGGACGTGACCCGGGTGACATCAAGATCCTGCCGTCGGCGAGTTTTGTTCTCGGCACCTCGGAGGCAGATGCGATCGAGAAATACCGAGAGATTCGCGACCAGCAGGTCACCGGCCAGACCGCTTTGGTTCTGCTCGAACAGATCTGGAATCTCGATCTGTCGAAGTACGACCCCGAAGGACCACTACCCGACATCGCTCCGGATCCCGAGGCTCCGCCGATCATCCAGGGCCGCGCCTTCATTCACCAAGATCGTTTCGCGACCGTCGCAAAACTTCGCGCGGTAGCCGAGAGCAAGAAGTTGAATCTGCGCGAAGTGGTGATCGATCAGTTCGAGCGTGGACCGATCGTCGGTACACCGCAGCAGGTTGCCGAGAAAATAGATTCGTTTGTCAGCAACGACGGTTCGGACGGATTCATCCTCGGGTCGCACCTCGTGCCAACCGGCCTCGACGAGTTCGTCGACGACGTGGTGCCGCTGCTGCAGGATCGGGGTGTTCTCCGCAGTGACTACGAAGGAACGACGTTGCGTGAAAATCTCGGACTGCCCATCCCTGTGCAGCGGGAGCGCGCGACAGCACGCTGATCGACCGAAGTAGCAAGGGCCCAGCCGAAATCGGCTGGGCCCTTGTTTCGTCTAGGCTTCCCAGGGCGCCGGGATGGGGTAATAGCTCTCCAGAAACTCCGTGATCTTGCGTGTGCGAAGTTCCAGATCGATCTCCGGAGCGCTGCCGTCGTTGAGGCAGAAGAAGTCCATGGAGCGCTTGGCGAGCAGTGAGTCCATGTCGCGCAAACCGGCTTTGACCGTCGTATCGACGTACTTGACGGCTGCGGACTTCTGTACCACCGACCGTCCACTCATCAGTGTGTAGTAGTGATACAGCGAATTGGTCACCGAGATATTGGAACTCGCGCGGAAGGTGCTTGCTGCAGTGGCCGCGAAGTCTTCGGCGAACTCGCGTTCCATCTCGGCCATCACGCTCTTGCGTAGTGGCGTCGCTGCGTGCTCCAGATGCCTGGTGGTCATCAGACCGAAGCGGTCCTGCAGCAGACGGCGGTTGACGCGGGCCGCATTCTCGAACCCGCTGCGGTCGTTGTCGTTGTGTCCCAATCCGATTCTGGTGTCGGCCTCGATGAACATGCTGATCCCACCGGGGGAGAAGAACATGTCCGGGCCGACGGGGCGACCGAAGAACATGTCGTCATTGGAGTAGAGGAAATGCTCTGCCAGACCCGGAATATGGTGCAGCTGGCACTCGACAGCTTGAGAATTGTGGGTGGGCAACACACTTGGATCGGCGAAGAACTTTTCGCTGGGCATGAACGTGACTCGCGGATCGTCGGCAAGCCAGTCCGGACGATCGGAATCGGTTGCGACGAAGATCCGCCGGATCCACGGCGCGTACATGTGGATGGATCGAAGCGCGTATTTGAGCTCGTCGATCTGACGGAAGCGCGCTTCTGATTCGTCGCCCTCTCCGACGATGTAGTTCTGCATGCGCTTGGCGCGCTGAGCCTGAAACTCCTTGGAAGAGCCGTCGACCCAGGAAAAGACCAGATCGATATCGAAGCTGATATCGGAGGCATGATCGGCGAACATGTTCTCGATAGTCGGCCAGATCCGGCCGAATCGCTCGACGGTTCCCCGGACAGCTTCTTCGGGGAGGACGGTTCGTCGTGTCAGTGAGTTCTCGACGGGTAGGACGATTTCTTCGTCGGAAATCGACCACAATTCGATTTGAACGCCGATGTTCGCGCCGTAGTTCATGCCGCTTGCGACGTGAACCCGCGGACGGAACAAGCGGAAGATCCGTGACTTGTTGGTTTTCGACAGGGCACCGTCCGCGACAAGGAGCGCTGGGCTCTTCTTCGCGTCGACGGTTTTGGAATAGAAGGGTGCGTTGGCGCATCCCTCGACAAGCGCCTGCCGCAGGTTTTTGCGCTCGGTCCAGCTCACCGCGATCACGGGGCGCTCGTCGTTTCCGCGGACGAGTAGATACTCGATTCCTGCGGCGTCGAGGATGTCGCGGATGAAGAGGAGATCTTCGACCATCGCTTCGAGCGGCGTGGTGGTCGTGATCGCGAGGGCAAAACGATTCTTGAATCGGACGGTCTCGGGTAGCTCGCCCATCCGTGCGCGTGACGCGGCCGACGCCGGTTCCACGGGATTGGGGCTGTCCTGCTCCGGGGGTACGAAGTAGATGTCGTGCGGAGCGGGAGATTCTGTAATGGGATGCCTTCCGATTCTGATCCAGCTGTGTATCTGTCGCCCCCGACGCTGCGAGAGCGTGGTGGCGACGAGCTCAGTCTATGCCGTCGGCGCCGAAAGTCGGACATGAGTGACAGCGATGGGTAGGGCGGGGCGAGTCGGGTACCCCGAGGACCGAAGCGAGAGTGAAGGAGGAGAACCGATGCGTGTGAAAGCGATGGTCGGAACAGGCGCGATGGCTGTTGCGCTGGCCGCCGGCCCAGTTGCCACAGCTTCTGCTGAAGGCGCCGAGACGGCGGGGTCGGAGGGTTCACCGGAGATGCTGACCTGCGAGGTGGTCTTCGATGCACTGGAAGACATGAGCCCGGAATGGGCGGAAGAGGGGATCGATCAGGTCGAAGACTGGTGTGAGTTGATCACCGGCGAAGAAGACTGAACGTCAGCCGCGCGAGATCACTCGTCGCGACAGTCGCCACCGCCCGTCTTCGAGTTCGAACTCGTCGGCGTAGCTCCCGACGCCGCTGAGCTTGGGAGTTGTGGTCGTGTCGACGTAGAACGTCCACACCGCATCCGCGCGGGCTGTAGTTTCCGACGTCACGTCCACGGCGATCGCTGTGGTGACGTGACGTGTGAACGTGCCCGGGCCTTGTATGCCGGCGGCTCGACGCTCGATTACTCCAGCAGCAATTTCTTCGCGGCCACGTCGTACCTGTGCGGGGATACCGCGATCGGGATTGGCCGGCATGTTCCATTCGGCCTCGCGGGTGAACTGCTCGACGTAGTCCTCGACAGAGCCGGTGTCAGCCAGATGGGCGATCCGAGCGAGCGTTGAACGAATCTGTTCGGCAAGGCTCTCGGGTTGCATGCTGTTCTCCGTACGTGTGAGTGCTGTGGTGGATCGCAGGATATTGCCCGTGGACTGACCGAACACCGAGGCGTCCCAGTCAGTGGCAGCAGTTGAGAGAAATTCAGATCACCGTGAGTTCAACTATTTCCCCGATATCAGGGGAAATGGTTGAGTATCCCCTGAAGGCAAAAGCCTTAATTCCGACCGGGAGGTTTCACACCGTGTCCGTCGCTCCTCGATGTCGGCTCTGACTTCTTCAGCGCCACAACGACTGTCGTAGCAGCTCGCTTTTCTGAATTCCCGGGAGTGAGCATGTCGGAACGACACTCTTTCCCATTCTCGCAAGCGTGTGCCCTGAGAGTGCACAGCTGCGCACCTATTACGAAGGGCAACACCTCCGTGAACTCGTCTCTTTCGACGGCCGGTCTCGACCGCCGTGCCTTCTTCCGTGGCAGTGCGATCGCCGCATTCGCCATCTTCGGTAGCGGCTCACTGGCCGCGTGCTCCTCTGCAGTCGGCGAACAACGCTCGGACGCAGGTGAATCAGTTGAGCCGGTTCGAGGTGGGACGCTCACACTGGCGATACCGGACGACGTCAGCCCTGCGGCACTTTTGACCAGCACCACCGTTGCCGGTGTCACGATATCCGGGCTCGTGTACGAGACCCTGACCCGCTATCCACTCGATTCGGTAGTGCCACAGCCAGTTCTGGCCAAGGCCTGGAAGCTGTCCGACGACGGGCTGACGCTCACGCTCAATCTGCGCGATGACGTCACCTTCCACTCCGGCCGGCGCTTCACCTCCGCTGATGCGGAGTTCTCGCTGCGCACCTATGCGGACCCGAAATTCTCGGCCCAGCTCAGGAGTACTGCGGCCGCCATCGCCGGCTTCGACTCTTCGGATCCCAATACGCTGGTTCTCACCCTCGCACACCGAACCGGGAACATCTTCGATCTTCTCGATCTAGCGCCGATCTTCGACCCCGAAACGTTCGACAAGGCGGTGACCGGTGAATCCTTCGTTGGTACGGGCCCTTTCGTATTCACCTCACGCACCCCGAACAGTTCCATCTCCTTCGATCGGAACCCGAACTACTGGGTCGCCGAGCGGCCGTACCTCGATCACGTGGAAGCGCGGATCGTTCCGGACGCCCAAGCGCGCCTGACATCGCTGAAGTCCGGACAGGTCTCTCTTGTTGCTCCGGCGTCGTTGCCCTTCCGTGACTCACAGAACTTGGCCAAGACCAGCGGGTTCGTGACAACCTCGATCGAGGGTGCGGAACTACAGATATACCTGGGCGCAAACGTCACCGCCGACGGGCTGACCGATGTGCGGGCACGAAAGGCGTTGGCCTACGCGATCGATCGTGACCGCATCATGAGTGAGGTGTATCGCGATACGGGGTATGCGGTCAATCTGCCGTGGCCGAAGTCGTCGCCCGCCTACGACGCTGCCAAGAACGCGACCTACGCTCGCGATGTCGACAAGGCGCGCGCCCTGGTCGGCGATCTGGGTGCACTGCCGACCATTCCGTTGACCTACACAGGAGCGAGCCCGGATTTCGAAGCCGCCGCGCAGATCGTGCAGGCCAATCTCGCCGAGGCAGGGATCCGCGTCGAATTGGATCCTGTCGAGGCATCCATCTTCGTCAAGCAGTTGATCGGCGCTGAGTTCAAAGGACTTTGGCTGACCAATCACACTTTTGCGCAATATGTTCCGTCAACCCTGACGGTCAGCGCCTACCCGTTCAACGCTGCACACAATGCCTCGAAGTTCAGTTCGCCGGCGTATTCCGCCGCAGCGGAGGGTGCGTGGCAGGTTCCCGACGGTTCGAGCGATGAGGCAAAGAAACTGTATGCCGAATTGGGCACGCAACTGTTGAACGAGTTGTTCTTGATCGAGATCGGTGTTGTCGTGCCGCAGGTATCGGCGGCCGAGACCGTTCGTGGTCTGGCCTGGACAAAGGGTCGCCAGCCACAATTCGCCAACACATTCCTGGCGTAGGGGATTCGATGATTCGTTACATTGCGGGGCGACTACCGTCGGCGGTGGTGGTTCTCTTCCTCGCGTCGATATTGATCTTCTCGGTGATGCGTCTGGTGCCTGGCGACCCCGCGTTGGCTCTCGCCGGCCCCGATGCAACTCCGGAAGCGATTGCAGCCATTCGTCATTCGCTCGGTCTCGACAAGTCGATTCCCGCGCAGTACCTGACCTGGATCGGCGACGTACTGACATTGGATCTCGGGCGTTCGTTCGTTCTCGGGGGCCAGATTTCCGATCTGGTGCTGGCGGGGTTGGGGAACACCGCAGTTCTGGCGGGAAGTGCGTTGCTGCTGGCCGTCGTGTTGAGTCTGGTGCTCAGTGTTGCGGTGGTGGTGTGGCCGAAGAAATGGCTGACCTCGGTGGTGAACCTTCTCAACACTCTCTCGGTTGCTCTGCCCAACTTCGTGACCGGTGTCCTCCTGGTTCTCGTCTTCGCGGTGCTGATTCCGGTTCTGCCATCCGGTGGTGTTCCACCAGGTGGGTATCTCGCTCGTCCCGACATCACGTTCCAGTACCTGCTGCTGCCGTCACTGTGCCTCGCACTTCCTGTCGCGGCCGCTCTCACCAGGTTCCTGTCCGAAGCGCTGCGCACCGAGATGGCGCAGCAGTACGTGATAACCGCTCGCGCAGCCGGTGTGCCACGGTGGAACTTGGTTACACGCAGTGCATTACGCAATGCACTGCCAACCATGCTCACCGTGCTCGGAATTCAGACCGGGCACCTTCTCGGCGGAGCCGTACTGGTTGAGGCGATCTTTGCCTGGCCTGGCATCGGCCAATTGATCGAGCAGGGAATCGGTCGGCGGGATTACCCGGTGGTGCAGGTGCTGCTCCTGCTGTCGGTCACGATCTTCGTTCTGATCCAACTTCTGACCGACATCGTGCATGCCTACCTCGACCCACGCATCCGAATCGGAGGGCAGCAATGACGGTGGCCGATCAGTCTGTTGACGAAAGGGTTCGGCGATCTCGTCCTGTGGGCGCTGCTCTGGCGCACGGTCAGGGGCTGGCGGGTGTGTTGATCCTGGTGGTCATCGCAGTAGCGGGAATTGCTGCTCCACTGTTGACCCACTACGGGCCCAACGAGCAGATCGAGGGTGCAAATCTGCTGGGGGCCAGTGCACAGCACTGGTTCGGAACAGATCAGGTCAACCGTGACGTCTTCGCCCGTTCTCTTTACGGAATCCGGATCAACCTCGTAATCGTGCTCGTCGCGGTGCCAGTGGGCGCGATCATCGGTTCGCTCGCAGGCCTGGTGTCGAGTATCAATTCGGTGGCAGATGTCATCGCACAGCGGATCTTCGATGTGATTCTTGCCTTCCCGCTGTTGATTCTGGCGATCACGTTGGTCGCGATCACGGGGCCGGGAGTAGCGCCGGTGATCGCGGTGATCGTGGCTGCTGAAATACCCTTGTTCGGGCGCCTGGTGCGAACGACGGTGTTGAAGGTGCGCGAACTCCCGTTCGTGGAGTCGGCCGAGGTAATCGGTGCGGGGCGGTGGTGGGTACTGCGTAAGCATGTGCTGCCCAACGCCGTAGAACCGCTGGGTGTGCAGATTGCGCTCTCCATGTCGGTTGCGGTGTTCGCCGAAAGTGCGATGAGCTTTCTCGGAATCGGCGTGCGCCCGCCGGATCCGTCTCTCGGTTCGATCATCGCGGGCGCCATTCCGAACCTCGATGCCAATCCGGCCTACGCGATCGGACCGTTGGTGATCGTCTCGGCGCTGGTCCTGAGCTTCCTGCTGATCGCCCAGGGACTGGGCAAGGCCCGCCGAATCTGAAATCGACACCGCCACCACCACTTCAAGGACGTAGTCATGAATACAACACCCGCACAGGCAGTTCTCGCCATCCGGGATCTGGTGATCGAGTTCGATGCCGACGGTTCCCGTGGCTCGTCGACAACTGTGGTCGACCACGTCAACCTCGAATTGGGTTTCGGTGAGATATTGGCGTTGGTCGGCGAGTCCGGATCCGGTAAGTCGTTGACCGCTCGCGCTGTTCTCGGGTTGTTACCGGACGGCGCGCAGGCCCGCGGGTTGATCCAACTCGGTGGCCAGCAGGTGCTCGGTGCCGACGAGGCGACGCTCAATCAATTGCGGGGGACTCGGGCCGCGATGGTTTTCCAGGAGCCTCAGACTGCACTGAATCCAGTGCAGAAGGTGGGTTGGCAGATCGCGCAGGCGCTGCGGGCACACGGCAAGATCTCGCGTGCCGACGCCAGAGTTCGCGCAATCGATCTTCTACGGATGGTGGAGATTCCGGAACCGGAGCGTCGGGTCGACTGGTATCCGCATCAACTCTCGGGTGGACAGAAGCAGCGGGTTGTCATCGCGCTGGCGTTGTCGGGTTCTCCTGATTTACTCATCGCCGACGAACCGACTACTGCGCTCGACGTCACCGTGCAGGCCGAGATTCTGCAACTCCTGCGTAATCTGCGTGATCGTTCGGGCACTGCAATACTGCTCATCACACACAACATGGGTGTCGTTGCGGACATCGCAGATCGCGTGCTGGTGATGCGATCGGGCAGGGTAGTCGAGCAGCAGTCCGTTTTCGATCTCTTTGCGACGCCGCGTGAGTCGTACACACAGGCGTTGCTTGCGGCCGTGCCACGTCTGCCGGAGGCCGACCAGCCGAAGCCTGTGGTTGCTCTGGTCGATAGCGAAGGCGACGCGCAAGTCCCGCCGATCCTGCGGTTCGACGCGGCCTCCATCGTGTACCCGGCGAGGCTGGGCAACAAAGAGTTTCGTGCGGTCGATCAGGTGAGCCTGACGGTTCAGGCCGGCGAGGTTGTCGGACTGGTCGGTGAATCGGGATCAGGGAAGACAACTCTCGGCCGGGCCGCGCTCGGTGTTATCAGGGCCAGTAGCGGCATCGTTGCTTTCGACGGAACCGATCTCGGAAAGATCTCCGCCGCGAATCTTCGGGGCCTCCGCAAGGGAATGGCCTTGATTCATCAGGACCCTGCGGCATCTCTCGATCCGCGTCGGACGGTCGGACAAAGCGTCGGCGAGCCACTCGAAGTCCATCGCTTTGCCACCGGAGCCCTGCTGCGAAACCGGGTGGGGGAGTTACTCGAATCAGTTCGCCTACCGAAGTCTTTTGCTCACCGGGCACCAGGAGAACTTTCCGGTGGTCAACGCCAGCGTGTTGCGCTGGCCCGAGCACTTGCCCTCGGACCGAGACTGCTGGTGGCCGATGAGCCGACCAGCGCTCTGGATGTTTCCGTCCAAGCCGATGTTCTTTCACTCTTTGCCGATCTCAGGGAGGAATACAACTTCGCATGTCTGTTCATCAGCCACGATCTTGCAGTCGTCAATCAGGTAGCCGACCGGGTAGCGGTACTTCGCAGCGGGGAGTTGGTCGAAGAGGGCCCCGCTGCAGAGGTATTCAACTCGCCACGGCAGGACTACACACAACAGTTGGTTGCCGCGGTGCCTGTTCCAGATCCGCGTCGTCAGCGCGCCGGGCGGGAACGGGAATCACTGGTACCCGACCTGACTGTTGCCGTTTGACCCGTCTCGACATCAAACAGCATTACCACCACCTCAACCTTTTGCAGACTCATAGGAGCTTGACATGTCCATCACCGAACTCGAACGCGTCACTCAGACCCCGGAGCAGATCTACGCTGCCGGCGGAATCACTGTCCACAAGGTCGGTGAGCTGATCGGCGCCCGCATCGACGGCGTACACCTCTCTGGGGATCTGTCCGAAGAGACCGCCTACGCGATCAACTATGCGCTGGCAGCGCACAAGGTTGTGTTCTTCCGTGGGCAGCAGCATCTCGACGACACGTCGCAGTACGAATTCGCCGGAACCCTCGGCAGCCAGACCACCACGCATCCCACTCTCAAGTCCAAGGACAACAAGCTGTTGGTGCTCGACGGCGCTGCCAGCAGCTGGCACACCGACGTCACTTTCATCGATCGCATCCCGAAGGCATCGATCCTGCGCGCGACCACAATTCCCGAGTACGGCGGAGCCACCACGTGGGCGTCTACCACGGCTGCGTACAACCAACTGCCGCATTCGCTCAAGGTATTGGTCGAGAATCTGCGCGCTGTCCACACCAATGCATACGACTACGCCGAGATTATCGACAAGGTGAAGCAAGGCGACGCTCAGCGCGTGACGAACTACTCCGAATTCACTCGCGAAATCTACGAGACGGAGCATCCGGTGGTTCGGGTCCATCCTGCGACAGGGGAGAAGACTCTGCTTCTCGGTCACTTCGTCAAGGAGTTCGTCGGACTGAAGTCGTCGGAGTCGGTTGCTCTCTACCAGCTTCTGCAGGCACGAATCATCAAGTTGGAAAACACCGTTCGGTGGTCATGGGCTCCCGGTGATCTGGCGATCTGGGACAACCAGGCAACCCAGCATTACGGGATTTCCGATTACGGGACACAGGCGCGCAGCGTGCATCGCGTGACGTTGGCCGGTGACGTTCCCGTCGATGTCCACGGTGAGCAGAGCCGCATCATCAAGGGCGATGCATCCGAGTTCTCGATCGTTGCAGACATCGACCGGCTTCCCGGCTTTGCCGCGAACTGATCAGTCCTGCTGCGGGTGATCCGGCGGGAACATCTGTCCCCATGAGTGATTGCATGCTCGGCACGTCCATTCCGGGGTGTCCGGTCCCACGACGCAGCCTGTTCCGGCGAGCCACGGTAGGTGATCGAATGGATGGACCGGCATCCCCGGGGAACACTGAGCGGTTCTGTGTGCACCGCAGAGTGGGCACGACGGATTCTTCGACAGCATGTAGTCGATGAAGTTGGTGTGCCCGGACGTGGCCATCCTTCCGGTGCATTTGCGGCACAGGACGGCTGGGTAGTCGTCACCAGGTTCAGCCTGCCTGAAGATCCGTGATGCGGAATGAAAGTGAAGGCGATCGCCGCTGTTGAACTTTCGCAACGGCATCGGTGAGCTGCAACCTGTGCAGTTGCCCCGCTCGTTCATCAACGTTCGGGCGTGGGCAGCTGTGGACGTCGGATCCAGCGTGTCGATGTCGCCGAAGTAGTGCGCATAGTGTGACTGGCCGGCCGTGAGAATCCGGTCGGCCAGTGCGTCGTCGACCGGCCCTGGATCCGTGGGAAATGTGATGGACCATCGTTGTTCGAGTTCTGGAACGGTGGGCAAACCGTGGAGTTCGTACGGGCGTTCATCGACTTCCATCCGCGACGTGCCGTCGAAGGGCGCAGCCACGGTCTCGATGCAGAGCAGCGTGCGAGGAGTGGTGTCGAGAACAGTGATCAGCAGGTCGCCGATGGCCATCTTTCCGCGCATGATCCAGGGATCGACACGGGCACGGGGTTCGAGAAACGCGACCACGGCATCGAGCCACGGCGTGCCGAGTGCGATGAATACGTGCTGACCGGAGCTCCGCGTGATCATCGAACGATTCTCGCAAGGGCTGCCGACAACGTCAGGCTTTGACCACCTTGCGCCCGAGCAGCGATGCAACCAGTCCGTCGACGAAGGTCGCCTGACGGCCGAGAGGATCGGAATCCGCTCCCGCAACGCTGCCGATCGAAATCGATCTCGTCAGGCCGGTCTCGCTGATGAATTCGGCGGCGAGGTGCGCTTCTCGGAATGTGAGGCCGCCCAGATGCGTCGTGTCGTCGACGCCGAGAACACGCCCGTCGATGATGTCCAGGTCGAAGTGGACGTGGACGCCGTTCACACCCTGACCCGCCGCGGCGAGGACGCGAGGCATCAAGGCCGCCATGCCACGGCGATCGATCTCGTCGATCGTCACCAGCAATACCCCGTACTCGTCGAGTGCGCGCTTGTGATCGACCGTGGCGTTCTTGACGCCCACCAAGACGGTGTTCTCCAAGCTGGGGCCGTGCAGAACCACCGCCGACGACAGCAATTGTTCGATATCGCCGTGGGAGGCGAAAATAATTGCACCCAAATCAGTTCCGGGTTCGGTGGCGATCGGAATTTTGGTGTTCTGCCAGGCCTCGGCAGTGAGCCACAGCGGCAACGTCGTGAGATCCGCGGCGGCGTTCTCTCCTTGAATGCAGCTGAAACCGATTCCGGACATGTCCTCGCGCAGACCGTGATCCAGGAGATGGCTTGCCAGCCCGCTAGTTTCGAGGTCGATCAATTCGACGCTCGCATTGGCATCGATCGGTTCGGTGCCCAGGACGTAGTGCTTTTCGACGTAGGGCGATGTCATCGCCATCAAGAGCGCGCCGTAATCGATCGTGAAGTCGACGGTGCCACCCAGTCGGTATTCGTCGCCTGTTTCTCCGGCGTCGACGAGGAGGTGATCGCTACTGGCGCTGATCACCTTCAGGCGCGGATCGATCGGGGTCAAGCCTTCCGGCGAGATGTCTTCGCGGCCGATGGACAAGATCAGGCGTCGGCTCGGCTTGTCCTCGTTGTCGAAGACGGGGCGTCGGCCGAATGCGTCTTCCCCTGAGACTCCATACGGCCGCGACGGCTTGACCTTGGCCTCGATGATGTCCGCGGTGAGAGTGAAGGCATCGTTGTTCAGCAGTTCGTACAGTCCGGGGGGAGTGGGTGATTCGGCCAGTACGATGCTGGCGCCCAAACGCAGATGGTTGATCCCCTCGGGCATCGTGCCCGTCTCGAGTAGTGGCAGCGAGAACGTATTGCCGCCGGAAACGATCGGCAGTTCGATCGAGAACCGCTTCGTGATTTCGTCGGCTAGGTAGACCAGATTCGTCAGGTTGTCGACGGTCGGTTGGATGCCACCGACGCACGCGAGGTTCGCGCCGATTCCGATCAGTCTGATGCCCTCGATAGGAAGGATTTCAGCGACTACGTCCAGCGCCTCCGCCGGCAGGATTCCTTCGCGGAGATCTCCGAGGTCGATCATCAGCACGATGTCGTGGACTACGCCTCGCGTTTGTGCTGCTCTGCCCAGAGCAGCAATCGTCGTCAACTCGGAGTTGAGGCTGATGTCCGCGTAGCGGATCGTGTCGTCGATCTCGTTCAGCGACGGTGCGCGGATCAGCATCAGGGGAACGGTGATGCCGTCGCGGCGAATGCGGGCCAGGTTGTCCAGGCGGGAGTCGGCGATCTGCGTGACGCCGCCGCGGACCATTGCTCGTGCCACCTTGGGGGATCCGCACGTAGATTTGCTGACACCGGCCACCGATATACCGTGAGCGCTGGACGCCTCGACGAGGACGCGCGCATTCTGTTCGATACGACGCAGGTCGACGGTGATGGTCGGTCCGGTCATGATCTCCCCGTTTTCTCCGAAGGCGGTTCACGATCCGGGCTTTCCAGACCGGACGGTTGGCGTGAGCTGGACAACTTTGCTCCAACAGTTGTGTCGCAGGACACTTGCGTGCAGTATGAGGATACAACAGTTTCCTACCAGGCACTCTAGAGGAGCGTCGATGGCTACTCTCGTCAAACACGTACTTCGGCGCAAGCCGGCTTTGCAGATAGACCAGGAGACCGGCGCAGATACCAACGGCGGCGAGCTGACCCGCAGTATCGGTTTGGCGCAGTTGTCCATGTTCGGCATCGGCGCCACGATCGGCACCGGTATCTTCTTCGTCCTCTCGCAGGCAGTCCCGGTTGCGGGTCCGGCGGTCATCATCTCCTTCGTTGTTGCCGGTGTCGTCGCGGGACTCACGGCGATCTGTTACGCGGAGTTGGCCGGAGCTGTCCCGGCGTCGGGCTCGTCGTATTCCTACGCTTACGCGACGCTCGGAGAGCTTCCGGCGATGGCCGTCGGAGCGTGTCTGCTTCTTGAGTACGGAGTATCGGCCGCGGCGGTGTCCGTCGGATGGTCGCAATACTTGAACCAGCTGCTTGGCAACCTCTTCGGGTTCCAGATTCCCGACGCGTTGTCACAAGCGCCGGAGCAGGGCGGCATCATCAATCTGCCCGCAGTGATCCTGGTGTGCCTGTGCGGTGTTCTGCTCATCCGCGGCGCCAGTGAATCGGCCAAGGCCAACGCCATCATGGTCTCGATCAAGCTCGCAATTCTGTTGCTCTTCATCGTGGTCGGCATCGCCGGATGGAACAGCAATCACTTCGCCGACTTCGCACCGTTCGGATTCAGCGGCGTCATGTCCGCCGCCGGAATCATCTTCTTCTCGTACATCGGCCTCGACGCCGTGTCCACTGCCGGCGAAGAAGTGAAGAACCCTCGTCGCAATCTCCCTCTCGCGATCCTCATTGCGCTCGTGTCCGTCACCGCGATCTACATCGCCGTTGTCGCCGTGGCGATCGGTGCACAGGATTCCGCATCGTTCGAAGGTCAGGAAGCCGGGCTGTCCGCCATCCTCGAACAGGTGACCGGATCTACCTGGCCGGGAACACTTCTGGCCGCCGGTGCGGTGATCTCGATCTGCAGCGTCACGCTCGTGGTCATCTACGGTCAGACCCGCATTCTGTTCGCGATGTCACGCGACGGCATGATTCCGTCGATCTTCCACAAGGTGAACCCGCGGACTCTGACGCCGGTGCCCAACACCATCATCGTCTGCGTCGTCATCAGCATTCTGGCCGGTTTCATTCCCATCAACTTCCTCGCCGAAATGACCAGTATCGGAACCCTGGTGGCCTTCCTCGTGGTCTCGATCGGGGTCATCATCCTACGGCGCAGTGACCCGGACCTGCCGCGCAGCTTCAAAGTTCCCGGCTATCCGGTGACGCCGATCCTCTCGATCCTGGGCTGCCTGTGGATCATCAAGGACCTCCGAACCGTCACGATCTACGTGTTCCTCATCTGGGTGACCGTCGCGATCATCTGGTACTTCGCCTACGGTATGAAGCACTCGCGCCTCGGTGCGAAGAACCGCGCCGAATTGGGATCGGAGTCCGAGTCATGACGCTGCTCGCGGGATACGCACCCGACGGTGACAGTTCCGGAACCGTCCATCTTGCAACGCTGTTGGCGCGCTCGTCCGGTGAACCGCTGGTGATCTGCGCGGTGATTCCCTCGCCGCCACCGCCCGGAATGGCGCGTGTCGACGCCGAATACCACCAGCAGTTGCGAGCAGAAGCCGAAGCGGCGCTGGCGAAAGCGCGGGCAGACATGCCCTCCGACGTCGACGTGACCTATGTCGTACATGAGGCTCAGTCGACGTCGAGTGGCCTGCTCGATCTCGTTCACGAGCACGAAGCCAAGATGATCGTCCTGGATTCGTCCACAGCCGGGGTGTTCGGTCACGTGGCTCTCGGCAGTGTCACCTCACGCTTGCTGCACAGCTCCGACGTTCCGGTCGCGCTGGCGCCGAGGGGATTTCGAACCAAGCCCGGTGAGGTGGTCCGCCGCGTCACTGCCGCATACTCGGGCACACCCGATCAAGACGATCTGGTGCTCGCCGCCGCGACCGTGGCTGCGCGTGTCGATGCCGGACTCAGATTGGCGGCGTTTGCAGTTCGTGCGAACACGCAGTACACGACAACGCTCGGGACCGAGGGGGATTCACCGGTCATCTCCGAGTGGGCCGAGGTGGTCGAGCGCGAGACCAACGCTGCCTTCGAGCGCGTGCGTGCACTGCCCGAAATACCCGACGTCATGGAATCGGTTATCAGCCATGGTCGTAACTGGGCCGAGGCGCTCGAGGGCGTCGAGTGGGATCGAGGTGACGTTCTGACAGTCGGCTCGAGCAAGGCAGGTCCACTGGCCCGGGTCTTCCTCGGCAGTCGGGCAGCGAAGATCGTGCGGTACTCACCGGTTCCGGTGGTGGTGGTCCCGCGATCGGCGTCGACCCGAATAGTCGATCAGGCCGAAGCGGAATAGAGATCAGGGCCGACGAGCGGAGTGCTTGTCGGCCCTGATCTTTCAGACGGAGCGAGCGAAGAGCGCGGGCTCGGAGCCGGGAACCTGAGAGACCTGCTCTCGGGCAACCAGATGGCGAAGGTGAGCTGCGCCCTCGGAGAGCGCCATCGTCTTTCCCATCGGGGAGATCTCGGCCCACGGCTTGTACCACTTCATCTTTGCCGCGACGTCCCACACCGTGAGCTTGTCGTCGGCGAACTCCTGGAGCAGGTGATCGAGTCGCTCCTGGTGATGCTCGATCAGCTCGCCGGCGCGACCTCCGACGTCGTCGATCGGAATGCCGTGAGCGCCGAGACCGCGGGTGATGTTCATGTTCTGCACTCGTGCGAGCGAGTCGAGGAAATCGGCGAGGGCGTCGCGTTCGTCGAGGGGGTACACGAAGTTGCCGACGTGTGGTGTCGTCTTCTGCAGGACGTGGTCGCCGGTGAACATGACGTCGGCGTCGTCGAGGTAGAAGCAGACATGCCCAGGCGTGTGGCCGGGGGTGTAGACAACGCGGAGGCCGCGGCCGGTGAGTGCAATGATCTCGTCGTCCGCGAGAAGGCGGTCGGGGGCCGACTCGGGGCCTACTGGAGACTCGCCTGCGGCCGTTAATTTGAATGCATCACGGTCGGCTTTGGGGGCTCCAGCGCGTTCCATGTTCTCGAGCTGGTAGGCCATCCATTCGTCGTCGCGTGCAGTCGACATCTGATCGAACAGGTAGTGGTCGTCCTCATGCATGGCGATCCAGGCGCCGGATGCCTCGCGGACCCGGCCGCACAGTCCAGTGTGGTCCGGATGGAAGTGCGTGACCACGACGCCCTCGATGTCGGTCACCGAATGCCCGATCTCGGCGAGCCCTGCGTTTAGGCCCTGCCAGCCGTTGTCGTCACCCCATCCGGCGTCGACCAAGATCAGTCCGCCGGGGGATTCCATGGCGTAGACGAGCGTGTGGCCGAGCGGGTTGTCCGTGATCGGGACAGGAATCTGAAATATGCCATCACCGATGGCTGCCGCACCGTTCATAACAAGTACCTCTTAACGATAAGGGAACGCACTCTTAGTACTTCATGTTTACCGTGCGCTCGATTGGTCGGTGACACAGGTCCTGCCTGGCGGGAGTTCGGCATGTTTTCGGTCGACTTCGGATCGGTGAGAGTTTTATCGACTGAATGGTCTCATTGAGGCGAAAAATGTTGCTGAATAGAGTGTTTCGCGAGTTCGTTGCGTTGGGCGCGTCCTCGGATGGCAGATCCGTCGAGCCGCCGCGCACTAGCCTCCGAGGGACAGGCGCGCTGTGCGGTTATCGAGAAAGACGGGTTATGCGTTTTCAGGTTCTGGACATCATTTTCAACCCACCCCATCCAGTGACCGGCGAGGAAGTTGCCCCGTCCGATCGGCTCAACCGCGTCGTCGAACTGGCGGTTCTCGCCGAAGAACTGGGTATCGATTCGTTCTCGGTGGGTGAGCGCCACGCCGGGCCGGTTCTTTCGTCGGCGCCAACCGTCGTTTTGGGGGCAATTGCGCAGGCCACAGACAGAATCCTGCTCTCGACGGGTGTCACCGTTCTGTCGCTACTCGACCCGATTCGAGTCGCCGAAGATTTCGGAACCATCGATCAGCTGAGCCGGGGACGTCTCGAGATTGTGATCGGCAAGGGCAACGAGGTCCTTCAATACCCGCTCCTCGGCCTGGATATCGCCAAGCAGTACGAATACCTCACCGAGAACTACGAACTCCTCAAACTGCTGATCAGCGAGGAGAACGTCAAGTGGGTGGGGACTCACCGACCATCGCTCGAGGACGCGACGACGCTACCGCGTCCCTACGACGGACCGTTCCGTATCTGGCATGGATCGGCTACCTCGTTCGAGGCCGTCGAACTCGCGGCGAAGTGGGGCGACCCCATCGTCACCGCCAACGCCTTCCAGCCTCGTGAGAACTACAAAGTGCTGATCGACCACTACCGCGAGCAGTACCTGGCGTACGGGCACGACCCGTCCAAGGCGTACGTCGGATCGGGTTCGGGCGGATTGTTCCTCGCCGATACCACCGAGCAGGCCATCGAAGAGTTCCGTCCGATCTACGAGGGCGCCGTTGCACAAGCTGACAAACGCAAGCACGACCCCAAAGCGGTCGGAAAGTCGACAAGCTTCCGGACGATCGAGGAAGCCGTCGACCGCGGGCCGGCGTTGGTCGGGTCTTCGGAGCGGGTCGCCGAGAAGATCATCGATTACCACCAGAGCTACGGCCACGATTTCCAATCGGTGTCGGTCAATCACGTGCTCGACTTCGAGCAGCAGAAGGACACTCTGCGCCGCTTTGCGGAAGAGGTCATGCCGCTGGTGAAGGCCGAACTGTCGACGACGCTGTGGACCTCGGCCGACAAAGATCGGGCGAAGGGTTTTACCGCCGTCGCCTGAGCCGTCAGATTTCGGTTGTGCCATTTGTGCTTCAGTTTGCGCGGCATATGGTCGTCTTCCTCCCGGGCGGAGGCAGTAAAGCCGCTTCGGATCAGGATTCTGTCTTCTACAGCAACACCGTGGATGAGGACGGCGCAGTCAAACTCTCCGTCGGCAGTGCGAGTGATAGGGGCCGAGTGTCCGCGTAGATTTCGATGCTCTACCTGCGGGTCGCCAACTTGTTGTCCCCGCAGCAGCAGTCGACGGCGACAATTCTTTCGGCGACTTAGGAGCAGTCTCAGTCGGCTTAGGGTCCCGACGGAAACTTGCCATTTATGTACTCGGCCTCGTGACCGTCGAACGAACGATGGTTCTTGCCGATCTATCCGCCGCGCAGATGTTTGGCGCCGTCGGGCGGCAGGTCAGGGGCATAACCACGGACTTGGCGCTATTGCTGTCCCGGTTACGGTGTCGAGGTGGGCGACTGACCTCGATTTCGTTCTCTGAAAAGTGAAGTGAGATCCAGCCGCATTGCAGCGAGTGCGGGCCAGCCGAAACGACTCGGAGCTCGCCGATATACCGCCATGCGAAAATAGCCGGCTGCGCCGCTCAGCATCGAGGCCCTGGCGTTGACAGCGTGGCTCATACACTGACAACGCGTCGACTGAAGTTACGACAACGATGACAACTGCGGAGCCTGCAAGTACACCGAAACCTCGGCTCTCAAAGCGAGAACCAGGCAGGTGCCGGTGCCGTTGGGTCTTGGTGAGCAAGCTCAGAGCAGTTCCGGAGCGGTCACGTTGCATGGAGTTGATTACCCGGTTACTGCCAGTGGCACCGCAAGCCGGATATAACCAGCCGGTATAGAATTCGCCGTCGCAGATCTCAAGGGTTGCCCGAGATTCAGTACTGATTTTCTGCATCGGCCTTCAGATCCGCCGCATCGGGCGCTGTCACATATACGTTCGGGAATGTTCAGGTTCGGATCGCACGATCCGAACCATTGTCACAGTTTATGCTTGTGGATGGTTTGCGATCCCCGATTACTTGATCGTTGACGTAGCCGCATGACGGATGCCGCGACATACCCGCAAATAATCGCGAGGACCCCATTCGAGCGAAGCCGATCTCGATAATTGGCTGACCTAATGCTGTGGTCGCGAACCAAATTTGGCAAGCTGGTCGCGGAGGTGTCGGTCCTCCTCTGTACGGTATTGCGAAGTTAGCGCAGAGAACCCGTTCGAGATTTTCGGCGGTGCTCATCTTTTTCGAATCTTTGTAGCGAATAACAGTAGTGGTTTAGGTGATACCAGGGTTCGACCTTCGAGAGGGACATGGTTGTGAAGATTGTTTTTCTGCACGGAATCGGTGACGGCGACCCGGAATCGAGTTGGCTCGACGGTCTCGACCGCGGTCTCGAACAGGCCGGTTTCGGCGTGGTCAATCGGGATATGGTCATCGCACCTCACTACAGTTCGTTCCTCACAACAAACGGTATTGGTGAGAAGCTGCCCCCGGTGACGTACAAACCGCGCGACGACTCGGCCAGTCGCCGCGGCTTTGAGCGGCGTCAGGCGAGAGTCCAGCGGATTCTGGGTCTCGAGGGCGGGGTCCGCACCTTCGGTTTCCATCGTGTGCCCGGGAAGGTTCTCGCTCCACTGCAGCAGGCCGCGATCGGATCGCTATCACTCTTGGATCTGCAGCAAGTACGCAAGTACGTTCGGGAGGAACCGGTCCGCGGAGCGATCCTGCGGCACATCCTTGACCATCTGCCCACCTCTGGCGAGATCATTCTGATCGGCCACAGCCTGGGCAGCGTCATCGCGATCGATCTTCTCGACCACCTTCCTGAAAATGTCCATGTCCGCAGGTTCATCACCATCGGTAGCCCGGCGAATGTGCAGGCCGTTCACGAAAGCAGCGAGCGATTGCTCAAGAAGTTTCCGTACGGCCGGGTCGACGACTGGTCGAACTTCCTCGATGTCGGCGACGTCGTCACCGGCGGCAGGGGGCTGGCGACCACCTTTCCCGGCGCCCAGGATTTCGTCATCGACAACGGCGCATCCCATGCCTCCGGTGCGTATCTCGGACATCGCGCCCTCGCCATGCTGGTTGCAGATCTTCTGTACCCCTCGAAGGAAATCGCAATCCGCACATCGGATATCGCGGTTCGTCTCAATGACAACGAGGCCTCGGTGTTGTTGATGCTGCACTACGCGCATGCGGTCCACCGCAACCTCAAAGACAAAGCGCTGGCCGAACGCTACCGACATGCACTCGACATCGTCCAGGACAACATCGTCGCTCAAATAGAGCAGGCCGCGTCAGTGAGTGGACAGCCCGTCGCAGTCGAATTACAGCAACTGAGCAATGGTCAATTGCCGATGATTCCGCATCGATGGGAGATACACGAAGTGGTCGGCGAGTTGGTGGTGCTCGCGCTGACGAACATCATCGATCCGTATGAACTCGAAATCGGCAACGCCCCCCGCGACGCACTCGCCGACATCGCCGTCGAATTGGGGTTCGTTCGTCAGCTCGGAAAGACAGTGAGCACCGCCCTCGAAGACGTCCAAAAATGCTTGGACAGTCGCGGTGGCGTCCCCTGGGGCAGGGTAATTACAGCCGCAGTCGGTCTCGCCTTGGTCGCGGCCGGACCGGTCGGGCTTATGCTCGCAGCGCCGGCTGCCGCGGCAGGTGGCGCCGCTATCGTCGGCGGGCTTGCAGCATTCGGGCCGGGAGGGATGATCGGTGGTCTCGGAATGCTTGGTGGTTTGGCCGGAGCGGGCGCGGCGGTGGCCGCGGGCGCGGCGGTAGGCGGCAGTGCCCCCGACCAGCCGATCACGGATTCGACCACGTTGATCCTGCGGGTATCGACCGAGCATGCACGCAAGATGCTCGGCCTTCCTCATGATGAAGCGCTCTGGTACCAGTTGGCGGATGTGGAGACGAAACTCTCCGCCCGAATCAACCGCCTGACGGCGTTCAGCGATCCGAAGTCGGGGCAGTTGGCTCAGCTGCAGGCGGCCAAGTCGACAATCACGAAACTGATGGCATTCATGCTCGATCGAGGATTGGCGCCGCGAGCCATCGAAGCAGCAACTGGAGAGAAGCCCTTAGCTGACATTGAAAAGGAACTCGTCAACTTCACAGTGCTGACGTGATGCGTTTCAGTGGCTGGTTAACGTCATTTCAGTCGCGAGGGTACTTGCCTCACTTACTGGTGATACGGAATTGACCACACTTTTGCTTCGATTACCGGCGGACAGGTCGCGGAGCCAATGTCGGTCTGCGCAAAGATCAATGAAGCGCACTGGGCCATTGGTCAGTACGGATACGCAGTAACGCGCACTCGCTTCCTCCCGTCAAGGCTCTCGATCGGTCAATCAGCGTCGGAACTAGTCGATACGCCGACCACTGTCGCGAGTACCGCAAACACAAAGGAGTGCTACCGAAAAAACTGGTGAACGCCGAATCCGAAGCGGGAAAGCTGGCTGCGCTCAACTTCTCGTTCGGGCGGTCGTTCGGGGGCTCGGTGCTGGCGCGATGTTGTCGATCACAGGCGAGAGAACTCGCAACTCCGTAACGAGTTTTCTCGTCTGCGATGTTGTCGATCACAGGCGAGAGAACTCGCAACTCCGTAACGAGTTTTCTCGTCTGCCGATTATCAATGTGAGTCGAATCGCTACCGCGTGAAGGCGGCACGATGCGGAGAATGCTCACGGCGATGATCGCCGGAATTGCTCGTTCGACACAACAGCGTGCGGGAACACACAGGAGACTGACATGAAGAGAGCGCTTATCCTCGCTGTTGGCGCATTGCTCTCGTCGTTCGGTCTTTCTGCTTGCGGCGGCCCAGGCACAGACTTGCCGTCGACAACCCCATCAAGCTCATCGGCAACAGCCGTCCCGGCAACTGAGTCCGTAGTACCTCCCCCAAGCAGTACACCCGAGGTCGCGCCGATCACCTTCGTATGCGGCGATCTCTCCCTGTACCAGTCGGGTACCGCGTTGTACTCCGATGGCACCACTGGCTACGAGGCATCCTGCGACACCTATGTGCCTCCGGCAACTACACAAGCTTCGGAAAGGGTTCTACGCTACTGCGATTACCCGGGAACTGCGGTCTACACCGATGGCTCGTACTCCACGACCGATCCGGCCTGTGCGGAGATGCGTGCGGAGGCGAACACGAATCCCGGAGGCGGTTACCCATATGATCCTGACGAAGACCGGAACGGTGATGGTGTCGTAAACGGATACGAACGCTGTGGTGTTAAGTGTGGCAAGGAGCCGACCAGCGGTGATATCCAAACGCAGCACGGCTGCGAGCAGGGCTACATCACCGGACCTGCCTGCGAGCCGTACTCAGGCTGATCTTGGGGTGGCCTCGCCCGCAATCCCAGTCGTCTGGTTGGTACAGCGACATCTAGGGGCGTTGCGTCGTTGGATTACACCGACGAAAGTAGCTGTAGGCGAGGGATTTTCGCGATTCAGGCGCGTTCGGCGTCTAAATCGGCGACTGATATGAGCGCTCTGCCGAGCCGCACAAAGGAATAGCAGGCCAGCCCGTCGTGGTCTGATTGATGAGTTTCGCTGCCAGGCCGAAGGTCATTGCGCTGCACAGTAGCGAAACCGGCAGTGACGATCTTTCCGTCGTCGTTCCTGCCGCGCAGTCGAATTTCATTCGGTCGCTTTCGGTCGTCCCGAGAAGCGATGACAAACGTAAGCGTGCGTGCATCTCAGCAATCGCAGAGATGCACGCACGCAGTACTGGCCGTGGCTTGTTGCCTACTTGTTGGACGTCGAGGTGACTGCCCTGATGACGAGCTCGCCGTCGACGGCGTCTGCTTCATCGCCGCACGCACAGTCACAGTCTCCGCCGCAACCGCCGGGATTGCAGTCTCCGGCGTAGCTGTCGTCATCCGCGTCACAGTCGAGGGACCCTCCGAAGGATTCAGCAAAATCGTCGTCGAGTTCATGAGTGAAGTCGTGAACCTCGTCGATCAAGTTCAGCAGATGCTGCGGGGCGAAGGGGTCCGCGTCGAGCATCGTGGAGACCAGCAGGTGGTCGCCGCTGAAAGCGAAGCGCAGGCGCGGCCATTCCTGCGCGAGTTCGATCAACCGGGTTGCAGCGTGCGAGGGATTGCCGAGGCCCGTCAGGACCGAGGACCAGACGTTGATCTGGGGTCCGTCGTCGGCGACGGTCACGTAGACGACAAATCCGTGAACCGGCACGACGATGTCGCCGTCGTCATCGGTGGCAGGCTCACTGCCCAGTAGTTCGGCGAGGGTCTGGACGCACAGGCGAACCAACTCGTCGCGCTCGTCCGTCACCAAGGCAATTGCGCCGTTGATATGGAGGGGCTGGTCGGCGGTCGTGTCTTGGTCGCTCATGGATCCTCATGTTCTGTGCCAGTCCGAGCAGGCGCCGGGCACTGTTTCGTGCGGTAGCTGTCAGGTCTACGGTAATCGGCGCACACTATTGTCCGCGCAGTGGATGATCAAAGATGCCTGGGTAGGTCCGTGTTGATCTGGACTTGACAGCCGACCAGCGAAGAGATGCGAGCCCCGACAAATCGGGCAACCTTGTGGCAGTGAGTATCTCGGCTGTCGGTAGGTAGATCTAGCCTCCATGCATGACGGGTCAGCGAGTTCGGCGAGCTTCACATCTGCGTTTGGTAGCTGCATATCAAGCGGCGCAAAGCCAGATGAAGGTCCTTACGCCGAGGCAGATACGGAATCAGCGTCGACGGCCGACGGCGGCGAACTTTGTCATGCGGATCGAACTCGATTGCATCACGCCGCCTATTTGGAGACGGTTTTCGGTTCCGTCGAATATCGAACTGGACCAGCTTCATTCGATTGTGCAGGCGGTGATGGGATGGGGAGATCAACACGCTCATCAGTGGGTGAGTGTCCATCATTCAGCGGACAATGGCCCAGATCGGTATATCGCGCCAGAGGTGATCGAGCGCGACGGATACCAGGAAGACGAGTTTGGTGAGGACGAAGTCCGGATCGACGAGGCAGTTACCGCGGTCGGGGAGTACGTCCGTTATGAGTACAACGCCCGCGCAAGGTGGAGTCACACGTTGGTTCTCGAGCAGATTGTCGAAGACCAGCCGATTTCTGAGCCATCTTGTCTTGACGGTGCGAGGGCGTGCCCGCCGGAGGATTCTGGCGGTCCGATCGGGTATCGCGAGTTCCTGAACGGGCAGGCGAGTAATGGACTGTTCGATCCCGAACGTTTTGTTCCCGCAGAGTCCAATGCAGCGGTCACCATTGCAGTGGCACTGCATAAGTCACCACCTGTGGGAAGCTCGTTGTTCGAGAAGTTCTTGCGCCGCCTGTCGGTTCATTCCGCACCGAAACTGTTTGCCGCAGTTGCCAAATCGGAGCTTCGTGGCGGATACGACAACTACTTCGAGGTGATGCGTGAAGGAGCAACCCGTCAACTGCTGTGGCTGCTGAACTCCGCGCGAGGTGGTGGGATTGTTTTGACGGCGTTCGGGTCACTGCCTCCCGACCTTGTTGCGTCTGCCCGAGACGAACTCGATTGGGACAGTGAGTGGATCGGTGTCACGGCAGGGAGCGGCTCGCAATTAGCAGTACTCGTTGAAGCAGCAAAGACACTGGGATTTGTCCGGAAACTCCGAGGCACATTGATTCTGACTCGACTCGGCGCGTCAGTGCTTGCATATGAAGGCGAGCTGTGGCGTCATATCGTGACGGCCATGCCGTTGGGGAAGGGTGAGTTGGCACAGGAAGCCGGCCGGATTCTGTTCCTTACGTTGGCTGCCGGCTTGTCGGAGTCCGAACGTAGTGAAGTCATGATCGAAGGACTCACGGCACTGGGTTGGTCGACAACGGACGGAACCCGCCTCGGCGACGACGATTGGACGTGGATGGTGCGAGACACCCTCTTGTACCTGCGAATGATCGGGGCGATTGTCTCCAATCCGCTGGACCAGCATGTTTCCGCCGATCCCGAGTGGGGCCGACGGTTCGCCAGGATGGTCCTGTCGATGTAGGTAAGCGATCGAATCGAGCATCGATTTCAATCGATGCGGAGTTGTTATATGTGCTGGAAGCGCATGATTTTCCTGCGGCGGAAACATGAATATTTTCGGGTGGAAAAATGTTGGAGTTTTTGTTAGAAATTGCCATCATGCTATGGTCCATTCTCAGTTGTTGAATTGCGTGGTCGAGCCAAAAGCTTGCGCAGAAGATATATTTTGTGGAGGTTGGGTTTCCGAAAAGACGAAGTGCGTGTTGCTAGTCAATTGAATATGTGACCGGTGTTGGTATGACGGTCGCTCCTAGGGCGTGCAGAAACGAAGCGCAAGGATCCTGAACAGGGGTTTTGTGCTTTGTTCTGCCGATTATGTGCGAAGGATGTGGCATGTGACGGGGTCCGACATGGTCCAGTTCAGTACATTGGTGATTGTTTCACTGCTTGTTGCTTTTTATGGTGGAACTTTTCTGATTTCTCTTCGTATTGGTAAGAAGCAGGAAAACGCCGACGGTTTTATGACCGCCGGAAACAAGTTAGGATTTGGTGTTTCGGCCGCGAGTATGACGGCCACCTGGATTTGGGCGTCGTCGATGTATGCATCCGCCACTTCTGGCTACACCTACGGAATCTCCGGCCCCATTCACTACGGTTTATGGGGCGCGTTGATGATTCTCTTCATTTATCCGTTTGGCCAGCGAATTCGCAAAGTAGCGCCGAAAGCCCACACACTGGCTGAGGTCATGTACGCGCGGCACGGACGCTCGAGTCAGCTGATGCTCGCGGGCTCCAATATCGTCGGTAGTCTCATCAGTTTGATGTCGAACTTCCTCGCTGGTGGTCTGCTGATCGCGTTGCTTTCGCCGTTCAACTTCATCCAGGGTGTGTTCATCGTTGCGCTGGGCGTTTTGCTGTACACGCTGTGGTCGGGCTTCCGCGCTTCGGTGTTGACCGACTTCGTTCAGCTGATCGGAATGCTCGGTGCGGTAGCGGTTTTGGTGCCGTTCATCTTCTTTGCGGCGGGGTTCCCGGCAGCCTTCGAATCCGGGGCAGGCAACCTTACTGCTGAGCAGGGCAACTTCTTCTCGAGCGTTGCCTTCTTCGAACAGGGGGCGCCGTACATCGCGGCAGTTCTTGCCTACGCAATCGGCAACCAGACCATTGCCCAACGTCTGTTCGCGGTCCGCGAAGACCTGATCAAGCCCACCTTCATCACCGCAACCGTGGGATACGGCGCAACGGTCATCGGCGTCGGAATGCTGGGTGTTCTCGCTCTATACCTCGGAATCGAGCCGATGGATGGTGACGTCAACAACCTGATTCCGCAGATGGCCGCGTCGTACCTGCCCGGAATTTTGCTGGCTGTCTTCTTTGTCATGATCATCGGCGCGCTGTCATCGACGGCGGACTCGGACCTTGCTGCGCTCTCGTCCATCGTGATGACCGACGTGTACGGACAAGCCGTCGCAGGCAAGGCTAATGCGAACCCTCGCCGGATGCTGCTCATCGGCCGAGTAACGATGATAGTTGCCACGGCGGCGGCTATCTCCTTGGCAAGTCTGCAACTGAGCATTCTGGATCTGTTGGTGTTCGTCGGCGCGCTGTGGGGCGCGCTGGTGTTCCCGGTTATTGCGAGCTTCTATTGGGGAAAGGTCACCAACAAGGCCTTCACTGTGTCGGTGCTGGTGGCTCTTGCTGCCTTCTTGCCCGTCCGATTCAGTTGGGTGCCGATGGATGGGATGTTCGGGATTCTCTCCGACATCGTTGCCGTTGTCGGTATCGGAGTGGTACTGGGGCTCATGACATTTGGATTCTTCGGTCTGAAGGTTGCGCAGATCGTCGGTGGCCTGGCGATCGTGCTGTCCGCGCCGTTCGCGATCGGCTTCCTGCACGACTACCCAACGCTCAGCGGATCTTTGGTGGCCTATGCCGTCAGTACCGTCGTGTGCTTTGCGATGTCCGTCAATCAGCGTGAGACGTTCGATTTCGAACTCATCAAGCAGCGGACCGGAGACTTCGACGAGGAGGAGTTTCCTGCTGTCGGAGCTTCCGGAAAGTAACCGTCGAGACAAGTAGAAGGAATACGAATGAGTACAGCCCTACTGACCATTTATGTTCTGATCTGGCCGGCGTTGGTCTTGGTCGTGCTGGGAGTCATCAGCAAGGGATTCTTCAAGGAGTGGGCAACTGCTCGCCGCAACGGTGAGGATCTGGTCTAACTCTTCACGCCGCCACCGACGGACTTCTTGTCGGTGGCGGCGGTCATATTGCGTCGGACACAGGGGTCGGCGTTATAGTTGCTCAGTGCAACACGACGGAGCAATGGCGCTCACCGGTCCACCAGCCGTTCATGACGAGCTGGTGCACCTCACGCGGCAGCTGATGACGGGGGATCGGCATTCCGATGACCACCCGTCGATCGCGCAACATTCCTTCCTCTCCTTCATCGGCCGCAACGACGGCTGTAAGGCCACGGAGATCTCCGAAGTCTTCGGCGTCAATCGTTCGACCATCTCGCGCCAAGTGCGCGGGTGCATCGAGGCTGGCTGGGTGTATGCCGATCCGGGATCCGTTCGTCAGGGCAATCCGCTGCATCTCACGGAGGCTGGCCGCAAATACCTCGACGCCGCCGACGCGCGTCGGCTCGACCAAGTCGCCGGCAGGCTGCACGATTGGACCGAGTCCGAGGTCGCAGACTTCGCCCGCGCACTCCACCGCTTCAGAATCAGCATCGAATCGCAGACCAACGGAGATGACACCCTGTGAGTGAGTACAGCGCCAAAGCCCAGTTCGCCATCTCCGACAACGAGTCTGTGGTGCACACCGTCTTCACTCACGCCGAGCGCACGCCAGATCTGACGGTGTTCTCCCGACCCAAGGGCGAGGGTTGGGTAGATGTAACGGCTAAAGAGTTCGCCGAGCAGGTCACCGGCGTCGCAAACGGGCTCATCGCCGCTGGCGTGCAGGCAGGCGACCGCGTCGCACTCCTCTCTGCGACCCGATACGAGTGGACGCTGTTCGACTTCGCCATCTGGGCCGCCGGCGCGGCTACCGTTCCGATCTACGACTCGTCGTCTCAGGGGCAGGTCAGCTGGATCCTCGAAGACTCCGAGGCCGTCATCGCGATCGTCGAAACCGGCGCGCACGAGCAGCTGTTCCAGGACGCGCCAAGCTCTCTCAAGGCCGTCATGCAGATCAACGACGGAGCAGTCGAAAAGCTGACCGCACAGGGTGCCGACGTTGACGACACCGAGCTGAAGAGGCGGCTCGCGGGCATCAAGGCCGACGATCTTGCGTCACTCGTCTACACCTCCGGCACGACAGGCCGTCCCAAGGGATGCATCCTCACGCACCGCAACTTCCTGTCCGAGGTGCGCGGGATTCTCACGGCATCGATCGGCAAGGTGGCGGTTCCGGGAAACCGAGTCCTGACCTTCCTGCCGCTCGCTCACGTGCTGGCTCGCGCGGTGTCCCTCGCGACGTTCGAAGCTGGCGCTTCGCAGGCACACTGGTCCGACTTCGCCACCATTACAACTCAATTCGAGCGCTACAAGCCCAACACCATCCTCGGTGTTCCGCGTGTCTTCGAAAAAGTTCGTGACGGCGCAGCACGCAAGGCGGAGTCCGGTGGAAAGATTCCGGGCGCGATCTTCGCTTTCGCAGAAGTCACTGCAAAGGAATACAGCCAAGCCCTCGACAAGGGCGGTCCCTCGCTGATCTTGAAGGCGAAGCACGCACTGGCAGACAAGCTCGTGTACTCGAAGCTTCGTGAGGCTCTCGGCGGCGAGTGCTGGTTCGCGATCTCCGGCGGCGGCGCCCTCACTCCTGAGTTGGGGCACTTCTTCCGTGGGCTCGGAGTTCCGATCTACGAAGGCTATGGCCTCACCGAAACCACAGCAGCGCACTGCGTCAACGTGCCGGGTGCTCAGAAGATCGGAACCGTCGGACAGCCGATGGGCGGCAACGGGGTACGCATCGCCGAGGATGGCGAGATCGAACTCAACGGCGGGGTTGTCTTCAAGGGTTACTGGAAGAACGACAAGGCCACCGAAGAGACATTCGTCAACGGCTGGATGCGAACCGGGGATCTCGGTGAACTCGACAGCGACGGTTACCTTTCCATCACCGGACGCAAGAAGGATCTTCTGGTGACGGCGGGTGGCAAGAACGTCTCGCCGGGCCCGATGGAAGACCGTATCCGTTCGCATTCCATCGTCTCGCAGGCAGTTGTCGTCGGCGACGGGAAGACCTACATCACGGCGCTGCTGACCGTCGACCCCGAGGTGTTCGAGAAGTGGAAGGCGGAGAACGGCAAGCCTTCCGGCGCCACCGTCGCCGAACTACGTGATGACAAGGACCTTCGAGCGGAGCTGCAGAAGGCCGTCGACGACGCCAATGCCGCTGTCTCGCATGCGGAGTCGATCAAGAAGTTCGTAATTCTCGATCGCGATCTGACCGAGGAAGACGGTGAGATGACAGCGACGCTCAAGATCAAGCGCAATGTCGTCGTCGATCGGTTCTCGAAGGAGATCGAAGGAATGTACGCGAAGAGCTAGGCGCGTTTGGGGAACTGCTCGCGGTAAGCCATCACGTCATCGAGGCGGAACCTGCGGTGGGTGCCGCGTAGTTCGATCGGGAGTTTCCCGGCGTCGGCGAGTTTGCGCACATACGTGTCCGAAACGCCGAGGATCTCTGCTGCCTGCGAGGTGGTGAGGAGTTCTGCAACTGGCCCGAGGGCGACGCTGTCCCCGGCAGCGAGGTAGGTCAGGAGCTGCACGACGGCGTCGCCGACCGATGGCGGAATCTCGATGCTCACGCCGTCGAACACCAGCGTGGTCGTGTCCGTCGAGGTTGCGGCTCTCTCGGCCAGGGCCGTTTTGATTCGCTCGGCAGCGTCGCCGTCGACTGCGGAAACGATGTGGTCGATGCTCACGCGGTATATCTCCGATCGAAGGCAGTGTTTCGCAAGCATAGACAGCGACAGTGTCCGTCGGCACGCTGGCTAGCGCCGTGTGCGTTGCATTACATGAGTGCCGTGAGTGGAAAACTATTTACCCACGTAGATCGGAATTCGAAGGTTTTGGCGCCCAAAGATATTGGACTCGACGCATATGTAACTCACCAAATTTGGTGTACCCGCAAGTAACATCCTGAGCGTGGCTAGACGATCGGTAACGGTGAGATTCGACGTAGAGGAACTGAGGGCCCTAGAGACCCTCCAAGAGCTCACGGGCGCGGACATTTCCAGCGTCATTCGTGAAGCTGTGATCGAGCATGCTCGTCGATGTGTTGCACAGGGAAAGCCCCGCGACATCGCCGAGCGACGCAAATCGCTGACCTTGCAGGAAGCCTTCGCCAAGTACTCCGCGTTGTGCACCGATGAGGAGAGGGAAGCGTCGTAGCGCTCTGCCGATGCGGCGGTGACTGGTTGAGTTCACAGTGATTCTGACTGTGGCGCTGGGTAGTTCGTTCGAGGAATATTGCGGCAACAGAAGTGTTGCGTAGACCTCTGACAGGAGCTGGCCAGTGACGGACGTCCTCGAACTCTCCACCGATGTATTGGTGATCGGTGGTGGCCCCGCCGGCGCGTGGGCGGCGTTGCGTGCGGCCAAGGCCGGTGCAGACGTCGTCCTGGTCGACAAGGGATACTGCGGAACGAGTGGCGCGACGGCCCCATCCGGAACGGGTGTTTGGTACGTCGAGCCGGATACGACTGCCCGTGAGCGGGCAAAGGCCGGTCGTGAGGCGCTCGGCGGATATCTGGCCGACCACCATTGGATGGACCGCGTCCTCGAGCAGACCTACTCCAACATGGATCTCCTCGCGGTGGAGGGTAGATATCCGTTCCCCGTCGACCCCAGCACGGGCAAGCAGATACGCACCGGCTTGCAGGGGCCTGAGTACATGCGGCGGATGCGCACCTGGATTCGTCGAGCCGGGGTGCGGATCCTCGACCATTCGCCGGCACTGGAGTTGTTGGTGGACGGCGCGGGCCGAGTTCGCGGAGTCGCCGGATACCAGCGTCACGAACATCAGGACTACCGCGTCTCGGCAGGCGCGGTAGTGGTCGCCAGCGGAGGTTGTGCGTTTCTGTCCGGTGCGCTGGGCACCAATGTCGATACCGGTGACGGTGCATTGATGGCAGCCGAAGTCGGAGCCGAGTTCTCCGGCATGGAGTTCTCCAACGCGTACGGAATCGCAGCGGCCGGATCGACGATCACCAAAACTGCCTACTACGCGTACGCGACGTTCTTTCACGCAGACGGAAGCGTGCTCGAAGGTGCCGGTTCGGCGAAGGGGAGGTCCGTCATCGCCAGCACGTTGCGGAACGAGCCGGTCTTCGCGCAGATCGATCGGGCCGACGCTGAGGTGCAGCGTCGAATGAGGCTGGGGCAACCCAACTTCTTCCTGCAATTCGATCGCCGCGGAATCGATCCTTTCACCGACAAATTCGAGGTCGGCATGCTCGCAGAAGGCACGGTGCGCGGGACTGGGGGAATCAACGTCGTCGATGACGATTGCGCGTCATCCGTTCCAGGTCTGTTTGCCGCCGGGGACGCTGCGACCCGAGAGCGGATCTGCGGAGGGTTTACCGGCGGGGGAAGTCACAACGCCGCGTGGGCGATGTCTTCTGGTTCGTGGGCGGGAACCGGTGCTGCGCGCTATGCGCTGTCGGTCGGACGTGGGTCTACCAGTGGTCTACGCGGAGCCGGAACCGTCGCATTGCGTAATCCGGCACGAACCGGGTTTACTGCCGACTATGTGGTGAAAGCTGCTCAGGCGCAGCTGATTCCCTTCGACAAGAACTACCTCCGCAGCGGTGATCGGGTATCCGCAGCGCTCGCTGAGCTCGAATCGCTGTGGGGTGCAGTGAGTGCGGATCTGGGCGCGGATCCAGCAGGTCGGATGGCGGCGCGGCAGGCTGCCGCGATCACGGCCGTCGGTCGCTGGATGTATCACTCGACGTTGGCGCGGACCGAGACTCGGGGAATGAGCAAGCGGGACGATTATCCCGAACTCGATGTGACACAGCACCATCACGTTCTTACCGGCGGTTTGGATTCGGTGTGGACCCGAACTTCTGAATCTGCCGGGTCTGCACTGGTGGCGTCATGATCGAGCTGGTGTCTGCGCCTGACTGCATCGGCTGCGACAAGTGCGTAGATGTGTGTCCCACAGATGTTTTCGATCGGACGCCGTCGGGCGTCCCGGTGATTGCGCGCCAATCGGCTTGCCAGACCTGCTTCATGTGTGAGGCATATTGCCCGACGGATGCGCTGTATGTGCATCCGCAATCCACACCGCTGGAAACGGCCGATGTGATCGAGGAAGATCACATCGGCCGCTACCGAGAGAAAATCGGATGGGGCAAAGGGAGGGCGCCCGGGTCGCTGACTGCGGTGGGTCCCGAGGTGCCCCGTCCGGTTACGACCTGACGAGAATCTTGACTGCAGTGTCGTTGTGCTCGATCAGAGTGGTGAACCCTTCGGAGATCAACTCTTCGAGCTGAATACGACCGGTGATGAATGGCGCCAGATCGACGACACCGTCCTGGACCATCTTGATGACCGCTTCATGGTCGCGTACGTACGCGATGGTTCCGCGTAGGTCGATTTCCTTGAGGACCAGCTTCTGCAAGTCGATGGTCGCGGGCTTGCCCCAAATCGACACGTTGACAACAACTCCGGCAGGCCGGACCGTGTCGAGCATGGTGTCGAGTACCGCGTTGACGCCTGCGCACTCGAAGCCGATGTCTGCGCCGATGCCTCCGCTGAGTTCGAGGACGCGCGCCTTGACGTCTTCGGTGGTGGGATCGATGACGTAGTCGGCGACTCCACTGGAGAGGGCCTTGGCCTTGCGGGCTTCGCTGAGTTCGGTGACGATCGTCGTGACACCCAGACCCTTGAGAACTGCCGCAACGAGGAGTCCGATCGGTCCGGCTCCGCCCACGATGGCGACGTTGCCGCTTTCGGCTCCACTGCGTACGACTGCGTGATGGGCGACGCTCAACGGTTCGATGAGAGCTGCCTCGTCGAGCGGGATGTTGCCGATCTTGTGGATCCAGCGACGGTCGACGACTACCTTCTCGCTGAGCCCGCCACCTCCGCCAGCCAAGCCGATGAACCCCATCTTCGTACACAGGTGGTAGTTGCCCGCCTTGCACGGGGCGCACTCGTTGCAGACGAAGTACGGCTCGACGACAACATTTTCACCGACCTCGACGTCCGTGACACCTTCGCCGACCTCTTCGACGGTGCCGGAGAACTCGTGGCCCATCGTGACCGGCGCATTCTCGTGTGAGAGAGGATGTGGGTGTCCGGGTGCGGAGATGAAGATCGGTCCCTCGAGGTACTCGTGGAGATCGGTGCCGCAGATTCCGCACCATGCGACCTTCAGCTTGACTGTTCCTAGCCGCAATTCAGGCTCAGGGATCTCTTCGATCCGGATGTCTTTCTGCCCGTGGAACCGTGCTGCCTTCATTGATCCGCACCTCACTTCGTTGTGAATCCCCTGGTAGATCGACGTTAGGCCGATTATCGGCGTGGGTGAAGGGTTGCAACGGAATGCAATGGGGTGGAACCGATCGGTGCTGGGGAGCGTCCAATACTGTGAGCGGGCCGCGAATGAGGGGGAGTGCTGTGGGAGTGAGGGGTGCAGTGGTCTTGGTCGCGGCCGCGCTGGTGGTTGGGGGTTGTTCCTCGACGGTGGAGGGCGAGGCTTTCCCTGTCGATGTGATTGGGATGTTTGATCCGTGTGAGGTTCTCAGCAATGAGGAATTGGAGAGAGTCGGAGTTGACCCGGCAACAAAAGAGGTTGACATAGTCAACACCCATATCGATGGGTTCAATATATGCAAGTGGGAAGGATCTTGGTTCTTCCTCCGTCTGACTTCCACAACACACTCGCTTGCGGACGTCGAAGCAAATCCGGTGATGCGCGATCTACATCGAATTCAACTTGCCGGCCGAGAGGTCCTGATGTTCCAGGAACACAATGACAAGGCGGACACCGCGTGCAATATCGCCTTCGCGACTGCTCAGTCCACGGCGATGATTCGAGTGGGTGCGAAAGTCGGTGACCAGCGCCCCGAAACTTCGTGTGAACTGGTTGAGCGGGTCGGTCTGACCGTGTTACCGCTGCTTCCCGAATAACGCTCGGAAGAGATTCGACTCGTAGTGAATTGGAGTATGTGATGTCCGGTTTGTATCTGGAGAAGAGGGTCGCAGAGGATCTGGCGAAGGCGTGTGATGATCTAATTTCGCTGTTCAGGTCACTGTCGGACGATGCGAACTATCTCGGGCAAGTGGGAGGCTTCGGCACTCTCGGATCCGCCCGGGCACTGCAGGTTAAGTTCGAGGAAAAGGCGGTTGGCGGCCCGGATGCGCTCGTCGATGTGTTGGCGAGTCATATCGCGGTCGTGGAGGCAATGCAGGCTCAGTTTCAAGCCTGCATCGACAACGCATTGGATCAGGAGTCGTCGAACGTCTCGACTTTGAGGTCGATCGACCAACCGAACTGAGTCAGTGGATGTGTTGCTGCCAATCGGCTGGGACACGACCCTTAGGTCCCGGCGTCGGCTGATCTACGGGATGTGAAGTGGGCGCCGCCAATTCAGGTCCGTCGTACGCCTCGTTGGTTTCGAAGCTCCAGAACCAATCCTCACCGGGTTCGTAGCTCTGCATGAACGGATGCTTTGTCGAGGCCGCATGCTTGCTCGCGTGCTGTGACGGTGAGGAGTCGCAACACCCCACGTGACCGCAATGCGCGCATCGACGCAGGTGCACCCACCAACCGCTGCTCGCATCGCATTCGACGCATCCCGCGCCACTGGGCGGCACGCTCGGATCGATCCCCGCTGGAAGTCCGTCGGTCATGGTCCACCCTCTCGCTGACTGAAGTCGGTCATTTCATCGTGCGCTTTGCCTACCGGCCGTGCAAGGGCGACTAGTCGTCGCGCGTATCCCGCGGTGGGCCCGCGATGGGCAACAAAACTCTGAACCGGGTGTTACCGGGCTCCGACGTGACCCGCAGCTCACCACGATGCTTGCCGACCACAATTCGCCATGAAATATCAAGGCCGAGACCGGTTCCCTCACCGACAGGCTTGGTCGTGAAGAAGGGTTCGAAGATCCTGTCGATAACGTCATCGGGAATCCCTGCGCCGGTGTCGCGGATCTCGATGCACACGCGGTCACCGTCGCGGCTTGTCCGAACGGTGAGTGTTCCCGATCCGTCCATGGCAGACACCGCATTGTCGATGAGGTTGGTCCACACCTGGTTGAGTTCGGCGGCGTAGGCGTCGATCGGTGGCAGCGCGAGGTCGTATTCCTTGACGACTTCGATTCCGCTTCCGATCTTTTGCCCCAACATGATCAACGTGCTGTCGAGCAATTCGTGGACATCGATGGTCTGGAAGGGAGCGCGGTCCATCTGTGAATACTGTTTCGCTGCACCGACGAGAGTCGAAATCCTCGTTGTGGAGTCGGCGATCTCGTTCATCAGGAGTTCGGATTCGATGGTGTAATTCAGCCAGCGAATTGCGCCTTCGAGTACGGACTCGTCAACGGCTGCAGCAACATTCTCGAGCCAAGCGGTGTCGAGACCAGCCTGCACGAAGGTCGGAGCCAGATCCCAACCCTCTCGAATCGAATGATCCTCGAACCATTCACCCAACGAATCCTCTCGATCCGAGGCTTCGAGGGGAGTGAGCGTCGGCGCCTTGGCGACAACCTCTGCAACTTCCTCTTGAAGTCGCATGAGAGTGACGAGGGCATCGCGGTCGTAGGTGCCCGATGCAACCATCCCCAGTTTGTGACGCATGCCTGCGACACGCTCGCGCAAAGAGGCTGTCGCTCGAACCGCTGCGGCTGCAGGGTTATTGAGCTCGTGAGTCAACCCGGCCGACAGTGATCCGAGTGCAAGGAGTCGCTCTCGCTGATCGATGATCTGCTGAGTGTTCTTCTTGCCGAAGAAAACACCTTCGAGTAGATGGACCGCCATTGGAAACCACTCGCGCATCGCGTTGCCGAACTTGTCGGCGTCCAGGACGAAAAACGTCGAAGGAGTCGTCACTCGCATCGACCCCGCGTAGACCTGCGGTACACGATCGCCGAGATACGCCGTCCAGCCTCCCGAGTAGACGCCGCGCTGGGTGGTCCTGTTGATCTCGATGTCTTCGCCGCCCGACAGCTTGGACAGCACAACCTCGCCCTCGATGAGGACGTAGAAGCAGGTGGCAGGCTCACCTTCGAGGTAGACCTGACCTCGATCGATCTCGGTGATATGGCCTGCCTGGCACAGTGATTCGAGTTGATCGTCGGTGAGCTTCTCGAACAGGAACAGGGTGCGAAGCAAGTCTGGGCTGCATTCAGGAATGGACATCGAATCTCCCTATTGTTGAGCGAGATAGCGGTGGACGAACATCACGGCCATCGCGCCCTCTCCGACGGCCGACGCGACGCGCTTGGCCGATTCGGCGTGTACGTCCCCGGCGACAAATACTCCGGGGACACTGGTTTCGAGATGATGTGGTGCGCGGTCGAGCGGCCACCCGTCCGGTGTGACGCCTTCGGACGGAAGGTCCGGGCCGGCAAGAACGAAGCCATTTCCGTCGCGGACCACCACGTCTCCGAGCCAGTCGGTCAGGGGAGCGGCACCGATGAAGATGAACAACCACTGAGCATCGACAGTGTCTTCTTCTCCGGTGGCTCTGTTACGCAGTGTGATTCGTTCGAGGTGATCGTCACCCTCAGCGCCGATTACCTCCGTGCACGTGCGCACGGTGATCTTCGGATTCTTTTCGATCTGCTGAATCAGGTAGTAGGACATCGAGGCTTCGAGCGAGTTGCCGCGAATGAGAATGGTGACGGACCTAGCTCCGCGGGAGAGATAGACCGCAGCTTGGCCTGCCGAATTGGCGCCGCCGACAATGTACACATCCTGCTCGCTGCACCGTGCAGCTTCGGTGACGGCCGAGCCGTAGTAAACCCCTCGACCGGTGTATGTATCGAGTCCCGGCGCCGAAAGCTGGCGATAGGAAACACCGGTCGCCAAGATGACCGAATGGGCGTCGACCGACGAACCGTCGTCGAAACGCACTGTGCGGGCCGAGCCGTTGATTTCCAAACCGGTGACGTCGCGAGCGGTGATGACTTCGGCGCCGAACTTGGTTGCCTGGCGTCTTGCGCGATCGGCCAACTGTGCGCCGGAAACTCCGTCGGGGAAGCCGAGGTAGTTCTCGATTCGTGAACTCTGGCCGGCCTGACCGCCAGTCGCCCGCCGTTCGATGAGGACCGTCCGAAGTCCCTCCGAAGCGCCGTACAGAGCAGCTCCCAGACCCGCAGGGCCGCCGCCGATGACAACGAGATCGTAAAAGTCTTCGGAGAGAGTGGTACTCAACCCGAGTTTGTCGGCAAGTTCGGCGTCGGTGGGCTCGACGAGGACATCTCCATTGGGTGCGATAACGACGGGAAGCCGCAGTTCGTCGGTACCGGCAGCCGAGAGCAGTCGTTGGCCTTCCGGCTCGTCCGACATGTACCAGCGATAGGCAAGTTGGTTGCGTGCCAAGAACTCTCGAACGTCGGATGATCGCTCGGACCAACGATGGCCGATCACCTTTGTTTCCTCGGCGGGGTGATGACTCGAGCTTGCCCAGGCATCGAGCAGCGCATCGATGACGGGGTACAGCTTCTCTTCCGGCGGATCCCACGGCTTGAGGAGGTAGTGGTCGAGGTCGACTACGTTGATGGCGTCGATCGCAGCATCAGTATCGGCGTACGCGGTGAGGAGAACGCGACGAGCTACGGGATACAGGTCCATTGCCTGTTCGAGGAACTCGATTCCACTCAAACCGGGCATGCGGTAATCGGCGACGATCACAGCGACTGCATCGCCGCGAAGTTTCATTTCGCGCAAGGTCTCGAGAGCCTGGTCGCCGGACTCCGCACGAATGATTCGGTACTTCTCGCCGTACCGCTTGCGGAGGTCTCGAACGACGGCACGCGAAACACCAGGATCGTCGTCGACGCTGAGGATCGCTGGTTTGGCCGGGGCTTTCGGTGCGCTCACTCGTTGCCTTCCCGAAGTTGTAGTCAACCTCTCCAGTATGCGACTGCTGAGCTGAGCGTCAATCGCTGGAGATGCGCTCTGAGTGAACCAGCGATCGTGACCTGGGAATCTCAAGATTGCGGGAACCGATCCGGCCTCCGATGCATCCAATAGAGTGGGTCCACATCAACAGGGGGTGCCATGCGGGGGTCGGTGGGGGTTGGGCGACTGCTCATGGCTGGGATGTTGGTGTGGGCTGCGGCAGGATGCAGCTCAGTCGTGGAGGGGGCGGCTGAGCCTGCATCCGGCCAAGAGGGCTTGTTCGATCCGTGCAAGGACATTCCGGACTCGGTGTTGGAAGAAGTCGGGCTTGATCCGACTACCGAGGAAGTTGACATCGCCGGCGTCGAGCAACCGGGTTGGAAGATTTGCTCGTGGACTCAGTCCGGGTACTACGTGATCGTCTTCTCCGGCGAGAACTCTCTTGACGATGCGAAGGCAAATGCAAGCTTTACGGGGTTTGAGACTTTGTCGATCGGTGGTCGGCCGGCGCTTCGGTTTCACAGTGCCAGTGACCCAGATATCGATCGTTGTTACGTGGGTCTGGACGTATCACTTGGTTCGATTTGGATAGCGGCCGACGCAAAAAATTCTCAGCAACAAGAGGATTCAATGTGTTCCATAGCTTCCAGATATGCCGAGGCGCTGGAGGGGGCCTTGCCACGCTAGAGCGAGGACTGACTGCGGGTAGCGGAACACTAGAGGGGAACGAAATGACCGGATTCTTTGGCGGTTGGCAGGCAGATCAGATCAGTGTTGATTTCAAGGCGGCACAAGGTTTGGTCGCGTCGTGTTCTGAATTGTTGACCGAATTGTGGGCCGTCGAACGAGAGGCAGCGTCACTCCAGTTTCTCGATGCGATGGGAACACTCAAGTCAGGGCAGGACCTCGCCGCGAAATTCTCCAAGAAGGCCGTCGGCGGTGAAGATTCGTTGGAGAAGTCGTTGACCAGCCACATCCAGGTGGTCACCGAGATGCGGGACTTCTTCCAGCAATGCGTCGACCGCTACGGCGAAGTCGACGACTCGAATGCCTCCGCACTGGCAAGCGTCGACACCCCTCGATAGACACAAAAAATCTCGCTGAGTCGATGGCATTCGACTCAGCGAGACTTGTGTAACGACTAGCTGGTTGGCAGGGCCTTCAACGACTTGACGGTGGCGTCGACCGCGCGAGCAGCCTCGGCGCCCTTTTTCACGAAATGCGCGCTGAAGTAGTCGACGTGCTCGGCGTGCTCGTGGAAGTGATGCGGCGTCAAGACCACCGAGAAAACCGGAATGTCGGTGTCGAGCTGCACGCGCATCAGACCGTCGATGACAGCCGTCGCCACGAAGTCATGCCGGTAGATACCGCCGTCGACGACCAGACCTGCGGCAACGATCGCCTGGTAGCGGCCGGTCTTGGCCAACCGCCGGGCGTGCAGGGGGATCTCGAAGGCTCCCGGTACCTCGAAGAAATCAACCGTGTCCTTGGGGTAGCCGAGCTCGACGATCGCGTCGGTGAATCCGTCGCGTGCACGGTCGACGATGTTGCGATGCCACGTCGCCTGAATGAACGCGATGCGCTGTCCCTGGATCTCACTCATAACCATGAAACTAGCGCATTTGGAAGCATCGACGCGACCACCCGTCCTAGTCCTGCTGACGGGGGAAGGCGGTCGAACGACCCCAGCCGGCGTCATTGGTGAGGTGCTCGAGGAGAGGCTGAATTCGATATGGAAGGGGATTGGTCAGAGCGATGGTCGTGGTCGAATGCGTGACGCCTGGAAGTGACACGATCTGCTCGGCCAACTTCTGCAGCGCCGCGTGCGTCGAGGTGGCGACGCGAACGAGCAAATCCTCGCGACCGGTTGTGGCGTGAATTTCGATCACCTCGGGCAACTCGGTCAGACTCCGAGCGACTGCGCTGATCTTGCCCTGCTCGAGTTCCAGACCGACAAATGCCTGAATCGGGATACCGACCTCGGGGAGATTGAGATTCGGCCGAAACCCGGTGAGAAGTCCGTTGGATTCCATGCGCTTCATTCGCGACTGGACGGTGTTGCGGGCGACGCCCAACGAGTTGGCCAACTCGGCCACACTCATCCTCGAGTCCTTGCTGAGCAGTCCGAGCAACTGGACGTCGAGCTTGTCGATGCTGAGCACTTTGTGAACCTCTCCTCAGTGATATGGGTCACTGGATGATCGAATTGACTAGTTCAAGAGATTTGCATTGACCAAATCGTAGCTCAGGCAGAGCATTGGTTCCACGAATTGCTCAGCGGGATTCTCTTTGGGTTATTTGTCCCCAATAGTACCCAACGGCCATTTCGTCCCAGTATTTCGACTGCACCCCGTTTATCCTTCGGAAAGGTCTATCCCACAATGACTCTCACCGCCGAGCCCGTGAACTCTGTTGTTTCCCATGACGACACTGCGGGCGTGTTCGATCGCGCCGACTACCTGCGCGATTACCCCCACGAGCAGGTGAGCTTCTTCCAGGATCCCGCGAGCGGCCTCAAGGCCATCGTCGCCATCCACTCCACGACGCTCGGCCCCGCGCTCGGCGGAACGCGCTTCTACCCGTACTCCGACGAATCCGCCGCAGTCACAGACGTTTTGCGTCTCTCGCGCGGAATGACCTACAAGGCTGCGGTTGCCGGCGTGGACCTCGGCGGCGGCAAGGCCGTCATCATCGGCGACCCCGCAACGGCCAAGACCGACGAATTGCTCGGCGCCTACGCAAAATTCGTCCAGACCCTCGGCGGCCGCTACATCACCGCTGGTGACGTCGGAACCAACTCCAACGATCTTGACATCATCGGTCGTAACACCGACTTCGTGGTCGGCCGCAACGCTACGGTCGGCGGTTCCGGCGACAGCGCTCCGATGACGGCCCTCGGCGTATTCCAGTCGATGCGCGCCGCGGCACAGTCGCATTGGGGCACTCCGTCGCTCGCAGGCAAGACTGTTGGTGTCGAAGGCACAGGCAAGGTCGGCTACGAGCTGATCAAGCTCCTCCTCGCAGACGGCGCGACCGTTCTCGCGACCGACGTCAACGCCGCAGCGCTCGACCGCGTCAAGGCTGACTTCCCGCAGGTGAGCATCGTCGACAGCATCATCGACGCCGATCTCGACGTTTACGCACCCTGCGCGATGGGCGCAACCCTCACCGACACGACCGCACGCTCGATCAAGGCCGAGGTTGTCTGCGGCGCTGCCAACAACCAGCTCACCGTGCCCGAGGTCGAGAACATCCTCCGCGACCGCGGCATCACCTGGACCCCCGATTACGTCGCCAACGGCGGCGGCCTCATCCAGGTTGCCGGCGAGCTGAAGGGCAACTCGGCCGAAGAGGTCAAGCTCAAGGTCGAGAAGATCTTCGACACGGTCAGCGAGATTTTCGCGAAGTCGAAGAAGGACGGAATCCTCGCCGGCGAGGCTGCTGACGCGGTCGCCGAGGCTCGGATCGCCGAGGCAGCTCGCGTAGCCAAGGGCTGACATCCCTCTCGCAGTCATGTAGCGCGGCCGGTCCCGACTAGTGTGGACACCAGACGAGCAGATTTTGCAGATCTGGACCACATCAGCCGGTAGACCGGCCGCTATGCGTCGGACGCCGGAAGGGCTTACATGACTGAACAATTCGCAGTGTGGACCGAGAACGACGGCGAGCAATCGGCCCGTTGGGGTTCGACGAGCAACGCCCCGGTGCCCAAGCGCATCGTCGTCGCCGACGACACGATGAAGGCCGACGACGCATATCGCTTGGCATGCGAAGGCACGGCGTTGTTGTGGCGCGGAGATTTTCAGAACGCTCGCCAACTGTCGAAGGCCGTCGCGTCGCGCATCGACCGCAAGCCGCGCCGAGCGTCCGACGACCCAGCCAAAGCCTTCCATCTCCACCGGCAGACCCAAGGACGCCGCGCGCAGATCCTCGGCATGCTGCTCATTCCCTTGGATGCAGATCTGTCGATTCCACTCCGGCGAGCCCCGGACGCGCAAGTAGCGTTGACCGAAGCCTTCGGGATTACCGGTGAGCCTTCGGTCCGCTCGTTGCGTGACATCCTCGGCGCGATCGGCGCTCACGAGTGGCACCGCAAAGGTGTTTTCATCGAGGCTCTCGACGCACGAGTGCATCCCGCCTTCGGAGTGTTCTCACCCGTCCGCGGGGAGTATGTCGATCTTGTCGCGTCTGCTCCGCTACCGTCGACGGAATCTGCTTTCGATATCGGAACAGGTACCGGCGTTCTTGCTGCCGTCCTGGCGCGGCGTGGAGTTCAGACAGTGACGGCCACCGACCAGGACCCCCGGGCATTGCAATGCGCGCGCACCAACCTGTCGCGGCTTGGCTACGGCGATCAGGTGAATGTGGTGGAAGCAGACCTCTTTCCCGAAGGCACCGCTCCGTTGGTGGTCTGCAATCCTCCCTGGATTCCGGCCAAGGCCACCTCGCCCATCGAATACGCCGTCTACGACCCTGCTGGAGCGATGCTGAAGGGCTTCCTGACTGGTGTCGCAGCGCATCTGGACGATGGGGGAGAAGCGTGGCTGATCCTCTCGGACATTGCCGAACACCTCGGTCTCCGAACGCGATCCGAACTACACGACCTGATTGCGGCCGGTGGGCTCACTGTTGTCGATCGCATCGACGTCAAACCGACGCACGCAAAGGTCAGTGACCGAACCGATGCGCTTCACGCTGCCCGGGCACGAGAGACGACCTCGCTCTGGCGGCTTCGCCGTCGCTGAATTCATTCTCAGTCAGCGGTATTTCCTTGCCATGAAATGGTAATGAACGAGTAACAAATCGGGTCTAGCTTTCTTCGCAGTCGCACATCGTCACGCACTCCGGAGGAATCTCGATGGAAAACACTCTTGCCCGCAACGCAGCCGAGGACCTGACGAAAGGTCTTGGCCGACGCGGATTCATGAGGGCAGTCGCTGCCCTCGGTGCGGGCGTAGGAGTTGCCGGTGTGGCTTCGGGATGCGCGCACTCGAACGCGTCACCGGCTGGATCGTCCTCCTCTGCACTACCGTTCGCCGATGGCATTCCGATTCTGCAACCGGGCAGTGGAAACGTCAGTGGCGATCACTATCTGAGTTCGGATCCGTCGGACGTCATGTGGGGTTACGTGCCCAACATCCACACCCGCGAGGTGATGCGGATGAAGTCGGGCCAGACCGTCACGATCGACGCCCTCTCGCACGAGGGAATTCTCGAGGATCAAGGGCGCAATCCTCTCGAATACTTCGGTAGCAAAGGCGTTTCCGAGAAGGACGTGCTCGAAGATGCGATTGCCGTTGCGGCCGAATACAACCGAACCGAACGAAACTTCGACAAGGACGGACCGCACGTCGTCACCGGCCCGGTCTTCGTCGAAGGCGCCCAGCCTGGAGACGTACTCAAGATCGAGACTCTCGAAGCCATTCCCCGCGTGCCGTACGGCGTTGTGTCGAGCAGACATGGCAAGGGCGCTCTCGCCGTCACAGCAGACGGAACCGCTCCAGCGGGAATCACTCTGGACGAAGTCATGCCGCCGGTCGCCACAGACGGGCGCGCAACAAAGGACCCGCTGAAGTACGGCGGTGTTTCCACTTTCACGGCGATCGAAGACGGCAAGGGCGTGATGCCTTTCGGACAGTCGAAGGTGCGGTTTCCCCTGCGGCCCTTCATGGGAATGATGGGAGTTGCCTATTCCTCGGATCCCGACCCGACGTCCCCGTCGTCGAACTCCATTCCTCCGGCGCTGGGCGGCGGAAACATCGACATCAGGCATCTCGGCGTCGGATCAACCTTTTACCTGCCGGTCTTTGCCGAAGGCGCCCTCTTCTACGTCGGTGACCCACACATGGCCATGGGCGACGGTGAGGCGGCGCTGACGGCGATGGAAGGATCGCTGCGCGGCACGTTCCGACTGAGCGTGTGCAAGAAGAACTCCGGTGACGCCCCATCGGTGGCATTCGGATACCCGTTCGCCGAGACCGAGGAGGCCTGGATTCCGATCGGCCTGTCCGACCCCAACGGTTCGGTCGATGGGCAGAACAGTGACCTCAACGGCGCCATGCGGCGCGCGGTGGTCAACGCACTCGACTTCCTCGAGCACGATCGCGGTATGGATCGAGCGACGGCCTACGCCTATCTTTCTGCCGCAGCCGATTTCACGGTCTCACAGGTAGTCGATCGAACCGTGGGCGTCCACGGACAGATCTTCAAATCCCACTTCGAATAGAGGGAAGGCGATCCGTCGTGTCAGGACGGATCGTCGAAGAGACTCTGTTGCAAGGGATCGGCAAACAGGCCCATCTGCTCAGGTTGCGGCTTTGCCGGCGTCTCGGTTCGAGAATTGGGCAGGACCACCAGTCGCAAAGCCCCCCGAAGACGGTCGACCATGAGTTCCCACCCGCCGACCTGATCCTCGTATCCTGCAGCCTCTTCGGCGTCCCCGCGACTGTGGGCGTCCACCGCCTGACTGCGGAGCTGAATCTGCCATTCGTTACTGATGTGGAGGAGCTGAAGAATCAGATCGCGATCGCGCCCGCAGACATCGGCTACCGCGTCGAGATCCTCGGCCACGTCCAGATCGAGATGCAGCAGGGTCTCGAGTTCGGGAGGCAGGTCCTCGGCCGTCAGATCAGGCTGCAGCGAGGAGGAGTCACCGCTCTTGTTCACGAAGAAGAGGTCTCCGCCGACGCGTGCGGCGAACTCGTCGTCCACGGTACGCAGGAACGACGTCAAGGCTGCGCACGTATCGGTGAGTTGTTTGGGAACGAATGGTGAGCCCGCCACCTCGAGGAACACCGACAGACGGTCGTCGATCAAGACGAACTTGATGCGCGACCATTTGCGGTTGAGATCGGCGATGACCTCGGCTGCACGAGTGCGGTTGCTGATGTCCTGAACGAGCGGCGAGAACAACTGCACGTCCATGGACTCGGAAAGCGGACCGACGAACATGACCGTCGAACCGACCCGAATTGGTATGTCGCCGTCGCTGTCCCGCTCGGGAAGCGTGCCGAGCATGGGAAGCAAAGCGAGAGTGACCAACTCCTTGAGGTGGTCGACGTCGTTGGGCATGTAGGCCGCGGTGGGGTCGAGTGTCGGAAGTTCTGTCGACTCGACAACCGACGGATCGAAATCCGGAGTCTGCTCGTTGCCGGTGAGATCGCTGGATAGAAAAGCCGGGTGCTGCACACCGAACACATCACGGAACGCAGCGACAGTCATCGCTGCGAGCTGATCGGCCCAGTTCTGCGCCTTGTCGACGCAGAAGGCGGGGGAGTTGTTCGGATCGTCGAGATTCTCGGAAGGCGGATTCCAGCCGAGTGCGATCAACTTTTGTTCGTCGGCATCTTCGAGTCGATAGCGCGGATGAAGGAAGTCGTTGGAAGGAACCTCGCAGCGGACTGTGTTCTCGTCCCACACGAGGAACTGAACACATGGCGCTGCGCCGTCAGCTGGATCGAAGTCGCCGGTGGACGATTCCACGGCAAGCACGTCGCCGTCGACCATGATGGAAATGTGATCGCCGAGGCGACGTTGAAATTCTGCCCATGCCCGGTCGACACTGACATCGAGATCGAAGCCCATTGCGCTCATCAGCCACCTCCTTCCGCAAAAGCTCAGACCTATACGGTATCGCGAGGTCCCGACAATGCTGCTGTCCTTTTCCGGTCGACCGGATTGCAGCGGGCCACGAACCGTGACGACTAGGAAGGTTGTCGCAGGTAGATCGGGTATTTGAGAGCGGCGACTGAAGTGTGCCTGTAACCGCCGTCACGCCAGGCGGTATGCAGGCGAAAGAGCGATGACTATCCGGCGAGAACGGGCGAGACCTCGACGACGGGCGGCGTGGACCCGGTCGTGACAACTGGGGTGGTGCTGGTCTTGGTGGTCGTGGCTGTCGCGGTCGGTGACGAGGTCGCGGTAGCCGACGCGGTGGTCGTGGACGAGACCGGTGTTGTCGTACTCGTTGCAGTCGTAGTGGACGTAGCGGAACTCGTGCTTGTCGCGGTCACCACCAGCGGCTGATTACGAGGAGCAGTCGTCTCGTCGGCGATTCGCCAGGTCGGCGTCGGCGGGATGACAACCGTGGGAACTGCAACCGAGCTGTAGAACGCGGCCGGTTCGATCCCGGCGACGGACTCCACGGAAACCGACGAGACCAGAGCGGGAGGCTTCACCACAGGGCCGCCGGAACCGAATGCGCCGGCTGCTCCGCCGAAAACGAGGCCTGATGTCAGAGAGAGAGCGGCCACTGCGACAGCGCCGATCATGACTGTTCTGTCTTTCATGCACACCTGTCCTTCGGGAGCAGTACGGAAGTACTGTAGGCGAAAAGATGCCGCAATGGAGTATCAGGGCCTGCTGGGCGGGACGCGAATCTGTGTGGCGTAGAACACAAAAGGCCCCGGGCGTCGACGCGGACGTCGGCACCCAGGGCCAGGTCAAGCAGTGAATCAGGCGGGGATCGTCAGTACCTGACCGGCGTTGATGAGATCCGGGTTCGGGATGCCGTTTGCATCCGCGATGCGCTGGTACTGGTTGCCGTCACCGTAGAAACGCTCCGCGATTGCCCACAGGGTGTCGCCGCTTTCGACGGTGTAGCTCTGCGCTGCCGGAGCGGCGGGTGCAGGCTCGGGCTCCGGTGCCGGAGCGGGCTCCGGGGCAGCCTCGGCGGCCGGAGCCTCGATTGCAGTGTCCGAAGACCACAGAGCATTTCCACCGGCGGACAGAACGACGTTGCGATCGTCCTGAACCGAGAGGGAGGCACCGTCGTTGCCTGCGGTCTGCGATGCCCACACGGCGTCGGAGTCCTTGTAGATGACGAAGTTTCCGTCAGCCTGCACCTCGGCGCGGTTGGCGCCGGATCCGTTGGTGCCTGCGGCCCAAACAGCCTGTCCGCCCTCGGACAGAACCAGGTTGCCGTCGTCCTGCAAGGTGAGGGTGTATGCGCCGTTGTCGGACTTGAGTTCCTGGCCGACTCCGAGGCTTTGACCTGACTGCAGTGTGCTCACGCTGTCCCTTTCCAAATCTGTTGCGATGACTGTGCCTCCACGATTCCGCTTTACCGTCCAGTTACCTTCTGGCCGTTGGTCTCGTAGGCGACCGAGTGTACGTTACCGAAGAGTACGGAGAATTGTGCAGCGTTGACGGACTGCGTGTCGAGCGTTCGGATCTTGCTGATATTAAGGCATTTTGGGTGAAAGTGCCGGATCATGGTACGTGACCTCGTCAGGTTTCGGTGCGCATTCTCCTGAACTCCAGGTGAACTCGAAACTCTCTCAGCGCATTATCAGTAACTACTGCATTTTCAGTAACCGCTAGGGGCGTAGCGACTTGCGCGTCTCGTCGTGGAGAACGGCAAGCAGTTCGCGCTCGACGTCGGCGAACTCGGGCGTGGTGATCATGTCCAGCTCGCGTGGTCTCGGCAAGGGAACGTCGACTACGCACCTGACCGTTGCCGGACGCGCAGACAGAACGACCACGCGGTCGGACAGATAGATCGCTTCACGAATATCGTGGGTGATCATCAGCACGGTCCACCGGTACTGCTGCCACACGTCTTGCAGCCAAGCCTGCATCTCGGTGCGGGTCAACGAGTCCAGTGCGCCGAACGGCTCGTCGAGCAGCAGGACAGGTTTGCCCTGAACAACGGTGCGCAGCATCGCCGCTCGCTGGCGCATACCGCCGGACAGCTGTGACGGCCGGGCGTCCTCGAATCCGGACAGGCCGAACGCGGGGAACAACTCACGAGCACGCTCGCGTGCTTCCTTCTTGCCGACTCCCTGCACTTCCAAACCGAGGGCCGTGTTGTCCAGTACCGAGCGCCAAGGGAACAGAAGATCCTTCTGCGGCATGTACGCGGTGTGCACCTCGGCGGCTGCTTCGGATTCAGTTGCGCGCGTGCCTACACGGACTGAACCCGAGGTCGGGGATTCGAGCCCGGCCAGGACGTTGAAGATCGTGCTCTTGCCGCAGCCGCTCGGCCCGATCACCGACACGAATTCGCCCGCGTCGGCGCGGAAGGACACCGAATCGAGTACGAGACGCGATTCTCCGGCAGTGTCGAACCTCTTGGTCAGGTCCTGAATTTCGACCATTGCCTCCTCGACCGTCGGGTCGGTCATGTCCGCGACCTTTCGTTCATCGCCCATGGTGCAACGATGCGCTCGATGACGAACGTCAGCAAGTACAGCGTGACGCTGATCAACGCGGTCACCAGTACGGCCGCCAACACCAGATCGGTGCGGAAGGAGTTCTTCTGGGTGCTCATGTAAATGCCCAAACCGGAAGTAGCGCCGACGTATTCGGAGAACACCGCGCCCACGACCGCGTAGGTGATACCGATACGCAGGGCGGTGAAGAATCGCGGAATCGCCGAAGGAAGGCGGACGTATCGGAACTCCTGCCAGCGAGTGCTGCCCATACTGCGCAGGAGAGCGCCCGCTTCACGGTCGGCCGCGGCAAATCCCTCGATGAGTCCGATGGTCATGGGGAAGAACGTTGCAAGTGCGATCACCAACACCTTCGGCAGCAACCCGAAGCCGAACCAGATGATCATCAGTGGCGCAATGGCGATGATCGGCAAGGTCTGCGAGACGACAAAAAGTGGTACCAGCGCGCGTGACAACCACGGCGAAAAGTCCACGACCACAGCAAGAATCCAGGCCAACACCAGTGAAACAGTGAAGCCGACCAACGTGACCTGCAATGTCGACCAGGCGTGGCCGGAGATGATCTCGCGGTTGTCCCACCCCTGGGACAGAACGCGCCCCGGAGACGGAAGTACTTGCGGCCGAATCCCACTGATCTCGACGTAGATCTGCCACGCCGCCACGAGGAGCACCACCACGGCGAGCGCGGGAAGCGCCCGCCGCATGGCCGAGACCAGCCGTCCGCTCACGTCAGGACGCGTCGAGATACTCATTGGTGAAGTACTCCGACCAGTCCGGCTTCTGGGTCAACGGCTTCCCGTCCGGTCCGGCGAGCAATCCGTTGTCGAAGAGGAATCCCGAATAACCCGACCAGGTTTCGAGGTTCTGCGTACCGACGACGCCGTTGGCGTCTTTCATGTAGTCGGCGGCAAGCATCCGCTGACTGTCACGGACGAGGTCTTCGTCGGTGAAAGCTCCGGGGTTCGCGTCGATGAGATCCTGCGCGGCCTGGTCCGGGTTGTCGGCAGCAGTCTGATATCCGCGTTGAACGGCGTTGACGAACTTGCGTGCCTCGTCGGGATGGTCCTTCAACCACTGCTGGTTGCCGTTGATCACGATCGAATACGCATCGGGGAAGCCGTAATCGGTGTACTGGAAGTACCGCATCGGAGTTCCGTTTCGCTCCGCTTCGAGGCCTTCCCACGCAAAGTAGGAGACCGTGAAATCTGCCTGCCCCGAGTACACGGCTTCGTAAGCAGACGTTCCGAGCGTGACCGTCGTGAAGTTCCCGGTCCCGCCGTCGTTGCGGATGATCTGCTGCAGCGTTTCGACTTCGCCGGGATCGCCGAACCCAGCGTACGTCTTTCCGTCGAGATCACGCGGGCGCGTGATGTCCGCACGATCCGCCTTCACACCGATGCCGGTGGCGCGGTGCTGAAGTGGCGCGATGACGGACGTCGTGGCGGCGCCGGCCGCTCGGGCGAACGTGGCCTGACTCTGTGTGCTGATGCCGAACTCCGCGTTGCCGGCGTCGACCAGGGTGTCGGGAGAGGTGTTGTTGTACGGCAGGATCGAGACGTCCAGACCGGCGTCCTCGAAGTAGCCCTCTTGGAGTGCAACGTACAAACCGGTGTGGTTCGTGTTCGGGGTCCAGTCGAGTGCGAACCGAATGGTCCCGTCGGAAGAGCCGGTGTCAGCGGCGCATCCGGTCAGAACTGTGAATGCGGCTGCGATCGCGGCAGACGTGGCAAGTGTGCGGCGCAGCGCCGCAAACGACATCACGACGCCGGCCAAGGCTGCTGGTGGAGTGCGGAATCCCAGAACATCAACTCGTAGCGACTGGCGATGCGGAATGCTTCACTCATCGCCTCACGCTCTGTCTCGGTGGCTGCTTCGGCCGCAGCATCGACCAGTACGCGGGCCTGCGCCACCGACTCGTGGAATTCGGGTGCGTCGTACGTCGTGACCCACTGTGCGTACGGATGCGACGGATCGGCGTCGAGTACCTCGCGCGCTGAAGCGGCAAGATCGCGGCCGACCTCGGCGTAGATCCAGAAGCAGGGGAGTACTGCCGCTGCGGAGACCGGGTAAGGCGCAGTTGCCGCAGTCGCCGTCAGATACGAGACGTATCCCAGGCAGGCCTGCGAATGCTCGAGCCTTCCCGATCCCGCTGGAAGAATTCCACCGGTGAGAAGTCCGTCGTGAAGCGCAGATTCCACTGTCGCTGCCGTGGACGCGGAATTCGACCAGAAGCCCGCCGACTGCGGATCCGGGGCGTGGGCCGCGACCAGGGACAACGCTTTCGAATACCCTTCGAGATAAAGCTTGTCCTGCTCGATGTACGTGCGGAACGCGTCGAGAGGCAAGGTTCCGTCGCCGAGGCGTTCGAGGAACTCGAGTGAGTCGATCGACTCGCGGAGGACCTTCGTCTCGGCCCAGAGCCGATCGGTGAACCGATCCGTCGACGGCGCTGTGGCCACCGAGTTTTCGGCAGAATTGTATGCAGGCTGCGTAGTAGCCATGACATCCCTTCGTCAGCATTACCTGATCAGGTTCCCGGGTGTGTTCTCAGCCCCGCCCATGCGGAGCACCCCGTGTCAGAACTAGGCGACCTTAACACCGAGCCTCTGCTTCGTCGGCGCCTACCTGGCAGTTGAGTAGTCGGCGCACATCGGCCTTATGTTGGTACGTTTGGTCTTGTTTGCCACACGCGCGGGTCGGGAGGGGATTCAGACATGGAGACCGACGTTCGACCGAATCTCGGCGAGGACGGAACACTCGTGATCCGTGCCCGCGGCGGAGAAGCCCGCGGGTATCCGGATGGCGGAGTATTCGCGTGGAAGGGCATGCCATACGCAGCAGCGCCGGTGGGTGCGCGGAGGTTCCGCGCGCCGCAACCCGCTGAGCCCTGGGACGGGGTGCGCGACTGTCGTGAGTTCGGGCCGATCGCGCCGCAGGGCCAGAGCCCGGCGGTTCCGATCGACCGGGCCTTCAAAATCGACGAGGACTGCTTGTCGATCAACGTGTGGGCCCCGCGCCCCGACGGCACGCCGCGACCGGTGATGGTGTGGATTCACGGCGGCGCCTACTGCCTCGGGTCCGCCGCCCAAACGATTTACGACGGCCGTCATCTGGCTGAAACCGGTGACGTCGTTCTCGTCTCCTTCAACTATCGCGTCGGAGCCCTCGGATTCCTGGACCTGTCTGGATTCTCCACCGCGGATACCGTTTTCGAATCGAACTGTGGTCTGCGAGACCAGATTGCGGCACTCGAATGGGTTCGAGACAACATCGACGCCTTCGGGGGTGACCCGAGTGCGGTGACGGTGTTCGGTGAGTCCTCCGGCGCAGGATCCATCACGACGCTCATGACCTGTCCGAGCGCCGAAGGTCTGTTCCATCGTGCGATTGCCCAGAGTCCTCCCGCGACCTCCGTCTACGGGGCCGAGCGCGCCAAGACCGTGGCGGAGCGGTTTCTCGAACTGCTCTCGATCGACCCTGAAGACGCAGGCGATCTGCTGACCACGGATCTGGAACTGCTCGTGAAGGCAAGCGATGACCTGGTCAACGAAATTCCGACCCGGATTCCGGGAACTTTGGCGATGGCACCCGTTGTCGATCGTGATCTGGTGCCGCACTACCCGGTTGCGGCTTTCCAGAAGGGTTACGCGCACCGAATTCCACTGATCATCGGTTCCAACAAGGACGAGGCGTCGATCTTCAAGTTCATGAAGTCTCCGCTGATGCCGGTGAGCGCGCAGTCGGTCGAGGCCATGCTGCAACTGCTGGCGGATGATCACCCAGACATCTCCGCGACCAAACTTGCCGAGATCATGTCGGCTTACCCTGATCACGCGAAACCAAGTGGCGCGCTGGCACTGTCGCGGGACGCGGCGTTTCGCATGCCGACTCTGTGGATCGCCGACGCCCACTGCAGGCATTCCCCTACGTGGGTCTACCGCTTCGATCACGCGACGCCGATGCTCAAGGCGGCGCGGATCGGTGCGGGCCACGCGACCGAATTACCTTATGTATTCGGCAATTTCGGAACCCTGAACGTCGACCCCACGTTCTGGCTGGGTGGACGGAAGGCTGCGATGGAGGTAGCCGGCCGTATTCAACGGCGATGGTTGGCCTTCGCGCGGCATGCCGTGCCGGCAGCTCTCGACGGTTCGAAGCACTGGGCGCCGTACGAGGAAGAGAGGCGGTCGACGCTGTTGATCGACTCGGCTGACACCCTCGTCAGCGACCCCGATCACGGACTGCGCGTCGCCTGGGGAAACGACGTGATGGGGTTCAACTGACGTCGGTCGAGTGTCGCGGACGATCCAGTTCGCGAAGCACCGGCAGGGAGGCACAGACTGCGGCGATCAGGATGATCGGAATCGACAGGGCCACAAAGGTCGACGCGATTCCGAGTTGATCGAGCAGAGGGCCGACCGCGAGGTAACCCAGCGGGCCGGCGGCGTAGGCAGTCGACGTCATGACACCGACGACGCGTCCGCGCATGTGCTCCGGGCTGTGGGTCTGCATGGCGTAGTTGGCGATCGGGCCGACTGGTCCGTAGACGAGACCCTGCAGTCCGGCGAGCACGAGGATCACCCACAGCGGAGGCAGAAGCGCCATGGCAAGCATCGCTATGCCGAGAACGGCAACGGCAAAAATCATGATCAGTCGCCGGGACATGATCGGTGCCAGCGGAGCGTAGGCGAGAGAGCCGATGATGCCGCCGATCGCCAATGCCATCAGCACCGATCCGAGTTGCGCCGGTTGATCCAACTCTGTGAAGTACACCGGGAACACGACACTCTCCACCGGCATGTAGAGCGCGACGACGGCCATGTCGATCAGCGCCAGAGTGCGCAGCAGTTTGTTGTTCCAGACGAACCGAAGACCGTCGAGTGTGCCGTGCCAGATCGATTTCGGACGATGTTCGTGTTCTGGGACTCCGGCGCCAGGAAGGCGGATGAAGGCAACCACGACTATCGAGAACACAAAACCAGCCGCCGTCACCCAGAGCGTGTTCACCGCCCCGATCGTTGCGATCAGGACACCGCCGATGCCAGGGCCGATCAGATATGCGACGTTGAAATTGGCCTCGTACACGCTGTTGGTGCGATCGAGCTTCCACTTGGCTGTCCGAGTTGCTGCAGGCAGCATGGACTCCCTCGCCGCCATTCCGGCGGGGTCGAACACCGCACCGAGCGCGGCCAACGCCGCGATCACCGGGATCGTCAAGCCCGCGGTGGCCGCGATGATCGGGATCGCCGCTACGGACATCGCCGAGAGAGCGTCGGAAATCATCGACGTTCGACGGCGTCCGAATTTGTCGACGAATGTCCCCGAGAACAGGCTCGACACGAGTAACGGAATGGCTGCTGCGCCGGCAACTATCGCCGCGTCGGTAGCCCTGCCGGTTCGTTCGAGAACAAGCCAGGGGAGTACGACGATGGCGATACCGTTGCCGATCGCCGAGAACAGCGTCGCGAGATTGACGAGGACGAGAGGGAGATAGCTGGGGGTAGCTACGTCCTCGGATGCAGGTGGGCGCCGATCTGCTGAGGCGACCACGTTCTTTCCTTCCCCGAGATGGTGCCGACCAGGATTTCGAGAGTTTCGACGACGGCACCATCGACGCTAGCAGCGGGGGTTGCAGGTCCGCGAGTGATTTTTCGCGGACCGTCCTCGTTCGGTTATGCCTGGTAAACGGGGTTCTCTGCAACAAACTTCTCGACGTACGAGCACGTCGGAAGGATCTTCAATCCCTCGTTCCGGGTCTGATCGAGCGCTTCACGCACCACGATGGCGGCAAGCCCGCGCCCGCGAAACTGTGGGTACGTCACCGTGTGGTGGAAATCACGGACACCGGAATGGTCCGAGTACTCGGCAAAACCGGCCAGTTCGCCGTCGACACGGATCTCGAAGCGCGTTTCCGCGGAGTTGTGCGCCACTGTCTCGGTCATCTTCGGGCTCCGTTTCGAAAGGGCGGCCGGTTGCGGCGCGCCGCGTCTGCGTTCTGTGGAGCCACGCTACCTGGCAGGCGGTCCGCAATATCGCTTGCCGGCGTGAGTTACGTTACTTAGCGCAACTACAACTGGACGACCGTTCAAGGGACCTTGGTCGTGTCGGATCAGGAAGAAAACTGGTCTGTACGTGCCGATTTGCCCGTACTTTTGTGCCCAAATTGGGTGATACATATGCATCGCGATCGTAAACATCCCAATATGTGGGACTCGTCACAAAGTTTTTTGTCGTCTGTTCGGATGGATTAAGTGGAGGACCTGAAACGGGCAAATTGCAGGTCAGCGGGGCGCTGATTGCGTGCCGACGAAGGGTGCGAGCGCCCGGAAACCCCAGGGGTATTGCCTTGGTCATCAGATCGTTTCTCGGACGTGATCCCAAAGACCCGCTTGGGGGGTTAGCGTTTGAATCGTCGGGGATAGAAGAAGCGTTACAACTTCGCCAAAAAAACTTTGGCGCGGCTTCGCAACGGTTCGATTTCGAGTCTTCGTCGGACAACTTCGAGGAAGGAACGCACATGATTTTCGGGCAGCGCGAGTCGAACAGTTACTTTGCCGCAATTTTTTCGTACGACTTCCTTGACGAAGGTCTGGGATACGAGACCATCGCACGGATCCACCGGGGCGAGATCTGCGAGTGGATTCGCGATCTCGAGGCGTCCGGGTTGTTCTCGGCGGCGGAGGTCCATGCCGCCGAACTGGCATGGCGCGAAAATCCGCGTCTGCTCCTCGACGCCCTTCTCGAGGACGCCGACGAGGTCTCGGTCAAGCGCTGGGAGATTGCGTGGACGAGGCTAGAGCGTCAGTCGCCGGCAGCCGGAACCGCGGTGGCAGAGCACGGCTGATCCAGTCGGGCCGAGTCGACTGCCCAGTCTGCGTCAAGATCAACCGTCTGCGTCAGAGCAGCGGCCGACGACTATCACCTCTTGATCAGTAAGCACGGTGAATTGCGCGCCAGCAGTGGTCAGCGCTGCGACCGTCCGCGCGGTCACCTGCGGATCTTCGAGTAACGAATCGCCGCCGTGCGGCACTATCGCGAAGTCGACCAGCGCGAGCCCGGACCAGATCGGGTCGATACCGCACGTAGGCGTGACTTCAGCGGGGTCGTCCGACGCGTCGAGCCCGATCAGAGTCGGAGTCGCCAGACACGCTCCCGCGCTGTATCCCGCATAGGCCACGAGGCCCGAACGAACCAGCATCTCGATGACCCGATCTGCGCCGCTTCGGGCTAGCTGAGCTCGCAGGACAAACGTGTTTCCGCCGCGAACCCACAGACAGTCGAATTCGCGAAGCCGGACTTCGAGTGCTTCCGGTGCACCCAGGAAGTCTCGGACGTCAACTTCCTCTGCCGTGAAGCCCGCAGCCCGCAATGGGGTCAATTCGCTTGTCACTGCCGAACTGCGGGCATTGACGGGCCACGAATCTGCAGCCGCGGCGATCACCGCTATGCGTGCGCCGCGGCCTACAAGATCGACAAAAGCCTCGCGGTGGTCGCCGAAACGGTAGGACGAGAGAAACAGTTTCACTTCTCAGTACCTTCGCGACCTACCCACCCAGCTCTCAAATCGTGAACGCCAGATTGTCGACGACGCGTGCGCCCACCGTGGTGTCGCCGCGAAGTGAGATGTCGGTTCGATGATCGGACGCGTGGACGCGGCCACCGGCAATCCGGGTGAAGAGCGGTGAGCTCATCGAGATGGTCGTGGTCGCCGGACCGTCGAGCTCCGGGACGAGCGTTGCACGCGCATCGACCGAGATGTGAAGTGAACGGGCAAGTGGCCCTTCGAGTTCGAAAGTGATCCGTGCTCCCTCGGGTGCCTTTCCTCGTTTCCCGACGACAAATCCGAGCGCGCTGGTGATTTCGCCGAATGCAGTCTCCGCGCGCAATCCGCCTTCCTCGCCCGGAATGCCGACTGCATCTCTGATGTCGAGTTCGTGCATCCAACAGTCGAAGGTCCGAATGCGCATGAACCGGCCATAGGGCGCAAGACCGACTGGTGTTTGTGTCTCGGCGTCCCAGTCTGCGCCCGTCATCGAGCGAAGAGCGTCGGCTCGCGTGGCAGTGATATCGCGATAGTGGGCCAACAAGTCCGCGTGCGGTGTCCGCCTCAGGCCTTCGACCCAGCGCTCGTTGAACGCCGCAATCTCGTTGTGGACGTGAGGCAATGCGTGCACGTCCAGGTCGATCGACGGCGGATTGATGCCCGCGAGCAGTGATTCCGTACCGATCAGGTGGGACACGATGTCATGGACCGTCCACCCCGGAAGGTTGGACGGTGCCAACCACTGGTCACCGTCGAGTTCGGCAAGCAGTGCGTCGATGACTGTCCATTCCTCGGTCAACGCGTCGACTACTGCGTCCTGGGGCCAACCACTCATGCGGACATCTCCTGTTTCGGACGGTGCGGTTCTCCTCACTGTATGTCGCGCCGGATAAGTGAGCGGGCATTCCCATGCTTCGAGTCGGTGTTGCCAAACATCCGAGGGAGGCAGAGTTCCTGTGGTAGACCAGGATTGTCGACGCCGAAGCAGGCTCACGCGGCGTTGTCGTCACCGACAGAGGAGTCTTCGTGTTTCCAGGAAATTTTGTCCAGTCCACGCCGGACAAGCCCGCCGTCATTCGCCCGGCGACGGGTGAGTCCATCACCTATCGGGAACTCGACGAACGGTCGACGCAGTTGGCGCGATACTTCCGAAGTGTCGGTGCCAAGCCTGGGGACCACGTCGCTCTCATCTCGAACAACGATCTCCGGGCGTTCGAGGTGTACTGGGCAGCATTGAGATCAGGTCTCTACATCACTGCGGTGAACTGGCATCTCACGGCTGCGGAGACCGCCTACATCGTCGACGACTGCGAGGCGACAATTCTGGTGGCGTCGGGGCAGGCGTCGGCAGCAGTTCCGTTGGACGAGAAGCTGATTCCGCGCGTGCGCCACCGATTGGTGTACGGCGGCGCCCTCGAGGGTTTCGACGACTACGAGGATGCGGTCGATGCTCAGTCCGCCGATCCACTCGACTCGCAGCCACGTGGGGCTGACATGCTGTATTCGTCAGGAACCACTGGGAGGCCGAAGGGGATCAAGGGAGACCTTCCGGAGGGCGAGGTGGACACCACCATGGATCCGTACACCGCGGTGTTCGCGCCGATGTACGGGTTCGATTCCGACACAGTCTATTTGTGCCCGGCTCCGGTCTATCACGCGGCGCCCCTGCGCTTTTGTGGCGTGATCAATTCGGTCGGCGGAACCGTGATCTTGATGGATGCATTCGAAGCCGAAACCGCGCTGGAGTTGATCGGTAAACACGCTGTGACACACAGCCAGTGGGTGCCGACGATGTTCGTTCGAATGTTGAAACTTCCGAAGGAGGCCCGCGATCGTTACGACGTCTCGACGGTGAAGGTCGCCATTCACGCTGCTGCTCCCTGCCCGCCTGAAGTGAAGACGGCAATGATCGACTGGTGGGGGCCGGTGATCCACGAGTACTACGCCTCGACCGAGGGTTCGGGCGCCACCTTCATCAACAGCGAGCAGGCCTTGGCGCATCCGGGTTCCGTCGGTCGTGACGGAGTGATGGGGATCGTGCACATCTGTGACGACGCCGGGCGTGATCTTCCGGTCGGCGAGGTCGGTACCGTGTTCTGGGAGCGGGAGACTCTGCCATTCCGGTACCACAACGACCCCGAGAAAACGGCTGCCGCGCAGCATCCGGATCATCCGACATGGACAACGAGTGGAGATATCGGCTATATCGACTCCGAGCGTTTCCTTTATCTGACCGATCGTGCGGCATTCACGATTATCTCTGGTGGCGTCAATATCTATCCGCAGGAGTCCGAGAACATCCTTACCTTGCATCCGAAAGTGTTCGACGTGGCGGTCATCGGTGTTCCCGATGAAGAAATGGGCGAACAGGTCAAGGCGGTTGTCCAACTGGCGGAGGGAGTCGAGCCGAGTGCCCATGTCGCCGAGGAATTGCTGGAATACGTTCGCAGCCAGGTTGCACATTTCAAAGCTCCGAGAAGCATCGACTTTGCCGACGAATTGCCTAGGACCGCGACCGGAAAGCTCGTAAAGCACAAGTTGCGGTCTCAATATGTGAGCAGTTGATCCTCCGATGAAATACTAGGACATCAGAGTAATTCTGCGAGATAGTCGGCAAGGACCTGCGCGTGGCTGTATGGCAGGTCCTTGCTTGCTGTCAGTAGAACAACGGGTCGAGAATCCGATGCCGTGCGATGCGTACTGCAGGTTTTCGCGTTTGACGCCGCGCGGCCAGAGTTGGTCGATGAGAAGCCCGACGGCGTTACATTCGGAAGCCGGTTCGTAAACTCCCTCGACGGTGATTATTCGGCGCGTCATTTCATGCCTTTTCGTCTTTCGGCCGTTTCAAATAGTGGAATAGCCCGCCATTCGAGTGTGATCGGCGCCACAGTAGGCTTCTCAAGGTATGTCCAAACATACTGTTCGGACTCGATTCAGATGGAGAAAGTGCGTCGTCGGTTTCCCTACGCCGCGGTAACTCTGGCTACTATCAGTCACCATTCACCCAAAAGCGGGTCATCTTCCGCTCATCACATGCTGGTTGCCGCTCGTCGCAGCAGGCGAACCACCAACCGCAGAAGGTAATGGAAAATGGAAACATCGAAGAGCGCACAAGTGCGTCCGACGGTCGGCGTCCCTCGAGAATCGAGTGATGGTGAGCGTCGGGTCGCATTGGTGCCGAAAATTGTGTCCGCTTTGATCGGCAAGGGCGTCGACGTGGTCGTCGAGTCCGGGGCCGGTCTCGGGGCGTTGATTCCCGACGAGTTGTACACCGCTGCCGGCGCGAAGATCGGCGATCCGTGGACTGCTGACGTCGTGGTCAAGGTTGCGCCCCCGTCGACAGAAGAGATCGCCCGGATCAGTACCGGCGCGAAGCTCATCGGTTTCCTGAATCCGCGTAATGCGGACAACCGCATCGCCGAGTTGAAGGCCGCCGGCATCGAGGGATACGCCGTGGAGGCGATTCCTCGTATCTCCCGCGCGCAGGTGATGGACGCGTTGTCTTCGCAGGCGAACGTGTCCGGGTACAAGGCTGTTCTGTTGGCAGCATCGGAGTCGACGCGGTTCTTCCCGATGCTCACCACCGCTGCAGGCACGGTGAAGCCTGCGACCGTTCTGGTGCTCGGAGTGGGTGTGGCAGGTCTGCAGGCGCTGGCGACAGCCAAGCGCCTCGGTGGCCGCGCTACCGGGTACGACGTGCGTCCTGAGGTCGCCGACCAGGTGCGTTCGGTGGGTGCACAGTGGCTCGACCTCGGAATCGATGCGGCGGGCGAGGGTGGATACGCCCGCGAGTTGACCGACGACGAGCGAGCGAAGCAGCAGCAGGCACTCGAAGATGCGATCAAGGGCTTCGACGTTGTGATCACCACTGCTCTGGTTCCGGGTCGTCCGGCGCCGCGCCTGGTCACCGCTGCCGCGGTCGAAGGCATGAAGCCGGGCAGTGTCGTGGTCGACCTCGCGGGTGAAACCGGCGGTAACTGCGAGCTGACCGAGCCGGGTCAAACCGTCGTCAAGCACGGCGTGACCATTTGCTCTCCGCTGAATTTGCCGGCGTCCATGCCTGAGCATGCGTCCGAGTTGTACTCGAAGAACATTTCCGCGCTGATCGAACTGATGCTCGTCGAAGGTGCATTGGCGCCTGATTTCTCCGACGAGGTTCTGGCCGGTGCGTGCGTCACCCGTGAAGAGAAGGGCGCCTGATGTACACATCACTTCTGGCGAACATCGCGATCCTGGTGTTGTCCGGGTTCGTCGGTTTCGCTGTGATCTCCAAAGTTCCGAACACCCTGCACACCCCGTTGATGTCCGGCACGAACGCCATCCACGGCATCGTCGTCCTGGGTGCGTTGGTCGTCCTGGGCAAGGTGCACGATCCCTCGATCGGGTTGCAGATCATCTTGTTCGTCGCGCTCGTCTTCGGAACCGTGAACGTTGTCGGTGGTTTTGTGGTCACGGACCGCATGTTGGCGATGTTCAAGGCCAAGCCGGCCGCCAAGTCTGTGTCGAAGGATGGTGACCAGTAATGGAATACCTGGTCAATGCGCTCTACATTGTCGCGTTCTCGATGTTCATCTACGGCCTCATGGGCCTTACCGGCCCGAAGACCGCAGTCCGCGGCAACCAGATCGCCGCGGTCGGCATGCTCATCGCCGTCGTTGCAACTCTGATCTCCATTCGTGATGCGGAGATGGGGAACTGGATCCTCATCGCTGCCGGCCTTGTCATCGGTGTCGTGCTCGGCGTCCCGCCGGCGCTGCGCACGAAGATGACGGCCATGCCGCAGTTGGTGGCACTGTTCAACGGTGTCGGCGGCGGCACGGTCGCGTTGATCGCGTACGCGGAATTCCTGGACTCGGACGGGTTCACCGCTTTCCAGCACGGCGAGTCGCCGACGGTGCACATCGTCATCGCTTCGCTCTTTGCTGCGGTGATCGGATCGATCTCCTTCTGGGGCAGCGTGATCGCGTTCCTGAAGCTGCAGGAAACTCTGCCTGGTCGTCCGATCGGAATCGGTAAGCTCCAGCAGCCGCTCAATGCGCTGCTGCTCATTGCCGCCGTCGCATTCTCGGTAATCATCGGTATCAAGGCGATCTCACCGGAAGGCCCAACCAGCTCACTGTGGATCGTCGGCGTGCTCGTACTCTCGGGCATCCTCGGACTGATGGTCGTGCTGCCCATCGGCGGCGCGGACATGCCCGTCGTCATCTCGCTGCTCAACGCTCTGACCGGTTTGTCAGCTGCTGCTGCAGGTTTGGCGCTCAACAACCAGGCGATGATCGTCGCCGGCATGATCGTGGGTGCTTCGGGCACCATCTTGACCAACCTCATGGCCAAGGCCATGAACCGGTCCATCCCGGCCATCGTGGCCGGCGGCTTCGGTGGCGGCGCCGAAGCGCCGTCCTCCGACGGCGTCGTGCGCACGGCAAAGGCGACCTCGGCCGCCGACGCGGCTATCCAGATGGCCTACGCCAACCAGGTCATCGTCGTACCCGGATACGGACTTGCCGTCGCGCAGGCTCAGCACGCGGTCAAGGACATGGCGAAATTGCTCGAGTCGAAGGGCGTCGAGGTCAAGTACGCCATTCACCCGGTCGCCGGCCGTATGCCAGGTCACATGAACGTTCTTCTCGCAGAGGCGGATGTCTCGTACGACGCGATGAAGGAAATGGACGACATCAACGACGAGTTCTCTCGTACCGATGTCACCTTGGTGATCGGCGCGAACGACGTCACCAACCCGGCGGCGCGCAACGATCCGAGCTCACCGATTCACGGAATGCCGATCCTCAACGTCGACCAGTCGAAGTCGGTCATCGTGCTCAAGCGTTCGATGAACTCCGGTTTCGCCGGTATCGAGAACCCGCTCTTCTTCGCCGAGGGCACCTCGATGCTCTTCGGTGATGCCAAGAAGTCGGTCTCCGAAGTAACCGAGGAGCTCAAGGCGCTGTAGCGCTCGAGCTCGGAAGGGCGTCTACTCGTAACCACGGGTGGGCGCCTTTTTCGTGTCCCTGTGTTGCAACGATTCCTGTGCTGAAACGGCTTCTTGTGCTGAAACGACAAAGGCGCCTGGTCCGAGACGAAACTCGGAACAGGCGCCTCTGGCGACGTTTTACGGGACCTCGGGGGTTTCGGGGTCGGAAGAGAAGCCGGAAAGTAGTTCGATCAACTTCTGGATCAGTTCGAGCGGGTTCAGATCTTCGAGGCTCACGGTAAAGACTCCTTCGCTGTGGAACTACTTGATTCGGACATTTCAGAACATACGTCATGCCCCGCCGTCGCGGGAGGGCTTAACGGCGAGAATCTCTGAATCACAAAGATTTAGGACTAAAGTCGGATGCTCCGGTGCCTTGAGAACGCGATTGCTGCCGTATCCGGGCGTAGCGCTTCACGTTTCGCGGCGATGGGCGATCGTGCCATCAAAATGGCTGCAGCACAGGCCCATACCAGAGCGATCAGAACGCCAGCTATCACTCCGAAAAGGCCGCTCATCTCGGCGGCCAGTGCGCTGGCACCGATCGCAGCAACCCCCACGAATCCGAGACCGGCGACTACCGGACGCCACTGCGGGGCAGAGATCAAGATCGCCGAGCAGTACAGCGCGGTCGCCGCTGCCACATGACCGCTGGGCAACAGGTCCTGGGGCACATCGGGGAGCCAGGAACCGAATGCCGCATTGGTGAGATTGGCGCCCATTCCGAGGAGCAGGATCGCGCCGATGCCGTATGGCAGTCCGCGGACCATCGAGACGACGGCCAGAGCAGTAGTGGCTGCGAGTACAGCGGTGACGTCGAATCGGCCTACCGTCCACTCGGCAAGTGCGCGCACCTGTTCGGGGACGCTCACCCCAGGCGAGGTGGGTCGCACGAAATACAAGACGCCCAGCGCTACGACGGCGATCGCAGCAAGGACGAGGAAGCGAGTGGTTGTGGAGGGAGCGGGGTGCTGGGTGGAGGTCGAGACGGTCACGAGTACCAGCATCCCTGTTGAGTCTGTGCCGATCGTGAGGATCAGCTGTGAGGTCTGTAGGCGGTCGGAGAATCGCGCCGAACGACACCCGCACAAGCCGCTGCGACCAGGACGCATGCAAACGGGATCAACATTGCTGTGGTGAGAGGCACAAGCGTGGTGACCCAGCCGATGGTTGCCGGACCGGCGAGGAATCCGATGTATCCCATGCCGACGACGCGAGACATGTTGGTGCCGGCCGAACCTGAGCCCAGATTTCCCGCCGTTGTGAAGATCTGCGGAATGCATCCCGACAGGCCGGCGCCGAACAGCGCCCAACCGAGCAACGTCAGTGGTAGCCAGCCCGACACCACGACGGTCAGCATTCCGATGGACGAGAGCAACGCACCGTAGCGAACCACTGCCACCGGGCCGACTGCCGCGCTGATTCGATCCGCGGTGAATCGGCCGACGGTCATCATGGCGGAGAATGCACCGAACGACAGTGCAGCAACGGCATTCGAGACACCCAGATCTTCCTTGACCTGCAGTGCGCTCCAGTCGTTTGCCACTCCCTCGGCCAGCATCAGAACAAAGGCGAGGGTTCCGAGGGCTAGTACGCGAGCCGAGAATCTGCCGTGTGTCTTTCCGGTAGTCGACGCGGTTTCGGCATGCACGTCGACGTGAGGGAGCAGGGGTCGCGAGCACAACCAGACCGCGAGCAAGCCGATTGCCGACGCGATGCTGAGCGTGACGTACGGCGGAAGATCCAGTGCGAGAGTGCCGAATCCGATGACGGACCCCAATACGCCGCCGACCGAGAACATGCCGTGAAAGGCCGCCATGATCGGGCGCCGGTACAACTGTTCGGCCTCGACAGCCTGCGAGTTCATCGACACGTCCAACGCGCCGTTCGCGAAGCCGAATACAACAAGTGCCGCGCCCAGTTGCCAGGTGTTCGTGGCAAATCCCGGGCCGAGAGTGGCGAATGCCAGCCCGCTACCCGCCAGGATGACCATGCGCCGGCTGCCGTATCGGTCGGCGAGCGGACCGCTCAATTGCATACCGGCAATGGCTCCGACAGCAAGAAGGAGAAGCAGTGAGCCGAGCGTCGAGTGACTGATTCCCACACGGTGTTCGATGGACGGAATGTGGACGACCCACATCGCGAGCAGAAATCCGTTGATGCCGAAGATGCCGAAGATGCCGGCCCGGGCGCGTACCAGGGCGGAGGTGGGGACTACTCGGTCGGTGGGGTTGACGCTCACTCGTTCCTTTTTACAGGTGAGACAGCAACAGGTCCGGGTCCGCGAGCATCTGTGCGACAAATGAGAGGAATCTCGCGGCCTGCTCACCATCGAGTATCCGGTGGTCGAACGTCAACGTCAGTGTCGCGACGCTCCGCGCTTCGATCTTGCGCTCGATTACCCAGGGACGCTCGCTCACTGTGCCCAGGCAAAGGATGACGGCTTCTCCCGGATTGAGGAGCGGAATGCCCCCGTCGACGCCGAAGACTCCGACATTGGTGATCGTGACGGTGCCACCGGTCAGGTGATGGACATCGGTCACTCCCGCGCGGGCAGCGACGGTCAGTTCGGTCACCGCGCGTGCAAGTTGGACCAGGCTCAGCGTCTCGGCGCTTTTGATGTTGGGCACGGACAGTCCACGTTCGGAGGCGACGGCGATGCCGAGATTCACGTGATCGTCGATGACGGCGTCGCCGCGGGCCTCGTCCCAATGCGCGTTCACCATCGGGTGCGACGAGATCGCCGTAACCAAGGCCTTGGCCGCGAGAGTCAGCGGAGTGAGAGAAAGTCCGGTGAATGCGTCCGAGGGACGGAGCCTGCCGAGTAGTTCCATCGAAGGCGTGACATCGGCGGTGAGGAAGACGCTGGCTTGCGGGGCGCGGGCACTGGCAACCATCGCCGACGCCATCTGTTTCCGCATGCCGGACGAGACCGGCTGTTTCTGTATACCGGATCCGGCCGGCCGCGGAGCTTCATTCGACGCGGCCTTCACGCGAAGCGCGTCTGCGACGTCCGCTGCCGTGACGGCACCGTCGAATCCACTTCCGGTGATTTCGCTCAGGTCGATGCCGGCTTCGCGGGCCGCGCGCCGCGCCGAGGGTGTTGCGGGCCGACGCTCGGTACTCGCCGCGGTTTGCGAGTGTGGCGTAACCCTGTTCCGTCGTCGGCTCGGTCTCTCGGCCGCGGGTCCGTATCCGACAAGCACACTCGGAGACTGTGAATCACTTGGAGACGGTGAATCTGCAGGCTCCTCGATTCGGATGATCGGAGTGCCGACCGGGACGGTAGAGCCAGGTTCGACGAGGAGTTCTCTGACAACGCCGACGTAGGGCGACGGCAGTTCGACGAGAGCTTTGGCTGTCTCTACCTGGGCGAGAACTTGATTGAGTGCCACCGTGTCGCCGACGCCGACCGTCCACTCGACCAGATCGGCGGACGTCAGGCCCTCGCCGAGATCCGGCAACCGGAATTCGTGCCCGGTACTCATGCTGCCAGCGTCCGGTCGAGTGCTGCGAGGATCCGGTCGGCGTCCGGAAGGTGAAATCGCTCGAGCTTGGCGGGCGGGTAGGGGATGTCGAATCCGGTGACCCGCAGGATCGGTGACTCGAGCTGATAGAAGCAGTGTTCCGCGACGTGTGCTGCGATTTCGGCGCCGACGCCGAGAAACTTCGGCGCCTCGTGGACGACGACCAGCCGTCCTGTCTTGTTCACCGACGCCTCGATCGTGTCGAAGTCGATGGGGGAGAGTGAACGCAGATCCACGACCTCCAGATCGTGGCCTTCTTCTTCGGCGATCCGCGCGGCGTCGAGCGCGGTGGCGACCATGGATCCGTACGCAACTACTGTCGCGTCGTCTCCAGGGCGAGCGACGCGGGCACGGTGAAGCGGAAGCTCGGGCGCGGCATCGGTATTCACGTCGGCGGTATCCCAGTAGCGCCGTTTGGGTTCGAGGAATATCACCGGGTCGTCGGCCGCAATGGATTGGCGGATCATGTGAAAGCCGTCGATCGGATTGCTCGGGTACACCACCCGCAGTCCCGCGGTGTGAGCGAAGTACGCTTCCGGCGACTCCGAATGATGTTCCACCGCACCGATTCCGCCGCCACTGGGAATGCGAATCGTCAGTGGCGCAGAGGCAGCGCCTCGGGTGCGGTAGTGGATCTTGGCCACCTGCGAGACGATCTGATCGAAAGCCGGGTAGACAAACCCGTCGAACTGGATTTCGCAGACAGGCCGATATCCGCGCAAGGCAAGACCGAAAGCTGTTCCCACGATCCCTGATTCGGCGAGGGGCATGTCGATCACCCGAGTATCGCCGAAGTCCTTCTGCAGGGCGTCGGTAACCCGGAATACACCGCCGAGACGGCCCACGTCCTCTCCCATGATGACAACGCGACGATCGTCTTCGAGTGCGCGTCGCAGGCCGGTGTTGAGCGCTGTCACCAGATTCATGACGGTCATGACGAAGCCCCTTCCATGCTGCGGAGATACGCGCGATGCTCTTCGCGTTCAACGTCGATCAGTGGGTGTGCCTCGGCGTAGACGTGATCGAAGAGCGCTGACGGGGGTGGATCGGCGAGCGCGATGGTTGCGCGTCGCAGTCCAGCTGCGACGTCGTCGGCCGCCGCCGCGATGGTGCTGAGTTCGTTTTCTCCGAGAAGATCGCGACGGCCGAGGAACAGGCGCATTCGCTCGAGCGGATCGCGGCTTCTCCACTCCGACATGTCGGTATCGGCGCGGTACCTGCTCGGATCGTCGGACGTCGTGTGCGGGCCCATTCGGCAGGTGATCGCCTCGATGAACGTCGGGCCGCTGCCTTCGCGTGCGCGATTGAGCGCCGAGCGCGTGACTGCGAGAACGGCGAGGACGTCGTTGCCGTCGACGCGGATCGCGGGGATGCCGTAACCGATCGCCCGATGTGAGATGGGCGTGCGTGACTGGAGGGATACCGGTTCACTGATGGCCCACTGGTTGTTCTGGCAGAAGAAGACAACGCCGACACGGAAACTGGCGGCAAATCCCATCGCCTCGGCGATGTCGCCCTGACTTGTGGCGCCGTCGCCGAAGTACGCGATCGTTGCGATCTCGGCGCCGTCCAGGTGTGCGCCGAGTGCGTATCCGGTGGCGTGCAGCCCTTGGGAGCCGACGACGATCGCCGGATTGGTGACGTTGAATTGTTCTGGAACCCAACCGGAATGGGAGATTCCTCGCCACATGGTGGTCAGCAATTCGGGGGGAACTCCCCGGCAGTACGCGACGGCATGTTCGCGGTAGCTGGTGAACGCGAAGTCGTCTGGGGCGAGCGCTCTCGCGGAACCGACCTGGGCGGCTTCTTGGCCCAGCATCGGAGCCCACAAACCTATTTCGCCTTGACGCTGCAGGGCAACAGCTTCGGTGTCGATTCGGCGACTCACGACGAGATCGCGATACAACGACAGCAGTTCGTCAGGCCCGATGTCTGTTATCAGGCGGTCGAATTCGGGACGGCACACTCGTGCGCCGTTCGGTTGGATGAGTTGGACCGGATAATCGAGGTTGTCGATCATCTTCGCTCACCTCGGTTTCTGCTCATGCCCGGCGCGCCTCGTGAGTACGCCGCACAATCCCGATGTGTTGTATGCAGTTGTCGCTCTACCATCAGGATCCCCCTGATTGGGAAATCCGCAAGTATTTCCACTGCCGTATCAGGACCGGAACTGCGAACTGGCGAGTAACAAACGTGTCGGTACGGCCAACCGATCGGAATTCAACCGCTAGCATCGGTGCGGTGACTGCAGTCGGTTTGAACGAAGAAGCTGTTTCCGCGTGGATCGCCGAACTGGGGGTCGGCGCTACGACACCACTGACTTTCGAGAGGATCGGTAACGGGCAATCGAACCTGACCTACTCCGTGACGGATGCGGGCGGAGGACGGTGGGTACTGCGCAGACCTCCACTCGGCACGTTGTTGGCGTCCGCGCACGACGTCGTTCGCGAGCACCGCATCCTGTCCTCGCTCCAGGGAACCAAAGTGCCGGTTCCGAAGATCCTCGGCATCACGGAAGATCCGGAGATCACGGACGCTCCGCTGGTCCTCATGAGCTACATCGACGGCGTTGTGATCGACGGCGTTCCAGTGGCTCAGAAGTTGACCGAGGACGAGCGTCGCGCGGTCGGATTGGCGATGCCGAAAACCCTCGCAAGCATCCACGGGGTTGACCTGGAAGAGACCGGCCTCGACGATCTGGCCAGCCGCAAGCCCTTTGCCGAGCGTCAGCTCAAACGGTGGTCGGCGCAGTGGGAGAAGTCGAAGACCCGCGATGTTCCTGACGTCGACAGGTTGGCCGAGATTCTGCACCGAAACATTCCGGAACAGAACGAAGTGACCTTGGTTCACGGCGACTTCCACCTCAACAACGTCATCACCGACCCGGTCGAGGGGCGCATCGTTGCCGTCGTCGACTGGGAGCTGTGCACGTTGGGGGAGCCGCTCGCGGATCTCGGTGCGCTACTCGCGTACTGGCCGGAAGCCGGTGACAAAGTTGCCGGTCCGTTCATGGCGTCCACGCTGGAAGGCTTCCCGAACCGCGACGAGCTGGTCGCTGCCTACGTCGAGGCGACCGGCCGCGACGTGTCAGCGGTCGGATATTGGCACGTACTCGCTCTGTGGAAGCTCTCGATCATCGCCGAGGGCGTGCTGCGACGCATTCTCGACGATCCGCGGAACAAAGCCGAGCACGGCGGCCCGACGGTCGCGCTGATCGACGGAATCGTTGCACGCGCCGTCTTGACGGCAGATCAGCTCGGCCTGAGCTAGTTTTCGGTCAAGGTCCCGGCTGCTGATCTGATCGCAGCCGGGATCTCCACCGGCTTACGGGTGTCGGCATCGACGTAGACGTGCACGAAGCGCCCAGTTGCAGCAGGTTCCCAATGGCCGCTTGCGACCTCGTGGAATATCGCCAGCGCGTAGACGATGCTCTTGGTGCCCAGCTTCTCGACGGAGATACCCACCTGCAACTGCTCGGGGAACGACAGTTCGCTCAGGTACCGGCACGACGTCTCGGCGACGACGCCGATGGCAGGCAGATTGCGGATGTCGGTTCCAGTGGAAGACATCAGCCAGGCGTTGACCGCGGTGTCGAAGTACGAGTAGTAGGTCACGTTGTTGACGTGGCCGTAGTGATCGTTGTCGTCCCACCGCGTCGGGACGGGCCAGAGAACGGGAAACTCGCTGATCGACGGGGGCGTCTGCGCTGTGCTCACGGCTTCGACTGTAGTGAGGACTTTCGCGAGAGTGAGGGCAGGGTGGTGCCCTGTAGGACTGCACGCACGATCAGCCCCACCAACAGTGCCCAGAATGCCGAACCGATTCCCAGGATACTGACCCCGGATGCGGCGATCAGAAACGTGACCACGGCGCCTTCACGTTCACTCGCCTCGCTCAGCGCCGACGTGAGGGCGCCGGCAAGCGTTGCCAGGAGCGCCAGTCCGGCAACAGTTTCCACGACTCCGGCCGGTGCGGCGGCTACCAGAGCGGCCACCGCGGCCGCGCCGGCAGCGAGAACGAGATACGCCCAGCCTGCGGTGAAGGCAGCGATCCATCGACGTTTGGGATCCGGATGTGCGGTGGGGGCGGCGGCCAGGGCCGCGCTGATCGCCGCGAGGTTGATCGCATGGCCACCGGCCGGTGCGCCGACGATGGTGCCGATACCCGTCACGATCATCGACGGCCGCCAGGGAACGGTGTAGCCGAACGAATTCATCACGGCCACACCGGGAATGTTCTGCGAAGCCATCGTGACGATGTAGAGCGGAATCGCAATGCCGATCATTGCCTGCCAGGTCCACGACGGCGCGGTGAGATCGATGCGGGGAATCATGGCGCCGGCGTCGAGCACTCGATCCGATGTGACGAGGCTGATCCCGATCACGACCGCTGCTGTGAGAAACGCGAGCGGAACCGCCCATCGCTTGGAGAAGCGCTGCGCGGCAAGCCAAACCAGGATGACGGGCGCGACCGCTGCCGGTGCGTCCCGGACGGCGATGATCGGCGCCAGGCACAACGGCATCAGAACCCCGGCGAGCATCGCTTGCGCGAGGGGCGTCGGGATTGCCGAGATGATCCTTCCGAGCGTCGGCCACAGTCCGGTCAGCACGATCGCGATTCCGACGACGATGAATGCTCCGACCGCGGCCGGCCACCCACCCTCGACCGCTCCGGCGCCGGCGAGCAGAGCGGCACCGGGCGTCGACCAGGCCAGGGTGATCGGCATCCGATACCGGCGTGAGAGCCAGAGCATTCCCAACGCTTGGGTCACACACAGAACCAGCAGTCCGGACGCCGCCTCGGTCGCGTCCGCACCGACAGCCGCGAGGCCGGTGAGCACCACCGCGAACGAACTGGTGAAGCCGACGAGGGCCGTGACGATGCCTGCGCTCATCGGTTGCGAGTTGCTGCGAACGGCTTCCGGTTCGGTGGTATCTGTGGAGTCCGACATGGTCAGTGATTCTGCCCGACCCGCCCCAGACCCGATTTACCTGTCCGGTCGGATGGGTGAGGTGACCGCTTTGCCGTAGATGAGGTGCGTTTGGGCGTGCCAGACCTCGGGATGTGCGGCGAGGTGGTCGATCAATACTCGCTGTAGATGAGCACTGTCACGGACCGCGACGTGGAGGAAGAAATCCTCAGGCCCCGAGACGTTGAAGAGCGCAAGCGTTTCCGGCAGTGCTAGGGCGTCGGCGGTGAACCGGTCGACGAGGTCGCGGCGGTGTGGTCGCAGTTGAACGGCGATGATCGCCTGCATCGACCGGCCAACGGCTGCCGGATCGACAACCGCGTGGATACCGCTGATCGTTCCGTTGGCACGTAGGCGTCGTACGCGCTCGTGGCACGAGGACGTCGCCAAGCCGACTCGATCGGCCAACACCTTGTTGGTGATCGACGCGTCGTTCTGCAATTCGGCCAAAATCTTCCAGTCCACCGGATCCAGAGGCTCATTCTTCGTCATCTGCCGAACTATATCCGGAGTCGTTTTGAACTTCCCGGATCCAGTTGCACACTCCTGGCATGAACATGTGTCTCGAATCAGCTCGGGTGTGAGGTATTTCGGATGAGTGTCGGTCAATGGCTTGCTTTCGGCTCCCTGCTATCCATCGTCCTGTTCACGCCGGGACCGGATTTTGTCCTGATCCTGCGTCATTCTCTGGCAGATCGTCGGACCGGCGCGGTGGTGGCCGCCGGTGTGATTTCCGGGCTCTTCGTTCACACCGCTGCCGCGTCACTTGGTCTCTCCGCACTTGTGGCGACACGGCCACAGTTGCTCTCTGCGCTCACATACGCCGGGGCGGCATATCTGACCTGGCTCGGTATCTCCGCGATTCGAAGTGCTTTCAAAGCCCGAGCCTCGGACGAGGGAATTCCGGCAGCGAAAGAACCGATCGCGGTCACCACGGCATTTCGCTACGGCTTCCTCTCGAACCTGCTGAACCCGAAGGCGCTGTTGTTCTTTCTCGGGCTACTCCCGCAATTCATCGAGCCGGGTGAAGGCGCAGGGCTGCGCACGTTGATGTTGGCGGGCGCGACGGTGGTCGCCGCGGCACTGTGGTGGGCGATCGTGGTGGTGTTGGCGGCCGGAGCCGGCAAGAAGCTGCGTCGTCCTGGCGTCGGCAAGCGAATCGACGTGGTGACGGGAGTGTTGTTGGTGGGTCTCGGTGCCTTCTTCGGGGTTGCATGAGTGGTCGTGTCAGGATGGGTTCATGACACTTCCCGTGCTGATCGACGTCGAAGAACTGTCCGCTCTCATCGAGGCCGGCGCTGCGCCGCGATTGCTCGATGTCCGATGGGCGCTGGGTGATTCGAACGGCGAGCAGCATTTTCGCGACGGCCATATTCCCGGCGCGGTCTTCGTGAACCTCGACGAGGAACTTGCCTCGCCGCCGTCGCCGGACAAGGGAAGGCATCCGCTGCCGAGTCTCGAAGACCTGCAGGACGCTGCGCGTCGTTGGGGAATCGACGACGGTGATTCGGTGGTGCTTTACGACGCCACCGGCAACACGGCCGCTGCCCGTGGTTGGTGGCTGCTGCGGTGGGCCGGGCTCTCGGATGTCCGACTGCTCGACGGCGGACTACAGGCCTGGGAGTCCGCGGGACTGCCGTTGGCGGCGGGTATCGGTGAGTCGGCCACTCCGGGCAATGCGACTTTCACCGGCGGCAACATGCCGACGGTCGACATCGACGGCGTCGGCGACTGGACGCGTGCGGGCGGTGTGCTTCTCGACGCCCGAGCAGGGGAGCGGTACCGCGGCGAGGTCGAGCCGATGGATCCCGTCGCGGGGCACATCCCCGGTGCGGTGAGCGCGCCGACCGCGGAGAACATCACCGGCGACGGTCGGTTCCTGGATGCGACCCGCCTGCGTGAGCGGTTCGCCGGACTGGTCGCCGGAGACAGTGTCGCGGTGTACTGCGGATCCGGAGTAACTGCAGCGCATGAGATTGCGGCACTCGCGATCGCCGGTTACGACGCGACGCTGTTCCCGGGCTCGTGGTCACAGTGGTCGAATGACAACACTCGCGCCGTCGACACCGGAGCCTGAGTCAGCTCTTGGTGCGATCGATGAATGACGGCACGAGAAACCACAGTGCCGTGAACATGATCGCGGCGCACGCTGCCAAAACCTTTGCGGCAACTCCGCCGACGGCGACCTCGGCGATCAACAGGACCGTGCCGGTCATGGAGGCGGCCAGAAAGGCTATGCCGCACAGGGCGAATCGGTTGGCCACGGGCAATATGTTCTCGCGGTGCCCACGGCGGAAGAGCATGCGATGCCAGACCGCGGGTGCCATCAGGAACCCGAACGAGATGGCAACAAGTATCACCGTCACCAAGTGGATGCCGCGGATGTACGCCGACGCTTCCTCGTAGCGTTCGGTGAATGCCACGGCCAGCAGGAAGGCAAACAGGATCTGAACACCAGAGAGCGCGACGCGCAGTTCTTGCAACAACTCGTTGAAGTTCCGCGCGAGTTGTTGAGGTGGAGTCTCCCCGGTCTCGTTCACGGCGACGTGGTTCCTACGCCCGTGAGTATTCCGACGCTCGCTGGATCTGCTCCGCGCTCGGACGCACGCCGGTGTAGAGCACGAACTGCTCGGCGGCCTGAAGGGCAATGACCGACGCTCCCGTGATCGCCGTCTTGCCGAGTTCGGTCGCCAACGCGATCAGTGGCGTGTTCGCAGGCATCGCGACGACGTCGAAGACGACATCGGCGGCGCGCACTGCTTGTTCGGGGAACGACAATGCATCTGCTTCTGCACCGCCGGACATACCGATCGGAGTGGCGTTGATCAGCACACCGGGACGAAGCTCACCGAGTTCGGCCTGCCAGTCGAAGCCGTACTGCTTCGCGAGCGACGACCCCACTTGCTGGTTGCGGGCGATCACGGTGACGTCGGTGAATCCGGTGTCGCGCACCGCGGCGACGACTGCTTTTGCCATGCCACCGCTGCCGGCGACAGCGACGGACAGGCTCGTGTCGACGTCGTTGTCGCGCAGCAGATCGGCCACCGCCTGATAGTCGGTGTTGTAGGCGTGCAGCACTCCGGACTCGTTGACGATCGTGTTCACGGAGTCGATGGCGCTGGCCGAATCGTGCATGACGTCGATGTGCTCCATGACCTGTTCCTTGAACGGCATCGACACCCCGCAGCCTCGAATCCCGAGTGCTCGGATGCCGCCGATCGCGGCTGGCACGTCTTCGGTGGTGAAGGCTTTGTAGACGAAGTTCAGGCCCAATTCCTCGTAGAGGTAATTGTGAAACCTCGTGCCGATGTTGCTCGGTCGCCCGGAGAGCGACATGCACAGGAGCGTGTCCTTGTTGAGGTCGACGGTCATTGTCCCCACTCTAATCGCGAGTTCGGCGTAGTTCTTGATAGACGAGTGCACCCATCCGGATGTCCCGCAGCGCCGAATGTCGGGTATCCGATCGAAGCACCACTCGCACCGACAGAGCCGAGACGACATGGTCACACAGAACATCGACGAGCACCCGAGCACCGAATCTCGTCCGCCGCGTCGTAGATGGGCTGCTCACGCGATCTCCGGAGTGTTGGCCGCGGCTGTCGTCCTGGGCGTCGGTGAACTGGTTGCGCTGCCGATCAACCCGGACGCGTCGCCCTTCTACGCAGTTGGGGCAACGACCGTCGACCGAACCCCGGCGTGGGCTCGCGAGTTCGCGATCGACACCTTCGGCACCAACGACAAGCCGGCGCTGTTCATCGGAATGTCGATATTGATCGTTCTGCTCGGCGCGGTGGCCGGGCTGTTGGAACGGCGACGCCGCCCGATCGGCAGTGTCATCCTTGTTCTTCTGGGCGCGGTTGGTGTGTATGCGGCGATGCAGCGCCCGACTGCCGATGCGATGTACGTGTTCCCGACACTGGTCGGTGTGGTGGCGGGCGTTGCAACACTGCGGCTGCTGATCACACAGTTGGAGGTGCCGCTCTCGCCTGGCGTCGCCGACTCGTGGTTGCCTCGTCGTCAGTTCCTTCTGCTGGCAGGTGCGGCGTTGGCAGTGGCTGCGGCAGCGGGTGCCGCCGGGAAGTTCGTGGGGCAGAGAATCGCCGGAGCAGTAGCGAATCGTGAAGATTTTGTCGTGCCCACCGCCGCTGACCCGGCGCCGCCGATTCCGGCGGGTGCGGACATCGCGATTGCGGGTGCGTCGACGTACATCACGCCCAACGACGACTTCTATCGAATCGACACTGCACTCCTCGTTCCGCAATTGACGACGGATTCGTGGGAACTGCGGATTCACGGAATGGTGGACAGCGAGATGACGTTGTCGTTCGACGATCTGGTGGCGCGAACGCCCATCGAGCGAGTCATCACGCTGACGTGTGTTTCCAACGAGGTGGGCGGCGTTCTGGCCGGGAACGCGAAGTGGATCGGTTATCCCATGAAGGACCTGCTCGACGAAGTCGGTGTCCATCCCGACGCCGACATGCTCCTGTCGACCAGCGTCGACGGCTTCACAGTCGGCACCCCGGTCGAGATAGTCACCGACGGCCGTGACGCGATTCTCGCCGTGGCGATGAACGGTGAGCCGTTGCCGTTCGAGCACGGTTATCCCGTTCGGCAGGTAGTTCCCGGCCTGTACGGTTTCGTCTCCGCCACCAAGTGGGTGACGGAGTGGGAACTGACGCGTTTCGACAAGGTCGAGGCCTATTGGACCCAGCGCGGTTGGGGTGCGCAGGCACCGATCAAGACGTCCTCGCGTATCGAGGTGCCGGCAGCTTTGGCGCCGATCGAGCCGGGCCAGGTGCTGGTGGCGGGAACGGCCTGGGCGCAGCATCGCGGGATCGAGAAGGTCGAGGTTCGCGTCGACAACGGCGAATGGCAACCGGCGACACTGGCGGAGGAGTACTCGATCGACACCTGGCGTCAATGGTCGTGGATGTGGGATGCAGGCTCAGGTTTGCACACCGTGCAGGTCAGAGCGACGGATTTGGACGGGAACGTTCAGGTGGAAGAGCGCACTCCACCGATTCCCGGCGGAGCCACTGGATGGCATACGAGGTCGTTCACCGTGAAGTGACAGGTAGATCCGAATGGGATTCGGTATACAGGCGGACGACGCACTGGGCCATCCATCCAGCGATCAGCGTTCGCAGGCCGAAGTCGAAGGTGTCGTCGGTTCGCAGTGGGTTCGCCCCCTCACGCGTGACCTCGCTCGGGTTGGAGGATTGAGTCCACGCGACATCCGGCGTCGAGAGTTTCACGACGGATCCGAGAACCAGACTGTCCAACGTGGAAATTGCGTGACGCGTATCGGTCGAATCGAAACCCCCGTCCGAAAATGCTTGAACCAGTGCAGTATCGATATCAAAAGTCACCTCGGTGCGGACGCTGCGTGTCATGAGTAGCGGGATGAGGCGCCAATGTTCGACGGCAGCTCGGCGATATGCCCACCCCCACGCGCTGATCCGTTCGCTCCATCCTGCGGGTGGGTGGGGGACAGAGATCGACGACATCACGCGGATGCGCATGAGTTCGACGATCTCGGATCGACCCGAAATATGTGTGTAGAGCGAAGACGGAGTCACGTTCAGTTGCTTGGCGATCCCGGGCATGGTGAAGTCGCCGGTTGCGTCGACAGCATCCAGAGCCGCGTCGGTGATGTTTCGCGTGGACAGTATCGGCTGAGTGGGACGCGGCATCGATTCTCCTGGTGAGGGATTCGTCGGCAATCTCGGACTTGATCGATTGATGACAACTCCTTGATTTCGGGAGCCGGTATGCATCATACTAACCGAACCCTATTCGGTATGTCGGCGGAATCTTCCGGCGATCAGTACACGTCGGAGGAACATTCAATATGTCTGTCGTATGGCTGACCGGTGCAACGATCATCGACGGCACGGGCGCCGACCCGATCGAGAACTGCGCTGTTGCCGTGGAAGATGGCCGCATCAGTGCACTCGGTGGAACGCCGCCCGCGGGGGCGGAGGTGCTGGACTGCACCGGGCTGACAATCACGCCCGGCCTCATCGACGCACACGTTCATCTCGGTGGATCGAGCGATCTCGCACCGAGTCTGCGGCGTCAGATCTCGGTAGCCGAGCTCGCTGCAGACATGTTCGCGACCTGCGCATCGACCCTCGACGGAGGATTCACCACTGTTCGTGACTGCGGCGGAATCGACGGTGGACTCGCCGGAGTTGTCGCCTCGGGCAAGATTCCGGGTCCGCGGATCATTCAGTGCGGCCCGATCCAGTGCCAGACCGGTGGACACGGACACCTGGCGGCCGAGTGGGAGCCGACTTCGGACTGGTCCGATCATGACATCCCCGGATTACGTTGTATGTCTCTGCTTTCCGACGGTCCGCACGAAATGCGAAAGAACGTTCGCGAGACGTTCCGCAGGGGTGCGGACTTCCTCAAACTGTGTGTTACCGGGGGAGTGGTATCGACTCATGACAAGCTCACCGATACCCAGTTCACGGTCGACGAGATCGAAGTTGCCGTCGAGGAAGCCAATGCGCGCGGTACCTATGTCACGGTGCATGCCCACAACAACGAGGGAATCCGAAACGCTGTAACTGCCGGCGCGAAATGCGTCGAGCACGGCTCAGGTATCGACGACGAGACTGCCAAGTTGATGGCCGAGCACGACGTCGCGTTGGTGCCGACGTTGGCTGTGGTGCAGGCACTCTCGGACAGCGCGGCGTCAGCAGGTCTACCCGAATCGATTTCGGCGCGGATCGGCCAGATGATGCAGGGTCAGATCGACGGGCTTCTTGCTGCTCGAAATGCCGGCGTCAGAGTGGGATTGGGATCGGACCTCATCGGTACCGATCAAACGGGCCGGGGAATGGAGCTAGTCCTGCGCGCCAAGGTCGAAACCCCGATGGACGCATTGGTTTCCGCTACCCGGATCAACGCCGACATTCTCGGTATCGCCGACGAGGTCGGCACCATCGAAGTCGGCAAGTTCGCCGACCTCGTTGCGTTCCGCGGCAATCCGTTGACGGATCCGTCCATCTTCGCCGATCGTGAGCGCATCGCACTCGTCATTCAGAGCGGTCGAGTGGTGAAGGACGGCCGGTAGCTCAACAGCGAGTGGCGAGTTCTGTCAACGCCGAGTGATCCGCCCGGCTGACCGGTAAGCCGTAGGAAATCGCGACGGTCAAGTACTTGCCGGCGTAAAAGCATCGGTATGCAGGATCGGGCGGCAACCACTCACCGGGCGTGCTGTCGCCTTTCGACTGGTTGTCGGGGCCGTTGACGGCCAACAGGTTCAGTGACGTGTCGTTCGCGAACCTCATCCGAAGCGCGGGCGTCCAGGAGTTCGCGCCGAAGTCCCAAGCCGCGGCGAGTGGGAAGACGTGGTCGATCTGGACGGACTTGGCCTGGCTGCGTTCGAATTCGATGCGATCACCGGAGTACGGGTCGGTCATCGCGCCCGACAGTACGACGCAGTCACGTGTTCCCGGTTTGAACACCACGTCCGAGAGATCATGGGCCAGAACGTTGTTGCGGGTATCGCACCCGTCGTGGCCACCTGGTGCGTCCTGGTCGTCGGACCAAGCGGGGCCGAAGACGCAAGCCTCGCCGTTACCGCAGCCGCGCTCGTATCCACCCGGATGTGGTCGGTTGTCGACAATCGCGGTCCGGGACAGCAGCGATTCGAGCTCCGATCGTGTCGGGCTGCCCGGGGCCGACTCGAGACGCTCGTCCCCGAACCATCCGCAGGACGCGACGAGACATACGAGCGCGAGCGTCGACAGGATCGCAGATAACCGTGCAACCACCTGTGCCCCCGCCCGTCGTAGACGGTGATTCAACGCCGCCCGTCGTAGAACGTGATTGAACCATCGGGGGCCGACAGAAATCAGCCGAACTCGATCACCACTTTGCCGGCTGAATGGCCGTCTTCGACTGCAGCGAGCGCTTCCCCAGCGCGGGAGAATGGGTAACGGCCGGACACGGACGGGTCGAGGGTCCCGTCGGCCACGAGCGCCGCGACCTCCGTGAATACTGCTGTAGTTCTTCGGCGTTCGACACCACCGCCGCCGAGTCGGCTCGCCGCCAGAGGATCGGCGATGCTCAGGATCGGCGCGTCCGGTCGGGCGAGCTCAGCGCCGCGAGTGAGAGTGTCCCCGCCGACCAGGTCGAAAACCGCGTCCACTCCGCCTGGGGACAACGCGGACACTTCGCCTGCAAAGGCGTCTCCCGACGCAACCCACCGTGCTCCCGCTCCCTCGATCGCGGTTCGCTTGGACTCACTCGCGACGCCGATGACGTCGATGCCGCGAGACACCGCAAGCGCGGTCGTGCTGCGACCAACGCCGCCGCCGGCACCGAGGAGCAGGAGTGTCGCTCCGGGCTTGAGCCCGAGATCGTGGAGAGCGTCGTAAGCCGTTCCCGCCGCAACCGTCAGCACCGCGGCATCGGCCCAGGACACGGTCGGCGGCTTGTGTGCTGCCGACGAGACGTTGAGCAATGTCGACGCGGCGTAGCCGCCGAAGCCGGTAGCGGTAGCGCCGAACACTTCGTCGCCGACCTCGAACTCGGTGACCCGCGGACCTACTCCGATGACAACACCAGACACTTCGCGGCCCAGAACCGCAGGCAGCGTCACCGGGACAGTATCTTTTCGAGTACCCGCGCGAACTTTCCAGTCAGCTGGGTTGACGCCTGCCGCTCGGACCGACACCAGCAGTTGGCCGGCACCCGGTGGGGGCAGGGTGACGTCGAAGTAGGACTGTGTGTCGGGTCCGCCGTACTCGGTGAAGCCGTATGCCAAAGTCACCCATATAGAACTACCATGTGACCAGGGCATTCGCAACGATTGGAAGGTACCAGCCATGGCGTCGATTGATGGAGCGGTCATCTACTGCCGCGTGTCCAGTGACCAGTCAGGCCGTGCGAGGTCGGTATCGGAGCAGGAAGCCGATTGCAGGCGCACGTGTGAGGTCGAAGGGTGGCCGGTGATTGATGTTGTGGTCGACAACGACATAGGCGCGTCTCGGTACTCCCAGGGCACTCGTCCGGGCTTTCTGCGCCTGCAGGCACTACTGCGGCGTGGTGTCGTCTTGGTGTCCTGGGAGTCGTCTCGGATCACGCGCAAGCTCGGTGAGTTCGCAGAGCTACGGGATTTCTGCGCAGACCTCGGTGTGCAGTGGTTCGTCGGCGGGCGGCTGTACGACTTGAACGAGCCGAACGATAACTACATGCTCGGTATCGCGGCTCAGAATGCCGAACTAGAGGTAGCACTGTCGCGCAAACGAATCATGCGGGCGAAGGATCGGACCGCTGCCACAGGGACGCACAACGGGTGGATGCCTTTCGGATATGTGCGCGGCCCCGAGGGCTGGACTGTGGACCCGGAAGCCGCGCCGATCGTCCAAGAGGCGGTGCGCCGACTGCTGGCGGGTGATTCACTGCGAAGCCTGGCAAAAGAGTTCGCAGAACGCGGAGTGCCCGCGCCTAGTCGTGGTGTGGGTAGGCAGGGGAGTGGTTGGGCGAAGATCGGCGGCAAGGGTTTGCGTTCGATGGTCCTGAGTCCGACCTATGCCGGAATCCACGTACGTCGGCGGCACGACAAGCAAACCGGCGAACGGGTCGAGATCTCACGTACACGGGGCGATTGGGAACCGCTTATAACCGAAGGCGAACACGCTCGGCTGGTTGCCATGCTCACCGACCCCTCTCGGTCCCGTACCTGGGGAAGTCAAGTAACGCATCTACTTTCGGGCATAGCTACCTGTGAAGTGTGCGGCCAGGGAGTCAAGCATTCCAATATGAAGTCAGACCTTCGGCCTCGATACCGTTGCCCAGACAGTCACGTGAAGCGCGCTGCCGACGAGCTGGACAGGCATGTGGAATCGGCTGTAGTGGAGTTCTTTTCGGATCATGTGCGTGCCGCTGCCGCTATGTATGGTGACGACAAAGCTGCCAGGGAAGCTGCCGAACTGGCCCGCGAACTGAGACAGCAACTCGACGCTGAAATCCTGGAGCTGACCAATGCCAATATCTCGGCGTCCACACGGGCACGCATGGCAGAGCAGATGGAACAGTCCCTACTGCCGAAGATCGAAGCCGCCGAAGCCAAAGCGCGTCAGGTAGGTAATCCGGTATTGCAGAAGTTTGCTAATGGAGCCACGCGAGAAGTGTGGGATTCCCTCTCCATTCTGGATAGGCGTGAGGTGGTCAGAGAGTGCTTGAAGGTGACGATTCTGAGAGTGAAGGTGCGCAATCCGCGTAGAGTATTCGACCCCGACACTGTGGAAATCGTGCCGAAGAAGATAATTTCGATTGACTCTGACTGGTGGAAGACGGATTAGGCGGTAGGCTCTCGCGCATGTCAGTTGCCGCCCTTGTGTTGTCGATAATCGCGTTGGTCTGGGGCTTCGCCCTGACATGGCTTAAGTGGCCGAGGATTGCAGTAGTCATCCGGCAATCGGCAATTATCAATGTGCCGACCATTGTCTCAATCGTGAGCATGGGATCTTCCGCGCAAAGTGATGGCCCCCCACCGACTCCAGCCACGGGAACGGTTGAAGATGAATTTACGTTCGTCGTTCTCAATCAGGGAGCCGAAGCGACGACTGTCGCGAACATCGGTATTCGCTCGGAGGATCGTTCGGTCAATCTGAACTACGAAGGGCATCGCGATGTATTTGACGGCCCGGACCTCCCGGCACGCGTCGAAGCTCACGGGTGCCTCGTGTGGACAATTAGAGACGAAAAGCTGAGCCCAATTCCGCATGGAACGGCAATAGTTGGATATGCACAGCGGTTTAAACCAATCCGCAAATATCCGAAAACGAAGCGCAATATGCTTCGGACCACAGAGACAGTGATAACCACACATCGAAATGGTGGAGTTCGGTGAGCGTTTGATAATTCGCCCAGGCTGCCTACAAGAAAATTGGGTAATGGCGTTTCCCGGCTAACTTCTCGGGTCGATTATCGCCATCCCATGGCAGATTCTCTTTTGGACCCTCCCGCAAGCCACATGCAGCGCATGGAAACGCTCTGACCTGCGGTTATGCGCAAGGTAGTTGAAAAATGCAACAGAGAGAGAAACGGTCGGAGGCAGGGTCTTGCTCGGTGTCTGCGAATATCGGAAACATGCACCCCCCCTACCCGCTGGTCCCTACCATCCATTCCTCTGCCTACCTAGTGCCATTAGCGCAATCCAAAACAATTGATTAGTGTCATTGTTAGTGAGGGAATGAATCACATTAGCGATATGTTTTCCATATGGAATTCACCAACTGGAAGGGGTGAGTCAAACAATGGCTACTACACAGGCAGTGAGCGACTGGAGCGCGTTGGTACGGCAAGAGCTGCCACAGGGCGTCACGGTTCGCAAGGTTGGATGGAAAACATTGAAGGTTGCAATAGCAATCAGTGCAGTGTCGATGCTGCTTGCACTTGGTCTGGTGCTAGTGGTGGCGTGCATGGTGGCTAACGTAGGACGCAATGCACCATTGGCGGTGGTCACTAGCAGCAACAGGAAGCAGTACAAGATGCATTGCAAGACAGTGCATGTCAGTGGGTTCAGCATGATTGGCAAGGCATTGCAAGGTGTGTATGAGTTCACAGTGAAGTGATGTGTTGGTGTGACACATACTGAGATGCACAGTGGCTTACCAGATCTGGCTACCATGCACGTCGTCAGGTCCAACAGGTTCGATGGGTATCAGGCTTGGCTTCGGCTGCGCTGTTGTTGTTCCCGGTGCTCGGCGGCTACGTCGTCTGAACGGTGCGCGGTAGGGCTCTGCTGTGGTACCTGCCAGCTGTCGGCCCTCTCGCTTGCCACTGTTGCACTTCATATGTGCGGGTGCGGTATTGGCATGGTCGAACAATGCACCCCCTCGACTGACCGGCACGATGTGATCCACAGACAAACCCAATCGTGTTCTGCCGCTTGCATATGGGTCGATGGGTTCGTTGCAGAGATGGCAGGTCCAGCCCCCGGCAGCAGGTGTGTTCTCCTTGTACCACTTGCGAATCGCGACCCACCTCGGATCGTGCAACCACCACGAGTTCGACATTGCTCAGTCTCCAAGCGTTTCAATAAGTTTGAGTTTCTGTAGTGATACACCAAAGGCCCTATCCCCCATAGTGACTAAGGGACAGAGCCTTTGGTGGGTAGATGATGCCGCGTTCGATATGGGAACCGCCACTACCTATCCGAGTCTTCTACTCCCGGAATCCTTTGAGGGCCACAGGGGGAGTCGCCGGACAAGCAAAACATCTCCCTGTGGCCCAAGGTGACCGGCTAAGGCTCGCACGCGCTCTGCCGGTCGGCCCTCCCGATGATGCGACACTCACGAAACATCATCGAGAGGGAGTTCATCAGGCCGTGGTTGCGACGTTCAAGAGCCGGAATGCGTTGGCGTTCACAACATCGGAACCAACACGGCGATGCATGTACAAACCGCGTTCGCCGGTCGGCCTACGGTTTGATCCCATGAGGTGCGGAACCAGTTCGACAGTCGTGCCGATGCGATCCACGATCACGAAATTCGAGAAGTCGCCGTACACCAGCGCGTAGTTGGCTGCGGTCACTGCGGCGTTGATCGTGCCGTCCATTCCCGAAATTTCGTGCAGCGGTCGGCTCAACAGGTTTGCGGGTACTGCCTGCGCCCCTGGGAACTTCAGCGCGCCGTTGGTGGTCTCGAACTGCCGGATGGTGTTCAGGATCGCCAGGTTGCCCGCGAACGATGCATTGGGCTGCCAGCGCGAACCGAGTGCCCCTTGCAAGGTGTAGATGTCTGCCGACGTGAGCGCTTCACCGGCTGCCGGAACGATCACAGATCCACCAGCGGCCACAAGGGCAGTGATGAGACCCGTTGGCTGTCCGGTGCCCGATCCGGTTGCAAAGGCCGCGTTTTCGAGCTGCAGTGCCGAATCAGCGAGCAATGCCTGCAACTGACTGAGCAACTGCAAACCATCCTCTTCCAGTTCAATAGAGAAGGGAACCCAACTGGCTGCCTTGTGAACAGGGATCGGCTCGGGTGCCAGCGTCGGTGTTGCGTCTGCGGCCTCGGCTGCTTCGGCCAACCACTCGGATGTGACACCAGCGGAGCTGACACCATTCCAGGCGTTGGAAGTGGTCTGCACGACCCGCGAGATTTCGCGAAGCGGAGAGACGCTACCCGCGTTGGTCAGGATGATGCTTGGGTCCAGATCGAAGGGCACCAAATGCTTTCCGGTACCGCCTGCACCCTCGATAAGTCCGCGAACCTGGTCGGCGTCCCGGTAGGACTGAGACTCTTCCGGCGTCCAGAGCAAGTGCCCGCGCTCGGGGTTGACTACCAGTTTGGCGAACGCGCTGCGGTAAGCATCACTGCCGGTCACAGCTGCCAATCGGGCCACAGTGGAATCGGTGCCCACCAGTGCCTCGGAAAGTGTTGCAGCGGCGTCGGAGAGTCGTCCGGCCTTGTGGCTGCGCTCGATGTTACTCAGCGCTGCATCCCTGGTCGGGTCGCTGTCCTTGCGTGCGCGAGTGCTGGGAGCTTCGACGTGTCCGGAAGTGCCCGCCAGCTGCAATAGGCGCTGTTCCTGTTCGCGTACGTGGCAGAGAAATTCGATCTCGTCCAGTACCGTTGCCAGTCGCTCGGCCTCTTCCGCATTGATCGCTTCGCTGCGTGTGGTGAAGGGTTCGACATATGCCTGATGCTCGGTGAGCTTGGCTGCCCGCTCTTCTCGGTTCATTGTTCGGAGTGCGTCGAAACGCGCGTCCTTCGTATTGATCTTCATAGCTGTTCCTTTGGAGTGTGAGGGCTTTACAGCCCGTACGTTGCTTTGAGTAGCCCTAGACGGGCCGCTAGTTGATTCGAGTCGAGTTGTGGGAGTCGAACTGCCCGTACGCCCGCGATGTGTGCCTGCTCGTAGGCAGGGAACGACACCACCGATACCTCGGTCAACTTGGACTCGTAGTGAGTTCGCTCGGTTCTGTTGCGATTCCATGTTTCTCGAATCGGTTGGAATCCCACAGAGAAACTGTCGAGTGCTCCATCCCGGATGAGTTCGAGTACCTCGTCTCCCGCTTGGGTGGCGCTGACTCGGAACTCACCGTAGAGACCTGCGGTGTCTTCCCTGAGCAACACTGCGCGGCCAAGTGGATTCGTGGTGCGCTGATGCTGAGAGAGAAACTTGATCCGGTCGCCGCGCTCGGCAATGGATCTGGTGAAGGCCCCGCGTTTGAATGTTTCCTGGTAGTCGCCGTCGTAATCGCTGATCTGCGTCGGTGAATCGAACGGGACCACGATGCCGTGAACTGTTCGACCGTCGCCGCTGGAGCGGATTTCGAGGTCATTCGAGAGTGCTCGCGTGTAAGAATTGCGTGACATGACAGAGTCTTTCGTCGCTGAAATAGAGGGAGCTAGGTTGCTCCAGAAACCTCTACAGGGACGTGACGTGGTGATCCGCAAGGGATTCCGGCGTTCGATCTGCTCGCTGCTGGCGGTCCCGGCTGATACCGGGCGACCTAGCCTCTTTAGCATAGCTAAGGATCTGGGATTGTGCCAAGGCTGTGGACCCCGGACAGCCCGCACTGCCAGGGGTCCACAGGGATTCGGTCAGTCGGTGAGTTCGGCGATAGTGTCCGGGATTTCATCGGCAGAGGGCACATATTCGAGTTCTGGGCCGCTCGGGTCGCAGTCATCCAAGATCCAATCCGCGTCTGCCATCACCAACACACGATCCGGGAATGCTGCCGTGCGGAATTCGACCACATGATCTTTCACGGTGTAGCTCACTCCCGGATTGTCTGCGATCGCTTGCTGTTCATCGGGTGGAAGTTGCTCGATAGCCATCTCGGTCAGCCGCGAGACCTTCCACTTGAATAGCTCGATACCGCGTAGTGCTGAGTAGTTGTCGGTAGTCATTGTTCTGTCCTCCGTGATCGTAATCAGGTGTGTAGGTTCGAATTCCGGTAGTTCTCCCGGTAGCCATGGGATGGTCGCGGCTGTCATTGCTCGGTGTCCTTGTGTCCGTAGTAGTAGCCCTCATTCGGTCGGTAGACGTGTACCGCTGGGGTGCCTTGCAATTCGTAGGTGATTCGTAGTTGCTCGCTGAGTCTGTCTACGGCTGCCACCACTGCCGCCAGACTTGCCCGCACTCGGTCCTCGGCTAGTTGCTTGTGAATCTCTCCGCGTGTCAGGTTCGGGTGTCGCCGTAGTGTTTCGACTACAGCGAATTCGAGTTTGCGTCTACGTGCTGCGGCCTTGTCGAGTTTCTTCGATCGGCGTCGTCTGGTCTCGGCGGTTACGTCCAACTTGGTGATTTCGCCGTACCTCGGGTCATTCCACGTTGCCGTCATCGTCTGCACTCGTCCAGAACTGCAATCATCACGACCAGTACCAGGATTACCGCGAAGCTAGTCATAGCCAGACCGATTCCGTAGTGCGCCAACGACTCGCGAACCCTCGGCGGCTGTCCGGGACTCGGGCCACCAGTTCTGCTGCCTCGCTTGCCGCCAGAGCGTCGAGAACAATCGGCAAGGGTAGTTGAGTCCGGGATGCCAGTTCGGACGCTGTGAGGGCACCAGGCGCGGCTTTGAGTGCAACGATCACGCGTAGCGCTTCGGCCACAGGGGATCTGGTCATGGCCGGTCTGCGATCGTCGGCACCGACTCGACCAGCCCGCCGTTCTTCACATCTTGAGGCGTCGGGATACCCAGAATCTTGGCTCGAAAGACTTCGGTCATGCGGGTGTCGAGGTATTCGAGTTCGATCGGCGCGAAGTGTTTTCGGTAGCACTTGAGGCAGTAGTGCTCACTGTCTTTCGAAACCAAAAGTAGTATGCCGTGCAGTGTTTCGATTCTCTTGCCGCAATCGTTGCAGTGGCGCTTGCCATTGTTGGTGATCACTTGCCTTCTCCTTCATTCGCTGTCCGGCAACCGGTTTCGGCCACAGGGAGGAAAAGCACTATTCGGTTGTCGTTGTAATCGCAAGGGATGCACGGCGTTTGCTTTTGGCGAGCGAAGCGAGTTGCCCTGTGGCCCCCAACGGATCGCTTGGAGAATTGTTCTAGTCGGAGTAGAATAAGTCCCGTTGCTCGGGAGACCCGGCAGAATCAGTGGAGGAAACAACCATGACCGCTGCACTCGAAACTCGTCGTCGTCCGTCCGTCGCCTGGACCATCCCGAAGCATCCCCTTCCCGGCTTCACTTGGTACGAACCGGGCGAGTACGTGAACCCTGAGACCGGCGAAGTCGAGGGCGACGTGATGTGCACCTTCTAAGCAGTTCGGCAGGAAAAGGCTCTCAGATCAATTCTGGGGGCTTTTTCCTTGCTTGCCCTCACTTGGGAACCTAGTAGGCATTCTCGGCCCCCTCGCGGATAACCAGCCACTCCCGAATGGCGTTCCTCTCCTCATCCACAGCTCGGGTCTTGGCTTCGGCAAGGATCGTGAGGGCTTCCCTGGTCGGGGTGAACACTTCCTCGTCGGTGCCGTAGTTCTCGGGTCGGTAGTCCATCGGTAGCTGAACGATCACGCCGCTTCCCGTCCCTCCGGTGACTTCCCCACCGATCCGGCGAAGCGGTTCCCACAGGAGGTCGCGCATTCTCGCGAAGATCCGCGCTTCGATCCGGTCGGGGTGCAACCAGTCGCGGTCGTCGTACTCACCTGGCGGCAATGCGGTCCACTCGGCTCGGGTCACGCTCATGTCCCCCCAACCTCGGCCGTCCGAGTCCAGCCAGTTGCTTCCGGTTCCGGGGCCGTCAGGCTCGTAGCTCTTCAGATTCAACGTCAACATTTCAGATCACCCACGTTCTTTCCGTTCGTGGCGTCGGCGGCGTGTAATCCTCGTCGTCGGCCACAGGAAGGGCGTCTTTTTCTGGCGGCGAGTACGGCGCGTCGCCCCCAGGCGTAAGCGTCGGCGCAGCCGCTTCATCATCCCCAAATCCAGAGTCTTTCTGCCTCTGGATTTGGTTATGACTCTGAGTGACCTGGGGGTGGTCACCTGTGGGGTCACTGCCATAACCCTTTCCGGTTACCTTTTGGGTGACCCTTTTGACTCCGTTCTCGTCGTAGCGCTTGGCCCATTGGGTCGCAGTGTCGCAGTGCGGTTTACGGCAATAGGTATGGTCGCCGTTCTCGTGCATCTTCCCAACGTCGTGGGTACCGTCGGCCCTGGTCACCGACCGTTTTTCGACAGCCTCCCGTGTGGTCTGGCCTCTCCAGTCGAGTTGGATTCCGGCGTCGGTGATTTCGGTAATCAGACCGGCTTCGAGTAGCTTCTCGATGCACTTTTTCCACCCACGTAGATGCACGTTTCGAGCCTCCTTAGAAACCTCCTTCATGCTCAGTAGACCGTCCGTTAGATCCCGTTTAGATACCGACATGAGTACGTAGTAGAAACCGATGTCCGACGCACTAAGATCAAACTTGCGTACGAAAACATCTAGGTCTGTGCGCGCCTTCAGGAACAACGCGCTGAGATAGACACTCATGGTTTCCCCATTCGGACGGATAGCAACGATGCTGTGATTAATCGTGGCCGCGCCGCTGTGCCGACATCTATCAGGTCGCCCGTCAGTTGAAGCTCTCGCAGCGCCATTCGTAGCGCGGGACCATCCGCCGTAAGTGCTACCTCGATTTGCCGGGGTGTCTGCGATCCTCCAGCCTTGTTCAGGTAGTCGAGGATCTGCGTTGCTTTACTCATGATTCCTCTTCCTCCTTTCGTGCTTTCCTGTGGGCGAGCCAGTGTTTCCGGCAGAGTCCGCTTGCGTGGATCTTGAGATAGCAACCTCGGGCGTCGGCACAGTGCGGCGTCTCGGTCGCTGGCTCGTCTACGGGATATGTGAATTCGTCGGCGTCGTAGTGAGTCCCGCCGTACTGCCCGATGCTTCTCACGATTCGATTCCGTGCTCGGCCTTGTATGCGGCAACCCTGCGGAGTATCGAGCGTTCATTGGCGGCGTACTGGCATGTCCTGCAGTTTCTGCCAATTGGGATGCCGTCACGCTTTTTGACGATCGTATTTTCGGGTGTGAACTCGTGTCCGTTCTTGCAGTGTGTCTTTGGTGCCATGGCGGCGCGTCCTCTCGCTGGTCTTGTAGATAGTTATACGCCCCAGGGCCGACATATGTGGAGAAGACGTGGAGTCGTGAATACCTTGTAGGGCAACGGAATTGGGCTCTGAAATTCGTGGCGGCGTAGTAGGCCACAGGCAGCGGGAAGGCGCAACGCTGAACCATGGTTGAGGTTTGGGAGCGGCGCACTCGACCCGGCGCTAGAATCGGGAGCGTCTCTCACAGAGGAATCTGCGGTCATTGCGGGCCGCGCCAAGGCAAAGCCTCTCGGCTACTTCCAGAGCTGGGGGGCTTTGTCATGCGCGCACTCTCGGCGATTCAATAAGTCCAGGCCCTTAGCGCGGCTAACGAGTAGACTCGGAGTCGTTGGTTCAGTTCTCGTTTGACTGTCATCTTTGGGATCACCAGTACGCGGCCCATCACCGCCACAAAGAACCGCCCCTCTCGTCTTCCTGCGAGCTGGGCGGTTCTTTTGTCTGTCTGCACTTCAATATGTCGGGGCGTTATTCCATCAGGTGGGCGGTTGCGACTATCAGCCATGCGTCGGCCACAAGGTAGCCCTGTGTCTCTGCCGTCTCGAAGTAGCGCGCCTGCCAGGTCTCACGATCGGGCAAGGTCATCACCAGCTCTGCGGCCAGTAGTGCGCGTTCGGACATTGCATCGGAAACGTATGTCTCACTGGTGAATACGGGATTTCCGGCCATCGTAGCGGCCACAGTATTAATGCTGGTCATGACGTACGCTCCCTCGGTATTGGACGATATGGGAGACTTAGCGCAACGGTGGAAGCCGTATGCCGTCGTCATGACTGCCAGCCTATTGCCCAGCCAGATCGGAAGGACGGTCCGGAAGGGTGGTGACGAAGAGCGGTGTCGGTGGCACCTGATTGGATGGTCGGATGCTGCATGGACTCTGGTCACCGGGATCGGGGCTCAAACTGTGGGTCGACGGGCACGACGGTGCCGGAACCGACGATCCGCGAGATCCGGTCAGTGCTGTCCTGCATCGTAAGTTCCGTCATCGTGTGAATGTCGCTATGCCGCCCGTGCCTGGCGGGCCTTTGCAGAGTGAGTACGCAGCTGTTGCGTTGGCGCCGCCGGACGCAGTCGCTCTCCTGCTGCGGTTCAAGGCCGACGATCAGCGAATCGCGGGAGACCTGCACTTTCTCGTGCACGTGGCGCGAGGAATCGACCGTTGGGTGCGCGCCGGCCGGGTGGTACCGGCGCTGACGCGAGCCGAGGGTAGTTGGTGGCCGCGGTGGCAGTTGTCGGTGGGGGAACGCCAGCGCGCCTGGATCGGCGAATTGGTAGTGGCCATGCCGCCGGTGCAGCGGGCGGTCGGCTCGCCGAGGGCGACGATCGAAGACATCACGAACGAACTCACGGACCCGATCGTCCGTCGTGTTCTCGGTGACTCGCATCCGGTGGTGCAGACCCCGCTGTGGCAGGCCGTGTTGTCCGGGGACGCTTTCGACGACGTGTCGGTACGAGCGGCCGAGGGACTCGCCGAATGGGGGTCGACGTTCACCGCCGGAGAGCCGGACCTGGTTCTGCGGCTGATCGAGCCTGAACTCGACGACAATTCCGATCCGGACGACGATGCGCTGTGGCGTCTGCACGTGTGTTTGCGTCCCGAAGGTGAAGCGCCCGAACGTGTTCGACTGCACCGGGCAGATCCCAAACGTATCCAGCTCGGCAGCCGCAAACTCGAAGAGGCGATCAAGGCTTACCCACGTTTTCGCGACGTGCCGCGCGACGAGGACAGTCTCGACCTGTTGCTGCCCACTCCTGTCGTGATGGACCTGGTCGGACACGGCGCGATAGTCCTGCGAGAGCGAGGGATCACGCTGCTGCTTCCGCGTGCCTGGAACGTGGTGTCTCCATCCCTGCGTGTGCGGGTGACCTCGGCGGCGTCTCCGATCGTTGCGGAGAATCGTACGGTCGGTATGGACCAATTGCTGGAATACGATTGGGAATTGGCGCTCGGAAACAAGGTGCTCACCGCCGAGGAAATGACCCGACTGGTCGATGCGAAGTCCGATCTGGTCCAGTTGCGCGGCGAGTGGGTTCAGGCGGACAAAGACGTCCTGGCCCGCGCGGCTCGTTTTGTCAGTCAGCGGCATTCGAGCGGGGACCGGGCGATTGTCGATCTGATCAAGGATTTGATCGCCGACGACCTCAAAGACCTGCCGGTCGAGGAAGTGAAGGCAACCGGATGGGCTTCTGCACTGCTCGACCAGTCGGTAGCTCCGCGGCAGGTCGCGGTACCGTCGACGGTCAACGCGACTTTGCGTCCGTATCAACGACGCGGTCTCGACTGGTTGGTGTACATGAGTGCCCTCGGGCTCGGCGCGGTACTGGCCGACGACATGGGTCTGGGTAAGACGCTGCAACTGTTGGCGTTACTTGCGCACGAGAAGTCCAAGACAGCAACACTTTTGGTGTGCCCGATGTCGGTCGTGGGAAACTGGCAGCGTGAAGCGGCGCGATTTGTGCCGAGCCTGCGCGTCTACGTTCATCACGGTTCGGATCGCGCTACCGGGGCGGAGTTGGAACAGGCAGTTCGTGAGAGTGATCTGGTGATCACCACCTACGCGCTCATGACCCGCGACGTCGCGGCGCTCAAGGATCTCGACTGGCGGCGCGTGGTGCTTGACGAAGCTCAACACATCAAGAACGCCAAGACATCTCAGGCCCGCGCTGCTCGCAGCATTCCTGCGGACCATCGCGTTGCTCTGACCGGAACGCCGGTGGAGAACCGGCTGGACGAGTTGCGGTCCATCCTCGATTTTGCCAATCGCGGGGTACTCGGCTCTGAGCAGATGTTCCGCAAACGGTTTGTCGTGCCGATCGAGCGGGAAAAAGATCAACTTGCCGTCTCGAGACTGCGAGCCGTCACGTCCCCCTTTGTGCTGCGACGGGTCAAGACCGATCCCTCCGTGATCGCGGATCTCCCGGAGAAGTTGGAGATGACGGTTCGAGCGAATCTCAGTGAGGAACAGGCGGCGTTGTACCGCGCCGTGGTGGACGAGATGATGGCGCAGATCAAGGGAACGGAAGGGATGAAGCGCAAAGGCGCCGTCCTGTCTGCGCTGACCAAACTCAAACAGGTGTGCAATCATCCGGCGCATTTCCTGCGCGACGGTTCGCCGGTGATGCGCCGCGGGCAACACCGTTCGGGAAAGCTCGGACTGGTCGAGGACATCGTCGAGTCGGTCATCGGCGACGACGAGAAGGTTCTGTTGTTCACACAGTTTCGTGAGTTCGGCGAATTGGTGGTGCCGTACCTGGCCGACCGGTTCACCACCGAGGTTCCGTTTCTCCACGGCGGCGTGTCCAAGGCTGGACGCGACGCGATGGTCGAGGCATTCCAAGGCGCAGACGGTCCGCCCATCATGGTGCTCTCGCTCAAGGCCGGCGGCACGGGTCTGAATCTCACAGCGGCCAACCATGTGGTTCACCTCGACAGATGGTGGAACCCGGCGGTTGAGAACCAGGCGACGGACCGTGTCTTCCGCATCGGTCAGAGAAAGAACGTGCAGGTCCGCAAGATGGTGTGCGTCGGAACCTTGGAAGAGCGAATCGACACGATGATCGCGAGTAAAAGTGAACTCGCCGAACTTGCAGTCGGGACCGGTGAGAACTGGGTGACGGAGATGAGCGTCGAGCAATTGGACGAGTTGTTGCGACTCGGCGACGACGCGGTGGGCGAATGAGTCCGCGCGGTAAAGGCCCCGATTTCAGCGAGTACACCGGGCCCCGGCGGCGAGCACCTGCGCCGGTCAAGCCTCGTCCAGCGTTCGGGAGAACGTTCTGGGGCAACGCTTTTGTCCGCGTCGTCGAAGAGATCGGCGACAAACCTCGTGTCACGCGCGGGCGAACGTATGCGCGTTCGGGTCAGGTTTTGGCGCTCGACATCGAACCGGGAGTGGTGACGGCCGAGGTTCAGGGCAGCCAACTTCAACCTTTCGTTTCCACGCTGTCGATCGACACTCTTGATCAATCGGATATCGACGACATCATCACCAAGATCCGCCGAGTGCCGGGAAGCCTTGCCGCGCTGGTGTCCGGCACTGTCCCGGACATGCTTGCTGCCCAACTGATACCGGACGGCCCGTCGGCTTTCCGTTTCGACTGCACCTGCCCCGATGACGGTTGGCCGTGCAAACACGCTGCGGCCGTGGCGTTCTTGACTGCCGAGCGGATCGACACCGATCCGCTGAGGTTGCTGAGACTTCGCGGGGTCGACCTGGAGCAGTTGATCGGGGGAGTGGAGGACGAGTCGACTGTTCCGGTAGACGTCGAGAATTGGTTCGGAATCGCTGCTGCCCTCCCCGCGCTACCGAAGGTGCAATTTCGACCGGCGATAGACGATCTGGATATCCGCCGTCTGCGTGAGGCGGTGGCGGCACTGGGATTGGACATGGCTCAGCAGAACGTCGCCTTGGACGAAATACGGTCCATCTACCGACGGTTGGACGGTTGAAATCGGACAACTCCGGACTGATGCTAGTTTCCTACCGTGAATTCCAGTATCGTTAATTGGACCGGTCCGGTCGGGACCTGCCCGCGATTTCAGATCGTTATCGTCGGCGAATAGACGACTATTCATTTCTCGGAGGGACAGTCGCTGTGATGCCCGTTCATTTGCGCGACAGCGCAATACCCAAACATGAGCAGTTGCGCACCATTCTCCTGCGCAAGTGCACCCAAGAACTCCAGCCTGGCGACTTGATGACCAGCGAGCGAAACCTGATGCAGGACTACGGCGTCAGTCGGATCACTGTTCGCGAGGCCATCGGCCAGTTGGTCAATGACGGACACCTCGTGCGTGTGCGTGGCAAGGGCACCTTTGTCGCGCACCGCGCTGTCCAGTCCAAGCTGCACCTTGCGTCGTTCACCGAGGAGATGAGGGCCCAGGGGCATCACCCCACCACAGTGGTCCTGGTCAGTGAGCAGGGGCCGGTCCCCGAAAGCACTGCTGCCGCACTGAATATGAGACCGGGTTCCGAGGGGTATCACGTCAAGCGCTTGCGCCTCGCCGACGGCGAGCCGGTGAGTGTGGACGACGGCTGGTTCAATCCGGAACTGTTGCCTGGTCTACTCGACATGGACTTGACGGGTTCGATCTACCGGGCGACCGCTGACAAGTACGACAAGCCGATCGACCGGGCAGAGCAGACTGTCAGTGCAGATGGTGCCAGTACGGAGATCGCGACTCTCCTCGGCACTCGTAAAGGCGCGCCGGTTCTGTACTTCGATCGAGTGTCGTTCAGTGAGATCGCGCCGGTCGAACACACTCGCAGTTGGTACCGATCCGACCGCTACCAGTTGCAGATGGAAGTGCAGGGCCAGGCGCGGCCCAAAACGCGCGGAGACCAATAGCCATCGTTCGAAACGAAAGGGCGAGCACACCTTCCGGTGTGCTCGCCCTTTGCGTTACGCCGACCAGTCGAACAGAGTGTCGCCAGTGGCGACGTCCCCACCGACGGAAGGGGATTCGACGGTGTCCGGTTTGGAATCCATCACGACAACCGGGCAGATCGCCGAGTAGCCGGTCGTGTCGATGTGCGCTGGATCGAAGCTGACAATGGGATCACCCGCATCGACGGTGTCACCCTCGGCGGCGATGAGCGTGAATCCGTCGCCTTCGAGCTTGACCGTGTCGATGCCGATATGGACCAGCACACCGGTGGCCTTCTCGCCGAAGATCACAAACGCGTGGGGGTGAAGTTTCAGGATCTTTCCGCTGATCGGCGCCACGACCGTGAGCGGGCCTTGACCGCGGGCGGGTTCGATCGCGACGCCCGAGCCGACCATCTGCTGAGCGAAAACCGGGTCCGGGACGTCCGCGAGTGCGACGACCCGGCCGGGCAGCGGGGCGAGGACGACCGTCACAGGATGTCCTCGATGTCCTCGGCAAGGGTGTCGGCTTCGGGCCCGACGATGACCTGGACAACCGTTCCGGCCTTGAGTACGCCGTGTGCGCCGGCAGCCTTGAGGGCGGACTCGTTCACCTTCGCTCCGTCCTTGACCTCGGTACGCAGGCGGGTGATGCAAGCCTCGATCTCGACGATGTTCTCTGCGCCGCCGAGGCCCTTGATGATTGCTTCCGCTTTCGACATTTGCTGCTCCTGATTGTCGGGTTGGTCGTGATCGTTGAACGGTCGTACAGGTGGGCTGACTAGTTGCTGGTCAAGGCTATCCCGGTTACGTATGTCACATTTGGGTGTTGACAACTCGCCTCGACCAGGTAAAACTACAACTGGTTATGACCGGACAGTACCCGTTGGAAGTCCGGCTCCACAACAGTTTCGACAAAACGGTTTTGCCCTCACTTCCGAGCATGAACCGTGACCTGCATTTTCACGAAACCTGCACGTGCACGACACCCGAATTTCCAGAACCAGCGGCCGATCGCGACGCGGCCCGGCGAACGAAGAAGGTCCTTGATGACTCTCGAAGACACCCCGAAGAAGGAATCGAAAGTGTTCGCCGGGGTTCAACGCCTCGGCCGAAGCTTGATGCTTCCGATCGCCGTTCTGCCGGCTGCAGGAATCTTGCTCCGCCTCGGCCAGGACGACCTGCTCGGGCGATTCAGTTCGATGCACAGTGCTGCTGCAGTGATCTCTGCAGCAGGACAAGCAGTCTTCACGTGGCTGCCGCTGATCTTCGCCGTCGGTATCGCGATCGGCTGGGCCAAGAAGGCCGACGGCTCGACTGCCTTGGCAGCCGTCGTCGGCTACATGGTGATCGACGGCGTGTTCAAGGCGATGTCGCCGATCGTCCTCGAAGGGAAGACGGACCCGAACGGGGATCAATCCCTGATCAACTACGGTGTGCTCGCCGGTATCGTGATGGGCTTGCTGTCGGCGATCCTGTGGCAGCGGTTCTATCGAACGAAGCTTCCCGATTATCTCGGGTTCTTCAACGGGCGCAGGCTCGTTCCCATCCTGACAGCGATCACCGGTCTTGTGGTCGGTGTCCTGATGGCATTCGTGTACCCCTTGTTCAACTCCGGCCTCAACTGGGTCGGTGAAGCAGTTGCTTCCAATACCGTTGTGGGCGGCGGCATTTACGGCGCAGCGAACCGCCTCCTGATCCCCACGGGCCTGCACCACATATTGAACTCCGCCGTGTGGTTCCTGATCGGCGACTACCAGGACGCGAGCGGTCAGATCGTTCGCGGTGACCTCAACCGGTTCTTCGCCGGCGACCCCTCCGCCGGTACGTTCATGACCGGCTTCTTCCCGATCATGATGTTCGCCCTCCCCGCTGCAGCCTTCGCAATCTGGCGCAACGCCAAGCCTTCTCAGAAGAAGCTCGTCGGCGGCATCATGCTCTCCACCGGCCTGACCGCATTCCTCACCGGTATCACCGAGCCGCTCGAATTCTCCTTCATGTTCGTCGCATGGCCCCTGTACGTCATCCACTCGCTCCTGACCGGAACGTCGATGGCCTTGGTCAATGCGCTGGGGATTCACGACGGATTCACGTTCTCCGCAGGCTTCTTCGACTACGTGTTGAACTTCGGCAAGGCAACCAACGCATGGATGTTGATCCCGATCGGACTCGGCTACGCCGTGATCTACTACTTCCTTTTCAGCTTCGTCATCAAGAAGTGGAATCTGCGCACGCCAGGACGAGAAGAAGAGGTCGAGGTGGCTGCAGGTGAGCCCGACCCAGCGCTGCTCGAGGCCGAACTGGCACTGGCTGCCGAAGGTGACAGCCGCACCGACGCCCCGCTCGTCGCCGAACTGGAAAACAAGCTCGACAAGGAACTGGAAGGACGCTGAACATGGCGATCGCAACCACGACAATCGGATCCCGCGTCGGACTCCACGCACGACCCGCAGCGCTCTTCGCGCGCGCCGCAGCCGATCTACCGGTAGACGTCACCATCGCGCTCGGCGACGGCGAACCCGTCGATGCCTCCAGCATGTTGTCTGTCATGACTCTCGGAGCCGCATTCGGGGATTCGGTGACCTTGCGTGCTGACGGTGACGGCGCCGACGCTGCGGTCGGTTCGCTCGCAGAGCTTCTCGCATCCGAACTGGACGAAGCCTGATGACGGCGAGTGTGGACAACCGCATCGCGGGTATCGGAGTGAGCGCGGGTTCGGTCTGCGCGCCGTGGTTGCGATTCTCCACGCCTGAGCCGACCTCGGCGGCGGACCCGATCACGGGCAGTCCCGAGGCGGAGCTGATCAGGATCCGTGAGGCACTGGACGCCGTCGCGGAGGAACTGCTCTCGCGTGCAAAGACAGTCGAGGGCGTCTCCGCGGAGATCCTGACGACGTCGGCTGCGATGGCGCGCGACGCGGGCATCGTGAAGGCGGCCAAGGCGAACCTGGAATCGGGGCTGCCGACCGCACACGCCGTCGCAGTCGCCTTCGACGCCTTCTGTGAAAAGCTCACGGCGCTCGGCGGGTACATGGCCGAACGGGCAACCGATCTGCGCGATCTCGGGCAGCGAGCCGTGGCCGTTCTTCGCGGGGAGCCGATGCCCGGAATCCCCACTCCCGGTTACCCGTACATACTGGTGGCGCGCGACCTCGCTCCGGCGGATACAGCGACGCTGGGCACCAGTGACGTGGTCGGATTGTTGACTGCCGAAGGAGGTCCGACCAGCCATACGGCTATCTTGGCGAAGTCGCTCGGAATCCCGGCCGTGGTCAACTGTTCGGGAACCGATCTGCTGGCGGAGGGGAAACTTCTCATCCTCGACGGCACCACCGGGACGGTCACCATCGATCCCTCGGCAGAAACGCGCGAGCGCGCTGTCCTCGAAGCATCGTTCGTGGCAGAGCAGTCGGCTTCGGCACAGGGTCCAGGACGCACGCGTGACGGGTTCGCGGTGAGGTTGTCGGCCAACATCGGAACCCTCGAGGACGCCGCGCGGGCCGGAGCGGCGGATTGCGAGGGCGTCGGACTGTTCCGTACCGAATTCTCGTATCTCGGGCGTCACGACGCACCGTCGGTGGAGGAGCAAGCACAGACGTACGCGTCGGTGCTCGGGCACTTCGCCGGACAGAAGGTGGTGGTCCGCACTCTCGATTCGGGTTCGGACAAGCCGTTGCCGTTTCTCGATCTCGGGGTCGAGGAGAATCCGGCCCTTGGTATCCGCGGGCTCCGTGTCGGCACGGTTTATCCCGACACACTCATCAGCCAGCTCGACGCCCTCGCGGCGGCAGGCAATGCGACGGGCGCCGATCTGTGGGTCATGGCGCCGATGGTAGCTACGGCCGACGAGGCGAAAGACTTTGCAGAACTTGCGCGTTCGCGGGGGATCGGCAAGGTCGGAGCGATGATCGAGGTTCCAGCTGCAGCGTTGCGGGCGAAGGATATCCTCGAGCACCTCGATTTTGTCAGTATCGGTACCAATGATCTGAGCCAGTACACCTGCGCCGTGGATCGTATGGCCGGAGGCCTGGCGCAACTGCTCGATCCGTGGCAGCCGGCGGTCCTCGATCTGATCGCGATGGTCGGTCAGGCGGGCGCCGATGCCGGAAAACCAGTTGGTGTGTGCGGAGAATCCGCGTCGGACCCGCTGTTGGCTCCGGTTCTGGTCGGTTTGGGCGTGACGAGTCTGTCGATGTCGGTCCCGGCATTGGGCGCAGTTCGCGCGCAACTGGCCTCTCTCGATCTGGCGGTGTGCAAGGACATGGCCGCTGCGGCGCGGGGCGCGCGAAACCCGATCGAGGGTAGAGCGGCCGTCGCGCGGATTCGCGAGTCGGCATGAGTACATCAGGCTCGGCTACTGCCGGCGATCCGATCGTATTGCGGGGAACTGTCATCGGATCTCCGGCCGGGAAGATTCACGACGGAGTCGTCGTCGTGGACGGCGAAAAGATCAGTTGGGTCGGCTCGGCTGCGGACTATGTGGCGTCCACACCCGTCGTCGTCATTCCGGAACGCACCGACGCGGTGATCATGCCCGGCTTGATCGATGTCCACAGCCACGGCGCCGCGGGTGCTGGTTTCCCGAACACCGACGCCGGTGGAGCGAGCCGCGCGGCGGCGCACCATTGTGAGCACGGCACGACCGGAATGCTGGCCAGCCTGGTCTCTGCACCGCGCGCAGATCTGGTGCGACAAGCAACGATGCTCGCCGATCTGGTCGAACGCGGAGAACTTCTGGGTATCCACCTCGAGGGGCCGTTCATCAACGGCGTTCGCTGCGGTGCCCAGGATCCGGCGGCGATCGTGCCCGGCGATCCGGACCTTCTCGAAGCCGTCTGTGACGCTGCGCGGGGGACCGTGCGGTCCATGACCTTGGCACCCGAGACCGAGAACTTCGAAGAGTTGCTCGCGATCATGCGTCGTCGCAACATCGTGCCGAGTTTCGGTCACACCGATGCGGATGCGGCAACGACATCGGCGCGCATCGATGCTGCGGTGCACGGGGATTGGGCCGGACAGATCAGCGCGACCCACCTCTTCAACGGGATGCCGCCCCTGCACCATCGATCTCCGGGTCCCGTCGCGGCGTGCCTGGCGGCTGCCGCGAGAGGCGAGATGGTGGTGGAACTGATCGCAGACGGTGTGCATCTTGCACCCGAGACCGTGTCGATGGTCTTCGATGCTGTCGGACCGGACCAGATCGCCTTGGTCAGCGATTCGATGGCCGCTGCGGGAATGGACGACGGCGACTACCAACTCGGTGCGCTCGACGTCACCGTACAGGCGGGCGTCGCACGGCTCGCGACGACCGACGGCTCGGTCGGCGCGATCGCCGGAGGGACCGCGAGGTTGCTCGACGTGCTGCGCAGCACCGTCTTCAACGGCGGCGTCGCGCTGGAAGACGCTGTCGCAGCGGCAACTCGGAGCCCAGCGCGTCTGCTGGGACTTGGCGACCTGATCGGATCGCTGGCCGTGGGCTGCCGAGCCGACATCGTGGTCACCGATCGTCAATTGCGCCTGGGGCGTGTACTACTCGGCGGAAAAGCCGCCGGAAAGGAAAAATCATGGAAATCGTAATTCAGCCGACACCCGCGGAGGTCGACTCGACCGTCGCGGACATCGTCGAAGGCTACGTCAGAGCCGGGGCGACGACGCTTGGGCTTGCAACGGGGTCGTCGCCGATCGGAACCTATCGTGAACTGGCAGCGAGGCATCGCGATGCCGAACTCGACTTCTCGCTGGCTCGGGCGTTTCTGCTCGACGAGTACCTGGGATTGCCGAAACGCCATCCGCAGTCGTACTACTCGGTGATTCGGTCGGAGTTCGTCGATCACGTCAATCTGGATCCGGCGATGGTGTCGAGTCCCAACGGTGAAGCACCGTGCCCGGAGAAAGAGATCGCGCGATACGACCAGAGCATCGCGGCGGCTGGGGGAGTGGACGTGCAGTTGCTCGGCATCGGCACCGACGGTCACATCGGCTTCAACGAGCCAGGATCGTCGTTGACTTCGAGAACTCGCGTGAAGACGCTGACCGAGCAGACCCGGATCGACAACGCACGGTTCTTCGACGGGGTGGACGACGTCCCACACCATGTGCTCACCCAGGGTCTCGGAACCATCAGCGATGCAAGGCATCTGGTGATGATCGCGACCGGAGAGGGTAAGGCCGATGCGATCGCCGCTGCCGTCGAAGGTCCGTTGTCTGCGTTCTGCCCGGCTTCGGTGATGCAATTGCATCGCCATGTCACCGTCGTGATCGACGAAGCTGCGGCCAGTTCGCTCAAACTTGCCGACTACTACCGGTATGCGCTCGAGCACAAGCCGTCGTGGCAGTCCTTCTGACATGACGGTTCTGGAGCTGGCGGTGCAGGACGTGCGGGGGGCGAGGATCGCACGTTCGGTAGGAGCGACTCGAGTCGAGTTGTGTGCGGCGCTCGGTCCGACGGGGGGATTGACGCCAAGCATTGGAGTGATCGAGGCAGCGTCGGAAGTGGGGATCGCGGTTCACCCGCTGATCCGTCCGCGCGCCGGAGGTTTTGTGTTCTCACCCGACGAAGTGTGGGTGATGGAGCACGACGTACGTGCGGCCGTGGCCGGTGGAGCTTCCGGCATCGTGGTCGGCGCGCTGACAGTAGACAATACGATCGACACCGTCGTGCTGCGTCGCGTCATCGGATGCGTGGACCGTGCGAGGGTCGAGGTGACGGTACATCGTGCGATGGACGTGGTGGCCGACCGACTGACCGCGCTGGACGAACTGATCGACCTGGGCGTGACCCGCGTGCTGACGTCCGGGGGTGCGGATACCTGCAGCGAGGGTCTCGACGAGATCGGTCGAATGGTCGAACATGCCGCAGGCCGGATCCAGATCATGGCCGGTGGCGGAATAACCGTCGACGACATCCCGGCAATCGCCGCCGTCGGCGTCGATGCGGTGCATCTCTCGGCACGCAAGGTTGTCGCGGTGTCCGGTGGCCCGGGCGGGGGATCGGACGGATACGACGTCACCGATGCAGTAGTCGCGCAGGAAGCGGCAGCCGCGCTCCGCGCTGTGGGCCTTTCTTCACCCCCCGCGGGTGACAAAGGCGCACGGGCCCTGGGGTCTCGAAACACACGGACATCC
>NZ_JBYTAP010000013.1:0-117350 GCF_058788335.1 Rhodococcus sp. FW305-130 | reverse complement strand
TACGAGTTGGCGTCCCAGCAGGGTTCGCTCGAGGATGCGTTCATGAAGTTGACCGGAGACGATGTCCAGTACCACGCATCCGGTATCGAAGCAGTCCCCGAAACTCAGAACGGATACACACAGCAGGCTATGGGAGGTGCACTGTAATGGCTGTTCTCAGTGCTGAACGTATCAAGATCACCACGACCAAATCACCGTTGTGGTGCACGATCATCATCATCGTGCTCGGGCTGGGACTCGCCACAGCTTTCGGACTGAGCGCCAAGTCGTCGCTCAGCAGCCCCAATGGTGCAATGATGCCGACAGTGTCGGGGGCGCTCAGTGGAGTGACCGGCTTCGGTGTGTTGGTTCTGATGATCATGGCGGCTCTCGCGATCACCAGCGAATATCGCTTCGGGACCATCCGCACCACCTTCCAGGCAGTTCCGAACCGCGCTTCGGTGCTCATCGCCAAAGCGGGCCTCATAGGTGGTTTCGGAGCGGTACTGACTCTCGTATTGTCGTTCGGCGCTTTCGCTCTCACGAAGGCCACATCAGGTGACGCCGGAAGATTCCTGACTCTGTCTGGCGACGATAACTGGCGGGTCGTCTACGGAACACCGATCTACGCGTTCTTCTGCGTAGTTCTAGCCGTAGGAGTGGGCGCGTTGCTCCGGCAGTCTGCAGGTGCGATCGCATTACTGCTGTTGTGGCCCTTGCTGATCGAGAATCTTTTCAACCTGTTCGGAAGTATCGGCGAGAAGATCATGCCGTTCCTGCCGTTCATGAACGCCAACAACTTTCTCGGTTCCGGCGGTAGCGTCGACTTCCACTGGGGACCCTGGGGCAGCCTGGTCTACTTCGCCCTCTTCGTGCTCGTCGTATTCGGCCTCAGCATCGTCGTCGTGAACAGGCGGGATGCATAGGCACACGGATCAGGCGGGCTGATTCTGCTTACGCCAGCGGGCGTTCAGGAAACCCAATGCCGCGATCACCAGGAACAACACGGTGGTCGAGATCAACTGTGCACGGGCATCGGCGTCGAAGAGCATGAGGACGACGAAGACGCCGAGCATCGCGAGAGTCGCGTAGCTCAGATACGGGAACAGCCACATACGAACTGTCAGCTTGCCCGACGCTTCGAGTTGTTTACGCAGTCGCAGATGCGAGACGACGATGAAGATCCAGATGACGAGCAGCGCGGCGCCGACTGCGTTGAGCAGGATGCCGAGCAGGTCGTCGGGGAGCAGCCAGTTGAGCAGGACGCTGACGAAGCCGAAGAACACCGACAGCAGAACGGCATTGGTCGGAACTCCGGTGCTCGACAGTTTCGCCATGAAAGCGGGTCCGTCGCCGCGGCGCGAAAGTGAGAACGCCATGCGAGAGGTGCCGTAGATGTTGGCGTTGAACGCGGAAAGCAACGCCACCACTACGACGAGTTCCATGAACCCGGCAACACCCGGAATGTTCGCCTTGTTCAAGACGGCCACAAACGGGCCGCTCTCGAGTTCGGGGTCGTTCCAGGGCAGCACCAGAACCATGATGGAGATGGCACCGATGTAGAAGACACTGATGCGCCACACGACGCTTCGCACAGCGACGGCGATGGAGCGTTCCGGATTCTCGGATTCGGCTGCGGCGATGGTGACGATCTCGATCCCACCGAAGGCGAACGCCACGACGAGCAGTCCTGCGGCAATGCCAGACAACCCATTGGGCATGAAGCCGCCCTGCCCGAACAGATTGCTAGTACCGACCGGATCGGTATCGGGGAGGATGCCGAACACCAGCAGGACGCCGATGACGAGGAAGGCGATGATGACGGTGACTTTGATTGCGGCGAACCAGAACTCGAACTCACCGAAGTTGCTGACCTTCGCCAGGTTCACCACGGCGAAGAACACCACGAAGACCAGGGCGACAACCCATTGCGGGATCGACGGCACCCAGTCGTTCACGATCGCCGAGGCTCCGGTGATCTCGGCGCCCAGCACCATGATCAGCATGAACCAGTAGAGCCAGCCCATCACGAAGCCGGCCCACTCGCCGATCCCCAGGCGCGCGTAGTGAGAGAAGGAACCGCTCGCCGGGATCGCAGCTCCCATCTCACCGAGCATGCGCATCACGAACACCACGACGGCGCCCGCAAGGATGTAGGAGATCAGGACGGCCGGGCCGGCCTTGGCGATACCGACGCCGGTTCCGAGGAACAGGCCGGCGCCGATGGCCGAGCCCAGGCCCATCATCGTCAGATGGCGGACCTTGAGACCGTGGCCGAGAGCAGTGGTTGTTCCGTCGGAGACGTCGGTGTCAGTCATCAGTCGTTGGCGTGCAAAGCAGCGTTCAGTTCGACGCCGGTGCCCTTCCACGGCACGACCTCGACGGCACCCGAGACCGAGTTACGACGGAAGAGAAGGTTCGACTTGCCGCTGAGTTCCTTGGCCTTGACGACGGTGCCGTCCGGGCCGGTGACCTTGGTGCCCGCGGTGACATAGAGGCCCGCTTCGAGGACGCAGTCGTCGCCGAGTGAAATGCCGAGGCCGGCGTTTGCGCCGAGGAGGCAGCGCTTGCCGAGGGAGATGGTTTCCTTGCCGCCGCCGGAGAGGGTGCCCATGATCGAGGCGCCGCCGCCAACATCGGATCCGTCGTCGACGACGACGCCCGCGGAGATGCGGCCTTCGACCATCGAGTTACCGAGGGTGCCGGCGTTGAAGTTGACGAAGCCTTCGTGCATGACGGTCGTTCCGCTGGCGAGGTGCGCACCGAGTCGGACACGGTCCGCGTCACCGATACGCACTCCGGACGGCACGACGTAGTCGACCATGCGGGGGAACTTGTCGACGCTGAACACGGTCACGACGCCGCGGATGCGCAGACGTGAGCGAACTTGCTCGAAGCCTTCGACGGCGCACGGGCCGAAGTTGGTCCACACGACGTTGCTGAGCAGGCCGAACTGGCCGTCGAGGTTGACGCCGTGGGGTGCGACGAGACGGTGCGAGAGGAGGTGGAGGCGCAGGTAGACGTCGTGTGCGTCGACCGGTGCCTTGGAGAGATCGGCGATGGTGGTGCGGACGACGACCTGCGAGACCTCGCGAGCGTCGTCAGTGCCTGCCAGCAGTGCAAGATCGGAAGGAATGTCTGTTCCCTCGACGTTCTCGGTACCGGTCTTGTCGAATGTTCCCAGCTCCGGTGCCGGGAACCAGGTGTCGAGGACGGTTCCGTCCGCGGTCACGTTGGCGATACCTACTGCTGTTGCTCCCTGTGCGCTCACGGGACTAGAGATTACTGGGTGGTGGGTGCACCGGCCTAGGCTGGTGCGTGTGAGCATCCTCGATCTTGCTTCGGACCCCATCGACTTGACGGCCGCCCTGGTCGACATCCCCAGCGTCTCGCACGACGAATCCGTCATCGCGCAGGCCGTCGAGGATGCGCTGCGTGAGCAGACTTCGGGCTTCGAGATCATCCGCAACGGCAATGCCGTGTTGGCGCGTACGTCGCGTGGTTTGCCCAGTCGCGTCATGCTCGCCGGACATCTGGATACGGTGCCCATCGCGGACAATGTTCCTTCGCGGCGTGACGGCGACATCCTGCACGGCTGCGGGACCGTGGACATGAAGTCGGGCGATGCGGTCTTTCTGCACCTGGCGGCCACCATCGAGAACCTGGCCCACGATCTGACCCTGGTTTTCTACGACTGCGAAGAGATCGCCGCAACCTTCAACGGCCTGGGACGGATCGAACGCGAGATCCCGGAATGGCTCGCGGCCGACGTCGCAATTCTCGGTGAGCCGACGGCCGGTTTCATCGAGGCCGGGTGCCAGGGCACGATGCGGGTTCGGTTGACGGCTTCGGGAACTCGCGCACATTCGGCCAGGTCCTGGCTGGGGGACAACGCCATTCACAAGTTCGGCGGTGCGTTGGAGCGGTTGTCGAGTTACCAGCCGCGCTCGGTCGACATCGACGGTTGCGGCTACCGCGAAGGTTTGTCGGCGGTGCGGATTTCTGGCGGGGTCGCCGGAAACGTCGTCCCGGACGAAGCCGAGATGGACGTCAACTTCCGATTCGCGCCCGATCGCAGCGAGGCGCAAGCCGAGGCGCATGTGCGCGAAGTGTTTGACGGTCTGGGCCTCGGATTCGAGGTCACCGACTCCTCGCCCGGCGCGCTGCCTGGCTTGGCGAACCCGTCCGCTGCCGCCCTGATCGAGGCGGCCGGTGGTCAGTTCCGTGCGAAGTACGGGTGGACCGACGTGTCCAGGTTCTCGGCGCTCGGCATTCCTGCCGTGAACTACGGACCGGGTGATCCGAACCTCGCACACAAGCGCGACGAGCACGTTCCGGTGCAGCAGATCACCGACGTCGCGGCCGTGCTGAGGAAGTATCTGTCGGCCTGACCGTTAGCCTTGCCGCATGGCACCAGAGAAGAATTCGGCTTCGAAGAAGCAGAGCTCGTCGATCAAGCACCGCGGGCCCGTTCAGCTTCGACGCAAGCGCAAGGACGAGAAGACTACGACCGATCAGCGCTTGCTCGACAAGCGCGGACCCACGGACTGGGTACACACCGATCCGTGGCGTGTGCTGCGTATCCAGAGCGAATTCATCGAAGGTTTCGGCGCACTCGCCGAGGTCCCGCGTGCGGTGACGGTGTTCGGTTCGGCACGCACCACGGTCGATCATCCCGAGTATCAATCCGGCCGTGAGCTGGGAACGGCGTTGGCCGAAGCCGGATACGCCGTCATCACCGGCGGTGGACCGGGAGTCATGGAAGCTGCCAACCGCGGTTGCAGCGAGGCCGGCGGATACTCGATCGGTCTCGGCATCGAGCTGCCGTTCGAGCAGGGTCTCAACGAGTGGGTGGATCTCGGAATCAACTTCCGGTACTTCTTCGCACGCAAGACGATGTTCGTGAAGTACTCCCAGGCATTCATCTGCCTGCCGGGTGGCTTCGGAACACTCGACGAGCTGTTCGAGGCACTGACCTTGGTGCAGACCCACAAGGTCACGCGCTTCCCGATCGTCCTGTTCGGTACCGAGTACTGGTCCGGACTCGTCGACTGGATTCGCGGCACCCTCGAGCGTGACGGCAAGATTTCCGAAGGTGACGTGAACTTGCTGCACGTCACCGACAGTGTGGAAGAAGCAGTACGAATCGTCCTCAACGCCGACAAGGGCGTCGACGAGGCCGCAGATCTGGGGAAAGAAGAAGAATGGTGACCGATTCCGGCAAGAAGTACTCGATCTGCGTCTACTGCGCGTCGGGTCCGGTGGACGAATCGTTCCTGGCGTTGGCGTCAGAGGTGGGAACCGCGATCGGTCGACGCGGATGGCAGTTGGTCTCGGGCGGTGGCAACGTCTCGATGATGGGCGCTGTCGCCGAGTCGGCTCGCGCGGCGGGCGCCTGGACCGTCGGCGTCATTCCGAAGGCCCTGGTGCACAAGGAAGTAGCCGACGTCGATGCCGACGAGCTGATCGTCACGGACACCATGCGCGAGCGCAAGAAGCTGATGGAAGATCACGCCGACGCGTTCATCACGCTGCCGGGCGGAATCGGGACGCTGGAGGAGCTGTTCGAGACGTGGACCGCCGGCTACCTCGGAATGCACGAGAAACCAGTGGTGATGCTCGATCCCGTCGGGCACTTCACCGGCCTGCTCGAGTGGTTGAACAAGCTCGACGGGACCGGCTTCGTCGGGCGTCAGGCTTTGGACACTCTGTTGGTGCGGACGGACGTCGAGGCTGCGCTCGACGCGTGCGTCAGATCCTGATCAGACGCCTGCGTGGAACCCTGACCTGGGGCATGGCGGGCTTTATTACCGTGCAGTAAGGTGGCCGCAGACTGGGCGGCCGAATGGGCGCCGGATACGTGTTAGGGGAGCCATGAGTTCGGAAGCCCGTTCGACCGTCGGCCTGCTGGATCTGGCGGCAAAACTGCCGTCGATGATCACCGAGGTGCCGATCCTGGCGCGGGGGGCCGCCGGGCTCACCCGCAAGCCTTCGGCCAAGGAATCGATCGGGTTGATCTTCCAGAAGGCCGCGCACGCGCACCCGTCGCGCCCGTTCATCCGGTTCGAGGGCCACGCGACCAGTTACGCGGAGGCCAACGAACTGGTGAACCGCTACGCCGACGTCCTCCGCGGACGAGGAGTCGATCGCGGAGACGTCGTCGGAGTGCTGGCAAAGAACACCCCCGAAGCCCTGCTGATCGCGTTGGCCGCCGTCAAACTCGGCGCGGCTGCGGGCATGTTGAACTACAACCAGCGCGACGACGTTCTGGCACACAGCCTTACGCTGCTCGACGCGCGCGTCCTGGTGGTCGCCGACGAGTGCGAAGAGGCCCTCGAATCCTTGCCGGCGGGGTTTACCGGACCGAAGCAACTTCTCGTCAGTGAACTCGCGGATCTGGCGAAGACGGCTGATGCCGCCAACCCGGCGGTCACCGCCGAGGTGCTCGCGAAGGAGAAGGCGTTCTACATCTTCACCTCGGGTACCACGGGAATGCCCAAGGCCAGCTTGATGACTCACTTCCGTTGGCTGAAGTCGATGTCGGGCCTCGGGTTGATGGGCGTGCGCTTGCGCGGCTCGGACACTCTGTACTGCTGCCTGCCGCTCTACCACAACAACGCGTTGACGGTCTCGTTGTCCTCGGTGCTCGCGTCCGGTGCGACAATCGCGATCGGTCGTCAGTTCTCCGCCTCGCGGTTCTGGGACGACATCGCACTCAACAAGGCGACCGCGTTCACCTACATCGGCGAACTCTGCCGCTATCTGCTCAACCAGCCGGTCAAGCCGACCGACGGCGACAATGCTGTTCGGCTGATGGTGGGTAACGGTCTGCGCCCGGAGATCTGGGCCGAATTCACCCAGCGCTTCGGCATTCCCCGCGTCGCCGAGTTCTACGGTGCGAGCGAATGCAACATCGCGTTCGTCAACGCACTCAACGTCGACAAGACGGCCGGGATCTGTCCGTTGCCGCACGCCGTCGTCGAGTTCGACGAGGACACCGGAAAAGCGTTGCGTGGAGCCGACGGTCGCCTTCGCAAGGTGTCCACGGGTCAGGTCGGGCTCCTGCTGTCGAAGGTCACCGACCGAGCGCCTTTCGACGGTTACACCGACGAAGCCGCGAGCAACAGCAAGCTGGTGCGCGGCGGATTCAAGGACGACGACACCTGGTTCGATACCGGAGACCTGGTGCGCAAGCAGGGATGGGGCCACGTCGCCTTCGTCGACCGTCTCGGCGACACCTTCCGTTGGAAGGGCGAGAACGTTGCCACCACGGAGGTCGAGGGCGCGCTGAGTTCGCACCCGGCCGTCGAGGAAGCAGTTGTCTACGGCGTCGAGATCCCGGGCACCGACGGTCGCGCGGGAATGGCGGCGGTCAAGCTGCGGGACGGGCAGAGCTTCGAGGGAAGCGAAGTTGCAGCTCACCTCTACGGCAAGCTTCCCAACTACGCGGTCCCGCTGTTCATCCGCATCGTCGACTCACTCGAACACACCAGCACTTTCAAGTCGCGCAAGGTGGAATTGCGCAACGAGGGTTACGACGTCGGCGCCGACACTCTGCACGTTCTCGAAGGCCGCGAGGGTGGTTATGTGGACTCGTACGACGAATACGTCGGAAAGGTCGCGGCGGGCTCGGTACCCAAGGGCTAGACCGAGTTCCGTCATGCCAGTATGAGTGGCATGTCTTCACTCTCCGGTTCTACCGCGCAGCCAGGTCCGGCGCCCACCCTGTGTGGGCGTCCGGTCGCGGTCGACCGTGCACTGGTGATGGCGATCGTCAACCGCACTCCCGATTCCTTCTACGACCAGGGCGCGACGTTCTCGGATTCGGCAGCGATGGCCGCCGTCGACAGGGCCGTCGACGAGGGCGCCGATCTGGTGGACATCGGGGGAGTGAAAGCCGGGCCAGGTGACCTCGTCGACGCCGACGAAGAGGTCAGGCGGGTGGTTCCGTTTGTCGCCGCGATCAGAGCCAAGTACCCCGAGCTGATCATCAGCGTCGACACCTGGCGGAGCGGCGTCGCGCGGTTGGCACGCGGCGAAGGCGCCGACCTGATCAACGACACGTGGGCGGGTGCGGATCCGGAACTCGTTGTGGTTGCCGCCGAGACTGGTGCCGGGATCGTCTGCTCGCACACGGGTGGTGCGGTTCCGCGCACCCGCCCGCACCGTGTCCGCTACGACGACGTCGTCGCAGATGTGGTCACCGAGGTCGTGTCGGCGGCAGAACGCGCCCTGGCACTCGGAGTGCCGCGTGACGCGATTCTGATCGATCCCACTCACGATTTCGGTAAGAACACCTTCCACGGGCTCGAGTTGTTGCGAAAAGTGGACGTTCTTGTAAACACCGGGTGGCCAGTGCTGATGGCGCTGAGCAATAAGGACTTCATCGGGGAGACTCTTGGTGTGGAGCTTTCCGAGAGGTTGGAGGGAACATTGGCAGCGACAGCAATGGCCGCGGCTGGCGGCGCCCGGGTGTTCCGTGTTCACGAGGTGGCGTCCACCCGTCGAGTAGTCGACATGGTGGCCGCGATCCAAGGACGCCGTGCCCCGGTACGTACGGTTCGAGGTCTGGCATGAGCATCACCGGTGCGGGCCCGACCCGCGTATGGGCAGAAGCCAACAGTTGGGACCATCCGAGTTGGACGGTCGCCGAACTCGAACGGGCGAAGGGTGGCCGAACCGTCTCGGTGGTGTTGCCCGCGCTCAATGAAGAGGACACCGTTGCTGCGGTGGTCGACACCATTCATCCGTTGCTCGGTGGTTTGGTCGACGAGTTGATCGTTCTCGATTCCGGTTCGACCGACCGTACCGCCGAGCGTGCTCGCGCGGCGGGGGCGACGGTGATCAGTCGTGAGAGCGCAGTCCCGTCCATCCCGCCGACCGCGGGCAAGGGTGAAGTGTTGTGGCGTTCGGTCGCCGCAACGACCGGCGATCTGATCGCATTCGTCGACTCCGATCTCATCAATCCCGATCCAGCGTTCGTGCCGAAACTGCTGGGGCCGCTGCTCACGGTGGACGGCATCCATCTGGTGAAGGGCTACTACCGCCGTCCGCTGCGCGTGAGCGGCACGGAGGACGCCAACGGCGGCGGACGAGTCACGGAATTGGTTGCGCGGCCCATGTTGGCTGCGCTGCGGCCCGAACTCACGTCGGTACTGCAACCATTGGGCGGTGAATACGCGGGCACCCGTGAGCTGCTGTCGGCTGTTCCGTTTGCGCCCGGCTACGGCGTCGAGATCGGCCTTCTGCTCGACACGTACGACACGTTGGGGCTGGCGGCGATCGGTCAGGTCAATCTCGGTGTGCGCAAGCATCGCAACCGGCCGCTCGCCGACCTCGGCGTGATGAGCCGGCAGATCATCGGAACGATGCTCCGGCGGTGCGGGATCGAGGATTCGGGTGCCGGGTTGACCCAATTCCTGGTCGACGGCGATTCTTTCGTGCCCGAGACCACTGAGGTTTCGCTACTCGATCGACCCCCGATGAATTCGATAGTGCGCACCGCGGGGGTCTGACCGCTCACTCTCGGGTATGGGAGTATCGGTTCATGATGACGATCCTCCTGTACCTGATTGTCATGGCACTGGTCGGCGCGATGATCTTCCTCGCCGCCAGCGCTGTGTTCGGGCGCTCGGAAGAGCTGCCGCCGCTGCCTCCTGGCACGACGGCGACCGTACTCCCGGCAGAGGACGTCACCGGGGCGGATGTCGACGCTCTTCGTTTTCAGCAGGTGTTGCGTGGATACAAGGCGAGTGAAGTGGATTGGGCCCTGCATCGCCTCGGGTTGGAAATCGATTCTCTGCGTGCGCAACTGGGCCGTGACGAGAAGTCCGAGGTTCTGGTGAAGGCGGATGCTCCGGCCAAGGCCGAAGCAACGCAGGAGGCGCCTGAGACCGAATCCGAAGCGAAGGATTCCCAGGGCTGATGGCAGACGGACTGGTTCGGTGCGGCTGGGTGGTCGAGACGCCCGGTGACTCGCTGTACCGCGACTATCACGACGAGGAGTGGGGGCGTCCGCTGCACGGGCGCGACGAACTGTTCGAGCGGCTCGCCCTCGAAGCATTCCAATCGGGGCTTTCTTGGATCACGATTCTGCGCAAACGCGAGGCGTTCCGCGAAGCCTTCGACGGGTTCGATCCGGACAAGGTCGCAGCGTACGGAGTTGCGGATGTGGAGAGATTGCTCTCCGATGCCGCGATCGTCCGCAATCGCGCGAAGATCGAGGCGACGATTTCCAACGCCCGAGTGCTCGTGAATTCACCCGATCTGGACCTCGATTCGTTACTCTGGTCGTTCTCGCCGCCTCGACGCACCAGACGACTGACATCAATTGCAGAGGTTCCAGCGGTCACTCCCGAGTCGACTGCCATGGCTAAGGAACTCAAGCGACGCGGGTTCAAGTTTGTGGGTCCTACCACGGCTTATGCGCTCATGCAGGCTGCCGGAATGGTCGACGATCACGTGGTTGATTGCTGGGTTCCGGCGCAGGTGTGACGGTCGACTGAACACCCCTAAATGTGACTCAGATTCCCGGTTCCTGCATCCATAGGGAACAATGGAGGGTACGAGCCTCGCTGATTGTTGGCGGGGCGCACCGTTAGTCGAGGCGCAGAGCAATGCAGCGCAGATCTGGAGGGAGCAGAGGATGGCGGCCATGAAGCCCCGGACCGGGGACGGTCCCCTCGAAGCAACCAAAGAGGGACGAGGAATCGTCATGCGGGTTCCACTCGAGGGTGGCGGACGCCTCGTCGTCGAGCTGACCCCGGATGAAGCTGCAGCGCTCGGTGTGGAACTCACGAACGTCACCAGCTAGTCGGGTCCAGGTTGTAGCAGTACGAACAACAGCACGTGATTGCACGCAGGCTCCGTATCCGTTTCGGTACGGGGCCTGAAGTGTGCGCACCGCCGGTAGCCGAAAGGACGGATCAATGCTTGCCGCCGTGGTCGATCTACTGTCCTGCCCGCAGTGCGCTGCTGAGTTGGAATTGGTGGACGGCGCCGCCGAGTGCGATCGCGGACATCGATTCGACGTGGCTCGCCAGGGTTACGTGAGCCTGATCAGTGGCGGTGCCACGAAGTTCACCGGCGACAGTGCCGAGATGATCGCCGCGCGTGCACGACTTCTCGGCGCCGGCCACTTCGGCCCGCTGATGGATGCCGTTTCCCGGGCCTGCGCGACGACGGCAGGGGCGGATCCTGCGCGGATCGTCGAAATCGGTGCAGGCACAGGACAATACCTCGCACACGTCGTGGATTCGCTGCCTGATTCTCGGGCAATAGCCTTGGACGTGTCCAAGTTCGCGGCACGGCGAGCGGCGAAGATCCACGAAAGGATCGGCTCGATCGTCGCGGACGTCTGGCAACCACTTCCGATTCGAGACGGAGCGCTCTCCCACGTGCTCTGTGTGTTCGCTCCACGCAACGGTCCGCAGTCCCATCGAGTTCTCGCCGATGACGGCGTTCTGGTGGTCCTGACGCCCACCGACAGGCATCTGCGCGAGCTGATCGACATTCTCGAGATGGTCAAGGTCGACGATCGCAAGGTGGAACGTCTCGAATCGTCGATGGCCGGCTTGTTCGAGCGCGTGAGCAGCGACGAGGTCGAGTTCACGATGTCACTCTCACACCAGGACGTCCTCGACTTGGTGGGGATGGGACCGTCGGCGAGGCACCTGACGCCCGCCGATCTGGCTGCCGCCGTGGCGAAGCTGCCGCAGCCGAGCACCGTCACCGCGTCGGCGACGGTCTCGACCTATCGCAAGATCTGACGCGGATCAGCGTCTCGTGACGGCGTCCGCGTAGACCTCGAGCGTCTGCTTGGCGATTTCGGCCCAGGAGAACTCGTCGATCGCACGGATTCTGCCCGCACGACCCATCGCGTCGGCGCCTTCTCGGTCGGCGACAACGGCATTGACGGTGGCAGCGAGTGATTCCTCGAATGCGTTCGGCTCGTAGGCGTTGTAGTGCACGAGTCGTCCGGTGACGCCGTCGGCGACCACCTCGGGGATACCGCCGACATCGGAAGCGACCACGGCGGTCTCACACGCCATGGCTTCGAGATTGACGATTCCGAGGGGCTCGTACACCGAAGGACAGACGAATACCGTTGCTGCCGAGAGTATTTCCCTGATCTGCTCGGTTGGGAGCATCTCGCGCACCCAGTAGACATTGCCCCGATGTCTGGCGAGTTCGGCCACTGCCTTCTCCGTTTCGGCGGCGATCTCCGGCGTATCGGGAGCGCCGGCGCACAGCACGAGCTGAATCTCCGGGTCGAAGTGGTGTGCTGCCGCGACGAGGTGCCCGACGCCCTTCTGCCTCGTGATCCGTCCGACAAAGGCCACGATGGGTTTTGCGGGGTCGACGCCGATCGACGCGAGTGCGGACGGCGCTCCCGGCGCAGATCCCCCGGGATGCCATACCTCGGTGTCGATTCCGTTGCGCACTACGTGAACGCGACTCGGATCGACGGCGGGGTACGCGTCGAGGACGTCGAGTCGCATACCTGAACTGACGGCGATGATCGCGTCTGCGTGCTCGACGGCGTTGCGTTCGGACCACGACGAGATCCGATAGCCGCCGCCTAGCTGTTCGGCCTTCCACGGGCGTCTGGGCTCGAGTGAGTGCGCGGTGAGGATGTGCGGCACGTCGTAGAGAGCCGACGCGAGATGTCCGGCCAGTCCGGTGTACCAGGTGTGGGAGTGGACGATGTCGACACCGGCCGCGGCGTCCGCCATCCGCAACTCGGTGGAGAGCGTCGTCAAGGCTGGGTTGGATCCGGCGAGAGCGGGGTCGGGAGAGTGGACGATCGCGCCTTCGCGCGGGGCGCCCATGCAGTGCACGTCGACCTCGCACAACCGCTTCATCTGAGCGACGAGCTCGGTTACGTGTACTCCTGCGCCGCCGTAGATCTCCGGCGGGTATTCCTTGGTCATCATTGCGACTCGCACGCGCTAAACCTAACCGCCCGTGGTCGATCCGGCTACCGATCGCGTTATCCCCGACCGTTCGGAGAGGGACACGATCGGACCTCTCGGACTGCTTCGCTAGCGGGAGTTCACCAGTGCGGATAGGTTAGCGGTGTGAGAAGCCAGCCGCATGTGCTTGGAATCGTGCTCGCCGGGGGCGAGGGCAAACGCTTGTATCCGCTGACCGCGGACAGAGCGAAGCCCGCAGTGCCCTTCGGAGGTGCATATCGACTTATCGACTTCGTGTTGAGCAACCTTGTCAACGCGGGATATCTGCGTATTTGTGTGTTGACGCAATACAAGTCACATTCACTCGACCGTCACATTTCGCAGACGTGGCGATTGTCCGGGTTCGCGGGTGAGTACATCACTCCGGTCCCGGCCCAGCAGCGGCTCGGGCCGCGCTGGTACACCGGCAGTGCCGACGCAATCCTGCAGTCGCTCAATCTCGTTTACGACGAGGACCCCGAGTACATCGTGGTTTTCGGTGCCGACCACGTGTACCGGATGGATCCGGAACAGATGGTGCAGCACCACATCGAATCCGGGGCAGGCGTGACGGTCGCGGGTATTCGTGTACCGCGAAGTGAGGCTTTCGCTTTCGGCTGCATCGACAGTGACGAGTCCGGACGCATCACGCAGTTCCTGGAAAAGCCCGCCCATCCTCCCGGGACACCGGACGACCCAAATTCCACGTTCGCGTCCATGGGTAACTATGTGTTCACCACCAAGGTGCTCGTGGACGCCATCCGCGCTGATTCCGAGAACTCCGATTCCGACCACGACATGGGCGGAGACATCATTCCCGCCTTGGTCGCGGCGGGTGAGGCGTCGGTCTACGACTTCAAGGACAACGTCGTTCCCGGCGCCACCGATCGAGACCGCGGTTACTGGCGTGACGTCGGTACCCTCGACGCCTTCTACGACGCTCACATGGACCTCGTGTCGGTGCACCCGATCTTCAATCTCTACAACCGTCGCTGGCCCATCCGCGGCGCCACCGAGAATCTCGCGCCCGCCAAGTTCGTGAAGGGCGGACTCGCTCAGGAATCAGTGGTCGGTGCGGGGTCGATCCTGTCCGCGGCGACCGTGCGCAATTCGGTACTCAGTTCCAACGTGATGATCGAGGACGGTGCGACCGTCGAGGGCAGCGTGCTGATGCCGGGTGTGCGCATCGGCAAGGGCGCCGTCGTGCGGCGCGCGATCCTCGACAAGAACGTCGTGGTCGGTGACGGCGAAATCATCGGCGTCGATCTCGAACGTGACCGCGAACGATTTGCCGTCAGTCAGGGTGGCGTCGTCGCCATCGGTAAGGGCGTCTGGATCTAGAGCTTGCTCGCGCAGAGGAGGCCGTCGCCGAGGGGGAGGAGGACTCGAATGAGTCGCTCGTCCTCGGTCACGGCCTTTGCTGCTTCTCGGACCGCAACCGTTGTCGCGTCGCGAGCGGAGCTGTCGGCAACGCGGCCGTCGGCCAGGGCGTTGTGCAGAACGATGACACCGCCGGAGCGCAGCAGGCGGACACCTTCGCGGACGTAGTGGGGGTGGTCGATCGCGGCGCAGTCGACGAACACCAGGTCGTAGCCGCCGTCCGCGAGCCGGGGAAGTACGTCGAGAGCCCGTCCGTTGATCAGGCGAGTGCGTGCCGGAGCGATTCCGCTTTCGCGGAAGGTCAGCTTGGCCGCCCGCTGGTGTTCGGGCTCACTGTCGATCGTGGTCAGGACGCCGTCGTCGCGCATGCCGTGCAGAAGCCACAGGCTGCTCACGCCGGCTCCGGTACCCACCTCGACGGCCGTCTTCGCGTCGAGCATCCTCGCGAACATCGCGAGCGTCGCACCGACGGCGGGCGTCACCGGATGGGCTCCGAGATCCAGCGCTCGATCTCGCGCCGCGGTCAAAATCTCGTCCTCGGAAACAACGTCCTCGACGTGGCGGAGTATCTGTTCGGCGTGGGTCACGCTCATGAGGTTATCGGGCGGTTCGGATTGTCGCTGCAAGGCGCGCAGTCACCAGGATTCTCAGGAATCCCTCAGGCTCCTCATATGGCGTGCACACCGCGATGAGAAAAGGTGTATATATCGCCGGATCGAAGATCGCACGGCGGTATCGATTTTTACCAAGTTGGTCTTTCGCAGCTCGGTGATCGGGAACAAATCACAGCAACGGCTGGTTCTCCCGAATATCGCGCACTACGTGATTCGGACAACGCGGTGATCGAACTACGCGATCCCGAGCAGGAGGATCAACTTATTTACCAGGTCAACGACGAGCCTCGCCCTCGAGAGTCGGAAGTTTTGACGACGGAATCGGCTGTGGATTCCGAATTGATCGGCACTGCTGTGTTCGATGCAACTGGTGAGAAGTCCTCCATGCCGTCTTGGGACGAACTCGTGCGTCAGCACGGTGACCGGGTGTACCGCCTGGCCTACCGGTTGTCAGGCGATGCCCAGGACGCCGAGGACTTGACGCAGGACACCTTCATTCGGGTGTTCCGCTCGCTCTCCGATTATCAGCCCGGAACTTTCGAGGGCTGGTTGCACCGCATCACCACAAACTTGTTCCTCGACATGGTTCGCCGACGCAACCGCATCCGTATGGAAGCGCTGCCCGAGGACTACGACCGCGTTCCCTCACCCGGTCCGGACCCCGAGCAGATCTACCACGACGCGCGCCTCGACGCAGGTCTGCAGGCCGCACTCGACTCACTCGCACCTGAATTTCGCGCCGCTGTTGTGCTCTGTGACATCGAAGGTCTGTCGTACGAGGAAATCGGTGCCACACTGGGAGTGAAGCTCGGAACGGTTCGTAGCCGTATCCATCGTGGGCGACAGGCGATTCGTGATCATCTGGCAGCGCAGCGCGCAGCCGAATCCGAACTCGTCGGTTTCTGACGGTCGGGTTCGAGCTACAGAGCGGGACGTGGTCAATCACCTGGAGGGACGAATGACGGAGGCGCGGGCACATCGCCAGTTCGGTTCGACCGAACATCTGGCCAGCGAGGCAATCGCTGCCTACGTCGACGGAGAACTCCGAATGCAGGCCTACTTGCGGGCCTCGCATCACATCTCGATCTGCGCCGAGTGCGCTGCGGCCGTCGATGCTCAGCAGCAGGCACGTGGTGCGCTGCGTCGAAGCGGCGAGATGACGATGCCGTTGTCCCTGGTTGGACTTCTCAGTCAGATTCCCTCGTGCAACAGTCCGACCACCGGACCCAATTCGGAAAACGCCGACGGTTCCGTCGGCAATCAGCCCGCAGGCTTTTCCACCATCAGCAAGCGGTTGTCCCGTCGCTGGCGCAAATGACGCCGCGCGCGCTGGCGCAAATGACGCCGCGCGCCAGCTTCCCGGCACGGATCAGTGATACTGGACAACGTGACTGACGGAAAGAGGGGGCATTCCGGAGTGAGCTCGGATTCTTCGGCAAGCGGTTCGGCGGATCGACCGGCAGATGCGCCGGTGCTCGATCCTCGGCCGGTGTACCGACCTCAGATCGATCCGGCCTCGCGCCAGGTGTTCGGTCGACCGAGTGGAGTCGAGGGCTCGTTCACTCCGATTGCCACGCGATCGACCCCGTCTTCCGATGTCGTGATCGGGAATCCGGACCCAGTTCTGGCCGAAGCGTTCGGTCGACCCGCAGACGCCACCGAGTCGATCGGTCGCGATCCCGAGGCGTCGGCGAACAACACACCCGACGAAGAACCCCCGCGTGATCCGTGGCGCGATCCTGAATCCGAGGTCTCGCTGGGCAAGCCTGCAGAGTCCGAGGCGCCGGTGCAGTTGCCTCCCGCCCAGAAGCTCGACGTGCGTGAGCTGCTGTTCGGTCGCAAGGTCGCCCCCTCGGCACTGGCCGCGCTCGCGGGCATGGCACTTGTCATCGCTCTTGTCGGCGGCTTGCTCGCCACTGTCATCACCGCCGATCGCAGTTCACTCACCAGCTCACGTGTCACGCTCGTTCAATCCGGCGGCGGTGAACAGCCGGAGTCGCAGGTGGCGAAGGTCGCCGACGCAGTGTTGCCTTCCGTGGTGTCGATTCAGGTCGCCGTCGGTGACCAGGGCAGTACGGGTTCCGGTGTGGTCATCGACGGCGCCGGATACATCGTCACCAACAACCACGTGATCTCCTCGGCCGTACCGCCTGCTCAGGACGCGAAGATCCAGGTGATCTTCTCCGACGGAACCAAGACCGACGCCCAGATCGTCGGACGTGACGTCAAGACAGACCTCGCGGTGCTCAAGGTGTCGGCCAACAATCTGACGGTCGCTCAGCTCGGAAAATCCGAGGATGTTCAGGTCGGCGACGACGTCGTCGCCGTCGGCTCACCCCTCGGATTGAGCAAGACCGTCACCCGCGGAATCGTCAGTGCGCTGAACCGGCCTCTGCGTTTGTCGGGTGAAGGCACCGACACCAACGCCGTCATCGACGCCGTCCAGACCGATGCGGCGATCAACCACGGCAACTCAGGTGGTGCACTCGTCGACGACGAAGCCCGCGTCATCGGTATCAACACGGCCATGCTCAGCGAGTCCGGTGGTTCGGTCGGGCTCGGCTTCGCGATTCCGATCGATACGGTCACCGAGGTGGCGCAGACCATCATTCGCGACGGCAAGGTTCATCACCCCGACATCGGCGTGAATGCCCGCACCGCGGTCAACGACGCGACCAGCGGTGCTGCGGTGGCCAACGTCCGCGACGGCAGCCCAGCTCAGCGTGCGGGGATCGTCGAGGGTGACGTCATCGTCAAGGTCGGTGACCGACCGGTGACGAGTGCCGACGAACTGGTGGTTGCGGTCAACGCGACGACCGTCGATCAGCCGGTCAACGTCCAGTTGATCCGCGACGGACGGCAGGTCGACATTTCGGTCACGCCTGTGTCCGACTGATCGGACCCTGCGATCTTCCTGTGAGGTTGATCCGGACATGCGCGCACCGAGCGAGCACACAGTAGGCTGACCCTGTGTTTGGCAACATCGGTTGGGGCGAGTTCATGATCCTCCTCGTAGCGGCTCTGGTCATCTTGGGACCTGAGCGGCTTCCTGGTGCGGTCTCCTGGGTCACGAAGTCCCTGAGGCAGGTGCGCGAATATGCTTCGGGCGCTTCCAATCAGCTCAAGGAAGAACTGGGCACCGATTTCGAGGATCTGCGTAAACCACTCGCAGATCTGAACAAGCTGCGCGGAATGACGCCGCGCGCTGTGATCACCCAGCACCTTCTCGACGGCGACGACTCCATCTTCACGGGCAACTTCGACAAGAAGCCGCAGAGCGGAGTGCAGGAGCCGAAGACGCTGTCGAAGGACAAGCCACTCACCGCGGGCGAACGTCCTCCTGTGGACTTCGACGCAACCTAGATTCGACATACGAAAGGGCGCCTGTCACCGATCGGTGACAGGCGCCCTTTCGTATGAGGGGGGTTCTACAGGTTGCGAACCGTATTGATACCGAGCGACATTCCGGCCAGCCCGCGCTGACGGACGGCCAACTTGTCGGCGATGTCCTTGAGTGCGATGGCCGCGGGTGAATCGGGAGCGCTGAGGACGATCGGCGTCCCGGCGTCGCCTGCCTCGCGGACGGACGGGTCCAGCGGAATCTGTCCGAGAAGCGGAACCTTGGCGCCGACGGCCTTCGTGAGGCGATCGGAGACGGTCTGCCCGCCGCCTTCGCCGAAGACGTCCATGCGGGTGCCGTCGGGAAGTTCGAGCCACGACATGTTCTCGACGACGCCGGCGACGCGCTGGCGGGTCTGCAGGGCGATGGCGCCCGCTCGCTCGGCGACCTCGGCAGCGGCCTGCTGCGGTGTGGTGACGACCAGGATCTCGGCGCTCGGGATGAGCTGAGCCACCGAGATGGCGATGTCACCGGTGCCTGGCGGCAGATCGAGCAGCAGCACGTCCAGATCGCCCCAGAACACGTCGGCGAGGAACTGCTGGAGCGCGCGGTGAAGCATCGGTCCGCGCCAGACGACAGGAGTGTTGCCCTGGGTGAACTGCGCGATGGAGATCATCTTCACGTCGTGTGCAACCGGCGGCATGATCATGCGCTCGACCTGAGTGGGCTTGGCGTCGGTGCCGAGCATGCGGGGGATCGAGTGACCGTAGATATCCGCGTCGAGTACGCCGACAGACAGTCCGCGCGCGGCCATTGCTGCCGCGAGATTGACTGTCACACTGGACTTTCCGACGCCACCCTTGCCGGAGGCTACGGCGTAGACGCGGGTGAGTGAACCCGGCTGGGCGAACGGGATGACGGGTTCGGCGGAATCGCCGCGAAGCGACTTGCGGAGCTCGGTCCGCTGGGCGTCGTCCATGACGTCGAGTTCGACGCGGATCGCACCGACCCCGGCGACGTCGGCGACGGCCTTGGTGACGCGTTCGGTGATCTCGGTGCGCATCGGGCAACCGGCGGTCGTGAGATAGATGCCGATGTCGACGCTGTTGTCACTGGAGAGGGAGATCCCCTTGACCATCCCCAGCTCGGTGATGGGTTTGCGGATCTCTGGGTCCAGAACTCGCGCGAGCGCGGAGCGAACGTCGGACTCGGTCAGTACAGACATGACTCCATGGTAAGTCCAGGTAGGTCAGTGGATGCGCGGCAGGTCCGATGCGGCGGGCACGATGCCGGTGGAGTACCCGAGCGACCAGGCCAGAACGTTGGCAACGTAGGCGGCCGAGTTGTTGTAGCGGTGGATCGCGGAGGCAACCTGGGTTACGTCCTGCATGTTGAGTCCGCCGTCGCACAGGTACTTGCCGGTGGTCAGTGCGGAGTCGAAAAGGTTCTGGGGGTCGGCGATTCCGTCACCGTTGCCGTCGCCGGCGTACTGGTTCCAGGTGGACGGGATGAACTGCATCGGGCCGACCGCGCGGTCGTAGACGGTGTCGCCGTCGAGGGCGCCGCCGTCGGTGTCCATGATGACGGCCTGGCCGGGAAGGCTGCCGTTGAGTGGCAGGCCGATCACGGGCTTGTAGAGGTTGCCGTTCGCGTCGGCGTCCTTGCCGTCGTTGGCGTGGCCGGATTCGACGCGGCCGATACCGGCGAGGAGTGTCCAGTGCATGTTGCAGTTGGGCTTTTCGACGGCGAGGATCCGCTCGGCGTTCTGGTATGCGGCGACGCTCACGCTCGGGATTCCGAGTGCACCCTCGGCCATGGAGGCTGGGAGCGGGGGAGTCGCCTGCACGGGAGCCAACGGCGCGGGTTCCGGCGCGGGGGCGGGAGCGGGCTCGGCGATTGCTTCGACGGCGGGCAGAATCTGCGCTTGCGGTTCCTGCGTGGCTTGCGCGGCAGTGTCCACCGTTTCGGCGGAGCTGGTGTTGAAGAACGGAACCTTGGGAGCGGCGCCGGCCGTGTTGGCTGCGGTGACGAGTCCGATAGGGATGAGTCCGGTGAGCGCGATGACCGAATTTCGACGGATGTGCGAATCTGTCTTCTTGCTGTGCCGACCCACTGTGTATGCCTCCTGAACCTCCGCGAGGAGGTTTTCCGTTCAACTGACGGAGTCGAGGCTACCTGATTTGTTGCGCTTCCGTTATTCAACCGTGATCTGGAAGGGCAGTTTGGGGCATATGCACTGTTCTTTCGTGATTTTTGGTTACAGAGCGGGCATGCCGGGAAGGCCCGGGAAGAACGGCGCGAATGCCGGAGCCGGGGCCGGGGCAGGTTCCGGTGCGGGGGCCGGTGCGGGTGACGGAGCGGGCTCAGGCGACGGGGCAGCCGGCGGCGAAGATTCCGCGGGCGCTGCGTCGGTGGTGGCGGGTGCCGTGGCGGCTACTGCCATTCCTGGGACCGTGCACGGCAGAAGGATGCCGTCCTGCAAGGCGTCGAGTGCTGCTGGATCCGGAAGGATCACGCACATGTCGTCGGGCCAGCGCCATCCCTCAGCCGTCAGAATCGGCCAGACGAGACCCCGTGAGGTGAGGACGGGGAGCGGGATGATCGGACCGGGAGCCGCGTTCCGGGCGGCGTTGGGTCCCGGAGTGGGGCTGGTCGGCGTTACTCCCGGCGGGATCAGTGCCTGGATCTCGGGTGAGAGCGCGGGCATGTCGGGCAGACCTGGGAAGAGAGGGGTGGTGGTCGGAGTCGGCGTCGTCGACGCAGATTCCTTGTCGCCTGCCGCCGGGTCGGTAGCTGCAGCAGCGGCGAGAACGGCCGAAGCGGCGGAGTCTGCCGAGGCGGCGGCGTTGATCGCCGAGCTGCCGGTGTTGATGCCGGTGGTGTACGGGAGCTGGCCGGAAGGAATGACACCGTTCTTGTATGCCGTCGACCACATGATCACGTTTGCCGCGTAGGCGGCCGAGTTGTTGTACCGCAGAACAGCTTTGGTCTCCTGGGCGACATCGCGCAGGTTGAGGCCGCCGCTGCAGAGGTACTTCGCTGCCGAGAGCGCCGCATCGAAGACGTTGTTGGGGTCCTTGATTCCGTCCCCGTTGCCGTCGCTGGCATAACCGGCCCAGGTGGCCGGAATGAACTGCATCGGCCCGACAGCGCGGTCGTGGGTCGGGTCTCCGTCGATCGCGCCCTTGTCGGTGTCCCGAATGACTTCGTTGCCTGCCAGCCGTCCGTCGAGGACAGGGCCGAGGATCGGGGTGACCGTCGTACCCACCGACGTCGTCTTGCCGCCGTTGGCGTGACCGGATTCGATGCGTCCGATGCCGGCCAGGAGATGCCAGGGGATGCCGCAGCCCGGCGCCTCGGTCATCATCACCAGTTCGGCGGAGCGGTACGCGTTCAGAACGATCTCGGGGATGCCCAGAGAGGTGAGGACGACGGCCGCAGCGTTGGGCGCTGCCGGAGCGCCGGCGACCGTATCGCTGGGTGGGGCCGATCGTTGCGTTCGGACGGTGCGGGGCGTCGGGAGGAAGTCGACAGAGTCCGGCTGCGCAACGGAGGCGGAGCCTGCGAGGGCGATGGGGACCTGCGACCCGCCGGATGGTGCGCTTCCGGCCGTGAGGGCTGCTGGACCTGTTACGACAAGCAGTCCCCCCACCAGTGTGGATGCTGCAATCATTCCGCGTACTCGCACGATTCCCCTTTGCTGGTGCTCCCGCCTCGGAGTACCCACCGTGATAATCCATCCTGCTGTGACTTACGTTACATATCGGTCACGGTGCGTGCAGCAAAACTCAGCGAACGCTCAGCTAGTTGTGACTTTGTTTCGCAGTATTCGAGTCACGGTGCTTCTTCTTCGGGGTCGGTTCGCCGTCGGCGGCAAGGATCGACTTGATCTCCTCGAGCTCCCGCCGCAGGTAGTCGCGGGTGGCGACCTCGCCGACGGCGATGCGCAGCGCTGCGAGTTCGCGAGCGAGGAATTCAGTGTCCGCTTTGGTTTGCTCGGCGCGTGAGCGGTCCTCCTCGAGCGAGACCCGGTCGCGATTCTCCTGACGATTCTGGGCCAGGAGGATCAGCGGCGCCGCGTAGGCGGCCTGGGTGGAGAAGGCGAGGTTGAGCAGGATGAACGGATACGGGTCCCACTGCAGCGCCACCGCGAACACGTTGATCAGGATCCAGACGATCACGATGATCGTCTGGATCGCGAGATAACGCCCGGTACCGAGGAAGCGGGCGATGCGTTCACTGACGCGCCCGACAGCTTCGACGTCGAAATCGAGATTGAACCGGCGGCTTCCGCGAGGCGTTTCCAGTCGTTGCCGTGCGGTCGTGCTCGACGCCCGTTCGCTCATCGGAGTAGTTCCTCGTCGTCGGAGTAATCCTCACGCCAGTCTTCCGGCAGGAGGTGATCGAGCACGTCGTCGACTGTCACGGCCCCGATCAGGTGGTTCTCGTCGTCCACGACCGGCCCGCACACCAAGTTGTAGGTCGCGAAGTATCGGGTGACCGACGCCAGCGAGTCGTCCGGCGCCAACCGGGGCATGTCGGTGTCGAGTATTCCGCCCACCAGGCTGGCGGGAGGCTCGCGGAGAAGCTTCTGCAAGTGGACGCAGCCGAGATACCGCCCGGTCGGAGTCGCCGTCGGCGGACGTACGACGAAGACCATGCTCGACAGCGCCGGGGTCACGTCGTAGTTGCGGGCGCGGGCAAGGGCCTCGGCGACGGTCGTCGAGGCCGTCAGTACTACCGGTTCGGGCGTCATCAGACCACCGGCAGTGTCCGGGGAGTGCTCGAGCAGGCGTCGAACAGGTTCGGAATCCTGCGGGTCCATCAACTGCAACAGTGATTCGGCTTCGGTCTCGGGCAGCTCGCCCAACAGGTCGGCGGCGTCGTCGGGATCCATCGCTTCGAGTAGATCGGCGGCACGTTCGACTTCCAGGTGCATCAGCAGATCGGTCTGGTCGTCCGCCGGCAGTTCCTGCACGACGTCGGCGAGGCGTTCGTCGTCGAGTGCCACGGCCAGTTCGTGGCGGCGCTTCTCCGGCAGTTCGCGCATGGCGTTGGCCACATCGGCGGGTCGCATCCCTTCGTACTGCAGAAGGAGGTGAGCTACGCCCTGGCCGGGGAGCGAGAGATCGCTCTGGGTGAGGCCGGCGACGTGCTGCCAGTCGACGATGTGAATCGCCGCGCGTCGACCGAGGCGTCCGCGATGGCCGCGAACGGCGACCTTCGAGACGACCCAGTCTCGCGTTCGCGTCGATTCGATCCCGAGGTCGACGACTATCGTGTCGACGCCGTGAAGCTCCTCGAGTTCCGGGTCGTCCACGCGCACATGCGAATCGAGTACCTGCGCCAGCGCGAGTACTTCACCCGGCCGCTGGTTGAAGCGCCGCAAACTGACGTTGCCCGTGGTCAGGGTGACCGCACTCGGCTCGATGGCTGTCACGCGGAGCATCGGAACGAAAATGCGTTTGCGCGTGAACATTTCGATCACCAGACCGAGAACCCGCGGTTGCTGGCGTCCGATACGGACCGTGATGACGACGTCGCGCACACGACCGATCGATTCGCCGTCCGGGCCGAGTACAACCAGGCCGGCAAGCCTGGCTGCAAATACCTTGCCTGCTGCTGCCATGATTGCAAGGCTAATTCGTCCAGCGTCAAAATCTGCAACGGCGCCACCGAAAATCGAGAAGGGCAGTCCGCAATGACTTCACGCAACCGTTCCCGTCGATCGGTATTGGCAGTTCCCGGCAGCAGTCGGAAGATGATCGACAAGGCGAAGGGATTGCCCGCCGACGAGATCTTCCTCGACCTCGAAGACGCGGTGGCGCCGTTGGCGAAGCAGGCGGCACGAGAGTCGATCGGCGACGCGTTGGCCGAGGACGGGTGGGGCAAACAGGTCAAGGTCGTCCGGGTCAACGACTGGACGACCGAATGGACGTATGCCGACGTCGTGGAGGTGGTCGGCCGCGCCGGAGCGCATCTGGACGCCATTCTGCTGCCCAAGGTTCCCGACGCGAGTCACGTCCAGGCACTCGATTTGTTGTTGACGCAGGTCGAGAAGGCCAACGGTCTCGAGGTCGGCAAGATCGGAATCGAGCCGCAGATCGAGAACGCGATCGGCTTGACCAACATCGACGCGATCGCCACCGCGAGTCCCCGCGTCGAGGCACTCGTGTTCGGCCCGGCCGACTTCATGGCGAGCTTGAACATGCGAACTCTGGTCGTCGGTGAGCAACCGGACGGTTACGACCGCGGTGACGCGTATCACCACATCTTGATGACCATCTTGATGGCCGCACGTGCACACGGCGTCCAGGCGATCGACGGTCCGTACCTCCAGATTCGCGACGTCGAGGCTTTCACTCGGTCGGCGGCGCGGACGGCAGCGCTCGGCTTCGACGGCAAGTGGGTTCTGCATCCCACGCAGATCGAGGCTGCCAACGAGGTGTTCAGTCCGCGCCAATCCGATTACGACCGTGCAGAACTCATCTTGGACGCGTACGCGTTCCACACCTCGGCCGCCGGAGGAGGGCGGGGCGCCGTCATGCTCGGCGACGAGATGATCGACGAGGCGAGTCGCAAGATGGCACTGGTGATTTCGGCCAAGGGCCGCGCCGCGGGGATGACGCGCACGTCGGAATTCACGCCGCCCGAACACGCCTGACGCTCGCATAGCCGAACGAATCAGGTCTGTAAAGGGCACAATAGGGGTAGATGTACTTGCGTCATCCGCGTGGATGACGTGCCCGAAAAGAGGAGCGCTGCCAGCCATGTCCAATCCGCTCGGTCAATCGTCGAATGGGTCGCGCCGTGGAGCGTTGCCGACACCGCCTTCGGGATGGCCCATCGGGTCGTATCCCACCTACGCCGAGGCACAGCGCGCAGTCGATTACCTCTCCGATCAAGAATTCCCGGTTCAGGACGTCACAATCGTCGGCGTGAACCTGATGCAGGTCGAGCGCGTTCTCGGCCGGTTGACGTGGGCCAAGGTGATCGGTGGTGGCATCGTCTCCGGTGCCTGGCTCGGTGTCTTCTTCGGCCTGGTGCTCGGAATCGTCACCGGCGGGTTCCTCGCTCCGCTGATCGCGGGCATCGTGGGCGGCATCATCTTCGGTGTCATCTCCACGACCATCCCGTACGCCGCGACGCGTGGGCAGCGGGACTTCGCCTCGACGATGCAGTTGGTCGCCGGACGTTACGACGTACTGTGTGAGCCCAAGACGGCGGAGTCGGCGCGCGACCTGCTCGCCAAGCTCGCCATCTGACATTCTCGCTCGGGCTGCCAACTTGTGTGATCTCGGTTACTTTATGTACACGCGGGCGAGGTAGTACTCGCTTCCCGTGACCGTTTGCCGGACAAGGAAATAGGTCCCTTCTCCGGGAAAAGTGCCGATGTGTGGTGCGTCGGCCAGCCGAATCGACTGCGCCGTCTCGCCGCCCGAGGAGGACGGCTGTGCAGAACAAGAGATTGCAGGCGGGGCAGAAGAAGAAATTGAGGGTGGGGCTGCTCGGCGCGGCGACATTGTTGTTGGCGCCCTTGCTCAGTGCGTGTGGATCAGACAATGACGACGGCGTGGTGCTGTCCTTCTACACCGCCGCCGACGGCGCCGAGCAGTATGCGGAGGCCGCCGCCAATTGTTCGGCGGCGTCGAACGGCGCGTACCGGGTCGAGCAGAAAACTCTGCCCAAGGGTGCCGACGACCAGCGACTTCAGTTGGCCCGGCGTCTGACCGGCAATGACAAGTCACTCGATCTGATGACGCTCGACGTGGTGTGGACTGCCGAATTCGCCGAAGCCGGATGGGCATTGCCGCTTCCTGACGACGTGGCGGCCGAGGTCAGCAACGGGACTCTCGAGGGTCCGCTGGAGTCGGCGAAGTGGCAGGACCAACTCTATGCGGCGCCATTGAACACCAACACCCAATTGCTCTGGTATCGAAAGGATTTGATGCCGGACGGGCAACCACCCCAAACCTGGGATCAGATGATCGACATCTCCGAAGGCCTGGCCGCGGAGGGGCGCCCCAGCTGGATCGGTGTGCAGGGCAAGCAATACGAAGGATTGATGGTCTGGTTCAACACCCTCCTCGCCAGTGCCGGCGGATCGGTGGTGGGGCCCGACGGAACAACCGTGACGGTGGCCGACGGTGATGCTGCCCAGCAGGCGCTGACCGTCATGAAGCGCGTCGCCACCGCGAAGGGTGCGGATCCCTCGATCTCGCAGGGGGATGAAGCGTCGTCGCGATTGGGTATGGAGAGCGGCAAATCTGCCTTCCAGGTCAACTGGCCGTTCGTGCTGCCCGGCATCATGGAGAACGCCGAGAAGGGCGATCTGCCGTACATCGACGACAAGGGCAACGTCACCAGTGAGAACACCGGAAACACGGTGCTCACGGTGAACGGAGAACGGAATTTCCTTGCCGCTCCGTATCCCTCGGTGATCGAGGGTAAGCCGGCCGAGGTCACGATCGGCGGCTTCAACGTAGCGGTGGCCAAGACCAGCCAGCATCCGGACCTCGCGTTCGAGGCGCTCACCTGTCTGCGTAACGAGGAGAATCAGCGCAACAACGCGGTAGCTGGTGGCGTTCCGCCGACTCTCGAGAGCCTGTACGACGACCCGGCGTTCCAGGAGGCGTACCCGGCGTGGCGTGAGGTTCGCGACAGCCTGGACACCGCTTCGGTTCGTCCGGTTTCTCCTGCCTATCAGAGTATTTCGACGCTCATCACTGCCACGCTGAACCCTGTAGGAAACATCGATCCGGAATCGACCGTGAACGATCTTGCCGAGCAGGTACGCAAGGCAGTCAATTCCGAGGGGCTGATTCCGTGACGATCGACAGCGAAAATTCGGGAGCTGCACCAACAGTCGCGACGCCCTCGCCGGAGCCGAAGCACTCCGCGAAGTCGAAGATGTCGGACGGAAAGGCGGCCGAGCGTCGCCTCGGTCTCTGGCTGGTGGCCCCGGCCGCGATTCTCATGATCGCGGTGACCGCATATCCGGTGGTCTACGCCGTTTGGCTGAGTTTGCAGCGCTACGACCTGCGCTTCCCGGATCAACGAAAGTTCGTGTGGTTCGACAACTACGTGTCGGTGCTGACCGACGGTTACTGGTGGCAAGCGTTCGCGGTGACGACGTCGATCACTGTCGTCTCGGTCGTCATCGAGTTCGTTCTCGGACTGACCATCGCACTGGTGATGCACCGAACGATCGTGGGCAAGGGGCTCGTCCGCACCGTTGTGCTCATCCCGTACGGCATCGTCACCGTCGCGGCGGCATACAGCTGGTACTACGCGTGGACGCCGGGGACCGGCTACCTCGCCAATCTCCTGCCCGACGGCAGTGCGCCGCTCACCGACCAGATCCCGTCGCTCGCGATCATCGTCCTTGCCGAGGTCTGGAAGACGACGCCGTTCATGGCGCTGCTCCTGCTGGCCGGCTTGGCGCTCGTGCCCGATGACCTTCTCAAGGCGGCTCAGGTGGACGGCGCCGGCGCGTGGACCCGGTTGGTACGCATCATCCTTCCGCTGATGAAGCCCGCCATCCTCGTCGCTCTGCTGTTCCGCACACTCGACGCGTTCCGCATCTTCGACAACATCTACGTGCTGACGAAGGGAGCGAACGACACCGGGTCGGTGTCGATTCTGGGTTACGACAATCTGTTCAAGGCATTCAACCTGGGCATCGGATCCGCGATCAGCGTGCTGATCTTCGTGTGTGTGGCCGTGATCGCGTTCATCTTCATCAAACTTTTCGGTGCTTCGGCTCCCGGATCCGATACGGAAGGACGCTGACATGACCGTGACTCCCAGACTCAAGATCAGCTGGTCCGTCGTCAACCTTCTGGTCTTGCTGTACGCGCTGGTTCCCGTCCTGTGGATCGCCAGCCTGTCCTTCAAACCGGCCGGAACGATCAAGGACGGCAAGTTCATTCCGGAGAAGTGGACCCTGGACAACTACCGAGGAATCTTCGACACCAGCGCCTTCACCAGTGCTCTGATCAACTCCATCGGTATCGGACTCATCTCGACGGTCATCGCCGTGGTGATCGGGACCATGGCAGCGTACGCCATTGCGCGCCTGGATTTTCCGGGCAAGAAGCTGCTGGTGGGTGTTGCACTGCTGATCGCGATGTTCCCGCAGATTTCATTGGTGAGCCCGCTGTTCGACATCGAACGACGGCTCGGACTCTTCGACACCTGGGCCGGACTCATCCTGCCGTACATCACATTTGCGTTGCCGTTGGCGATCTATACGCTCTCGGCGTTCTTCAAAGAGATTCCGTGGGAACTCGAGAAGGCGGCTCAGATGGACGGCGCGACGCCGGGTCAGGCGTTCCGGAAGGTGGTGGCTCCACTGGCCGCGCCCGGTATCGTCACTGCGGGCATCTTGGTTTTCATCTTCTGCTGGAACGATCTGTTGTTCGCGATCTCGTTGACGTCGACCGAACGCTCCATCACCGCCCCTGCGGCCATCGCGAACTTCACCGGCGCTTCACAATTCGAGGAGCCCACCGGGTCGATCGCCGCGGCCGCCATGGTCATCACCATTCCGATCATCATCTTTGTTCTGTTCTTCCAACGTCGTATCGTGGCCGGGCTTACTTCCGGCGCAGTGAAGGGATAAGCCTGTGGCCGAGATCGTGCTGGACAAGGTGACCAAGCTGTACCCGGACGGAGCCAAGGCGGTCAGTGATGTCGACATCACCATCGCCGACGGAGAATTCATCATTCTCGTGGGCCCCTCCGGTTGTGGAAAATCCACGACTCTCAACATGATTGCCGGGTTGGAAGACATTTCGACCGGCGAGCTGAGGATTGCGGGCGAACGCGTCAACGAACGCGCCCCCAAGGACCGCGACATCGCGATGGTGTTCCAGTCGTATGCTCTGTATCCGCACATGACGGTGCGCCAGAACATCGCGTTCCCACTGACCTTGGCGAAGATGTCCAAGGACGAGATCAACGCCAAGGTCGACGACGCAGCGCGGGTGCTCGACCTCACCCAGCATCTCGATCGCAAACCGGCGAACCTGTCGGGCGGTCAGCGTCAGCGTGTCGCGATGGGACGCGCAATCGTGCGCAGCCCGAAGGCGTTTCTCATGGACGAGCCGCTTTCCAACCTGGACGCCAAACTGCGCGTGCAGATGAGGACGGAGATCGCCCGTCTGCAGCAGCGACTCGGTACGACAACGATTTACGTGACCCACGACCAGACCGAGGCGATGACGCTCGGCGATCGGGTAGTCGTGCTGCGCGGCGGAATCGTGCAACAGATCGGTGCGCCGCAGGAACTCTACGATCGTCCGAACAATCTGTTCGTGGCGGGGTTCATCGGGTCCCCGTCCATGAACTTCTTCCCCGGACAGTTGACGGCGGACGGCGTCAGCACGCCGATCGGCGATGTTCGCCTGCCCGCGGCGGCGCAGTCGAAGATCTCGGGCAGCGGCTCGGGCAAGGACGTCGTGGTCGGTATCAGGCCGGAACATTTCGAGGACGTGGCGCTGGTCGATGCAGCGCAGAAGCCGCACGGTGGGACGTTCACCGTCGACGTCGACGTGCTGGAATCGATGGGTTCCGACAAGTACGCGTATTTCCTCGCTGGTGGCCCCGCCGTCAATTCTCGTGAACTCGAGGAACTCGCCGCCGATTCGGGAACGGCCGTCGCTGGTGGCGGTCAACTGGTTGCCAGACTCTCGTCCGAGTCCACCGTGGCCCAGGGCAGGTCTATCGATCTGTGGTTCGATCCCGCCAAGATCGCAGTGTTCGACGGCGGTACGGGAGCCAATCTGCTGCTGTGACCTTTACCCGGGCAAGGTGACCGAATACGTCGCGCCCCAGGGGAGCGGTACCTGTTCGGGGCCGGGCGCTGCGTCGGCCGGCTCGGGTAGGGGGACCAGGCGGCCGAATTGTTCGTGATGGGTGGAGGCCGGGGCGGCTTGCGCTGTCCCGGCGACCACGGCGATCGGCGCCGCTGCCAGGGCGCCGGCGACGGCAAATCGAGTGGCGATGCGGCGCTTGCTTGCTCGGGTCGAGATCATGAGCACTCCTGCGTGGTTTCGAGGTTCGGTGAATGCTGTGCCATTCACGGTATTGCGGGTTGATTGTGAAATCTCGTGTGCGAAGCTCATTCACAGGGAACTGGGATGGGCGGCACAGGAGGACAGATGAACGAATCCTCGGTACGAACCGAGCACCTGCCCGGCGGCCCGGACCTCGAACGGATCATGCGCGAACACGCCTACCGCGGTGCGTACCTCCAACTGACGGTGCGCGGCGCTCTGGTGCTGTTCATCGCCCTGACGCTGATCTTCGTCCCGCCGATGAACGACGCGGGATGGTGTTTCGCGATTCTGGGCGCCTATGCCCTCTGGTCGGCAGCCGTGGCGCTGTGGATCCGCAAAGGCGGCACCGGCCCGGTGACGATGATCTGGCTCGGCTTGTTCGTCGACCTCGCCGTGCTCGCAACTCTGACATTGCTGACCGGTCTCGCAGCCGAGCAGAGTTGGACCGCCGACATCTTGAGCAACGGGCTCTTCGTCATTCCGGTTCTTGCGTGTACGCAACTGCGGACGGACGTGTGTGTCGGCGTCGTTGCCTGCACGATCGGTGTGTTTTTTGCTTCCAGTTGGGCAACGATGACTTCGAATTCCGAGCCGTGGCCGTCGATCCTGCTGAGTACCATGGCCTTGGCCGGGGTGGGTGCGGGCGCAATCGGATTGACTCGGATTCAAAGGTCGCGAGTGTTGACCATCGGGCACCTCGTCGGGCATCGCACGAGCCTTCTGGCCGAACTCATGGGGCTCGAGCAGCGTGAGCGCACAGAACTGTCCGAGCAATTGCACGACGGGGCGCTCCAGTACGTTCTCGCGGCGCGGATGGATCTCGACGAATTGGCAGGCAGTGCGGAACCCGTCGCGTTGGCGCGAGCCGGGAAAGCGCTCGGTGAAGCGACAACGCTGCTGAGATCGTCCGTCTCGGAACTGCATCCCACAGTTCTCGTCCACGTGGGTCTTGCCCGCGCGATCGGGGACCTCGCGCGCTCGGCGCAGGGACGCGGCGGAGTGGTGGTCGACGTCGACACTTCGGGCTGGAACGACGATTTACGCACGTCCGCGGACGAGGTCTTGTTCGGCGCCACCCGAGAGCTTCTGGGCAACGTCGTCAAACATGCCGGCGCGCAGAGCGTCCGGATCGAGCTTGCGCGGCTGGACCACCGTGCGGTGCTCGTGGTCTCGGACGACGGTCGGGGGATCAGCGCCGATCGGATTGCCCAACGACGGGCCGCCGGGCACATCGGACTGCTCTCGCACGAACTGCGTGTGGTTGCCGCTGGTGGCTCGTTCTCGGTCGGACCGGGTGAAGAGTCCGGAACCCTCGCGCGAGTCGAGATACCGATCGAGATCGTCACCGCCCCTGACCACGATCGTTGAGGAGTTGTCGATGGCTGCACTGATCACCGATCGCGAGCTCAACCTGGCGACTCTGGCGCGGCAGTTCCTGCTGCGGCGGGCCGAGGTCAGCGCGTTGGATGCGATCGAGCACCTGGCAGGTCTGCAGGCCCAGGCGCCGAATCCGCCCTACCTGGCACTGTGGGCGCGGCTGAAGAACTTTGCGGCAGAAGACCTCTCCACCCTTGTCGAGAAGCGCCAGGTGGTGCGGCTGGTTGCCATGCGGGGCACGGTCTTTGCCCTCTCGGCCGCCGATGCGGGTCCCTTCCGGGCCACGGTTCAGACGATCATGGAACGCGATCTCCACACCAACAGCACTCAGCGTGCGGCGCTCACCGGGTTGGATCTCGACGCGCTTGCGCAGGCGGGGCGTGACCTGGTAGCGGACGGGCCGCGTACTCAGATGCAGATGAGACCGATACTGGCAGAGCGCTTTCCCGGCCACGCGGCCGAAGGACTGGCGCACGGAGTTCGAGGGCTTCTGCCGATGGTGCAGGTCCCACCGCGAGGTCTGTGGGGACGATCCGGAGCACCGGCACTGACGACGTTGGAGAATTGGCTTGGCGCAGAGGTGAGTTCAACTCCAGATCCCGACGCGATGGTGCTGCGCTATCTGGCTGCCTTCGGGCCCGCGAGCGTGAAGGATGCGCAAGCGTGGTCGGGACTCACGAGACTCGCCGAAGTCTTCGAGAGGCTACGTCCGGGCTTGATCACCTTTGTCAACGCGAAAGGGGCCGAGGTGTTCGACCTGCCGGACGCGCCACGACCGACCTCCGGAACACCGCCGGTCAGAATCCTTGCTCCGTTCGACAACATCCTGCTCTCGCACGCCGACCGCTCGCGAATCATGGACGAGCAGTATCGAACTCGCGTCTTCACCGTCAACGGCATCATCAAGCCCGCCATCCTGGTGCGCGGAAAGGTGGTGGGATTCGCAGCGGTGACGCCGGCAAAGGAGACCGTCGAGTTGAGCGCGACTCTGTTTGCGCAGCAACCGAAGACCGCGCTCGCGTCCATCGAGAAAGAAGCGCGTTCGTTGCTGAAGTTCATGCACCCGAAGATCCCGACCCGAGAGGTGCGGTTCGCTGTCGCTACGTAGCAGGCTTGTGCTTTCGCGGTGCTCGATCGCGTAGTTCGGCCACGATCTCGTCATTCCACATGTGCCGCCGCACCAGTCGGTACCGCTCCCGGGCGATCCACAAGTACGCCTCGGCGTCGGTGTGCTCGGGCAACATGTCGGCGCCCCTCAGCATTCGCACGACGGGGAGAAACTCCTCGCCGAACCAGCGCCGGGCGACCGTGTCTCGGCCGAGGAACTCACCCTTTTCCTGCATGAGCCGAAAACCCCACGCCTCCACGCACTCACTGAGTTCGGCGTACTCCCACGGGTCGGTGACCTGGACAGCTTCGCGTTGTGAACCCTGCAGCGGAACGCGAGTGAGGAAGAGTCGGCGATGGTCCTTGATGAGCAGATCGGCGCGCTGAGTGATGCCTTCCGGCGAGATGCGCGTGATGATCTCGGTGACGTACGCGTCGATTGTCTTCTGGTGCATCGCACACGCAATGGACACTCGGTGGTGTCCGTCGATCACGAAATGCATGGAGCCGACACGGTACAACTGAACGGGTGGCACCGATTCGCCGCGTCGTTGCGCCACCGCAAGTCGCTCCCAACGAGCGCGCGAATGAGTGGACGTCGGGCGGAAGTACCTGTCGAAATCACCTGTGCGGTCGACACTTCCGACTATCGATTCGATGGTGACGACCTGTAGACCCAGAGACTTCTCACCAACCTTGCCGAGCGCTGCGACAACCTCGTCGAACGGCAGGATCGCGTTGACGTCGTCCGGTTCGCGTCGTAGCCAACTGACCAGACGGGCAACGTCGGCGCGTCGACGCTGACGAGCGAAGTCGTTTTCCGCGTCGGCTGTGGGAAATCCGGTGTCACGAGCCATGTCGGCGCCTCACGATCGTCGGCGGAGTACCTGGGGAAATCTCCATCAGCGTGAAGCCGACGGTATTGAGCACGATAGTCCGGCCTACCTCCAGATCGAGAGGTGTTCGCCCGTGCGGGTGGATGTGTCCGTGAATCATGACCGTCGGATCGAGGGTGCGGATCAAGGGGGTGAAGCATTCGAACCCACGATGTGGCCGATCCTCGGCGTCGCCGACACCGCGGGCGGGGCTGTGGGTGAGCAGCACATCCACGCCCGCCCGGCCGCCGGGAAGCCTCGATTGCCAGGCGTTTCGCCAGGTGAGCGAGCGGGCGCGTCGGCTCTGCTGGCGCTCGGACCACTGATTGGGACCCGTGTTGTATCGGATGGAACCACCGAGGCCCGCGATCCGCAGACCGGCGACGGTCACGATGCGTCCGTCGGCGTTGACTGCTCCGGTCGGGCCGGGCCACTGCGCCGGCATACCTGCCCGCATCCAACCGGATCTCTTGTTCGAATATCCGGACAGATCGACGTCGTGGTTTCCGGGAACGAACACGCACGGCGCATTCAGTTGGTCAGACAGGTACTCCAGATACGCAAACGGCAGATCGCCCGCGCCCAGGATCACGTCGACTCCGAGTGAACGAACTTGACTGCTCCACAGGAATTCGACGGTCTCGTCGCTGACAGCGAGAACGGAGACCATTTCGACGACGCTACCGCCACCGCGAGGTATCTGCGCTGCGAACCTCGCGGGCACGGTGTTTAGATGGACGAGTGTCAGACAGCGTCGTATCTTCCGTCCGGGCCCATCTCGTCAGCAGCATCGAGGGGCCGGACCCCACCGCGGCCTCAGTGACGTTCCTCGGTGTCGAACCGCTGGACGTGCTGCGTTTCGAATCACCCGACGGACTGGTCCGCTACGTCACACTGGGGTGCTCGCGTCATCCGATGGGCGACCCCAACGAACTGGTCGCAGACCCCACACGCGGTCCTCGCGCCGAGTTGGTGCTCACCCTGCGCGGTGGCACGGGTGTCGCGTCGGGTGTGGCCAGGACGCTCGCGGTCCTGGCTGCGGCGCCGTCCGTCGAAGGCGTCGTGCTGCTCGAGGACGCACTGTTGGACCTGGGCGAGCCGCTGTGGAAGGACACTGCGTTCACGGCGGTGCTTCTTGGTGACAGCGGGATCGCCGACCTGACGCTGCCGGAGCCGTTCGATCCGGTGCGCTTCCTTGGCGTGGTCCCCCTGACCGGTACCGAAGCCGCCTGGGTGCGTCTGCGCGGCGCGGAGGCGCTGCGGGAAGCGTGGACCGAGGCGGGGATCGACATTCGCGATCCGCACCGTTCCGCTGCCTCGCTCTAGCTGCGCCGGCGCTTTGTCCGTCAGATCATTCGGCGTGCACGAGGATGTCCGCCAAGTTCTCGAGACTTACCCGAACGGTCCGTGAAAATGCTTTCGTCACGATCGGGTCGGCCATCTTGCCGAATACGCCGCCGAGTCCGCTTTCGCTGTCGAGTCGGTAGGTGACCCGAGTGCCGTCACCGACTTCTTCGCAGGTCGTGGTCTGCGAGAAGCTGACCGGACTTTCGACGGACGTCGATTTCGACGATCTCGGTGGGTCGTACTCGGTGAATTCGGATGTCCACTCGAGACGCTTGCCCAGGATTCTCGAGACACCGTGCCAACGGCTTCCCACGCCCATCGGGCCGTCGGTGATCTGTTTGCACTCGACCATCGAATTCTCCCAGTTGGGCCAGTTCTCGGCGACGGCGATGTACTCCCAGACGTCCTTGGGTGGCAACGCGATCTCTACAGACTGCTCGACTGTAGGCATGGTTGTTCCTCCATCTCTCCTGGATCTGAATTTGCTTGTCGCAAAATGAATTTCGGGAACGGAATGAAAATGCGTACCCATATCCATTGTCCGCCTGCGACGGTGGCAAGTACAGGGAGTCAGCGTGCGAGGTTCACAGCCAGTTGTTGCGACGGAAGAGAAAGAACAAGCCGACACACACCGACGCGATGAGGAACAGGATGGACTGATAGCCGTACTTGTAACCGAGTTCCGGCATGTTCTCGAAGTTCATTCCGTAGATACCGGCAACGCCCGTCGGCACGGCGGCGATTGCGACCCAAGCCGAGATCTTGCGCATGTCGGTGTTCTGTTGCACCGCGATCTTCGCGAGTGCGGCATCGACCAGAGAGCTCAACACCTCGTCGTATTCCGAGATACGTTCGGCCACGATCGTGTGGTGATCCCTTACGTCACGGAAGTATCGCCGGATCTCCTTCGGGACGAGGCCGCCCGCGGGCTGGGTCAGCTGGAGCAGTGGCAATCCGAGTGGAGTGACCGAGCGTCGTAGTTCGACGATTTCACGTTTGAGCAGGTAGATATGCTCGACGGCAACGGTGTTCCGCGGGTTGAACACCAACTCTTCCATGCTGTCGACGTCCTGCTCGACGAGTTGAATGACGGAGAGATAGCTGTCGACGACGTGGTCGGTGATCGCGTGCAACACCGCGAACGGGCCCATGGCGAGACGCTCGGGATTCTGCTCGAGTGACTTGCGCACGCTTGCCAGTTCGGAGTGATCCCCGTGACGGACGGTCACCACGAAGTCGGGACCGACGAACACCATGATCTCGCCGGTTTCGACGATCTCGCTCGCCGTCGCCACGGACTCGTGCGGTACGTAGACGACCGTGCGCAGCACCAGGAACATGACGTCGTCGTAGCGTTCGAGTTTCGGGCGCTCGTGTGCATGGACGGCATCCTCGACCATCAACTCGTGGAGTCCGAAAGTTGCTGCGACATCTTGCATCTGGCCTTCGTCGGGTGCATGCATGCCCACCCAGACGAACGCGTTGTCTCGACTACGGACCTCGGCCAACGCGGCGCGGTGCGTGTACTTGCCCGGCAACCGCACGCCGTCAACGTAGACCGCGCAGTCGACGATCGCGCGGGCTGCCGGAACGGGGATCTTGGGCGCATCGGCTTGCGTCGATTTGCCGTTCGACCAATTCGGCAGTGACGGCATGGTTGGCACGCTCGCTCCTTCTCGGTCTGTAGTGCAGGGGAACGGCACTGCGGCGACACGTGATCGAATTGCGCTGCCGCTGCGGCGTAATCGTACGTCAGCTTCCGGCTCGGCGACCGGAGCGCGATGAAGTTGCCGATTGCTGACACACTGGAACAGTGCGAATAGACCTTCACACCCACTCCAACGCATCGGACGGCACCGATACCCCGGCTGCCCTCATGCGCGCCGCAGCCGACGCCGGACTCGACGTCGTCGCCATCACCGATCACGACACGACTTCGGGCTGGGCCGAGGCGGCGCACGCCTTGCCGGCCGGCGTCAGCCTGGTTCGTGGGATGGAGATGTCGTGCGAAGGTCGAGGTGAGCGTGGTTGGCCGGTCGCTGTTCATCTGCTGGCGTACCTGTTCGATCCGACGCACCCCGAATTCGCCAAGGAACGTGAGCGACTGCGCGCCGAACGCGTCGAACGTATCCGGGTGATGACGACCATGATGGCGCGCGACGGTCTGCCCGTCGATCCCGATCAGATCTTGGCTGACGCCGGTCCGTCCGTCGGACGCCCGCACGTCGCAGCGGCCCTGATGCGAGCGGGAGTGGTGTCGAGCATCAGTGAGGCTTTCTCCGACCTGTTGTCCAGTCGAGGGAGATACGACGTTCCCAAGTACGACACTCCGCTCGAGTACGCCGTCGAACTGGTGGCAGCGGCCGGGGGAGTAACTGTCCTTGCGCATGGACGTGCCCGTTCGCGCGGCGGATTGCTTGCGCTCGACCACATCCGTGATCTGGCCGATCTGGGTCTCGGGGGTCTCGAAGTCGATCACCCGGACCATCGCAGCGACGATCGTGACGTCCTGCGCCGCCTGGCCGTCGACCTGGGCTTGGCAGTCACCGGATCCTCGGACTACCACGGCGAGAACAAGACGATCGGACTCGGCGACGAGCTCACGGACGAGGCCGAGTTCGACAAACTCGTCTCGGCTGCCACCGGCGTGGAGGTACTTGGGCGCTGATGCTCGACACCACGCTCTACCTCACCGTGTTCATCACGCTGTTCGTGATCATGGACCCGCCCGGAGTCATCCCGGTGTTCTTGTCACTGGTCGGCCGCAAGAGCCGTGAAGATCGCAACCGAGCGGCATGGCAGGCCCCCGCCGTCTCCCTTGCGGTCATCTCGGTCTTTGCCATCGGCGGTCAGGCGATACTCAACTACCTTCACATCGGCATTCCGGCGTTGCAGGGCGCAGGCGGATTACTGCTGCTTCTCATCGCACTCGAACTGCTGACCGGGAAGGCCTCCAACCGTCCGCAGGGAGCCGACGACGTCAACGTCGCACTCGTTCCGCTGGGAACGCCGATGATGGCCGGTCCCGGTGCAATTGCGGCTGTCATCGTCTTTGTCGCCCAGGCCGATGGTGAAGCGGCGTCGTATCTGGCGATCGCGTTGGCGATTCTGTCCATCCACCTCGTGCTGTTCGTGGTCCTGCGCTTCTCGACGGCACTGATCCGGATACTGGGTGAGGGTGGCATCAGCCTGCTGGCACGCATCGCCGGTCTTTTGCTCGCCGCCATCGCAGTTCAACTCATTGCGGAATCAATCCGCGGATTCGTCGCGGGAGCGTAAGAGATGACATACGACGACAGGTACGAGGACGACTACCGGTACCAGGATTATCAGGACTATCAGTACGAAGACGATTACGACTATCCCGCCGACAAACGACAATGGCTGCTGGTTCGCGCTCTACGCGCCCTGAGCGGCACCGTGGCGGCCGGAATCGTGGTCTTGACACTCGTCATCATCGGTTCGGCATATCTGGGCGGCAACCGCGGATTCCCGGGTCCGGGAACAACGTCGATCACCGCGCACATTGCGGCCTCGGTGGTTGCTTTGGCCGCGCAGATCTGGTGCGACCGCAGGCGGGGTATCGCGGCGGTTGCCGGATCGGTGGTCGTGCTCGTGGTGGCGGGGCTGTTGTTGGTGACGCAGTGGTGGGGATGACTGGGTGGGAATGACGGCTCGGGTTCGAGTGTGGTGAGGAATCCGACCGCTTGGAGGATTTGATTGTGATCCGACTCTGGTGGCAAACTGGAGTTACTTCGAGGCGGCGCCACAGCCCGGCCCCGAAGTGCAGGTTTCGTCAGAATTTCTCCCGAAACCTAGATTGCATGGATACGCCAGGGCTCACCCGCCCCACACCATGACGCTTCGGATGTATTGCGGCCCACTTTCTCGCGCACGCCGAATGCTCTTCTTCTCAGTAGTCGTTCGCGGAAGAAATGATCTCTGACCGTTGTGAACGTAGTTTCGCAGCGGTCCGAAGGATTACTTCCCAGTAACCCAGCCCCGCTTGAGGCTGGACTAATCAGGAGTGTCATCGTGTCCCTCGTGACTGAAGCCATCAACGTACCCAAGGTCGAGTTGACCGACGAAGAAATCTTTGCCGCTCACGTCGGTGGCAAGCTCTCGGTCGAGACCACAGCACCGCTCGATACGCAGCGGGCCCTCTCGATCGCCTACACGCCGGGTGTTGCTCAGGTGAGCCGCGCCATCGCTGCAGACGAAACCCTCGCCGATCGATACACGTGGACCAACCGACTTGTCGTCGTGGTCAGCGACGGCACCGCGGTTCTCGGACTCGGCGACATCGGCCCCCGCGCGTCGCTGCCCGTCATGGAGGGCAAGTCGGCACTGTTCAAGAACTTCGCCGGACTGAACTCCATTCCGCTGGTTCTCGACACCAAGGATCCCGACGAGATCGTCGAGACGCTCATCCGTCTGCGCCCGAGCTTCGGCGCGGTCAACCTCGAGGACATTTCGGCGCCGCGTTGCTTCGAGATCGAGAAGCGCGTCATCGAAGCCCTCGACTGCCCCGTCATGCACGACGATCAGCACGGAACCGCCATCGTGGTCCTCGCTGCCCTCAAGGGCGCCGTGAAGGTTCAGAGCCGCGACATCACCACACTCAAGGTCGTCATCTCCGGCGCCGGTGCTGCGGGTGTTGCGTGCGCGAACATCCTGCTCGCCGCCGGAATCAGCGACGTCATCGTGCTGGACTCGAAGGGCATCATCTCGGGCGAGCGCAGCGACCTCAACGACGTGAAGGCAGAACTCGCGGCCCGCACCAATCCCCGCGACCTGCACGGTGGTGCCATCGAGGCTCTCGAAGGTGCCGACGTGTTCCTCGGTGTCTCGGCGGGCAAGATCCCCGAGGAGCTCATCGCTTCGATGGCTCCCGAGTCGATCGTGTTCGCGCTCTCCAACCCGGACCCGGAGATTCACCCCGAAACCGCGTCGAAGTATGCGGCGATCGTGGCTACGGGTCGCAGTGATTTCCCGAACCAGATCAACAATGTTCTCGCCTTCCCCGGTGTGTTCAAGGGCGCGCTCGACGCCGGCGCCCGTCGCATCACCGAAGGTATGAAGCTCGCTGCCGCCGAGGCAATCCTGTCGGTGGTCGGCGACGAGTTGGCGGCGGACAAAATCGTCCCCAGCCCACTCGACCCTCGCGTGGCACCCGCAGTAGCGGAAGCCGTCGCGGCCGCAGCGCATGCTGAGGGCGTGACCAGCTAAGAGGGACTACGAAAGCCCCGATCGGGACCCGCACACAAGGTTCCGATCGGGGCTTTTCGTGTGTACCGATCTACAGACGAGTGAGGTCGGGTGTTCGGCGCAGCCTGCCGGTCCCGGGAACCGATGCCCAGACCACCAGCGCCAGTAAGCCGTCCACGACCAGAGCCACAACCGCGACCAGAATTGCGCCGACGACCACTCGGTCGTACTTGTAGAGCGCGAGACCGTCGAAGATGTACCGGCCGAGGCCGCCGAGGTTGACGTAGGCGGCGACCGTTGCCGTGGCAATCACCTGCAGTGTCGCGTTACGCAGTCCGCCGAGAATCAATGGCAGCGCATTGGGTATCTCGACGCGGAAGAGCACTTGGAGTTCGGTCATACCCATCGCCCGCGCGGCCTCGACGACGCCGCGGTCGACGCTGGCAATTCCGGCGTAGGTGCCGGCGAGTAGTGGGGGAATGCCGAGGATGACGAGGGCGAGAATCGGCGGCATCACCCCGAGTCCCATGAGAAGAACGAGGAAGGTCAGCAGGCCGAGAGTGGGCAGCGACCGCAGTGCGTTGACGAGACTGACGACCACGATCTCACCGCGACGCAGATGGCCGATGAGTAATCCGATGGGCACCGCGATCACAGCCGAAAGCGCCACGGCCAGAACGCTGTACCAGAGGTGCTGGAGGATGCGGGTGCCGATTCCGGTGTCGCCGCTCCAATTTCCGGGATCGACGATGAAGTCCCAGGCTCCGGTGAAGATGCTCATACGGGTTCCCCCTCGGCAGCCACGACGGCGGGGACCTTCGACGAGGTCGATGTTCTGGTCCACGGGGTCAGGAATCGGCCGATCAGATACAGGATCAGGTCGAGCGCCAGGGCCAGCACGACAATCGCGATGATGCCGGCAACGATCTGGTCCGGGTAGTCGCGGTCGTAGCCCTGTTTGAACAGAACTCCCAGCCCGCCGATTCCGATCAGCGATCCGACCGAAACCAGCGAAATATTGGTAACGGCAATAACTCTGATGTTCGCGATCATCACCGGCAGTGCCAACGGCAACTCGACCGTCAGGGCGCGTCGTAGCGGTGTGAACCCGACGGCGGTGGAAGCGTCGATGACGTTGTCCGGCACCGAATCGAGTGCTTCGGGCACGGCCCGGATGAGCAGTGCCGTCGCATAGACGCTCAGTGCGATCACGACGTTGAGCGGATCAAGGGTCTTGAGTCCGAACAGCTGAGGGATGGTGACGAACAGCGCGAGCGACGGAATCGTGAACGCAATGCTCGCCAGGGTCAACGTGATTCGGCGCAGCCATCTGACGTTGCGGATCGCTGTTCCGACCGGAACGGCAATCAGGAGACCGATCAACAAGGGCAGCAGCGCCAGATACAGATGGGTCTTCGAGTAGTCCACGACCGTCGAGAAATTGTCGATGAGCCAGCGCATGCCGCTACGCCCCGAATCCCTCGGTGAAGGCGACTCGGTTGCGTTCCTCGTCCTCGCGTCGACGCTGATCTGCCAATCTCGCCACGACTTCGGACCCGAGGATCCCGCCGATGACCGCTCCCTCGCCGTCGACGGCAACGCCGATACCGGAAGGGGACGAGATTGCCGCATCGAGTGCTTGGCGTAGATCACCGCCGGGGGAGAACAACGAACCACCGGCCGACGTCGACTGCGCGAGAGTGCGTCCCGAGCGCAGGCCTTCGACGCCGGTCACGTCGATCCATCCCTGCGGACTTCCGCTGTCCGTGACCACGAGAACCCACTCGCCCAATTCCAGACGCAGAGCCTTCAATTCGTTCTCGACGGCCGTGCGTACGGGGTGTAACGGAACCTCGTCGGCAGCGCGGAACGACAATCCCCGATATCCGCGATCGCGTCCGACAAATCCGGCGACAAAATCCGTTGCCGGTGCGGCCAACACGTCGCGAGGTGCCGCAACCTGCTGAAGCCGCCCGCCGGGACCGAAGACGGCAATGTGATCACCGAGTTTGACTGCCTCGTCGATGTCGTGGGTGACAAAGACGATCGTCTTCTTCAGTTCGCTTTGAAGACGGAGCATTTCGGTCTGCAGATCCTCACGCACCACCGGGTCGACGGCGCTGAAGGGCTCGTCCATCAACAGGATCGGCGGATCGGCAGCCAATGCTCGCGCAACTCCCACACGTTGTTGCTGCCCACCCGAGAGTTGCCCGGGATAGCGGGTGGCAAGGGAGATGTCCAGACCGACTCGTTCGAGTACCCCCAACGCGGCTTTGCGCGCTGCGCGGCGGGACTCACCGCGCAGTACCGGAACTGTTGCGACGTTGTCGATCACGGTGCGATGCGGAAGCAAGCCGGCGTTCTGGATGACGTACCCGATGCCGAGACGCAGCTTCACCGCGTCGGTCTGGGCGATGTCACGACCGTCGACGAAGATCTTGCCCGACGTCGGTGTGATCATCCGGTTGATCATGCGCATCGACGTCGTCTTGCCGCACCCGGACGGCCCCACGAACACCGTGAACGACTCGGCCTCGATGGTGAGATCGAGACGGTCGACGGCGGTGGTGCCGTCCGGATACTGCTTGGTGACGCCCTCGAATGTGATCACGTGACTACGAGACCGGCTTGTCGAGGCCCTGCGCCGTCACCCACGCCTTGGCCGCCGCTGCCGGCTCCGTCTTGGTGTCGCCGGACACCTGGACGTTGAGTGCCAACAACTCTTCGGTGGTGAGCTTGGCGGACACCGCATCGAGGACTGTCTTCAACTTGTCGGAAGACTTCGACGCGCGCAGCACCGGCACCACGTTCTGAGCCGGGAAATTGTTCTTCGGGTCTTCGAGAACCACGAAGTTGTTTGCCGGGATGGAGGCAGACGTCGTGAAGATGTTTGCCGCCGTGATGTCGCCGGACGAGAGAGCCTTCACTGTTGCCGGTCCACCGCCGTCGGCGATCGGGACGAAGTTGGCTGCCGAGATGTCGAGACCGTAATTGGACTTCAAACCGGGCAATCCGGCTGGACGTTCCTGGAACTCGGCCGGAGCGCCGAACTTGACCTCGGCGGAATGCGGAGCCAGATCGGCGATCGTCTTCAGGTTCCACTTGTCAGCGGTTTCCTTCGTGACGACCACGGCGTCCTTGTCCTCGGCGGATGCAGGCGTCGCAATGGCCAATTCCGACCCGAGAGCTGCGGGAAGAGCAGCGAGGACATCAGCGGAGCTGGTGGCCGTGCTGTCGGGATCCAAGTACTGCAGGAGATTTCCCGTGTAATCCGGAATGACGCTGATCGACCCGTCCTTGAGCGCCGGAATGTACGCCTCACGGCTGCCGACGTTGAACGACGTGGACACATCGAACCCGTTGACACGCAGTGCTTCGGCGTAGATGTTGGCGATCGTCTCGGATTCGGTGAAGTTGGCGGAGCCGACGACAACCGCGTTGGGATCGCTGTTGGAGTCACCGTCACTGCTACCGCACGCTGTCAGTGCAGTCAGAGAGACAACGGTTGCCGCGGCTACGAGCCAACGGTTGGAACGAAATCGTGAGGTGCGCATGAGCGTCCTTCCGGTTTTTCGGGCGTCCCGTGTTTCGGGCGTCGGAAACCATCCCCTTGTGGCGAAGCCACCCGAGTGGCTTCGACGGCGCCGCCACCGAGTGGCTGCGTCAGGACTGGTTACCGCGCATCGCCCGACAAGTGTAACGATAGGTACCGACATGGCACGGTTTTCGATCCATGGGATTGGATGTGAGGATTTCGGTGAAGAGCACACGCACGAAGTATTCGACTGTTGTTGCAGCACTGATGGTCCTGCCAATTCTCAGCGGATGCGCAAACGGTGATTCGGTGGTAGAGAGCGCCGGAGCGGAGTCTCGTGACCAGATCGTGGTGGCTGCTGACGCATCAGTGGAGAGTTCGGTGTTGGCCGAGGTGTATTCGACGGTGCTCTCATCCTCCGGTCTGTCGGCTCGCGTCGAATCGGTGGGTGGAGGCAGAACCCAATCACTCGAGGCTCTGGACGCAGCGCGAGTCACCTTGGTGCCCGAGTTCACCGGTGCGCTGCTCGATCACTACGACCCGTCATCCCCGGCCCGCAAGGCCGACGACGTCTTCGAAGCCTTGAGTCGCTCTCTGCCGGAGGGTCTTTCGGTCTCCGACTATGCGATGGCCGAAGATCGTGCGGTCCTCGCACTCGACACCGGATACGCACAGTCGTTGGGAGCGAAGACGATAGAAGCCTTTGCTCCTTCGTGTGCCGCGGCGACGCCGCTCGTCTCCGCGAGATTCGTCGAGGACGGGGCAGTGGAACAGTTGGCCGAGGGCGCCGAGTGTGTCTTCGCCGGTGTCGATCAGGCAACGCCGGCAGACGTACCCGGTGCACAGGTATTCGGAACCACGACGCTGTCAGCGCTGGCACAATCCGATGCCGTCACAGTGCTCGCTGATTCGAATCACGTTCTGGCTGCGCAGAATGTCGTTCCGCTCTTTCGAGCGGGCGCACTGGGAGATTCGGCTGTCAAGGCGCTCAGCGTCGTTGCGGGTGAACTGTCCACCACCGATCTCGCCGCAATGATCGAGCAGGTGCGGAGCGGCAAGGCGTCAGCCTCGGAAGTGGCCCGAACCTGGTGGGACACCCGTCAGTGACATGGACGGAGTGGGCCACCCGTCAGTGACATGGACGGAGTGGGCCACCCGTCAGTGACATGGACGGAGTTGGCCCGTCAGTGACTGTTCGATCCCACTGCTGAACTCGAATCATCCTTGGCACGAATCAGTTTCGATGCGATGAACTGGCCGAGATCGGCAACGGCGTCTGCTGCTTCCTTCACCAGTGACGCCTGTGCGTGAGCCACATGCCACAGTCGTGCGTACTCCACCAGGGACACGTCGACGCCGGCAGCGGAGAGCTTGTCGGTGAACGTCATGATCTGCGGGTAGAGAACTTCCTCGGAACCGACGTGAATCCTGGTGGGCGGCAACCCGTCGAGCTTGCCGTGCATCGGCGCGTAGCCAGGATCAGTACGGTCGCCACCGGCAAGGTAAGCGTCGGCGGCATCGAAGGACCAGGCTGTGTTGACCACCAGGTCGGCCTTTTTGGTGGCACCCCGATCGCCGGGATCGACCCACGGTGAGATCAGTGCGAGCGCGCCGGGGGTCACGCCGTGACGCTCGATCAGACGTAGAGCGGTCGCCGCGGCCAAACCGCCACCGGCCGAATCGCCGGCGATGGCAACGCGGTCTTCCGAATAGTCGAACTCGGTGACCAACTGCATGAAGGCTGAGACCGCGTCGTCGAGAGCGGCGGGATACGGATTCTCCGGCGCGAGACGGTAGTCCAAGGTGAAGACGGCACTGGACGACTCACGCGCGAGATGAGCTGCGAGAGAACGGTGTGTGGCCAGCGAACCCAGCGTGTACGCCCCGCCATGCAGGTAGAGAACTGCAGTGGGGCGCTCGGTTGGGCCGACGGTGATCTTCTCTGCCGGTCGGCAAGCCAGCTCCAGCGGGCGCACGACGGCGCCCGCTGGAACCTGCTGTAGCGGTGCCCCGGCCTCGAGCAACAGACGTTGAATCCGATACGGCAGCCGCGAGTTGAAAGCCAGACGGAAGTACGGCTTCAACAAGAATGCGACCACGGGCAGCGGAAGGGTGAACGTGCTCACCGGCAGGGCTCCTGACTCTTTATGCGAACTGCGCTGTGAAACGAACGACGCTGTGAAACGAACGACGCTGTGAAACGAACTCAGCTGGACTTGGGCATCATTCGGCCGGCGACGATCGCGACGATGCGCTGGTAGCCCGATCCTACGAGGCGAACCCAGGCGTCGAGTGCGATTGCGTCCAACCCGATGAGAACTCGCGGCTTGCTCTTGCGAACACCGTTGACGATCGTCTTGGCGGCGTCCTCCGGAGTGGTGCGCGCGAGCTTGCGGTCGAAGAACTCGGAGAAGACCGCAAGATCTTCACCCGGGCCTGCGGTGGCGTTGCGTGCGATGGCGGTCTTGATTCCGCCCGGGTGCACACAGGTCACCTTCACCGGGTGCTTGGCGATCAGCATTTCCTGGCGAAGCGACTCGGTGAAACCGCGAACGGCGAACTTGGCCGAGTTGTAGGCGCTCTGACCCGGCATCGACAGCAGACCGAAGAGGCTCGACACGTTCACGATGTGCCCGTCACCGGAGGCGATGACGTGGGGAAGGAATGCCTTGGTGCCGTTGACAACTCCCCAGAAGTCGACGTCCATGACACGTTCGAAGTCCTTGAACTCGGACTTCTCGAAGGTGCCGTGGTACGCGATTCCGGCGTTGTTGTAGATCTGGTTGACCTTGCCGAAATGGGCGACAACCGCGTCGGCGTACTCGAGAACCGCCTCGCGCTGAGTCACGTCGAGATGGTCCGACTTCACCTCGGCGCCGATGGCCTCCACCAGACGCGCTGTCTCGGCGAGCCCGACGGTGTCCACGTCGGAGATCGCCAACTTGGCGCCCTGGCCGGCCAGGTTCAGTGCGAGTGCGCGACCGATGCCCGATCCCGCTCCGGTGATGACTACGACCTTGCCTGCAAAATCACTCATTGTGCTACTGCCTTCTCGTCGTCGAGGTCGATCTGTGAAGTGGTCGCGGTGCCGACGGCGCCGAGATCCGAGGTGGCGACGCTGCGGTATGCCGCGAGGTCGAAATGCTTGGTGGCATTGCGGAACTGGAAGGTGAAGCCAGGCCACAGGGTGGTGTTGTTTCCGTGCTTGTCCATGTACCAGCTGGCGCAACCACCGTTGTTCCACACGCTCTTGGACATAGCTGCCTGCAGGTCCTTGTTGTACTTGTCCTGCTTGTCCTTGCGCACCTCGATGGTGCCGATGTCGTACTTGTCGATGGTGGCGATCGCGTCGACCAGGTAGTTGATCTGCGACTCGATCATGAAGACCATCGACGAATGTCCGAGGCCGGTGTTGGGGCCGACCAGGAAGAACATGTTGGGGAAGTTGGCAACTGCCGCGCCCTTGTATCCCTGCATGCCGGTCTCTTCGAAGACCTCGGCGAGCGAGCGTCCGTCCTTGCCGAAGATTCCCGCGAAGGTGGGGGAGTCGGTGACGTGGAATCCGGTCGCCACGACGATGGCATCGATCTCACGCGTGGTGCCGGTCTTCGAGACGATCCCGTTGGCGGTCACCTCCTCGATGCCTTCGGTCACCAGGTCGACATTGTCCTGGGCGAGGGTGGGGAAGTAGTTGTTCGAGATCAGCATGCGCTTGCAGCCGATCTGGAAGTTGGGCATGACCTTCTTACGAAGATCCTTGTCCTTGATCTGAGCCTTCAGGTGACGCTCGGCGGCGAACTGCAGCGGCTTCATGAAGACCGGCGCCTTGGCCAGGCCGACGACCTGCGTCTCTCGCATCCAGTAGATACCGGTGCGGCACAACTTCTGGAAGCCGGGGAGGTACTTGAACGCGAGATGCTCGATCTTGGTGTACTCGCGGTCTGCGCGGGGCAGGATCCACGGCGCCGTGCGCTGGTACACGTCGAGGTGTGAGACCTTCTTGCCGATAGCGGGCACGATCTGGATGGCGGAGGCGCCGGTTCCGATGACGGCCACGCGCTTGCCCGTCAGATCGGCATCGTGGTTCCAGCGCGAGGAGTGGAAGATCTCGCCCTTGAAGCCGTCGATGCCCTTGATGTCCGGGAGTGAAGGCTCACACAGTGCGCCGACGGCCGAGACGACGATCTTTGCGACGAATTCACCCTTGTTGGTGCTGACGTGCCACTGAGCCGACGACTCGTCCCAGCGGGCGGAGAGAACGTCGCAGTCGAAAATGTGCTTGTCGAGCACCTTGTGGCGGTTGGCCACCGACTGGATGTACTTGTAGATCTCGGGCTGGGTGGAGAAGGAGCGCGTCCACTCCGGATTGAGTGCAAAAGAGTACGAGTACAAATGCGACGGCACGTCACACGCGGCGCCCGGGTAGCTGTTGTCACGCCAGGTTCCACCGACGTCGTTGCCGCGCTCGAGAACGACATAGTCGGTGATGCCGGCCTGTGCCAGTTTGATCGCCGCACCGAGACCGGCGAAACCGCTGCCGATGATCAGTGTGCCGACGTGGCGAGTATCCGCGGCAGGTGCTGAGGTATCTGTAACTGGAAGACTCATGTAGGGAACGATATGCCTTTATTGAGTCACGGTCAATAGCTTATTGATGGATATTCAGTAGTCTATTGGGCATGGACGCAGTAAAGCGAACGCGGCTCGACCCTGCGCAACGCCGAGCGCAACTCATCGACCTCGGGGCGCGCATGCTGGCCGAACGGCCGCTCGAGCAGATTTCCGTCGAGGACATCGCCGATCAAGCGGGGGTGTCGCGTGGGCTTCTGTTCCACTACTTCGCGTCGAAAAGCGAGTTCCATCTGGCGATCGTCCGACACAGCAGTGAACAGATGCTCCAGCGCACGGAGCCGAGCGAGTCGGACGATCCGATGCTCACCCTCCGCTCGGTGCTGGCGTCGTACGTCGACTACGTGACCGAGAACCGCAATACCTACGTCTCGCTGCTCCGGGGGACCGCCAGCGGGGATCCCCAGATGCGTGAGGTGTTCGAGCAGACTCGCGACATCATGGCCAAGAGAACCCTCGATCAGCTCCCCAAGATCGGCCTGACTCGAACGCCTCAGGTGGAGTTGGCCGTTCGAGGTTGGATCGCGTTTGTCGAGGAAGCCACCATCAGTTGGCTCCGCGCGCCCGCAATCACCCGCGAGGAACTGATCGACCTGACGGTTCAGTCGTTGCCCGCGTTGGCACTGGCCGCCGTCGGCTTCGATGCCGGGCCGGATCTGGGTCTGCTGCAATCGAATTGACGTGAACGCAGAAAGGCCGGGCCCCACACTCCTTGCGGAATGTGGGGCCCGGCCTTTGGGTACTGCCACTGCTTACTTGGTCGGCAGGAACGCCACTGCTCAGTTGGTCGGCAGGAACGCCACTGCTCAGTTGGTCGGCAGGAACGCCTCGTCCAAGATCTCCTGCTGCTCCACCGCGTGCACCTTGCTCGATCCCGAAGAGGGAGCGGACATCGGACGACGCGAGATGCGCTTGATGCCGGTCAAGGTCTCCGGCAGAAGATCCGGCAGAGCCAGTCCGAGGAACGGCCACGCACCCTGGTTTGCGGGCTCTTCCTGAACCCAACGGAACTGATCCGCATTCGGGTAACGGTCCAGGGTCTCCTTGAGACGACGCTTCGGCACGGGGTAGAGCTGCTCCATGCGCACGATTGCGATGTCGTCACGCTCGTCCTTGTGCTTCTTCGCCAGAAGCTCCCAGTACAGCTTGCCGCTGACCAGCAGAACCCGCTTGACCGATTCGCGGGCGCTTTCGCCGCTCTCGAATGCAGGCTCCTCGAAGACCGAACGGAACTTGCCCGTCGTGAAGTCCTCGACGTTGCTGACTGCAGCCTTGTTACGCAGCATCGACTTGGGCGTGAAGACCACCAGCGGACGGCGGATGCCGTCGAGGTGATGGCGACGCAGCAGGTGGAAGTAGCTGGCCGGAGTCGACGGAACCGCAACGGTCATCGAGCCTTCTGCACACAGCTGAAGGAAACGCTCGATGCGACCGGAGGTGTGGTCCGGACCCTGACCCTCGTGACCGTGTGGCAGGAGCAGCACGACGTCGGAGAGCTGACCCCACTTGGCCTCACCTGAAGAGATGAACTCGTCGATGATGGTCTGCGCGCCGTTGACGAAGTCACCGAACTGCGCTTCCCACAGGACCAGAGCGTCGGGGTTACCCACCGAGTAGCCGTACTCGAAGCCCAGACCTGCGTACTCGGTGAGTGCGGAGTCGTAGACCATGAACTTGCCGCCGTTTTCGGCGTCGGCAGCGATCTTGGCGATCGGGCTGTACTCGTTGCCGGTCTTGCGGTCGATGAGGACCGAGTGACGCTGCGTGAACGTTCCACGCTTGGAGTCCTGACCCGCGAGACGGATCAAGGCACCCTGCTCGGCCAACGAGCCGAACGCGAGCAATTCTGCGAACGCCCAGTCGACATGTCCCTCACGGGCCATCTCGCGGCGCTTCTCGGCAACCGGCTTGACGCGCGGGTGAACGGTGAAGCCGTCGGGGACGTTGACGAACGCATCACCGATGCGCTCGAGGACCTCGGGAGCGACAGCCGTGGTCAGGCGAGCCGGGGGAGTCTGGTCGAGTTCGACGGACTCGGACGGTTCGGGCTGGAACTTCTCGAGTTCACGGACCTCGTTAAAGACCCGTTCGAGCTGGCCCTGGTAGTCGCGAAGTGCGTCTTCGGCTTCCTTGAGCGAGATGTCACCGCGGCCGATGAGGGACTCGGTGTAGCTCTTACGAACGCTGCGCTTGGTGTCGATGACGTCGTACATCGCCGGCTGGGTCATCGACGGATCGTCGCCCTCGTTGTGACCGCGGCGGCGGTAGCAGATGAGGTCGATGACGACGTCCTTGCCGAACTTCTCACGGAAGTCGACGGCCAGCTGAGCAACCCAGACGCACGCCTCGGGGTCGTCGCCGTTGACGTGGAAGACCGGTGCGGCGATCATCTTCGCGACGTCGGTGCAGTACTCGGACGAGCGTGAATGTTCCGGAGCGGTGGTGAAGCCGACCTGGTTGTTCACGACGATGTGTACGGTGCCGCCGGTGCGGTAGCCGCGAAGCAGCGAGAGGTTCAGCGTCTCGGCGACAACGCCCTGACCGGCGAATGCAGCGTCACCGTGCAGCATGAGCGGCAGGACGGTGAAGCCTTCTTCGCCCTTGTCGAGGATGTCCTGCTTTGCGCGGACCAGGCCTTCGAGAACCGGGTCGACGGCCTCGAGGTGAGACGGGTTGGCGGTCAAGGAGACAGCGATGTCGTTGTCACCGAACATCTGGATGTACGTTCCGCTGGCGCCCAGGTGGTACTTCACGTCGCCGGAGCCGTGAGCGGCTGCCGGGTTCATGTTGCCCTCGAACTCCGTGAAGATCTTGGAGTACGGCTTGCCGACGATGTTGGCAAGCACGTTGAGACGGCCACGGTGCGGCATTCCGATGACGACCTCGTCGAGCTGGTGCTCGGCGGCCTGGTCGATCACGGCGTCCATCATCGGGATGACGGCTTCGGCGCCTTCGAGCGAGAAGCGCTTCTGGCCGACGTACTTGGTCTGCAGGAACGTCTCGAAGGCCTCGGCGGCGTTGAGCTTGCTCAGGATGTACTTCTGCTGAGCGACCGAAGGCTTGGCGTGATGGCCCTCGACGCGGTCCTGGATCCACTGACGCTGATCCGTCTCGAGGATGTGCGTGTACTCGACGCCGACGTGGCGGCAGTACGCGTCGCGCAGCACGCTCAACACGTCGCGCAGCTTCATCTTCTCTTGGCCGTGGAAGCCGCCGACCTTGAACTCGCGGTCCAGATCCCACAGCGTCAGGCCGTGGCTGATGACGTCGAGGTCGGGGTGGCTGTGGAACTTGTCCTTGACGAACTGCAACGGGTCCGTGTCGGCCATGAGGTGGCCGCGGTCACGGTATGCAGCGATCAGTTCGAGAACACGGGTGTTCTTGTCGACAGCGCCTTCCGGCACGTCCTTGCGCCAACGCACCGGCTCGTACGGGTTGCCGAGCGCGTGGAAGATCTCGTCGTAGAACTCGTCGCTGATCAGCAGGTTGTGGATCGTGCGCAGGAAATCGCCCGACTCGGCACCCTGGATGATGCGGTGATCGTAGGTCGAGGTGAGGGTCATCAACTTGCCGACGCCCATCTCGGCCAGCTTCTCGTCGCTGGCGCCCTGGAACTCGGCGGGGTATTCCATCGCGCCGGCACCGATGATGGCGCCCTGGCCCTTCATCAGGCGAGGAACGGAGTGAACCGTGCCGATGCCGCCCGGGTTGGTCAGCGAAATGGTGACGCCGGTGAAGTCTTCGCCGGTGAGCTTGCCTTCACGGGCGCGTCGGACGATGTCCTCGTACGCCGCGTGGAACTGGACGAAGTTCATCGACTCGGTGTTCCGGATGGCGGCAACAACCAGTGAGCGGTTGCCGTCCTTGCCGGGAAGGTCGATCGCGAGTCCGAGATTGGTGTGCTCGGGCGTGACCGCGTTCGGCTTGCCGTCGATTTCGGCGAAGTGCCGGTTCATGTTGGGGAACGCGTTGACTGCCTGGACGATCGCGTAACCCAGGAGGTGGGTGAACGAGATCTTGCCGCCGCGGGTACGGGCGAGGTGGTTGTTGATGACGATGCGGTTGTCGAACATCAGCTTCGCGGGGATGGCACGCACGCTGGTTGCTGTCGGAATCTCGAGCGAGAGCGACATGTTCTTGACGACCGCTGCTGCGGCGCCGCGGAGAACCTTGGTTTCCTCGGCTCCGCCGGCGGGAGCGGGCTTCGCGGGTGCGGCCGCGGGCTTGGCTGCTGCAGGCTTGGCCGGGGCGGCCTTCGCGGCGGGCGCTGCCGTCTTCGCGGGGGCCGGTGCGGCAGCCTTGGCAGGCGGCGCAGGAGGTGCGGTCTTGGGGGCGGGAGGCGTGGCCTTGGGAGCAGCAGGCGGAGCTACAACAGCGGCGGGTGCAGCCGCGTTGCCGTTCGAGGCAGTCCCGTTTCCACCTCCCGTGTTCGCCGAGTCCGGCGAGTAATCGGTCAAGAATTCGTGCCAACTGGGATCCACGGACGACGGATCGTCCTGGAAGCGTTGGTACATCTCGTCAACCAGCCACTGGTTCTGTCCGAATTGGGATGTAGAACTGCTGCTCACGGCAGGTGTTCGCCTCGTTTCTATTTCGGTACCCGATCAGAGCGCCTATATATGTGAGATTAGCCCGAGCGTGTGACGAGCAATTGTGCGGCACACAATTTGTGAGCTGTCTCACGGAAGTCCGTGATCTTGCGATCGCGCACTACCTCTCGGCGGTACAAATCCGTGCCGACTGTCACGCGACGGGGTTGCCTTCGATGACAGTTCTCGACGTCAGATTATTCCCCTCACGCGCCTGCGATGCATCCCAGAGTCCCGAGTAGTGACCACCGGCATACCGCAGAACATCGTGCGGGCCGTATTCAACGATACGTCCCCGGTCAACTACGACAACGAGGTCCGCTCGGGCAGCTGTCGCGAGGCGGTGAGCTACGACGACGGAAGTCCGTTTCCGGGTGACCGACCGACTTGCTTCGAGCACCATTCGTTCGGTCGCGGGATCGAGCGTCGCGGTCGCCTCGTCGAGGAGCAGAAGGTCCGGGTCGACCAGTTCGGCACGGGCCAATGCGATCAGTTGGCGTTGGCCTGCCGAGAGCCCCTGACCGCGCTCGCCGACGGGATGATTCATGCCTCCACGCATGTCGGCTATCGAATTCAGTGCGCCGACGGAACGCGCCGCTTCCTCGATCTCCGCGTGCGACGCCGACGGCCTCCCGTACGCGATGTTGTCGGCGACCGTGCCGGTGAACAGATGCGCCTCTTGCGGGACCACGCCGAGGCGACGTCGGTACTGCGAGAGGTGGAAGTTCCGGATGTCGGTTCCGTCCACGTCGACGGATCCGGACGTCGGGTCGTAGAAGCGGGCGAGCAACTTCACCACCGTCGACTTCCCGGCACCAGTTCTGCCGACGAGGGCAACCGTCGTGCCCGGCGGAATCTGCAGATCGAAATCGGAGAGGGCGTCGACGTCCGCACCGGAGTACCGGAACCCGACCCCGTCGAGATAAACGGCGCCGTCGAGCCGTCCGGAGATCGCGATCAGATCCTCGCTGTCGGCTGTTTCGATCGAACTCCGAGTACGCAGAAGGTCACCGATTCGTTGCAATCCGACGTTTGCCTGTTGGTAACCATCGAACACTTGTGAGAGTTGCTGAATCGGTCCGAACAGCAGGCCGAGGTAGAGCACGAACGCGATCAGTACGCCGGGCGACGTCGACCCGTTGGCGATCTGGTGCGCGCCGACGAACACCACTGCGGCCAACGCGAGGTCGGACAGGAACGAGATGAACGGGAAGTAGATCGAAATGGCTCGCTGCGACCGCATCCGCGATCGGCGGTAGCTTTCGGAGCGTTCTGCGAACCTACGCGCCGCACCTTCTTCGCGGCGGTAGGCCTGAGCCGCTCGCAGACCGGCGATGTTCTCCTGGAAGTCGGCATTGACGAGCGAGATCCGTTCGCGGGACTGGCTGTAGGCAACCGAGGAGATCTTGCGGAAGATCACGGTCGCAACCACGAGCGGTGGGATGACGGCCAGTGCCACCAGTCCGAGCGTCACGTCGGTCGCCAGGAGTGCGATCGAAATTCCGCCGACGGTCAGAACGCTCACGATCGCCGTCGACATGCCGGTTTGGATGAACGACGACAGCGCGTCGACGTCGGTGGTCATGCGCGTCATGATGCGCCCGGACAATTCACGTTCGTAGTAGTCCAGACCCAGACGCTGTAGGTGTGCATAGCTGCGTACGCGGAGCCCGAACAACACGCGTTCGCCGGCCCGGGCGGTGAGCACCGTCATGACCGCGACGACGACCCAGTCCGCTGCGACCAGGAGCGCGCCGAATGCCGTCGCTATCCAGAGCGTGCTGCTGTCCGCGGTCACGACTCCGTGGTCGATCGCGTATCTGACGAGGGAGGGAAATGCGATCGCCGCTGCGGAGTCCAGGGCAAGGCACACGACAACCGCCAGTAGAACCCAGCGGACCGGCCTCAAGATCTGTCGGAGTGAGAACTGTGGATTCGATTCGCGCAGGCTCTCAGGAGCGATTCCGGGGTCTTCGCGTGCGGGTGGGAGAGCGTCGACTGCTGCCCGCAGGGACGGCGTCACCGCGATTCCGCTGAGCGCTCCGGCCATCGGTCCGCCCGCACCCTGCGTCGTAGCGGCTGTGCTGTCGGCTTCGGATTCCGGTGCCTGCGGCCACAACTGCTCGGTTGTCGGCTCGCTGCGGTCACGTCCGAAAGCATCGGAGTCGACGTCGTCGAGTTCGGCCGGTAGTTCCGGCGGCGAGGAGAACAGGGCACGAAAGAGCGGACATCGCGCTTCCAGTTCGTCCACGGTTCCGGAGTCGATGATCCGTCCGCCGTCGAGAACCGCGACCCGGTCTGCGAGCGTCAGGGTGGACCGCCGGTGAGCGAGGATGAGCGTGGTCTGGCGCCGTCTGGCCCGGAACGCGTCGAAGATCGCGGCTTCGGTAGCCGCATCGACTGCGGAGGTCGCGTCGTCGAGGACCAGGATCCGTGGGTCGACGAGCAGTGCCCGGGCAAGTGCGATGCGCTGACGCTGGCCGCCCGACAGCGTCAGACCTCGTTCACCGACAACGGTGTCGTATCCGTCCGGGAGTGCCTCGATGAACGAATCTGCCTGTGCCAGTGCTGCTGCGTCGCGGATGTCCTCGTCGGAGGCGTCCTCGCGGCCAAGTGCGATGTTGGCGGCAATGGTGTCCGAGAACAGGAAGGGCTCGTCGAAGACGAGGCTGACGGCGGCACGAAGCTGCTCACTGCGCAGTTCGCCGATGGGGAACGTCTCGCCGGCGGTATCGACTGTCACCGCACCCGAAGTCGGTGCGTAGAACCGCGGGAGAAGCAAGGACAACGCGGTCTTGCCCGACGCGGCCGGACCCACGACGGCGACGGTCTCGCCCGGTTCTATGCGGAGGTTCAGCCCGGTCAGGACGTCGCGTTCGGTGTCGAATCCGAATGCCACGTCGTCGAAGGTGACTCCGAGAGGACCGTCGGGCAGGTCCACCGGATGGTCTGGATCGGCGATGTCCGGCTGAGCGTTGATGACGTCGTAGACACGCTCTACAGCGGCGCGCGCCAGCTGCGCCATGACGATGACCGACGACAGAGTTCGGGTGACTCCGGTCATCGTCACGATGTAGGTGGCGAACGCGAGAAACGTTCCCACGGTGATCTTGTCGTGCAGTGCGAGATACCCGCCGAGAGCGATCACTCCCACCTGCCCGAGCTGGGGCAAGGCGGCCATGGTTGGCGCGAATTTCGCGTTCAACCACGCGGCGCGAAGGCGCTCGGAGTACAGCGTGCGGCTATGTTTCTCCAGCTGGTCGACGGCTCGTTGTTCCTGCCCGAATCCCTTGACGACGCGAACGCCGGTGACGGTTTCCTCGACGTGTTGGGCGAGGTCGGCGGCACGCTGCTGCGCGGACCATGTTGCGGCGAAGAGCATCGGTCGCATCAGGAACACCACCAGCCCTACTGCTGGGATGACGGCGACAGCGACGAGAGTCAACAGCGGCGAGAGCCACGCCATGATGCCGATCGCCAGCACGAATTGCAGGAGCGCTCCCGCGGACATCGGCACCATCGCGAGCAAACCCTGGACGAGCTGCAGATCCGTGATGGACCGGGAGACCACCTGGCCTGTGCGGATCTGATCCTGCCCTCGTCCGTCGAGGCGTTGCAGCGAACCGAGCAGGGCGAGCCGCAAGTCGTGTTGAACGTCGAGCGAGAGTCGGCCGGCAAGCATCCGTCGGCCGTACTGGCACGCGAAGCGGACGATCGCGAGCAACGCGATCGCCAACGCGACGAACCCGATCACCTTGCCCGGGTTCTCCTGGCTTGCGGCGTCGAGCGCATAGCGGGTCAGGAGAGGAAACGAGATGTCGATCGCAGAGGCGATGACCGTAACGAGTAGCGCGCCGATCGCAACTCTTCGATGCAACCAGCATGCGTGGGCCAAGCGGCGGATCCAGCCCGAAGCTCGATCCACCTCTCCAGCTACCGGACTGTCCGTGTTGATCGTGTTCATCGAGATCCACGGTAGACCCGGCCCCAGACAGCTTTTTCAGGTGATGTCGCGGGTCCTGGTCCGTAGCCAACCGAGCCCACAGAACAGAACTACCCAAGCGGCCAGCATCATCGGGCCGCTCGGCCAGGACGCAAACGCGTCGACGTCGATCGACGGGGCCGCATTGACGATCGTGCCGATCGTGGCCGATACCGGAAGCGCGGCCCCGATCCCACCGAGATCCATCGCGAGCAGCACGGCGCGGACGATCCATTCACCGAAGACGAACCACAGGATGACCGAGAGGGCACCGGCCATCGACGAACCGGTGAGCAGGGCCACCCCAGCGCCGAGTAGTGCCCACAGCGCACACGCCAGAATGCCTGCGGCGCAGATGGCGAAGAGATCGGTGGTGAAGCTGAAGTCCCGGCCGAAGAGCAACATCGCGCCGATGCTGACTACTTCGACCGCCAGTGCGTAGCCGACGGCGAATACCGCGACGACGGCAAGCTTTGCGCCGAGAACTCCGTCGCGGCCGCGAGCTGTGAGGAACGTTGTGGTGAGAGTCTTGTAGCCGAATTCGGATCCGGCGGTGAGCGCTCCGAAGACGGCCGCGAACACCAGGACAAGCGTGTTGGAGACACCGAGGCTGACGCCGGTGGACACGACATCGACGTCGAAAGTGGTGTCGGCCGAATCGGCTACAACTTCGACGAACGTCCGAGTCGAGGCAGCAATCAGCACGGCCACGACCACCGGTGCGATGGCCAGTGCCCACCAGTAGCGCAAGGTGAGAACTTTGAGTGTCTCCGCGCGCACGAGCGTGGTCATCTGTGTCCTCCGGAAGGTCCGTATGCGGCAGGGCCGTAATAGCCCGGTCCGGAACCGGGACCGGGTGGGCGGTGGTATCCGACCTGGGGAACCGCGTACTGCGGTGTTGTCATCGCGAGGAACAGTTGCTCGAGATCTGCGCCTTCGGTCGCGACACCGAAGATCGTGACACCGGCGGCGGATGCCACCGGTGGGAGCACCGACGTGTCGGTGCCGCCCACGGCGAGCCGTCCGTCCTGCGTGATCTGGGCGTCGATGATTCCGCGAGCGGCCAATGCCGTGGCGAGGAGCGCTGGGTTGGAACACGAGACGAGCAGTCGACTGCGCTGGGAGCGACGAAGTTCGTCCATGGTCCCTTGGTAGACGAGTGAGCCGGCGCTGACGATGACCACGCTGTCGACGGTCGCTTCCACTTCACGAAGCGCGTGGCTCGAGATCAGAACCGTTCGGCCGGAACCGGCGAAGGTCTGCAGGAACTGACGTAGCCACGCCATGCCTTCGGGGTCGAGTCCGTTCGCGGGTTCGTCGAGGACGAGGATCTCGGGATCACCGAGCATCGCGGTGGCAAGGATCAGGCGTTGGCGCATCCCGAGTGAGAAGGTGCCGGTCTTGTGGGCTCCGACCGAACTCAGACCGACCATGTCCAGAACCTGCGCTGCGCGCTGAGTCGGCATGCCGATAGCGGCCGCGTAGATCTCGAGGTGTCCGAGCGCCGTTCGTTTCGGATGGAGACTGCCGACGTCGAGTACTGCGCCGACGGTCCGGGCCGGGTTGGGCAGCAAACGCATCGGAGTGCCGTTGATCGTGGCCGATCCCGACGTCGGTGACACCAGTCCGAGGAGCATCCGCAACGTGGTCGTCTTGCCCGAACCGTTCGGGCCGAGAAACCCGGTGATCGAGCCCGCCTGAACGTCGAAGCTCAGGTCGTTGACCGCGCGCGCCGCCTTGAACGTCTTCGTCAACCCACGAATCTCGATGGGGGCAGAGAAGGATCCCATTGCGGTGTTCGTCAATGCTGCTCCCGGGTCGGCGGCGAATACGTGATGCGAGCCTACGGCCCGGACGGCTATCTGCGGATGGCCCGGCGTGACTCCGTCTGGGGAAGCACTGCGGCATCGTCGGCAGGCATCACGATCAGGTGATCGGTCCACCTGGCCGGTGCGGGTCCGAAGGCTTCGCGCGCATTCTTGACGACGCCCTTGCCGATGGCTCGGTTACCCGCACCGCCGATGACCGCACCGATTCCGGCGGGAACGAGCTTGCCGAGGATCAGTGCGCTGCGCTTGGCGGCGTACTTGGTCACGAATTTCCGCACGAGGGTGCTGTTCATTCCCCTCATCGTGGGTCCGGGAATCTTGCTCGTGATTGCCGTTCCCCAGTTCTTGGCCGTGATTCCGGTGGCCTTCTGGACGATCTCCATGCCGGATTCGCCGAGTGCGACTGCCAGGACCAGGGCGCGTCGTTGCTGATGATCCTGCACGGAGATTCCGTGCACAGACGCGATTGCCAATGTGAGCAGCGCCGACGCTTCGAGGAAGAAAGCCGATTCCGCACCGACTGCAGCGATGGACGCGACTGTTCCGACGCCCGGCACCGCGGCCGTGGCACCGACGGCGCTGCCGCTTCCGGTCACGGCGAGAATGAACATCTTTTCCATCCGCTCGACGATCTGAGCAGGTGACTCGTCGGGGTGCGCTTTACGGACGTGGTTGACGTATTTGGCCACTGCGGGCGCTTGCAGGCGGCTTCCGTTGTCGAGAACGGAAACGAGGACCTTCTCGATACGCCCGCTGTCGTTGTTCTTCGACTTGCTCATTGCTGCCCCTCCACAGTTGTCTTCCTCTGAAGCGAGGTGGACCGTATCTCGAGAATAGGTGAAGTTTTCGGTAGCGGCGGTGATCGCAGGGGCCATAGGCTCGTACGAGACTCGGTTTTCTTCGTGAGTTTTCCCAGGCAGGAGTTCGAGTGTTATGACCGCCACTTCGGAATCTCGTTCGACGACCATCTGGCCGACACTGCGCTACCTCGACGCCCGGGCTGCAATCCACTTTCTGGTGAGCACCTTCGGTTTCGTGGAGAAGGTCGTCTACGGCGAGGGAGACGTGGTGGACCACGCCCAACTCGACTGGCCGGGCGGTGGCGGCATCATGCTGGGTTCGCCGCGCACCGATTCGGCGATCGCCGGCCTGCCGCCTGGAATCGGTTCGGTATACATCGTCGTGGACGACGCGGACGCAGCTGATGCACTCCACGAACGCGCTGTCGCGGCGGGCGCCACGATCACGCAGGGATTGCGCGACGAGGACTACGGTTCGCGGGGGTTCACCTGCCGTGATCCCGAAGGTGTGTACTGGAGTTTCGGCACGTACGCAGGGGAGTAGCCGCCGCGACCTATCTGGTGGCCCAGTGCTCTGCTGGAACCACTTCCGACGGGATGGGCGGGTGAGGCGGTGTGCCGTCCCCGAACGGTCGGCCACCCAACTGTTCGCGGCCGTGCGGTTCGAGCCAGTGCGTCAATTCCGGTCCCTTGGGCACGATTCCGGAGGGATTGATCTCGGAATGCACGATGTAGTAGTGCGCTTTGATCTGTGTGAAGTCGATGGTGTCACCGAATCCGGGAGTCTGGAACAGATCGCGTGCGTAGTCCCACAGCACCGGCATCTCGCTGAGTTTGCTTCTGTTGCACTTGAAGTGGCCGTGATAGACGGGATCGAATCGCACCAGCGTGGTGAACAGGCGCACATCGGCCTCGGTGATGGTGTCTCCCACCAGGAAGCGTTGCCGGGCAAGACGTTCGGTGAGCCAGTCGAGGCGGGCGAACAGCGTGTCGTATGCCTCGTCGTACGCCTGCTGTGAACCTGCGAAACCGCAGCGGTAGACGCCGTTGTTGACGTCGCGGAACACGTACTCGGCCACTTCGTCGATTTCGTTTCGCAGAGGCTCCGGGTACAGATCCGGTGCGCCTTCGCGGTGGTACTTCTTCCATTGCGTCGAGAAGTCGAGGGTGATCTGTGGGTAGTCGTTCGTGACCACCTTGCCCGTCGCGATCTCCACCATGGCGGGCACCGTGATTCCCCTGGGGTATTCGGGATCTCGGGCGAAGTACGCGTCCTGTAGTCGCGGGATCTTCAGTACGGGATCGACGCCGCCCGGGTCGAGATCGAAAGTCCAGCTTCGCTTGTCGTGAACCGGACCGCAGATGCCCATCGACAGTACGTCTTCGAGGCCGAGCAGACGGCGGACGATGATGGCGCGGTTTGCCCACGGGCAGGCACGTGCCACGATCAACCGGTATCGCCCCGGTTCGACGGGGTAACCGTCGCGACCGTCCTCGGTGATCCGGGTCGGGATGTAGTTGGTGTCGCGTTTGAATTCACGACCCTCTTCGACGAATGTCGGTTCGCTCGCGCCGTCTTCCGTACTCATCTGCGGTCCCTCTCGTTCGAGTGTCATTTCGAGTGTCAACTGGGCAGGTGCACGTGTACCCGAGCGTATGCCCCCAGAACGTCGAATTTGGCTTTACGTGGAAGCGTCGCGGCGATCGCGCTGCCGCGACTCGTGCGTAGCTGGGGGATCAACCCGGAATCGAGAGCGTCCTCCGCAGCGAGAAGCGTTACTGCGCAGCCGATTCCGTGACGGCGATGCGCAGGAGCAGTCAGGGTCGTGAGATCTGCCACGAATCCCTGAAATTCGGAGTACGCCGCGCATCCGAGCACCTCGGTGGAATCGGTGACGGCGGTGAACCACCGCGTCCGGTTCTCGAGGTCGGCCGTGGTGCTGTCGTCGGGTGGGCACAGCGCAGCGACGGCGAGGGCGTCGTCGACCTCGTGGGAAATCAGCAGTTGCTCGTCGGGTGGCGCGTCCGTGTAGTCGCCGAGGAAAGCGAGATCGACGGGACCGGTGATTCGGCCGCCGTGATCGCCGGCGATCTCGAGGAGACGCGCCGGTTGCAGTAGTGCGTCGACGGAGATGTCCTCTGTGCGCTCGATGAACCACTGTGGCCCGACGATCGCACCGGAGCCTGCCAGATCGAGAACGTGGATGTCGTCGCCGACGACCCGGGCCGTGTGCGCCGGACGCAGTGCCGAGTCGCCGAGTCCCAGCTCACGCGCCCAGGCAAGTCGGATGATGTCGAGGTGATGATCGTCCACTCGCTACAGGCTAGTCCGATTCGAACGGGTTGATCGAGACGGACAGAGGTCGTATATTCCATGTGGACTATTTCGGGTGGAATAGTCAAGAAATGGTCAATTGCGGCTCGTCAGTCAACTACGGCTTGTCAGGGAGGGGGACTCATGGGTGACGTGTCACTGACGCCTTTGGGAATCACCGTGCTGGGCCTGCTGTCCGAGCGTTCGATGCACCCGTACGAGATGTACCAACTCGCCTCGGTGCGGCGGGGCGATCAGCTGGTGAAAATCAAGCCGGGATCGCTCTATCACACGGTTTCCCGGTTGGAGAAGCAGGAACTTCTGGCTTCGATCGGGACCGATCGTGAGGGCAACCGCCCGGAGCGGACGACGTACGAGATCACTGCCCGTGGCCGTGATGCCCTCGAACATCAACTACGCGAGATGTTGGCGGTTCCGGTGCGGGAGTATCCGCGGTTGCCGCTCGCGCTTGCCGAGATGCACAACCTCTCCGCATCGACTGCGTGTCAGATGCTTCGGATCCGTCTCGCGCACCTCGACAAGACGATTGCGAAATTCGAGGTCGACTACGAAGCGGTGAAGGCCGCGGAGAAACCACGAATCTTCACGGTGGGCGCGGACTACGCCCACGCACTGACCGTCGCCGAAAGAGAGTGGATCGGCGCGTTGGTGACAGACATCGAGAGCGGCGAAATGCCCTGGCTCTCACAAGAACTTCTCGACCGGCTGGCCGGCTCCGCAGGCTCGTCCGCACTACCTAAGGACTGAAGATGGAAAAGCAGGTCAATCCCTGGCACGCGCTGTGGGCGCTGTGTATCGGGTTCTTCATGATTCTGGTGGACAGCACCATCGTCGCTGTCGCCAACCCCGCGATCATGGAGGACCTCGGCACCGACATCAACAAGGTCGTCTGGGTCACCAGCGCGTACCTGCTGGCGTACGCGGTGCCGCTGCTCGTCACCGGCCGACTCGGTGACAGGTTCGGTCCGAAGAACCTGTACATGATCGGCCTCGTACTGTTCACCGGCGCATCACTGTGGTGCGGTCTGTCCGGCAGCGTCGAGATGCTCATCGTCGCAAGGGCTTTCCAGGGCCTGGGCGCTGCAATGATGACGCCTCAGACGATGGCCGTCATCACACGCACGTTCGCGCCGAACAAGCGTGGCGCCGCAATGGGTCTGTGGGGCGCCGTTGCCGGTGTTGCCACCCTGGTGGGTCCGCTTGCCGGTGGCGTCCTGGTGGACAATCTCGGCTGGGAATGGATCTTCATCGTCAACGTCCCGGTTGGTGTCATCGCCTTCCTGCTCGCGTGGAAGCTCGTTCCGTCGTTGCCGACCAGCGAGCACAAGTTCGACATCCCCGGCGTGATTCTCAGTGCCGCAGGCATGTTCCTTCTGGTGTTCGGAATCCAGGAAGGCAGTTCGTACGACTGGAACGGATTCGTCTGGAGCCTGATCGGCGCCGGTGTGGTGTTGCTCGCGGTGTTCGTGTTCTACCAGTCGCGCAACAAGAACGAACCCTTGCTTCCCTTGGAGCTCTTCAAGGATCGCAACTTCTCACTCGCCAATGTCGCCATCACCGCGATGGGCTTTGCGATCACGTCGATGGTCCTTCCGCTGATGTTCTACACACAGGCAGTTCGTGGCCTCTCCCCGACGCAGTCGGCGTTGCTGCTCGTTCCGATGGCAGTGCTGACCGGTATCTTCGCCCCGATCATCGGCAAGCTCGTCGACAAGACACATCCGCGCTACATCGCCGGCACCGGCTTCCTGCTGTTCGCCGTCGCCTTGGGTTGGCTGGCACTGGTGATGTCTCCCGACGTCGCGATCTGGGAACTGCTCCTGCCGATCGGCCTGATCGGCTTCGCCAACGCGTGCATCTGGTCTCCGCTCGCGGCCACCGCCACACACAACCTGCCTCCGATGCAGGCGGGCGCGGGCGCCGGCGTCTACAACACCACCCGGCAGGTGGGTGCAGTTCTCGGCAGCGCTGCGATCGGCGCTCTGATCACTGCACGATTGGCGGCTCAGGGACTGACCGGCGGCAGTTCGGAAGCCGGCGTGGGTCACCTCCCCGAGTTCGTCCGTGAACCGTTCAGCACGGCGATGTCGGAGTCGATCTGGCTACCTGCGGGTGTGCTGCTCATCGGTTTCGTCGCGTCGGTGTGCTTCGCCCGGCCTTTACGCGGGGACGCGCACGACGACGCGATGGCCGTCAGTGCCGAAGCGCGTCGGGAAACATCACTGCGCGATTGAGATAGTCGCTCGGGTCAAGGGCTCGCTTGATCGCCCACATCGTGGCTATGTCCTGCGCCGAGAGGGCCAGGTCCAGATAGTTGCGTTTGAGCGAGCCCACCCCGTGCTCGGAACTGACGTTTCCGCCGTGATCGCGAACCAGCTCGAGGACACTGCGATACACGGTGTCGGCGTTCGGACAGTTCAGGACGTTGAGGTGGATGTTTCCCTCGGCGACGTGTCCGAACAGGATCGGAATTGCCTCGGGCGCTCGGCTCGCGATCACCGCCGTTGCGTCCTCGGTGAAGGTGGCAAGCGAGTCCAGCGGTAGCGCCGCGTCGAATTTCAGTGGGGGACCGAACAATCCGACCACCTCGGCGAAGCATTCGCGTGCCGCCCACAAGCGCGTCGAGCCGGGGGCGTCGACCGCCACGGCCGGGGTCTGCGGTGGGCCGATGCGTTCGAGCAGCTCGGCCAGGTCTTCCAGCGGATCGTGGGCCGCGGACACCTCGGCGAGGAGGTACCACGGTCGCCCCGTCGGAACCGCGGCGTTCAAATGGCGTGCGGCCAGTTCGAGACCGCGCCCGTCCAACAATTCGAGTGCGTCGACGCCGTCGAGAGCGCGCAACACTCGCCCCGCCTCGACGACGTCCTGGAGTGCGTCGAAACCGATCAGCGACGTCACGCGGTAGGTCGGTATCTTCCGTAATTTCAGGTCGACGGAAGTGACCACCCCTAGAGTTCCTTCGCTACCGACCCACAGCGCGGGCAGGTTGTATCCGGAGTTGTCCGACAGCACTTTCGGTGACCGGCGCACAGTAGTTCCGTCGGGGAGTACCACCTCGAGTCCGAGCACCTGTTCGGCCATGTTCCCGTATCGAACCGTGTGCAGGCCACCGGCATTGGTGGACACCATGCCGCCGATCGTCGCAGTGTCCCGCGAGGCTATGTCGACACCGAACTTCAAACCGGCGGCGGCCGCCGCGGAATGTACCTGCGCGAGTGTCACTCCCGCCCCGACGGTGATCCGCCCGGCGGCAAGATCGACGTCGCCGATCGCCGCGAGGCGTTCGGTGGAGAGCAGGACGTCGTCGTGTTCGGGCACCGTGCCGGCGACCAGGCCCGTTCGCCCGCCCTGAACGGTGACCGGTACACCGCGGGAGCGGCACACGTTCAGCAGTGCAGCGATTTCGGCTGTATCGGCCGGTCGGACCAGGGCGCAGGCACGGCCCGTGTACCGCCCTGTCTGATCGGTGGAACGGGTCGTCAACACGTCGGCGTCGGTGACGACGAACCGGTGTCCCACAACGTCCGCGAGCGCATTTCTCAGACCGTCCACCCGACGATCGTAGGCCGGTTCGATGTGGCAGTGTGGCGGCATGACTGCTCCCGAATCGCATCCCACCCGTCTCGAGCGCTTCACCACCGATGGTGGTGCCGAGGTGGCTGTCCTGACGTTCGCGCACGGACCACTCAATCTGTTCGATCAGGCCATGTTCGACGCGGTCATCGCCGATGTTGCGGCGCTGACCGAAAACCCACCGCGCGCGGTGCTTCTGCGCGCCGAGGGCAAGGTCAACTCGGCCGGCGTCGACGTCCATGTGTTCGACGGCCTCGACCCGGAGCAGGGCGCGGAGTTGTGGCGCCAACTGTTTGCCCAGATCTGCCATCCGCTCGAGGCATTGCCGTGCCCGGTGATCTATGCGGCGCACGGGTTGACGCTGACTGCTGCATTCGAGATCTCCTTGGCCTGCGACATCATCCTCGCGGCGCCCAAGGCGAAGTTCGGACTGGTCGAGACAGTGGTCGGTCTGACGCCGTCCATGGGTGGACCGCAGCGTTTGGCCGAGCGTGCCGGTTCCGGACGGGCTCGGGAGTTGGTCATGACCGGCGATCTCTACGACGCCGTAACCCTGCACTCGTGGGGCGTCGTCAATGCAGTTCACGACGATGTCGATGCTGCGGCGCGTGCCCTGGCGACCAGGCTGGCGGACGGACCCACGCGAGCCCACGACGCCACCAAGCAGATCGTCGCGGCCTGGCGTTCCGGCGGGATCGCTCATGCGGATTCGGTGACTCCCGGAGTGTCCGGTGCGCTGTTCGCCACCGATGACCTACGCGGCGCTGTCCGCAGTTTCCTCGACGTCGGACCGGGCAAAGCGGTCTACTCCGGAAAGTGAGTTTGCGACGATTATCGCCAGAGACCTCCACGAACTGTGATCCACGTCATATAGTCGAATGGCCGGTGGGTTGTCAGTGACGTGGAGGTATCGATGCGGTCGACGCTTGTGGAATACCCGTGTTCGAATCAGCTCCTCGCCGACGCCCGCGTCACCCGCGCCGGTGACGGGGTGCTTCGGTACAGCCAACTGGACCCGTCGTTGTCCGAACTACTGGACATCGCCGTCCATCGGTTCTCCTCACGCGTCGCGGTCGAGGAGGTCGACGGCGAGCAGGTCACCTTCGCGGAGCTGTGGGCCGAGGCGTCGCGGGTCGCGGGAGGGCTGAAGTCGCGGGGCGTCGAGATCGGTGACCGTGTGGCCATTCGTGTCGCCGCTGGGGTGAGGTGGATGGAGGCGTGCCTCGGCGTCATCCTCGCCGGCGGTGTTCCGGTCTCCGTCGGTGTGCACTTGAGTGATGACGCGGCGGACTTCGTCATCGCGGACAGTGGTTCGGTGTTGGTGCTCGACGGGGAACTCCCGCACGGTGTTCCGTTCATCGACGACGGCGCCGCCCCGGACGAGATGGCGATCCTCGCGTACACCGCGGATTCTTCGGGCGAGATGCTTGGCGTCGAGTTGAGTAACGAGAACGTGCTTTCTGCCATCGTCGGAATTCTGCACTCGCGTGACTACGGCGTCGAAGGTGTGCGGAATCTGCTGGTGGACAACGACTTCAAGTCGGTGCGGCAGTTCGTGCACGTGCTCGCGACGTTGGTGGTCGGTGGAACGGTGGTCCTCGCCGGGGACTTCTGGCGTGAGAGTGTGCATACCGTCGACATCGTGACCGGGCGGCCCGAGGACTTGCTCGAGCCACGGTTGCTCACGCTCGGGCCGGCGGCGCGTTCCGGTTCGAGGTCGGTGCAGTGGATCGATTGCAGCGGGTCGCCGATCACGGCCGAACAGGAATCCAAGCTGCTGACTCTGTTCCCGGCCGCTCGGCATGTGATCGGGTGGGGTAAAACCGAAACCTGTGGGGCTGGTCTCATTCTGCCAACCGAGTCGGCGCCCACCCACCTCGGAAGCGTCGGAATCGCTTTCGGTGGAATGGAAGTGGCGTTGTACGGCCCGGATGCTCCAGGTGGTTTCGGTGAGTTGCTGTGCCGTGGACCGAGTGTCACGCGTCGGTATTGGAACTCGCCGCAAGCGACCTCGACGAGGTTCACCCAGGGGTGGTTCTGCACTCACGACACCGCGCAGATCGACCCCGATGGCTTCGTCCGTATTGTCGAACGCAACGTCGCGTAGTCACGCGAGCGTGGTCGACAAACGAGAGGGACATCATGGCGGACGAGGTTCTCACCGAGCGGCGCGGGCGGACACTGATCATCACCATCAACCGGCCCGAGGCGCGTAACGCCATCAACTCGGCGGTCAGTCACGCGTTGGCCGCCGCGGTCGAAGAGCTCGATGCGGACGACGATCTGTCCTTGGCCGTGCTGACAGGAGCCGGCGGAAACTTCTGTGCCGGTATGGATCTGAAGGCATTCGCGGCCGGCGAGAACGTCCTCGTGCCGGGACGCGGTCTCGGATTCACGGAAGGGCCACCGCGTAAGCCGATCATTTCGGCGGTCGAGGGCTTCGCGTTGGCAGGCGGCACGGAACTCGTGCTTGCCACCGACCTGGTGGTGGCGTCGTCCGAAGCGAAGTTCGGTATCCCGGAGGTCAAGCGAGGACTGGTTGCAGGTGGCGGCGGATTGTTGCGCCTGCCCAAGCGGATTCCGTACCAGAAGGCTCTGGAACTGGCGCTGACCGGCGACAGTTTCACCGCCGAGGAGGCATACCGCTACGGCTTCGTGAACACGTTGACCGAACCGGGCAAGGCGCTCGACGGCGCACTGGAGCTGGCTGATCGAATCACCCGCAACGGACCGCTCGCGGTAGCGGTCACCAAGGAGATCATCGTCAAGGCCGGCGGTTGGTCCGACGACGAAGCTTTCGCGAAGCAGTTGCAGGTCATGGCGCCGGTATTCGCATCCGAAGATGCACGCGAGGGCGCGACGGCGTTCGCCGAGAAGCGCGCCCCGGTCTGGAAGGGGCGGTAACACCGACATGGCTACACCTGTCGCAGAACTGCACATGCACATCGAGGGTTCTCTGGAGCCCGAACAGATTTACCGACTTGCCGAGCGCAATCGAATGGATCTGCCGTACAAGGACATCGACGATCTGAAGTCGAGGTACGAGTTCACCGACTTGCAGTCGTTCCTCGATCTCTACTTCGCCAACATGGCCGTCCTGCGCACCGCGGAGGATTTTGCCGACCTGACGCGAGCGTACTTCCGCCGGGCGGCTGCGGCCGGCGTCGCGCATGCCGAGTTCTTCTTCAATCCACAGGCGCACGTAGTCCGTGGTGTTCCGCTGACCGAGGTCCTGGACGGGATCATGGATGCGGTGGCATCGAGCGAGCGCGAGTTCGGGCTCAGCAGCGCGGCAATCGCCGCCATCCTCCGAGATCAGCCCGTCAAGGACGCCGAGGAGATCTTCTCCGAGATAATTCGCCTGCAGGCTCCGATCGTCGGGCTCGGACTCGACTCCGCGGAGGTCGGCAACCCGCCGTCACTGTTCGAGGACGTGTTCGCCCGCGCGCGTGCCGAGGGTTTGCACGTCGTCGCTCACGCCGGCGAGGAGGGACCGCCCGAGTACATCTGGCAGGCGCTCGACATTCTCGGCGCCGAGCGGATCGACCACGGAGTCCGGGCACTCGAGGATCCTGCCCTGATCGAGCGTCTGGTCGACGAGGAGATTCCACTGACGGTCTGCCCATTGTCGAACGTTCGTCTGCGGGTGTTCGATTCGCTGTCGGATCACCCGCTTCGATCGATGCTCGAGATGGGTTTGATCGTCACGGTCAACTCCGACGACCCGGCCTACTTCGGGGGATACGTCGACGACAATTTCACCGAACTGGGCCGAGCCTTGGGTCTGACCGAGGCCGAGCGAGACACCCTCGCCCGGAACTCGATCAAAGCCTCGTTTGCGAGCGATGCGCGAAAAGCGGAACTGCTGCGGCGCTGACCGTCAGTCGCCCAGCACCTGACGCAAGTAGTCGTTGTCGAACACACGATTCGCGTCGTACTTGTCTCTCACAGCGACAAAGTCGTCGAGTCGGTCGTACGTAGGACGCAGGTCGTCGACGGTCCGGTTGTGCATTTTTCCCCAATGCGGCCGGCCGTCGACGGCGCGCGCGATGGCTTCCACTGCGGCGAAGTATTCGGTTTCGGGTCGTCGGTGGTACTGGTGTACAGCGATGTATGCGGTGTCGCGGCCGTGAGCAGTCGAGAGCCAGAGGTCGTCGGCGGCAGCAAAACGTACTTCGACGGGGAATGCGACGTTTGTTCCGGACTTCTTCATCCAGCGATCGATTTCGTGGAGTGTCTCGGTGACGTGTTCGCGGGGAATCGCGTATTCCATCTCCTTGAACTTCACCCGGCGCGAAGACGCGAATACTCGGTAGCTGCGATCGGTGAACTCCCGGGCGCCGAGCAATCGAGACGACACGTTGTTGATTCTCGGGATCGCGGCCGGTGCCAGGGTGGCAACGCGGTTGACACCTTCGAAGAGTGTGTTCGAGAGGAGTTCGTCGTCGACGAACGCGCGAACCTTGCCCACTGGATCGGGTTCGGTATCTCCGGGCAGTCGCGTATTGCTCTTCGTCAGGACACGGTCGGTGTGCGGAAACCAGTAGAACTCGAAGTGGTCCAAGCCCAGACGATCGCTCTCGAGGGTGTCCAGTATGTGAGACAGCGTGTCGGGTTCCTCGATTGCGCGAAGTGTGAATCGCGGGACGCAGGCGAGAGTGATCTTCGAAATGATGCCGATTGCGCCCAATCCGAGGCGGCCTGCTTCGAACAATTCGACGTTTTCGTCTGCGCTTGCGGTAACGACGGATCCGTCGGCGAGAACGATCTCGATTCCGCGAATCTGTGTGGCGATACCGCCGAATCGTGCGCCGGTGCCGTGTGTGCCGGTGGACGTCGCGCCGGCCAGTGACTGGACGTCGATGTCGCCGAGATTGGCCATCGCATATCCGCGTTGCCACAAGGCGTCGTTGAGAGCATGAAGGCGAGTGCCTGCAAAAACAGTGACCAGCGCACCGTCGTCGGTCGGCGTGATCGAGTCGATTCCGCTCAAGTTGTCCAGGCTGACGAGGACACCGTCGGTGACCGCGACACCGGTGAACGAATGGCCGGCGCCGACGGCCTTCACGCGTTGGCCGCGCGCCGCGGCCTCGGCGACCAACGACGAAAGTTCACGGGTATTTGTCGGCGTCGCAAAGCGACGCGGCGCGGCACTTTGAGTGCCCGCCCAGTTCTGCCAAGTGTCCGAAGCCATTACGCAATAATGTACTTGGACGGTCGTCCAGGCAAGTATTGCGCGAAGATTTTGTCATTTGCGTTCTACGATCATTGGATGCTGAACAGGCTTCCGGCGGACGAACGCCGCACACAATTGGTCGAGTCCGCTTTGTCTATTGCGGAACAGCGCGGTGTCAGTTCTGTGACGGTGAGGGCGGTGGCAGAGGAGGCCGGCGTATCGCTCGGCGTCGTTCATTACTGCTTCGAGAGCAAGGAAGCGCTGATCGCGGCAATGGGTGAAACGCTCATTCTGCAGCTCAGCGCGTCGATGCAGTATGCGTTCGCGCAGGTCCGCCATGCGCCGGATCTCAGTGGCGTGCAGGGGCTCAGGGAATTGCTGCATATCGGCCTGACCGGAATGTGGCCGACCATCGAAGCAACCCCGGATCGCCAGTTGTTGACCTACGAAATTACCGCGCAGGCACTGCGTAGTCGCAATCTCGGAGCCGAACGTGCTGGGGCAGTTGCATTTGAGCAGTACCGAATCATGGATGAGCTCGCGGTGTCGTTTCTCGAAGAGTGCGCCAAGATATCGGGCACGGTGTGGACGGAGCCGTTGAGTTCGATTGCGCGACTGAGTCTTGCAATGATCGACGGCCTTGTTCTGCGATGGCTGGTCGATCGTGACTCCGACGCGACTATCGCCGAGTTCGGAGAAATGGTTCAGGTAATCGCCAATAAAGCAGTGGTCGCGCCTCAGTAGAACCGCCATCCTGGACATACGTCCAGGATTGGTGATTGACTGGTCGCACGCCGCGACGATTGGATCATCTGTGACCAGGACCCTCGATCGACTCACTGCTGCCACGCGAGAACTCGACCCGCCTCTGGCTGCTCTGGATCTGACCACACTGCGCAGTAATGCAGCCGACCTGGTGCGCCGCGCCGGTGGAACCCCGGTGCGAGTGGCGAGCAAATCGGTTCGTTGTCGTACGGTTCTGACTGAAACTCTCGGTGACACACTGACTGCATCCGGCGGGTTCCGCGGAATCATGGCGTACTCACTGCGCGAGGCTCTGTGGCTGGTCGGGCTCGGCGCACGGGACATCCTGATGGGATACCCGACCGCCGATCGTGGCGCCATCGCGGATCTCGCTGCCGATGACACCGCCCTCCAATCGATCACCTTGATGGTCGACGACGATGCGCAGTTGGATCTCATTCGTTCGGCGTCGACGGGAGATGCGCCTGTCCGGGTATGTCTCGACGTCGATGCGTCACTGCGGATCGGTCCGATCCATCTAGGCGTGCGACGCTCGCCGCTGCGCGAACCTGCCGCGGTCGCCGCACTCGCGGCGCGTGCTCGCCAGCGCGGATTCTCCGTTGTCGGAGTGATGTTCTACGAAGCCCAGATCGCCGGCCTCCCGGACACCAGCGCTCCGATCGGTTGGGTCAAGAAGGCCTCTGCCCGCGAACTGGCGTCCAGAAGGGGCGCTGTGGTCGCGGCCGTCACCGATGCCGTGGGTGCACTCGAGATCGTCAACAGCGGCGGTACGGGGTCGCTGGAGGTCAGCTCGGCCGATCCTGTGGTGACCGAGGTAACAGCAGGCTCCGGACTGTACGTACCGACCCTGTTCGACCGCTACCGTGCCTTCCGTCCCGATCCGGCGCTGTTCTTCGCACTGTCGGCCGTGCGCAAGCCGACGCCGTCCGTCACGACCCTGTTCGGCGGCGGATACATCGCGTCGGGACCTGCCGGAGCCACCCGCGTTCCGTCACCGGTCTGGCCCGCTGGTCTCAAACTGCTCCGCAACGAAGGAGCCGGCGAAGTCCAGACACCGGTCACCGGGAAGGAAGCCGGAAACATCGCGATCGGCGACCGCGTATGGTTCCGTCACGCCAAGGCCGGCGAGCTGTGCGAGCGCTTCGACCGCGTGTATGTGGTCGAAGCCGACGGCACCCGAACCTCGGTTCCCACCTACCGCGGCGAAGGGCAGTGCTTCGGGTAGGACAGTGCTTCGGGTAGGGCAGTGTGTCGGGTAAGGCAGTGTTTCGGGTAGGGCAGCGTTTGGCTGTGAAAATATTCGGCTAGCTCGTCAACCTCATGAACGCGCCCAGCTCCACCAATCCTGCGGGCGTGCTCGGCATGTACTGCGTCAACGCGTGTGATCGGACGATGATCGCGCACCACTTGCCGCGGGAGACAGCAACATTGAGGCGGTTCCGCGACAGAAGGAACGACATTCCTCGCGGGACGTCCTCGACGGCAGATGCGGCCATCGACACGATTGCCACCGCGGCCTCGCGGCCCTGGAACTTGTCGACGGTCCCGACCTCGACCTCCGTGAGACCGGCTTCGGTGAGATCGCGCTCGACGGTACCGACCTGGGCGTTGTATGCCGCGACCACGAGGATGTCCGACTGCTCCAGGGGCCGGGTTCCCTCGAACTCGCTCGGATCGGTCCATGGCGTACCGAGAAGGCCCTGGATCTGGCGAACGATTTCCTGGGACTCTTCCGGGGAGTACGTGGAATTGCCGCGGTGATCGACGAACACCGTGTGCACTCCGGCAGCGAGTCCGTCGAGTTTTCTTGCCGCACTCACGGTTTCCTGAGAATGGAGCTTGCCCTCGTACGACAGTGCGGACACGGGCGCACACAGATCCGGGTGCATCCGCCAAGTCTTCTCGAGGAAATAGCCGAGTTCGGGTGGCAGTGCGCCGTGTCCCTCGGCGAGCCAACCGAGCGCCGATTCGTCGACAGGTTCGGGGTGAGTACCTTGGCTCACCTGCGGCAACTGCTGCGGATCGCCCAGCAGCAACAGGTTTCGCGCGGAAATCGCGACGGCAATGGTGTTGGCGAGCGCGAACTGGCCCGCCTCGTCCACCACGAGCAGGTCCAAGCTGCCCGCTGGAACACGATCGGTGTTCGCGAAATCCCACGCAGTGCCGCCGATGACGCAGCCGACGCCTTCGGCCTCGGCGATGAATCCCGCATATTCTTCGGATGCGATGTCCTGCCATTCTGCGGTCTTGCTGCGGCTGCCCTTCTTCGCGACCAGTGCAGGGTCCACGCCGGCCTTCAGAATGCCGCCGAGCATGTTCTCGACCACCGAATGTGATTGAGCCACCACTCCGATTCGCCACTGATGTTCTTCGATCAGTGTCTTGACGACACGAGCGCCCGTGTACGTCTTGCCCGTACCAGGGGGACCCTGTACTGCCACGTAGGAATCATCGAGGTCGAGAAGTGCGGCGGTGATGGCGTCCGCGTAGTTGTTGTCGGTGCCGACGGGCGGGAGCGGTGAACCCGAGCGTGTCCTCGGGGTGCTGCGCCGGAGAATGTCGACCGCTGCTACGGGTGGCAGTTCGGGCAGGATCTCGCTGGCGCCGGATGCGGCAGCGGCGATGGACTTCTCCATGCATCCGGTGGGAATCGGACGACCAGGTGCCAATGCGACTGGAGCATCGAGGTATTCGTCACCGCCGAGCAGTTCTTCGACGGTGACCACGTCGAGTCCTTCGGACTTGACCACGGCCGTGACCTTGACGCTGCTGGTGCCGCGTTGGGTGGGGTTCTCGCTGGCAACAGCATCGGGGGAGGGGGTTGCGTAGAGAGCGAACAGATCACTGCCCGGGCTCAAAGACGTTCCGGTGCCGAAACTTCCGGTCAGCTGAATGTGTCGACGGAACTTCTTCTGACGTGGGGTGCTCTTGTGCCAGTCCGCCTCGATTTCGGACTGTTCGACCACCATGACGTCGCGGATGTCCACCAGGTCTTCGATCGGTGTGACCAATCGGTCGAAGTGGGCCCACCAGTACGGCTTCCGCTCACGATTGTGGTACCCCACCGCAGCAGCCAGTAGAGCAGCTGCCTGCTGATCGGGGGTACGCGCCGAACCTGCCTTGTGTCCTGCGAATTCGCGGAGCGCGATCTCCGATTCGGTGAGCTCCTCGAGTGGAATCTTGATCTGCCCGGTCGGCTCACGAAGTTCGACGCCGTGTTCTGCGGCGCGCTCGGCAAGCCAATCGCGCAGGCGCAGAGTGGATTCGCAGTCGTATTCGTTGTAGTCGGAGATGCCCTGAAGAAGTTCCCTGGCCTGGTCGGCTGGTCCGCCGTCGCGCAATTGGCAGTAGTCGGCATAAGCGACAACCGAAGCGGCGGCATTGGTCACGTCGCCGTCGCGGCCGTGCTCACCCATGTAGAGCGGCTCGAGTTTCTTGATGCTGTACGAGCGTTGTCCGATCCGCAGGCAGGCGCGGACGATCGGGTACAGGTCCACGAGCACGTTCTCGCTGAGCAGCGTGTCCACCGTCTGCTCGCCGACACCGTGACGTGCGGCCAAGCGCAACAGCGCCGATTTCTCGTACGCGGCGTAGTGATAGATGTGCATGCCGGGGTGAGCTTCTCGGCGCGCGGTGACGTAGTCGAGGAAGTCGAGGAGTGCCTGGCGTTCACCGTCGCGATCGTGTGCCCAGAACGGCTTGAACACGTAGTCGTCCGCCGGTCCTTCGACCACACCGAAAAGGTATTCCAACCCCCAGTCGGTGGATCCGTCCTCGGCCCAGAGGGGATCGCCCTCGAAGTCGAAGAAGATGTCGCCGTCGTCGGGGACGGGTAGTCCGCCGAGCGCCGAGGGTCCGTAGACCTCGAATTCGGCGTCGCCGGATTGTTCCTGACGAAGTTGAACCGCGGCCTGTGCACGGAGTTTGTCGAGTGTTTCCCGTCGAATTCCCTCGACAGGGCCGGTGCTCGCGGCGAGTTCGTCAATTGTCGTGATCCCCGAGACGATCAGCTGTTCACGCTGATTGCCGCGGACGCCCGCAACCAGCAGCAGGTCCCGATGACTTTCGACTTCGACGCTGCAGGTGTTGCATCGACCACAACGCAGGTACCGATCGTCGAGCCACTGTGTCGGTTTCCCCTCGGCGCGGTGCTCGTCGAGGACTCGTTCGAGTTCAGCTCTGCGTGCTGCGAATACCGGCGCGATGTCTCCGATGTCGTGCGACGACGTGCTGCCGTCGCCGAGCAGTAGATGAACCTGATCGGAGGCGGCAATTGCATTGCGCTCCAACGCATCCGCGTATGCGGCGAGTTGTAGAAGTGCCGACACCTTGGCGTGCCGGGAGAGCTTGCTGTCGTAGACCGCGTAGGTGTCGCCTTCGCGGACGAGGAAATCGCAGAACCCGAGGAATCGGCCGTCGAAAAAGGTTCCCTGATAGATGACGGGCGCGCCCGATCGTGCTGCCTCGACAGTGGCCAACGTGGCAGCGGTCAGGCCTGCGCGTGAGTGTTCCGGTCGCGGCATGACGACGACGCCGTCTCCGTGTTGATCGATGAACTTCTGAAGCTGTTCGCGCTCGTGCGAGTCGCCGAGGCTCGACGTCCGCTCGAGCATCGGATCCGCCTCGACCGCCTCGGCTGAGATCAGACCGGTTCGGGCGTCGAGTTGCCGCAACAGTGCGAACTCGCACGAGGCCGCGGCCGAGAGGTCGCTGGCGCTGTAGACGATCTGATCATCGAGTAGGAACACACGGAGATTGTGCCATCGCTCACCGACAAGGCAACCCACCAGTAATCGCCCACCGCCCGCGGATGCCCGTAGGAGAGTGCAGAATGACGAGCATGCCCTTCTTCGACGGACGAACCGGTCAGGTGCACTTTCGGCATTGGCCGGCGGCAGGGGGCGCAGTGCCCACTGTGTCTTTGGTCTTTCTGCACGGCCTCGGTCAGCACAGCGGGCAGTATCACCGTTTCGCGGGTGCAATGACGGCGTCGGGGATCGACGTGTGGGCGATCGATCACACCGGGCACGGTTTGTCGGAGGGTGATCCGGGAGTCGGGGCTCCGCTCTCCGATCTTGCTGCCGATGCAGCCGCGCTGGCTGACATCGCTTTGGCCGAACTGCCCGAAGTTCCGCAGGCGGTGATGGGTCATTCGTTAGGTGCCGTGACTGCGCTGACGGTGCTGGCTCATCGCGATCACGAATTCGCGTCCGCGGTGTTGTGCGGCATTCCGCGCAGCGCGGTGGAGCAACACGGGTGGGCGGAACTCTCCGACGCGGGCATCCCAGTCCTGGTCGTTCACGGTACCGACGACCGGATCGCCCCGGTCGATCCCGTCCGAGATTGGGCGCGGACGCTGCGCAACGTCGAGATGCGCGAGTTCGAGGACGCCGGTCACGACCTGCTGCACGAGAAGGTTCACGCCAGTGTCACCAACGTCAGCCGTGAATTCCTTCTCGCGCATTCCAGGTAGTCCTCTCAGGAGAGCGCGCCGAGCACCTCTTTCGACGTGACGGGGTGCGAGAACATCGGGTAGTCGTAGGTGATTGCGTTCTCGTGTTCGGCGACCGAAGTGCCTGCCACGCAATCGGTGAGTGTGATGACCCGGTAACCGTTCTCGTATCCGGTGCGCATGGTCGATTCGACGCAGCAGTTGGTCAGGAAGCCGCCGAGAACAATCGTGCGAATTCCTTTGCTGCGCAGAATGAAATCGAGGTTTGTGCTGGCAAAAGTGTCGAGTCCACGCTTGCCCTCGATGACGATGTCGCCGTCTTTCGGGGCGAGTTCGTCGACGATCGCAGCTCCCCAGGAACCCTTCACGAAAGCCTTGCCGTCGACGACGCCCTTGAGGATGCCGTACGGATGCGAGGTGATTTCGTTGTACCCCTCGGCGAAGGTGATCGGTGCGTGCATCACGGTGACACCTGCCGCCCGAGCCGCATCGACCAGCGCAGCGGTGTTCGCGAGGAGTCCGTTCGATTCCATGACCGGAGCGACGGCCTCGTGAAGAACACCGCCCTCGGTGGTGAAGTCGTTCTGGTACTCGATGAGCACGACGGCTGTGGTTGCTGGATCCAATTCGAGCTTGTCGGTCATGGTCGACACCTTGTCTGTTGTGGTCCGGGTCACGAATCTCCTCAATTAAACAGTTTGTCAGACAAGCAGGCAAGGGGTGGTAGCGTCGCGGCATGGATACGACTCCGTTGTCGCGCATGCCGCTCAGCCTTGCCGTGTCGGGAAGAATCCGTGCTGCCATACTCGACGGCTCGCTTCCCGTCGGCGAGGCGTTGCCGACCGAACAGGAACTCGCGCAGACCTTCTCGGTGGGTCGATCGACGGTCCGCGAGGCACTTCGTGTCCTGCAAGCACAGGGATTGTTGACCGGCGCGGACACCACTTCTACTGCCAGGCCTCGGGTGACGCACGAGCACACGGCCGATTCTGCGGCCACCGCTCTCAGTACGGCACTGCAAGTGGGCGCGGTTCCGCTCGGCGATCTTGTCGAATTGCGAGTGCTGCTCGAAGCTGCTGCGCTACGAACCGTCACCGCCGTGCCAGACGACGCCCGGGCTGCGATCGAGCGAATGCGCATCGCAACCCGGGCCGACGACTCGGTCGCATTCCACGACGCCGACGTCGACTTTCACGTTGCGCTCGCCGGAGCGGGCGGGAACAAGGCGTTCGGGTTGGTCATGACGGTTCTCCGCGACAGCATCGCCGGCTACCTGCTGAGCGAACTGGACTCGCGCGAGAACTCGGCGGCCACGCTCGGCGCACTGCTGGCCGAGCACGAGGGTATCGCCGACGCGATCGAGCGCGGCGCAGCTGACGAGGCCGCCGATTTGGTCGAGCGCCATGTGCGCGGATTCTACGAAGGACGAACGGAATGACCACGAGTATCGATCTGTTGGGCGAACGCTTGCAGAAAGCGGTGGGGGACAGGGCGACAACCGATCCCGACCGGATGGGCGCCTACGTCCGGGATCAATCACTGCTCACTGCAGCCGGAAGGCCCGCCGCGCTGGTCAAGGCGAAGACGGTCGACGACGTCGTCGCGGTTATGACAGTGGCGCACGAACTCTCCGTTCCGGTGGTGACACGAGGGGCAGGTACGGGGTTGGCCGGCGCTGCCAATGCGCTCGACGGGTGCATCGTCTTGAGCGTCGCGGGCATGGATCGCATTCTCGAGATCGATCCTGCCGCGCGCACCGCCACGGTGGAGCCCGGAGTGATCAACGGTGACCTGGCGGAAGCTGCTGCACAGCAGGGTCTTTGGTACGTACCGGATCCGGGAAGCCGGGCCATCTCGAGTATCGGCGGCAATCTGGCGACAAATGCAGGCGGCATCTGTTGCGCCAAGTACGGCGTCACCGGTGATCACGTCGCGGCCCTGACGGCGGTACTCGCCGACGGGCGTGTGGTCCGTACCGGTGCACGGACGCGCAAAAATGTTGCGGGGCTGGACCTGACACATCTGCTCGTGGGCTCGGAGGGAACGCTCGCGGTCATCGTCGAAGCCACGATGCGGTTGCGTACGGCGCCCACTGCGGCGACCACCGTCGTCGCCTTCTTCGATTCCGCGGAGTCCGCGATCGATGCCGTCCTCGCCGTGTCGGCAGTGGCCGAACCGTGTCAGATGGAGTTGATGGACGACGTCACCATCGGCGCGGTCAATCGGCTGACGAAGATGGGGTTGGACGAATCGGCCGGGGCGATGCTGCTCATCCAGTGCGACGGTAGGTCGGCGGCCGCCGAGGCAGCGGACTGCGCCGCGGCGTGCGAAAGTGCCGGGGCTCGAGAGGTTTTCCACACCGACGATCCCGTGGAAGGTGAGGAGTTCACTGCCGCCCGCCGGATGGCGTTGCCAGCTCTCGAGGCGTTGGGCACGGTACTTCTCGACGACGTCGCGGTGCCGGTGCCGGCGTTGCCGTCCATGTTGGAATGCATTCGTGAAGCGGCCGATCGCCACGGTGTCACGATCGGAACCTTCGGCCACGCCGCCGACGGCAATCTCCACCCGACCATCGTGTTCGACGCTGCCGAAACGGGAGCGCAGGATCGTGCGCGCGGAGCTTTCGACGACATCGTTGCCGGCGCACTGGCATTGGGCGGAACGATCAGCGGTGAACACGGTATCGGGGTTCTCAAAGCGCCGTACATGGCAGACATGGTCGGCCAGACCGAACGCCAGTTGATGCTTGCGGTGAAGGCCGCATTCGATCCGAAGAGCATTCTCAATCCCGGACGGGGTATCTGAGCGCTTCTTCCGACCCTCACTCGTCGGAAATTGCGCTACCAGACGAACTTGTTGCTGCACGACGCTTTTTCGAGTGACGATGGCCGTCATGAAGTTGCTGATGCTCGGAGGAACACGGTTCCTCGGCCGTGCCCTCGTCGACGACGCCCTGGCACGGGGCTGGGAAGTGACAGTGCTCCATCGGGGGCTCACCGGAGCGCCACCACCTACCGCGGAGGTTCTGTTCGCGGATCGCACCGATCAGCGAGCGATGGTTGAGGCGCTCGGTGATCGTCGATGGGATTTTGTCGTCGACACCTGGTCGGGTAGCCCCCGAGTTGTCGGTGAGAATGCACGCGTCTTGCACGGTCACGTCGACCGGTACGCATACATCTCCAGTGGATCCGTCTACCAATGGGGCTTGCATGTGGACGAGGGCTCGCCGGTGGTTGCCGCATCTGCGACGTCCGATGACTACAGCGATTACGCGTCCGCCAAACGCGGGGCCGAACTCGCTGTCCTGGAATCCTTCCCGGACGCGCTGCTCGCGAGGGCAGGGTTGATCCTCGGTCCGCACGAGGACATCGGGCGGTTGCCGTGGTGGTTGCAGCGCATCGCTGCGGGTGGACGCGTCGTTGCTCCCGGAGCGCCGACCAGACCGTTGCAGTACGTCGATGCCCGCGACATCGCATCGTTTGTCCTGTCCGGACTGGCGGCCGAAATCAGCGGGACGTACGACGTCATCAGTGCGTCCGGGCACACCACTACCTCCGGGCTCCTCGAGGCGTGCGTGGACGCCACCGGTTCGGGTGCGGAGTTGGTGTGGATCGACGAGGACCGACTTGCAGCAGCGGGAGCGCAACCGTGGACACAACTGCCGTGTTGGGTCCCGCAAGAGGGCGAGTTCGCGGGTTTCCTCGAAGCCGACACTGCCAAGGCGGCGCGGGGAGGGTTGCGGTGCCGTCCCGTCGAAGACACCGTGCGCGATACCTGGGAATGGATGCAACGGGAAACTCTGCCGACCCAGCGGGAGGATCGTGCGGTGCACGGCCTTCCATCCGAGATCGAAAAGGAACTACTCTCTGCCGGTGAGTGAAACGAGTCTGGCCCGGTTCGCATTCGAACCGGGCCAGACTCGTGAAAGACGATCGATCAGGCGTACAGGTCGCTGATCTTGGTCTTGTGAGCTTCGTGAATGATGTTGCGCTTGAGCTTGAGCGTCGGCGTCAATTCACCGGTCTCCTGGGTGAAGTCGACCTCGAGGATCGTGTACTTCTTGATCTGCTCGGGGTTGGAGACCTTCTTGTTCGCGTCGGCAACGGCCGAGTCGATCTCGGCGATCAGGTCGGCGTTCTTCACCAGATCCGCGATAGCGGTGCTGGCGGGCAGGCCGTTGCGCTCGACCCAACCGGGCAGAGTCTCCGGATCGAGGGTGATCAGTGCACCGATGAACGGCTGACCGTCGCCGACGACGAGGCACTGGCTGATCAGAGCGTGCGCACGCAGGGAATCCTCGAGGCCTGCCGGTGCGACGTTCTTGCCTCCGGCCGTGACGATGATTTCCTTCTTGCGCCCGGTGATGGAGACGTAGCCCTCGTTGTCGATCGATCCGAGGTCGCCGGTGTGGAACCAGCCGTCGACGATCGATTCGGCCGTCGCCTTGTCGTTGTGCCAGTAGCCGGCGAACACGACCGGGCCCTGCAGGAGGAGTTCGCCGTCCTCGGCGATCCGTGCTGCATGGCCGTTGATCGGCTTGCCGACGGTGCCGACGCGCTGCGCGCTCGAGGTGTTGACGGTGATTGCGGCGCTGGTCTCGGTGAGTCCGTAGCCCTCGTAGATCGGGATGCCGACGCCGCGGAAGTAGTGGCCGAGACGCGCGCCGAGGGCTGCGCCACCGGAGACTGCACGCTCGCACTCGCCGCCCAGAGCTGCGCGCAACTTCGAGTAGACGAGCTTGTCGAATACCGCATGCTTGAGCTTGAGTGCCAGCCCGGGGCCACCCTTTTCGAGGGACTCGCTGTATTCGATGGCAGTGGCGGCAGCCTTGTCGAAGATGCTGCCCTTACCGCCGTCGACTGCCTTCTGGCGAGCCGAGTTGTACACCTTCTCGAACACGCGCGGTACCGAGAGGATGAAGTTGGGCTTGAAACCGGCGAACTGCTCGAGGAGCGTCGTCAGATCCGACGTGTGGGCGACGGTGACCTTGGCGTCGAAAGCGCCGAAGGAGATCGCTCGCGCGAATACGTGGGCGAGCGGCAGGAACATCAGCGTCTTCTTGCCGGGGACCATCGACTCCGGCATCGCCAGGCGGCAGGCGTTGGACTCGGCGTAGAAGTTGGAGTGCGTCAGCTGGACACCCTTGGGGCGTCCGGTGGTTCCGGAGGTGTAGATCAGGGTCGCGGGCGAGGCAGCGGTGACCTGGTGACGACGAGTGTGCAGTTCTTCGTCGGTGATTGCCGAACCGCGACTGGACAGCTCGTCGATAGCACCTGACTCGATGACCAGAACCTCGCGGAGGGCTTCTGCACCGTCGGTGACTTCCTTGTGAGTCTCCGCGTGCTTGGCCGTTTCGACGACCAGAAGTGTTGTCGCGGAATCCTCGAGGATCCACTGGGCCTGATCAGGGGAGGAGGTCTCGTAGATCGCGACGGTGCATCCGCCGGCAGTCCAGATGGCGTAGTCGAGAACGACCCACTCGTAGCGAGTTGCTGACAGGATAGCGACGCGGTCGCCGAGCTCGACGCCCGAAGCGATCAGGCCCTTGGCAACTGCGGAGACCTGCTTCGCGAATTCAGCTGCAGTGACGTCGACCCATCCACCGTTCGACGGCCTCTTGAACGGCACGAATGTGGGGTCTTCTTCGGCGTGACGGAACACGGAGTCGGCCATGGATACGTTCTCCGGAATTGAGAACGACTGTGGAACTGAGAACTCGCGCACTATTGACCCCTCCAGTGACTACTGACATTTCTGATGTGCATTGCATCACATTAGTCGTCATTTTGCACTGTCGTTACTATTCGGTAGAACTGGTCGGGCGCTGACCTGCAGTTTAGTGTGACCGCCTGTTTACAGGTACTCAGGCGACGTGTTGGAGCATGCGGCCGTGCACGGACAACCACCGGCGAATTGCGTAGTCCAATCGGTCCGGATCCACTCCGAGTTGCTCTGCAGTAGCTGCAAGGATCTCCGAGGTGTCTCCTGACAACTCGGTGGTGCCGAGTGTTGCGCTGATGAACGTGTCGGCAGCGGTACCCAGATCGGTGTGTGGAATTCCGGCCAACATCAACAGGTGGGCCCAGGTCACTTCGGAACCGTCTCCGCAGGCGTCCACCCAGGCAAGGTGAACCGCATCGAGAGCGTTGTCGGAATCGGCAGCAGAGAGCAGGTCCTCGACGCTGTTGATCCGCAAGTGATGGAGTTTTTCGGCGACCTGTTGGATGTGACGTGCCTCGATCGGGACACCCGTCGCCGTGTAGCGACGCTTGTACGAGCCGATCTTGCCTGCCCACTGGTCCGAACTCCCGGCTTCCTCGAAGGTGCGGAGTAGTTCGCGTGCGCCGTCCGTGACGGGTTTGTCTTCGCGGGCTTTCCGGTAGGCCAGGTAGCGATCTACGACGGTCACTTCGCTGTGACCCGACGTGGACTGAACGGATTCGATGATGCACAGGGCGAGGCTCTGTCGATAAGCGTCTGACGCAACCCAGGCGGAAGGGTCGCCCAGGCGGTCACGGCACGCAGCTGCGACGGCGTCGACGGTATCGGTCGAGATGGTCACGGTTCCTCCAGAAAGCCGAATTCTTTTTGTTCCATTTGGGCTATCGGCACCGAGGAGCGAAATGTTGCACACATCACAAATTCTCAGAGATCTCTTGGACTGCGCTCAGGCTGGAGGGGTGTCCTCTCAGGCGAGGAAGGTCAGCACTTCGTCGTCGCTGAGTTGATGAAAGTCCTCGAATGCAGCACCGACGCCGCCCAGCAGGGCAGGAACGAAGGGGCAGACGACCCGATCGGCTGAGCACGCGATCACTCTCATTGCTTCAGGGGAGGCAACTGGGACAGCGACGATGACGGATGCAGCACCCGCGGTGCGCGCGCAGCGGCAGGCAACGGCGGCACTCGCACCCGTGGCCATTCCGTCGTCGACGATCACTGCGGTGCGTCCGTGGAGGGAAACCGGGGTCCGTCCCTCGCGCAGGAGTCGCGCTCGCCGTTCCAATTCGGTTCGTTCGTCGCGTTCGACGGCGGCGAGTTCACTTTTCGAGACGCGAACCGCTGCGATGACGTCGTGATTGAGGACCCGCACGCCACCCTCACCGATGGCGCCCATCGCCAGTTCCGGGTTGTACGGACTGCCGAGCTTGCGCACCACCACGATGTCCAGCGGAGCGTTCAGTGCCGCAGCCACCTCGGCTGCGACCGGTACTCCGCCGCGTGGGAGTCCGAGAACGACAGGCTTGTCGAGACGCAAAGACTCGAGCCGCCCGGCCAGAAATTTGCCGGCGGAAGATCGATCCCGATACTGGGTCACTGCGTTGTCCTCGAGAAGCTCGAACCCCGACCTGTTCGACGCTACCCGCTGCAGGTCACCGCGACGAGACTGTGAACCTCCGCAGCGCGAGAGCGGGATTCTTCTCGCGTACTTCGGCGATGCGAGCGGCCGAAACAGTCGCGGCGGCAACCCCGACCTGCTCGCCCAGTGAACACATCACGACGCCCATCGGGTCGACGATCATGCTGGCACCCGCGCCGCCGCGCGCGCTCTGGTCAGCCGCTGCGATGTACATCGTGTTCTCGATGGCCCGGGCGCGTACGAGAGTGGTCCAGTGGTCTTCCTTGAGTGGCCCGGGCACCCACTGGGCGGGCAGGAGCAGGATGTCCGCGCCGACGTCGACGATCCGCCGGGTGACTTCCGGGAAGCGCAGGTCGTAGCAGGTCTGGAGGCCGAAGGTCAGGCCGTCGCACCCGAAAGTCTGCGGTTCCGTGATGTCGCCGGCACGGATCACGGCCGACTCCTGGTAACCGAATGCGTCGTAGAGATGCAGCTTCCGGTAGGTCGCCACCAGTTCGCCGTTCGGGTCCATCGCGACGAGGGTGTTGGAGATTCTGCTCACGTCGTCGATCCGCTCGTTCATTCCCGCCACGAGGAAGATTCCGAACTCCGCGGCGACCGCCGCCAGTGCCGAACCGAATTCGCCGTCCAGGTCCTCCGCGGACTCGATCAGTCGTTCATCCGTCTTCGGTGCGGTGAACATCGAGTATTCCGGCGCCACGACAACTTTCGCGCCCCGTGCTGCTGCATCGGAAGCCAGTGATCGCAGTGATTCGAGGTTGGCTTTCTTGTCCGTCCCCGGGGCGAATTGGGCAATCGCGACAACGGTCTGGGCGGGGGTGGCAACGGTGGCTTCGGTCATGCTCCATACGCTAGGCGAAACCCGCTGGGAGGGTGGATCTGTCGTAAATGCACCCCCGGTATGTCGTCGTGTCTATACTCTATCCGCTAAACTGCTGGTCAAATGAGTGATATTGAGCGTGACCCCGAACCCCCAACATTTGCCGACCTCGACATCGATGATCGGGTACTGAAGGCACTGTCAGACGTGGGCTACGAGTCGCCCTCGCCGATTCAGGCTGCCACCATTCCGCCGCTGCTCGAAGGCAAGGACGTCGTCGGTCTCGCACAGACCGGTACCGGCAAGACCGCAGCTTTCGCAGTTCCAGTCCTGTCGCGGATCGACACGTCGATCAAGCAGACCCAGGCGCTGGTGCTTGCTCCCACGCGTGAGCTGGCGCTTCAGGTTGCCGAGGCATTCGGCAAGTACTCCGCGCACATCCCCGGACTCAACGTGCTGCCGATCTACGGTGGCCAGAGCTACGGCGTCCAGCTGTCCGGCCTGCGCCGCGGCGCACACGTCGTCGTCGGTACCCCGGGTCGTGTCATCGACCATCTCGAAAAGGGCACCCTGGATCTGACCAATCTCAAGTACCTCGTTCTCGACGAGGCCGACGAGATGCTCAAGATGGGGTTCCAGGAGGACGTCGAGCGCATCCTCCGCGACACCCCCGGCGACAAGCAGGTTGCCCTGTTCTCCGCAACGATGCCCGGCTCGATTCGCCGGATCTCGAAGCAGTACCTGAACAATCCGGTCGAGATCACCGTCAAGTCCAAGACGTCGACCGCTTCGAACATCACGCAGCGCTACATTCAGGTTGCTCATCAGCGCAAGCTCGATGCACTGACCCGAGTCCTCGAGGTCGAGGCATTCGAGGCGATGATCATCTTCGTCCGTACCAAGCAGGCCACCGAAGACCTGGCGGAGAAGCTGCGGGCCCGCGGGCACTCGGCTGCCGCGATCAACGGCGACATCGTCCAGGCACAGCGTGAGCGGACCATCGGTCAGCTCAAGAACGGCGCCCTCGACATCCTTGTCGCGACCGACGTTGCCGCTCGAGGCCTCGACGTCGATCGAATCTCCCACGTCGTCAACTACGACATCCCGCATGACACGGAGTCGTACGTTCACCGCATCGGTCGTACCGGCCGCGCCGGTCGTCAGGGTGACGCGTTGCTGTTCGTCGCTCCGCGTGAGCGTCATCTGCTCAAGTCCATCGAGAAGGCGACGCGTCAGCCGCTTGCGGAGATGCAGCTTCCCAGTGTCGACGACGTCAACGCCCAGCGCGTGGCCAAGTTCGGTGACTCCATCACCGAGAGCCTGGCCTCGGAGAATCTCGCGATGTTCCGCAAGATGATCGAGGACTACGACCAGGAACACGATGTTCCGCTCATCGACATCGCTGCCGCTCTGGCATTGCAGTCGCGCGACGGCGAAGCATTCTTACTTTCTCCCGAGCCGCCGGCACCGCCGCGCCGTGAGCGCGAGCCGCGTGAACCGCGTCCCCCTCGTCGTTTCGACGACGGCCCGGCTCCTCGCTCGCGTGGACCCGAGGGCCAGGAGTTGGCTGCATACCGCATTGCAGTCGGCAAGCGTCACCGCGTCGTTCCGGGTGCCATCGTCGGTGCCATCGCCAACGAGGGTGGACTTCGTCGAAGCGACTTCGGGCACATCAGCATTCGCCCGGATCACAGCATCGTCGAGCTGCCGGCCGACCTCTCCAACGAGACTCTCGAAGCTTTGCGTCGCACACGCATCTCCGGCGTCCTGATCCAGCTGCAGCCTGATTTCGGCCCGCCGCAGGGACGTCCGAGTGGCCGTGGCGACCGTGGTGGCCGGGACGATCGCGGTGGACGTGACGACCGCCGCGGTGGCGGACGCGATCGCTACAACGACTGACCTACAGCTTCAACGACTGACATAAAGACTGAAACAGGCGCTGCCCTCCGCGAGGAGGACAGCGCCTGTTTTCTGTGTGGAGGGCAAGGCGCTGCGCGGTATCAGATCGGCGTCGGTGCGAGGGCGCCGTTCTTCCGGGCGTTGGTGTCGAACTGCGTGCGGTACAACTCGGCGTAGCGGCCACCGTGCGCGAGCAGTTCCTCATGGTTGCCGCGCTCGACGATCTGGCCTGCTTCGACGACGAGGATCAGGTCGGCGGAACGGATCGTCGACAACCGGTGAGCGATCACCACCGCAGTCCGCCCGGCGAGTGCTTCGCCGAGTGCTTCCTGAACCGCGGCTTCCGACGTCGAGTCGAGATGCGCGGTGGCCTCGTCCAGGATGACGACGCGAGGCTGGGCCAGGAGCAGTCGTGCGATGGTCAGGCGTTGGCGCTCGCCGCCCGAGAGGCGGTAACCGCGTTCACCCACCACGGTCTCCAGTCCGTCGGGCAGCGACGCAACCAGGTCGGTGAGCCGTGCTCGCTCCAGAACCTCGCGCAGATCTTCTTCGGTGGCATCCGGTCGCGCAAGGAGCAGGTTGGATCGAAGGCTCTCGTGGAACAGGTGCCCGTCCTGCGTGACCATGCCGACGGTCTCGCGGATGGAATCGGCACTGAGGTCGCGGACGTCGACGCCGCCCAACTCGACCGATCCGGAATCGATGTCGTAGAGACGCGGAATCATCTGGGCAACGGTCGACTTTCCGGCGCCGGACGTGCCGACCAGGGCGACCATCTGTCCTGCTTCGGTGCGGAAAGACAGGTTGTGCAACACGTCCTCGCCGCCGCGAGTGTCGAGGATCGCGACTTCCTCCAGAGAGGCGAGAGACACCTTGTCCGCTGACGGGTACGCGAAAGTGACGTTCTTGAACTCGACCGACACCGGGCCCTGCGGCACCGTGCGTGCATCGGGCTTCTCGGTGATGAGCGGTGCCAGATCGAGAATCTCGAATACCCGCTCGAAGCTGACCAGAGCGCTCATGACGTCCACCCGCGCGCTGGCCAGTGCGGTCAGCGGCGAGTACAGGCGCGTCAACAACAACGCCATCGCAACGACGGCGCCTGCGTCCAACTGTCCGCGCAGCGCGTAGAAGCCGCCGAGTCCGTAGACGAGGGCAAGAGCCAGGGCCGAGACCAGTGTCAGCGCTGTGACGAAGACGGACTGCAGCATTGCGGTCCGGACTCCGATGTTGCGCACACGCCTGGCACGAACCGCGAACTCCGCAGACTCTTGCGACGGGCGACCGAACAGCTTGACCAGAGTCGCTCCGGGAGCGGAGAACCGTTCCGTCATCTGGGTGCTCATAAGCGAATTATGGTTGGCTGCTTCACGATTGAGTGCTGCAAGTTTTGCACCCATCCGCCGAGCGGGGATGACGAAGATGGGGAGAAGCAACAACGCGAGGACGGTGATCTGCCAAGAGATCCCGAGCATGACGATCAGCGTGATCACCAGGGTGACCAGGTTGCTGACCACTCCGGACAAGGTGTCGCTGAAGGCGCGCTGTGCGCCGATGACGTCGTTGTTGAGCCGGCTGACCAGTGCTCCGGTTCGAGTTCTGGTGAAGAACGCGATGGGCATCTTCTGGACGTGATCGAAGACGGTGGTGCGCAGATGCAGGATCAGATCTTCACCGATGCTGGCCGAAAGCCACCGGGTCAACAGGCCCAGAGCGGCTTCGAGAAGTGCAACCAGTGCGATCAGTGCGGCAAGTTTGACGACCACGTCGACGGCGTCGCCGCCGACTATCGCGTTGACCACGCGCCCGGCCAGGACGGGGGTTGCCACGGCAAGTGCAGCGGTGACGACGCTCAGTACGAGGTACCAGCTGAGGTTACGTTTCTGCGGAACCGCGAACGTCGCGATCCGCTTCAGTGTCGCCTTCGAGAACGGGCGCCGATCTTCTTGCGCGTGCATCGCGTTGTACATCGCGTTCCACGCGGTGACTTCCATACTCATGACTTCGCCCCTCCGGTCGCCGGCCACGAAGATTACGTGGCCGGTACGACACGAAGGTAGAACCTCAACCAAACTTCAGGTCAAGTGCGGCCTCAGCGGGCCACGTCGACCACCACTCGCGGAGGGTCGCTGAGCGTCGTGACCGTGAACGGCTGCTTCTCAGTCACGCCGATGAACGACTGGGTGACTCCCTCGAAGACGTTGGACCCGTTGACCTCGGTCACGACTCCGCCGACGCCGGGGACCGGGTTGGGGCCGGAGTACTGCTCGACTCCGCTGTCGAAGGGATAGGCGGAACCGTCGATCAGGACCTGGATCACTGCGGCACCCTTGATGTCCACGGGCTTACCGCTGCCTTCCTGTGTCGCCGCGTCGACGTACTTGACGCGCCATCCGGGTGTGCCGGTTCCGCCCATTTCGTAGACGACACGATCGAATCCGTCGTGCTCGCCCACTCGGATGTCGACGACGGTGAGCTTGGATTCGGTGCCCGCAGCCGACGTCTTGTCGGAGCTGTCCGTCGGGACTGGTTCTGTGGTCGACGCTGCTGCACTCGAGGTCGAGGTGACGGCCGAGGTGGCTGCCGTGGGAGTGGTCTCCGCGTCCTGCGAACAGGCAGTCAGGCTCACGCCCACTGCGATGGCAGCGACAGCGGCAAATGATCTCGTCCGGTTCGTTGTCATGACTCGATCGTAGGGCTCGCGTTATCGGGATCCGCGGCGGCGGTGCCCGGAGTTACCTAACCGATATCGCCGTCGACGTAGAGCCACTTACCCTCTGTTCGCGCAAATCGACTGCGTTCGTGGAGCATTCCCCGCTCGCGCCCGAATGTGTAGTGAGCGCGAAATTCCACGACGCCGTCGGAATCGAACAGCCCGCCCCGTTCGGTGTCCAGGATCTCCAACCGGAGCCATGTCTGGTCGGGGTCGAGATCGAGTTCGGTGGGGCGATGGGCGGGATGCCAAGTCTGCGTGAGATATTCGTCGTTCATCACAGCGAAGGCCGTGTAACGCGAACGCATCAGGGTTTCGGCAGTCGGTGCGTGCGCTTCACCGCTGATGTACTTTCCGCAGCATTCGGCCAACGCGTTGCCGCTGCCGCACGGGCACGGATCGGTCGGATTGGGTGTGGTGGGGCGGCGCGAAGTCACCGCCCCATTACAGCACGCGAACTCAGACCAGTTTGTGTTCGCGGTTGTCCCAGTACGGTTTGCGGAGGTCGCGCTTGAGGATCTTTCCGGTGGGATTGCGGGGAAGGATCTCGACGACGTCGATACTGGTCGGGCACTTGAACTTTGCGAGGCGTTCCTGTGTATAGGTGATCAGTTCGGCTTCGTCGATCTGCGCTTCGGCAGTGAGAACCACGACTGCCTTGACGGTTTCACCCCAACGGTCGTCGGGAACGCCGATGACCGCGACCTCGGCGATTGCCGGATGCTCCACCAGTACTCGTTCGATCTCGGGGGAGTAGACGTTCTCGCCGCCGGTGATGATCATGTCCTTGAGGCGGTCCTCGATGAAGACGAAGCCGTCGGAGTCGGCGCGGCCCATGTCGCCGCTACGCAGCCACCCATCTGCGGTAATCGTTTCGGCCGTCGCCTCGGGCTTGCCCAGGTATCCGGGAGTGCACTGTTCGGATCGCCACCACAGTTCGCCGGTCGTTCCGGTGGGCACGTCCTCGAGCGTGACGGGGTCCACCACACGCATCTCGACGCCTGGGATCGCCGTGCCTGCTGATGCCATGCGCTCGACCTGCGACTCGTCGCGGTGAACGTCCGGCATCAACGCGGTAATGACACCTGCCATTTCGGTCATGCCGTAGACCTGGACGAATTCGGTGTCCGGCCAAGCCGCGAGTGCTGCTCGCAACAACGGAAGGGGCATGGGGGCGGCGCCGTAGGTAATGCGTTTGAATGCCTTGAAGGCGGCGACGGCCTGCTCGCCTGCGGCCAGGACTCCGGCAATGACCGGTGGGACGAGAAAGGCGATGTTGGCTCCGGCGGCGAGACCGGCGAAGATCGACGGTCCGTCGGCTTCTCTCGTGAAGTAACAGCGCCCACCCGTGTGAATTGCCATGATGGCGTAGCACGTTCCGCCGACGTGAAACATCGGCATCGCGATCAAGAATCGGTGATCCTCGTGGGCCGGCAGGATTTCGAGCACATTGTTGCTGTGCGCGAACAGGTTTCGATGCGTGAGCTGTACGCCTTTGGGCCGACCGGTCGTCCCGGAACTGTAGAGAACCAGAGCGGTGGCATCGGGGCTCACCTCGGGGCGGGAGTGCAGCGGTGCGACCTCGTCGATCCACGGTTCGAACTCGTCGTGTTCCCCGCCGACGGCGAAGATCGATTCGACGGCCGTCAAGCGGTCGCGCATGGCGACGATCTGGGGGAGTAGTTCGCTGCCGACAAACAGAATGCGAGCGCCACAGTCCGCGAGGACGTAATCCAGCTCTTCGCCCGAAAGTCGCCAGTTGGGAATGACATTCGCGGCGCCGAGCAGTGAGGCGGCGTAGGTGACTTCGAGGCAGGACAGATGATTCTTGTCGACGAACGCGACAGTGTCGCCGGCGCCGATGCCGGATTCGGCGAGGGCGGCGGCGATACGCAAGATGCGGTCTCGCCACTGGGCCCACGTGTATTCGGTCCCTTGGAAGGTCATCGCTGCTTGATCAGGCTTGACCGTCGCCCAGTGCTCTAGCCGATCGAAAATGATTCCAGCGGTGGCGTCGGACATTCGGCCGCCTCTCTCGTGTGATTGGTGTCACAAGGTTAATGTGCGCCCGGTCTTCGTATCGCTGTTTCTCGTCAATGCGCACAAGCAGAAAGAGCACATTCCCGCGACCCTGACCGGCTCGGCTGCAGATATCAGGGTGGTCCCCGATGGCGAGCGCGCCCGACACCCGACAGGATGGAACCAACCATTGCGGGCGTCCGTGTTTTCACGGGCGCCCGTCACGCCCACAAGTAGTACCGAAGTGAACAGGAAAGGCGATCATGAGTTCGCACGCCCAGGATGTCGCGGCCCGCGCAGTCGGCCTGTCCAAGACCTACGGCACCGGAGATACCCAGGTGCACGCACTCAGTTCGGTGTCCGCAGATTTCGCCCGCGGTGAGTTCACGGCGATCATGGGGCCGTCCGGTTCCGGTAAGTCGACGCTGATGCATTGCCTCGCCGGTCTGGATTCCGCAAGTTCGGGTTCCGTTCTCATCGGCGACACGGAACTCACGACGCTTTCCGACAAACAGATGACCCAATTGCGACGCGATCGCATCGGTTTCGTTTTCCAGGCGTTCAACCTGGTGCCGACGCTGACGGCGCTCGAGAACATCACGTTGCCGCTCGACATCGCGGGACGCAAAGCGGACCCGACCTGGCTGAACAGCGTCCTGACCAAGCTGGGTCTCGGGGATCGCCTCGATCACCGGCCGGGAGAGCTCTCGGGTGGTCAGCAGCAGCGTGTGGCGTGTGCGCGTGCGCTGGCGGGTCAGCCGGAGATCATCTTCGGCGACGAGCCGACCGGAAACCTCGATTCGAAGTCCTCCGGGGAGGTGCTCTCGATCCTGCGGGCGGCCGTCGACGAGTTCAACCAGACCGTGGTGATCGTGACGCACGATCCGCGGGCAGCGGCGTATGCCGACCGGGTGGTGTTCCTCGCGGACGGCAAGATCGTCGACGAATTGCGCGAGCCTACGGCGGATTCGGTCCTCGACCGGATGAAGCGTCTGGACGCTCCGCAGGCGGTCGTGAACGTGGAAGCCGGGGCTTGAGCACATGGCTTCGGTAAGCAACTCGCCGATGCGCAAGGTTTCCCTGCGCAACTTGGCGGCACACAAGGTGCGACTTGCACTGACGGTTCTCTCCGTGGTGCTTGGTACGGCTTTTGTCGCGGGGTCGTTCGTTTTCACCGACACCCTCCAGAAGACTTTCGATTCGATCTTCGAGAACACCGCCCAGGGCGTCGACGTCCGGGTATCGATGGAAGAGCGCAACACCAGTGGCGTTCCGGTCGAGGATGTCGACAAACTTGCGGCGGTCGACGGCGTCCGAGCGGTAGCCCCGGCCGTCAGTGGACAGATCGTCCTGATCAACGCAGACGGCGGCGCCGTTCAGACCGGCGGCGCGCCGAGTATCGGGCAGTCCTACCTACCGCCGGGCCAGGCGATTGCCGAACCCGACACCTTCGTCGAGGGCGCGCCTCCGACGCAGACCGGTCAGGTCGCGCTGAACACCAGCGCCGCCGAGCGAGCCGGACTGAAGGTGGGGGACTCCGCCAAGGTTCTGGCACCGGCCCGCGGAATCGTGGACGTGACGTTGTCCGGCATCTACGAGGGGGCGGGCAGTGACACCGGCGGGTTCATCGGCGCGCTCTTCACCGACGAGCAGGCCCGTGGACTCTTCACCGACGGCCAACATGTCGAGTACATCGACGTCGCGGGCGACGGGGTGTCGCAGACGGAACTGCAGCAACGCGTCGAGCAGGTTTTCCCCGATCTCAAGGTGCAGACCGGCGACCAGGTTCGTGAGGAGACCAAGGCCGAGGTCGACTCGGCGCTGAGCTTCATCAACTACTTCCTGTTGGCGTTCGGCGCGATTGCTCTGCTCGTCGGAACGTTCATCATCTACAACACCTTCTCGATGATCGTGGCGCAGCGTCTTCGTGAGCTGGCGCTGCTGCGTGCGATCGGTGCGAGCCGAGCGCAGGTCGGCCGTTCGGTGGTCACCGAGGCGCTCGTGGTCGGACTCATCGGCAGCATCATCGGTCTGCTCGGCGGTATCGGTCTCGCCTACGGATTGCGCAGTCTGCTCAACACATTCGACGTCGGTCTGCCGGAAGGCCCGCTCCAGGTGGGTGCCCGCACGATCATCGTCGCGTTGGTGGTCGGCGTCGTCGTCACGACGCTCAGCGCTTACGCCCCGGCTCGTCGTGCGTCGAAGATCCCGCCGGTAGCGGCCATGCGTGAGGAGTTCGCCTCCACCGGTGACTCACTGCGAGTGCGGACGTTGATCGGTGCGATTCTCGGCGTGATCGGTGTGGCACTGCTCGTGTTCGGCTCTCGCGGTACCGGCGGCGGCGCGGCGCTGATCGTCGGGCTCGGTGCGTTCTCGTTGATCATCGCGGTTCTTCTCGGGGCTCCGGCGCTGTCGCGGCCGATCGTCGGCGCGCTCGGTGCCGTGTTCGCCAAGCCGTTCGGCGCCATCGGGCGATTGGCTCGTACCAATGCGGTGCGTAATCCTCGCCGCACGGCCGCAACGGCATTCGCGCTGACTCTCGGTCTGATGCTGGTGACGGTCATCGGAGTGTTCGGTTCTTCGGCCAAGGCGAGCATCAATGCTCTTGTGGACGTGGGTGTCTCGGCCGACTACATCCTGACCGGTCCCAACGCGATCGGTGTGCCGCGAGGTGCGGCCGACGCGGTCCGGCAGGTACCCGACGTACAGAGCGCGACGTCCTTGCACGGGGTGCGCGCGAAGGTCGACGGTGAGGACGAGCAAGGCGCTTCGTTCGACGGACCGATCGAAGGTGTGCTCGAGTACAAGATCCTCGAGGGCACGGTCGATCTGACCGGCAACAACATGCTCGTCTCGAAGTCGACTGCGGATGACAAGGGCTGGACTGTCGGCTCGACGCAGACGTTGACCGGTCCTGGCGGCGTCGAGTACCAGACCGTTGTCGCGGGAGTGTTCGAGGACAACCAGCTGATCGGCTCGTGGATCGTCTCGGACGAGGCGTACCGGAAACTGATGCCGGCCGAGAGTCTCCCGGACTTCGTGGTGCTGGTGAAGGCGAAGCCTGGTGCGGATCTGACCATGCTGCGATCCGAGCTGGAAACGGCCACGGAGAAGTACGTCGTCGTCCAGGTGCAGGATCGTGAGGAGTTCAAGGGAACTCAGGGCCAGCAGATCAACACCTTGTTGGCGATCCTCTACGGACTGCTTGCACTCGCGGTCGTGATCGCAATCCTGGGCATCATCAACACCTTGGCACTGTCGGTGGTCGAGCGGCGACGAGAAATCGGAATGCTGCGAGCTGTCGGCATGCAGCGCGGACAGATGCGACGCACGATCTACCTCGAGTCGGTGCTCATCGCGGTGTACGGCGCGGCGGTCGGAGTTGTTCTCGGCATCGCGTTCGGTTGGGCCTTCGTGAGCACTCTCGCGGATCAGGGCCTCGACAAGATCACGATCCCGTGGGGTCAGGTGGTCGGAATGCTGATCGGCTCGGGTGTGGTCGGTGTCTTGGCGGCGCTGTGGCCGGCCAACCGAGCGGCCAAGACGAAGCCGCTGGAGGCGATCGCAGACATGTAGGGCCTTCGGCCCCGTGCGCACTTTTGGTAGCGGAAGCAGCCGAAAGTGCGCACGGTACCGTTGCCACATGAGCACCCTTCAAGAAGTCGGCGAACGTGAATCCTGGCGCTGCTGGCTGTGTGACGAACCGGTCGATCCCGACATGTCCGTCAACGATCCGCGCGGCCCGAGCATCGACAGCATCAACACCGCAAAAAAGGGTGGCAAGACCAAAGGTGGCGTCGAACGCTTGGCGCACCGCGCATGCAACACCAAGAAGGGTGCGGTCAAACCTGTTGTGGAATGGCCGGATCGGCTGTTCGTCGTGGATCCCGCTCCGATCATCGGGGTCGTGGAGCAACTCGAGCGCAAGGGTGGCCGCGTCGCGGTCGCTCGCTGCCCCGGCAAAGACGACGCCCAGGAAGCGTCTGATTGGTTGATCGATCGGTTGTCACGTTTGGCTCCGTCGCTGAACGTGGAAACGAGCATCGACGCCGCGGGCGGGGGTTACCTGTTGGTCCTCAAGACCGTGTAGAAGGTCGGCCCTGAGTGCCGTCTTTCGCGGTACCTGTTCCGCCTCCATGGTCGTCGGGGTACGGTCGAACCGAACATGAATCCGGTTTCGAGTGCGAAGGAATCCCGATGAACCTGGCATTGACCGACGAGGAACTAGCGTTCCGCGACGAGATGCGGACGTTCTTCCGTACGCAAATCCCCGCGGACATCAGGGAGGCGTACGCCCACGGCGAGGAGTTGGGGCGCGACCGTATGGTCGAGGCGCAGCAGATCCTCAATGCTCACGGTCTGGCGGTACCGCACTGGCCGGTCGAGTGGGGCGGCAAGGACTGGACCCCGGTCCAGCACAACATCTGGCTCGACGAACTTCAGCTTGCGTCGGTCCCCGAACCGTTGGCGTTCAACGCCAACATGGTCGGTCCGGTCATCGCAGCCTTCGGCTCGCAGGAGCAGAAGGAGAAGTTCCTTCCCGCGACCGCGAACCTCGACATCTGGTGGTGCCAGGGATTCTCCGAACCCGAGGCCGGCTCCGACCTCGCTTCGCTCAAGACCCGCGCGGTCCGCGACGGCGACGACTGGGTCATCAACGGTCAGAAGACCTGGACGACGCTGGGACAGTACGCCGACTGGATCTTCTGCCTCGTGCGTACCAATCCCGATGCGCCGAAGCGCCAGGCAGGTATCTCGTTCATTCTGGTCGACCTGAAGACGCCTGGCGTCACGGTCCGCCCGATCAAGCTGATCGACGGCGGCTACGAGGTCAACGAAGTGTTCTTCGAGGACGTCCGCGTTCCGGGAGAGAACCTGGTCGGTGAAGAGAATCAGGGCTGGGGCTACGCCAAGTTCCTGCTCGGCAACGAGCGCACCGGTGTCACCCGCGTCGGTTTCTCGAAGGTTCGTCTGGCCCAGGCCAAGGCCCGCGCTGCCGAGGTCAAGGTCGGCAACGGGACCCTGCTCGAAGATCCGCTCTTCGCTGCTCGCCTCGCCGAACTCGAAAACGAATTGCTTGCCCTCGAGCTCACTCAGCTCCGGGTGGTCGCCAGTTCCGCTGACGGCCAGCCGAACCCGGCGTCGTCGCTGCTCAAGCTTCGTGGCTCCGAATTGCAGCAGGCGAGCGTCGAATTGTTGATGGACGTGGCCGGCCCTGATTCACTGCCGTACGACGCGGGCAGCGACATCGCCTCCGCGAGCTGGGCACAGCACACTGCCCCGACGTACCTGAACTACCGCAAGGTATCCATCTACAGCGGATCGAGCGAAGTGCAGCGCAGCATCATCGCCTCCTCGATCCTCGGATTGTGAGGCGTGGCATGGACTTCGAACTGAACGACGAACAGAAGCTTCTCCGCGACACCACCAAGGACCTCCTCTCGCGTAGCTACGACGCCGAAAAGCGCAACGCGATCATCGACTCCGATCCAGGGTGGAGTCCGCAGGTCTGGAAGCAGTTGGCCGAGGTCGGCTTGCTCGGCCTGACATTCTCCGAGGACGACGGCGGCATGGACGCGGGCCCGGTGGAAATCGGTGCGGTCATGACCGAGATCGGTCGACGCTTGGCCCCCGAACCGTTACTCGACGCGGTCGTGACGCCGGGCGGGCTCATCTCCGAAGGAGGCAGCGCAGAGCAGCGCTCGTCGATTCTTCCCGGAGTGGCCGAGGGCACCACGTTCCTCGCGTTCGCCGATCAGGAACCCGGAATTCGTTGGCCGGCAACCGAACGGGCCACCGCGGCGGCGCAGGTCGACGGCGGCTGGACCATCACCGGTATCAAGAATCCCGTTGGCCACGGCGCGACGGCGGACATCCTCGTCGTGAGCGCTGCGCTCCCGGATGGCGGCGTCGGACTGTTCCTCGTCAAGAGCGATGCCTCGGGCTTGGTACGCAAGTCCTACGCCACTCACGACGGTTTGCGCGGGGCGCAGATCGAGTTCACCGATACTCCCGCCGAAGCGCTCGGTGAGGGCGGAGACGCTTCTGCTCTGATCCAGGCCGCACAGATCCGTGAGCAGGCCGCGCTGTGCGCCGAGGCTGTCGGAGCAATGGAAGAGGCGCTGCGTCTGACCACCGAATACCTCAAGACGCGTAAGCAATTCGGTGTTCCGCTCGCAAAGTTCCAAACATTGACGCATCGTGCCGCCGATCTGTACGTCTCGCTCGAGTTGGCGCGCAGCATGAGTCTGTACGCAACGATGTCCCTTGCCGACGGCGTCGTCGATCCGGTGATCGCTTCGCGGGTGAAGTTGCAGATCGGGCGTTCGGCTCGGCTCATCGGCCAGGAAGCGATCCAGATGCACGGTGGCATCGGTATGACCGCGGAGTACCCGGTGGGTCACTACGTGAGCCGACTCGTCGCCATCGAGCACACCCTCGGCAGCACCGAAGATCACCTCCGGGTGTTGGCCGCCGGTGTGGCTGATCACGAGATGGTCAGCGTGGTCTGATCTTTCACCATCGACAGAGGGGCCGCATTCCGTTCGAGGGATGCGGCCCCTTCGTCGTTCAGTGGTGATGACGTAGAACGTCCAAGCGGAGTTGACGCTGCTCGATGTTGACGGCGCTGTCGGTGAATGCTTGTTGCCACCCGGGGTCACTCGTTCGTGCCGCCGCGTCCTGCAGAAGCGGTACGGCATCGAAAGGGAAGCGCGCCTGCACGCTTCGCAGAGTGGAAAAGTGACTGTGCCGCGAGTGAATGCCCAAGTCCTCACCCGTCGCAGCATGCTCCATCGCTTCGTTCTCCAAGGCGTTCAACAACTTTTCGGCGACGGCGAGGGGCCATGGACGGTCGATGCCGTCGAGTAGTGCGCTGCCGTCGACGCCCAGAAGGTATTCGTCCGCGTGGCCGGCAACGATGTATTCGACGCGCTCGCGTGGGTCTGCGATGGCGACGATTCTCCGGTCGGTCGTGCGCCCGTCCCGCTCCAGAAATGCCGACGCCCACGCTGTGTTCTTCTGAAGAACTGTTGCAGCAGTCCATGATTCGATCATCACGGTGCGCCATTGCTTCTCGATGGGGATGGCGAGGGCCTCGCGTGGCGAACCGGCCATCGATTCCCACAGCGTCAGTGGAGTGGCGGTCACGACTTGCCGTAACCACCAGCGCCGGATGCCTTTGTTCTTGTAGTGGACGTCTTCGATGCCGTCACGAAATGCGAGGTCGTCGAGCGAGCCCGGCAATCGGACGGCAAGGCGCGGTCGCAATGGCTTCGTCTCGAGCCGGACCCACGACTTAGCCCGAGTGACCATGCGAGAGGCAAAAGGAGATCGGGGGAGTTGCCGTAGTAGTTGAATTGCACGCTCACGAACCCGCACGGCTGGATCGTCGAGTGCACGCTCGAGGAGGGTGTGATCGTGTTCACCCAGTCCGACCTCGAGGTGATCGAGGAAGTGCAGGCGGTTTGCGGTGGGCTCGTCGTCCCAGGCGATCTCGAGCTCCTCGCTCGCCAGTTCCGGGTCGACCGTACGTATGTAATCGAACCAGGCCGTACGGTCGTTCGGATCGGGCGATAGCCACAGTTCGTCCCGGCGTGACCCGATCCGCCGCAATTGGGCCCAATCGGGATTCTGCTCCGCCAGGTACTGCCCGCGTCGGCCGGCGAGGCGAAGGAGCGCCTCGCGGTGCTCGGGATACTTCAGCGCGGCTTCCATGAAGAGCGGAACACTGGCCGCGGGCGCGAGGAATCCGCGTTGGTCGGCCATCGCGAACCATTCCGCGAGAGTCCAGGAACGTACCTGCAACAACGACTGGAGTTGTTCGATCGCGAGATCGGGAAGTAGTGGTTGAACCGCTGGAGGAGTCCGCGGTGCGCGCGAGTGACCTGCTTGCACGTCTGATCGCAGGGAGGTCACCCGCCTACGGTATGGCAGAGGTGCGTCGGCTTCGGGAGCAGGGGTCGGGCGCGTGTCGGCAGATTCTGGAACAGTGGTAACCGGCACCCAGCAGGAGGCGTGAGATGACGGATGGCCGTGAGATGGCAGACGGAAATGGCGACGTCTTTGTCGTGGCGTCGGTGACCGAACGGCGAACGCTCATCTCCACCCGAGTCAGGGAGTGGTGTGCGGCGGGGACCGTCGAGTCGAACCGGCCGGAGTTGTCCGACGATGTCGCATTGCTGATCGCCGGCGGCTATGCGGACGAGTCGACGCGGTCGATCCTGGCGAACCGGCGCGGTGTCGGACGTTCGTTCCCGGAGATCGGCGGCTTTTCGGAGTTGAGGTATCTCACCGACGAGCTGGCCCGCACCAGGCGTCGACTGCTCGCGACCCGTCTCGGCCCGGTTCAGGTTGTCCTCGACCGGCGGGTGCAGGCGCTCGAGAAGCGCGTTCAGTCGATGCGGTCGGCGATCGTGCATTCCAATCGCCACTTCGCGAGCAGCGTCCGTGCCATTCGCAAGGACCGCCGCGACGGTCTCCATCTCGACGTCGAGCAGCGCGAGGCTCTCTTTGCCGGGCTCACCCGCACGCCGGTTCCGGCCAAGCTGCCGGTGGGTCTCGGTGTCGTGGCCAGCAGTGGAAACGCAGCACTCGACAAACTCGCCGCCCAGTTCGGGAAGGTCCAGGGAACCGGTGTCATCGCCGATGCCGGAAGACGTATCGCGGAAGTCCTCGACGGACTGGTCGATTCCGAACCCGAAGGACGCGCCGGTGAGTACGACGCACTGCTTTACCTCGCCGGGAATCTTTTCGACCGGCTCGAGAGTTCCAGCGCGTGGCATTCCGATCACTTCGTCATTCAACGTAATCAACTGGACTTGGCAGACGAGATCACGCAGATCGCGGTCGATACCGTAGCGCTGCGTTCGATACTCGCAGAGCTGGACGACGCGGCTGCGCTGGCACGCGACGAGGGAACCCGAGCCGGAATCGCTTCGCGAAGGGAAGCGCTCGGCACGGTCTGGGACCAGCTGGTCGAGCGCGTCGCGGCGCTCGCGCGGATCGGTGACCTGGTCGCACGGGCCGAGGATCAGTTGAGTTCGCAGCGTGCGGTTGCGCATGCAGCGAGCCTCGACAGCCGGATCGACGACCTCCTCGCGCGCTCTGGTTCACGTGAACTTTCGGCTGCCAACACGCACTACGTCGGGGATCAATTCGACGGTGTGGAAGAACTGATGTTCGCTCACCGGGCGGCTCTTTACGGGGACATTGCACTGCTGACCTCCGGGAACGAGCGTCGGGCGCCGTAGTCAGGCTGTCGCCGGAGCTGTAAGGTCGAAGGTACTGACCGGCCGCACGATCGAAGAACAGGCCGAGAATTCGCTCTTTGCTCGACCCCGATGCCGATCCGGTGATGCGGGCGTACCCGCTCGAGACAGGTCGATCATGGAAGACACCGCAAGCCGCGGCATCAATGCGTTCATTTCCGAAGCTACGCAGCGTGGGGGCAAGGCTGTCCGCCTCACGCACTCACGTCGTAATCCCGTCGAGGTGACGGGCGCAGACGGCATCAGCCGAATCGTCCGAGTGCGTTCCAAGCTCGACGGTGACTGGCAGGCCAGGCGTCAGGACGAGTCGCTCGAGAGCGACGACACGCGCTCCGAGTTCTGGGTATTCGTCGACCTGGCTGCAGACCCGCACGAGTTCTTCATGCTGCCCTCCAACGAGGTCGCGGACGACATCCGTGCCGAGGTCGACCTGTGGATCATGGACAGCCCCGGACGCAATCGCACCGGACATCACGCGATTCCGCGCGGACGCGTCGTACACGGTCACGATCGTTGGGATGCGCTGGGCCTGGCCGCGGTCAAGGATCCGAGCATTTACGTGGAGGCCCCGGTTGCGACCAAGCGCAAGACGTCGCCGGTCGCCGCGAAGAAGCGTCGCGCCAGCGGTGTCGAGGAGATCGAAGTTGTCGACAATCGCCTCGAGATGACGGCTGATTGCCATGGATACCGCTGGGTCGGACGCTTCGACGAAAGCACCGAGGTCGTCGAGATCATGCGCGGACCGATGGAAGGCCGCCGATTCCCTGATCCGACCGCGGCCGCCAATGCCGTGACCGGTCACATTTCAGGCGACACCGAGAGCCATGACGGCTGGTCGTTTTGGACGATCAACAACACGGCCCTCGGCGCTCATCTCAAAACTGCCTGATTTCAGGCGCCGACTGCCGCCGACACCCGTTCGAGAGTGTCCAGTTCATTCGACGACAGCACCAGATTCGGGGCGTCCAGTAGCGCCGGGAGCTGCTCCGGCCGGCTGACGCTCGCGATCGGTGCGGTGATGCCCGGTCGAGTCAGCAGCCAGGCCAGCGCGACGGTCGAGATCTCGCTGTCGTGTGCCTGCGCGATTGTTGCCAGTTCCGCGACGACGTCGAGTCCGGCGTCGCTGAAGTATCCGGCGGTCAGCCGTTCGCGGGAGCTGCCTTCGATGTCCGCGCGGGTCTTGTACTTTCCGGTCAGGAAGCCGGAAGCGAGAGCGAAGTACGGGAAGACGCTGATGTTGTTGTCGGTGGCGATCTGCGCGAGTTCGGGTTCGTACGACTTGCGGTGCACCAGGTTGTAGTGCGGTTGCAGCGCGATGGGCGCGGCGTAACCGTTCTCCTCGGTGATCCGCAGCCACTCCCGGACGCGGTCGGGGCTGTAGTTGGAGATTCCGAGATAGCGAACCTTGCCCGCGACGACCAACGCATTGAAGGCTTCGAGAGTTTCCTCGAGCGGAGTCTGCGGGTCGTCGAAATGTGCGTAGTACAGATCGATGCAGTCCGTCTGCAGGCGCTGCAGCGACGCCTCAGCTGCGGCCGCGATGTTGTCGGCCTTCAGTCCCTTGAAATCGGGATGGCTACCCACCTTGGTGGCGACGACGATGTCGTTCTGCAGTCCCCGATCGGTGATCCATTTCCCGATGATCGTTTCGGATTCCCCGCCGGAATTGCCGGGAGCCGACGCCGTGTACGAGTCGGAGGTGTCGATGAAGTTTGCACCGGCTTCGGCGAACGAGTCGAGGATCTCGAAGGACGTCTTCTCGTCTGCTGTCCATCCGAAAGGGTTGCCGCCCAAGCTAAGTCGGAAGATGTCGAGGTCCGAATTTCCGATGATCGCCACTGTGTGGAACTCCCGTCGATGAAGGTGGTCGCTGCATCCCGCACCGTACCCTCTCACGGCGCTGACGATGGCGCGCCCTCGCCAGGTTCGCCGAAAAATGTATCGGATCGTGATTGCCGCCGTCGGTGTTGGGTATGGCCTCAAATACTGAATTCTTCGATGGACTGCTGATAGGAGCGTCCGATGATGATTGTCGACGAAGCCACCCGCGTCGTTCGTGGTGTGGCAGACGCAACGACGACGGTGGCTGGAGCCGTCGGTGGTGGAGTGATCGGTGGAGTGACGGGCGGGATACGCGGAACGGCGGAGGGCGTCCGAGACGGAATTCGTGCGGGTAGTTCCTCGACGCCGACCGCGGTTCTCACGATGGCCGCCGTCGGCGCGGCGGGATTGGTGGAGTGGCCGCTGCTCTTGGCGGTCGGCGGCACGGCCCTGGTACTTCACGAATGGGATCGCAAGAGCGCGCGGCCCGATCGTGCGGTCAAGGCGGTTGGGCGCGCGACCAAGACGGAACCGGCAAAGAAGGAATCGAGCGGAAACTCCCACAAGGCGGCCAGTCGGTCGCAGGATCGAACTCACAGTTCTTCGCACACTCGATCCACTTCCTGATGTTCTCAGCGATGGCCCGGCGTGCGGTGTCGGTGGCAACTTTGCCGCCGCGCCTGGCGTTGTCGGGTCTGGCGTTGGTCGGTGGTTCGACGATTCCGCGAACCGCTGTCAGTGACGTGGCGCTGCGGACTGGCACTCTTGCGCTGGCGGGCGTCGGGATGATTCCTGCAGCAGCGGGATCGTTTCTTCGTGCGCCGCGAATGCCGGGTTCCGCCTATGTCTCGGCGGCGGTGTCGGCGATCAATTATCAACCCCGGGTGCGTCGGCGAATCGAACAGCGCCTTGGCCGTTCGCTCACCGACTTCGCTTTGGAGTCGGCGACGTCGTTCGCGGATGTTCTGACCTATGCGCCTGCGTCATTGGGCGTGGATTTCGGGCTGCGGACGATGCTGCTGCGCGAAACTCTGGCGGCGCGAAACTCTCGGCTGGTGTGGCCACTCGAACCTGGCGCTCGCGGTTCTTCCACGAGGCGTGACCCGAGTGGTCCGGGGGAGCGTTATGCCGACAGGATCGCTGGGGTTCAGCTGGCGGCTGGGGCTGCACTGGCTACTGTGTCTGCCGGCGGTGACACCGTTGCGACGAGCATCAAGGTTTCGGCGCCGCGGCCGCTTCGGATGTCGCGCGAATCGTTCGCTGCTGGTTTGTCATACGGTCTGTGCCGGACGCACCACGTCGCCGTTTCGGACCCCGCGGCTCTACGCATGCTCGATCGTGTCGATACCGTCCTCGTCGATCCGAGTGTCCTTTTCGAAGACGCGCTCCGGGTTTCCGACATACGAGAGGTGTCCGAGTCGGACCGCGTCGTGGTGTGGGCACATGCCAGGGAAGCGCTTGACGCCGGCTCGCTCGGGGTCGGAAGACACCGCATCGACGGCGCCGAAGTTGTCGTAAGACCGGTGCGAAAAGGGTTGGCGGAATCACTGATAGGTGAGATACGCGCGAGCGGAGTCGCAGCGGCCACGATCGACGACGACGGGCTCGGATCACTGCGAAGCGGATTCGACGAGCTCTATCCGGCGCCATCGACTCCCGAAGCCGGCCTGCGCGACGCTCTCTCGGCGTTGGTGGCCGAGGGTCGGACAGTTGCGATCGTGTCGAGTAGGGCGATAGCGGGGCAGGCAGTGCTACGCATCGGGATTTCACCACCGAGTGGCGAGCACGTGAGTGCCGACATCCACACCGACTTGGCCGGGGCGTGGCGGGTCGTCCATGCGCTCTCGGCTGCCCGAACAGCGACGAGGCGCGGCGTCGAACTCTCCTCGGGTTCTTCGGCATTGGGTGCCTTGATTATGCTTCCGGGAATTCGAGGGGCTGGGCCGGGGCCGGTCACGGCTGGTTCGGCCGCGGGACTGTGGACCGGATACACCCTGTCCCGATCTGTGATTCAGGCTCCCGCCCCTGTCGGTGCTCCGAGCGATAGCTGGCATGAGATGGACGGTGATTCTGTCGTTCGCGAACTCGCCGAATCCGTCCGGCATACGCCGCAGCGCGCCGACGCTCGTGTGCGAGCGCCCGCACGCTTCAGGTTGATCCGTGACGGATTGTCGGCGTTGCGAACAGAATTGGCGGATCCACTCACGCCGGTGTTGGCAACCGGCTCGGCGGCCAGTGCAGTCCTCGGTTCACCGGTAGACGCCGTCCTGGTCGGTTCGGTTTTGGTCGGCAATGCCGCGATGTCCGCTGTTCAACGACTGCACTCGGAACGCGCAGTGCAGCGACTGTTGCAGATGCAGGATCCGGTAGCTCGGCGAGTAACCAACGCCGGCACGGTCGAGACTGCGGCAGACGGGCTCGAACTCGGTGACGTCGTGGCCCTCGAGTCCGGGGACATCGTGCCCGCCGATTGTCGACTGTTGAGCGCCGAATCGCTGGAAGTCGACGAGTCGTCGTTGACGGGGGAGTCCATGCCCGTCGACAAGCAGACCGACCCGACCCCGGGGATGCCCCTGGCCGAGCGAAGGTGCATGGCCTATACCGGGACAACAGTGCTTGCCGGCTCCGGTCGTGGCGTGGTCACGGCCACCGGAGCTCGTACGGTGACCAGGCGCGCCGATGTCGGTGTATCCCGATCCGGACCTGCTGTGGGCCTGACCAACAGACTGCGCGAACTCACCAGGGCGACTCTACCGGCCAGTATCGGCGGCGGAGCGTTGGTGACAGTCGCGGGTCTGATTCGTGGTACCGGTCTGCGCCGCGCCGTCACCGGAGGCGTGGCCGTTGCCGTGGCCGCCGTGCCGGAGGGATTGCCTCTGGTTGCGACCCTGGCTCAGCAGGCGGCAGCTCGAAGGCTCACTGCAGCAGGAGTGTTGGTGCGTGCTCCACGTTCGATCGAAGCGCTCGGCCGTGTCGACGTGGTCTGCTTCGACAAGACCGGAACCCTCAGCGAGAACAAGCTACGGGTGGCCGCGGTCGAACGCGTCGACGGTTGGGGCGAAAGTGAGATTTTGGAAGTTGCGGCGCGCAGTGCTCTGGGAAGTCGCGACGATCGCGTGTTTCATTCGACGGACGCCGCCGTCGTCGATGCAGCCGAACAAGCTCTGGACGAGGCTCGGGTTTTCGGTGATGCCGACGCGCTCAACCTCGTTCCGTTCAGGTCTGGGCGGCCGTACTCGGCAGCCCTACTGGGCAGACGGATCGCACTGAAGGGTTCACCGGAATTCGTGGCGGAGGCAGGGCGGGATCCGAATGCTGTGTCGGCGAGCCACGTTCAGAGCATGGCCGGACGCGGACTGCGGGTGGTTGCCGTCGCACAGCGCGAGTTGTCGGAACACGATGCGCGACGCGCTGCGGAGGACTCGGAATTTCTCGAACAGTGTTGCTCCGAGGGGTTGGAAGCGGTCGGCCTTCTCGGACTCTCGGACACGCTGAGACCCGAAGCAACGCAACTTGTTCGAGAACTTGAAGGCAACGGACAGCAAGTGCGCGTGCTGACCGGGGATCATCCGACAACAGCGGCGGCGGTCGCCACCGAACTGGGGATGGATGTGGCGCGCGAGGACGTGGTCACCGGTCCGGACTGGGAGAACTTCTCTCGCGCAGAACGACGGAACGCCGTCCGCGGCAGCAGCGTCTTTGCGCGCGTGACACCCGAGCAGAAGGTCGAGATCGTGCAAGCGTTGGAGACTGACGGGCGCGTGTGCGCCATGGTCGGTGACGGCGCGAACGATACTGCGGCGATCCGAGTTTCCAGCGTGGGAATCGGGGTGGCGTCGACTGACAGCGATCCGGCGCGCGGCGCCGCAGACATCGTGCTCCTCGACGGCCGTGTCGGCGGATTGACCGACGCATTGGACGAGGGCAGTCAATTGTGGCGGCGGGTCAGATCAGCGGTGGGGGTTTTGCTCGGAGGCAACGCGGGTGAAGTCGCATTCGCTCTGATCGGTTCTGCGCTGTCCGGCGAATCACCGCTCAACGCAAGGCAGTTGCTACTGGTCAATCTGATGACGGACGCCTTGCCCGCTGCTGCGCTTGCGGTGAGCACCCCGTCCGAGAACGGATCCGAGAAGTCCGAACAGATGGACACTCATGCGTTGTGGCAGACGATCGCTGTCCGCGGCACTGCCACGGCAATCGGTGCGCTGGCAGCGTGGCTTCTGGCCCGGACGAGCGGCAGGCGGCGGCGAGCGTCGACGGTGGCGTTGGTTGCCCTGGTGGGCACCCAACTGGGGCAGACGCTGCTCGAATCGCGCAGTCCGCTGGTGGTCGCAACAGTTGCCGGGTCCGCTGCGGCGCTGGCGACGCTCGTCAGCACACCGGTGGTGAGCCAATTTCTCGGTTGCACGCCGCTCGGTCCGATTGGGTGGGGACAAGCAGTGGGCTGTGCGTCGGCAGCGACGCTGCTGGCGGCGCTGGCTCCGCGGGTGTTGGAGCGGATCGCCGCAACTGAGGAGACTGGAACCGAGGAGAGCGCGGAAGGTCAGTCGACGATTCGCAAGATCCCGACGCGGACGAGCACCGCGTACACCTCCCGAACCGGGGGAGTCAGCGCTCGCGACAGCGTGGAAATCAGCGAAGCGGAAATCAAAGAAGCGGAAACCGGTGAATCGGACACGCTTGTGAGCGTCGCTGCTGGAAGTGACACGTCGCCGAACTCCCGGGCGACCCGAGATGAATCCTGAGGAATCGTGACATGTCCCAGAACACCGTCGACCAAAGGAACCCCGTCGATCACCGCGCGGTAGTGGAATCCGTCCGTTCGGCACGGAGCTTCGAGTTGGAGCTACCGATCGTCGGTGCCATTCCGGTTCCGAGACCCGAGCAGATCGCCTATTTTGCGGTGATGGGACTGATGGTTGCGTTCGAGATCATCGAGTGGCCCGTGGCAGGCACCATCGCGGCGGGGCATCTGCTCGCAACAGAGCAGCACAATCACGTCCTCGAAGAGATCGGAGAGGCGCTCGAGGGCGTCTGATGCCGGCGCGGTGCGGACACAAATCGAGCGGCCCCGCATTTCGCGGGACCGCTCGACGTGCGGAGAAACTTACTGCGCGAGTGCGCGCTTCATGCCGCGTTCGACTGCTGCGATGATCTGCGGACGCAGTTCTGCGGCAGGGACGATCTCATCCACCGAGCCGACCTCTCGGGCCCGCTGGATGTTGTGGATCGCTTCGAATTCGGATGCCACTTCGCCGAGCTTGTCGGAGCGGACGGCGATGCGCTGAGCGTTCAGTTCGACGCGCAGGTGTGCTTTCTCCGTGTCGTCCTTGGCTGCTGCCAAGTCTGCTTCCAGTTGCTGCACCTTCGGGTCGTTGTTGGTGCGGGTGTTTACCTCACGGGTGAAGACCACTGCGGCGGCGGGGGCGCCGCCGAGTACCGAGGCGAACGAACCTTCGACAGCAAGAACTTCCATGTTGTCGTTGAGCGCACCGGAGAATACGACGAACGCGCCGCCGTGGTAGCGGGAAACGACGCAGAACACGATCGGTCCGTCGAAGTTGACGATGGCGCGGCCGATCTCGGCGCCGTACTCGAGCTGGATGTTGCGCAGTGACTCCGGTGAACCGTCGAAGCCGGACAGGTTGGCCAGCACCACGATCGGACGGTTGCCGCTCGCCGCATTGATCGCGCGGGCCGTCTTCTTCGACGAGTTCGGGAACAGCGTTCCCGACGTCCAGGTGTCGGGACCGTCGGCGGGGAAGTGACCCTTACGCGGGATCGCGCGGGATTCGATGCCCACCACTGTGACCGGATGTCCGGCGAGGTGCGCGTCCAGAACGACCGAGGTGTCGGCGCCGGCCATGTCGGCCCAACGCTCGAGAACCGAGTGGTCCTGGTCGACCACCGAACGCATCACGGTGCGAATGTCGAAGGGCTTCTTGCGATCCGGGTTCTTCGCCGAGGAGAAGATGTCGCCGACCGTCTCGAAGTCGCTCGACGGGTGGGTGTGCGGGAAGCTACGTACGTCGCGATCGACTGGGTCCGTCGTCGCTGCGCGGCGTGGGAACCGTTCGCCGGGAGCGAGGTACGAGTGTGCGTAGTGACGGAACAGGATCTCGCACGCCGCAGTGAGGTCGGGGGCCCAGTACTGCGCCTGGCCGTTGGGGCCCATGACGCGGTCGTAACCACCGATACCGAAGTTGTCCTCGGCCGACACACCACCGGAGTAGTCGAGAGACTGCTTGCCGGTCAGCACCATCGCGCTGTCCGGGGTCATCACCAGAATGCCCTTGGTGTGCATCAACATGGTGGCTTCGGCGTTCCAGTAGGGCTGAGCGCCGACGTTGATTCCCGTGACGACGATGTTGATCTCGCCGCCGTTCTGGGTGAAGGTGATGATCCGGCGCAGGCCACGGGAGACCCAGTCCATGTTCTCGGTGCCGCTCTCCATCGAGATGGTGGCACCCGAGGACAGTGCAAACCACTCGACCGGAGCGTTCAACTTCTCGGCCAGGTCGATGGCAGCGACCACGCGTGAGCATTCGGCCTCGGCCACGGTACCGAGCGCCTTGGTGGGGTCACCGAAGAGCGCGACACGGGTCATTCCCTCGGGATAGCGCGGCGTCGGAGTGTTCACGAGGCCGACGACGATGCCGGCCTTGTTGAGCCCGTACGGACGCTCGACAGGTGAGAGGACGCCCGCTTCGTCGAAGTCGTGCTCGACGAAGGTGCCCTTGGTGCCGGTCAGGAGCGGAATCAGCTCGTACGGGTACACCGTGCCGCGTGCCCGCGAACTCTGGACCTTCTGGGCGTACGCGTCGAGGGGGAGCAGCGGTTCAGTGGGAGGCGTGGTCTTGTTGATGACCACACCGGCACCTGCGCGGTAGGAGAATCGCAGCGCAACTTCCTTGGGCGCGCCGCCCTTTCGGTCCTTCAGGCGGGTGATGAGTGTGATCTCTTCGAGCCCGGCGCCGACGGTCAGTCGGGCTGCGTTCTGAGCGATCACGGAGAAGCGTTCGCTGGGAACGTCGGCGACCGGCCACACGTAGAGCACGACGCGGTTGGCTGCCAGTCGACGCTTGTCGCCGCGCTGAGACTGCGCACGGCGGATGCCGTCGAGGCACGCGGCAAGTGTGCGCTCGATGGCCGGAAGCGCAACCATCTGGCCTTCGTCGTCGAGCTGCGGTGTCACGTCACGGATTTCCGCGAGAGCGATCAGGCGCTCGTCCTTCGGGTTCTCCTTGGCGGAGAGGTGGAACAGGTAGGTGTTCTCCGGAGCCGGCAGACGCTTGCCGTTGAAGTTCTTCAGGCGCCACATGTCCAGACGCTGACCCGTGAGCGGATGCATGTCGCGGATGATGTTGTCCTCGACCAGTTCACCGTCGATCGGGCGGAAGGTGACCCAGCGGACCGGCTCCCCATTCGGATTGCAGATGATCACAGTCGCGCGGCGGGACCGGGTGATCGTCTCGTTGCGCGAGAGTTCGGTGCGCAGCGTCTCGACGAGCGTGTCGCCGTCGGCGGGCTGATTCGGCCAGTCGAGGTAGATGTCGACTACCAGGCCGCGACCGGATGGAGCATCCTGCGCGATTGTGGCGACATCGTCGAGAGCCGTTCCGAGAGCGTCGAATTCGGCCACCGTCGAGACTAGATGTAGCCCGTCGCCCTTGAGGTCGAAGTTACCGGTCACGAAACGGCGGTCGACGTGCTCGAAAACGCGGACGTCTTCGAAGGAGTGAATCTTGTAGTAGCGACGCGTGATGACCTCGAGTAGAGGGCCGCCATCGCGGTTGCCAAGGCCGATCTTTCGACCCAACAGGTCCAGGAGCGGTTCGGGAGTGGCGACGAGGTTGGCGATTCGCTCGTCGAAATCGGCAGCGTCCGGCTGCTCTTCGAGGTAGGCGAGGTTGCCGCGTACTCCGTCGTAGACGTCTTCGCGAACCTTGCGGATGCGCGGCTCGTCGAAGAACCGGAAGCGAAGGTTGCGGGCGACGTCGCCGATGACGGGGTAGCGGACCTGCGTCGCGACGATGAGTCGATCGAGAACCTCGTTGAGCTCCTGAGCCGAGCAACCGGGAGCCTTGTCGCCGACCAGCCAGCCTTCGAGAAGTGCTGCAATGACCGGGATCTGGGCTTCCATGCGCTGCAGAGCCAGGAAGAGTCGGTACACCGCTTCCTCGACGGCCTGGCGATCTTCCAGATCGGTGACGTCGTAGTGGCGAAGTGCCCGTTCGAGTCTCGTGCGGAACGACGCCGGCAAACCTTCGCGCTCGGAGTCGAGTGAGTGCAGGAAGGTGTGGAAGTGCTCGCGGGGGCTGTGGACGGATTCGTCCTTCGCGGACTCACCCGAGGTGGGCTTGTTGCGCGAGAGTTCGCAGATGTCGGCGAAGGTGGTCAGCACAGCCAGTTCGGCCTGTACCAGTTCGCGGTCCTCGGATTCGAGTGCGCTGCGAAGTGCGTCGTACTCGGCCAGAACAGCGTTTGCGTGCTTACCGCTGACGTCGTAGCCACTGATCATCGCGGTCAGTGCTTCGAGCTGTGCCAACGCGTCGTCGCGGGCGTCGGAACCGGAAGTTGCTGCCGGAAGATCGAATTGGACTCGCGGAGCCTTCTCCGTGACAGCTTCCTCGCTGACCTGGTCGACGCGCAGGAGCGGCGCGCCGGCATCGACCTGAGAGTTGACGGTAGCGAGAACTTCACGCACCTTGCCCGCGTACGGTGCGCGAACTGCGGTCTCCATCTTCATGGATTCGAGCACGACCAGGGTGGAGCCGGCTTCGACGTCGTCGCCGACCGCGACCGGTATAGCCACCACGACGGCGGGAGCCGGCGCGCGGACCACTCCGGCGTCGTCCTGGCTGATCTGGTGGCTGATGCCGTCGACCTCGACGAGATAGCGAGCCGGGCTCACGACGGAAACGACGTGGAAGCGCCGATCGCCGATCACCAGCCGTGACTCGAAGTCGCCGAGACGATCGACGTCGACCTCGATGTCGCCGGCGTCTCCGTCGACGCGGTAGCGGTGCGGGCCGATACGCCCGACGGTCAGTTTGTATGCCTGACCTTGGTAGTTGAGCTCGACGGTACGGCCGATCGCGTGATTGGCGCGGGGACGGCCGCCACGTGCCGAGGCGAGGAAGGCCGCACGCTCGAGGGACTCCTCGGCGTCGTAAGCATCGATGGCGGTGGCGATCAGTGCGACGTCCGCGCGACGAGTGGTGCCGGTGAGGGCGCCCGTGCGGTCGAGCCAGCCGGTATCCGCGGATGCCGAGATGACCTCGTCGCGATCGAGTAGATCGAGGAGGAACGACTTGGTGGTGGTGCCGCCGTCGAGTACGACTGTGGTTTCACGAAGGGCGGTACGCAGGCGCGCAAGTGCCTCGGAGCGGTTGCGGCCCCAGGCGATGACCTTCGCGACCATCGAGTCGTAGTCGGGCGGAATGACGTCCCCGGCAGCGATGCCGGTGTCGACCCGGATGCCGGAGCCGAGCGGGAACTTGAGGAGCTGAACCGTGCCGGGTGCCGGCGCGAAATCGTTGTCCGCGTCCTCTGCGTTGAGGCGGGCTTCGACGGCGTGGCCGAATGCGGGCGGGCAGTCACCGACCAATTCGTCACCACTGGCGACCAGAATCTGCAGTTTGACGAGGTCGATTCCGGTGGTGACCTCGGTGATCGGGTGCTCGACCTGCAGACGGGTGTTGACCTCGAGGAACGTGAAGAGCTTGTTCTCGGGCTGGTAGAGGTATTCGACCGTGCCTGCGCCCTGGTATCCGGCTGCCTTGACCAATTCGGCGGACACCTTCTTGAGGTGGTCAGACTGTTCTTCGGTCAGGACGGGGGAGGAGGATTCTTCGATGACCTTCTGGTTGCGACGCTGAATCGAGCAGTCGCGAACGCCCGGAGCCCAGACATTGCCGTGGTTGTCGGCGATGACCTGTACCTCGACGTGGCGTGCATCGGTGACAAGGCGTTCGAGGAAGACGACGGGGTCGCCGAAGGACCGCTCTGCTTCGCCCTGCGTGCGCTCGAGTGCAACTTCGAGTTCGTCTTCGGCCCAGACCTTGCGGATACCGCGTCCACCGCCGCCGCTTCGGGCCTTGATGATCAGGGGATATCCGATGGACTGAGCATGACGACGAGCGTCGGCGCGCGTTTCGACCGGTCCGCCGCTCCACGGGGCGACAGGTACGCCGACCTTCTCGGCCAGGATCTTGGCGGCAACCTTGTCGCCGAGCAGGCGCATCGCGTCGGCGCTCGGGCCGATGAACGTGATGCCCAGTTTCGCGACGATCTCGGCGAAGGCGGGATCCTCGGCCACGAAGCCCCAGCCGACCCAGACTGCGTCGGCCTTGGCCGCGAGGAGTGCTCGCTCGAGTTCGGCGTAGTCGAGATACGGGCTGCCGGTGCCGGTGCTGCGCAGGGTCACACCCTCGTCTGCCTGGCGGACGAACATGGCGCGGCGCTCGGCCTCGGTGTGCAGTGCAATGACGCGAATGCCGTAGTCGTGTTCGGCGTTCAGTTCGCGTACAGCCCTGATCAGCCGGACCGCGGCCTCACCTCGATTGACCACTGCGATTCGTTTGAACATTGTCACTGCCACCGTCCTTGATGAGATTCTTCGTCACGTACGTTGCGATATGAGCCGACTGTGTCCCACATACCCGGATTACCTGGTTCGTGAACTACGCCGCGATGCGCTGTGTTTCCCCCGGTTGCGCGTCGGCAAGTGATTGCCCTTCCGGTTCGTAGAGTCCCCTGCGCTCAGGCACGGCGTGCCTTGTACGCCACCCTGCAGGCGTGGACTCAGAACCGCTCCAATCACGAATCAGCAACATATTGTGTCTGCTTCCAGGGAATCCCTGGTTTATCTAAGAATGCAGTATGTCGACGCTCATGTCACCTGGGCGAATTGAAGAATATTAGTCAACGTGAACCACGGTTACACGTATGGCGTTAAATCATTGCAGTGCAATGGAATTCGACCCTGTGACACGGATCACGATGGTAATGAAATTGGCAAGAAAGTGAATACTGACTGGTAACAAAATCGCGTATTCGGAGAATTCTCCCGATTGCTCGATTATTACTGATCGGTACTACTGGCGAGTATTTTCTATGTCCCCTCGGACTGTATTCGAGAAATCGCCTTCGATGGTTGCAATGTGCTGTGCGATCGCGTCGAGTCCTGCGGGAGGGAGCTGCAATGCGTTGGCGAGAGCAAGCGAAGCCCGCTTGAAGTGCTCCACGAGTGGTTCGTACTTCGTGACCAGCCTCAGCCTGTCGGTCTCGCTCAGGTACTTCACGCTTCCCGCGTTGTCGACGAAGTCGCTGAACTTCACGAGGAACACTGCGGGATCCGCGATCGCGCGGATGACGTGATCCTGGTAGCCGGTGGTGTTGTCGTGCGGGTAGTCGATTGGATTGGTCACTGCCTCAACAAGTTCGGAGATTCTGTGGCCGAAGTGCGAGGTGATGAGTGTTGACGCACGTTCTTGCGCTTCGGATGCAGACATGTCGTCCGCAGTCCGGCCACCGAGGAGTGCGATGACGGCGTGTGGTCGGTCCTCGACCGTGTCGTGAAGCGCGGTTGCGCTCAGGATCTCGACATCAGAGCACCCGTACCGAAGCAGCCGCAACACATTTCGTAGGGGATGAACGATGTAGGGATCCTCGTTTGACTTGATCCCGTTCTTTCTGAACTGATCGAGGTGCGCGAGGGTCGCGACCTCCATGGCGAGCCGCAAGGTTTCACCCGGGAGAGCCATCTCGTCGACGGCGCTCTCGATCGCGAAGACCAGCGTCGCTGCGTCCATTTCCTTCAGAGGTAGCTGGTCGAATGCAGATCTGATCGGGTCGGAGTGGCTCATGGCGAACAGCCTTTCGTTTGGTGTAGATGTCGCGACGAAAGTCTTTGTGAGAATCTGCCCTCGAACCGTGGTCGTGACTGGGCGTGGGGCGGAAGTCAGAATCATCTTGATTCTATCCGGCGACTACGACAGCAAGTGTTCCTAGCGTTGTGATCGAGGTGGGCGGGGAGTTTCGGTCGCCTCCATCACTGGAAGACTTGGATAGGAAGAGGTTCGATGACCACGGAGGCGACCCTGGCGTCGTTTGTCGAGACTGTTGACACGGATGTCGACATCCATCCACTGGACGATCCTGTGCGACAAGGTCTTCGCGGACATCATGCGCAATTCGCTCGCTGGGCAGGGAGAGTTGCGCGATACGACCCGACAGTCGCTCCGTTTGTCGGTCATCCGCCCGAGTTGGACGCCGAAGACTGGGAGAACCTACGCACACTCGTAGGTCCAGGCGGCACAGTAGGTTTACGAGGATTTGATCATCAGCCGCCGGAAGGGTGGCGCGTTGTGGATCAGTTCGGCTCGGTGCAAATGGACGGTTCCGCACTCGAAGTCTCCGTTGATCCGTCGGTCGAACTTCTCGGAAGGGGCGACGTTCCCGAAATTCTGGCGTTGATCGAGCGCACCAAGCCCGGACCGTTTCTTCCTCGTACCGTCGAGATGGGGAGCTACTACGGCATTCGCGTCGACGGAAGACTTGTTGCCATGGCGGGGGAGCGGTTGCACCCTCCGGGATGGACGGAAATCAGTGCGGTGTGCACCGACAGCGACTTCCGAGGTCGAGGCCTGGGTACGACGCTGATCCGTGCCGTCGCTGCCGGGATTCGCGAACGCGGCGAGCTGCCGTTTCTCCATGCAGTGCAATCGAATACGAATGCAATCAGACTCTACGAATCACTGGGGTTCGTTCTTAGGAAGAGATCCCGGTTGACCGCGGTGCAGGCGCCGGCCTGATCGAATTCTCGCCGACGCCTGTGTTTCGGGCGCTCGGCCACTAGTCTGAACAAATGACAGTCGATCAGGCGTTGGACAGTGATTTCCTCACTCTTGCCGATCCGTACCGCCGCGAGTTGCTGGCGCACTGCTATCGCATGATGGGGTCGATTCACGACGCCGAAGACCAGGTCCAGGAGACGTTCATCCGGGCTTGGCGCGGGTTCGAAGGTTACAAAGGCCAGTCGTCGCTCAGGACCTGGCTCTATCGCATCGCGACGAATACGTGCCTGACCGCGCTGGAGGGGAGATCGAGGCGTCCACTCCCGACCGGCCTCGGTGCACCTAGTTCGGACCCGGCCGACGATTTGATCGAGCGCAACGAGATTGCCTGGTTGGAACCGATCGCGGATTCGGCGTTGGGCGACGTCAATGATCCCGCCGTCATGGTCGTCAATCGCGATTCGGTCAGGCTCGCGCTTGTTGCCGCGCTGCAGCACTTGTCCGCGCGCCAACGTGCGGTTCTGGTTCTGCGTGACGTTCTGCAGTGGAAGGCATCGGAAGTTGCGGAGGCGCTGGACACCACAACCACTGCGGTGAACAGCCTGCTGCAGCGGGCTCGCGCGCAGATCAATCACATCGGGCCCACTGAGGACGATCTCGTGGAACCGACTACCGAGGCTGCCCGGAAGTTGCTCCGCGACTACGTGCACAGCTTCGAAAGCTACGACGTCGAGGCAATCGTTGAGCTGTTCACGCGGGAAGCCATCTGGGAGATGCCTCCGTTCGAGGGTTGGTACCAGGGCCCCGAGGCAATCGGGCAGCTCATCGGAACCAAATGCCCGGCCGACGGACCAGGCGCTATGCGGCTGCTACCGACCGCCGCCAACGGCCAGCCGGCGTTCGGCCTTTATATGCGCGAGCCCGATGGGGTTCACCGTGCTTTCCAGTTGCACGTTCTCGATGTCACCGAGTCCGGGATCTCGCACGTGACGTGTTTCTTCGATCTGAGTCTGTTCGCACGGTTCGGATTGCCTGCCGAGCTGTAGGGGCAAGGAGTTGCGCGAGCCCTCCGGTATGGAGGGACCCGCGCGGCTACTCGCTATTGCTGTTGCTCTGCGTTACTGCTGGGGAACAGTCGCAGCCGGGTCCATCCACATGACCTCCCAGACGTGATTGTCGAGGTCGCGGAACGCGCGTCCGTACATGAAGCCGTGATCCTGGGGCTCCATCCACTTGCTACCGCCGGCAGCGATCGCCGCGTCGACGAAGGTGTCGACTTCTTCCCTGCTGTCGGCTGACACGCACATCAATGCTTCTCGAGCTTTCGACGTGTCACAGATGTCGTCGGCGATGAAGTCCCCGAAACGGGGTTCGTTCAGGAACATGACGGTGGCGGAATCACTGACGATCATCGAGACAGTGTTCTCGTCACTGAACATGTCGTTGAACTCGAAGCCGAGGCCGCTGAAGAACGCCCGGGTAGCGGCGACGTCCTTGACCGGCATGTTGACGAAGAGAAGACGAGACATTGGGTGCTCCTTGAAGTCGGTTGACTGATTACTGAACGCTTCGGTTCCTGTTGGTTCCTGCTCATACAGACCGCAGTGGGCGCGGAAAGTCATCGCGAGAGGCAAAAATTCGAGGAAACTATCGGCTGTTAACCCGCTTCAGTGCTCTGACCTGGCGATTTGGTGTTGTGTTGATCTTCGCGTAACTTTGTCCAGGTCAGAGCGACACGGACACCG
>NZ_JBYTAP010000012.1:0-122263 GCF_058788335.1 Rhodococcus sp. FW305-130 | reverse complement strand
GGGGGGGAAAGAAAAAAAAAAAAAAAAAAAAAAAAAAAAAAACACCCCCCCCCCCCCCCCCCCCCCCCCCCCCCCCCCCCCCCCCCCCCCCCCCCCCCCCCCCCCGCTGCCGTTTTTCAGCTGTCGAGATTGTCGACGTCGACGCCGAAGGATCGCGCTGCATCGGCACCGATCGCGTGCAGTTGCGTGGTGACTGCGGCGGGCGAGACTGCGTGCTCGAGTGCGAAGTCGAGCAGGTTGCGCAGTGGGGTGTCGTGTTCGCCGTTGCCGTCGATCACTGCGGCTTGGGCGGCCTCGAGTGCGATTCCGGTACCGGGTCCGTCGCCGCTGATGTAGGAGCAGTACGCCGCGACGGTGAGAATCTGGATGCGAGCGTTGCCGCGTACCTGGCGGGCGATGGTCGCGAACGCATGGGCGGCGGCGTGCTCGTTTCCGTTGGCGGTGAACAGCAGGGCATCGCGTGCGGTGGGGCTGATGGCGGCGCACAGTCCGACACGAGCGGCCAGCTCGGCGTCCGGGTTAGCGCGTGTGCGGATGAGTGTCGCGAGTTCGGTGACGGCGTGGCGAACGAAGTCCGTTCCCTGCGCGTGCAGCGCGGCGTGTGCGGTTGCGGTGTCCGCTTCGACGGTGACGGCGTAGCGGGCTGCGATGTCCTCGCGTGAGGCTGCGGTGCTGCGGCCTTGTTCGACGGCGTTGTGAATGCTCAATGTTGAGGCGTTCGGGTCTTCGGTGAGTCCGGTCGCGTACGTGTCGAGATCGGTCCACAACGCTCCGGCTTCGAGCGCGGTGACGTGCAAGGCGAGCATGTCGTGGATTCCGGCGTCACGGAATCCCTGGCGCAGGATCGCGATCTGGTCGAGCGCGATGACTGCGGCGGCGTCTTCGGCTACGGCAACGCAGATCGTGGCCGTGGTCTCGGCGCGTGCGGCGGCTTGGAGGTACGGGGCGGGATCGAATTCGGCGCCCTCGCCGGTGGCGGCGTCGGTGCGCGTGACAAGGGCGATCTGCTTGGTGGTGCGGCCGTCGACGATTTCGTCTTTGAGCATGATCACGATGACCGATGCGGACGGGATGAATCCGAGCATGGTGGGGATGGAGGCAAGTACCTCGGTGGCGGTGTTCAAACGGATGCGCTGCATGTCGTTCCCCTCGCTGATGAAAGTGACCGGGCCGGGTGCCCCGCCAATTTTTTTCGCCTGCTGGCAAAGGAGAATCGCGTCGGCATGAGGGGGCCGGAGTGCCACCCCTGGGCCGAGAAAATTTCGGCGGGAGCTTGCGAGTGACGAAAATTTCTCGGAGCCATCGGCCGGCGCTTGCGCCGCCAGGGGTTGCGCGCAGGTCACCGCCGACGAGAATCGGAAGGCCAGAAGGAGAACAAAAGATGTTCTTCATCAGGACGCAGCGCAGCGGAGTTCATTTCGGGGGACACCGAAGGTGGCCGGCCGCCGGGCAGGCGTCATCTTTCCGCCGACCGCGTGCAGTCGCGGCACTCCCACTGACCACCGACGCAGGTACAGGTGCGGCGTTGCTCGCACAGCCAGCACCGTTGATTGCGTCGGGTCAACACCTGCGCTGCGGTCGCGGCGGGGCGCGCGGGTTCGGCGGTCTCGGCGCGCTCTCGCTCGGATACGGGCCTGATCATGTCGCCGAAGATGCGGCGGCACTGCGAGCAGATTTCTCCGTCCTCGGCCACGATGTTCGAGCATCCCGCAAGAACGCATCCGGTGAACATCTGCGGATCCACCTCCGCACCTGCCCTCGGCGCACTCACCACCGGAATCGGATTCCGTGCGGTGCGGCGGCGCGCTCGACTCGGCCGTAAACCCGATTCACCCGTGAGGGTGCGATCTGTCCGGCGTCGTAGGCGCGGCGGGTGGCGACGGCGAGCAGGGCGACGGCTTCGCGAGCGGTCACTTCGTGCGCGAGGGTGAGCCACCCGATTTCCGCTTGCATCCCTGCCGCGCTCGTGGCGGTGGTGATCTTTGCGGTCAGCGTCTCGAGGATCTCTGCGGCCGTCATCCCTGAGGGTGTGATCGCGGGGTACGCGGTGTCGATGGTGTTGCTGTACATCGTGTCGGCGCGCAGCTCGTCGGTGATGGTGCTCATGTCGTTGCCCTTTCGTAGACTTTCGGGTGCGACACCGGGCGGCCTCCTACCGCCCGGTGTCGCACTGTGTTTGCGGGGTGTTGCCGTCTATGCGGCGGCGGTGTCCTCGGCTTCGGCGGTGGCGGGTTCGAGTGCCTCGGCGAGGGTGTGGACGGTCGCCAGGACTGCGCGGGCGGTGTCGGTGATGACCTCGAGGTCTCCGTTTCCCCATCCGGCGATGTAGCCGATGCTGTAATCGGTGGTGTCGAGTCCGAGCAGTCCGGCGAGGACGTAGGCGACGGATTCGGCTTCGACTTCGGCGCGGCCTCGGTGCAGCTCGGCGGGGTCGATGTCTCCGTTGGCGTGCATGAGCGCGTGGGCGGCTTCGTGAATCATCGTTTTCGCGGCTTGGGCGTCGCTGATCGTGTCGTCGACGATGATGCGGCGTGATCCGTCGAGGCTGGTGCGGCCGTTCGATTCTCCGGCGATGTGCTCGCGGGTGACGGTCCATCCCTGTTCGGTCATCACGTCCGCGACGCGGGTGTAGATCGCGGCGGGGTCTTCGCCTTGCGGTCGGGTGGTGATGGTCTCGGCTGCTGCGGCGGGGTGTCCTTCGATCGGGTCGGTTTGGGCGATGTCGAACACGGACAGGATCGGGAACCGTGCTGCTCGGCGGGTAGTTTCCTCTCCGATCTCGGTGTCGGTTTCGGTGATCTTCTTGGTCGAGTAGCCGAAAATCTTGATCGACTTTTCGCCCTTGCGGACCTGCCGTCCGAGTTCCTGCCACTTGCGGAATCCGGCGACCTGGCTGGCGTCCGGGGCCTGCGAGAAAATCAACATGACGTTGTTGAAGCTGTAGGAGTGGAACGCTGCTGCGGCGGTCAGGTAGGCGGCCCATGCGTCGGTGTCGGTGAGCTGGGCGACTTTCGCGGTGATGCTCTCGTGCAGTGCGGCGGCCTGCTCGCGTCGTGCCGCGCTCTTGTCTGCCGTGGTCTTCGCGCCCATAACTTTTCGGCCTCCGCTGATCCGGTGGCGTCCCCCTGCTCGGTGGCCGCCAAATTTTTTTGCCCTGCTGGCAAAGGAGAATCGCGTCGGCATGAGGGGGCCGGAGTGCCACCCCTGGGCCGGGAAAATTTCTCTGCGAGCGTGCGAGTGCGGGTTGAGAAAATTTCTCGGAGCCTCGGGCCGGCATCGCCGCCAGGGGTTGCGCGCAGGTCACCGCCGACGAGAATCGGAAGGCCAGAAGGACAAACAAATCAACGCTTTTCACTGGTGCGGAGCGCAGCGGAGCTCAATTCGGAGGACACCGTAGGTGGCCGTCCGCCGGGCAGGCGCCAACACACCGCCGGCAACAGGCCAGGCGTTCGCACCTCCCGCTCGGGTGGCTGGCGGGGTGATTGTGCGGGAGCGACGGGACTCGACACGCTCGGTGTCGCGGTAGCTCTGAAATGTTCATTTCATTGGTAGTAGAGTCTCGCAACACCGACTGGCCCGGTAAGGTGCAATTTCGTTTAACAGACGGGGAGTGCGGTGGGAAGCGTAAAACGCGATCTTGGCATTGGGATTGTGGGTGGACTGATCACTGCTGGATTGATCGCTGGACCCAAAGCGGGTCAACGTCGTTGGGCTTCAGCAGTCGATTACTTTAGGAACCTAGGCGACTTTATTGGATTTCCTCCACAAGTCATTGTTGTCATACTTTTAGCGATTTGCCTCTATTCAGGGCTTGGCGGAATCTTCATCATGAACCGAACCCGCCATACTGTAGAAGAGATGGAATCAATGTTACTGGTGTATCGACGGAATCGGGCATCCGGGGAGGAAGACTATATCGAAAGCATTAAAAAGAAGAAACGTGAGGGAGCATTTGAATGCGCAGTTTCCTTCGCATTTGCTGCAACCACTGGGTACTTTCTTTATTCAGGTTTTACCTATTTGGGGTAGTCGAGCAGGTTGCGTCGATGACATTTCTGGTGGTGGGGCCGTCCAGGATCGAGTAGGACTCGGGTGTTGGTTGTGGTGTTGGCATTGCCGCTGATGCTGGTGGGCTGGTTGGTTCGATGTGTGATGAGCGTGAAGGCGCTGTTAATAGATTTTTTAGTAGCAAATTGAGATGAGAGATGGACTAACTCTGAGTCGGGCCATTCCTCGGTCTGGAAGTTGTCAGTTGGGTCGAGGTCGTGTTCGCGTTTCGGCCTGGCAGACCGTGGTGGTTTGGGCTTTTCGCGTGCTGCGGTATTGGTGGTGGCAGGCTGCTAATTTGGGGTGGTCCGCAGGTCGGCGCTTGATGGGGGAAATGTTGGTGGATAGTTGGAGTCCGGATTTTCGGCCGCGGATGTGGGAGCGGGACAAGGAGCAGTTCTCGGCGTGGATGGCCGGCGCGGATGTTCGTGGGCCGTGGAAACGTCGCCGGTTCGGAATCTGGCGAGAGGAGCAGTTTTCGTCCCAGATGCGCGTTGCTCGCGAGGCTGAGCAGAAACGTCAAGCGGAGCTGATGGCGAATCCCAGTGCGGAGCTTGTTGAGGCATATCGGGAGTTGCAGGCTGCGGAGGCGGCGTCAGGTGCCAGGATCGGTTGCGCGCGCGGCGGCGATATGACTGACCCGAAAACCGTTCGGGCTCTTGCTCGGCTGTTGAGCGATCACGCCGAAAAGTTTCAGTAGGAGCAATTCACGGCCACATTTGTGCTGTTCAGTCCGCTTTTTGTTTGGAAGTTTTCAGTCGCGGCCGAGGTCGTGGGCGCGTTTCGGTGTCTGGGTCCGCGAGGTTTCCGGACCGGTCGTCCCTGATTCCCGTGAACCCGTCGGTGGCTGTGACGGGTAGTCGAGTAGTCGGCTGCGCATGAGGTCGCCGAGTTCGTTGGGGTTGTACGGTGTGCGGTTTCCGCTGCGGAGGTGGTCGATCATCGCTTTGTGGTGCTCGGCTACCTCGAGGTGGATGACGTTGCCTTGGGTGCTGGCGAGCGTGGGCGGTTCGGTGCCGTTGCGGTGTACGCCGGGGGCGAGGACATCACGGAGTGGGGTGTGGGTTGCTTCCATGGCGACGTAGCGGGCTGCTTGTACTGCGGAGGCGTGGACTTTCTGCCAGTCGATGGTCCAGCCGGAGGATTTGAGGAGTTCGTCGAAGAACACTCGTTGCGAGCGGGAGTTGCCGTCCCGAAACGGGTGCAGGACGGTGGTTTCGCCCCAGTGATAGGCGAGTCGGTCGACGGCGCGGTCTTTCGGGAGTCCTTGGGGGAAGTTGTCTTTGGCGATTCCGCGGAAGATGAACGCGGCTTGGTTTTCGATGTGTTCGGGTCGGCAGTGTGGGAGGTTCATGCCGACGGCGCCGGTGTCGCGGGTGCGGAGGGTGCCTGCCCAGTCGTAGACGTCTTGCAGGATGAATTGGTGGATCTTCTTCAGGTGTTCGAAGTCGAAATTACCTGCGATGGGCTGTAATTCGAGCTGCAGAATGCGCTGATACGCCGCTTCGGTTTCGTCCTCGAGGAGTGCTTGCGGGTCGGTGTGCCCGAGTTTGTTGATCAGGACCCCGGTGTCGGGGTCGACGTACGGGTCTTTCAACTGCGGGCAGCTCGGCGGCGGCGGTTTTCGGCGAGGACGAGTGCGACTGCTTCGTCGCCGGTGATTTCTCCGCGTAGTTGCCGTCGTCCGACTTCGATGCCGTATTCGCTGGGTTCCATGCCGGCCATGCGGTGGCCGGCGGTGGCGGCGGCGATGGCTCGGTCGATCTGGGCTTCGGTCATGTGCGACTGTGCGTTGCGTGCAGTGGTCACCGGTGCTCCTTCGTCGACTCGGGCGAGTGTGGTGGTGCGCAGGGGAGCTGCGAACCGTTGTCTATTCTACCTGATCATTGCTTGTTTCCTGCGATCAACAGACCTGCGAGGGTGGTGTCAGAACAGGGTGTTTTGGGTTTGTGCGGCGGCGTTGTCGGTGCGTTTTTCGTAGGCGGCTGCGAGGGTTTGCGCTGTGGTGGGGCTGCATCCCATTTCGGTGCCGATTTCGTCCCAGTCGGCTCCGTGGTGGTGCAGCTGCCAGGCGTCGTGTTCGTCATCGTTCATGTTCTGGGTTCCTGTCTGCTCGAGGGCGACCTTCGGAGTTTGGACGCTTTCAGGAAGCTGTAGGTCGAAAGGGCGAGTAACCCGGCTCCGGCGATGAGGGTTCGGCTGGTTCCGATGGTGAAGTCCAGGGCTGCGACAGCGAGGGCGAGGACACCGAAGATGCTGTGTTTCACCACCCCCGGCCTGCTGATTCGCTGATCTGGCTTGTCTGGAGTGTTCATGCTCGGCCTTCGCGGATGGCGGCGAGGCGTTGGGAGGCTGCGCGGCGTTCGCGGCCGATGCTGAGCAGGTGCTCGAACAGTTGGTCTTCGGGGAGTTCTTCGGCGGCTTGGGCGAGGGATCGTGCTGCTGCGCGGAATCCGCGGCGGTATGCCTGGGTGAGGACTGCGGCGATGTTGTGCTCGAGTTCAGCGGACGGGACGCCGATGGTGGTGATGTCGGTGAGTGCTTTGGTGAGCTGTTTCCCGAGGTGACCGCTGGTGCGGCCTTCCTGCTGCAAGGTGGTGAAGACGTGGGCACTGTTGTGAGGTTTGCCGGCGTCGACGAGTTCGGAGATGGCGGTGAACAGTGCCGCGTTCACGGGACGGTAGAAGTCGGCGCTGGTCAGGGCTGCGACGGTTCGTTTCGCACTTTCGGCCGGTGCCCAGAGCAGTGAGCACAGGAGTTGAGCTTCGACGTCGAGGGCGGTGCTGTATTCGTCGATCTCCGCTTCGTTGTCGGTGAGGTCGTCGAAGTCGGGGACGGGGACGGTGGCCAGTGAGAGTGTCACGTCGGGGTCCTTGCTGTCGCCGGTGGGCATGGGAGGTCAGGGTCGCGGTGAGGTGAGTTGCCGGTGGCTGCGCAGGATCTCGGCGGCTGCGCGGAGGTTGCGGGCAGCCTCGGCGAGATGAGTTGCGATGTCCTGGTCATGGGCGGAAACATCTCCGGCGGTGTCCGTGCCGGGGGCGGTGTAGAGGGTGTGCAGCTCTTCGCGTGCATCACTGATTCCGGCGAGGGAGTCGTCGAGGGCGGCGAGCATGGTGCGGAGTTTGCGGTCGACGGATTCGCTGTCGCGGCGGAGCTCGGCGTCGAGTGCGCGGTCGACGAAGTCTGCATCGGGAGTGAAGGTGAATGCTGCTGCGGTCATGGTGTCCTCGCTTCGCTGGTGAAAGTGTGTGGTCAGGCGGCCGTGGTGAGCTTGGAGATTTCGTCGGGACGGAATCCGCTCCAGTGGTTTTCTCCTGCGACGACGACGGGGGCTTGCAGGTATCCCAGGCTCATGACGTAATCGCGGGCCTGTGCGTTTTCGGTGATGTCGATGACGTCGTATTCGATTCCCGCTTTGTCGAGTGCGCGGTACGTGGCATTGCATTGCACACATGCGGGCTTGGTGTATACGGTGATCGTCATTTTCATTCCCCCGTCGGTGATTCTTTATTGATTTCATTCTATCGAATAATGCGATATAGAACAATACTTTCGCGGCATTTCTTCGATTAGTTTCCGATTTATTTAATGACATATTCAATCACTTCCACATTCTTTCCCTAATGCCGAACCGTGACATACACAGCTACTTGCACGCGTTCTACCTGCAATTTCTCCACCTCCCCCGGTATGTGCCGATATTCTGGCCTCGGCAGGAGTGGGTCAAGGTGAGTGTAGGAAAAAATATCGCAGCGCCTTTGTTCGAGCGTGCGAGTGGCGCGTGTGGATATTATTTCTGGAGCGGCCTTGATGCGCGAGTGTCGGGATAGAAGAATGTTCACACCGGGGCGGGTCGGCTCCTTTTCCTTGCGCTTTTGTCGTGGTTAGGGGCCGGCGGCCGGGCGCTTTCCGGTGTGTCTGTTGGTGCCCGCATTCCGCCCTTCCGGTCCGCCCGCGGCTCTGACCGGCGGCCGGAGGTGGAAGGTGCGGGGCGGAAGGGCGGACGATCCCCAGCCCTTTCGGGCCGGGGATCGCCGCAACATCGGGTCAGTCGATCGCGACCTCGTCGAATGTGAGCTGTCCGGTGATGATTTCCTCGACGGCGGCGAGGGTGTAGCCCTGTTCCATCAGGAAACTGAGGTACTGGTCGGCGTTCTTGGGCTTGGCGCGCCATGCGTCTCTGACCATGCGGGACTCTTGCGCGGCGATCACCAGCGCGAGGAGCAGCACCTGAGCGCGAGCCTCGGACACCTTCGCCACTTGCTCGGCCAACTCTCGGCCGGGGTAGTAGCCCTTGAATCCGAGCAGCTCACCGAGTGATTCCGCTGCCTTGTATTCCGAGATCAGTCCGGGATCGCGGGCGAGGGTGGTCGCGACGTAGGCCGCTGCCGTTTTCGGTGGGGTCTTGCGGGCGAGCAAGGTTGTGCGCAGGAACTCGCGGCGGACGGTGGTCGCGGCCTCGGCCTGCTTGTTCAGCTCGCGGACTCGTCGGCGTTCCTGCTTGTCCTTCGCTTCCTGCTCGCGCACTGCCCGAGCTGCCTCGGCGGGGTCGTTTCCGCTGGCGGCGGCGGGAACCGCGTCGATGATCGGTCGCGGCTCGAGTCCTGCGCCTTCCTGGTCGATGCACCAGTATTCCGGTAGGTATTCGGGCCGGTAGTCGACGGTGTTGGCGTGCCGTAGCCCTTCGTCGGGTACGGCAGAATCGTCGTCTTCGGTGTCCCAATCGACGTCGTCGTAGTCGACGCGCTCGCCGGTGGCTTTGTCGAAAAAGGCGTCGTTCAATCCCAGGAACACTGCCCAGAACTGCGGGGCTGCGTCGATCATGTCCGGGGTGACCTCGTCGCCGTCTGTGGCGACCAGGTCGGACGGGGAGGGCACCTCCTCCCCGAAACTGATGTGATTGTGCGGAAGGATCGTAAATCCCTTCTCCTCGAACGGGGCTGCGGCGCGGGCGTATGCCTCCCGTTCTTCGCGCAACCCGCGTAGTCGCTCCGCTACGTGGTCGAAGTTGTAAGGCCTGGTGGTCAGGAGCTTTTCGACGGCGTCGGTGTCTCCGGCTTCCTCGAACTCGGCCACTACTGCCGCGTGTGCGAGGTCGAGCTGTCCGGCGTCCAGGGCGGCGCGGGCCGCCTCCGCTTTCCCTACCGCTGCCTGGGCTTTCACGTCCTTTTTGTCCATCGCGAGGGTCTTGGACACCTTCGTGATGGATGCGCCGAATTCGAGCATCTGCGCAACTCCTCGGGTGTGCTGAGCTGCGGTCAGCCCTTCGCGGTGCCGGTTGGCGGTGATCTGCTTGCCGATCCGGTCGACGGCGCGGGCCTTGTCGCTGCCTTCGGTGTCGGGATAGATCACGACAGGGATGCTGGTCAGGCCGGTGTCGCGGGCGGCGAGGGTGCGGCGCTGGCCGTCGCGGACGACGATCGCGCCGTCTGCGGTCCGGACGGCGCTGATCGCTTCGAGTACTCCGTTTTCACGGATGGATTCGACAAAGTCGGGGGTCTGCGCCAGATCGACGCTGTCGCGGACGTTCTCGCCGATGTCGAGGGCGTCGGGGTGCAGCTGCGCGACCTCGAGTGCTGCGGCGGGGGCGGTGTGTGTTGCGGTCATCGCGATTCCTCTCGTAGACTTCGGGACACGACACCGGGCAGGTAACAGCTGCCCGGTGTTGTGTTGTTTCCGTAGGGTTTTCGATCTCAAGCGGTGGCCGGTTCCAAGATCACTTGATCGGCCGTGGGGTGGCGCTCTCGGCAGCTATCGGCCTCGATGTGTGCGTCCATCAGGTCGGAGGCGTGGCCGTGGTAGTCGAGCGCGATGAGCAACTCCACGAACACGTCGATTTCCGAGCAGCAGTTGTGCTCGACGACGCTGGCGAGATACTCGGCTGTCTCGAACAACTTCGCCCACGCATCCGCTTTCTCGCAGATGTTGTGCAGGTCGTATCCGTACATCGTTTTCTCCTTCGGTCGGGCGGTTGCGGTCGGTCATGCTGCGCGTCCTTGCTGGTGACGAATGGGTGGGTGGTTAGTTGGTGGGGGTGGCGGCGGCGTCGATGTCCTCCTCGGTGTGTCCGGCGTCGCGGGCTGCGGCGCGGGCGGCTGCGAATGCGTCGACCAGGGCGGTGACGTCGATGAACCCTTCGCGACTGCGGTCGAACATCGCTGCATCGAGCGCTGCGGTCGCCTCGACAACAGCGACGAGCGCGGGTGCGAGGGTGTCGGTTTCGGTGCTCATGTGGGGCTCCTTTGTGGTGGGTGGTGGGTCGCTCAACCGCAGATGCAGTCCTCGTCGCCGGATCGTTGCGCGGTGCAGGCGTAGTCGCCGGGGTCCGGGTAGATGCACATCTGCGTGTCGTCTGTCATTGCAGGGCAGGAGGTTTGGCCGCAGTCGCAGTTCGTCTCGTTGCTCATCGTTTTTCCTTTGCTCGAGATTGGTGGGTGGTTGTCGTTACTCGGCGTTGACGCACTGCACGGCGTCGTCGTGCATGCGAGGGCAGGAGTAGTCACCGCACCCGCAACTGAGTCCGGCGTAGTGGATGGTTGCCGCGCTGTAGTCGTCGCCCTCGGCGTAGTCGTAGTCGTCGCTCATCGGTGACCTTTCGTTCGCGGCTGGGGACCAATCCTGTGCCCCGCCAATTTTTTTCGCCTTCTGGCATAGGAGAGTTGGACCGGCATGAGGGGGGCGGAGTGCAACTGGTGAGCGGAAGAGTTTTTCTGCGAGCTTGCGAGTGCGGGTTGAAAAAGTCTTTCGAGCCGAAGGCCGGAGCGAAGCGGAGTCAGCGGTTGCGCGCAGGTCACCGCCGGTCAAAATCGGAAGGCCAGAAGGAGAAACAAATAAAACGCTTTTCCAGAACGGAGCGAAGCGGAGTTCTCTTCGGGGGACACCGCAGGTGGCCGGGCCGCCGGGCAGGCGGATGCAGTGGGTGGTCCGACCGACCGGGTTGAGTGCCAGGCATTCACTCAGAGGGAACGAAAAGCGACAAGCGGCCCGTTTCCGTGTACAAACTCCCGGCCCTTATCTACTGTTTCGCCTAGTCATAAAGTGCGAGCGGCACGAATGTCAGACTTCCAGTTCCTCGACCACGTGACCGAGGTCATGTTGTCGCAAATGTTCGGTTACCAGCATTTGCGATACCGTCAGTTACATCAAGTTGGTTGCGGTCGATGCAGCCTTCACGTCACAGGAGGTTTCCATGTCCCGTTCACGTATGGCCGTAGCTGCGCTGCTGGTCCCGGTCGCAGCCGGCGCTGTCGCCCTCCTCGGCGCGGGTGCCGCATCTGCCGTTACGCCGTATTCCGGAGACGGATATGTCGGTGTTCGGTTCGATCAGAACGAGACGCGCTTCCTCGCCGACACCAACACCGCTGATTTCCTCAACGCCATCCCCGGCGAATACTGGGGCGTGTATTCCGGCGAAGGATCGGTCTACAACAACGGGACTATCGTCCGCGCCACTATCGGCCAGCTGGTTGACGAGACTGCTAATCACCAAGGCCAGGTCTCTTTCAGTGTGAACAACCCGGCGATCTGGCGCAGCACCGTCGATATCGTCCAGGAGTGGTGACATAGGTCGAGTTTGTACGCGTAGGGCCGGTGAGCGCATTGCTCACCGGCCCTTTCCGCGTGTCCGTAATTGCCCAGCTCAATTGGTGGCCGGCACTTCCGCGATGGCGTCGGCGGTCACGAGCATGTCGATCTCTACGAGGTTGGTTCCGCCGGCATCGGTGACTCGCACGGTTACCCCGGCCAACCATTGACCATCGTGCATCCTTGCCCAGAATTTAAGAATGCCGTCGAGGTATCCGGACATGTAGAGCGCGGATGTTTTCACCCGCATGCTCACATGATCGGCGCGTGAGGCTCCCCCGCGGCCGAGCGGGAGCGCGCGGCCGATGTCGACTTTCACTGCCCTCGGTGAGTCGAATGTCCTGATCACGGGGTGATCGGGCCAGCGTTCCGACCAGTGGTCGGTGTTGATCACTGTGCTGCCCTCAATGGCGGTGTCGATGCGAGGGTGGTGTCGTCGACGGTCGCCCAGCGGAGCTGTCCGACGTCGTCGCGGATCTCCACGCGTCCGGCGCGTTGCTGGAATCCTTTCCCGACGGCCGCGACGTCGAGCCGAACGCCTGTCACCCGCCCTCTCCCCGCGGATAGACCCGAGTATCCGAAAACACGGGACGAGATCCGCAGATCCGGACCGTCCCACTGGCCTTCTGTCACGATGAGCAGCGATCCCTTACTTCGCGCCCTTGCTGTCACTGCCCGCCCGCGAGAGGGCGTCACAGCGCCTCCGGCGAGGCCCAGCACAACGGCATCGAAACCCTCCAGCAGAATTGCGGCACAGTCGATCCCGGCATCCTTCGGCTGAGGGACGAGGGCGAGCTTCGCCAAATCTGCGCCTTGCTCATGGAAAGCGAGAAGTCCGAGGCCGGGCATTCCGATTACGGCGACATGCCCGCCGGCTGCGGTAATGGTGGCGAGCAGTCCGATCAGGACCGATGCTGCGCCGTCGACGCTGACGACGGTTCCTCGGGCCAACCCGCCGCGCGGGAGCAGATCACCGATCGGCGCCGGAACGGGAAGCATCCGGAGGGCTGATTGCGCGGTGGCCACGATCGGGGCCGGCTCACGCTCGTCGACCGGGCGGAGCATCACCGACGGCGTGGCTGGTTCGGTGCCGTCCGAGCGAGCGGGGATCGAGGCCATCTTGCGGCGTAACTGTTCGAGCTTGTCCGCCTTGGTCAGCACCGTTGTTGATGATGACTGGGGCTGTTGGCTCATCGTCGCCCCGCTTTCCTGGATTCGCGCACACTTCCCGCACGTCCAGAGTACTCGAACACAAGTTCGATAAGAACGGTGGCGGAAAGGTCCGGATCGCTACTGCCGGCCACCGGCTCGAGCAAGCTCGGGTCGTTTTCTTTAGCTGTTGACCGCAGTCGGGCTTCGTAGTGCTCGACTTTTGGGGGGAGGGGCTATGCCTTGATCAGAGCTGCCAGGGCGGCTTCGCCGATGGGTTCTTCGGCGAACATCGGAACGACGGCGGTTCGTTGGCTGTATTGGTCTGTGATGGTGTCGATTTCGGTGATCTCGCCGGCTGCGCGTTGCTGCAGGAGCGTCGAGGTTGGTTCGGCTGCGGCGAGGGAGTTGTTGACCACCCATGCCCAGGGCTCGATGCCTGCGCGTTGTAGGTCGGCTTGGAGACCGGCGGCCTCGAGGACGGGGGTGGTTTCAGCGAGGGTCACGAGTAGGACTTTCGTGGCGTTCGGGTCCTGTAGTCGCATGAGTGGGGTGGTGAAGTTGCTGTTCTCACCCATTTGTCGGGCGATTTCCCGGTGGTAGGAGCCGGTGGCGTCGAGCAACAACAAGGTGTGCCCGGTCGGGGCCGTGTCCACGACGACGAATTTGCGACTCGATTCGTGAATCACCCGCGAAAACGCCTGAAAGACGGCCACTTCCTCCGTGCACGGCGATCGGAGGTCTTCGGCGAGGTTCGCGCGTCCGCGGTCGTCGAGGTTCTTGCCTTTGGTGGTCAAGACGCGGGTGCGGTACTGCTCGGTGGCTTCGGCGGGGTCGATTCGGGAGATCTGGAGGTTGTCGAGTTCCCCGTTCAAGGTTTCTGTCAGATGTGCGGCCGGGTCGGTGGTGGTCAGGTGCACCTGGTGGCCGCGTTCGGCGAGGGCGACAGCGATGGCGGCGGCGATGGTGGTCTTGCCGACTCCGCCTTTGCCCATGCACATGATCAGGCCGTGATCGTCGGTGTCGAGTTCGTCGATCAGGGATGAGAGTGGAGAACTGGGTAGCTGCAGGGACGGGTCCGCTGAGGCGGCGGATACCGGGCCGAGGTCGGCAGCAAAGAGGCTCTCGAGTGCGTCGATACCGACGATATTGGTCGCTTTGAGCGGGACCTGATCGGTGGGCAATTGCGCCAATTCGTCGGGCAGGCCGGCTATCGCGGCTTGTTCACGCCGGTAGATCGCGGTCGCGAGCGGATCGGTGTCGTCGGCCGGGCCCGGGAGGACACCGTTGATCACGACATGCTGATGGGTCAGTCCGATGTCGGCGAGTTCACGGTGGGTGCGGGTGATTTCGGCGAGCGTCGAACGCTGGGCGCGCGAGACCAGGACGAGGCGGGTCCGCTGCGGATCTGCGAGCGCGGCAACGGCGTCGGCGTAGACGGCTCGCTGCTTCTCGAGCCCGGACAGCGGCCCCAGGCACGATGCGTCGCCTTTACCGTCGTCGAGGAACTCGGTCCACGATCCGGGAAGCTGCAGCAGCCGGATGGTGTGCCCCGTCGGAGCGGTGTCGAAGAGGACATGGTCGAAGTCCGCGGTGATGTCGCCTTGGCCGGAGAGCAGTCCGGTGAATTCGTTGAACGACGCTATTTCGGTGGTGCAGGACCCGGAGAGCTGTTCGGCGATCGCCGCGATCTCCTTCTCGGGGAGCAATCCGCGGACGGGGCCGATGATCCGCTCGCGATAGGCGGCGGCGGCTTGTTCGGGGTCGATCTCGAGCGCAGACAATCCGGGAGCGGCGGGAATGTCGGTGATGGTGTTGCCGATGCTCACGCCGAAGACCTGTCCGACGTTGGAGGCTGGATCGGTGCTCACGAGCAGCACTTTCTTCCCGGCGCGGGCGAGGGTGATCGCGCTCGCGCAGGCGATGGAGGTTTTGCCGACACCGCCTTTGCCGGTGAAGAACAGGAATCGGGGCGCGTTGTTCAGGAACTTCATTTTGTGGTGTCGGCGCTTTCAGCAGCAGGTGGTGGAGTCGGCGGCGTCGGTGGAGCAGCATGCTGAGCCGTCGGCGAGTCCGAGCATCGTGATCCCGGCCGGCGCGTCCGCGGCTCCCGGTTCGGTGATGCCGGCCCATTTCGCGAGCTGGTTGCGGGTGGGATATGTGCCGGTCAGGGCGGTGACTCCGTCGACGATCGCCAGCGGGAGTCCTTCAGAGCCTGAGATTTTGAGAAACGCTGCCACCGTGTCGTTTCCGGCGAAGGCAAGGGGGTCGTTGGCGAGGTTGTGGCGGGTGATGGTGCCGCCGTTGCTCGCGACCCAGTCGAGGTCGGCGGTGAAGGTGATCAGCGCTTGGTCGACGTCGTCGCCGCAGACGCCGGTGTTGCAGCACAGGGCCGGTTCGAATACTTCGATGGTGCTCATGATGTGTCCTCTGTTTTGTTTCGGATGTTGCTCAGATGGCCGGGACTGTGAACAGGTCGTCGTCGAGTGCGGTGATGGCGTCGCGTGCGGTGCGGCCGACTCCGATCAGGGTGGCCGATGCGGGACCGGTCCAGTCGCCGTATCCGAGGAAAATCAGTCCAGGTTCATCAGCGACGTGCTCTCCGTCGAGTTCGATGCGTCCGGTGTCACCGTCTCGGAGTCCAAGGGGCTGAAGGTGCCGTAGTGCGGGGCGGAATCCGGTGCACCAGATAATGGCGTCCACCGGTTCGACGTGATCGCCGAAGACCAGTCCGGTGGCGGTGAGGCGGTCGAACATGGGGTGCGCCACCATCACGCCGCGCTCGCGGGCGGCTTTGACAGGGGGCACCATCACGATGTCGCCGAGTCCGGCGATGCCCCCGGAATCGGTTTCACCTGAAGCAATTTCACGGGCATGTTCACGGGCGACGTCGAACAGGATCCGGCCGTCGACGTCGTCGGGCAGGAACCGCGGTTCCCGGCTCGTCAGCCAGAGTGTCTCGGCGACGGTGGAGACTTCGGCGACGATCTGCGCAGCAGAGTTTCCGCCGCCGACCACGGCGACCTTGCTACCGGCGAACGGGGTCGGCGAACGGTAGCTGGTGGTATGGATTTGGGTGCCGGTGAACTCGCGGATACCGGGGTAGATCGGCCAGAACGGTTGCCGCCAAGTCCCGGTGGTGTTGACGACAGCCCGCGCGAACCAGCTGCTGTGATCGGATTCGACGAGATACCCGTCACCGGAACGGGTCACGGACGTGACACGAACCGGGCGGCGGACCGGTAGGTCGTATCGGGTCTCGTAGGCGGTGAGGTAATCCACGACATGCGAAGCGGGCGGGAAACCGGGACTCCAGCCCGGCATCGGCCAGCCGGGCAGCGAGGAGTATTCGGCTGGTGAGAACAGGTGCAGTGAGTCCCAGTAGTGCTGCCAGGATCCACCGGGCGCTGTTTCGGCGTCGAGGATCACGAAGTCGCGGCCGGAGCGGCGCAGGTAGTACCCGGCGGCCATTCCGGCTTGACCGCCACCGATCACGACAACGTCGACCGTGATCGGTGTCCCTTGCGAGTGCACGAGTGTCCTTTCCTCATCCAGATCTACTGCTGACAACCGGGGTGATACGTCGATTACGTGGTCAGACGCCCGGCCAGGGCGTCGACGCAGGCGGCGATGTCGTCGCGGACCAGCCGCATTCGTTCGATTCCGTCGATGCCGCGTTCGGACGGCTCGTCGGTGTCCCAGTTCTCGAAATCGGTACCTGCGACGGGATCGACCTTCGCTTCGCTGCCCAGGGTGACGACGAGGTCGACATCGCGCACCAGTTGCGGATCGATCAGTGTCGGGGTCTGTCCGGAGATGTCCACCCCGACCTCGAGGAGGGTTTCGGCAGACAGGGCGTTGACCGCCGAGCCTGGTTTCGTGCCGGCCGAGTACACGTCCACCTGGTCACCGGCGGCTTTGCGCATGAGGCCGGCGGCCATCTGGGATTTGCCGCCGTTCTTGACGCACACGAACAGCACTGAAGGCTTGCTCATCGAAGTTCCTTTCGCTGGGTGTGGGAGTCAGACGGCGTCGACCATGTGGCCGGCTGCGTCGAGCGTGTTGGCGGTGATGTCGCCGCGGTCGGCCAGCCAGCGTTCGGCGTCGATTGCTGCGGAGCATCCGGTGCCGGCAGCGGTGATCGCCTGACGGTACGTGTGATCGACCAGGTCACCGGCAGCGAAGACGCCGTCGACGGAGGTCGCGGTAGAACCGGGAGCGACCCGCACGTATCCGGCGTCGTCGAGATCGACCTGGCCCTTGACGAGTTCACTGCGCGGGTCGTGGCCGATGGCGACGAACATGCCGGTGATCTCGAGTGTGGAGGTCTCGCCGGTGACGGTGTCGCGCACGACGAGGCCGGTGACGCTGTTCTCACCGAGCACCTCGACGGGCTCGGCGTTGGTCAGGAAGCGGATCTTCTCGTTGGCCTTGGCGCGCTCGAGCATGATCCGTGAGGCGCGGAACTCCTCGCGGCGGTGCACCAGGGTGACCGAGCGAGCGAAGCGGGTGAGGAAGGTTGCTTCTTCCATCGCGGAGTCGCCGCCGCCGACCACGACGATGTCCTGGTCACGGAAGAAGAAGCCGTCGCAGGTGGCGCAGGCGCTGACGCCACGGCCGAGGAGACGCTCTTCACCGGGAATCCCCAGGTAACGCGCTGCGGCGCCCATCGCGAGGATGATCGCGTGCGCGGCGTAGGTTTCGCCGTTCGCGACGACCGTCTTGATCGGGCCGCTCAGGTCGATCTCCTCGACGTCCTCGGTGCGGATGTCGGTGTCGAAGCGCAGAGCCTGCTCACGCATCTGTTCCATCAGGTCCGGTCCCATGATTCCCTCGCGGAATCCGGGGAAGTTCTCGACCTCGGTGGTGGTCATGAGGGCGCCACCGAACTGCGTTCCCTCGAAGAGCAGGGGCGCGAGCTCAGCGCGCGCGGTGTAGACACCAGCGGTGTAGCCGGCCGGTCCGGAACCGACAATGATGACGTCATGGACCCTTGACGGAGTGGTCATGGAAGCTTCTTTCACAGGGGAAATGTGGAAAGCGTGGGCGGTCAGCGCGATACCGACGGGGCGGTGAGTTCGGTGATCAGGTCCTGTACGCGGGTTTTGATCTCGTCGCGGATCGGGCGAACCGCATCGATGCCCTGACCGGCCGGATCCTCGAGGACCCAGTCGCGGTAACTCTTGCCGGGGAAGATCGGGCAGGTGTCACCGCAGCCCATCGTGATCACGACATCCGAATCCTGCACGGCGTCGGTGGTGAGGATCTTCGGGGTCTGGGCGGAGATGTCGATTCCGAGCTCTGCCATCGCCTCAACCGCGGCGGAGTTGATGGTCTCCGCGGGGGCGGATCCGGCGGAGCGGACCTCGATGGCATCGCCGGCGAGGTGGCTCAGGAATCCGGCGGCCATCTGCGATCGGCCGGCGTTGTGGACACAGACGAACAGGACGCTGGGCTTGTCGGACATGAGGATGGAGGTTCCCTTCGAAGACGGAAGTAAGAGGTCGGTCAGACGGCGACGGGTGAGGTCAGCTCGGTGAGCAGTGCGATCACCCGGGCATCGAGGTCGTCGCGGATTGCCCGCACCACCTCGAGGGGCTGCCCGTCCGGGTCGTCGAGAGCCCAGTCGAGGTACCGCTTCCCGGGGTAGACGACGCACGCGTCGCCGCAGCCCATCGAGACGACGCAGTCCGCTGCGGCGACCACGTCATCGGTGAGCGGTTTCGGGAACTCGTCGGCCAGGTCGATCCCGATCTCGGCCATCGCCGTGATGACGGCGGGGTTGATCTCGTGGACCGGCGCGGATCCAGCCGAGCGCACATGAACGCGGCCGCGGGCGTGGTGATCGAGCAGTGCCGCCGCCATCTGCGACCGGCCGGCGTTATGGACGCACACGAACAGAACTTCGGGCACGTCCTTGGCGAGTGCTCCGCTGGACTGAGCCAAAGCGGTGAGGCGGTCGGCAGCGAACCGCGCCGCGAGCGAGGTGAGATGAGTGTGGATCTTCGCGGTGCGGCGCAGCGCCGTATAGGACTCGAAGACATAGCGTTCGACGGTTTGCGGGGAGAAGACTCCGACATACTTCGCTGCCAGGTCTTGCGCGGTGCGCGAGAGAACGGCCTGCGGTGAGAGGAGATCGGGCTGGGCGCGGTGCTCGTTCATCATGACTCCCGAAGAGTTGTAGGTGACTTACGTGCCGGTAGGTGCGGGTGAAACCTCTTTGACGGCAAAGCGTTTACGCAGAGCGAGGGAGACGTAGACCAAGCCCACCAGCACCGGCACCTCGATCAGCGGGCCGACCACTCCCGCCAACGCTTGACCGGAGGTGGCGCCATAGGTGGCGATGGCGACGGCGATCGCGAGTTCGAAGTTGTTGCCGGCTGCGGTGAAGGCGAGGGTGGTGGTGCGTTCGTATCCCAATCCGATTGCGGCGCCGAGGATGTAGCCGCCGCCCCACATGAGCGCGAAGTACACCAGCAGCGGCAGCGCGATGCGGACGACGTCCCAGGGCTGTGAGGTGATCTGTTCGCCCTGCATCGAGAAGAGCACGACGATGGTGAACAGCAGACCGTAGAGCGCCCAGGGGCTGATCTTGGGGATGAATTTGTTGTCGTACCAGTCGCGGCCTTTGGCGCGTTCGCCGAAGAAGCGGGACAGAAAACCTGCCAGCAATGGGATTCCGAGGAAGATCAGGACCGATTTCGCGATCTGCCAGGGCGAGGTGTCGATGGTGGTCTGTTCGAGGCCGAGCCACCCGGGCAGGACCGAGAGGTAGAACCAACCGAGCACGGCGAACATGATCACCTGGAACACCGAGTTGATGGCGACCAGCACCGCGGCGGCTTCGCGGTCTCCGCAGGCCAGGTCGTTCCAGATGATCACCATCGCGATGCAGCGAGCGAGACCGACGATGATCAAACCGGTTCGGTATTCCGGCAGGTCAGGCAGAAACAGCCAGGCGAGGGCGAACATCAGCGCTGGGCCGAGAACCCAGTTCAGGAACAGGGAGCCGGCGAGGAGTTTCTTGTCCCCGGTGACTGTGTCGAGGCGGTCGTAGCGAACTTTCGCCAACACCGGGTACATCATGATCAGCAGTCCGAGGGCGATCGGCAGGGAGATGCCGTCGATCTGCACCTTGTCCAGGGCAGTGTTCACACCGGGGATCCAGCGCCCGACCAGCAGGCCGACGACCATGGCGACGCCGATCCAGACCGCCAGATAGCGGTCGAGGGTGGAGAGTTTTCCGACGACTGCGGGGTGTTCGGTGGTGGCAGCGGTGTTGCTCATGCGCTGACCTCTGCGCACGCGTCCGCGACACTCACGCTCGTACCTTCAACCAGTAGAACGGCGGAAAGCTGTTGCAGCGCAGCCGGAATAACCCAGTAGTACACCCAGGTCCCGCGTCGTTCACAGTCGAGTAAACCGGCCTGTCGCAGCACCTTGAGGTGATGCGAGATCGTCGGCTGGGACAGGTCGAAGGTGTCGGAGATGTCGCAGACGCAGGCTTCACCACCCTCGTGACTTGCCACCAAGCTGAGCAAGCGGAGGCGAACCGGATCGCCGAGGGCTTTGAACATGCGGGCCAGGTCGCCGGCCCAGTCTTCGGTCAACGGTTCACGTACGAGCGGGGAGCAGCAGGCGCCGGTCTCCACCACAACTTGATTCGACATACTTCGATATTGACAGTTTTCGAAATAACACGCAACCAACCTCAGATGAATTCCCGACGAGGAGAGAGACGACTTGACTCCGTAGCCGGGTACAGGGTTAACAATGGCGACATGCGTAGCAGTGAACTGGCCACCCGCGCCGGGGTGAACGTACAGACATTGCGGTACTACGAACGGCGCGGACTCCTGCAGCACCCGCCGCGATCCGCCTCGGGATACCGCTCATATCCGGACGAAACTGTCGAAATTGTCCGGTTCGTCAAACGCGCCCAGGAACACGGCTTCAGCCTCGACGAAATCAACGAACTTCTCCATCTCGCTGGCGGCGGACCGGATGATTGCGACACAGCTCGGCGACTGGCGCAGACGAAGATCACCGAGTTCGACGAAAAGATCCGAGATCTGCAACGCATGCGGGCCTCGCTGGCCGAGTTCGCGTCCACCTGCGCGCGACCGCGACCGCGAGCAGACCGGCACTGCCCCATGCTCCAGACACTGCACACCGACAAAGGACGACCATGATGAATCTCGAAATTCTGCAAGTCCCGGACTGCCCTAACGTGCCGCTCCTCGAACAACGAATCGAGCACGCTCTTTCAGGCGTGCCGATCGAATGGGAACTGCGCCACGTGATCATCGAAGATCCTCGATCAGCAGCACTTGCCGGTATGGCCGGATCTCCGACGTTGCTCGTTGACGGCCGCGACCCCTTTGCCGAACCGGATCAGATGCCAAGCGTGTCCTGCAGGCTCTACCGCGACGCCGTGGGTGCGGTCAGTGGCGCTCCTACCGTGACTGCGCTGAGGAATGCATTCGAACGGGATACACCCACTGCCGCTACTTCCGTACCGGACTGATCAATACACCGACAACACCACGACAACCGCTTCGCGCACCTCATCACGTTGCAGAGCGCCGAACCTGCTGAAACGGGAAGGGGTCGCAATCAATTTCACGATTCGGCAACACCTTCCTGAGACTCGGATTCCAGGATCCAGCACACACCGACATCGTCGGCTTCCGACGGAATCTCACCTTCCGCTCTACTCAGCAGAGCAACAAGGTTTGTTTCGAGGGCGGTAAGTTCGCGGATCTTGCCACGCACCTGGGAAAGATGCTCCGAGAGCATCTCCACGACCTGTTCACAAGGAGCCGCCCCGCGGTCATGGGTGGTGAGGATGTCGCGGATCTCTCGCAGGGTGAGACCTGCAGACTGGGCGCTGCGGACGAACCGCAAACGCGCAAGAGATTCCGGACCGTAGTCCCGGTAGCCGTTGGACTTTCGGACCGGGACGGGAATCACCCCGCTGTCCTCGTAGAAACGCAGTGTCTTAGGGGCAACGCCACTTCGAGCGGCCAGTTCACCAATTTTCACGAGATCCTTGACCTTCCATCGCACTGGAATGTCCATTATGGATGACGTTCGGGAACCGCAGGTGACTCGGACCGTTCGTCGCCGCGCTGGCGACGAACTCAGAAGGAGGTGAATGAAGATGAATCCACTGGAGATGTTGTGCGACTGGCTGTGTCGAGCGATGGGTCCTTGTTGTCCCCCCATGTGATGCCGTGGCGAGCAACTCGCAAACTACAGATGCCACTGCGCCATTCCTGGTGAGGTACGTCGGCCGACCACCGTTCGGCTGGCGTACCACATCCACTTTCAAGTCCTGCACATCCGCACCTTTTTTAAATCGCCAACTATCGCTATCATCGTTATATGACGATAAATAAAGAGTCGGGGTGCCTCGCCGCAACCGGCAGCGGGTCCAGCTTGGATGCGGCAGTGGCCCTGTTCCACAGTCTCTCGGACGGCACCCGATTGTCGATCGTGCGCCGTCTCGCCGAAGGAGAGGCACGGGTTGCGGATTTGATCGGCGAACTCGGCCTCGCCCAGTCGACGGTGTCCGCACATGTCGCATGCCTACGTGATTGCGGTTTGGTCGACGGCAGACCGGAAGGTCGGCAGGTGTTCTACTCGCTGGCCCGGCCGGAATTGATGGACCTACTCGCCTCGGCGGAGACGCTCCTTGCCGCGACAGGGAACGCGGTTGCCCTGTGCCCGAATTACGGCACCGACATCGGAGATAGCCGTGAGTGACGCGTGCGGCTGCGGCCACGACGAACCCCGTGCCGAGGGCGAGGAAGAACACGGGCCCGAAAAGTGGTGGCAGGTTACCGAGATCCGGGCGGCTGCAGCTGCGGGCGTGCTGCTGATCGCGGCCCTGACAGTCGGGCTGGCCGGCGGACCTGATGCGCTCGGGATCGGCCTCGAAGCGGGCGCGCTGATCATTGCCGGCTACACCTTCGTACCGTCCACCCTCACACGCCTGGCCAAGGGCAAAATCGGGGTCGGCACCCTGATGACGATCGCGGCCGTCGGCGCGGTACTGCTCGGCGAGGTCGGCGAAGCAGCCATGCTCGCATTCTTGTTTGCGATCAGCGAGGGACTCGAGGAGTACGCGGTCACCCGCACCCGCCGTGGCCTGCGCGCGTTACTGTCCCTGGTCCCGGACACCGCGACAGTGCTCCGCGACGGCCGGGAGGAAACCGTCCCACCCTCGGACCTCGAGCTCGGTGAGGCCATGATCGTCAAGCCCGGGGAGCGGATCGCCACCGACGGTGTCATTCGCGCCGGCCGCACCGCCCTGGACACCTCCGCGATCACCGGAGAATCGGTGCCCGTCGAAGCCGGTCCCGGCGACGAGGTATTCGCCGGGTCGATCAACGGCACCGGCGTCCTCGAAGTCGAGGTCACCGCAGAGGCGCAGGACAATTCGCTGGCGAAGATCGTGCGGATCGTCGAAGCTGAGCAGTCCCGCAAGGGCGAGGCGCAACGCCTCGCCGACAAGATCGCCAAACCGCTGGTTCCGGGCGTAATGATCGTCGCCGCGGTTATCGCCGCGGTCGGCAGCGTGCTCGGTGATCCGCTGGTGTGGATCGAACGAGCCCTGGTGGTACTGGTCGCCGCGTCCCCGTGCGCGCTGGCCATCGCGATACCCGTCACGGTCGTCGCCGCAATCGGCGCAGCATCCAAGCTCGGTGTCCTGGTCAAGGGCGGCGCAGCCCTCGAAGCGCTCGGCAGGATCCGCACCATCGCATTGGACAAGACCGGCACCCTCACCCGCAACCAACCCGCCGTGATCGACGTCGCGACCGCGAACGGCGCCAACCGCGGTGACGTTCTCGCGGTGGCCGCAGCGTTGGAGGCACGCAGCGAGCACCCGCTCGCTCGCGCGATTCTCGCCGCCGTCGAGGACTACACACCCGCTGATGACGCGGACGCAGTCATCGGTGCAGGCCTGACCGGCTACATCGACGGCATCCCCGTCCGGCTCGGTCGACCAGGCTGGATCGACCCGGGGCCACTGACCGGGGATATCGAACGAATGCAGCACGCCGGCGCCACTGCGGTCCTGATCGAACGCGCCGGAACCGTGATCGGGGCGGTCGCCGTCCGCGACGAACTCCGCCCGGAAGCACGCGAAGTGGTCACCGAACTACGCCGCGGCGGCTACACCGTCGCGATGCTCACCGGCGACAACGAGCGCACTGCCCGCGCTCTGGCCGCCGATGTCGGCATCGACGACGTGCACGCCGATCTGCGCCCGGAGGACAAGGCGCGCATTGTGGAGACCTTGCGTGCGAGCCGACCGACGGCGATGGTCGGGGACGGTGTCAACGATGCCCCCGCCCTGGCCACCGCCGATCTGGGTATCGCGATGGGTGCGATGGGAACCGACGTCGCCATCGAGACCGCCGATGTCGCTTTGATGGGCGAGGACCTGCGGCATCTTCCTCAGGCTCTGCAGCACGCGCGACGATCGCGGTCGATCATGTTGCAGAACGTCGGCCTGTCTTTGGCGATCATCACCGTTCTGATGCCTCTGGCTCTGTTCGGTGTACTCGGATTGGCTGCGGTCGTGCTCGTCCACGAGGTCGCCGAGATCGTCGTCATCGCCAACGGGGTGCGCGCCGGGCGTACCCGAAGTCTGGCTGCTGTACCGCAGTCGACCAGGGCGTCCGAGCCGGCCACGGTAGTACGGCGATGACATCTGCCGCCAGCTCCGGGTCATCATCGGTGTCCGTGGTCGGAATGCGTCGCGGCCGGGGTGTTCTCGTCATACTCGCAGGTGCCTTGGCTGCGGTCGCGCTGCTCCTCGACCCGGTGGCACGTGGCGCGCTGTCCGGTGGGCAGGTAGTCGATTTCGGGGTCTTGCAACTGCGATTGGCCTACAACAGCGGTGTCGCGTTCAGTCTCGGTGACCAGCTCCCCACAGTCGTCGTTCTCGCCGGCACCGCTGCCCTCACCGCCGCGATCGGTGTGTTCGCCTGGCGCACAGCATCTGAGCGTCCCGTACTCCAGACCATCGGGCTGGCCGCGATCACGGCCGGTGCCGCCGCCAACGTCGTCGACCGCTTTCTCGACGGCAAAGTCACCGACTACTTCCATACCGGATGGTGGCCCACGTTCAACCTCGCTGACACCTACATCACCGGCGGCGTTGTCCTCGTCATCGGCGGGCTGCTCCTCGAATCCACTAGCAGGGAACACATCTGATGAAACGAATGCCCGCACAGTTGCGCCGTACCTACACCGCGGAGATGGCCGCAGCTGGCCGCACCGGCGATGACATCAGGCGTTGGCATCACCTCGAACGCGCACATGTCATCTCCCAGCCCTATCCGTGGCCTCACACCCACAACCACCTCGCCATGCTCCTCCTCGCCCTTCGTCAGCGTGATCGCCGCGAGGCACTCGGACAGATTCTTCGCATCATCGTCGCCGCACCGGGGTCAGCCCTGGGACGCTATCCGGAGGGCAACACCGGACGCACTCGTGTCGGTCTGATGACACCGATGCCGATACCTGACGATCTCGCCGAAACCATCTCTCGCAGCGCCTGAACCGCCACGGGTGTTGTTGTCGGAGGCGGTCCAACGTGCACTAGCACCGTGTCATGCTCTCCCCAGTACGTCGTCGACTCGCCGCGGAAGGGTTATGCGATCACCAGTTCTCGTCCGGCACCCCCTGATGTCGCACCGGCAATCGCTGCCGCAACAGTCCTCGGTGTCACGGTCAGAAGTCTCTTGACCGATATCGTTGCCGGTGAGGTGGTCGAAATTGGCAGCGCCGCCGTTTTCCGGTTCGTGCTCCGAACGATCATCACCAGGAGATGACTCCCTCGCACGCTTCTACCGTCGAGCCCTACGTCGGGCCGATGACGTACTCATCTCGTTGTTCCTGCCGAATCCGACCAGAAATGACACCGCTGCCACTCATGACTGCTCCACGTGTTACTCGCCTGGTCGAGGCCCTCGAACGTCATCAAATCCCGCTCTATCTCTTGGCCCTGCTGATCGGTGGCCTTGTGGGGATCCTTGCGCCCGACACCGCTCCGGGTTTCGAACACGCGATCAACCCCGTTCTGATCGTCCTGCTCTACGCCACCTTCCTCGCGGTACCGTTCTCCTCGATCCGGACGTCGTTGAAGGACGGCCGATTCCTCACTGCACTGCTCGGTGTGAACTTCGTTCTGGTTCCGATCGTCGTGTTCGCTCTCTCGCGTTTCGTCGCCGACGATCAAGCGGTATTACTCGGCGTGCTGTTGGTGCTGTTGGCGCCGTGCATCGACTACGTCATCGTCTTCAGCGGGTTGGCCGGCGCAGCGTCCGAACGTCTCCTCGCTGCCGCGCCGCTGCTCATGTTGCTGCAGATGGCGCTTCTTCCGGTCTACTTGTGGTTGTTCGTCGGATCCGAACTTGTCGATGTCATCGACGTCGCTCCGTTCGTGGAGGCTTTCCTACTTCTGATCGTGGTGCCGCTTGTTCTCGCGGCCCTCACGCAGGGCGTTGCTCGACGGCATGGGGCTGGTCGCATCGTGATGGAGGTGATGGCCTCGATCATGGTTCCGGTGATGATGGCGACCCTGGCAGTGGTTGTTGCCTCCCAGATCGAATCTGTCCGCACACAACTGAGTTCGCTGATCGTAGTGGTTCCGATTTTCGCCGTGTTCCTGGTGGTCATGGCATTCGTCGGTCAAGGTGTCGGCAAGGCAGCACGCGTGAAACCGGCCGCGACGAGGGCGTTGATATTTTCCGGTGCCACCCGTAATTCCCTCGTCGTTCTGCCGCTCGCGCTGGCGCTTCCGCCCGCGTTGTCACTGGCTGCCGTGGTCGTGGTGACCCAGACTCTCGTCGAGCTCGTCGGCATGGTGATCTACGTCCGCCTGATCCCTCGGCTCGTACCGATGTCGAAATTTGATGCCACAACGAATTCCACTGACTTGCGAATCTGAGCCCGCCACCTGACATCTTCATCACTCGATGCCATGAAAACGCTCGACCCTCCCACCGGCGCCATCCAGAAATAGATCTTTGAGCGGTCACGTACCGAAAAGGGACCGTGCGGGCACGATTTTGTGAATTGCGAGGTACGTTCGGCGACTGGGCGCTTCTATGCGTGTCGGGCCGCAGGGCGACTCCTCACTGAGTACGCATTGCGCGACGTTTCTCATCTACGACCATCACTTCTTCATTGATCCGGCGCCGTAACGACCGGAATATGATCGCGGAGATCGCGAATCCGAGCAGCAGGGCCCCGAACAGTGCCAAGACGCCGGGGATTTCAAGATCGAATATGGCGTTGATTCCCATGATGATCACTGCGAGACCGGCGATCAGGGCGAGCCGAGCCGCGGTGTAGTACAGCATCAGGCGCACGAGCTTTGAACGTGCCACACGGTTGATTCGCGCCAGGCGTGTCTGCTGCGTTTGATGGGCATCCACTTCCGCAATTTCTGGCCTGACTGGTGAGTTGGGGCGGCCCTTCGGAGCGGACTGGCGTTTCACGATGCTCGATTCTCGGGTTCGGATCCCGCCTCTGTTTGGCGGGGGGCGACAGACGAACCACATAACTACTATGCACAATAGTAGTTCAGTGTTGTTTCCGGTTCATCGCACCACGCTTGGAGGAAGTGCATGCAGGCACGTTCGCGATGGCTCCTGTTCTTCCTGGTCGTGATCGCCCTCCTTGTCGTGGCGATCTGGCCTCGATCCACCTCGACCGAGGCCCACACCTCGACCCGGCCGCAAGTGCCCCCGGCCGCATCACAAGGCGAAGAAGAAGCTCCCGGCTCGGTGCTTTCCTCGTCGCCCGCGGCAGCGGACGTTTCCTGTCCAGTGGCCCCGGCACCACCGCCCGTAAACGGAGAACTCCTGGGAATCAAAGCGAAGTGCCTCGGCGAGAGCACCGAAGTCGACCTCGGTGCAGCGTTGTCGGGGGAACCTACCTTGATCAACCTCTGGGCCTCGTGGTGTGGGCCGTGCCGATCGGAAATCCCGGTACTGAATGACTATGCAGGTACTCCGGGCGCCATCCGCGTAGTCGGAATCAACGTCCAGGACGACATGTCAACAGCACTAGCACTTCTCACGGACACAGGCGTGCGCTATCCCTCGTTCGCCGCCGTCGACGACATCGGAGTTGCGCTGTCGGCGCCGCCAGTTCTGCCGCTGAGCTTCCTCGTCCAACGTGACGGGTCCGTCGACCAGGTTACAACCCCCATGGTTTTCGAGAACACTGACCAAATACGCTCCGCTGTAAGTGAGTTGATGAAATGACCGCCCCCACGCTCCCTCGAAAACCGAGACAACGCGCACTCGGAACACCCACCCGCGCCCTCTCACTCGTCGCTATTCTCACCGCGATCGTCGTCGCCGCGAGCGGGTGCGCGACCGGCACCGACGCAGTCGCTTCGGGTGCGAATTTCGATTTCGTCTCACCGGGAGGGCAAACCGATATTTTGTACGACCCACCCGAGTCGAGAAACACGATCGGCGTATTGGCCGGACCTGACCTCATGACCGACGGTAGCGATATTTCACTGGCTGATTACGCAGGTCAGGTCGTCGTGATCAATCTGTGGGGGCAATGGTGCGCCCCGTGCCGGTCCGAGGCCGATGATCTCGAGCGCGCGTACGAAGCGACCAAAGGTCTCGGTGTTCAGTTTCTCGGGATCAATGTTCGAGATCCTCAACGTGACAAGGCCCAGGACTTCGTCGTCGACAACAACGTGAGCTACCCCTCGATCTACGACCCGTCGATGAGAACATTGACAGCACTCGGCGGAAACTACCCGACAAGCGTGATTCCCTCCACGCTGGTGTTGGATCGACAGCAGCGCGTCGCCGCCGTATTCCTTCGCGCACTTCTCACCGAGGATCTGCAACCTGTCATCGAGCGTGTGGCGGCCGAACAGTGAACGAACTCGCCCAAGGCGTCGGGTCCAGCTTCCAGACCGCCGCCTCGAGCGGTCCGTTGCTGCTCGCCGTGGCAGCGTGCATTCTGGCCGGTCTGGTGTCTTTCGCATCGCCGTGCGTGGTGCCACTGGTTCCCGGATACCTGTCGTATCTGGCCGGCATTTCCGGAGCTGATTCTCCGTCGGTGACCCCCGGCGACGAGAATGCACAACCCGCGGGCAGATGGCGGGTGACAGGGGCCGCCACGATGTTCGTTGCGGGATTCACGGTGGTGTTCGTTCTCGCCACGGCGTCGGTATTCGGGGTGATCGGCACCCTGCGCATCAACGAAGAGCTGCTCCAACGCGTGGGTGGTGTGATCACCATCGTGATGGGGTTGACGTTCATCGGCTTCATTCCTGCCCTGCAGAAAGACGCACGGTTCGCCCCACGGCGCATCTCCTCCCTTGCCGGCGCACCCTTGTTGGGGGGTGTGTTCGCGTTGGGTTGGACACCGTGTCTCGGGCCCACTCTCGCCGGGGTTATTTCGGTTGCGGCCGGAACTCAAGGCACGACAGCAGCGCGTGGGGTGATACTGATCGTCGCCTACTGTCTGGGATTGGGACTGCCGTTTATCGTGCTGGCATTCGGGTCCGCAAAAGCGCTCCGCGGTGTCGGATGGCTCAAACGCCATTCACGGACGATTCAGATCATCGGCGGAATAATGCTCGTCGTTGTCGGCCTGGCCCTGGTCACCGGCGTCTGGAGCATGTTCATCGGCTGGTTGCGCAACGAATTCGTCAGTTCGGTCGTGTTGCCGATATGACCGATAACGCCACCGCAGGAGCTCTCATCCGTCGCCTCCCAAGACTGATGATCCGAGAAAGCATTCGGCTACTGCGCCAGAATTGGCGCAGGTTGACATCGATGAGTACCGCGCTCGTGCTCCTGTTCCTCTTGGCACTCGCAGCACTTCCAGGCGCTATGTTGCCTCAACGAAATCTCAACGTACAAAAAGTGTCCCAGTACATCGCGGCCCAACCAACCCTTGGCCCGTTGTTCGACAAGCTGGAGTTGTTCGACGTCTTTTCCAGCTTCTGGTTCACTGCGATCTATGTCCTCCTGTTTCTCTCTCTCATCGGCTGTCTGGTTCCACGCTTGCAGGCGCATCTCGGCGCGCTTCGGAGCCAACCTGTGCGAGCGCCTCGGAATCTGTCCAGGTTGCCTCACCATTTTCGCGGCGTTCTAGATATCTCGCATGACGAGGCCCTCACCAGAGTGCGGCAGTCGCTCAAGGGCTGGCGGGTAGCGATCAGGTCCGAAAAAGATTCCGAGGTAACGGTTTCCGCGGAGAAGGGGTATCTGCGAGAGGCAGGGAATCTGGTGTTCCACTTCTCGCTGATCGGATTGCTCGTCACCGTCGCCATCGGCAAGTTGGTGGGATATGAGGGTTCGGTGATCGTCATTGCCGACGGCGGCCCTGGATTCTGCAACACGTCACCCGCCGTGTACGACTCGTTTCGGGCTGGAAGTGCAACTGACGGCACGGGTCTCGCACCGTTCTGCATCAAGGTCAACGACTTCTCCGCGGACTATCTCGATACCGGTCAGGCCGAAATGTTCACCTCGAACATCTCGTACCAGAGCGGGCAGGACATCGCGACCAATACATGGAAGGACTATCGCCTTCGGGTCAACGAACCGTTGCGTACCGATGGCGCCCGCGTCTATCTGACCGGCCACGGGTACGCGCCGCAGTTCACGGTCACATTCCCCGATGGACAATCCCGTACCGAGACAATGCAGTTTCAACCGGACGACGCGGTGACGTTCCTGAGCAGTGGGGCGTTGCGGTTCGATCCACCCGGCGGTTCGTTCCCCGATCCGAACGAGCGCCGGAAGAATCAGATCGCCATCGAGGGACTCTTCGCACCGACCGCGGCCTTCAGCGGGACGCTCCTGACTTCGTCGTTTCCCGACGCGCGTGACCCTGCGGTCGCGATCGACATCTACAAGGGCGATACGGGTCTGGATACCGGCATCCCGCAATCGATCTTCACGTTGAACAAGGAAATGATCAACCAAGGAAGGCTGGTCAAACAAGATCGTGTGAACCTTCGCCCGGGAGAGACGCGGACTCTCACCGATGGAACACAGGTTCGGTTCGACGGGGCCAAGGAATTCGCCAATCTGCAGGTGTCGTACGACCCTGTGCAACAGTGGGTTCTCGTCTTTGCGATCACGATGATGCTCGGACTGTTGATCTCGCTCGTGATCAGGAGGCGGCGGGTGTGGATCCGCCTACGCCCGGGGACGGGACCGGAGCAGGTTGATCTCGAACTCGGTGGACTGGCGCGGACCGACCACGCCGGATGGGGCGGCGAATTCGACGATCTCTGTGAGAAATTGTTGGCGGACCAGCACAGTTCTCCTTCTACGAGAGCGGGCCTGTGAGGGTCCTTTCGGTCGACCGTGCAATCACTGCCGACGGTGAACTCGATGCATGCCTGAAGAGTGGTCGCCCCAAACGGCGCCACGGTGGGATCGCTTTGCCTCTCGCGCTTTCGGTGGGCGCTGGGTGGCTGCTGTTTCTCAGCTTTCCGCCGCGCACGCTGTGGTTTCTCGCCCCTGTAGCCATCGCCCTGCTGACCGCCGTTCTCCAGGGTCGCAGTCTCCGTGCGGGTTTCGGATTCGGCTATGCCGCGGGACTGGGATTCTTCGTTCCCTTGCTGCCGTGGGTCGGAGCGTACGTAGGTGCAACGCCTTGGTTGGCGTTGGCGGCGATTGAAGCGCTCGCGTTCGGCGTGTTCGGCGTACTGGCGGTGGCCGTCGGTCGCGCTCCCCTTTCCCCGGTGTGGATTGCGGGTGCATGGGTCACCGCAGAAGCACTTCGTAGCCGAGTTCCGTTCGGCGGTTTCCCATGGGGGCGTTTGGCCTTCGGGCAGGCTGACAGTCCGCTGCTGCCGTTGGCTTCGATCGCGGGGGCGCCAGGTCTTTCCTTCGCGACTGCACTGATCGGAACCCTCATCGCCTGGTCACTGGCCGGGCCCTTAACTGTTCGATGGCAAGCATTGGCAAAAGGTGGCGCCTGCATCGTCCTCATCTTTGTGAGTGCATTGGTGACCGGTTCTCCAGGTGCCGCCCCTGACGAGGTCGTCACTGCGACCGTCGTTCAGGGCAACGTGCCGCGACTCGGCCTCGATTTCAACGCCCAACGCCGAGCGGTGCTCGACAATCATGTTGCCCGCACCGAGCAGCTCGCAGCCGATGTCGCGGCCGGTCGCGTAGCCCGGCCCCGACTGGTGATCTGGCCCGAAAATGCTTCGGATATAGATCCTTTGGTGAATCGGGATGCTGCGGATCGACTGGACCGAGCAGCCCGTTCGATCGGGGCCCCGATCCTGGTCGGTACGGTTCTCGTAGGTGAGGCGGGTACTTCGGTCAACAGTGTCATGGTGTGGGATCCCACGGATGGCCCTGGGCAGCAACACATCAAGCGGCAGCTTGTGCCCTTCGGGGAGTACCTGCCGCTCCGATCGATCGTTAGTGCGGTGTCGTCATATGCCGATTCTGCGGGCAATTTCGTTGCCGGGAACGGGAACGGCGTCGTCGGCCTCAACGGAGTTCAGGTAGCTGTTGCCACGTGTTACGAGGTGGCCTTCGACGATCTGGTGACCGAGTCCGTCAAGGCAGGAGCCACCGTCATCGCGGTTCCCACCAACAACGCGACCTTCGGCCGGACCGAGATGACCTTTCAGCAGTTGGCCATGTCGCGGGTGCGGGCGGTCGAACACGGCCGCAGTGTGCTGATCGCAGCAACCAGCGGTGTCAGCGCGATCATCACGCCGACGGGGGAAGTACGCCAACAGAGCGAGATCTTCACAGCACAGGCACTGACCGACGAGGTCGCCCTGCGTTCCGATCTCACACCGGCAACACGTCTGGGCGCGGTTCCCGAGATCGCCCTGGCAGTGATCGTCCTTTCTCTCGCCACCGCACCTCTCTTCGGGGGGCGCGTACCGCTTCTGTCTCGGCAGAAGGAACAAAACCATGAATTACTATGATTGATAGTAATTCAGTGTCGGTGCCAACGCACTAGGGAACGAGTCCGCCAATGTCGAAGAACCGCAAGAAGAACACACCTCGCCCCCGCGGCGGTGGGGTGCCTGGTGGCCGAAGTTTTCCGTGGTCGATATCGATAGCAGTCCTGATTATCGCCGGCCTGGTCTCGGTCATCGCCTACAACATGGTGCCCAAAGCCATCGAGAGAACCGAAGCGCAAAAATACGCTCCGAGCGCGGACAACCCGGACCCGTCGAAGTCGATCGAGGGGGTGACCGAAATCGAATATGCTGCCGCCAATCATATCCAAGCGCCTCAGCGTGTGGCATACGATCAAACTCCGCCTTTGGGCGGAGCGCATGATCAGTACTGGGCAACGTGCACAGGCATCGTCTACCCGGAGCCGATTCGCACAGAGAATGCGGTGCATTCACTCGAGCACGGCGCGGTTTGGGTGTCCTACGATCCTGACTCCTTGAACTCGTCCGACGTCGATGCCCTTGCCTCCCAAGTAGATGGTGAACCGTATTCTCTGATGTCACCGTTCCCCGGCATCGATTCACCTGTTTCTATTCAATCGTGGGGGCACCAACTCAAAGTCGACAGCGTCGACGACCCCCGTATCGCAAAGTTCGTCACTTCCCTCAAACAGAACCCGAACACCCATCCAGAGGTCGGGGCCAGCTGTGCAACCGTCCCCGGCGGATTCGACCCGAAGGCTCCTTCCCCCTTCGACGCATCTCCGCCAGGCCCTGATGCGATTCCCGCAGCATCGGAGCAGTCAGCAACTGGTCTCCCCGGGGCAACGGCCACACCGATGCCCGCGATCACGGGAGAACGCAGCAATGGTTGAACACGCTCCGGTACCCATTGAGTCCGAGTCGATGTCCGATTCATCGGGCAAACGCCGTGACACGAGGCCCACAGCGTTGGTTCTCGGTGTTGTCATCGCCCTGTTGGTCGGAATCGTCATCGGACTGTGGGCAAAGGGACGAATCGAAAACACCTCGGAGAGCGCCCCAGCCGTCGGCGCAGTAGAGGTCGGCTTCGCGCAGGACATGTCCGTTCACCACGGGCAAGCGGTCGAGATGTCATCCCTCGCACTGACGAACACAGCCGACCCTGCTATCCGTACGCTCGCCTACGACGTCGTCACTACTCAGCAAAGTCAGATAGGAATGATGCAGGGGTGGCTGTCCCTCTGGGATCGACCGGCCCGGGGCACGGGCGAATACATGGAGTGGATGCCCTCGACTACCTCGGCGATGGATCACTCGATGCCCGGCATGAGCACCGGACAAAATGATTCCGGCACAAATTCGTCAGCTGTGATGCCCGGCATGGCTTCTCCTGCCGAACTCGCGGAACTACGCGCGCTGACAGGGCCGGCATTCGAAATTCGCTATCTGCAATTGCTGTTGCGCCACCATCAAGGGGGAATTCCGATGGCCCAATACGCCGCCGACAATGCCGATCTCCCCGTCGTGACAAATCTTGCTCGACAGATCGCCGCCACACAGCAAGCCGAATCGACCGCATTGCGAGAACTGCTCGCAATGCGAGGCGCCCAACCGATCCCGATGAACTGACACTCTCCTCCGGCACCTTCGCATCCGCCGAACCGTCGTACCGGCTTCTGCGATATTCACCGACGTGGAAGAGTTTTGAGGAATTCGTTGTAGGCATCGAGGTCGACGTCACCGTCCCTGGCGGCCTTTTTGTCGACGACGGCGTTGGTGCGGGACTCGTCGCGGTTCCACCTCATCGCGAAAACCACCATGATGATCAACGCGACCGGTTCTCCGTACGACCACGCCAAGGCCCCCGCCATTTGTTGATCAGCCATCAGATCCACGTTCCAAGACGTCGGCGGATTGCTGAAGGTACTCAGAAGCGGTGAGGTCGCCATCATCAGGATCACGCCGATGAAAACGTGGAGAGGCATTTCGACGAAAAGGTCGAAACATCGCCCCAGGTTGCTTTGCTTGACGGGCAACGGACCAGATGAGAGAACCGGAACGATGAACAACACTCCAGTGGCCAGGAAGAAGACCTCCAGGCCTGTGTGGCCGGCCCAGGACGATGCCACCAGGTCGAACATCGGAGAGAGATAGATGCCGTAGTAGCTGAACAAGAACAGCGGAATCGTGACACCGGGGTGCAGCAGAATCTTCGCGGTTCGGCTTCTGAGCGCCGTCAATGCAAGCGTGAGGATCGGAATTCCCCAACCTGCATGAGGCGTGGACCGCAGCAGCAGCAGACCCGGACTGCCGAGAACCAGCAGTGGCGGAATCGCCATCGACAAGGTCAAATGCTGGAACATCCAGATACTGAACAGTTCGTACCCGTAGCCCTCGATGGCGAGGCCCGTCACCAGGATCAGCAACACACAGCCGAAGAGAAAGCTGGCGGTCCTCGTCCACGGCCACACCCGACCGGAAGACTTCACCCGACAAACACCCCAGCAGTACCACGCTGCCAGTAGGACTCCGATCAGCGGTAGAACGGGCAGTGGCTGCGGAGCCCATCCCACCAGAGCTCCGAACGAAGGCGCTGCCTCGGGCAAACGTATCCAGTCCATCGCCTACGTTGTCCCTCCCCGCTCTACCGTGGCGCGAAGCTCAGCGCTTCGAACGCTTGTCTCCGCGCAGGACGATGATCATCCCGATTACGAACAGAATTGCCACTGCGCCACCGAGAATCGGCAACAACAGTGGAGATCCGTCGTCGGAGTCGGCATCGCCGGTTGCCGCCGAGGGCGCAATAGTTACCGGAGGCGTTGCACCTGCAGGAGACGGCGCTGCATTGTTCGTCGCCGCGTTCAAGGTGAAGGAGTACGACCCCGTGATCGGGTGTCCGTCCTCGGAGATCACCCGATATCCAACGGTGTAGGTACCGGAAGGTATCTGACCGGTCGTCGCGAGAGAAACTCGCTCTCCCTGTACCGACGGCTCCCCGGCTCCGACCTGCATCCCGTCGGCCGCACTGACGGTCACGTTCGCGAAACTCGTCTGAATTTCCTGGTTGAAAACCAATTCCACCGAACTCGGCGCAGTGTCGAGAACCGCGTCGGCGGACGGAGTCGATCCGACCAGTGCACTGTGGGCTTGCGCGGTGCCTGCGCCGATGAGCGCACACCCCGCAGCCACCAGCAGCACAACCATTGCACGCCTCAAAATCTGTTCCTCCTACTCGGCTCACACCATCGAGTGGCGGAGTACGGCGATCGATGCGCACCGGCACCTCGTTGAGACAATACCTCCGACTACTATGTTGCATAGTAGTCAGGGTGTGTGGCGGTCGGAAGGCTGCGCACATCGACAAGCACCTACCAGGTAGGCGGATCCGTGAAGTTGACCACCAATGCGAAATTCTCGATAGCCCTGGTAGCTGTCTTCGCTGTCGTCCTCGGCGCGCTGTTGCTCGGTAACCGCAGAGGGACGGAGGGCACCAGCGCCGGCGTCTCGGAGGCATCGGTTCTCCGCGACGACACACATCTGCTGTCCACTGCGCCGGACAACGACGTGGTGCTGGTCGAGTTCCTCGACTTCGAGTGCGAGGCATGTCTGGCGATGTATCCGACGATGGAGCGGATACGTGCTGAGTACGCTGACCGCATTACCTTCGGTGTACGGTACTTTCCCATTCCCAGCCACACGAACAGTGGACTCGCTGCGCGAGTCGTCGAAGCATCGTCTCGGCAAGGGAAGTTCGTGGAGATGTACCAGCGGATGTACGACACGCAGACCCAGTGGGGCGAGTCGTCGGAGTCTCAAGAAGCCCTCTTTCGTACGTTCGCCCAGGATCTGGGACTCGACATGGCCTCCTTCGAGGCAGATATGAATGATCCCGCAGTCGCAGAGCGTGTCAAAGGGGACTTCAACGAAGGTATCGACCTGGGAGTACAAGGCACCCCGACGCTGTTCCTCAACGGCGTCCAGTTGCCATCAATGCCGACATATGACGATCTCACCGCTCGTATCGACGCTGCGCTGGCCCAATGACATCAACGGGAGCGCGCGGTGCCCACGTCGATACCGGTACACCTCCGACTGTCGGATCGTCTCCGAAAGTGTGTTCCCCCTATGTCGTCGGATGGATTCTCGCAGGTGGCGGCGCTCTCGGCCTGGCTGCGTCTCTGATACTGACCATCGAGAAGTTTCAGCTTCTCGCAGATCCCTCGTATCGCCCGTCCTGCAGCATCAACCCTGTCCTCAGCTGTGGATCGGTGATGAGTTCTCCGCAGGCGTCGCTCTTCGGTTTTCCGAATTCGATCCTCGGCGTGGTCGCATTCACTGTCCTGCTGACCACGGGAATCGTGACACTCATCGAGGCAAAGGCACTGCCTCGATGGTATTGGCGCTGTCTCGTCATCGGATTGTTCGCAGGCGCAGTGCTGGTTCACTGGCTGATTTTCCAAAGCCTGTACAGAATCCAGGCGTTGTGCCCGTACTGCATGGTGGTGTGGGTGGTGACGATGACAGCCCTCTGGTACGCCACTTTGCATCTGGGCGCTCGTAGCCTGTCGGCCTCTTCACGAACCGTCAAGAACATCGTTGCCCTCGGCGCCGGAAATCACTCACTCGTACCGACCATCTGGATCCTGTCCGTCGCGAGCCTGATCGTCAGCGCGTTCTGGGACTACTGGTCGACGTTGGCCTGAGAGCACGAGGAAAGCTTGCCGATGCCAGCCCGCCTCCCCGGCAGTTGCCTGCTTCGCAGAACGAACCAATCTTCAACTACTATGGAGCTTAGTTTTTAGTTCCGTGGTTGTCCCGAGCAGATGCGATGGCGGCTAGGCGTAGGAGACGAATATGAAACTCATGGGTGCAGTGAAGACTCTGGTCAACAAGGGCAAAGAGGCTGCTTCGAAGAACGCCGACAAGATCGAAGGCGCGATCGACAAAACCGCCGCTTCTGCCGAAGCCAGGACGGGTGGAAAGCTGACCAGTCAGATCCAGAGGGCCGCGCTTGCGGCCAAGAGAACGATCCCGCCGAAGCAGCAGTAGCCGCCCTGTCGTGCCGACCGTTTGCGTTTCGGTTGCGAATCCGCTCGGGCAAGAACAGACGCCGATGAGCCCATCTTGCTTCGGTGCCCCTCATAGCAACACACCGAAGCAAGATGGGCTCAGTGCTCGACCTGCGGAGGAATGACGATACTTGCGTGAAAATCGCTGTGCCACAGCCGCGTAAGCAGGGCGCAATAGGAATCGGTTACCCTCGTTTGAGTTGATATCGCCGCTTCTGCCGACTCGATGGTCACGGGAACGAGAAGGAGCGCGCGATTCGCCAATGCCGCCGCGGAACTCCCGATATCCATCATTGTGCCTCCGATACTGGCTGCGGCGTTCAACACGGGATCAGGAAGGGCCGTGATGGGTCTAGAGAAAGCGTGCGCTGAGTCCACGAAAATTGCTTCGGTCCGGAGTTGATGTTCGATTGCAGCGATCGTTTCACTTACTCGACGGGCGTGAACCCGCAGCTTACGGGGATGTCGGATGTGGCGATGAGATATCGGGGGCAAAGTCCGCAACCAGCCGCTTGCATGGTGCGCCGCTCCGCCGTCGAGAGCAGTCGGCAGTGCATCTCGAATCAACCAATCGGCGAGAAGTGCGGCGGCGGTATCTGTTGCCGGGACACTGACCACGGGCATTGTTCGTGCTGACATCGTCTTGTTCTAGGTCCTCGAACGGAACCAAATTCCTTTCTCTTAGTCACTGTCGGACGTGGATGCAGTCAGCGACTTTTCCGATCCCGGTGAACTCGACTCCGATCGATGCCCGGCCCCGACGTGTGCTTCTGCCCGCATCCGAGCAACCATGTGCGGGTAGTGCAACTCGAAGGCCGGACGCTCGCTGCGGATGCGCGGCAACTCGGTGAAGTTGTGACGCGGCGGCGGGCAGGTCGTTGCCCACTCCAGCGAGTTTCCGTAGCCCCACGGATCGTCGACGGTGACCACTTCGCCGAATCGGTAGCTCTTGAAGACGTTCCAGATGAACGGGAGAGTGGAGGCTCCGAGAATGAAGGATCCGATGGTCGAGACTGTATTGAGTGTGGTGAATCCATCTGCGGGGAGGTAGTCGGCATATCGTCGCGGCATACCCTCGGCACCGAGCCAGTGCTGGACGAGGAACGTCATGTGAAAGCCGACGAACGTGGTCCAGAAGTGCCACTTGCCAAGGCGCTCGTCCATCATGCGACCGGTCATCTTCGGGAACCAGAAGTAGATACCGGCGTACGTCGCGAACACGACCGTACCGAAAACCACGTAGTGGAAGTGGGCGACCACGAAGTAAGTATCCGTGACCTGAAAATCCAGCGGAGGGCTCGCCAGCAGCACACCGGACAGACCACCGAAGAGGAAGGTGATCAAGAATCCGAGAGAGAACAGCATCGGTGACTCGAACGTCAGGTGTCCCTTCCACATCGTGCCGATCCAGTTGAAGATCTTCACACCCGTCGGCACGGCGATCAGGAACGTCATGAACGAGAAGTACGGCAGGAGAACCGCGCCCGTCGCGTACATGTGATGCGCCCACACTGCGATCGACAGCGCCGCGATACCGAGCGTCGCGTAGACCAGGCCGCTGTAGCCGAAGATCGGTTTGCGGCTGAAGACCGGAAATATCTCCGAGACGATACCGAAGAAGGGCAGCGCGATGATGTAGACCTCGGGGTGGCCGAAGAACCAGAACAGGTGCTGCCACAGCAGGACTCCGCCATTCGCGGGGTCGAAGATGTTGCCACCGAGGCGACGGTCGTAAAGCAGTGCGAAGAGTGCGGCGGTCAACAGCGGGAAGGCCAACAGAATCAAGACAGAGGTGATGAAGATGTTCCACGTGAAGATCGGCATGCGGAACATCGTCATGCCGGGAGCGCGTAAGCAGACAATGGTGGTGATCATGTTGACCGCGCCGAGAATCGTGCCGAGACCGGAGACGAGAAGCCCCACAATCCACAGATCCGCACCGACCCCAGGTGAGCTGACTGCCGAACTCAGAGGCGTGTAGGCCGTCCAGCCGAAATCTGCGGCACCTCCGGGAGTGACGAACCCGCCCGTAGCGATGAGAGCACCGAAAAGGTAGAGCCAGTAGCTGAACGCGTTCAGTCGCGGGAAGGCGACATCCGGCGCACCGATCTGCAGGGGGAGAACGAAATTGGCGAATCCGAACACCACCGGCGTCGCGTACAGCAGCAGCATGATCGTGCCGTGCATGGTGAACAACTGGTTGTACTGCTCGTTCGACAGGAATTGCATGCCCGGAATCGCCAGTTCGCTGCGCATGATCAGCGCCATGAGCCCGCCGATGAGGAAGAACGCGAACGAAGTCACCAAATACATCAAGCCGAGCGTCTTGTGATCGGTCGTCGTCACAAGGTTCCGCAGCACCGATCCCTTCGGCGCCCGTCGCGCGGGGTACGGCCGGGCGGCGATGGGGGGTGATGCAATTGCGGTCATAGTCAGCCCACTTCCTGTCGAGACGCAAATAGAGTGTGCGACAGAAGCATAACCCAAATACTACGTTGCATAGTTTTTGGGTTCGAAGTGCCGATCGAGTGTTCCTCCGGTGCCGTCTTAGGTCACGAGGGCATGAGCGGAGGCGGAGAAGACGACTATGGTGGTCAACGCGGCGATGACGGGAACGATCATCGGGAGCATCGCAGCAGAGATGCAGACCAGTTTGGTGGCGCGAATCCGGGAATCGGCCTGCAGCCTGACCAAACGCACCGAGATCTCGTCGTCACCGAGCCCGAGTGTCCACACCGGCTGAGGTAGCGGCGACGTCGCCACCACGCGCAATGCCGACCGGACGGCATCGGGGCTGGTGGCTTGTGCAGCTCGATCGTCGGCAGCGAGCTCGACCAGCCGCCGCACCGCAGCGGGAGCCGCTTTGAACAGCGGGATCACCGGCAGCGCCTTCGCGAAGACTTCGCACACATTAATGATCCGGTGATGCTGCCCTCGCAAGTGTGCCCGCTCGTGCGCGATCACCGCTTCGCGCTCGGAGGCGGTCAAGCAATCGGAGAGACCTTTGGTCGCTACGACGAATCCCGGCCGTCCAGCGACGCTGTAGGCCATCGGCATCGGATGATCAAGCCAGAGAACATCATCCGATGCCGGATCTGCGCGGGCGATGATCGATACGACATCACGGTGGTAGTCGCGGACCTTCGCTCGGCCCTTATGTTGCTGATGAGCCAAGAACAGGCTCCGAGCGGCGATGAGCGCGGTAACCGCAACTCCGCCGACAGCGAGCGCTTCCCCGATCCAGGGAGCCATCGCGTGCTGGAAGGCAGTGAAGCATCGCACAAGGGCCTCGGAGAGTCCTTCCGCTGGTGCATGGCTCGGCCACAGAAGGATCACTACTGCCGATACGGCAAGGAATCCCAGACCCACGATACTGCCGATCCATGCCGCGAGAATCGCTGCAGGAGCCAGAGTGGTCGATTCGAAACGCCGCAAAACCTTGGGCATGAACGCTCCGATGAGCACGGCCCCGAGAAAGAGGACTGCGGCGAGAGTCATCTACCGAACCTTGCCGTGATCCAGTGCTCGCCGCAGTGCCTCGTATTCGTCATCCGAGACGTTTTGCGCGAAGTGCAGAAGCGCTGAAACAGAGTCATTGCTGTTGTCGAGTAATTCACGCATGGCCAGTGAGGTCGCTTCATCGCGGCTACGCGATGGCGAATAGATGTACGCGCGGCTTCGTTTTTCCCTCTGTACCCACCCTTTTTCGTGAAGGTGCGTCACGACGGTCAAGATCGTGGTGTATGCCTTCGGGGCGCCGCCCTCGAAGCGGTCGACCAGATCCCGCACAGACTGCGGCTCTTCTGCATCCCACAGGAGATCCATCACTTCGGATTCGAGCCCGCCGAGCCTCTTCATCTTCCTTCCCCCTTCGAAAATCGTCGATTGCGTCAGTCACTGATGGCCGGAGGCTGGATCTGTACCCCACGCGCGTCCAACCATGCCATGGGATCGACCTTCTGGCCGTCTGCCTGCCACACCTCGTAATGCAGATGTGGCCCTGTTGATTGTCCTCTGTTTCCTACCGTCGCAATCAATTCTCCGGCACGCACCTTTTGACCCGCGGTTACCAGAGTCTCGTTGATGTGTCCGAAGACCCCGATTGTCCCGTCATCCTGCAGGATACGGACCCACAGTCCGAAACCCGACGCAGGTCCGGACTCGAGTACCGTACCGTCGGTCACGGACACGATAGGTGTACCAATCTCATTGGCAATGTCCAACCCGTAATGAGTCGACCCCCAACGCGGCCCGTAGTTCGACGTCAATGTTCCGCTGACAGGAGCCATCGTCAGCGGTTGGCGTGCAGCTGCCTCTCTCGACGCGCGATCGGTGTCGCGTTCGGTGCCTCGAGCCAACTGTTCGGCCAGCCTCCCCAGGTCGGCCAGTTTGGGAACCTGGAGAATTTCCGGAGCCGATGCCAGTGCCTGGTCGAGAGGTGCCAGCGGTTGTTGGTCGAGCTCGACGGGAGCACTGACGCTCCCCGTCGATGCATGTGAGGCGGATGTGCCGGCGGCAAGCAAAGCGCCGGTGGCGACAGAGAGAACCAAAGCCCGTCCACCAGGACGACTGCGGGACTGTCGGCGATGAGCGCCGCCGCGTCGCGCCTGAACGCTTCCAGCGACGGATTCCCGGTCGACTGCAGATGCGGTGGAGATATACATCGTGTCGACTGGCAGGTCTCGATCGCTGTGTGGCGTGCCGAAAAGATAACTTTCCCGAAGTGGGCAGTCGAGATCGTCGGTGTCGGGCTTGCGGTGTCGGGCCAAGATCGCATTCCTTGCGTCGCGGAAGGTCACAGAATGGTGACGGTCCCAGACAGCGTACTACTATTTCGCATAGTTTTTGGGCGAGCGTTGACAAAATTCAAAATCTCGACAGACCGCCCCGCTGCGAATGCACCTTCTCCTACTCATGTGCCGCGCGGTGGCATCTCGGCGAGCAGCACGCGGTGAGGAGAAACCCTGTCGCGATTGCCAGGGGCACTGCTCCGATCGCGATTATCAGTCCGGCACCGAACCGTTGATCTCGCGAGAAGTCGTCGAGCCAGCCGCGCTGCAACGACGCGAAGTACTGATCGGCAATCACCGTGTCAGTGGCGATCAGTGCTGCTGCGAGGCCCCCGTAGGCCAAGAACGCCGCCAGGAGCAGGGTCGTCCTGATCGCGGCGCTCGCTCGCCTCGGCAAGGGATCGACGCCGACCATGACCCAGAAGAACATGAAACCGCAGATCAGCAGGGTTCCGTTGATCACCAGATGGGGGACGTGCGAGCCGGCGACAGCGCTGTACATCCCCCCCAGGTAAAGGAGAGGCAGGGCTCCGGCGAAAATCACAGCGATCACATAGGGCTGGGACATGAATCGGAACCAGGAGCCTCTGTACACGCTTTGCGCCCATTCCCTCAGCCCCGGCGCATCTCCGGACGATCGCCGAACGGAGAGCCTGAACAGCGTGAACGGGGCGCCCAGGACCAGACAGAGTGGAGCAAGGACCGCCACGGCGGACGTTGCCGCCATATGCATACTCATCACTGCAGGTGCATACCTACCCACTCCCGATGATGTTGCGACAAGCAACACCAGGCACCCCAGAGCCCAGCTGACCGATCGGAACGTCGACCACTGCACGCCCTGCTGTCGGAGGCGAAAAACGCCGACGACGTAGCACGCAGCCAACACCACGGCGAGAGTTCCGAAAATGAGATCGAATCGCCAGTCGACGAGCAAGCGGCCCGCAGTCGGTACGCCATCGAGCGCATACCCGAGCACCTCCTCGACTCTGCTCGGATCCTGTCGCTCCGTGGGCGCCGGGGGCGGCGTGCGGCCCAGGGCGACGGCGATACCGACGGTTACTGCGAGAACCACCGACTCCACCACTGCCAGACGAATGAAGGTGCGACCGTCGCTAGGATCCTTCGTCAGTTCGGCGATCGCGATTTTCCGTTGGCGCCAACCTGCCAGTCCGGTGAGGACCAAGGCGGCGACTTTGGCAAGAATCAAGACACCGTAGGTGCTACTCCACACCGCGGTGAGCGGCACCCGCACGGCAGCGTTGACCACACCGCTGATCGCTATGACGACGAACGCCATGAGTGCCACGGCCGAGAAGCGGCGCGCGGCGAAGTCGAGATAGCTCCCCTTTCTGCGGGCATGCAACACGAGAGCCGCTATTCCTCCCATCCAAATCGACGCCGCGAGGATATGCAGAACCAAACTGTTCGTGGCGATGTCGTGGGATCCACCCGAAGAGGAGTGACCCGACAATGCCCTGGGGAGCAGGCTGAACAAAGCGAATGCGAGAAGTAACGGTGTCCACGAATATCGCAGGGTCAGACGACACGCAATCGCGAGCACGAGTGCGAGCCCTGCGGTCCATGCCCATGCAGTTGTGACATCGATGTCCGAAATCGCGCGAGCGAACAGCCCTGGATCGGCGAACACGACGGAGAGAGGTTGGCCTGAACTGTCCGAGAGGGTGAGTGGAACGAGCAGCGCCGCGCATACCGCCCAGATAGCGGCGGCGACGCTTGCGGTTCGTAGCGCCAGATATCCGTCGACATCGAGTACACCTGAGGCTTGAGGCGGAACGAGAACGGCAGCCAAAAGTAGACTGCCTACGGTCATCACGGCGGCAACCTCGCCGAACGCCATCACCGCCGGGAGTCCGTAAATCGTCAAGGGCCCCGGATCTGGAAGTCCGAGCAATCGCAGCGCCTCGGAAGTTGATGCGCGCGCCAATGCCGCCGCAGTGATTGCAGCTATGACACCCCATCCCAATACTTTCCGTATGGGTCGTCCGACGACGAGGGTATCGGCGCCGGACGGTTCGGTTTCGATCATTTGCGGGTGGACCTCTCAGCATTGTGGATCTCGCCCGCGCGATCGGTGCTCCGGACCAAAATACTATGACGGATAGTTGCATGGGTGCTTCAGCCAGGGTTTACTGAAACTCTCTCGTTGGCAAATATGCGCATATGAGAATACGACGCTCCAGTCATAGGCGAGAAGGGCATATCGAGATGGGTCACGGCCATGGGCACGGCGTTGCGGAACAAGCTGCGAGTGCATCGGGTAAACATGTCCGCAAATTATGGATAGCCGTCGGGCTCGGTCTGGTCACGTTCGTCACGCAAGTCATCGTGGGGTTGTCCACGTCATCGCTCGCCCTGCTCTCCGACTCCGCACACGTCTTCACCGATGTGTTCGGCATCCTCATGGCATTGACCGCTATCTTGCTTGCGCAAAGAGCGCGATCGCGCCCGGATCGCACGTTCGGTATGTACCGGGCGGAGGTGTTCGCTGCCTTGTTCAATGCCCTACTCCTGTTCGGTGTCGCCGGATGGGTTCTCTACGAAGCTCTCGGTCGACTTTCCGATCCGCCTGAGGTCCCTGGACTCCCGGTGAGCATCGTCGCTGTCGTCGGCCTCGTGATGAACATCGCGGCATTCTTGCTGCTTCGCAGCGGGGCGAAGGAAAGCATCAACGTCCGGGGCGCCTATCTCGAGGTCATGGCTGACATGCTCGGGTCCGTTGGAGTCCTGATCAGCGGATTGGTCACACTGATCTTCGGATGGCGGTACGCGGATCCGGTGATCGGTGTTGCGATCGGCTTGTTCGTCCTACCGCGTGCCTACAATCTCGGCCGCCATGCCCTGCGGATCCTGCTCCAGCACGCCCCCGCCGGCGTGAGCATCACCGAGGTGACGCAAGCCTTGCAGGGGATCCCCGGGGTCAAGGACGCCCACGACCTTCACATCTGGACGCTCACATCGGGCATGGAAGTTGCGTCGGCGCATCTGACGATCGACGAGGAGTCCGATCCGACCAAGGTTCTCGCTGCTGCCCAGGATCTGTTGGCCACCCAGTTCAATCTCGTTCACGCGACCCTGCAGGTAGAACCCGCCGCGGGTGACGGGCGTTGCCAGGAGCTTCCGTGGTGAGTACCAACGAGGTGACCACGAACGACAAATCCGCCCATCACAAGAAACGAATTCTCTTCGCTACGACGGTACTCGTTTCGGTCGTCGTCGCCCTGACGATTGAGCCCGTTGCGCGGAAGCACCTGTCCGGGGTCAACGAGATGGATCTGGGCGTCGTCAGTTTGAGGCTGGCATACAACAGTGGTGTCGCCTTCAGCCTGGGTAATCAGCTGCCGAGTGCCGTCATCATCGCCTTTACCGGCCTCGCCACCATGGGAATCGCCGTATACGCCTGGCGGAGTGTCCCGCAAAGTCGCGGGGTGGCCGTGATCGGTTTCGCTCTGATTGTCGCCGGAGCTGCCTCCAACGTGGTCGACCGAGCCCTCGACGGGAAGGTCACCGACTACTTCCACACCGGCTGGTGGCCCACCTTCAATCTTGCCGATACCTACCTCACCTGTGGATTCATCCTGGTCGTCGTGTCGCTGCTGGTCGAATCCTCGCGCGGGTCCGAACGTGAGATTCAGCGTCCGCAATGCGTGTGACCCGATTCGAGCGAGGAGGGAGCCGGAGCGCTGTCGGCAGGGAAGCAGTCCATCTCTGCGAACTTCTGCGGTTCGAGGTGGCGAAACCACGACGCCCCCACTCGTCGAAAATTTCCGCGGCCCGCCTGTTTTCGGTCGAATGCGTTCGGATAGTTTGGTGTCTATGAAAATAAAGTTTGGCATGACAAACTTTGAGGTGTGACTCTTTTGACTGTCAGGAATGTCGATGCTTCGGTCGGGTGGCCATGAGCGCACCGTCGCGGCGACAATTGTTGATCGGTGGGGCGCTCGCCGGATCAGCCGGACTCATGATGAACGCAGGAAGAGTTGCGGGCGCATCGCCTACCGAGCATCCCGGAAACACCAACCCGGGTACCGCCGCACCTGACGGAGACGGCGGAGTCCGTCACGGCGGCACGAGCGGCGCGACCTTTCGGGCCGGTCAGCAGGTGAACCACACTGCCAACGGGTTTCATCCCACGGCACTGCTGCGGGACTTCGACTACGGGACGACCTCCGAATTGCCTGACGGTCGAACGCTACGCGAGTGGGAGATCTTCGCAGCCGACGAAGAGATCGAGGTAGCACCAGGAGTCTATTTTCCGGCGTGGACCTTCAACTCCCGCATTCCAGGTCCCGCGTTGAGATGCAGTGAGGGAGACCGGCTCCGAGTGAAGTTCGTCAACGGCTCCGCGCACCCACACACGATGCACTTTCACGGAATCCATCCCGCTGAAATGGACGGAATTCCCGGGGTGGGGCGGGGAATCATCGAGCCGGGCGAATCATTCACTTACGAATTCGATGCCATCCCTTTCGGATTGCATCTCTATCACTGCCACGTCAATCCACTGGCAGAGCACATCGCCCGCGGCATGTACGGCACGTTCATCGTCGATCCAGCTCAGGGGCGCCCTGCGGCCGACGAAATGGTGATGGTGATGCACGGCTACAACACCACATTCGACGGGCAAGGAAACCAGCTCTACGCCGTCAACGGCATCCCGTTCCATTACATGCACGAACCTGTACAGGTGAAACGAGACGAACTGGTTCGCATCTACCTGGTCAACATCCTCGAATACGACCCGATCAACAGCTTCCACCTACACGGAAACTTCTTCGACTACTACCCGACCGGAACACGCCTCGAGCCCAGCGAATTCACGGACACGATCATCCAGGCCCAAGGTCAGCGCGGAATATGCGAACTGCGCTTTCCCTACCTGGGCAAGTACATGTTCCACGCCCACAAAACCGAATTCGCAGATCTGGGCTGGATGGGATTCTTCGAGGTGACCGAATGACCGGCACCCCTGATCCTCCCTCTCCGACGAGCACTCATGAGAATTCCCTTGGCGCTGCGGGTTCCGCGCAGACAGGGTCCGCTCAAAGCGACGCATCGCGCACCGGCCTTTGGCTCCGAGGCGCCGCAGTGCTCGCGATCATCGTCATCGCCCTGACTGCGCTGGCAATGCTCGCAGGACAAAGTCTCCCCGAACGCACCGGCCCACCGATCGAGAACATCTCCGTCGAACGAACTGCCCTCGAACCAGGCCGAATCACGTTGACGCTACGCAACACCGGCCCCGACGCGGTGACCGTCGCGCAAGTTGCCGTGAACGACACATTCGTCGATTTGGTAGGAGCTGCAGATCCCATCGGCAGACTCGAGTCCCAGACGATCACCCTCGACTACCCGTGGATCACCGGACAGCCGTACCTCGTCTCGATGCTCACCTCCACAGGGTTGGTCATCGAACACGAAATTCCCGCTGCCGTAGCAACTCCCGCCCCGGGAGTGGCGTTCTTCGGCTTGATGGCTCTCTTGGGCACATACGTCGGAGTCATCCCGGTCCTGCTCGGGATGCTCTTGCTGCCTGTGATGCGGGGCGCCGGCGTCAGGGCAGTCAGATTCGTGCTGGCCGTCACGGTCGGTCTGCTCGCCTTTTTGATCTTCGACGGCACGAGCGAGGGGTTCAAACTGGCAGCAGCCTCGAGCGGAGCCTTCGGCGGCGGCACTCTCGTCGTTCTCGGCGCGGCGATCGCCTTCCTGACGCTCACGTGCATCGACCGATACCTGCGCGGAAGACGCCCAGCCGGTACGACAGGCGCATCCGAACTCAGACTGGCACTGATGATTTCCATCGGCATCGGATTGCACAATCTCGGAGAAGGCCTCGCGATCGGATCCGCGTATGCGGTAGGTGAGCTTGCGCTCGGCGCGTTCCTCGTTATCGGATTCACCCTGCACAACACAACAGAGGGGCTCGCGATCATCGCACCGTTGGCTCGGCGACGCACCCCCCTGCTGACCTTGTTGGGGTTGGGATTGATCGCGGGTGCGCCGGCAATCCTCGGTGCTGTTATCGGGGCGGGCGTCGACAACCGTGAAGTATCTGCGTTGCTGCTCGGAGTCGGCGTCGGGGCAATCATTCAAGTCGTCATCCAAATTGCACCGTCCCTGCGCACACAAGGCCGCTCGGACCTGGATCCGATGGTCCTCGTCGGCGTCGGCGTCGGAATACTCCTGATGTTTCTCACTGGTTTGGTGGTCCCCGCATGAGCACGATCGATCCATCCGACATCAAGGTCGGGCGCCGAACGGTCCTCCTCACAGCCTGCGCAACAACTTGTCTCGCCGTCGCCGGATGTAGCACCCAGAACAACAGCAAGGCACCCGGCGTAAGCCTGGGCAGTGCCGAGGTTCCGATATCAGCGGTTCCTGTCGGCGGCGGAGTCATTCTGGCGGACGAGCAAGTCGTGATCACCCAGCCGCAGGAAGGCGTGTTCCAAGCCTTCTCTGCGGTATGTACCCACCAGGGATGCGTAGTCTCCGAGGTCAGCGATGGAACGATCAACTGCCCATGTCATGGCAGCCGATACTCCATCGTCGATGGCTCGGTCGTGCAACGACCTGCTCAGAAGCCACTGCACAGCTACGCCCTTTCTCGCACCGCGGACACGATCATCGTCAACTAAGCCGGAGAACGGCACTTCCGAACTGGAACAGCTATCTGCGAAGGTTGTTATGGAACAGTGCGTTCGGCGGCGCTGAGGAAGTGAGAGATGTGTATTCTGCACAACCCGAGTTCTCGGCGTACGGCCTATCGCATTGGGCAGCCATCGCTCTGTTTGTCGCGGGTTCGGTGTTTCTGATCTGGGCGGGACGTAGACAGACCGAAGCGCAAGCTCGCCACCTCAGCCGCGCCCTCGGCGGAATACTGGCGGTGATATACGGCTCGGCGGTGCTCTACTCGTTGTCCTCACCCACGCTAGGGGGATCCGTACCCTTACAACTCACCGATCTCGCGACAGTGTCCGCGATCTACGCATTGTGGTCGCACCGACATTGGCCGTTCGCCCTCACCTACTACTGGGGGCTTGTATTGAGTACGCAGGCGTTGATTTCACCGGCTCTGGCCGGGCCAGACTTCCCCGGTTACGAGTTTCTTGCCTTCTGGGCGATTCACCTGTTTGTCGTCTGGGCCGCGATCTATCTCACGTGGGGCCGGAGAATGCGACCTACATGGCGCAGCTACCGCCTCGCGGTACTGGTCACGCTGACATGGGCGATAGTCACTTTCATCTTCAATCGCATCGCCGATACCAATTACGGCTTTCTCAACGCCAAACCTTCCACCGCATCGCTGCTGGACCTGATGGGTCCGTGGCCGGTGTATCTGTTTTCTGGGATGACAATCGTATTCATCATCTGGGCTCTGATGACGTGGCCGTGGGAGAGAGACGGAATTCTCGACAAGGACGCCGCGCAACCCGTGGTCTAGCCGTCCTCGCTGGACCTCCGCGCCCCTGGCCATGGACCGACCGCTTTTCAGCAACAATCTGCACAGTCCTGCCCAACCGAGCTACCGGGCAGCCGAGTGACAGGCAAGCGAGAGCAGCAGATGTGATACTCAACCGGCATGTAGATGCAGGCGGCGTTGCACACTCCGATCGGCGACTCGCGAAGACTTTCAGTTTCACCCGCTCCAGTTCGTCTGCACGTACATCCCCGACGGTGACCGCTCTGCTGTGAAGCCGCTGATCCCGAGCCTCAAGGACTCACTGCAGGAGGACGTGACACCAGCCCACGAATAATTTGCCAGTTACAGCGGGGATCACGTCTCAGCAGACTCACTCTGCACTCGAGCTAAGGGGTTGCTTCGAGTTGCTGATCACATATGGCGGATCGATTGCCGAAAAATGCTTCGATTAGCGGTTCAGAAAATCAGGAATCCGCTGCCGTTCGGCGTTCGAGCAGGACCGTGTCGCGCCAAATGCCGTCGAGTTGGGCGATCTTTTCCCGGATCCCGATGGTGCGGAAACCTGCCGAATGGTGCAGCGAGACGGAGGGGCGATTTTCGGGGAAGATCGACGTCTGCAGCGTCCAGAGTCCGTCCGCGTCGGCTGCCATGACTTGCTTGCGTAGCAACGCTTTTCCGACACCCCGTCCGCGCATCCCGTCAGCGACATAGACGGAATTCTCGGCGACTCCGCGGTAGCAGTCCCGCCCGGACACCCGACTCAGAGCCGCCCAGCCGACGACGACATCGTCGATGGTGGCGACCCAGCGATGATTCGGCAGCCACTGCGCATCGAGGTACTCCCGGCTGGGGACTTCGGTGGTGAAAGTGGCGTTGCGCGTGGCAATTCCTTCGCCGTAAATCCGCAGAACAGCGTCCCAGTCGTCATCGGACATGACCCGGACGGCGACGTCATCGGGAAGGTCGCTCGGGCAGCACGGCCGCGGGGCGAGCACTCCCATCACGATGTCGGCGGCTTGCGGCAACGCGACGCAGCACGTCGGATTCATCGCGACAACGGTGCTGGTCCCCTCTTTGCGCAGGCTGACGAATCCCACGTCGGCGAGCTTGCGCACATGGTGGGAGACCGTGGGCTGCCCGATCCCCAACGCCTCGGCGAGAGCCCCGATCGTGATCCCGCCGGCAGCACTCGCTACGCGATGCAGCAGCCGCACCCGCATCGGTTCGGCCAGGCACGCGAACCACTGCGCGTAGGTGACGGCGTCAGCTTGCTCGAGCACATTCGAGTCGACCGCACCTGGGTCCGAATCGCCGACGCGCACCGTCGGGGTCTGCAGCGATGTCATACACACACTATATCGACCTTCGTCGATGGTTGCATTCATCGACTGATGTCGATACAGTTCGAATTAAAGATCGATCATTGTCGATGAAAGGAATTTGTGATGACCGAACTACCCGTTGTCGTGATCGGAGCCGGACCGATCGGCCTCGCCGCCGCCGCGCAACTCCGCGAACGAGGACTCACGCCGCTGGTGTTCGAGCGAGGCGCCGTCGCCGGTACGGCGATCGCCGAATGGAATCATGTCCGTCTCTTCTCCCGCTGGTCAGAGCTGGTCGACCCGGCTGCCCGCCTCCTCCTCGAGCAGACCGGGTGGAGCGCCCCCGACGGCGAGACGTACCCGACCGGACAGCAGTGGCGACAGCTCTACCTCGAACCCCTCGCCGCCGCCCTCGGTGATGCGGTGCAGTTCGGTACCGAGGTGATCGGTGTCGCCCGACGTGGCCGCGACCTGGTCGTCGATGCCGGCCGCGAGACCGAACCTCTCTCCATTCACCTGCGCCGTGCCGACGGCAGTGAGGACCGCGTCTTCGCTCAGGCCGTCGTCGATGCGTCCGGCACCTGGGGCACCCCGAACCCGCTCGGCGGGGAAGGACTGCCCGCCCTCGGCGAGAGGGCTGCCGGATCCGCGATCACCTACCGTGTGCCCGATCTCGACGACGAGACAGTGCGTGCCCAGTTCGCTGGCAAGCACACTGTCATCGCAGGTAGCGGCCATTCCGCATTGACCGCGATCGTCGCGTTGGCCGGCCTCGAGGTGGACGCCCCCGGTACGCGGATCACGTGGGCGGTTCGCCGCGGCGCTATCGGTTCCGCGTTCGGCGGCGGCGAATCGGACGAGCTGCCCGCCCGCGGCGCCCTCGGACTGCGTGCGAAGAAGGCCGTCGACGACGGACTTCTCACCGTGGTCACCGGTTTCCGCACCGCCGCCGTCGAATCCGCCGACAAGGGTCAGCTCGCACTGGTGTCCGATGCCGGCACCCGGATCGAGAACGTCGACAACGTCGTCACCTTGACCGGATTCCGCCCTGACCTGTCCTGGCTGTCGGAAATCCGACTGGGCCTCGACCCCGTCCTGCAGGCACCGACACAGTTGGCGCCTCTGATCGACCCGAACGTCCACTCCTGCGGCACCGTGTATCCGCACGGCGCGAAAGAACTTCGCCATCCCGAACCGGGTGTGTACCTGGCGGGGATGAAGAGCTACGGCCGCGCGCCGACGTTCCTGGCGATGACCGGCTACGAGCAGGTTCGCAGCATCGCCGCAGAACTTGCCGGTGACCACGAGGCTGCTGCTCGGGTGGAGTTGATCCTCCCGGAAACCGGAGTCTGCGGCGGCGCAGGTGTTTTCGATGAACCCGACACCGCGGAATCCGAGGGTGGCTGCTGCGCGACGCCGGCTCCGGAGCTGATCTCGCTGTCCAGCCCCTCCGGTAGTTCCAACTCCTGCGGATAAGGCGCAGCCGATGACGACCATCGAGGATCCGCCGCAGCGCCCCGTCAGCCTCGACCCGTCGGGGCTGCGGCGGGTCCTGGTGGCGCTGTGTCTGACCGAAATCACCAGCTGGGGAATCCTGTACTACGCGTTTCCTGTTCTGTCGGTGGCCATTTCCCGCGATACCGGGTGGTCGACCTCGGTGATTGTGGCGGCGTTCTCGGTCAGCCAACTCGTCGCCGCCGTCGTCGGCATACCTGTCGGACGGATCCTCGATCGCCGCGGGCCCCGCTGGGTCATGACCGCCGGATCTGTACTCGCTGTACCCGCACTGGTGGTCATCGCGACAGCTCACACCCTCCCTCTGTTTTTCGCGGGGTGGGTGTTCGCCGGAATTGCGATGGGCGCGGTGCTGTATCCACCGGCATTCGCCGCCCTGACCCGCTGGTACGGCGACAACTACGTCAAAGCGCTGATGATTCTCACCCTCGCTGCGGGTCTGGCCAGCACGGTGTTCGCGCCACTGTCTGTCGCTCTGGCCGATCGTTTCGATTGGCGCACAACCTACCTGGTGCTCGCCGCCATACTGGCTGTGATCACCATCCCCGGACATATCTGGGGGTTGCGGGGCGGGTGGCCCGGCCCCATCCGGCTGCCCCATGCCCAGCCCGGCGACTATCACCGCACCTCACGCAGCCTCGCCTTTCTTGCTTTGATCGTCGCCCTCGCTGCAGCCGCTTTCGCCGCATCCGCCGGCGTCTTCAACCTCGTACCGCTGCTGATCGAACGCGGTTTCAGTCCCAGCCTCGCCGCACTCACGCTCGGGTTGGGCGGCGCCGGTCAGGTCATCGGCCGCATCTTCTACCTACCTCTCGCAGCGAAGACCAGTGTCCGCGTGCGCACAGTATCGGTCATCGTCGTTGCCGGTCTGAGCACCGCGTGGTTAGGTCTGGCGAGCTCGGCGGCGGCGTTGATCGGCATCGCCATCGGCGCCGGACTGGTCCGCGGTATCTTCACGTTGATCCAGGCCACCGCTATCACCGACCGCTGGGGCGGTGAACATTACGGGCGCCTCAACGGGCTGATGTCCGCACCGATCGTCATTGTCATGGCACTGGCGCCGTGGGCCGGCACCGTGCTCTCCACCTGGACCGGAAGCTACGCCCACGCCTACCTTGTCCTCGGAGCGATCGCCCTCGTCGGCGCCGTGATCAGCGCAGCAACCATCCCCGCCCTCCACGCCACCACAACGATTCCGATCACTTCCTGACCGAAAGAGAACTCTCATGACGCACTACGACGCGATCGTCGTCGGGGCAGTCAGTGGGCTTACCGGTACACCGAGGGTGCTGAGCCAACTCTGATGGAGATGCCGGAGCGTCCTGCCCCGGCGTAGGAGTACAGCAGTGAGGCCCGCACCGAATCCGGTGCGGGCCTTCTTGGTTGGTCAGCTGATCTGTGTATTCATCTTGCTTGCAAGCCATTCCGCGTCCGACTGGACCATCGGTCCTCGCAGGCAGTAGCGGCCGCGGTTGTCTTGGACGTAATGGGTGAAGCACTCGTTCTCGTATCCGCCGTGTTCTTCGGTGCGGGGTATCACGACAAAGTGTGTGGGAGTGACTGTTTCGGTCATGGTGATGCCTTCCTGCGAGTCGGTAGGGTCGCTCCCCTGTCACCATGTCGAGGGTGGCCCGTCAACCCCGTAGAGCGAAGCGTGGGTTGACGGGTCGGGTCCCCGGCATGGTGTTCTGGGGCGACTTGTACGACGACTTCTTGACCACTCGGGGCCGCGTAGCGGCAACGGCACCGGAGGTGGCGTTCAGTTTTTGGAGTGTGTCCGGCGGTGGGTAAGTGCGGTGGTGAGCACCTCCCGCGCAGTGCGCTGGCGTGGTGATTGTGCGGGAGCTGCGCAGGCCGGCCACGGGCGGTGTCGCGGTAGCTCTGATTTTCGGTCGGTGAATGAGTATCAGGTCGCCACGTGTGACCGATCTGGACGGGTTTGCGTTCAGGTCAGGACTTCGGCTTCCGCTTCGGTCTGGTCAGAGTGGCGACCTGATGCTCGTCGCGGTCTGATCGTACTCAAGAGGTCGGACATGGTTTGGGTGTCGGCAGTCGCGGATCCGAACTGCCACCCGGCAAACCGACAATCGACGATGAGGCCGGGAGTGGATGCGTGGAAGGGAGTTGCAGTGTGCGGCGACGAAGGAAGGCGAAGATCCCAGAATCTTAAAAAAGACCTGACCAGCGCTTTTACAGGCAAAAGTGACCGTGCTCTGCGCCGCGGGATCGAGTTGACGCGCCGATTCTCGTGTTATGTAACGGAAGACCGTTCCGTCTGTTATGCTGTTTCCAGGCATACGACTAGGCCGTTCACCCTCGGGTGACGGCCTGTCCTATGTGACACAACTAAATACGAAGGAGGTGAAACATGATCGCCAAACGCTCAACTGAGAGCATCTGGCGTGGAATCGGCAAGTGGCTTGGCGGCGTCTTCGCACGATTCACGCTTGATCAACTGTTCGACCAGCTCGTCACGATTTAATTGTCGGCGCGCGGCCCGTCAGTCCTACGGGACTGGCGGGTTTCTTACGTCATTGCTTATACAGTAGCAGACTGCTGATGTTATTTAAACTTATTCGATCTCATTGTGCTGTTATTTGACTGCCCAGACGATCGCGATTGCAAGTCTATGGAAACCTTTCGCAACTGGAAAACAGCTGCATGAGTCGTTCCGCAGTCCGTCTGAGCACTGAAAGTTCGCTGTGCAGCCCCTGTGCGAACCGTACTCGTGTCTGTATTCAGCTGCGCAAGGCGTTGCGCAGTCTGTTTGGCGGCGAAAGATCGTTGTGGAGACTGTTTGCGACTAGTCCTACGGTCTGTAAACAGTCGCATGAGTCGTTGCGCGGTCCGTTCGCATCCACACGAAGGGTCGCGGTAGCAAAACGCGGATCGTTCCGCAGTCCGTCGAACCCTACGAATGCTGTGCAATTGAGTCAGCGCAGATGTGTCCGATTCGCATCTTGTCAGGTGTTGCTGCGGGAGGAAACGCGGATCCGAACCCCAGCTGTCCGAATCTTGTGGGGTTCGGTGAGTATCTCGAAGCTGCATTCGGTGGCGTCGTGCTTCGGCCGGCGCCAAGATCCGACGCCATTTAGCGGGTTTCGCCTGGTGAGTGTGGCGGCCTCGATCGTGAGCTGTTCTGTCGAGCTGTGTGCGAGCTGCTGCCACAGACCGCGACGGGGCCGAAAATTTCGATTTGGGCGCTGATCGGCTTCCTGCGGCTTTGGGTGTGCGTTTTGACCCTCGTCATACCGGACGGTGAAGATCGGGCGTCTGGGTGCGACTGACGTGGCGAAATTTCGTACCGAAACGTCCAATTTTGGTGTCCGTTGGATTTGTCCGTTATGGCATAGGCTCTAGTGGACAATTCGTGTTCGGCAGTGGGGGTGGCGTGAAAATCGGGTATGCGCGGTGCAGTACGGTCCGGCAAGACACGGCGGTTCAGGTTGATCTTCTGGCGAAGGCCGGGGTGGATCGTGACATGGTCTATGTCGATCATGGTGTCAGTGGCCGGCAGGCTCGCCGGCCGGGTTTGGATAATGCGATCAACGCGGCTCGGGCCGGCGACGTGTTTTGTGTGACGAAGCTCGATCGGCTGTCTCGCTCGGCGAAGGATTTGCATGAGACGGTGGAGCGGATCGCGGAGAAGGGTGTGTCGCTGTCGATTGATGGTCAGGTGTACGACCCGGCTGATCCGATGGGGAAGATGTTCATTGGCATTCTTGCGTTGATGGCGGAGTTCGAGTCGGATCTGATTCGTTCCCGCACTCGTGATGCTGTTGCCGCCGCGACAGCTGCTGGGAAGATGAAAGGTAGGCCGCACAAGCTCTCGCCCGAGGAGCGTGCGTACCTACTGCAAATTTATGAGACGGGCCAGTTCAAGATCGAAACACTATGTAAGAACACGGGTTTGAAGCGTTCGTCGTTGTATACCAATATCCAGCTTGCGCGGATCGAGCGGGAAGCTAGCGGCCGGACCCCTCGGGTCGAGAACTGAGCTCGAAAGTGGGATCCGGCCGCTAAGTCAATGGTGCAGATGTTGTCGGTCTAGTTGTCCCTCAAGCAATTTCGACCAGTTGATATTGAGGTCGACACCCGTATTTTAGATCAGGCGGGCGTGAAGGCATTGCGCAACTGCGCTGTTACCACGCCTTCGAGACAGGTTGCGAGGTCGATGTCTTCTCGCAGGGTTGCTGATGCGTTGGCTGCTCCGACGGTGCCAGCGCACAGGTTCCATGCGAGTCGGTGCGCGGTGGGGGTGTCGGTGAGTTCTCCGTCGGTGATGGAGTTTTCGACGATGTCACTGATCGCGTCAACCCAGTGCGCGAAGGCTGCGCCGTTGACGACGGTGGGTTCGAGGGTGAGTTTCATTCCTGCGCAAAGGTTGGCGTTCTCGGCAACCAGGGCCATTGGGATGATCGCAAGGGCAGCCGCAATGGCAGGTACGAGTGGACTGTTACCGAAGCCCACCACAGGTCATACCCCGGATCTTCAACTGGTTGTCGGCACGTGTCTCTACAGTCAACTCGGGTAACAGTCCGGATCGAGTGTCAGGAGCAGGGCCGATGACGTTCGTCAACGATGCTCCATCCCCGCTGCCCGGCATGCCCGACAGCGCTCCCGCGCTGCGGGCGTTCCAGATGACGTTGATCGGGCAGCCCCAGCCTGTACGCATTCCGGAGCGTCTGTGGCGTTCTTGGCTCGACAATCCTGCCGTCGTTTCTCGTTTCGAGTCCAAGCGATTCCGACGCCGCCGGGAGCAGTGCTGGCCGTGGATCGGCGGTGTGTCTTCGACCGGGCATGGTTCCTTCCGGGCGGCGAGTCTGCCTGGGCCGTCCCGCCGCGGGACCGTGCCGGCGCATTTGTTCGCCTACCAACTCGAAGACGGTGTCATCTCGAGGTTGGGCTGGTCCAACACCGACGACGCGGTGCTGTGCCACCAATGCGACTTCGCCGGCTGCACCAACCCGGCACACATGCAGTTGGGAACCAATCGCAGCAACCGCAGCGAATACGAGCTCCGGCGACGCAACATCGCCAGCCCACTCGCCGACGTTCGAGGACCCGCGGGTCGCACTCGCGCCATTGCCACCGCGATCCGTACCGGGATCGAACAAAACGTAGGAGTCGACGTCATCGAAGAGCGCATCGCTGCGGCCGAGGCTGCAGGACGTCCGCTCTCGCTCTGGTAGCGAATATTGCCATTCGATACTGACGATGCACGTTCAATGTGGGTGTATTTCGTTGCGGTGCAGCGACTTTCATCCACAAAATGACATAATATAGGTTATCGGCGAACGTATGGGCGGCAATCTATTGACCGCAACACATCCGGCACATTCAACTTTGGCGATCGAACGCGAAGCGCCGGCGACGGCATTCGGTCGCTGCCCCGGAACCCGATCCGTTAGAACATCGGCACGTTCGCTCGTGGCGCGAGTTTTCCAATCTGTAACTTTCGATATCTGTGACCCGGCGGGACAGAAAGGTATACATATCTCATGTGCCCGGCTAACGACAAGGAGACCGATGAACATGCTGGACCTTTTCTCGTTCGTGATGCCTCGATGACTGCCTCCGGCGTCGCCGCGCCTACACACCGAGGTCTTCCCACCACATCCGGCAGGAAAAGCCCCGCTACCACCACTCGCACCACCACGACATACGGCTCGGATACGCGATGACCATTCTGCCTGCAGCGGCGGAGCCCCGATGAGCAGTCCTCGCCGCATCGCGCGGCTCTACTCTGCCGCGAACAGTCACGAGGTGCCGCCGGCACACCAACTGAACGCACGCGCCCGGCGCACCCGAACGGCCCCGCCCCCGGACGTCATGGCCGCCGTAGAATTTCTACTCGCAGAGCCCGATGCCTACCTCTACCGGCGTCGCTACCTCGACCTCATCACCCACACCCTTGGCCCGGACGGCACCGCCGTCACCGACTACACCGCCGCCGAAAAATACCTCCTCACCGCCGACAGATGCAGAAGAGCAATACAACGTACGACCGACCTTTACGCAGTGCCGACAAGAAAACCCGGAAACGACGCGTCCAGGTAGGCGCAATTCGCGCCCCCACCAGGCAGCGAATTGAACAAGCCAACGGCGAGCCCACAAATCTGGAAATGATCTATTCCCTGACCGTCACCTGCTCCTGACGCTCGATCCCGGACTGTTACCCAGGACCACGAACCCCAAGCCACGGCGCCGAACCTCATCCAATGCACTCTCCGGAGTATGTGCGCTAGGGCACACCCCGCCGATATAGGCCGCCCAGACGACCACAGCAGGGGCAGCACTCGATGCTGGTTGTCGATCCATCCCCGCAGCTCACCGTCCCCGTACATTGCTGCCTGTGGATAGAGGGAGACTCCGGACCGCGTACTCAGCGCGATCAATGCTGCGAGGGAAACCGATCAGCTGCGGAGAGAACGTGCGGCAGGCACATCGGTAGGACTGTTGACGGCAGGAAAGCGGCGTACCAGTTGCTCAACCAGAGCGTGCACCCGATGAAGGTCCTTGCGCAGAGCCGCCGCATCGGTGCGCGCAGCCGACGCCAACACCGGTGCGACCGGACGCGCACCCCGCACCAGCCGCAGCGCGGATTCGATGCGCTCCGACAACTCGTCGATCTCCGAATTCAACAGAGCCAGAAACACTCTCGCCTGCGCAACATCGGACTCTTCTGCCGCGGACACAGCCATTATGAAGCGACCAGCGAGGAAAGTTTCTCACCCGCCATGCGCTCGACGAGCAGAGGAACAAAATCACGCACCTTGTGACCGTCGAAATGAGCATGAGCAGACGCAACAGCGTCCGCAACGACATCAGCCGATATCGACGGATACTTCACCGACAACCGCGTCACCGCATGAGCGATCAGTCGTTCTTCCTCTTCGGTTTTCATCGGTAAATACTGCGCCCCACCTGCCCATAGTTCAACAGGAGACGACTATCGACTACGCGCAACGATCAGCACCTAGTCACGCTGCGCTGCCACGAGCCGAAACCGACCGCCGAGGTCGCCCCACACCGGCGACGGGTGCGCGGAACCGGGATGCGATCCTCACGCAATCTCTCACCCTGAAACCATGAGCACCGTCCCGTCGTCGTGACCGAACACGGCCGCAACGCCGCGTTCTGCGACCTGATGGCGCGCACCGGCCTCCGGTTGGGGGTGTACAGCCGGAGATATTTACCCGGTTCGATCACGTCTCCGACTGCCGCCACGGACGGCACAGCGCTCTGCCGATCGCGGATCGGCTAGAGGGACACGTCAGGGACTGTCCATCTGAGGGCCTTGTTGGTCTTCGTGTGTAGTGGGCGCGGTCGCCGCCGAGGCGTTGTGTCGGGGGGTCAGGAAGTGGTCGATGTCGACGATGAGGAACAGTGCGGTGGCGGTAGTGACCACGTGGGCGTGGTTGTTTTCGATGGTGGCTCGCAGGTGTAGTTTGCGGCCTGCGCGGGAGTGGATGTGAGAGCGGAGGGTGTAGGGGGTGTCGAGCAGGACCGGGGCGAGGTAGTCGATAGCGAGGTGGCGGGTGACGGCGAGCTCTCCCACGGTGTAGAGCAGAAACCCGAACAAGTCGTCGAGGACGGTGGCGACCGCGCCCCCGTGGGCAATCGCTGGGGCGCCGACATGGCGGGAATCGAAGCTGTGGTGGGCGTAGACGCCGTGTGCGTCGCGTCGGACGCGCAACTGGTGGCCGTGAGGGTTAGCCGGTCCGCAACCAAGGCAGTGGGGGTGGTGAGGCGGCAGGTCGACGTGTTCAGGCGGCGCCACAGCGAAGGTACGGATCCAGTCCTCGGCCTCGAAAGGTTCGGGGCCGGCGGTCTCGGGTGTGTTGGTGTTGGGTGTGTGCTCGGTCATGGACGCCTTCCGTAGGTGTCCTCACCATTAGCAATGAGGATGTCGCAGTGGGCTTTGTGGGCAAGCTCGGCCGGCGAGGTGAATAGCAGCCGGGCCAGTGGTGACCGGTGGGGGTTCGCGGTGACGATGAGGTCGTCGGCGGTCGGGCCGGCTAGGTGAAACAGTGCGCGGACGGTGGGCTCGGGCAGGATGCGAGTTTCGATGTCGACGGCGCCGTGGGCGATCGCATGTTGGTGCGCGGTGCGCAGGATGGCGTCGGTGGGTGTGGTAGCTCGCAGCCGGTCGACGTCAGTACCGAGTGCGCGTTCGTCGATGTCGTGACGGGCGCAGATGATCAGGAGTCGGGCGTGGGTGACGTGAGCCAGCTCGGCGGCGTGGTCGACCACGCGGTAGGAGTCGTCGGATCCGTCGGTGTCGACGAGGATCGTGCGATAGGCCGTCATGATGGGGCCTCTTTCACGAGAAGGGGGTGTTCGAGCGGGGAGGGGTGTTCGTGTGAGTGCGTGACGCGCGGGAGCGGCGGGTGGTGGGGCCGGGAGAGAGGACTGCCAGCACGATCGCCCCGGCGGCGGTGAGGGCGGCCAGCGTGAGCGCGGCCTGGCTGCTGCCGTGCACGAACGCTGCCTTGGCGAACTCGGCCAGCGGTTGGGCCGCCGGTCCGGCCTGGTCAGCGACCTGCAGAGCAGCGGCCAGGGAATCGGCGACCGGGCCGCGGGCGGGCTCGGGAAGCTGGGGCAGAGCGGGCTGGATGTGGTGGGTATAGCCTGCGGCGAGCACGCTGCCAGCCACGGCGATCCCGATCGCGGCGCCGATCTCGCGGGCAGCGTCGTTGACCGCGGCGGCGACCCCCTGTTTGGCCGCAGGGGTGTCGGCGACGATGGCGTAGGTCGCCGGGGCGGTGCACAATCCCAGACCCGCGCTCATGATCAGCAGCGGCCACAGCAGGCCGGGATAGTCCGCGGCCACGGTCAACCGGCTTACCAGCACCAGTCCGGCAGCGATGGCAAGCAGTCCTGAGACGGTCATCACTTTCAACCCGACGAGGCTCGACAACCACGGTGCGATTACCGAGATCACGACCAGCGGCACCACCATCGGCGCCAACGCCAGTGCCGAGGCCAGCGGCCCATAGCCGAGGATCAGCTGCAGGTACTGCACCAACAGCAGGAACACTCCGAAGGTAACCAGGAACTGGATGGTCACCGACAGCGAGCCGGCCCCGAAACCGCGGCGGGCGAACAACCGCACGTCCAGTAGTGGCGCAGAAGACCGCAGCTCTACGATCACAAACACCACCGCTGCCAGGAGACCGACCCCGGCGATAGCGGCGACGAGCTGGTCGGCCCAGCCCCGCGCGGGAACCTCGATCGCGGCGAACACGATCGCCGCGATCGCGACGGCCACCACCGCCGCACCCACCCAGTCCACCGGGGGATGCTCGCTCTCTCGGGACTCGGCGATAGTGCACGCCAACCCCGCCAGCACCACCCCCGCCACGGTCAACCCGACGAACACCGAAGGCCATGACCACCGCTCGAGCAGTACCCCGGCGCCGAGGATGCCCAGCACTGCCCCTGACCCCGCAACTCCGGCCCACACCCCCACCGCCCGGCCACGATGGGCAGCGGCGAACCCCGCGGTCAGGATCGACAGCGTCGAAGGCATCACCAGCGCCGCGCCCACCCCGGCCAGCGCGCGCGCTGCGATCAGCCACACCGGGTCGGCCAGCAGCAGCGGCAGCGCCGACGCGACCGAGAACACCGCCAGCCCCGTGACCAGCACACCGCGACGCCCGTAACGGTCACCGATTGCTCCGGCAGGCAGCACAAGACACGCCAGCACCAGCGTGTAACCGTCGACGATCCAGGTCAACTGGGCTTGCGTCGCCCCGGTCTCGACCGCGATCTGCGGCAACGCCGAGTACAACGCCGCCATGGCCGCGACCACCAGCGCCACCGCCAGGCACGACACCGTCAGCATCCACCACTCGGCCCTGGTCCACCCGTCGATCTCAACAGCGCCCGTCCCAGGTGTGTCCACCGGCGCCTCCCAACTCAAAGACCAACAGTCTCGGTACGAGACCATTCGTATCATAGTGGTGGGGGCTCGGGATAGAGTCGACACATACGCCCAGGGCTGAACGAGACGAATCGGAGGAGCGCGCTCCCATGACCGCCCCGGACCACGCCACGACCGACTCACTCACCGCAGTCGACGAGCAGGCCGATCCGCGGCTAGCACGCTCACGCAACCGGTTACTCGACGCGGCCGCGCCCAACTTCGGGGGTGTCTTGACGTGCCCAAGCAGGCGTTCTCGAACAAAGGTGGTCGGCTGGCGCTCCGGCCCGCGGCCACAACTGCCGCAGCACCTGCCTTCAATCCGGAAAATCTAGGTTCCCATGCGGAGCTGTCACTTCCGAGAAAGATGATCATGCCCGAGCACATGCCCATGCCCACACAGCAGGCATAACCCCTCGCTTTGGCTGCAAAGTGCCCACGTCGACGCGGATTCCACCACTGATCACGCCGTTGCGGTGACCCCGAGACTCAGGAAGATCCTGTCGGACCGAAATCTTGGTCGGCCCCTGGAGTACCACTGATCTCATGCACTGGGAACGGCCCCACACTGATTTACCGCATCCGCCAGCCCCCTCAACCCGCCGGAGACCGGGCGGCTCAGCGTCATGGATGCCGGAACTCGTTCGGAGAACGGCCGGTCCATCGCTTGAAGGCGTGTGAGAAGTTGGTGAGGTCACTGTATCCGAGCTCCGTGGCGACCTCAGTCACCGACATTGATCGGTCGAGTAGCCGCAGCATCGCACGCTCGCGCAGGAATGACTGGCGCAACTCGCGGAAAGTGGTCCCCTCTTCGGAGAGGCGCCGCTTGAGTGTGCTGACGGATATCGACAACTCGCGTGCGACCCAGTGGATACTCCCCTGTGCGGGCTCCTTCTCCAGCAGCCGTCTCGTCTTCTCCGAAAACGACGTGGTCCTGCCCCGCTGGTCGAGAGTTCGCTGCAGATCGCCGATGGCGAGTCGGTATGTGAGGGGATCGGAGAACCGGCAAACCTCGTTAAGCGTGTCCGCGGGAACATGAAGGAAGGACATCGGAGCGCCGAAAAACAGGCGCCCGGCTATTAAGTCCTCATGATTGGACAGGAGGGGCGGCACCGGCCAACTCAAGTGGAGTGTGACGGTAGGCATGTCGCCGGCGAGCATGTCAAGCAGTCGCAGTAGCGCCGACCCGCAGTAGGCGACGACCAGGCAGTCCAGGGCCGGATCGCTTGTGTGTGCGGTGAACCCGATGGTGAGGCCGTGGTCACTTGGATGGAACTGTGGACTGAGAGCTGTCGAGATCAACGGCAGATAGGTGAGCAACTCCACGATCTCGGCTACCGAGCCTGCGCTGACCAGCGGAGAACTCAACGGGCCGAAGGACGTCAACTGGGCCTGTTCAGCGAACGCAAAGCCGAGCAGTGTTGCCTGGTCGACGTCGAGTTCGGGGTAGACCTCCCGAAACCACCGTATGGGGGCCTGAACGTCGCGCTGAATCAGCGTCGCCTCGTCGGTTCCTTCGCGAGACATGATGTTGCGAAGCCGCGCGACGGCGTCTGGGTCGAATGCTTGGCGCTCGAGCAATTGCACGAACAGGAGCGGGGGCACACCCTCGTCATCGAGGATCATTGGTTCACCAGATCCCTTTGAGCCGAATTCACAAGTTTTTGACTCCGCAGAACATAGCCGTAGCGGTCATCCCCGACGACACTTTGATCAAGTTCCCAAGGCGAGGACAACGTATCAGGAGTTGGTTATGGCAGTTGTCACCTTTGTCTCACACGACGGCAAGAAGCACGAGGTCCCTTTCCAAGAAGGACAGTCGCTGATGCAGGTCGCGACCAACAATGCAGTGCCCGGCATCGACGGCGACTGCGGAGGCGAGGCCGCGTGCGGCACCTGCCATGTGATCGTCGATCCGCAGTGGTCCGAGGAGGTGGGCCTCTCCGGCTCCGACGAGGAGGAGATGCTCGCGATGAACCCTGAGCGTCAACCGACCTCTCGACTGTCCTGCCAGATTCCGGTCTCCGAGGCGTGGGACGGCCTGACCGTCCTAATGCCTGAGTTTCAGATGTGACGACGAGAGAGACGATAAGACGCAATGAAGTTTTCTGAGGCAATCGCCGCTAAGGTTCAGTCGACTATCCCGATGGAGCGGCAGATCCAGGGCGCACAACTGTACGACAAGACGCGGCGATGGGTGACCGGAGCGAACGGAGAGAGGCTTTTCATCGAGAGCCCCATCCCTCCTGTGGAGGACGTCGAACTCGCCGACATCGACCTCAGCAACCCTTTCCTCTATCGCCAGGGGCGCTGGCAGTCGTACTTCGAGCGCGTACGCAACGAGGCTCCGGTCCACTACCAGCCTAACAGTCCGTTCGGGCCGTTCTGGTCCGTCACAAGGCATGCCGACATCATGGCCGTCGACAAGAACCACGAGGTCTTCTCCGCCGAGCCGTTGATCGTCATCGGGGTTCCACCTCGTTTTCTTGATATCGAGATGTTCATAGCGATGGATCCGCCACGACACGACGCGCAGCGGGCCGCTGTCCAAGGCGTGGTCGCACCGAAGAACCTGCGTGAGATGGAGGGTCTGATTCGATCGCGCGTCCAGGAGGTGCTGGACAACCTGCCCGTGGATCAGCCGTTCGACTGGGTCCAGAACGTCTCGGTCGAGTTGACCGCTCGGATGCTTGCGACCCTCCTGGACTTTCCCTACGAGCAGCGCCGCAAGCTCGCTTACTGGTCTGATCTCGCATCCTCGATGGAGCAAGCCAACGGCGGCCCCTCGGACAATGACGAGGTGTTCCGCGGCATGCGCGACATGGCGCGAGGTCTCAGCACTCTCTGGCGCGACAAGGCTGCCCGGACAGCTGCCGGGGAGGAACCCGGATTCGACTTGATCACCCTGTTGCAGAGCAACGAAGACACCAAGGATCTGATCGACCGACCGATGGAGTTCCTGGGCAACCTTGTGTTGCTGATCGTCGGAGGCAACGACACGACGCGGAACTCGATGAGCGGCGGTGTTCTCGCGTTGAACCGGTTCCCTGACCAGTTCGAGAAGCTGAAGGCGAACCCTGACCTGATCCCCAATATGGTCTCGGAGATCATTCGGTGGCAAACACCGTTGGCCTACATGCGCCGGATCGCCAAGGCCGACACCGTGCTGAACGGGCAGTTCATCCGCAAGGGCGACAAGGTAGTGATGTGGTACGCCTCAGGCAACCGTGATGAGCGGATGTTCGATCGGCCCGACGACTTCATCATCGACCGGGCCAACGCTCGCAACCACATCTCCTTCGGCTTCGGTGTCCACCGCTGCATGGGCAACCGACTGGCGGAATTACAGCTGCGGATTCTCTGGGAAGAGTTGCTTTCTCGCTTCGAAAAGATCGAGGTCGTCGGCGAGCCCGAGTATGTGCAGTCCAACTTTGTCAGGGGCATCAGCAAGATGATGGTCCGTCTCACCCCGAAATCCGACGTATGACCTTACATCGGGCCCTCGTCGTCGGGGCCAGCCATGCCGGAGCCCAACTCGCGGCCAGTCTTCGACAGGAAGGGTGGACCGGCGAGATCGTTCTCATCGGCGATGAGTCGACGTTGCCCTACCAACGCCCTCCTTTGTCGAAGGCGTACCTGGCCGGGAAGAGCACACTCGACGAGCTTGCGATCCGCAATGCCGATTTCTATAGCAAGCAGGGAATCCAAGTCCTGAATGCGACGGTGGAGGCGATCGACCGCTCGGGTGGTCATCTCTCACTGAGTACCGGCGGCGCACTAGCTTACGACCAGCTTGCGCTGTGCACTGGCGCCCGCCCTCGGCGACTCCCCACCCCGGGAGCCAACTTGGCCGGAGTCTACTACTTACGCACAGTCGCAGACGTCGAGATGATCCGAGTGGCCGCCCACGCAGGACGTCGGGCAGTGATCATCGGCGGCGGTTACATCGGACTGGAGACGGCTGCCTCGTTGCGTGCACTGGGGCTGGAGGTCACCGTGCTCGAGGCGACTGGGCGCGTCCTTGAGCGGGTCACTGCCCCCGAAGTATCAGCGTTCTTCGACCGTATTCACCGGCAGGAGGGCGTGAAAATCCGGACGGGTGTGCTGGTCGAGGTTCTGTCCGGCGAGGACAGGGTCCGTGAAGTAGTTCTGTCCGGTGGCGAGTCAATTCCCGCTGACCTCGTCATTGTCGGCATCGGCGTTGAGCCGAACACCGATCTTGCCGCCGCCGCAGGTCTGGTCATTGATAACGGCGTCGTGATCGACGACCAGGCCCGGACCAGCGACCCCGACATCGTGGCCGCCGGGGATTGCGCAAGCCACAGCATGGCTCGCTACAGCCGCCCTCTACGCCTGGAGTCTGTGCCGAGCGCGCACGAGCAAGCCAAGGTCGCTGCCGCGACGGTGTGTGGGAAGTCCAAGAAGATAGCGGCGCTTCCATGGTTCTGGTCGGATCAATATGATCTCAAGCTCCAGATCGCCGGTCTGAACACCGGTTACGACGAAGTCATCCTCAGCGGAGACCCGACCCGAGACCGCGACTTCACCTGCTTCTACCTCCGTGAGGGAGAGCTTATTGGCGCCGACTGCATCAACCGCCCCCGTGACTTCATGTTCAGCAAGCGGGTAATCACGCAGCAACTCCCCATCGACCGAACTGAACTGGCGCTTGCCAGCTCCGCCTGAGATGACGGGTCTTCGGGCGATGGGTACGAAATGGTGAGTGCGGGCTGCGTTTCGGAAAGGAACACAAGTGACGAACATTATCCATCTCCCGCTGGCGAAGGGTCGTGAGCGACTCTCGTCGGTCCTCATGGTGCCACTGCCGAGTCGGGTCGACGCGGCCCTGCTCGGGGCCAGTGACCGGTGGCCTGTCCGAGAGCTCGCCCCGCCCCCGGCGGGGTCAGGCCTCAAACCGGTCTTAGGGACCGCTGGCATGCCTCTGCTCGGTCACACCCTGGACTACATCCGGTTCGGATCTAACTTCTCCCGGGCCAGGTACCAGCGGCTAGGACCTGTGTCGTGGATGGGCGCCTTCGGCACGAAAATAGTGGCGGTTGCCGGACCGGATGCCATACAGGAGGTGCTGACCACCAAGGCGAAGTCGTTCTCCCAGGACGGGTGGACCTATCTCATCGATGCCTTTTTTCATCGGGGCCTGATGTTGATGAGCTTCGACGAACACAGGATGCATCGGCGGATCATGCAGGAGGCGTTCACCCGCGACCGACTCGCCGGCTACGTCGACCAGCTCGGCCCGACGCTGGAGGCCAGCATCCCAGGGTGGACAGCGGGACAATCCACCACGCGCATCTACCCGCTGCTGAAGGCACTAACTCTCGACGTCGCCACGAAGGTCTTCATGGCAGGTCGGGGGGGTAGCGAGGATACCGATGCCATCAACGACGCCTTCGTGGCCACCGTGCGTGCGGCCAGCTCGATCATCCGTTTCCCGTTACCGGGGACTCGTTGGCGAGCGGGAGTCCGTGGGCGCGCGCTCTTGGAGGACTACTTCACCCGGCACCTGCCGGCGGCTCGAAGTGGCCAAGGAGGCGACCTCTTTGCGGGGCTGTGCCATGCGCGCACGGCCGACGGTGAGGCGTTCACCGATGAGGACGTCGTTAGCCACATGATCTTCTTGATGATGGCGGCCCACGACACATCGACCATCACCACCACCGCTGCCGCCTACTTCCTCGCCAAGCACCCGGCCTGGCAGGAACGGGCGCGGGCCGAGTCCGACCGACTCGGTGGACGCCGCCCGGACATCGACGACCTGGACTCACTGGAGACTCTCGACCTGGTGATCAAGGAGACACTCCGTCTGGTGGCGCCCGTGCCCATCGTGATGCGCAAGACGGTCGAAGACGTGGATATCGCCGGCCACCACATCCCGGCGGACACCCTGGTGGCCGTGGCTCCGTCGGTGAACCACTTCGACGAGTCGTGCTGGACCGACCCCGACACCTTTGACCCTGACCGCTTCAGCGAACCGCGGCGTGAGGACCAGAATCACCGCCTCGGGTGGATCCCCTTCGGAGGAGGGGTACACAAGTGCATCGGTCTGCACTTCGGCACCCTCGAAGTCAAGGCGATTCTGCACCACATGCTACGCACCTACACCTGGACGGTCCCCGATCAGTATGAAGCGAGGTGGGACAACACCTCGCTCCCCATTCCGGTCGACGGGTTGCCGATAACTCTGGAGCGCAGATGAATAAGGCACCGCTGGCGCACTCGTGGGCGACCGACTTCCTCGACATCGAGCACGAGTCCGTCCGGGCGTTCACCGCCGCCGCGGTTGGGGATGCGGGCACCGACCGGGACAAGGCGAAGCGCCTCTTCGCCGCCGTCCGCGACCAGATCCGGTACGACCCCTACACGGTGTCGGACGATCCCGCCCATTATCGAGCAAGCTTCGTCCTCGAGACCGGGCGCGCCTATTGCGTCCCGAAGGCGGTGCTCTTGACCGCGGTGTGCCGTGCGGCAGGGATTCCGGCGCTACTGGGGTTTGCCGACGTCCGAAATCATTTGCAGACCGAAGCGTTGCGAGCGCTCATGGGCGGCACAGACCTGTTCGTCTATCACGGCTACAGCCATCTCTACGTCAACGGCCGGTGGATGAAGGCGACCCCGGCGTTCAACACCGAGTTGTGTGCCCGTTTCGGGGTGCCGCCGGTGGATTTCGACGGCGAGCACGACGCCCTCCTGCACGCCTTCGCCGCCGACGGAGCCCTGCACATGGAGTATGTCCGCGAGCGCGGCGTCTTCGACGACCTGCCTTTGAACACGATCTTGACCGAGCTTCGGCATACCTATGGACAGCGAATCTTTGAGCGCACCCCCGTGCTCGCTGACGCTTTCACCGACACACCCGACAGATGCACCCAGCCCGACGGGATCGCCCGCGGGCTCCACTCACTCCCGGAGGCCCGATGAGCACGGCGACCACAGCGGATGCCCTGGACGTACGCAACCCCGCCGACGGCCGGCTGGTCGCAACCGTCCCCATCGATACCCGCGAGACCGTGAACAGCATCGCGGCCGATCTCCGCCGCGCTCAGCTCGGGTGGGCTCAGGCAAGCCCGCGGCAACGCTCCCGATGGTTGCATCGCTGGCGAGACTGGATCCTGGCTCACACCGACGAACTCACCGATCTGCTGCAAGCCGAAACAGGCAAGGTGCGCCCCGACGCCCTGGTTGAGACGACAGCATCGTGCGAGTTCATCACCTACTACGCAAACCATGCCGAGAAGTTTCTCGCTGACGAGCAAGTCCGATCCGCAGGTCTGCTAAGTCTGCCGAAACGGTTGTCCAAGACCTACCACCCGTACCCGGTTGTCGGGCTCATCACACCGTGGAACTTCCCGATCACCCTCTTCCTCATGGATGCAGCTCCTGCGCTGGCTGCCGGATGCGCAGTCCTGGCGAAGTCCTCGGAAGAGACGCCACTGACCTGTGCACGAGTCGTCGAGGGCTGGCACGAGATCGGCGCCCCACCGGTTTTGGCGCATGTTGTGGGTGCTAGCGAAGCAGGTGCTGCGGTCGTGGACGCCGCTGACTTCGTTCAGTTCACGGGCTCGACAGCCACCGGGAGGACAATCGCGATCCGCTGTGCCGAGCAATTGAAGCCTGTGAGCTTGGAGTTAGGCGGTAAAGATCCGGCGATCGTGCTGGAGGACGCCGACCTTGCTCGTGCTGTGGAGGGGATCGCGTGGGGCGGTCTGTTCAACGCGGGGCAGGTCTGCATCTCAGTCGAGCGGGTGTATGTGGTCTCTGAGATCTACGACGAGTTCGTGGCCCGGCTGGCTCAACGAGTACGGTCACTTACCCAAGGTGCCGCGGCAGGTGACGACGTAGGTGCGATGGTCACGGCGAGACAGGTCGAGATAGCCGATCGCCACGTCAGCCAGGCAGTGGCGGCAGGTGCGCAGGTACTGGCCGGCGGAACCCTAAGCGCGGTCGGGAACTACTACGCTCCAACCGTTGTGGTCGGCGTCGACCACACAATGGCCTGCATGACCGAGGAGACCTTCGGCCCCACGATCCCTGTGATGCGTGTCGCGGACGAGGACGAGGCCATCCACCTGGCTAACGACTCGGCGTTCGGCTTGTCTGCCACAGTGTGGACCCGCGACCATGCTCGTGCGCGGCGTATCGCACAACGTCTGGACGCGGGTGCAGTCAACATCAACGACGTCTTCAGCAACCTCTTCGCCACCACACTGCCGCACAGTGGATGGAAGGCCTCAGGTATCGGTGCGCGACTAGGCGGCGCCTACGGACTTCACAAATACTGCCGGGTCCAGTCCGTGACCGAGCCGCGGATCCCTGTCCTGACACGAGAACTCACGTGGTACCCGTACACCTCCCGACGTACGGCCATCGCCGAAAAAGTATTGCGTGCAGCAGCCGGTCGCGGTCTACGACAACGCCTCGGCCTGAACAAGGAGCACAGCAAGTGACGACACACAATCCCCATACCGCCGCGAAAACAGTGGCGATCACCGGGGGAGCCCGCGGCATCGGCTACCAGACCGCGAAGGAGCTGATCCGACGAGGTCACCGCGTGGCCATCGGCGACATCGACGAGGCACGTGCTAAGGAGACCGCCGCCGAACTGGGGGTTAAGGTTGTCACCCGCCTCGATGTCACCGACCCTGACTCGTTCAAAGACTTTCTCGACCTAGTCGAGGGAGACCTCGGCCCCCTCGACGTGCTGATCAACAACGCGGGCATCATGCCCACCGGGCACACCCACGAGGAAGACGACGCGGTGACCCGGCGGCAGGTCGAGATCAACGTCCTGGGAGTCATCTTTGGGACCAAACTCGCCCTTCAACGGATGCTCCCTCGTCGTACTGGACACATCATCAACACCGCATCACTGGCCGGCGAGCTCGCCGTCCCCGGTCTGGCGACCTACTGCGGCACCAAATTCGCGGTCATCGGATTCACGGAGGCGGCGCGACTGGAATACCGCAAGTCAGGCGTGCGGCTGTCCACAGTGCGGCCCACGTTCACCAACACCGAACTCGTTGCTGGGACAGCAGGAGCCAAGGGACTGCGCAATGCAGAGCCCGAGGAAATCGCTCGAGTGACAGCCGAACTGATCGAGAAACCGCGGCCCTTCGTGCGCGTCACTCGCCTCGCAGGGAGCATGGTCGCAGCGATGAAGTTCGTCCCCGAACGGCTCGCCACCAGGCTCGGATCGGCCCTGGACACAGACTCTGTATTCCTCGACGACGTGGACATGGGGGCACGTCAGGCCTACCTGGACAGAATTCGGAACAACTGACCTGGTCTTCGAACCCACCACCCAAAAAAGGAAGATACATGCCCCGCAAGATCCTGATCAAGGACTACCCCCATCAGATCGGGGGGCACTGTGGTTCTGGCGCAATGCGGGATCTTCTGCACTGGCATGGACTGGGGTGGGAAGGGCCACCCGATGAAGGTCTGGTGTTCGCACTCGGCGGCTCGCTGGGGCTAGCGTACCTCCGATCGAATGACCTGGTTCCACCATTGTATTTGGTGGGACGAGGGGCCGACTTCGAAATCGATCTACCCCGCCGGCTAGGCGGACAGGTCCACGTTCTCACCACCGACGATCCCAGTGAGGGATGGTCTTGGGTTCTCGACGAGATCGACGCAGGCAGACCCAGCCTGGTGTGGGGCGACATAGCCGAGCTACCGTACCTGCAGGTCCAGTTGCAGATGAGTCGCCACGACATCGTGGTGATCGGTTACGACGAAGCTAAGGGGATTGCCTTCGTCGTAGACAATGATCGCGCCGAGGTGCAGGAAGTCCCGCTCGATTCGCTGGCTCGGGCGCGTTCCTCGACGTCCTTCCCTCAACCGACGCGCCACTGTACATACCGCATCACCTGGCCGAGCGCGCTGCCAGACATGGCAACAGTGGCGGCAGAGGCATTTCGCCAATCCGCGGCCAACATGCGCCACCCGTCACAGCCGGGGATCGTTGATCTCACGACCATGGAGGCCGGGGCCGAGGGGCTAGCTGCAGTCGAGCAGTTGGCGGCCGACCTTCGAGCCTGGGCAGACCTTCCGACAAGAGATCTTGAGATCTTCCTGTTCAGTCTGGGCGCTTTCATCGAGAAGGCGGGCACCGGCGGCGGCCTATTCCGCCGGTTGCTCGCCGATGGCTGCGCGGATGTCGCACGCCTGACCGGTGATCTAGCCACCGCCGACCTCGCCGTCGCCGCCAGCCGTTGTGCGCAGGCATGGACCGAAACTGCACGTGCCGGGACCCAACGCGACATTGATGCGCGCGCTCGCTTAGCGGCGGTGGTCACGGCGGCTAGCCGACTACCAGAACTCGAGTCGAACCTGGTCGAGTCCCTGGAATTGGCTTCAACCTCACTTACGGCTGCAGGTCTCTGACAGCCCGCTGTTAACCAGGACGCCCGGTGAATTGATCTGCGGATCGCTGTTCGTTCGCAGGCACTATCGAATGAAGGAATGGTATGCAGAGCACGATGATGAACTTTCCCTTGACAACTGCGGCGATTCTGCGCCACGGTTCGAGTGTGCATAGCTCGGCAACCGTACGGACCTTGCAGTCCGACGGGAGCGTTAAGGTCGGCACTTTCGCCGAAGTCGGACGGAGAGCCGCACAGTTGGCCAACGCATTGCGCGGTTGCGGGATCACAGGCGATGAGCGTGTTGCGACCTTTATGTGGAACAACCAGGAGCATGTTGAGGCCTACTGTGCGGTGCCCTCGATGGGCGCAGTGCTGCACACCCTGAACCTACGTCTCACCCCTGATCAACTTGTCTACATCGGCAACCACGCCGAGGATCAGGTCGTAATTCTCGATGGAAGCCTGCTGCCCTTGCTGGCCCCTGTACTGCTGCAGCTCACCAGCGTGCACACCGTCGTCGTGACCGGCGAAGTGGACCTTACCCCGCTGCACCGTGACGGGGTCAGGGTCGTGGGGTACGAGGAGTTCCTCGCCTCTCAGTCCGATACGTTCGACTGGCCTGATCTCGATGAGCAGTCCGCAGCCGCTATGTGTTATACCTCGGGTACCACCGGCAACCCCAAAGGGGTCGCCTACAGCCACCGGTCGACGTACTTGCATTCGATGGCGGCCTGCGCCGCCGACGGACTGCGAGTCAGCTGCGATGATCGGATCCTTGCCATCGTGCCGATGTTCCACGCCAACGCTTGGGGACTAGTCTATGCCGCCCTTATGTCGGGCGCCGACCTACTCATGCCTGACAGGTTCCTGCAGGCTGAGCCGCTGGTGCGGCTCATCGACGCGCAGAGGCCGACCGTCGCGGGCGCAGTTCCGACGATCTGGAATGACGTCTTAAACTTCTTGGAGGCAAACTCCAGCTATGACATCTCCTCTCTCGGTCTGGTCGCCTGCGGTGGTTCCGCAGTACCCCTTCACCTGATGGAGGCCTTCGAGGAGAGGTACGGCGTGCAGGTCGTCCAGGCATGGGGAATGACCGAAACCTCGCCGCTGGCCGCCATCGCACGCCCACCGGTATCGCTCGATGTGCAGGAGCGCTGGCGCCTGCGCGCCACCCAAGGCCGCCCGGTTGCAGGGGTGGAGCTGAGGATTGTCGACGACGAGGGCAATAAGCTCCCGCACGACGGCGAAGCGGTCGGTGAGTTGCAAGCACGCGGGCCCTGGATTACCGGCTCGTACGTCGGCGAGGAGCATGACAGTGAGAAGTTTCAGGAAGGGTGGTTACGCACCGGCGACGTCGGGCGGATCGATGCACGCAATTTCGTGACGCTGACCGACCGCGCCAAGGACGTGATCAAGTCCGGCGGGGAGTGGATCTCCTCGGTCGAGCTCGAACTGCTGCTTGCCGGTCATCCAGACGTGCTCGAGGCATCTGTGATCGGAGTGCCGGACGAGAAGTGGCAAGAACGCCCCCTCGCGGTGATCGTTCCACGTGAGGGCCACGAGCCCACACCTGCTAATCTGCGCGACTTCCTCGACGGCAAGGTCGCCAAGTGGTGGCTGCCCGAGCGTTGGTGCTTCATCTCCGAGGTGCCCAAGACCTCAGTCGGCAAGTTCGACAAGAAGCGCCTACGCTCCCTGCACGCCGAAGGAGAGCTAGCTGTCATCGAAATCTAGGAAATTTTTTTCCAACCGGAGTTCTGAATAGGACGAGGCAGATGGAACGCGGGGCGGGAAGTTTTTCACGACACCGGCGTCCATCGCAGACTACGGCACTGGTGAAGGAGATGGGGTCGTGATCTCCCGTTGGGCGGGACACCTCGCCTGACCAACGTGGAGTTGAGCGAAGGGCTGCCACCGCACTCTCCGGAGTGCGCTCAGGTGTATTTGCATAACGGTCACACTCGAGACCGGCATTAAGCGCGGTTTCATCGACAGGAAGGTCGGACCATGGGCAAAGCTTCGGATGCGGTCGGGGGGTCGGTCGACCCAGACATGGAGGACTGGGTGCGCTCATTCCGGCCGCTGGAAGAATCTAGCTCGCCTGAGTTGCCACCCCACCACCCCAACTGTCTTGGGTGCGGGCCGACGAACCCGCACGGGCATTACCTGTCGGTACGGCGTTGCCGAGACGGCGTCGTTGCTCACCACCTCTTCGACCAACGTCACGTAGGGGCGCCCAGGATAGCACACGGCGGCGCGGTGGCGACCGTAATCGACGATCTTTTCGGTTTCCTGCTCTACACGGTCGGAGAACTCGGCGTGACGCGCCGTCTCGAACTCGACTACCTCGCGCCGGTTCTGCTTGCCACGCCTTACACCCTGCACGCCGATACACGGTCTCGCGATGGCCGGAAATTGAATCTCGCGGCCAGGATCGAGGATATAGAGGGTCGATCGGTCACCACGGCGACCGCCCTGTTCATCCTGGTCGACGTCGAACATTTCCTGCAGTCACAGGCGAATACTAAGAGGCAAGCATGAATGTACCGACCGAGAGGGAACTGCTCCTGGACGCCTTACTCACCGATCACGGCGCAGCCGGACCTTACGAAGCGTTCCGACGGCTGCGAGAGACGCGCCCCGTCTTGGTTACGCGATCGGGGGTGCTGGTATTGAGTCGCTACGACGATTGCGCGGCGGCGCTCCGCGACCGCAGACTCGGCAAGGCCGACGAGTCGCTGGGCTTCGGCTTGTCCGAGATCCCTGACGAGCTGCAACGTCGGGCCATGCATCGATTCCGGCGCACCATGCTGTTCCGTAACCCCCCTGACCATCACCGGCTGCGTCGACTGGTGGCCGACGTGTTCACCCCTCGACACATTGACGAGTTGCGCAGCCGCATCATCACACAGATCCATCACCTACTTAACGTCATGGAGGTACAGGTCTTCGTCGACATCATCACCGATCTGGCGCTCCCGCTGCCTGTGAATGTGATAGGCGAACTTCTGGGAGTTCCCGCGGCCGATCGGGCAGTTGCCGCGCCATTGGTGCGTGCCCTGCTCGCCTCACTGGAACCCGGAGCCAATGTTGAGGCTCTGACCGCCGCCTGTGAAGCCGAGAACCAACTTGCCATGTATTTCGCTGACCTGTTGGCGGTCAAACGCGCCCGCCCCGCCGATGACCTACTCAGCCGACTCGCCGTCGCGCACGGCGACGACATCCTGGATGACGACGAATGCGTCGGCACCGCGATTCTGTTGTTCGCCGCAGGGTTCGAAACCACCACAAACCTCATCGGCAACGGTGTCGCCGCGCTGCTCGCTCACCCCGACCAAATGCGCGAACTGGGTGCCAGGCCCGACTTGGCGAGCAATACCGTCGAAGAATTGTTGCGTTACGACTCCCCCGTCCAGACCAACGGGCGCACGGTGCTCGAGCCGACACGGCTGGCAGGAGTCGATCTACATCCCGGTCAGATCGTATTGACCTTGCTCGGGGCGGCCAACAGAGATCCGGACCGATTTTGTGACCCGGATAAGCTCGACATCACCCGAACCGGAGTCCCACCGTTGTCGTTCGGCGCCGGCATTCACTTCTGTCTCGGCGCGCCGCTGGCCCGGCTCGAAGGATCCCTACTGTTCCCGATCCTGGTGGCTCGTTTTCCCGGTCTCCAGCTCGTCGAACAGCCTCGCTGGCGTACCGGGCTGTCCTTCCGCGGGCTATCGAGTTTAAAGGTGGCAACCAGATGAGCCCTCCCCTACCCCCCACCAGAAGGGCTCGAAGTCTCGGGAGTTGAACCCGACCGAACCACCTCGCGGTAAACGGCGCATCGCACTGTGCTGCAGCCGCCCGCGCCGGATCGCCCCAGGCGTGCGGAGGCACCGAACGACCGAAGAGTTGCCGGACGGAACAGTCGGACGCCTCTCGGTGGACGCTGCATCGATGCCGTGTCGTTACTCGGCAACAGACCCTGATCCCTGCCCCACGCCGACAACAATTCAGCCCGCCGACGGAAGCCCTCGATGTTTCGCGGTCACCATTTTCGGCTCGACGGCCGCGTCGTGTGCGCTATCGGGCCGGGAGGTGCGTTGAGTGAGAAGACTCCCGCTCGTGGTAATCATGGCGGGGGCGAGTGCGCCGACCGGTCGGACGAACGACCGACCGGATGCTGCGGTGCAGGCCGAGCGCGCGAAGACGCGACAGACTCGGCACGGTTTCACGACAGAGAGGTCCGACCATGAAAAGAATTCCGGACGAGGTCAGCGGGTCGGCCGGCCCCGCTGTCGAGAACTGGGCGCGCTCGTTCTGGAGCACGACTTCCGAGTCGCCTGATCTACCGCCCCACCACCCCGACTGTCTTGGTTGTGGGCCGGAGAACCCGCACGGCCACGCCCTGTCGGTCCAGCGTGACGAGAACGGCGTGGTAGCTCACCATGTGTTCGATCAACGTCATGTCGGGGCACCCGGGATAGCACACGGCGGCGCGGTGGCGACCGTTCTCGACGATCTGTTCGGCTTCCTGCTTTACACAGTGGGTGAGCTCGCCGTGACGCGGCGTCTCGAGCTCGACTACCTAGCGCCGGTTCTGCTCGGCACTCCATACGTGTTGCGTGCTGCCGTTCGGTCTCGTGATGGGCGCAAACTGGATCTCACGGCCACGATGGACGATGCGCAGGGCAGCTCCGTAGCCACCGCTACTGCCCTGTTCGTGGTGGTCGAGGTCGAACACTTCATGCAGTCCCAAGCCCGAGCCCAACTCCGGGCCACAGACACGAATCACACCGAAGAATAGACACCCTGGCCGACCTTCACCGACGTCCATCACCCGCGGTGGCTGTCGTACGGCTGCGTCTACCTGGCGCAAAGACGGCGAGGACGAGTGCCCCAGCGGCGGTCAGCGCCGCCAACGACAGCGTCGCCTGACCACTTCCGTGTACGAATGCGGCTCTGGCGAACTCGGCCAGCGGCTGACCAGCTGGTCCTGCGCGGTCGGCGACCTGCAACGCGGCGGCCAGAGAATCGGCCACCGGACCACGGGCAGGCTCGGGTAGCTGGGGCAGAGCCGGCTGAATGTGCTGAACGTAACCGGCCGCGAGCACGCTACCGGCTACCGCAATCCCAATCGCGGCACCGATTTCGCGAGCTGCGTCGTTGACCGCGGCAGCCACCCCGTGCTTGGCCTCAGGAGTGTCCGAGACGATGGCGAAAGTCGCAGGGGCGGTACACAACCCCAAACCCGCGCTCATGATGAGCAAGGGCCACAGCAGGTCAGGGTAAGTCGCCGCGACGGTCAGTCTGCTCACCATCACCAGTCCCGCCGCGATGGTGAGCAGACCTACAGTGGTCATCACCCGCAGCCCAACAATGTTCGACAGCCAGGGTGCAATCACCGAGATCACGATGAGCGGCACGACCATAGGGGTCAACGCCAACGCGGCGGTGAGCGGTCCATAACCGAGAATCAACTGCAGATACTGCACCAACAACAAGAACACCCCGAAGGTCACCAGAAATTGGATACAGACAGACAGCGCGCCGGCACCGAAACCACGGCGGGCGAACAACCGGACATCGAGTAGGGGTGCCGAGGAACGTAGTTCTACGACGACGAACACCACAACCGCAAACAAGCCCACCGCAGTGCTGATGGCGACGAGCGAATCCGACCAGCCACGGGCCGGAACCTCGATCACAGCGAAGACGATCGCCCCGACCGCGACAACTACGGTCACCGCGCCCACCCAATCGACCGGTGGATGCTCCTGCTGGCGGGACTCCGCGATACTGCATGCCAACCCGGCCAGAACCGCTCCGGCGACGGTCAACCCGACGAACACCGAGGTCCACGACCACTGCTCGAGCAGCACTCCAGCCCCGAGGATGCCCAGGACCGCCCCGGATCCAGCAACCCCGGCCCACACACCTACAGCGCGACCGCGATGCGCCGGTGGAAATCCCGCGGTCAGTATCGACAGCGTCGAGGGCATGACCAGCGCCGCACCCGCCCCAGCCAACGCGCGAGCAGCGATCAGCCACGCCGGGTCGGCGAGAAACAAGGGCAATGCCGACGCGAAAGCGAACAACGCCAACCCCGCCACGAGCACCCCCCGGCGACCGTACCGGTCACCGATCGCACCGGCAGGCAGAACGAAGCACGCCAATACCAGCGTATAACCGTCGACTATCCAGGTCAGTTGAGCTTGCGTCGCCCTTGTCGCGACCGCGATCTGTGGCAACGCTGAATACAATGCCGCCATTGCGGCCACCACCAACGCGACTGCCATGCACGACACAATCAACATCCACCACTGGGCACCGCTCCATCGAGCGACGCTGGCAGAGTCGGATCTACGTTCGTTCAACGGCCAGCCTCCCAGTTTGAGACTGATCGTCTCGGTGCGAGACTATTAGTATCATAACTTTGCGGGTGTGACAGAATGGTCATGCTAGGACATGTTTTGTCAGTCAAAATGGAGCGGAGCCCGTTCATGGTCGACCCTCTCGTTGCGGCCGAGGGCCCGGCCGACCCCCGGCTGGCGCGCTCACGTAACCGGTTACTCGAAGCGGCGGGCCAGCTGCTAGCCACCGGCGGCGTCGAGGCGGTCACCGTGGAGGCGGTCACCCGCATGTCGAAGGTTGCACGTGCCACTCTGTACCGACACTTCGGAAGTACCACTGACCTGCTCGCTGCAACCTTCGAGCGACTACTACCCCCAGTCGACACCGATATCGATACCGGTCCGCTACGCGAACGTCTGATTTCGGTGCTCACCACCCAGGCCGACCTCATCGACCAAGCTCCGGTGCAGATGACCACGCTGGCCTGGCTGGCAATGGGACCCGTCAACAGCGGCGACGCCAGCCGGCGCGATCTCGATCCTGGCGCGGTGGTCTCGCTTCGGGCCCGTGTCATAGAGCAATACCGCAGGTCCCTGGATCAGATCCTGACGGCCCCTGACGCCCGCACTGTGCTCGGCGAGATCGACACCACCTTCGCCCTCATTCAGCTCCTCGGACCGATAGTGTTCGCTCGCCTCACAGGACTGCGCCACATCCACGCCGACGACTGCATCCAAATCGTCGACAACTTTCTCGCCGCCCATGCCGCAAGTGTCCGATCGAGCACTTCGCGCGACAACAGCCGTCCACGGCCGGCCGCGACGCTAGACCCGCAGCTCACCGACGGCCAGTAAAACTTGATGCGAAATTTGACCATCAATGCGCTATCCAGTCAGGGATCGCAGCGCTCACTGGATAAGGCCGGACGTGTGCTCAAGAACTCGGAGCTGCACTGCAGTGCACTTCTGACATCGTGCAGCCGTCTTCTGAAACTGACATTCACCTGGGGAAATTTCAGCGCCTTCCGTCCATTTTGTTGTCCGTTGAAAAAATCCGGTATGGCATAGTTTCTAACGGACAGTTTGTGTGCGGGACATCGTGAACGGTGACGATCGGGAGTGGAATGAAGATCGGCTACGCACGGGTCAGTACGGCGGCTCAAGATTCGTCGATTCAGGTCGAGCTTCTCGCCAAGGAGGGAGTCGACCGAGACCGGGTCTACGTCGATCACGGAATCAGTGGCCGGCAGACTCGACGGCCCGGGCTCGACAATGCGATCAACGCGGCCCGCGAAGGCGACGTCTTTTGCGTGACCAAACTCGACCGGCTCTCCCGGTCCGCGAAGGATCTCCACGAAACGGTGGGGCGACTGGCGGACAAGGGTGTTGCGTTGTCGATCGACGGGAAGATCTACGACCCGTCGGATCCGATGGGCAAAATGTTCATCGGAGTGCTCGGGCTGATGGCCGAATTCGAGTCAGACCTGATCCGAAGTCGGACCAGGGACGCAGTGGCAGCGGCTGCCGCGGCCGGCAAGATGAAAGGCCGTCAACATAAGCTCACGCCGGAAGAGCGTGCGTACCTGTTGCAGGTGCACGAAACCGGACAGTTCAAAATCGAAACTCTTTGCAAGAACACGGGTTTGAAGCGTTCGGCACTGTATTCGAATATTCAGCTTGCCCGAATTGAGCGCAATGACCACGATCGTAGGGCTTCGGAAACTGCTTGACATCGGCCTTGTCCGCACTCCACCCAAATACGTTCACAATTAGGTAGATTGGGTGACGGTTCTATTTTTCCGCAAGGTGGGGGTTCAGCTATGTCATTCGGAGATAAGGGTTTACCGCGTTTTATTGATCCGGACTACCGGGAGGCCTCGGTCACCGACGGACAGTCCTTGGTACTCAACCCGTTGCAAATTCACGCCAATGTTGACGAGATACTTGAGCGGCATTTGCTCGATCCGACAGTCGTTTTCGGTTTGCAGGACTTCTTTGGTGACGCCGAAACTGCTTTTGTGTTCGCACAACTCGGCCTCGCCGAGGATCTGTCGCAGCACATCGCCAAGACGGCTTCCAAGTTGATACGTCAGTCTTTTCCCAATCTGTATGGGCAGGTGGACTGGGCGTTTTTGACCAACCTGGATCCGGGGCTGCCAGACGGCCAGATCGCGGAGGCAGAGTTGCTACTCGCTCGTCAGATCATGCGAGATGCCTTCGACCCCAATCGATCTGTTGCCGAGAGTTATGGGGTAGCAGATCTGCCCTATCAGGGGCAGACGGGGCTTTGGTTGGTTGAGTGCGCCTTCTTCGCCCTCATTGGCCAGGGGCTCAGGGAAGGGCCGGGAAAGTAGCCCGGTTCGGTAGCGAAGATGCCCCGGCCTCCACTGGCCGGGGCATCTCGCTTCAGTCCCATAGCTCCGGACGGATGAAGGGTTGATCCGATCGTTGCCTGAGTTGCTCTCGATTGGCCCGCATCGGATTCTGTCGAACGAGATTTTGTCATGCAGGCATGAGTGCGTTGCGCAGCTGCGCTGTTACCGCGTCTGCGATGCGGGTTGCGAGGTCGATGTCCTCTCGCAAGGTTGCGGATGCGTGGGCGGCTCCGAGGGTGCCGGCGCAGAGGTTCCATGCGAGTCGGGGTGTGGTGGGGGTGTCGGTGAGTTCGCCTGCGGTGATGGCGGGTTCGATGATGTCGCTGATGGCGTCGACCCAGTGTGCGAATGCTGCGCCGTTGTTGATGGTGGGTTCGAGGGTGAGTTTCATGCCGGCGCGGAGGTTGGTGTCTTCGCCGATGTGCTGTGCGAGCGAGATAAAGATCGCTGCCAGCTTCTCCCCTGCTGTGCTGCTCGAACCGGCCGCCAGTGCTTCGCTGATGGTTTCGTCGAGGGTGTGGTTCCAGTCCGAGATGAGGTGTTCGGCCATCGCTTCTTTGGATGGGAAGTGGTAGTACATAGCGCCTTTGGCGAATTTTCCGGTACCGCTGATGGTGTTGATGCTGGTGTGGCCGTATCCGTCGGTGTCGAAATGCCGTGCCGCGACGGCGATGATCGCTTCTCGTGTCCGCACTGCACGGTCCTGCATTGCCGAGTTCTTGCTGCCGGGGATGCGCCCGATCCGGGGGCGGGTTGGCGTGGCGGAAGTGCTTTCCGTGGTGTGTGCCGGTTCGTTGGGGCTGTTCACAGGGATGCTCCTTCGACCATACGGACGGCGGCCGGGTCGGTTCCGCGCCACATCAGCAGCAGATCGTCGACTCGTTTGGTGATGGTGTGGTTCTCGTCGAGGCTAGCTGCAACCTGCACTGCGCCGACGAATCCGGCGCAGAGAGTGTCTGCGAGCCTGGACATGCTTTCCGCGCAGTCGAGGGCGCCGGAACGGATCGCGTCTATGACGATCGGTGTGATCGCGTCGGTCCACGATTCGTAGGTGGCACACGCATCACTGAGCGACTTGTCGACGGACAGGGTGAGTCCAGCTCGGGTGATCGCTTCTGTTTGGGTGCGGCGGGCGAGGTCCCGGTAGATCATGATCACTTGCCGATCGGCGGGTTGACCTGTCGCTGCGGCCTTCCCCACTGTCTCGGAGACTGCGGCGGACCAGCGGCAGAGCATCTCGCTCGCGATGGATTCCTTCTTCGAGAAGTGGAAGTACATCGCACCTTTGGTGGTCTCAGAGATCGCCAAGATGTCATTGATGCTGGTGCCCGCATACCCGGTTCGACTGAAGAGGGTGGCGGACACCTCGAGGATCGCTTCTCGGGTGATTTTCGCTCGTGGCTGCATAGGTGGTCGGCCGGTTTTGCCGTGGTCGATGCCTTCGGAGCGGTCGGTATGATTGTTCATGGTCACAGGTGCTTTCTGTGGTCATCGGCCCTGACGGTGTTACAGCACCGCCAGGGCCACCCCTTTATTGGTGGGTGTGGGTCAAACGGTGGCGAGTTCGCTGCGCATCGGGTTCTCGGCGGCTCGCAGGTCGGGCAATGGTGGACTGTCGAAGCCTGCTTCTCGAGCTGCGGCATCGAACTTCTCGTACCGGCGCCATGCGGTCGATGTCGCGACAGGCGGCTTCGATTCCAGAGCGATGGTTTCCCACGTGAGGTTCGGGTTTGTCAGCTTGCGGACCGCTGTGTCTTTGACGTTCTTCGCGAGATTCGACCGGGCGATGAAAGACATGAGGTCGTCTATGTCGGCATCCGTGTCGGCCTGTGCTTCTTCGACGGCGCGGCGGTCTGGGAACTCCGTAGCGGCGTCTTGGGGATCGAGGATGTCGTCGAGGCCTTCATTCGTCATTTCGTCCACGAAAAACGGCTCCGCAAAGTCCGCAAAAGCGTCCTCGTTGCCGGCCTTCGCATCCACCGCTTTGGCGTCTACGTCTAGATCGTCGTCCTCCTGCTCCGCAATATTGTGGGCGATCTTCTCGCGGGGCTGAGGGACGCGGATCGGTCCCCGGCCTACGGTGAGGTCAGATGCAATACTCGTTGCATCCTCACTGTCGGTGGCACTTTCGACGATCGCACGGTAAGCGGCGTACGCCATTCCGACTGCCTTCACCAGAATTGTGATTCCGTGCGTGAAAGCCAAGACCAGGGCCGGCGGAATGATCGCTATGGCCGCTGCAATAGCGGGCGCGAGTGGAATGAACCCAAGGTCTCCCCCACCATCGATCGACTCCTGCGCGGCGATTGCTGCGTGATAGGCGTGGTAGGCGTTTCCGAGAATGCTGATCACGACGACGCTGACGTCGAGTGCGATGTAGAAGCCCCTGTCGCGCTTGTTCATGTTGAGCTTGCTGATGATGACGATGGCGATGGTGGCGCCGAGGATGGCGCTGTCGACGATCGCTGGGAAGATCCAGGTCAGGTGTTCGGGGATCAGTGCTTGCCGCGCGAGGTCGCGTTGCACGGCGAAGGAAAGTACGAATGCGCCGGTGGTGATACCGAGCGCAATGACGATCGCGAGTGCGAGTGCAGCAAGCAATGCGCCTAGCTGAATACGAGCTGCCCGAAGGCTAAAGTCGGTCATGACTGGGTTCTTTCCTTCCAGGGGTTTCCCGGTCTGGAGCCTCGTCGGGTGCAACCGGCGAGGCTCCTTCGATGTGTGGGTCAGTCGTCTGAGATGGGGCGCCCGCTGGGAAGTGCGCCAGTCTCTGCTTCGTACTGGTTTCCGCTGTTGTGCGCGGTTTCCCGGCGTTCTGCCTCTGCCGCTAGTGCTTTCTCTACGAATTGCGACCAGGATTTGTCGTCCTCAAGGTGGCTGGTGTTTCGGTAAGCACCTCGGGCGCGACTGAATACGGCTTGATCGACGTAGACCGTAATACGTTTGGGCTTGGGCTTTTCCACAGCTGTCGGCGTGGGCTGTGGAGGCGGCGGGACCTGTGCGGCCGTGCGGTTGGACCTCTGCATTCGAGACAGGTCACCAGTCACGTTCCGCGGAGGTAGCGCCGTGAGCTTTCGTTCGGGCCGGTCATTCATACCCGTGCTTCCTCTCTTTCCGCTGTTGCAACGCGGGTGACAACTTCTTGCGCAACTGCAAAGAGGTCGTCTGCAACGGATTTGGACGATTTCGGTGCGAGAGTCTGAGGCTCGGCGTTGCCTTTGATGACGTCGTACCATTTCGGGCCGCTTCGGACGACTGCGTCGAGTTCGGCTGCGAGCATGCCTCGCTCGCGTGTTGCTTGGGCTGTCGCTTCTGAGTGACGGACGGTGGCAGTGAAAACGACGTCGTCGTTGCCGAACGCCTCTGCAATTGCAGACCTGGCTTGCTTGAGCACGGTTTTCGCTGATGTACCGACGGCTACGAGAACGACGCCCAGTAGGTCGAGGTCGGGGTTGATTGCAGCGACAGCGTCGATGCGTAGTGCAACGGCTGCCATCCCTTTTCGGCTGGACGCATCGGATTTGACTGGCACGAATGCCCATTTTGCGGCGGCTAGCGCTGCTGTCTGCAAGGTTTCGTCGCCCGGGGGGCAGTCGATGAGGATCATGTCGTATGCGGGCGCCATTGGAGCAAGGACCCTCGCGAGGGCAAGTTTTGCGCCATCGGGATCTTTGGATGCCATAGCGGCAAGCGCTGCTGTTGCTTGTTCGAGGTGAACTCCCCCAGGGAGAACATCGAGATTAGCGCGAACATTTTCGATGGGTTTTGCGTCACCGCCGAAAGCGATTGCGCTAGCAAGCGACCTTCCCTGGTCATCGCCGGTTTCACTGGTGTACCCGAGGTCTTCGGCGAGGTTCCCCTGAGGATCGAGGTCGACGAGCAGAATTTTCTGCCCCGACGCTGCCAGTTCTCCACCGACGTTAGCTGTCAGGGTCGTCTTTAGGACACCACCCTTGCCGTTGATTACGGCGATCACCCTTTTGCGTGTTTCGTGAAAGTCGGTCTGCATTGCTCTCCCTCGACAGCGCTGGCACATATGACGGCATTACCAGCATTCCACGCCATCGCCAGCAATGCAATCAATAGCAGTAATGCCAGTATTGCTGCTATCGGCCATCGGTCAGGTCGTAGCAACACATCTGGCCTCAAAACCAGTAATGGCAGCAATGCTGGCATTACGCACAGTTCGCCGTGGCAGCACCGTGAACTGCATGTTTCCAATAGCAGTATTACTGTCATTACGGCAGGCGGGGTTCGCGGAGAATCGAAACAAGCCGAGACTGCCACACCAACATTGACGGCATTACTGGTATTGCTGGTGTTACTGGGATTACAGGTTCCCGGATCTCGCCCTCAACTCTCTACTGCTATTGACAGTAATGCTGGCATTTCTTCAGTTCGACGCAATGGCGCAAAATGCCTGGACGTGAGGCGGAGAACGCCACGGCTCGACGACTACGTCACCCGTTCGACCGCACCTGGCGGCCCGCACGTAGGTCGCACGTAGGTCGCACCTCTCACTCGACATTTCAATCGAGCAACGTCAGCATGAGTCAATTTTGCGCACCCACCCAACTAAGCCCGTTCCGCGAAACCGCCGTTCTCGCATAATGCCAGTATTGCTGCTATCGGCCATCGGTCAGGTCGTAGCAACACATCTGGCCTCAAAACCAGTAATGGCAGCAATGCTGGCATTACGCACAGTTCGCCGTGGCAGCACCGTGACCTGCATGTTTCCAATAGCAGTATTACTGTCATTACGGCAGGCGGGGTTCGCGGAGAATCGAAACAAGCCGAGACTGCCACACCAACATTGACGGCATTACTGGTATTGCTGGTGTTACTGGGATTACAGGTTCCCGGATCTCGCCCTCAACTCTCTACTGCTATTGACAGTAATGCTGGCATTTCTTCAGTTCGACGCAATGGCGCAAAATGCCTGGACGTGAGGCGGAGAACGCCACGGCTCGACGACTACGTCACCCGTTCGACCGCACCTGGCGGCCCGCACGTAGGTCGCACGTAGGTCGCACCTCTCACTCGACATTTCAATCGAGCAACGTCAGCATGAGTCAATTTTGCGCACCCACCCAACTAAGCCCGTTCCGCGAAACCGCCGTTCTCACGAGGAATACTTACGGCATGGGGTATTTCATAGGACGCGTTGTAGTCGTTACCGGCGCCGGAGCGGGAATCGGGCGGCAACTAAGCATCCAACTGGCCGCCCAAGGCGCAAAGCTCGCACTAATCGACGTCGACCAAGGTGGCCTAGAGGAAACGGTCGAGCTGACTGGAATCAGCGCCGACTCGGTGATGATCTCGGCGACGGATGTCACGGACCGAGAAGCGATGGGGGAGTGTGCCGCGGCAACGCTCGCCCAGTTCGGGCATGTTGATGCGATCTTCAATAACGCTGGCGTTCTGTATTCCGGAACCGTGGAGGATTCCGACTACGCAGACATCGAGCACGTGATGAATGTCGACTTCTGGGGCGTAGTTAATGGGTCGAAAGCCTTCTTGCCGTACATTATTGCGTCGGATCGTGGGTCCATCGTCAACATCTCATCGGCCTTCGGTCTCATGGCCGCGCCTGGTTACTCGGCCTACAACTCCGCGAAGTTCGCGGTCCGCGGCTTCACCGAGTCGCTCCGCCAGGAGATGCTTCTTCATCACCGGCAAATAGCTGTGATTTGTGTGTTTCCCGGAGGAATCAAGACTTCAATTGCACGTACAGCGCGTGTGGCGACAACTCTCGACCATTCGGAAGTCGTCGAATCCTTCGAGGGTTCCATCGCGAGAACGGATCCAGCGGCCGCTGCCAAAACGATTTTGCGCGGTGTGGAACGGCGCCGACCTCGAGTGCTGATCGGTAAAGATGCCCGCATCGTCGACCTACTAACTAGGACTGCCAGTTCGGGCTACCAACGGATCATTCCAGCACTGAAGTCCGGCTAGTACTTTTGGCGGATGCCCAGGTCAGCGCCGTCCACTGAAGGACTAAATACCTGTAACGGACAGTAACATTAAGTCTGTTTTGTCGGGTAGTGTTCCTCTGTTCGCATCCGCGGGGAGAGGAACTACGCAGTGGCAACAAAGTGGTTGTTGATTGAGTCGATCGGTGGCGCTACACCGTCGATCATCGGTCTGGGGAGCACTCCTCGAAAGTTCACACCGTTGGACAAATTCTTCAAAAGCAAAGATTCCCTCGACGAGGTTTACAGCGTGATTGCCGAGGTCATGGCGTCGCCTGACCGCGTAGACAGGGTAACTGCTGATGGCCGCCGGCGTGTCGTTGTGGAGCCTTTGGTGACGTTCTCAGGACGTCTGCATGGCATGTACCTATGGACTGGCGGACCAGACGAAGTCGTTCCCGACAGGGACCCGGCCGGAGCTTGGTTGTTCAACCTGACGGCGAGCAAAGCCAGCGGAAGCAACGATCTGCTCGACTTGTACGGCGTTCCGGAGGATGAGCGACATACCGAGAAAGCAATGGCCGGCGCCTTCACCCGTCTCGTGACCAATCGCGATGAGGGCGAGGCTTTGTCGAAGATCATCCACTCGGCTCCCGGAACCATTCACCAAGCGGTGTGGACAGTGAGGCGAGATGACGACGAGCTGCGTGCCGCCCACTTTTCGTGCCGAATGCTTGAAGAAATCGATCCTGCGACCAGCAGGTCAGAGGTCATTTTGCGAGGAATAACGCAAGACATCGGCCCCGCGATCGACGTTGCGGCGGCTCCGCCCCCTGTGGTTCTTGAATACCGGGTCCTCGAGGCTGCGACGGAGGAGGGGGAGTACCGAGCGATCGTCAATCTCAAGACGCTGCAACTCATTCGATGGGTAGGCGATCCGATGCCAGACTTGGCGTGGGAATCAGTGGATGACCAGGTTAAACCTGGTATGCATCCCGAGGACTTGCCTGTGGCGCTAGAGATGTCTGCGGGTTTGGCGCGGGGCAAAACGCAAGGCACCGTCCGGTTCAGACAGCTCGACGGGAAGTGGAAAGCCTGTGATGTGCGAGCGACATTGATGATGCTCGACCAGCACACCACCGCCGGCCTGGTCATGGTCCGCGCTGCTGCGGATTCGTAGCTTTTCACCAGTTGTCGATGCCGCGCTGACGCGCGCACAGTTCTGCGCGCGCGTCAGCGGCAGTCCTCCGCTCAGCAATCTGTCTGCGGCGGCGGACTGCCGCAGCATCCGGAACAGCTGCCATCGCTGCCCGGCGGCCGGGGGAGTCCTCAGTCGCGGCCAATGCGTAACGCGCACGTTCGGCCTCGAACTGCGAGGACTGTCGTTCACGTCCAGCTTTTGCCTGCTCAGCGGCAATTTGAGCGAGAACATGCGGTGAGAAGGCCAGATCCTGCTCCTTCATGAGCCACCGGATAAACGCAATCGGATGCTTTGGGTCCGGTGTCATCTTCCGTGCCTCGGCCCACGCGTCGATGGTGGAGTTGAGATCGTCAGCGGTCCAGCCGTGCGCCGCTGATTCGGCCAGTGCAGGCGCCCAACCTCGGGGGGTATGTTGACGTGCCCACGTAGGCGTTCTCGGATTACCGAGCCACTTGGATGCGAGCAACAGGCCTTTCCGGATGCCGTCAGCCTTCTCGACCTCGGACCTGGATTCCTTGCGCCGCGAAGCGGCTCGTTTATCCACAGATCGTTTTGTATTAAGTACCTCTCTACGAGAGGTAGGGATAGAAAACTGACCCCTACGGGGGTGGGGTGCCATCTGTATAGATCCTGCGACTGACATGCGGGTTTTATCCACAGGCTTACGCGGGTGCAACGCCCACACCGATGCCCAGCCACGCGACTTGTCATCAAATCTCCACGACGCCATACGTTCGCCTTTGCGGCGTAGTCGGCCACGCAATACCTCCGTGGCTACCCGAAGTAGTTTGAGCGCTTGACGGGCTCGCTGAACGGTCCGCTCTCCGAGCCCTGTTCGCTCGACGAGTGTGGCAATGGATAGACGCGAGCTGCGGCCGGAATCGAAATCAGCAGCACCGGCCATGACTTTCGCGACCGCCAACAACGATTTAAGACTGATCCCTCCGCCGGCGACACTGCCTGTCTTCGACGTCTTGACGAGCTCGGGGCGGATGCGGTTGTACTCCGCGGTATAGGCGCAGCGGACGACGATCTCGACCCAGTGCTGGGCTCCACGCCATGACGCGATACCGCTGTATGCGCCGGGCTCCAATTCGAGCGTGACCTGGCAGTACCTTCGGCAAGCTGCCTCTGGGCCACCGAGCGCGTTGACGAACATCGGGGTCAGGGAATGGCATTGGTGCCCGTGCACATGGCCAGATACAGCGCGAGGCGTACGAGCTGTGCCGTACCGACGCCGCATGGGGCTGCTACCGCAGTACGGGCGCAGTACGGATGTAGGTGCGTGTTCGTGAACAGCGACACGCGCAGGAATCATTGAAACTTCATCAGGCCACGATGTAGCCTGAGACCTGTCCGCCAAGACAGTCCCTTCGGGGATATAGCAGTACCGCTGAGAAACGAGCGTCTAACTCGAATCTCACCAACTTCGAAAAACCCTCGACCCCGCCCGGTTCGGGGGTTTTTTGTTGCAGTCGGTGCGCTACAGCTAACGATGTGTGGTTGTCACGGCATCCCCCGCCCGGGTTTGCCGTCTACGCGACGTTCGTTACGCGGTGAGCTGCAAAACCTCCTGGTCGAGTTCGACGACAAGATTCTTATGGCCAGTGGTGGCCGCCAGCAGATCTGCGACGTACTGGCTGACGGAGCTGACTCCGGCCGCCTTCCGCCGCTTTTCCAGCTCTGCGTACACCGGATCTGGAACGCGACTCACAACCCGGGTTCGATCACCCTTGCTTGGTGTGGGCATGCTCTTCTCCCTTCGGCCCGACCTTGCTCCTAGCGATGCAGTGCCAGGTTCCCGTTCATCCTGTGCCAAGATCACACAATCGTCACGGTGACACGCCGAAGAAGAACCGAACTTCGATGTTTGGGTGGAATTATGGGGAGATTTTTTAAGAATCGCGGAAGCGTGTCGCACGCGCTTGACGGCTGTCACGATCGCGCTGCCAGACCTCAGCGACCAGCTCGGGCGTGACCTTATACAGCTCCGCAAGCTGCGCAGCCCTAGCCTCGTCGTACTCTTTGCGCCCTTTTTCGATTCGTCCGAGAAGCGTCGCCGAAATTCCGAGAGCTTCGGCAGCTCGCCCTTGAGTCATGCCAGCTTGGGCGCGCAGATCACTGAGGCCAAGCTGGTCATTCGGAATCGGCACAAGGTCTGCAACGGTAAGCCGCAATTCGGCCGCAACCTTGGCTAGCAGCTCGGGTGTTGGTGCCGCACGACCCGTTTCCCATGCAGAGACGGTCTGCTCGGAGACACCAGCGGCGTCAGCCAGGTCTGCAATATTCGCCTTGCGCGCCAGTCGATAGCGCCGCAACCTGGCAGCACTAAAGCCTCGAACAGCACTCCGCGACACGCCTACTCCAAGCTCTCGAGAACCATCCCCGTGAGTCATTGTGTCGCTCCTTTACCCCGCCAACTCGCACTAGTGTTTAGAATAATAGGGTGTTATATTGGTTTGGCATAAAAGGTTGCCAAGAAAGAGTCGAGGTCAAGGGACCTATAGGCGGAAAAGGGGGGCCGTGAGGCGATTGAATGAGTTGCCGAACACAAACCACGCGGTCTACCCTGCAACGGCGTGCCCAGCCTGGGATTCCTCGGTACTTGTCGACGTCGGTATCGCTTGTAGCGCAGAAGAATTTGCACACGTCTATCTGCGTGTGCCTTCTGAGTACGGGCAGGCGATTTGGATGAACTGGTTTCTCGCAGTGCGCGATGCAACATCCCAGGTCACTCTCAGTGACCGTTCTACTTCAAGCACGAACACAAGGACTTCGGCTTCTGCCGAGCGTCGTGCTGTCTCGAAAGCCCCAGGTGCGTTGGTGATTGGCGTCCCCTCACGCACCTGGGGTTTTTTCATGTCTGCGGTGCTGCACGCACCAAGGCGACCAGACCGCAGGCCTTCGAGCCTATGCGGTGAAGTTGAAAACGCAACTAGCCGGAGGCAGTCGTGGGGAACAACTCTGCGCAAAATACCTATTCCAGCTGGGTAGAACAGGACACTCTCAAACTCGGATTCGCTGACCACGAACTCGGGCGCACTGTGAACCCTGCATGCGGCCATGCCACCCGGATCCCGGTCCGTCGTGTCTCGCCCTTCGTGGTGCTCGGCAACACGGTCCGTGAAGCACCCACCCCGCTCCTCCCGCCCGAGGACCGGGTGGGTGCGCCTTTTCGTGCACGCTGCGTTCCTCTATTCGCCAACGTCGTCCACTGCATGGGGCGCAGTCCGGGCAGCGTTTGTGTGAGCGTTCCGATTCCCGGCTTCTTCCACCGGTGCCCACTCGGACACACCCAACTCCCGACCACAACCAGATTCTTCACACGCTTCGCGGCCGACGGCGTGATCTCTGCCGCGCATCAGCTTCCCGGTACGTCCTACCGGGATTAATGGCCCCGAGATCACAACTCTCGCGGCCGGCTCATCCACGAATCCACCTAAGTGTTTGCAAAACAACACGATTGAAGGGATGTCATGAAGCAGTTCAAGAAACCACGGTCCGGTGGGCGCCATCGGTCACCGTCGACGGGTGCGGTCGCAGCCGTGACGTTGGCGGCGATGGTCGGAGCCGCCTTCGTCAATGCCGGAGTTGCGATCGCAGCGCCGACCCAGCCGGGCATCACCGCTCCGTCGCAGCCGGGCATTACGACGCCTCCGCCTGCGTCGGAGCAGCCGGGCATTACTACTGCCCCTGAGGTTCCTGCGCCGACGTCCGATCGTTCGTACTGGACTCCGCCTCCGGCTGAGTACGACAACATTCAGTGGAAGCCTTCGCCGTCGACACAGCAGTCGTCCCCGAACAATGCAGGCGATAGCAGCGGGAACTATGTAGCGCCGACGTATTACGGCGACCCGATCGACGTGGGGACACTCCATCTCCCGACCGAAGTCGAGATCATCGCTCCGATCGAAGCACCGCCCCAGATGTTGCAGCTGGGTGATTACGTCGGGCCGAAGCCCAATTGGATGTCCGACGAGTATCTCGAACGCACCAATAACACTGCATCTGTCGGTGTTTCACAGTTCGCGACATTCTGGTCCAGCGTCGGCGTCGACGTGGATCGTTCGCAACGTGTCTCGGCTGCAACCTTCGGCGGAGCCGCAGCAGGTGCCTTGGCTGCCGGAACCGCAGGGTTCACAGTGGGCGCATTGGGCGGCGGCACAGTGGGCGGTTTGATCGGGGCCGGTATGGGCGGCCTGGTTCCGCTCCCGCCGCCACTGCCGGAAGCGACGACAGGCGTCGTCGGCACGGCTATCGGTGCCGGTGCAGGTGGCTTGATTCTCGGGATTCCCAGTGCCGTGGGCGGCGCTGTGGTGGGCGGATTGACGGCGGGAGCAATCGGGGCCGGTGACACCGATGCCGAGCCTCGCCACATCGACGTGCCGAACCTTCCTGAGCCGGACGCACCTGCGATCACCTCGCAGACCAGTGACGCGCTGGCGGCGCAGGCCCCGCCGGTCGCGCAGGTCGTCACCGACGCTGTGGCGTCCGTTCCGCAGATCACCGAGAACGTCAACGCGCAGCTCACTACTGCACGTGAAACCGTCCTCGCTCAGCCCGGTGGCGATCAGGTCATCGCCGCACTCGACAACGCGGCCGTCGAAGCGAATTACGCCTTCGGACCTACCGCCGATCTGATCGGCCAAGCCCTCGGCGCTGCTGCCGCTGGAGCGACCCCCGCGTAATCACTACCGCCGCCGGGGTCGGGGCTTCGGCCCCGGCGGTGTTAGTCGAAGTTCTTTTTCTTTGCACGAGAGGAAATATCGACATGTCAGGTCAGAACTGGTTTCCACCGTTGGACCCGACCGAGTTCGCCGACGAAGTGGACACGGGAGAGCAAACCCCAGACACCGACGTACATTCCGAGCCCGAGTCCGAAAACCCCGATGAGGAATCAGAACCCGACTCCCTACTCGACCATGCCGAAACTGTTGAGAGCGAACCGGTTTCCACCGGCAACGCTCCCTCGGCAGACGAGACCGTTGTCGCTGCGGTGAGCCGACCCGCCCAACACCTCACTCCCACATTCGAACTCGCAGATGAGGACGAGACCGGACCGGCGACCGATCCGGTCGTCTCTGAGTCCGTGGGTGTTGTCCGCACGCTCCCGGTCGTCACCCTCGCTGTCAGTGATCTGAATACACAACCGGATTGGGCATCGGAATGGGAGCTGCCGGCCACCGATCCGGAACCGACACCGCCCACCCCGGATGAGGGGGAGCGGATCGGTATCCCCGAACCTCTCCCTGGATCCGACCGGGCGCGTGGCCGGAGCCGCCGCACGAAAGCCGCTGTCGGGGGAGCCGCTGCGGCCGTGCTGGCTGTCCTCGTCGGCGGTACCGCAATCGCGCTGGCCTCCGGTTCCGACGAACCGGACGCTCCAGCCTCCCTCGAAGTACCTGGAACCACTACGGCCCCGCCAGCGGCGGGGACGTCTGTCGCCGGGGCGCAGGCCGCCTCGTCCTGGTGCCCGAGCAGCGTCAAGGGTGACGTCATCAGCGGGAATGGCCCTGGCGGTACCGGATCTGGCCCTGATGCGATCCTCGGATTTCAGTACGCCTTCTACGTCGATCGCAATGCGGACAAAGCGCGAGGCTTCGCCACTCCGGAAGCTGCGGCCACCCAACTGTCGACCTTGCAAGCCGGCATCGATGACGGCGTCCCGGTCGGCACCGAGCATTGCGTTCTGATCCGCCCGTCCGGTCAGCCGGGTGTCTTCGCCGTAGAGATGGTCCAAAAAGCCGCGGACGGTGCGATCGTGCGATACGCGCAAACCATCAGCACGACCGTGCGTGACGGAAAGACGCTGATCGCGGCCATCAACGAGAGCGTAGGCACGCCGTGACGTGGGCGGGGGACTGGCTCGAGGGCGAGCCGACAGAAGACAACGAATCCGACGAGAAGCCGTCGGCAACGGTGGACGACACCGCACCGCCGCTTGTGCCCGGGTCCGAGGCAGAAGGCCCGGTCGATGAGGTACCCGAGCCAGAAGATGCACTGATTCCGCTGGCACCGCCTTCTGCTGTGCTGATCGCCGGGGTTGCCGGTGGAGTCGGAGCCACCACGACAGCGGTCGGCCTGGCGAGTGCATTGCACACCGAACTCGTCACTGCTGCCGCCGTGGATACGACCCCCGCCGGTGGTGACCTGTCCGAGCGTGGCTGCGGGCGCGAGCTGAACCCCGGCCAATGGGTCTCCGAGCACGGGGTGCTGTGGGGTCGCCGCACGCTTGGGGAGCTGAGCGGCGACGCTGCGGCGCTCGCGTCCGTTCACTCACTCCTGACCGCGTCCGGTCATTTTCCGATCTACGACGCCGGAAACCCTTTGCGTGCACAGCATCTCGCTCCGCTGCTGGCCGATGCGTCGGTCGTGATCGTCCTGGTGGTGTCCAGCCGCGGCGACTCCGTGAACCGTCTTCCCTCCGTCCTGGAATGGATCGAGAGCACCCTCGGCGCACACACGTTGGCATCGGTCGTCGTGGCCGTCGTCGAGGTCCGTCCCGGTTCGACGCCGGTGGCCGATCACCTCAGTGCCCATATGGCGGGCCGGATCGGAGCGGTGCGCCTGATCGGTCACGACCGGTCGTTGGCCGCAGGAGGACCGATCGTGACCTCGGCGATGGGCAGCGGTGTCGAGCAGGACTTCACCGCTCTCGCCGCCGACGTACGAAACCTCGGTGCAGCCGCGCCGACGCAGTGAACAAACACATCCGAAGGGAAATCCGCATGAGATATGCGAGAGGGATCACCACAGCGGTGACGGCCACGGTCGTCCTCGCACTGGCAGGAACCAGTCTGGCGAACGCCGCACCCACCTCAGGCGACTCCGCACCGATGCCCTGCACCGCTTTGGGAGTCTTCGGTGTTCAGGGGACCAACCAGTCCGCTCCGGATGCCGACCCCACCATCGACAGCGGCTTCCTCGGCATGTCGGTGATGGTGCCCTTGCTCCAGTCCGCTGCCGGTGAGGTCTCACGGATGCTCGTCCCGTACGCCGCCGACTTCGGTTGGCGGGGAGCGACGTACGAGCAGTCGATGACCGAGGGGGTCGACAAGACCAGCCAAGCGATCTCCGATTACGCCGATAGGTGCCCCTCGTCGATGATCGCGGTGACCGGATATTCGCAAGGCGCGCAGATAGCGGACACCGTCATCCGCAATATCGGCAGCGGCAAAGGCCCGATCACAGCGGACAAGCTCGCCGCCGGTGCATTGTTCTCGTCCCCGAATCGCCCGCAAGGTGCCAGCACCTTCCCCGGCGGCTCGTCCGGGCAGAGTTCACCGACACCGCCCAAGGGCGTTGCCACCTCTGCCTTGTCGGATCTGACGGTGACCACCCCGACCCCTGCTGACGGCGGCGGCATAGCCCCGAACTACGCCGCCTCGTCCGGGTACGGCTCTGTTGCCGGCCGTGTCGCTTCGTTCTGCACCGACGGCGACCTCGCATGCGCGACACCACAAGATGCGACGCTGGCCCGCACGGTCACCAATATCGCTGGGCAGCTGCACCTCGAGCAGCAGGATCCGCAGAAAACTCTGGTCGACCTCGCGGGCGCATTGGGTGGGGCGACAATTCGTACCGCCGCCGACGTCGTCAACGACGACATCAACTTCTCCAACGGCCGGTTCACCGTGCAGTCGTCCGGAAAGACCATCCTCGGGCGCCTGTCCACGAATTCCGATCCGCGCTCCGCCACTCCGGACGCGGACGCCGATGTCATCCGGGCAGTCATCAAAACCGGTGTCATGGGATTGCAAGCGGGCATCGCGGTCGCGAAGAAAGTCCTCACACTGGACACGATCGGCACCCTCGCCACCGTCGGCATGGCCAATCCCCCTGCTGCACTGGGCATCTTGGCAGCGAAAGTCGGGGACGCGGCAATGAGTTTGTTCCCGCCGTCCACCGGCACCCAGATCCAGAAGTACATCTACAACGAAGTCCAGCGCGGCATTTCCGACAACAAGGACCTGCTGAAGATGGCAACGCAGGTCAAGTACTGGGACACGGCCCGCAACCACGGCACCTACGACTCGATTCCCGTGGGAGGACAGGGGCAGACCCCGGCGAAGTTCACCGTCGAGTGGTTCTCCACCCTCGCGAAAGAACTCTCGTCCGGATCCACGTCGGCCGGGGCGAGCACCACGAAAACAGCCTCGCCGACGACTCGTCCGAGCGGGACGCCCTCTGCGGCCCCCTCGTCGTCGACGCCGCTGACCAGCTCGGTGTTCGCCACGACCTCGGCGGTTTCTCCTGAAATCGTCGGGCCGGGCGGCGCGTTCGCGCCTGCCCAGATCCCGACTCCCACTCAGGCGCCTGCCGCCGCACCGCCCGCGCAGTGATCGGTCGGCGGCGCACGGAACTCCTCTGCTGCGCCGCCGCCCAGCAAACCCCGGGACGCACTGACGTCCCACTCCAACCGAAGGGACCATCTCGTGTCAGATGACAGCAGCAGCGGAGGCGTCGGCGGTGCCATCGTCGTTGTCGGTGCCGCAGCCGTCGCGTTCCTTCTGATGATCATGGCCGTGGTGGTCGTTCTCGTTTCCGAGGACGAAGAGTGCGCTCCCGTCGAAAACGGGGGCGGGCAGGTTGCCGCTGCTGGTTCGCTGGTCAAGCCCACCAAGTCGTCCGAAACAACGGACACCTCTCCGTTCGGTCCGCGATGGGGCACCGAACACAAGGGACTCGACCGTGCGGGTCCTGTCGGTACCCCGATCTACGCGTTCATCGACGGCCGCGTTCGTGAAGCCGGTCCCGCTGACGGCTTCGGGAACTGGATCATCGTCGATCACGAAATCGAGGGCCACGTATACAGCTCGGTTTACGGGCACATGTTCGACGACGGTGTGATGGTCCGCGCCGGAGAGCAGGTCCGCGGCGGTCAGCAGATCGGGGCGATCGGCAATGCCGGCGGCTCGACCGGGCCGCACCTTCATTTCGAGGTGTGGGACGGCGGTCGTCTACCCGACGGCGCCGGTACCGCGGTGGATCCGCAACCGTGGATCGACAAGGCCGCCGAACCCGGCGAGGCTCCCGCTGCGCCCGCACCGACTTCCCCGGGCTCGGGCGATGCGGGTGATGAAGGTTCCGGGTTCGGAGGTTTGGACGGCCGACAGTTGGCGATCGCGAAGCAGATCGTCGCGGTCGGTGAAGTCATGGGCATTCCAGATCGCGGCGTCATCGTCGCGCTCGCAACCGCAAGCCAGGAATCCGGCTTTCGCATGTACGCCAACGACGGCACCGATCCTCGCCTCGAAGCCGATCAGAAGGACGTGGGCCGATCCCTGGACTTCCCACACGATGCTGTCGGACGAGATCACGGCTCCGTCAATCAGTTTCAGCAGCAGTACCCGTGGTGGGGAACGCTCGAAGAACTGATGAACTCTGCCACTGCATCACGCAAATTCTACGAAGCGCTGGCCAAGCAGAGCGGGTGGGAATCGCTACCGATTACCGTCGCAGCACAGAACGTTCAGGGATCGCTGTACCCGGACGCGTACGCCGACGACGAGCCGATCGCCACCACGTTGGCGGCCAAGTTCAAGGGCGCCGGGGCGAACATGTCCGAAGCCGAACTCGCATCCATCGCAGCTGGTGGAGCCATCGCCGTCGCCGACGGCGGCAGCGATGCCTGCAACGATCAGCAGCCCGCACCCGGTAGCGGCGGCGGCGAGGGTCCGGCCAGCGAGTTCGGACGAGCCATCATCCTGGCTGCCTCGCGCTGGATCGGTACCCCGTACGTCTGGGGCGGTGGCGACACGAACGGCCCCACCGGCGGCGGATTCGACTGCTCAGGTCTGACGCTGTACGCGGTCTACCAGGCATCCGGCGGACGAATCAGCCTGCCGCACTTCACCGGATCGACCGCAGATCCCGGACAGCTCTACGACTCACGCGGCGCAGAAGTCCCCATCGACCAGAAACAACCCGGCGACCTGATCTTCTTCGGCCCCGCCTCGAACACGCACCACGTCGGCATCTACTACGGCCTCGAGAACGGCGAAGAAATGTTGCTTCACGCTCCGACCGAAGGCCAGACCGTCACCATCGCTCCGCTGTCAGGGATGTCGGGAGAACAAATGCACGTCCGCCGCTTCGGCGCATCACAACCGCAACCGCAGGAGGCACGATGACAAACCGGACTGACCGCAGACCGATGAGGTTGACCGCATTCGCAGCCATGACCTTCGCTGTTCTCGCACTTGTCGGATGCGGCCGCAGCAATGACCACGACCACCCGATGGATGAGGGCGGCCCCACCCAATCATTGACTGTTCCCGCCGATCCCACTCTGCCGGAACCGTTTTCCTCGGTCGATCAAAGCGATCCGGAAGCCGTGATGGTCGCGGCCGCGCAAGCTCTGTTCTCGTACACCCCCGGGGCGGACACCAACCAGATCGACGCAGCGAACCGGGCAGCACCGTTGCTCGACGAGCGGTACTACACCGACAACGCGTCGTCCTTCATTGCTTTGGCACCGATCACCGGTCGCCAATGGGAGTCCTGGCGTGAGCAGAACGCGGTGGCCACGGCCACGGCGACGGTGACCGCCGACAATCACCCCGAGGACAAGCCTGCAAAGGTCTCACGAGTCGTGGCAGTGACGGTGACCGCCGTCGATGCCGGCGGCCGGGAGATTGATCGGGTTCCGTTCGCGGCGTACATGACCGCCACCAAGCTCGGTGTGTGGCGCGTGAGCGCGGTGATGGTCCGATGACCAGCGCATATGCCGATGTTCCGCGCCGCGGTGCTCCGATGCCGAGCGGTCCACGCATCGCGGGGGCTGTGATGCCCGGGACCGATGAATCCGCTCCGATCTGGGAAGGCCCGATCGAACGTGAGGCTCTGACCCCGGCCCGGCCGCTTGTCTGGTTTCTCGGAGCTACCGGAGGTGCCGGAGTCTCCTCGCTGACGCGTTCCCTCGCATACGCGGGGGACTGCCAGCGCGGCTGGCCCGGATACATCGGTGACCTACCGGGCGCGGACTCGCCGCTGGTGGTGCTCGTTTTTCGCACGACGATGCACGGCGTAGAGCGTGCTCATTCACTGCTTCTGCAACACGCCGCCGGTGGCACGCCGGAAGGAACACACATCCTCGGCGTCGTGTCCGTCGCCGACAGTGATCGCCCACTGTCCAAGCCGGTCCGGAACCGTCTAGCCGTCGTCGAGTCGCTGGCGCGCTCGCTGGCCGGTCACTGCTGGGACGTGCCGTGGCTCGAACCTTGGCGGGTCATGCCTCCTCGTGAGCTTCCCGAGTGGTCTCCGTCCTCGACGTTGCCGACCGACAAGAAAGCGGCGCGTGACCCGACGAGATACCCCGTCGCCCCGGTGATCGCTCTCCACGACCAGATCCGAGTCGCAGCAGCAGCTCGGGTGAAGGAAATCAGTTCTTCCGCAACATAACTCGAAAGGCACCTTCTCATGAACGCACTCCACACCATCAACACCTACATCCTCGCTCAGCAGCCCGCGCCCTTCCCCTCGCCTGGACAGGGCGGGGACGTGATCGACGTTCAGATGACCACTCCGCCGTCAGGCGACAAGTTTCAGATCCTGCTCGGCGTCGGCCTGTGGGCGGCAACAGCTTTCCTGATCGGACTGGGAATGATGGCCGGCGTCAAGTTCGCCCAGTCGTTCGCCGACGGCACCGCCGGACGCGGCGAAAAGATGATGGTGGTCGGTGTCGCCGTCGGCGCGATCATCACGTCCTCCGCCGCCTCGTACGTCACCTGGTTCATGGAGTGAGTACTTCGATACTGGCCGCAGGCGGCGGCATCAAGATGCCCGGCGAAGACGTCCTGGTCCCGCTCGGGCAGATGCTCGGGGTGTTCCTGTGGTTCGTCGCAGCCGGTCTGATCGTCGCCGCGATGCGCGCCGGTGTCGAAGTCGCGCACCGCTTCGACGACGGCGAAGTCACCGGCCCCGGAATCCGGCGGTTGATCGCGATCGCCATCGGCGCCATCGTCACCGCCTCCGCAATCACGTGGGCGGGATGGCTCCTCATCTAGCCCGTCTCGATTCCACTACTCACTTTGCGAAAAAGAAGGAAATCATGGCAATTCACCGTTACCGCCTCGTCGGCGCCCTCGTCGCCGCAGCTCTCGCGCTGTCGGTGGCCACCGCGTGCGGATCGTCGCAGGAGGACCCCGGAACCGGCACCGCGGCGGTCGACACCAGCGCAGCGCCGCAGCAGGTGCAGTGGGAGAGCTACCGCGGTGTCGCTGTCCCTGTCTCCGCTGTCGACGGACCGACGAGCGTTTCGGCGAAGATCCCGTTCGGATACAGCCGAACACCCCAAGGGGTGGTGATGGCCGCCATTCAGGGCCAGAGCCGTCTCGCACTCGCACCAGACGAGACCTGGGCGCAGACCGCACAACTGCTGACCGCCCCTGGCCGGGGCCGTGACGCGTACGCCGTGGCGCGGGTGATGACCTCCATCACCACCGAAGCCGATCCTGCTCAGACAGCCCAGTTCGCCGGATTCCGCATCGAGGACTACAGCCCAGACCAAGCCGTGGTGTGGCTGGCCACACGGATGCCGGACGCTGCGCTGTCTGCGTCGCCGACCTCGCTGATCTGGCAAAACGGCGATTGGAAGATCACTCTCCCTGATCCGCAGCCCGAGACCTCCGAAGCTGCGCCCACCGATCCAGTGCCGTTGGCCTCGCTCGACGGATACACCGCCTTCTCCTACGCCGACTGATCTTCCCCCGACTTTTCAGGAGCCACCCGTGAGTAACCGCACCGAACCCCGCGAGACCACAGAAGGATCGCGCCTTCGCCGCACCGGCGAGTGGTTGGCGACCAGCCGCACGACCGGGATCGCCGCTGCCGTGTTCTGCGCGCTTCTCGCTGTGGTCGTGGCCGTCGCCGTGTTCATCGCCGTCACCCGCGACGACGATTCCGCCGGCGCCGGCGCCCCCACTGCCACCCAGCCGCCCGCGACGGCACCAGCAAAACCCGACAGCGGCACTGCATTCGGCGTTCCGTCGGCGGATCTGTTCGGCCGCGTGATCGCCAACCCCGTCAACCCGCGTGGTCAGGCGTTGCCGCAGTCGTCGGCAGATCGCCCCTCGTTCAAGGAAGGTGACCCGGTCCCCGCTCCGGAGGGGTTGATGTGGCAGCAAGTCGGTCCGTTCATCCTGCCGTTCTCGACCTCCGACGGTCCCACTCGAGTAGATGGCCCATTGGCCACGGGTTTCGCTCGCACCCCTCAGGGCGCTGCGCTCGCTGCCTGGCAGATCAGCATGCGGACGGTCATCGACCAGGAATCACTCGATGCGGTCTTCGACAACCAGATCGAACCCTCGACACGGGGGAACAAGGCGTCGTGGGCGCCGAAGAAGTGGATCGACTGGAGCCAGTTGCCCCCTCAGTACATCCCGGCGGCATTCAAGATTTCCGGTTGGAGCGCTGACAACTCGTTCGCAGTCGTGGAGGTCGCGGCCCGCGACAAGACTCCGGGCTCCTGGTTCACCACTCGCTTCGAGGTCGTCTGGCAGGACGGTGATTGGAAGATCCGTCGCCCTTCCACCCAGCTTCCGCCGCAGACGATCACTTCGCTGACGGGGTGGACCCAATGGTGAAGCGTCTGTCTGCGATCGCGGCTCTGCTCCTGGCCGTGCTGGTCTTCGGGCCGGTCGCGCTCGGGCATGCCCAGCCCCCGGCAGATGATCCGGGCACTTCGGAAACCGGACAACCGCCGGCTGACGACGACATGTATGCCGGTTGCCGCGACGTCGGTGACTCCGTACCGGTCGTCGGTGGGTTCCTCGAGCGGTTCTGCGACTTGGGCACTGCTGTTGCCAATCCACAGGACGCGGCCGGCGAGTTCGCCGACGGGATGTGGAAATCGGGCGTCGGCAAGGCCGCCGAAGTGTTCCTCGACGGTTGGAAAAAGGGCATCACTTTCATGCTGACGTGGTGGATGACCAACTCGGTCACCGGCGCGGTCGGAAACAGTGACACCGAGAACACAGTCTGGCAAGTGCACCAATTCTTGCGAATATTCCAGATAGCGGCGTTCATGATCTCGGTCGGGATCTCCGCACTCAAACTCGCCTGGGCCAAATCGCGTCTGGCACAGCAACATGCCGAAGAAACGGCAATGATGTTGACCCGCACGGTGTTCGCGTCCTGGACTCTGGTTCCGCTCATCCTCGCCGGTGACGAACTCTCCCGAGCAGCGGGTGTGTGGCTGGTTCAAGCGATGGTCGGAGAGAACATCGACGAAGCAGCGAACAAACTCCTCGCCGTCGCCGAAGTCGGCCCTCTCCTGGGTCCGGGCTTGATTTTCGTCTTCGCAATCTTGGGCATCGTCGGAACCGCCGTGCAAGCGGTGTTCATCATGATGCAGATCGCGATGCTGCGCCTGGTCCTCGGATGGGCACCGATCGCGGCCGCCGCATCAGGAATCGGCAGCGCCGGAATGCAGGCCTGGACCAAGCTACGGAATTGGGCGGTGGTGTTCGCACTGTTCCCGTTCGTCGCTTCCAGCGTGTACGGGATCGCTTTCCTCTCGGCCGCCGGTGCTACCGACGCACAAGGTGTCTTCGCCGGAATGATCCTGCTGACACTCTCGTGCCTGACGATGCCGGCGTTGGCGAGACTGATCGTTCCGGCGATGGGTTCGATGGCCGGCGGCAACGGCGGCGCGGTGCTGGGCGGCATGCTCGCCGCGACCGGCGCGAGTATGGGCGCTTCGATGATCCAGTCGATGTCCTCCTCGGCTGAACAGGATTCCGGGTCCTCCTCGTCGTCGAGCGTTCAAGGCGGCCCGAGTACGGAACCGACCGGCTCCAGCACGCCCTCATCGGGATCGAGCTCACCGGCGCCCTCGGGCGGTGGCACAGAAGCCGCATCGAGCGGTCCGTCCGGAGCAGCGACCGCGAGCGGTTCGTCCGGAGCAGCGTCCGGAGCAGCATCCGGCGGTGCAGCTTCCGGCGCGGCCGCGGCCGCTGGTCCGGTCGGCGCGGCCGTCGCCGTCGGGCAGGAAGTCTCCGACCGGATCGGCAGCGCTATGGGCGCCGTCGCATCGACGATCGGCGACAGCGCCTCCGGAGCAAGTGGGGGAGCGGACGTTCCGGACGAGCCGCAAGGTGGGCGGTCCGGATGAGCGCACACCGCACCGCACCGTTTGACCTCATTGATTCCATCCTCAAGGAGCAGCTATGAGCACCGAAGCACCGGCCCGCCCCAACACCTACGGCGGTCTTCACGAAGCCCCTTCGACGTACCTGTTCGGTGTGTCGAAGAAAATGTTCTACGTCTTCGCCTCGGGCATCGTGGCCGGCATCGTTGCACTGCTCGCCGGGTTCTTCATCTCAGGAGCGGTGATCCTCGGCGTAGTGGTGCTGACCTGGGCGCCGCTCGCTGCACGCATCGGCGGTAAGTCAGGGTACGAATTCGCCACTGAACTCACCGGGTGGAGCAAGCAACGTCGGCGCGGCCAGCACATCCTGCGCGCTGGTTCTCTCTCGAACGCGCCCGGAGGCCGAACCCGAGTCCCGGGAATCGGCGCTCCGATCGAAATGTGGTGGGGAATCGACAAACTGGGCCGACGATTCGGAATGAGTCATCTACCGAAACTGCATCAGTACACGATCAGGCTGCGTTGCTCTGTGCCCGGATACAAGGGTGTCGAACAGGGTCAGGTCGACCTCGACGTCGCCAACTGGGGCGAGTTCATCAACCTCAGCGGACAGACGCCGGACATCGAAGCGATCGCCACCATCATCGAAACCCTCCCAGAGACAGGGGCGCGGCAAGACGCGGAAATCACGCGACTGTGCAAACCCGGCACCTCTGAACTCGCACAAGCGGTGGTCCGCGAATCGGGCACCGGCGTACGTCACGGAATCCAGTTGCACACCCACATGGCGCTCACCTTCACCGCGAACACGGAAGCCAAACGCAAGGATCCGATGGCGATGATTGCCGATCTGGCAGAACGTCTTCCGTCGATCTGCGCGAACCTCGGCACATTCCGCGTGACCGCTGTCCCGATGTCCGATCACGAAATCTCCGCAGTCGTGCGCCGCGCATACGATCCCCGCCCGGTTGTCGAAGCCGAGGTGGAATCGTCACTGCGCAGCGGAGAGATGTACGTCGACTGGCTCGATGCCGGCCCGATGACGGCCGAGGAAACCAAAAACACCTACTTCCACGAAGGCGCGGCCTCGCGGACCTGGGTGATGAACGCACCCCCGTCCGGTGCCCGCAACGAACGGATTCTCAAAGCACTTCTCGAAGGTCACGGCGACGTCCCGCGCAAGCGCGTGACACTGATTCACCGGCCGATGTCCCCGGCCGACGCCGTGAACGCAGTCGAAAGCGGCTACGTCTACGCAGTCGGTGAACGCAATGCCCAACGCGGTATCGGATCGGTCCGCGCAGACCTCAAGGTCAAGGCAGCAGACCGTACTCGCGTCGAGGTCGGCAACGGTGCCGGCGCGACAGCGGTCTCGCTGATCGTCACCGCGTCGGCAAGTACCGAAGCCCAGCTCGACATTCAGGCCGACACGATCGAATCCCTGGTCGCCGGGTGCTCGACGAAAGTACGGCCCGCATGGCGATACCAGGCAGCGGCATTTCTCTCGGGCGTCGGAGTCGGGGTCTATCTCCAAGACCACGCAACGACGGCGAAAACCTTGCAGGCCTGAACCGGCCGACCACCACCGACAGGAGAAAACGATGAGTTTGATGTTGCGCCGCCGGATCGCAGACCTGACCGGCACGTACGAACCCGGACGCAAGAAGCAGAATGCTTCCCTACGCGATCCGATGGCAGCGGCACGCAAACGCCGCCAGGCAGAGGAAAAACAACGCATCGCAGACGAGAAGGCAGCAGCGAAAGCCGCCGAACTCGCACGCGACCCTTCCCGAACCGAACCGAAATGGCGCCGCGCCCCCAAACTCACCGACCGCGGTTTCGCCGGCCACGGCGGCGGCAAGATGGGCGTCGTACCCAAGCCGCCGGAGTTCCGCGGCACCAGCGTGCAGGCATGTGGGCTCTCCCCGTGGGTCGTAGGCAGCACCTATCCAATGGTCGGAACCCCACTCGGGAAAGATCCCGACGGCATCTCGTTCCACTACGACCCGATCACCGCCACCTACCGTTCACGCCGACAGAACACCCCCAGCGTGTTCATGCTCGCCCTCCCCAGTAACGGCAAGTCCACGGTGGGCCGCAAACTCGTCAGCGGCGGCATCGCCCAAGGTCACATCCCGTTCGTGTTCGCCGACACCAAACCCGACTTCACCAAGGAAATCGAAATCATCTGCGGCGATCGCGGCAAGATCGTGCGCCTGGGACACGGCGAGGGGTACCTCAACCCGCTCGCGATCGGAGCTCTCGGGTCGGTGATTCCGCTGCTCGCGGACTTCCCCGACTTGCAGAAGAAAGTGATCAAACAGGTTCACCAACGCCGCAAGCGAGTGATGCAGTCACTGTGCGAAATCGAGCGCGGAACAGCGCTGACACAGGCCGAACGCAACATCATCACCGCGGCGCTGCGCCTACTCGAAAAGGACCCCCGTTTCGGATACGACAACCCGCCGCTGATCTCGGATCTGCTCACGTTGATCGAGAACCCGCCGGAAGAGTTGATGCGCAAGGCGTACACCCGCGACAAGGACAAGTACCTCGCCAAGGTCGAATCCCTCCTCGAGACATTGTCCGCGCTGCTCGACGGCGATCTCGGTGAGGTGTTCTCCCAGCAGACGACCACCCCGATCGACTTCACCGGCGAGGATCGACCGACCGGTGTGTGCGTGGACATTTCAGCGCTCAGCCACGGTGACACCAAGCTCGAAGCTGCGGTGATGGCCGCATGCTGGGAGGACGGATTCGGCGCCATCGAAGCCGCACACGTCCTCGCCGATTGCGGACTTCGCGACCGGTTGCTCTTCCTGGCAGTGCTCGACGAATTCTGGCGAGTCCTCGCCGGCCCCGGAATGGTCAGCCGCGTCGACGCCCTCACCCGCCTGACCCGCACCGTCGGAACGGCGCTGGTGATGATCACCCACACCGTCAAGGACCTCGAATCGCTCGAAATGGACTTCGACATCATGAAAGCCAAGGGCTTCATCGAACGCGCCGGAGCGTTGATCGTGGGAGCCCTGACCTCGGACGAGATGGACAAACTCGACTCCATCATTCCGTTCACCCGCGCAGACAAGGCATGGGTCTCCGCGCTGTCGTCCCCAGCCGGCTACGACGCCCAACTCGAAAAGCCAGGACCACCCCCAGGCCGAGGGTTTTTCCTGCTCAAACAGGGCACCGAACGCATTCCGGGGCACCGTTTCGAGACCGTCCTGACCCCCACGGAACTGAAATACCAGTGGCACGACACCGACAGTCGGTTCGTCGACGCCACCGACGCCGGATACGCGGCACAGACAGCGAAGGACAATGCGGCATGAGCGGCAAACGCAGCACCCGCGGCAACCGCTACGGAGCAGAGGTGCGCAGTGCCACAGTAATTTTGGTCGACAAGCTGCGCCCTCAGTATCCGTCTCTGTGGGCGACCATCGAGCGTGTCTCCGCCGATACCGGGATCCACACCTCCACCGTGCGGGCATGGCTACGGCAGCGGGAAGGCGCGGACGCCGTGAAACCGCAACCGTGCGCCCCGGATTCCGAAATACATTCCCTCCGCGTCGAACTCGAAGCACTACGCGAAGTGAACCGTGGACTGATCGCCGCGAACAGAGGCCTGTAAATGACGCATATCTTTCTTTACAGCACCGCCACCGAAGTCGGTGAGCCGTCGGCCGCATTGCAGAGTGCGGTACAGAAGATGCACGACCTGGTCGCCGACCTCGAAACAAAACACCGATTCGTTGCAGTACAAGGCCATTCACACACCGTCATCCCCGCTCAAGTAACGGGAACATCGTTGACGGGCAGACCACGTGCCGGTTACGCCGTCACGTTGACCACCGTCGTCGAGATACCGACGGACAACACGTAGATCCGAAAGTTGGTAGTAAAAACCATGTTTCGACGAATACTCACTTCCCCCGCCAGTGCCGCCGTCGACAGTAACGGAGATCAGTCATGAGTAAGGGTTCTGTGCGTGATCCCAGTCAAGGTGACGTGGCGTTCGAGGTGCTCGGTGTGTGCGCCGGGATCGCGGTTGCCGGCGTCGTCGGCGCCTCCGTCGCGATGCAGTTCGGCACCGAGCAGGATGTTCCGGTCAATCCGATGGCGATGGTCGCTGGCCTGATCAAGGGCGATCTCGTGTGGGAGTCCGGTGCGAGCGTAGTGGCGATTGCCTTTGCCTTGGCGTTGATCGTGCTGGTCGCAGTGGGCATGTGGTTGTTGATCCTGCGCAAGCGGGACAGCACCCGCGTCGACGAGCTAGCCAAGTACATGGGCCGCGGTCGCGACATCGCTTCGTTGACGGAACAGGCATGCCGGGCGAAAGCCGAATCCTTGCAGGTGCGGCTCCGTCCCGACGACGTTGTCGGCATCCAGCTCGGGTACCTGTTGCTGCCGAGCAAGCCGGTGTTCGGGTCGGCCCCGATGTTGCGCGGCAGCTGGGAGGACCTGCACGTCGATATTTGGGGTCCTCGCACCGGTAAGTCGACCAGTCGCGTCATCCCCGCAGTTCTCGATGCTCCCGGCGCAGTCCTGACGACGTCGAACAAGCGTGATGTCGTCGACGCGACCCGCGACGTTCGAGCAGCAATGGGCTCGCAAGTCTGGGTGTTCGATCCGCAGAGGGTCGCCAATGAGGAACCGAGCTGGTGGTGGAATCCGCTCACGTGGGTGACCGACGAAGTCAGGGCCGCCGATCTGGCCGATCATTTCGCCTCCGGTGACGACGGACTCGAAGCGAAGACGGACGCGTTCTTCGATCCGGAAGGAAAGGATCTGTTGGCGGCACTGTTCCTGGCTGCGGCACTCGATCGCCGCCCGATCACACAGGCATATACGTGGGTCACGGACGTGCAGAACCAGGAAGCGGTGAAGATCCTTCGCCAACATGGGTACGGATTGCAGGCGGACGGCCTGGCCGGGCAGTACAACGCGCCCGACAAACAACGCGGCGGTGTGTTCGGTACTGCCAAGAAGATGATCCGCTCGCTCAAGATCAGGACGATTCATCCCTGGGTGACGTCGGACAGTTTGACCGATCCGCGGCCGCATTTCGATCCTCGTGAATTCGTTCGTTCCGGAGGCACGCTCTACAGCCTTTCCCGCGAGGGCAACGGTTCGGCCGGCCCACTGGTGACTGCGTTGACCGTCGCCGTGATCGACGCGGCCGAAGAAATCGCGACTACCTCGCCGAAGGGACGTCTGCCTGTTCCTCTCGTCGCTCCTCTCGACGAGGTGGCCAACGTCGTGCGCTGGTCCAAGCTGCCTAGCCTCTACAGCCACTACGGTTCACGCGGAATCATCATCATGGCCATCTTGCAGTCCTGGTCACAGGGTGTGGAGGTGTGGGGCGAACGCGGGATGAAGAAACTGTGGTCGGCGGCGAACGTCAAGGTCTACGGCGGTGGTGTCGCCGTCGATGACGGGGTGTTCCTTCGGGACATGTCCACCGCGATCGGTGACCATTGGGAGATCACCGGGTCGGTCACAGCCTCCTCGCAAGGCCGATCCACTTCCAAGCAGCGCACCAAAGTTCGTACGTTCACCGAATCCGAACTCGAAGCACTGCCACGTGGCCGGGCGATCGTACGTTCCTCCGGCAACCGGCCTGTGATCGTACGGACGGCGCCGTGGATGGCCGGCCCGCACGCCGACCAGATCAGGGCGTCAATCGAAGCCCACGATCCGGCAGCCCCGGCGACGTTGGCGGAAGCAGAAGTAGGGCTGTCCGAATGGCTCAAGCCAGACCACGCCGGGGCTGCGCGTGAGGCGGTGTCGCTGTGACCGCGCCGTTCGAGCCACCACCGGAGGACGATTTCGATCCGGGTGAGGCTGACTATCTGCCGCCCGATGATGCGGACTATCCACCCCCATCCGCGTACACGCCCCTCAGCGGGAGAGATGAACCGAACGTCGAAGCGCCGCTGAGCGAGAACCTCGAGGCGATGGTCGGCAAGGCAGTTCTCAAACGCATCCAGAAGGAAGCCGACGCGATCGCCGAAGCGAAGTGGGCGGAAATCCTCACTCCGGAGCTGTACGCGCGACTCGAAGCCGCGGCAGCGGCCCGGTTGCTGGCGCAGCTCGAGATTTCACTCGCCAATCCGGAACCGGAGCCGGAGCCGGAGCAGCCGGCAGAACCGGAACTGGTGTTCGGATCGGTAGAGGAGTTCGTGCGCGAACGCATCGCCCCTGTCTATCGGCGTGAGGTGATCGAGGGGACGTCAAGGAACTGGTGCACGCAGTGGTGGAAACACGCCGAAGCTATCTCCCGGTTGGAAGCCCTGTGGCGCGCATGGGAGCGTCTGCGCCTGGATCCCTCGACCGGGATGAGTGTGTGGTGGCGCGATCACGCCGACCACCACATGGCACAGCTATTCGATCCAGAGGGCACGTTCAAAGCGTGCTCGGTCCGCAGCGGTCATGCCGGCGGCGACTTCGCGATCGTGCCCTTGCCGACTGAACCCGCACCGTCGTCGATGTTCCCCGACATGCGTCTCTCCCCTGAATCCGCGCCCACAGCGGCGTCACCCCACAAGGAAGGCAACAACTGATGTCAGAGCACGACGAAATCGGTGAGGTCAATCAAGAACTCACGCGCATGTTCCGGGTCGGCTTGCAGTCTGCGTCCCGTCTCGCAGAGCAGATGGGTCGCGCACGGGAGAAGCAGATCCGCGACGCCGAAGCCAAAAGCGTGCAGGCGGCCCGCGAACTGCGCGAACGGCTCGTCGCCGAACGCAGCGCGATCGAGGCGCAGCTACGTCCGGTGATGACGGACCGCTGGTGGGAGGACGCTACCCACGCGCAGATCGCCGACAGCTGGCAGCAGGCCCGCGGCTGGCAGGACCACTCGCAGCCCGCGGCCGACGCCGCAGATCGCATCCGCAAGGAAGTCCAGACCCGGTACGGAATCGACGCGGGCGCCCCCGGGATCGACCCCCGAGAAATCGAGAACCTGCTCCAAGCAGCCGAAGAAGCCAAGCGGGCCGCTGCCGCCGAACAGGAACTCGCCGAACGCGAGAACGTGAAGGCCTCCGAGTTGATGGCCGAAGCCGATCGGCTCGACAAGACGGCGACGGAAGCCGAAGGTACGCCGGCCGAAACTGAAATCGTCGAAGACGCAGACGCTCATCGCGCAGCCGCAGAAGCCGAGTACGACTCAGCCGAACGGCGCGATGCCCTCGCCGCCGACATGAACGCCGGAGGAGTGGACAAGGAAACGATCGGCGCCCGGATGACGGCCGATCTCGACCAGGCCAAGCATCCCCGAGGAGCGGTGCAGACCGGGACTGGTAAACCGCCGGTCGCCAGGAAAGGACGTCCGAGCAAGGGCCGCAGCCAGGAACGCCAACACGCCGGCAGATAGCCGACCACCCCGCGATCTACGAAGGAGACCGACCGATGTGGCCGTTCAAGCGACGAACAGCGCAGCAGAAGACCGACACACCATCCGAAACGAGCCCGCCGCCAGTGGCCCCGGAGCCCCAACCTGTCTCGGGGCCATCGAGGTGGCCACGCTTGGCGGCCCCGGACACGTACGGCCGATTCCTTACTGAGGAGGTCGGGCTGACTTTGATGATCGGCACGTTCAATCACGCGGTCATGCACCCGCATGGTGACACCGCGGTACGAGTACCTGCCATCACCTTGTCAGTGCCCCCAGGCTCCGGTTTCGACTTCGCACATCCCGAGTACGGCTTCGGTGGCTGGATCGACCCGCCCGCTGAGCGTGTCCTTCGACTCTGGGCCGACGACTTGTTGACCATCTCGCACGGCGACGTGTGGCGATTCGTGGTCGCCGGGGAAGAACCGTTCGACCGTGAATGGGTCGAGACGATGTTCCCGCCGGCGCCTTCCGGTGACGACTTCATTCCCGAACGTGCGCTGGTCGTCGTGCAATTCGGTGACGCCAGGCAAGGCGAGTTCGCGTTGACGGAGCTCGACACGTCCCCGATGACGCTGACATATCTCGAGGACCTGAGGACAGAACCCTAAAACTCCTCCACCTTCAAGCCACTCCGACTTCGGGATCCGCGCACAAGCGCGGATCCCGAAGCTTTGCCCGTCGACTGACCTCAGCTGCCACCGGCGGAGGAAGACCACAACTAACTACTGCGTGACACGGTTTTGTGCGTCTCGCCGTTTGAACAATCAGTTTGTCCGTAGAGTCACGGAAACTTCACCAAGTGCGAGGAGAAATTGCATGTCAGAGATCGGTCCCGCGGACCCTCGCGACGAACCGAACGTCGATGACTTTGTTGACGTTTCACTGGACGCAGACGAGTGGGCAGCGATTCTCCAAGACCACAAAGATTATGAAGCGCGCAAAGCGCGAGAAGCAGAGGCCGAACTATCGCTCAGTGAATTCTCCGTCACGTGGGACACCATCACGCCCGACGACGTCGACGAATTTCGTCGCGCGCTCCACGACGCGAAAAACGAACCCGATATGCAGAAATTCTTGGCATCGCGACCCCATCTCTTGGTGCAACCGCTGGGCGGTGGCCACGGGAGGTGGGTCATTGCAGAGAAGAAATTCGGTGATCAATTCAGAAGCGACTACATGATCGCGGAGAACAGTTCGCAGGGGTTTGAGTGGCTCGCAGTGGAGCTCGAAGGCCCGCAACAAGTCATGTTCAACAAGGATGGCCACCCCAACAAATCGCTTGTCCATGCCATCCAACAGATCAACGACTGGCGCGGCTTCATCGAGAGCAACCTCCAGTATGTAAGAAATCCTCGGCACGAGAATGGCCTCGGGCTCGTAGATGTCCACCCCACTGTGCGCGGCCTTGTGATCATCGGTCGCCGCCACGAGACGCCTGCGAGTACGAACGCGGCCCGACGCAGGCTCGCCACCATGAACAACATCGATATCCACTCGTGGGATTGGCTCGTCGAACGCGCTCAAATGCGCTCAGATGAGCTGGAGGGCAGGCGTAGGAGAAGGGCCGAAGAATCGGATTAAACCCGACGGCCAGAACAAGCCAAGGAGTCGATAGTGGTTGCCGACCGAAGAGTTGATTTCGGGTATGCACACTGCTGGATCATCTGTCCTTCCTGCACGGATAGAACTCGGCTGACCTTTGAGCAGTACGTCACCGGTGAGCGTGTACGTTGCGTTCGCTGCGGTGTCACGGTTACGACGGAGGACGAGCACGATCTGGCTGTGTCAGCGCCTGACGATGTCGCTCTCGATCCGAGCGCTCTGTCGGGTGTGGCCTGGTACCACACCTCCACGTACCGCGAGTGGCCTCCGATGAACGAAGAACCGACGGACTCGGCGATCCATCTTGGAACCTACGAGGCCGCTATCGAAAACATGTTGCGACGGATGCGTAACGAGTCAGATGCTGACTCCCAGTTCCACCTTCACAGAATCACGCTTTGTGTCGATGCCAAAGACGTCACAGATGTGCGTGGGGAGGCCAGCAACTGGTTCGGTCTCACCGCCCAGTCGGTTGTGCGAGCGGACGGGCATCGTGTGCTGCGGTATATCAACCGCCACGAGCACAAGGGGTCTATCTCGCTCGCTGTCGTCCCCTCGGTGATCGCGACAGTGCAGACGGTCACCATCCCACTTGCGATATGCAATCGTCCGTGTGCGGCCGCGGCACAAGCAGCAATCGCGTATGCGGCCGAATGCGCCGCGATCGAGGCCGCACGTCCGGACACGTCTGGAATCGGAAGGCTCGAACGGCAATTCCCCAAGACCGCCAAGGACCCGAAGGTGGCTGCTATCGCTCACGCCGCAAAGGCCTGCGACGATGCCTCATCGCAGGCCTTTGCGCAGTTTTCTAGAGCGCTAGAGGATTCCTATCTTGCAGAAATAGCGGCGCCCGTACGAGCTATGTTCGTTGGTGCTCTTCAGTCCAAAAAGTTCGACAGCGCTACGGACTGGAACGAAACTTTCTGCCGTGTCGCTGAACTCCTCACTGCGCCCGATCGCGTCATCGCCACGGTCTCGACAGCGCAGACTCGAGTCCCAACCGGTGACTGACGGATACCTGAACGCGTCCCAAAACTGCCCAAGCAATCGCCTCAGCAGGCTGGCTGTGCATTTTGCTGGCCAGGTCAATTGAAGCGAGCGACGATTCGGCCCAGTATTTCGTCGACGCCTCTTCGGTAGACCTCTCGGGGGCTCGTCGGGTCGAGGTAGATTTCGCCGGTGTTGATCTCGGCCTCGGCCGCGATTATGGCGCGGTCCGGACGCTGCCCGGTATACCAATTCCAGCCGGAGCCGGGGCAGATCGAAGAGCGGCCGAGGAGCCAATCGCATGCAGCGTTCTGACCCCCGGCGTATTCGCCGGCACCGAGTTCGCGCGCCCTCATCTGCAAGGTGGCGACCTGTGATTCGCTCGGGAGCGGGCCGGGCGGTGGCAAGATTTCGAGAGCCTTGCAGATGCTTAGTGGATCCGCGCGGGTTGCTCGGGCGGCTGCTGCCACAACGGAACTGGTGTGGGAGAAGGGAAGCCCGAAATACTGTGGGACTACGTCATCGGGAGCCCCGTTCGGCAACAGCGACAGGAAGTAGTTTCCGAGTTCCCATCCCCACGTGCTTTGATCGTCCCATCCTGCCAGCCACACCCCTTCGCTGAACTCCGTCCCCGGTTGGTGCATCCACCACGTCGATGCGTCCATATCTGTCACAGCTATCCCCCTGATTCACATTTCGCGGTTCTTGATGGTGCCTCGGTGGTGCCTCCGTGCCTCCGTTCTTTCAAACGCTGGGGGTTGAGAACTCACCGATCCCGGTGATCCAAAATCTTCGGCAAAGTTCGTTTCGACTTCTTCTTTCGTCTACGCGCACTCGGCCGAGTTATCACAACAGCGGTCGTTGCCCGGACACCCAGTTGAGTTTTTCGAGATCTCCCCAGAGCAAGCCGGATGCAAGGCCCGTCGCCGGCGTCGATTCGGTCGGAGAAACCCGCTGACTAACCGTGCTGAAAGATGGTGCGAACTCCGCAAACTCAGGGCTTTGGGCCATATATGCCTGAAACTGGGCGTACTGCACATCTCTGTCGTCGGACATCTCTGCGGATCTTTTCTCGTCGTTGAGCGTGAGATTGACCGTGTTGGATAGGGCGGTGGCCTCGTCGAATGGGCTTGATGCCCGCGCGCGAAGTGTCCATCCCAGGCCTGCTTCCGGGGGGCCGAAGCTAAAGGCCCCCTGATCCTCTCCCGGGGTGAAATTGACGTCTCCGAAGAACTCGACGGGGAAGAGCCCCTGGGTTCCAAGTGTGCCTGTGAAGTTGGGAACGAGTCGTTCCACCAACTCGTGGTAGCACTGAAGCGCTGCTGTGGCGATCGCACAAACCCGTTCGTGCATGCGGCGAGCAGTGAAATTCCCCCAAGGATCTTCCTGGGACGGTGAAATGTCGGGACCGGGGTACAACTGGGGCGTGATCATCGTAGAGCCCCAGGTACCGATGGTCTCAGGGCTTCCGGAGGTCAGCTCGTCCCGAACGATTCCTGGTTCCGTTGCCGTGCCCAAAATCAAGTTTTTGAAGGAACTCGAGATGTCGTCGCGCAAGTAGGACTGTGTCAGTGCCCAAACCCAGTTGACGCCCGTGGGCAGGGCATGCTGCCTCATTACCATCACGCGATATTCGAAGTCGTGCCCTGCTTTGATGATCTCGGGCAAGCTGCCCGTTTCCCCGTCGCGAGGTGCGATCCATGAGACAGCGATCTTGGACCGCCCAATGCGGACCGACAGTGCGATGTCATCCAACCCTGATGCGACTCCCGCGAAAGACGAGAAGAAGGCCTGTCCGAGCGGACCGAGTCCGGCAAGCCACGCTGCTTGGGCGTAGCGGATGCGATGTCCTGCGCTTTCCCAGTCGGACTCTTCGAGTTCCGAAATATGCCGTGTCAGCCCGCCTCTCTCGGTCTCCTTGATGATCCAGGCAGCTGCACCTGGATTCCAACGAGCGATATCAGCCATGACCAGATCGACTTTGGTGGGTTCCCCAGCAGCGAGCAGGATCGAGAAGACGTACTTCCACCTGTCGAAGGAGCGCATTGAAGACAGCAGAGGTACTACGTCGACCTTTCCGTCGAGTATCGCTTGCGCAGCGAACCACTGCTCGAACGTGGCCAGGGAAAAGGCGCATGTCTTTCCTGCGCCGGTGACCAGCGGAGATTTTCGGATCTTGGAGGCGATCTCGAGTGAGGCAAATCTGGTGGGGTCTACGGCTTTCCCGGTGCTGACGGTTTCGATTGCAAGTTCCATCAGATAGGGAATCAGTTCCATCCCTTCCGACTCCACGATTTGTTCGACGACACGGTCGATGAGTTCGGAAGTGCCTGTCACTCCGTCGTTCGCGGTCGCGTGCGACGCCGTCAGCACCGCGAATAGGGGTCGTCTGACTGACTTTGTCAGTTGGGCACCAAGCGGAGGGATCGGGCGACCGGCGACAGCGCTCATCAGCTCTGCCGCCTGCGCGTCGGTCATGTCGCTCATTGCGACCTGTACCGACTCGTCGCGTAGATCGGGATTTCGAGTCGTCAGCACAACCCGGGATTTGGTCCAACGTGCAACGAATTCCGATGCCTCTTGCACTTTTGTGGCAGCCAAGTCCGTACGTTCGTCGAGCCCGTCAATCACTATGTCGACACCGCACCGCAGTACCGTGGCTGAACCGATGTCGCGGCTCACTCGGACATCGACTGTCTCGTCCAACTCCTTAGCCGAGATGAAGAGCGGCACCGGCGCGGAGTCGTCATTTTGAGCCCGTCTGATGCTTGCTCTCAACCACTCCTCGGCTATCTCCGACTTTCCAGAACCTAATGGCCCGGTCAAAACGCGTATCTCGCCCGGTCCGATTTCATCAATCCGAGAAGGAACAGCCACTGCATTTAGAAGTGAACGCTCAACTTGCTGTTCGTCCAGGCCTGCGCCGAACCGCAGTCGGCGTCGACGACTGGTTGATGCGCTCATGGATCCGGCTAAATAGCTTGTCCGGCCGATTAGTTCGTAGGTCGACTGAGACATCGTCGGCTGATGAACGTGGTTGTTTCCGATCATCACGGTGTTACCGCTTCCGGACACATTCACTGGGCCGCTTGTTGGTGCTGTTGCTGAGGGTTCCTCGGCCAACCCCGGGACCGGCCTCGTCGCCGTGGAGAGCGCCGGCGCTTGAATGGGAGGTAGGACCGGTACCGGTCCGGCCGTCGGTTTCGTGTACCGAGGCTGACCCGTAAAAAGTCGTACGAGTTCGCCGATCCCACTGTCCGTCAGTTGCTTGACATTTTTTCGTGATACTCCACGTAGTTCATCGGGGAGAGCACTGTCACCCACTCCCGATAGGCCATCAATCGGCGGTAGCGCAACAAGCACTACCTTGCGCTGAAACTCCTGCTGGTTCCGTTGAAATATCCCCCGCAAAGTATTGGCTTCCCCGGCTGCACCAGCGCCGACTGTGGGATCGTTCGTCCCTTCCCAACGTTCCTTCCATGCATTGCTGAGTAGAACGACCACGAAATCTGCATCTTCGATCTGCTGCGGTCCCCACCGAGTCCAGACCGGTACTGGACTATCGAGATACCACAGGTCAATTTCGGTGTTCGGAAACCCGTTGCGGATCAAAAGCTCAGCGAAGGCGTGTGCCTGGCCTGTCCACTGTTGCTCTTGCTCGTCGTTCCAATCGACGTTGCGGTGGGCCCAGCTGATGAAGACCTTGCGATCCGAGGTCGAAACCACTGCGGACTCATCGAGCCCCGAGCCTTCATTGGGCGTGTTCAGCACCGACCGATCATACTGTTTCGCCCGCCGATCGCCGTGCCAAAGATGATTCCGGGGCTACTGCTGGAGCATCAGCGCTGGGGGCCGTGATCCCGGTTTCTTCCCGCTCGGGTCTGTTCTCGTTGGGGATCGAGTTTCGAGGGGATTGGAGACGGGCCGCGCTTTGCTGCTTCGCGGGCGGAAACCGGGAAGTCACCGGCGGCAAGCGTTGCGGCATCGCTCCCTGCCTGATCCGTCGACGGAATTGGTTCCACCGTTGTCTGCTCTTCCGAAAACGACCGTTCGAGCACTGCGACGCTGCCCTCGGATTCGACACGCTCGACCTCGGCGCGAGGTTGAGGCATCTGACGATGAATCACTGCGAGTTCCACTCGCGCAGTCATCTCGAGGTCACGCGCCCGGCTCAGGTCGCCGGCTGCACGATGTGCGGCAGCGATCGCTTCCACTGCCTTGATCAGTTGGCGCATCAACAGCGCGTACGACGCGGTCTTGCCGAGCTGCGGGCTTGTTTGCATCAAGATCAGGGCCGCACCGCCGGCGGAGACGACGCCTGCCCTCTTCGGTGCGTGCTGATGTGCGGGGATCTGTGAGGATCGGGCTAGTTGTTTCGCAGCGTGGGCAAGGGGTCCTGGTGTGGCTTCGGTGCGGACTGACCATGCGTCAAAAACGCCTGCCGTGCGTCCCGCCGCGCGTGCCCATTGCGCTCGGTCGGTCACGGGAATCGAAGCTAGGTATTTGTTCCAGGCCGCGATGTCCCGACCGGCTCGTTCGAGCAGTTTCGGGTCGAGCATTTTCGCTTCACGTCCGGGTCGCGCGGCGGGACGCTCGCGCCGAGCGCTACGCCATTCGTCGACGGCCTCCGATGACGCCGTAGGGGTGTCTTCCCATTCCTTCCGGAGACGGGGGAGGGTCAAGTCTTTTGCTAGATGACCGCCTCCGTAGAAGATCGGCTTTCCATCGGCTCCGATTGCATCGCGATCGGGTCTGACGGCGACCTTGTAGCCGACCACGACGTCATCGCGGCCGGAGGCGAAGCGGGGCCGGACGATCAGCCCTTGCCCGCGAAGTCGGCGCACGAATTCCGCCTCGGACTTCGACGATGTCGCGCAAGCACGCACGCGCCGTGCGAGGAGATCGCGGTCGAGTTCGGTCTTCCCGTTGCGTACTGCGCGCGCATTTTCGGCTCGGTGGTATCCGCGTTCGCCGGTCTTGCTCTGGCGGGACTCGATGACAGCGAGGCCGTGTTCGCGTTCGATGCGAGCAGCCGCGACGCTGGCTCGTTTCCAGTCGCGGTAGAGGTTGACTTTGGTGCCGTCTTCGCGCACGGCGGATGCGGCGATGTGGATGTGGTCGTTGCCTTTCGCGGACACTCCGTGACGGACGGCGACCCATCTGGCGGGGCTGCGGCCGGAGGTGTCGGTGAAACCCATTTCGTCCATGAACTCGGTGGCGATCTTGTTCCACTGCTCGTCTGTCAGCTCGCCTTCGTCGGCTTTGAGCGAGAGCGAGCAATGCCAGACATTTCCGTCGCGGTAGAGGTCGATCGGATCGCGGACCTTCTTGCCGTGACTGTCGCGAACGTCTTGGCCGGATTCATCACGAAGGTAGTTCGGGATCTGGATTTCGGTGCCGAACACTTTGCGGGGCTGGTCGATCTGCTTGCCGATCGCGAGAGCGTCGACGCCGCTGAGTTCATTGTCGTCGTACCACGCCATGATCGCGTAGTCGCCGGCCACCAGATGGGGGTCGCTGTGCTCGTTGCTCTTGCCCGGACCGGCGAGGTACGACATCAGTCCGGTGACTTTGGCGCCGCGGGAAATCTTGACGATCACGGCGCGGACATCTCGTCGAGGGTGCCGTGAATCCGGTCCGCCAAACGCCGCACGCTGACCAGTGCGCCGTTCAGTTCGGCGGGGATGTCTCCGGTTGCGTTGGTGGCTTTCGCCATCTGGTTGATGTTGATAGAAATTGCCGACAACAACCGGAACGCGGAGAACAACTCCGCAGCAAGATCGCGACGATCAGTAGCAGTTTCACCGGAGTCGGACAGGGCGGACTCGACCATCAGCCGCGCCACGGTGATGCGCGCTTCCTGCGCACGGCGCAGCAACTCGGACTCCTCCTCTGGAGTCACCTTCACCACGTGCCGGCCAGCTCGACCGCCCGGCACATTCTCCCGGCGTTCACGACGGAACCGGCGGGGTCGACTGACCTCGTCTTCACTCATGTCCGTCGTGCCTCCCTTCGGCCCAGCGCAGCGCCCCCACCACGTGGGGCTACACGCCAGTGTCTCAGGTCCAGAGCGCAGCGGCAAGACCTGACCCAACTTAGGGCACCTAAGTTACTATCTTGCTCTGCCGGGGTCTAGATTTCGGAGTCACTTCCGTTCTGAGTCTCGTCCCCGAAATCTCAAAAGCGCCAGGACGAGCCCGCGAGTTCCTCCGGTCTCAAATTCGTCCCCATCTGGGGGCTGGTCCCGATTGTGGGTGCCCGAGACGCAGCGGAGCGGAGAGGGAAATCTCGGGCATCCATATGAGGATCGGAGCAGTCCCGATCTGTGGTCGAATCTCGGAGAAAAGAAGATGCGCCGCGCGGAGCGCGTCGATACGCAGTTCGGGTGGTTGATGTTGCCCACAGGCGGGCACCGGGGTTCTCGGCATTGGGCACACACCAGATTCCTCCGCTCCGCGTCTGGTGTGCACACAACGCCGCCCCGGACACCCACCCGTGGACAACGGGCCGGGTGTCCGCGAGTTGCGCTTAGCGCACGTTCAGTGGTGCACGGACGGGCGAGATTTCTCCTACGATGTAGCGCATGAACACGACACCGAACACACCAGATTTCGACGCACTCGACGCAGCTATCAAGGCGGAAGCCGAAGAGAAGATGAAGATCATCCGTGTGGTGGCGACCGCACACAAGGAACTGCTCGACACGCGTGAGGAGTTCGCCCGCAAGGACGCCGCCAACGTCGGCAACCTCGACGCCGCGATCAGCGAAGCGCTCCGTGTCGGATTCACCGAAAGCTCGATCAAACAGTGGCGTGTGCCGGCTGCGCGGAAGTCAGCAGCCAAGCGAACAGCGACGAAGAAGTCGGTGACGAAGAAGATCGAAACTTCGCCGGCCGCTGAATCCGGTGAGCAGAAGAGCGCTTAGGACGGCGCACGGTGACCACACCGGCTGTTCGCTCGGGGACGACGCCGCTCACTGTTGTTCGCTCGCGCTACGAACTGATGAGGGACGCGTGGTACCGGTTGATTCCGGTGCGTACGCAGATTCGGTTCTTGTCGACGGTGCTACTGGGTTACGCGATTCACAACGCTGCGTATGCCGTGGACGACCCCACTCGCGAGAACCTCAAAGACGCATTTCTCTCGTGGCTGTTTTGGTTGGTGTTTGCTCTTGTCCCGCCGATCGCAAATGCAAAAGCCGGTGGCCGTTGGCCGCGCAGTGGATCGTTGGCCCGTTCGCTGCGCGTCACCTGGGTGCGGTCGATCCGGTGGTTGGGCTTTGTCATGCCGCGACCGAACTCGCAGATGTCTGCGTGGAGAAGGATCGGGTTGTGGGTTCTCCTGATTCCGGTTCTCGTCGCGATCGGAAACTATCTCCTCTTCGCATATGGCGTGAATCTGGATACGTGGTTTCCGGTCACCGATCCGGACACCATCGCCGCGAACGAGGCTCGGAAGGAGTTTCTGATCCGGGGTGGAATCTTCACCGCAGTGACCGGGGCTTTCCTCCACGCAGCACTACCGGAGGAGATTCTGCACCGGTCCGGCGTTCTCGCCGTCCAGCGTTGGAAACCGTCGAATCGTGTTCTGATTCTGTCGGTTGCCTCGGTCATGCTCGTGCTCTTCGCTTTCGCTCACCTGAAGTTCGGTTTTGGCAATGTGGTGTCGGCGTTCATCGGCGGCGCACTGTTCACTGTCCTCGCCCTGTACACCCGTTCACTGTGGCCGGCGATCGCTGCCCACGGATTCGCCAACCTGATCATCGAAGTGCAGTGGGTGCTGAACTCGTGACTTCTCCACTAGCTCCACGCACACAACGAAAGGCCCAGCCGTGAATGACAAGAACATCCCTGTGGAACGCTCCGCAGTCGAGGCCGCGATGTACCAATCGACGAAGCATCTGAACGTGATCACCGATGCGGATCTTGCCGCTGTTGTCGAAGGACTGACTGGCGAACCCGTTGCGCGTGCTCAGATCGATTTCGCGTTTCCCGCGCCGGGAACCACGGATCACTTGTTCGATTGATCTTCGGTGCGCCGCATTGCACTGGTGGCGCTCTGGGGAGCTGGCGCAGCGGTTGTTAGGGCTCGATGCCCGAACAACCGCCACCGCATACGGGAGCGGGGGGGGGGGGGGGGGGGGGGGGGGGGGGGGGGGGGGGGGGGGGGGGGGGGGGGGGGGGGGGGGGGGGGGGGGG
>NZ_JBYTAP010000011.1:0-142503 GCF_058788335.1 Rhodococcus sp. FW305-130 | reverse complement strand
CCCCCCCCCCCCCCCCCCCCCCCCCCCCCCCCCCCCCCCCCCCCCCCCCCCCCCCCCCCCCCCCCCCCCCCCCCACCGCCGTGAACTCCTGGGTCAGGCCTGGCTCAGCTCCGCTTGCATACGCGCGGCGTCCTTGCCGACAGTGCGAGTGGCCAGGTAGATGAATACCGCAGTGAGCGCCAACATGATCGGCACGAGATACATGGCCGAGTTCAACCCGTCGCCGGCGTACTGAGCCAACTTCCCGGTACCGGCATCGGCAAGCGCACGCTTGGCGAACCAGTCCGAAATCGCGCCCACGGCAACTGGTCCCGAGAATCCGCCGAGAAGATACATGGCAGCGAAGAACAACGCCGTCGCAGTGCCTCGGAGCCTGGGAACCACGACGTCGTGAATGGCAGGGTAGACGCTGATGTAGAAGCCGTAGGCCAACAACCACCCGGCCGAGAACAAGAGCGTGAACATCACGACGTTCCCGCCGTGCTGCAACAGTGCCAGTGCCGTCAAAGGTGCTGCCAATGCCGAGGTTCCGACACCGATCATCAACCGCGCGCGCGGTGAGCGTGCGCTGGCCTTGTCAGCGTAGCGAGCGCCGAGAAGCAATCCGATGAGGCCCGTGATTCCGACGATGATGCCGGTGACCGATGCCGCAGCAGTCAGTTTCAGGTGGTACTGGCGCATCAGAAGCGGGACGACAAACGAATTCACTGCGTAGGCGGCGAAGTTGAACGTCAGTCCGGCAAGGATGAGCCAACGAAGCGTGGGAATTGCGAGCAGACGACGGATCGGACGGGTGATCGGTGCCTGTGAAACAGCGGCTGCGCGGGCCTCCGGACTTTCGGAACCACCACGAACCGGATCTGCCATGCGGTAGAGCACGACTGCCAGCAGGACACCGGGAATCGCCGCGAGGAAGAACGGTGCACGCCAGCTGTCGAATGCCTCGGCGATCTTGCCGACGGTGAAGTAGGCGAGCATGAGGCCAATCGGCAAACCGAGCATGAAGACACCAAGTGCGCGTGAGCGTCGTTCTGCCGGGTAGATATCACCGATCATCGAGTTGGCTGCGGGTGTAAAGGTCGCTTCGCCCACACCGACGCCTAGACGCGCGAGGATGAACAGCACATAGCTGCCGGCGGCACCGGTTGCTGCCGTCAGTCCGCTCCACACCAGGAGTCCGATCCCGATGATCTTGGGACGGTTCTTCGTGTCGGCCAACCGGCCCAGAGGCAGACCTGCGACTGCGTAGACGAGGGTGAATGCAGAGGTGATCAATCCCAATTGCAAGTCGCTGAGCGAAAACTCGTTCTTGATCGGCTCGGCAACGACCGAGGGGATCGCCCGGTCGAAGAAGTTGAGCATGTTTGCGAGAAACAGTGCGACGAGTGTGCCGCCGAGAAGTTTGTCGCGTGTTCCGACAGGGGCGCCGTCGATGGACGGCAGCGGCGGAGCGTCTCGTTGAATTGACATGATTGTTCCACTCTTTTCGCGAGTGCTGAATGAATTGTGTTGGGGGAGAGGCTCAGGACAGAGCGTCGGCGACGGTTTTGCCGATCGCCTGCATCCCGGCCGCAGTGGGATGCAGTGGAACCGCCGGCTGGGTAGGGACGATTCCGGTGTAGTAAGCAGTGGCAGGGTCAGTGCAGATGTCATGCCCGGCAGTGGCTTCGGTGATGTCGATGTACTCGACGCCGTGACGGGCCGCCGTTGCTGCCATGACCGTGTTGCCGTAGTCGATCACACTCTGGAGATAGTCGGCGTCGCGCGGCCAGAACGGCTGGGTGCCGGGGCATCCGTCAGCGGCGATGTATGTTCCGTATCCGATCACGACGATGCGCGCCGAGGGCGCCCGGTCGCGAACCGATTCGAGCATGGAACTCCAACCTGCGGAGGCATTTTCGACCAACTGTCGCTGTTGGTCGACGCCGCCTGCGGTGAACTTGTCACGGCAGGACGTTCCGGTGGGTTCGGGGAGAGGATTTACGCAGCTCAGAACTGTCGGGAACAACGAGATGTCGTTGGCGCCGATTGTGATGGTGACGAGGTCGGTATCGGGCCCCAATGCTGTTTCCTGCGGCGGTACTTGACCGGAGAACGTCGATTGTGCGGTGTCCGTGACGTTGGCGGATCGCGCCGACGAGCAGGTCACATCCGTGAGGTGAGCGTCGAGTCTTTGCGCCACCACGGAAGGGTAGTTGCCTAGTGATCGTAGGCAGCCCGGCGCCGATGAATCTTGTTCGGCGACCAGCGGGCCGGCCGCCGCGGAATCGCCGAGAGCGACGTATTGGATGGGGCCGGCATGCGTTTCGGCATGTGACACACCGGTCCCGAGTGCCGCGATCGAACCGGCAGCCACGACGCCTGCCAGAATGGCTGCGCTGTGCGTTTTCCACGTCACTCGAGGCTCCTATTTGGTCGAAGGTGGGACTTCCAGGTACGCCGCTGATTGTGAATTCGAGAGTGGCGTGGGTTACATAGTGATAGGAAAAAGGCAGGTCGGCCTTGTGGTGGCAATTCAATTCTGTGGAGGGTTTTGTGTCAGGAAACAAAGATCTGCCGCTCGAACCGATAGTGGTTGGCGGCAGATCTCTAGCCGACCGATTGGCGCAACGCACCCATCCGCTGGTCAATGCGACGGTCGATCTGGTCCACCGCGACGTCACCTTTTACCGGTTGCTTCCGGACGAGGCGTTGCGTAACGACGTGACGACCATCGTGAGGCGAAATTTGGAACTGTTCATTTCGATGCTCCGGACGGGCGCAGATCTGGCGCCCGAGTTGCTCGCCGACATCAGCGAATCGGCTCGTCAACGGGCGCAGGAATTGGTTCCGCTCAGTGAGGTACTGCGCGCATATCACCTGGCAGCAGGGTTGTGGTGGGAGACGATCAGCGAATGGGCGGTTCCGGAAGACGGAGTTGCGCTGGCTCGCACCGGACGACTCTTGAATGCTTACACCGCGGCCTCCACGTCCGCGGTTCTTGCCGGCTACGGTTCCGACCACGCCACTCAGACGGACGAGGATTCGGCGCGAAGGTCCCTGTTCGTAGCACTTTCGACGGGTGTCGACGTGGATCGGGTCTCCGACGAGGTGGGGATCAGGTTGGCGCGCCTGTACTGGGTGGTGGCGCTGCACGTCGAGCGGAATGACGACGAGTCCTCGACCGAGGTGGACACTGCCGTCGCCGAGCGGAGGAAGGTGCGCCACCTGCAACGAGAGCTCGATCAGGTGGGGCGTGACAAAGCCCTCGGGGTGCTCGGGAGCAGCGGCGGAGCCGTACTGATTCCCATTGTGGAATCGGAACCCGCAGAGGGAAACTGGGCGTCGAGTCCGCAGTATTTGTCATTGTGTCGACGTTTGGGTGATCTCGAGAAGGTCATCGGTGCATCGACGGTTGCCGCTGTACACGTCGCGGCGCCCACGGCAATTCCAGCGGCCGTCACGCAGGCGCGCGAGGTGCTGAACGTTGCCCGAAAGTACGGACGCACCAGTGGGGTCGTCCGTCTCGAGGATCTTGCAGTGGAGTATCAACTGACCCGCTTCAGTGCTGCGCTGCCGATACTCGCAGATGTGTTGTTGCCGTTGGAGTCCGATAGCGCGGTACTCGAGACGCTCGAATCTTTCATCGACTCCGGATTCGATCGAGCCGCCACCGCCCGGCAGCTACACGTACATCCGAACACAGTGGTGTACCGCCTGCGAAAGGCGAGTTCCCTGACGGGACTTGACCTGTCGTCTCCGAAGGATCTTGTGCAAGTCACCATGGCGCTGGGAGCGCGTCGCGCAATCGGTATGGAGGCGGACTCTTCCCAAACGTGATGCGTCTGTGGTTCTCGGTGAACGAGCCGGAGGGCCGGCGATCGGGTGAGGAGACATGGCCAGGCGCCGTATGTCGGGCCACCCACACACGGTTAGGGTGGTCCGCCCGTCGAGACCCGGCAGAGCTTGTCGGTTTCGCGAACCCTGAATTGATCTTCGACACCTCGGCCGGGACGGGGCAGGAACACCTGGATGCAACATCGTGATCTGTGACAACGAATTGTTGCCGTTCCGCGTTGTCAACCTTCTCGGTGACTCTGCTGCTCAGATAGGTAATGCGGCGGGCGCGTAGATTCGAGATGCTGGTAGATGACGGTTTCGAACCCGAATTGTTGCCCAATATTTATGTTTAGTCTGTGTGACGGTCAGTGAACAGTAAATTTGAGTCAAATGATGCAACCGTGGCGAAATGTTCGCTACCGTGTGCTGGACAACCGACAATCTGGGGGTTCGGCTACATGGCAAATGTTCGCAGGTCTGTGACGAAGGGATTGATCGCTGCTTCGGTGATCGCCGCAGCTGGCGTGGGCGTTTCGCCGGCGACAGCGAGCGCCGACATCACGCCGACCACGGTCGTCAACGGTATCTTGTCGACTGTCGGCGGCTGCCAGACGCCGGTGCGGTCTCTCATCCTTGCGTGCACGAGTGCTGAGACGCTGACGCGCCAGTCGCCCGTGCTGCTCGACCTCAACCCGGTGGGTACCAACATCGTCGTCTTGGGCGCCGGCCTCTTCGACGACGGCACGATGCGTCCGATGCTGGTCGACCGACTTCAGGCGGCGCTGCAGCTGGCTCGTCAGTACCCGCAGTCTCCGATCATCACGAGCGGTGGGGCCCCGAAGGCCGGAGTGACGGAAGCCAGGGCGATGCGCGAGTGGCTCGTCGCCAACGGCGTCGACCCGGGCCGGATCACCGAAGAAGGAACGTCGTGGTCCACAGTGGAGAACGCGCTCAACTCTGCGCGGATTCTCGCCGATCGAGGAGCAACGGGCGTGGTTGTGGTCTCGAGCGCCAATCACGTGGAACGCGCGATGGTGGACTTCCGGGTTGCAGTTCTCGGCCGGATCCCGGTCGCAGGCGTGATCGCTGCGACCTGACGCACCCAGCTGCCCATACAGTTCCGCGTACCGCCGGAATCACCCGGACGGTACGCGGAACTGTTTCTGGGTGCTACTTGCGTCGTTGCAACTCGTCGTCACCTTCGGTCAGAAGCGCAAGTTCGGCATCGACGGTGTCGGAATCGATCTCACCGGGAACGGCGATCTTCGCCAGGAGTTGCTCGTCACCACTTTCCGTCCGAAGCGCCTTCTCCCTGATGAAGGCGATCGCGATCAGACTCAACAGAGCCAGGATTCCGGCGATGAGGAAGACCCGTGCGGTGGCATCGCCGTACGCAGCGCGGACCACATCATGGATCGCTTCGGGTAGTTCGTTGAGGTTCGACAGCCCTGCGCCGGATCCTCCGGACGCACTCAGATCGACCCCGATTGCGCTGAGGCCCTTGGTCGTCAGATCTGCAACGTGAGTGGAGAGCACTGCGCCGAGGACGGACACGCCTGCCGCGCCGCCGAGTGAGCGGAAGAACGAGACCGTCGAACTTGCGGTGCCGAGATCGCTAGGCGCGACGGTGTTCTGAACTGCGAGAACAAGATTCTGCATCACCATGCCCATCCCGGCGCCGAGCACGAAGAGGAACAGTCCGACCCAGAACATCGGCGTCGCGTGATCGATGGTCGAGAGGAGGAAGAAGCCTGCCGACATTGCGACGGCACCGGCGATCAGGAAGCCCTTCCAGCGCCCGAACTTCGTGATCATTGCCCCGGACAGGCCGGCGGAGAGCATGGAACCGATCACCATGGGCAGTGTCAGAAGACCTGCGGCAGTGGGAGAGTAGCCGCGGGCAATCTGGAAGTACTGACCCAAGAACACTGCTCCGCCGAACATTGCGACGCCGACGGCGATGCTTGCCAGTGTTGCCAGCGTGGTAGTCCGATCTCGGAAGAGGCGGAGCGGAATGATGGGTTCCTTGACCTTGCTTTCCACCCACAGCGCTGCGGCGAGCAGCACCACGCCGAGTCCGACGAGGAAGAACGACATCGCAGAAGCCCACTCGAAGTTCTTACCTGCCAAAGTGACCCAGATCAAAAGAGTGCTGACACCGGCGGCAATGAGGGTTGCACCGACGTAGTCGATGCTGACGTCCTTCTTGACGATCGGGAGGTTCAACGTACGCTGCACGACGATCAATGCGATGACTGCCAGCGGCACGCCGACGAAGAACGTCCAGCGCCAGCCGAGCCAACTAGTGTCCACGATCAGGCCGCCGATCAGCGGGCCGGCGACTGTCGCGACGGACATGACGGCTGCGATCGGTCCCTGGTATCGACCACGCTCACGCGGGCTGAACATCGCCGCGATCACGATGATCACGAGGGCTTGCAAGCCGCCGAGGCCCAGTCCCTGAACAGCGCGGAAACCGATCAGCATGCCGACCGATTGCGACATGCCCGCAAGTATCGAGCCGATCGTGAACAGCGTGATGGACAGCTGGACCAACAGCTTCTTACTCACCAGATCCGAGAACTTGCCCCAAATGGGAGTTGTTGCGGTGGAAGCCAACAGCGTTGCCGTCACGACCCAGGTGTACTGATCCTGGGTGCCGTGTAGTTCGGTGATGATGGTGGGGAGTGCATTCGAGACGATCGTCGATGACAGGAATGCGACGAACATGCCGAGTAGGAGCCCGACAAGTGCCTCGATCTTCTGCTTGTGGGTCATCGGCGCATCGGTCGATGACTGAGGTGGTGGAACGTCGGTAGACGTGAAAGAAGTCATGAATATCCTTGCATCGGAGAATGATTCGATCTGATCGTGCAGCGTCGGTCAGTGCGCCGCGTGGGACTCTGGGCAGGTCGAGCGTCGTAGTCGATCGAGTGCACATGCGACGTCGACGGCGTCCTCTTCGGTCCATCCGTCGAGATGGTCGATGAGTCGCTGCGCCTGGGCGCGGCGATGGAAGACCAGGGTCTGGACGCCGAGTGGAGTCAAGGACAGGAGCGATGCCCGTCCATCGTCCGGGTCCGGTCGCCGCTGAATGTATCCACAAGATTCGGCGTGTGTGATCTGTCTGCTCAGTGTCGAGACTGTCACTCTCAACTTTTCCGCCAGATCCGTCGATCTCGTGGAATCTGCGGCCGACAACTGCGAGAGGAGGGCGCCCAGTGGGTCCGGCAACATGCCGGGGGACAGTTGGCGTGAGCCGGTCGACGAAACCTCGCGGTGGCGCCGGACTAGGGCGCGAAGGTTGTCGAGGATTGCCTCGGCACTGTCGTGAGTGATCACGGCCACCCCCTCGAATAGTTGATATTTGCAACTATAGATCAAGTTGGTTGCACTGCACAACTACTTTGTTGTCAGTCCTCGGAACTGCCCAGTCGGTGCAGCAAGGCCGTCAGCGTGGTGATGTCGTCAGTTTCCCATTTTGCGAGTCGGGCGCGCCAACGATCGATCTGATGATTACGGATCGTCGTGAGCTTCGTCCGAGCCTCAGGGGTCAGGGTCACCAGCTTCGCGCGAGCGTCGTCGGGGTCGGGGATCCGTTCCACCAGGCCGAGCCGAGCTGCGGCATCAATTTGCCTGGTCAGGGTGGACTTCTCGATATCGAGCGTGGAGATCAGGTCGGACATCCGCACGGCATCGGAACGGTTCAGGATGACAAGAACCGGGTAGAGCGCCGGATCGAGTTTGGGATGAATTGCACGCGCATAGGTGCGCGCCTGGGCGCGTCCTCGTTGCCACATGTCGGCAAGTTCCATCTCCAGGCCCGTGATCGGATCTGAAACCACTGTCGTTCCCCTTTGGTGCGATTCGTTCGGTGTTCATCAAACCAGAAGGGGGGCCGGAGTGATTTGGGTGAAGTCACGCTGAGCGAAAGGTACGTTCGGCGTACTGAAGGCGCTGAACGTACCTTTCGCTCGGAAAGTGGGTGGGTCAACCCACCTCATACGCCCGCACGCACGTGTTCAGGTCGCGGGTGAGATCGGCCGCTGTACTGGTCGGAGAACCGAATTTCACGACGGACCCGTCGCTCCCGTGGAACAGCAGCGTCGGAAACGAAGTGGCGCCGAGCCTGCGTGCCCGGACGAAATCGGCGCGGGCGGCGTCCTTCGAATCTGCGGTGAACAGGGAAGACACTGCGGCAGATGGGTCGAGCCCGAGCGATTTCGCTATGGCGCGGTAGGTCTCGGGATCGGAGAGGCTGCGACCGTCTCGGTAGAACGCGGTCTGCATGGCCCCCGCGATGTCGAGTGCGCGAGTCGGATCTTGTGTGCGAAGCGCGGCGAGTCCGATCGCAGCATCCGTCGAATCCATGACGAACCGCCCGTCAGACACCAGTTGTGAATATCCGTCACCGAAAGCGGCGCCGGTCTGGGCTGCGATGGTGGCGTTGGCTGATTTCAGGTACGGAGCCGAAGACATGGGTGCGACGCGTTCACCAGTGAACAGTCCGCCGCTGACCACGGACAAGTTGATGGAATCGGCATTTTGACGGACGAACTCCGTCAACGCAGGGCCGAAGCCGAAACACCACCCGCAATAGGCGTCGAAGACGTAGGTGAGTTGCGTCGTGCCTGCTGTTTTCGAGCCTGTCGATTGCACTGTTGATTCCTATCCGAGCGCGAACTGATTGATACTCTGACGGTATGTCGCATTCGGGTATTCGGTCACGGTGAAGATGAGTCCCGAACTAGTGAAAAACAGACAAGTACCCGTCCGGGACGTCGGGTACGCGTCTTCGGTGGCTGACGCGACCGAGATCGAAGTACTCAGCCTGGACACCATTCGCATCAACGGGGGTAGTGCAGAGTTCGTCGGCCCCCAACGCCCGCAGTTTCACTTACTCGCGCTGGTGACCGAGGGTTCGGCGCTACACACCATCGACTTCGTCAACTACGCGGTGAGCCCGGGGACCGTGTTCTGGGTCAGACCGGGGCAGGTGCAACAGTGGGGGCGAATCGAGGATTTCGAGGCGATGGTTGTTCTGTTCACACCCTCGTCGCTCGATGCCGTCAGCCAGCAGTTGTTGGACGGGAACGCTCACAGTCGGCAGGCAGCGTGGCAGTTGTCCGGCGAGAACCTCGAGACCATCAGCACGGGTATGAAACACCTGAACTTGAATTACGGTTGTCCGGATACTTCTGCGCCGGTCGTTCGCGCGGCCATTCTGCGGCACACGTTGACGGCAATTCTGTTGAAACTGACCCACCTCGGTGGACAGGAACAGAGTTCCGTGCTGGCACACAATGACGTGTTCGAAAGGTTTCATGCCGTTGTGGAACGTGACTTCGCCACAGTCCGTTCGGTTTCGGAGTACGCCAACAAGATCGGGTACTCCGAGAAGACTGTATTGCGGGCTACCCGAGCTGCTGCCGGAATGACGGCAAAGCAGTACATCGATCAGCGTGTGGTGCTCGAAGCGAAACGTCTGCTGTCTTTCGGCACGGACACGGTCACCCAGGTGGCGTCGAAGCTGGGGTTCGACGATTCTGCGAACTTCACAAAATTCTTCGCCACCCGGGTGGGTGTTTCTCCGCTGACCTTCCGTCAGGACGTCAGAGCGCGCTGAACGCCGCCCATCGCGCGTCGGCGCTGTCGAGGGTTCCGATGCTGTTCTGCCCCTTGCCATGTGCGATGCCGTCCAGATCCTGGATGATCCAGTAGATGGCAAAAGGATGGCTGCCGAACCAGAGATCGCCGCTGACGTCCAATGCGTGCGCCGGGTCGGGTGTCAGGTTGTCGAACAGTGGAGTGTTTCGCACGATGGATGCGTCGTACTGCTGCCCGGAAAGTACGGCGACGGTCTGCGCCGCATGCTCGGGTAGGAGTTCAGGTGAGACGGGCGAAATCGTGCCGGTGTCTTGATTGTTGGTCGCGTTGACTTCCGATACCGGCCTGGTGAATCCGGCCTCGGTGACCAGTGTGGAGATGGGAGTGGTCGGTGGCACAGTGAACAGGTTTCCGCTGTAGCCGAGAAGGATCGCAAGGCTCTGGCCGGCAGCCGCGGACTTGACGTCTTCGAGGCCGGATTCCAGCTTTCCGATCATGGCGGTTGCTTCGCTGCCTCGATCGAGCTGTGCCCCAGCTTGTTCGAGCACATCACGCCACGGCGCCGAGTACGGGAGGACCAAGGTTGGCGCCACGGAATTGATCTGCGCGAACAGGCTCGGTAGTGGACCGGCATTGCTCATCAGGATCTCATCGGGTTCGACGGACGCGATCTCTTCGACGGCGGGGTTGGCGAAGAAAGTCGGCTTGTCGAGAACTTCGACGCCCTGCTCGCGCAGAATCGACTTGGCGACGTCCGATCGCAGGGTGCTGTAGACGACGGTGGGCTTCACGCCGAGTGCGAGTGCACTCAGCCCCGCGTACTCGTCGAGCGCGAGAATGCGCTGCGGTGAGGCCGGAACTTCGACGGTGCCGAGTTCGTGTGTGACGGAGCGAGTTGCAGAAGCGGTTTCGGACTCGGCGGAGCTGCTGCACGCGCTTGCGCCGGCAACGGTGAGGAGAAGCGCCGAGACGATGCCGAATGCGGTTCGGGTGGTGAACATCTGAGGTCAACGATCCATTCGTGGGAAGAAGAAGGACAGGAGGGTGCCGGCCAGCAGTAGGCCGGAGCAGACGAAGAGGGCTTGGGAGTATCCGGAAACCAGTGCTTCGGTCGGTGCGCTGTCCGAGTGCGCCGTCGAGGAAGCGGCGACGCTCACGAGAACGGCTAGTCCGAGTGAACCGCCGATCTGACGCGATGTGCTCAGTAGCCCTGATGCCATGCCGACTTCTTCGGGGGGAGCGTCGGCGGTGGCGACGTTACTGAGCGGCATGAACGACAGACCGATGCCGATGCTTGCCAGAAGCGAAGGCACCAGGATGACGGCCCAGAAGGGGCTGTCGAGGTTCATGGTCGAAAACATGAAAGTCCCGATTGCGGCGACTGCTGTTCCGACCACGAGCAGCGGTCGAACTCCGTAGCGCGGAAGGAGTTTGGTGGACGCGAGGATGCCGATCACCAGGCCGAAGCAGAAAGGCAGGAAAGCCAGACCGGTGGTGGTCGGTGAATAGCCCAGCCCGCGTTGCAGGAAGAGTGAGACGAAGAAGAACGCGCTGAACTGGGCCGCACACACCAGGCACATGATGGCGTTGGCCAGTCCGATTCGGGGTCGAAGCAGGGTGGACAGTCGTACCAGTGGTGTGGCGCAGCGGCTTTCGACTACGACAAAGGCAGTCAGCAGGACGACCGTGAGTGCGAATCCACCCAGCACGTAACCCGAAGTCCAGGAATGTGATTCCGTGGCGATCACTGTGCCGACAAGGGCGGTGATTCCGGCCGTCGCCAAGATGGCTCCGGGGAGATCGAGGGAGCCACCTCGGGCGGCTTGGCCGGCCGGCAGGCCACGGGCACCTGCGACCGCGGCGATCAGGGCCACCGGTGCGCCGGCGAACATCACCCATCGCCAACTGAGCCCTTCGGTCAAAATGCCGCTCAAGACGACACCGAGTGCGCCGCCCAGTGCTGATGACATTGCGCCGATGCCGAATGCCTTGGCCCTGGCGCGTCCGGTGGGAAAGGCCTGACTGAGGGCAGCGAGCCCGGCCGGCGCGATCAGTGCAGCGCCGACGCCTTGAAGCGCCCGAGCTCCGACAAGCATTTCGGCGGACACGGAGAAGGTGCCGACGATGCTGACGAGGGCGAACAGCAGAAGCCCGGAAACCAGAACTCGACGAGTGCCCATCACGTCGCACAGGCGACCGCCGAGAAGCAGTAGTCCGCCGAAGGCGAGGGCGTACGCGTTGACGACCCAGGACAGCCCGGCGTCGGAAAAGTTCAGCGATTCCTGGATGTCTGGCAGTGCGACGTTGATGACCGACATGTCGAAGGCCACCAGGAACTGCGCTGCCGCGGCGGCTGTGAGGACCAGAGCCGGTGCAGCTACCGCTCGAGTTGTTGTTGTCATTGCAGGTACCTAATTTGTATACGCGTTCTCATAAGTAGTTAGGTTTACCTTGCTGACGACTGAGATGCAAGGGGTTCCCCGGGCGAGAGCGTCGTAGCAGGGGCGCGCACAATCGACGGATGGCCGAAAAGATGGAACCGAGATCACCGCGGCTCGGACGTCCCCCGACGATCACGTCGGAGCAGATAGTCGACGAGGCGAAACGGCAACTCCAGTCCGGCGGCGCCGACGCGTTGAGCATGCGCGCGTTGGCGAAGTCGCTCGGCACCACCCCGATGGCGCTGTACCGGCACGTGGGCGACAAGGAACAGCTGATCAGCGCGGTTCTCGATGTGTACTCGCAAGATCTCGGCGCGCTGGTCCTGCCGCAGGATCAGGTCGAACGGCTTCGCATGATCTTCACCGCGATCTTCGAAACGCTGGCATCGGAGCGCTGGATCATCGAGTTGCTTCAGCGAGGTGGGCGCGGCGGGAGCGGCGCTGTGGTCTTGGTCGATCGGGCCATGGCCGCGTGTGTCGAACTCGGGATGTCGCCGCGCCGCGCACTGTTGGTCTATCGAGCGCTGTGGAACTACACACTCGGTGCACTGCTCAACATCTACGACACCACCACACGACCGGAAGGCAGTGTGTCACCTCTCGCGGTCAAGATCCGAGAAATCGGTCCCGAGAAACTGCCGGTACTCAGTGAGGTGCTCGAGGACTGGCCGGGAGGGACGACGACTGAGAGTTACCTGGAAGGTCTCGAGGTCTTGATCAGTGGATACACAAATTCCGACTGAGAGTGTTTACAACAGCCCGTGCCTCGGTGGGATTGTCCCCGACAGCGTCCAGCGGCCGATGTGTTGGACCTTCCACCTCGTCGGATCGTGCAGAGTATGCGTGCGTGCGTCACGCCAGAATCGCGAGAGGTTCGCTGATTCGCCCGCGCTTCTCGTGCCACCGATCTCGAACAGCGTGCTCGTGGCCGCCAATGACGCCCTGGCACCGACCACTTTGGCAGTTGCAGCGTCGATGGATGCTCGGGCCGTGGAGTCCTCGGTGGGATTACGACGCGCCACGTCGATCGATCGCGCCGCTTCCGCCAAGAGGGATCTGGCAGCGCGAACCTCGATTGCCGCTTCGCCGGCGAGTTGAACGAGCAGTGGATCCTCCACCGCTGTATCGACTTTCGCCTCGAAGAAGGGCCGCGCCTTTGCTGCGAGTTTCACGGATTCACGCAATGCGGCCGACGCTATGCCCGTGTCGATCGCGGCGTGCAGAATCTGGGCCTGTGCCCCGTAGGTGGTCGGGTGAGTGAACAACGATGTGAAGGGTACGACGTTGAACCGCGGCACCGACACGGATTCGAGTGTCACGGTTCCGCTCGCAGTTGTCTTCTGCCCCATGCCGTCCCAGTCGTCGACGATCGACAGTCCGGGAGTATTCCGGGGTAGGTAGACCGCGGATTTCACCTGTGCGCCGGTCTCGGTGAACTGATCCGCATTGGCGGCACGCACCACAATCCAATCTGCGAAAAGCGCTCCTGTGCAATAGAATTTTCGACCTTCGAGCACAAAGTCTTCCCCGTCGGGTGTGAGAGTCGTGCCGTCGATGTCGATGGTCTTGTTGCCGCGCTCGCTCTGGGCGTTGGCGAACTGCTTACCCGACAACGCCTCGGCGTAGAAGAACTGCTTCTGCTCGTTAGACCCCTGGTACCGGAGCGCTTCCAGGAAAGTGAAGTGGCTGTGCGGAATCTGCGCGATGCTGGGATCGCCCTCGGCGAGTAGGCGGAAGACCTCGGCCAACGTCTCGGTGCTCGCGTCGATGCCACCGAACTCCTTCGGCACCGAGAGCCCCAGCAGACCGGACTGCGCCAGGGTGCGAACCTCGTCGTGGGGAAGGAGGCGCTGCGCATCGCGGACGCCGGCACCTGCCGCGAACTCGTCGGACAGCTGTGACGCTACCGAGAGCGCCTCGTCTTCACTGGTGATGCGGTGCGCGATCTCCTGAATGTCCACAGCAGTCATGCTGCCACCGTTTCACAGTCGCAGCACCCACCCAACACTTACAACCTGTGTGATCGCTACCCTGGAAACCCCCGGGAACTGCATGTTTGCTGGATTTCATGTCTACTGAACGTATCGCCGACGAGATCAAGTTCGCCTACTGGGTGCCCAATGTCAGTGGTGGTCTGGTCACCTCCGACATCGAGCAGCGGACCAGTTGGGACTACGAGTACAACAAGAAGTTGGCGCAGACCGCCGAGAACAACGGCTTCGAGTACGCCCTGAGTCAGGTTCGTTACGAGGCGAGCTACGGTGCCGAGTTCCAGCACGAATCCACGAGTTTCAGCCTTGCGCTGCTCCTGGCCACCGAGAAGCTCAAGGTCATCGCCGCCGTGCATCCCGGACTCTGGCAGCCGGCAGTGTTGGCGAAACTGGGCGCTACCGCTGACCACCTGTCGAACGGTCGATTCGCCGTCAACGTCGTCAGTGGTTGGTTCAAGGACGAGTTCACTCATCTGGGCGAGCCGTGGCTCGAGCACGACGAGCGCTATCGGCGTAGCGCCGAGTTCCTTCAGGTTCTTCGGAAGATCTGGACCGAGGACGACGTCGATTTCCGCGGCGACTTCTACCGCATTCACGACTTCACGTTGAAGCCTAAGCCCCTGAACACTCCGGAGCGACCCAATCCCGAACTGTTCCAAGGTGGTAACTCGGCGGCAGCCCGTGAGAACGCCGGTCGCTATTCGGATTGGTACTTCAGTAACGGCAAGGACTACGACGGCGTCACCGAACAGTTGGTCGACGTCCGCCGTGTTGCTCGCGAGAACGATCGGGAGGTCAAGTTCGGACTCAACGGGTTCATCATCGCCCGCGACACCGAGGCCGAAGCAAAAGACACGCTGCGCGAGATCATCGCCAAGGCGAACCGTCCCGCAGTCGAGGGTTTCAAGAATGCAGTCCAACAAGCCGGCGCGTCGACCTCGTCCAAGGACGGGATGTGGGCAGATTCGACGTTCGAGGACTTGGTTCAGTACAACGACGGCTTCCGCTCACAACTGATCGGCACGCCGGAACAGATCGCCCATCGGATCGTCGAATATCGCCGTCGCGGTGTCGATCTGATTCTCGGCGGATTCCTGCACTTCCAGGAAGAGATCGAGTACTTCGGGGCCAAGGTGCTCCCGCTGGTTCGTGAACTCGAAGCAGCCGACAGTGACGAGCAGGTGCTCGTCACCGCCGGCTGATCGCCTGGCCTCTCAGGACTTTGCGTGGCGCTTCACCAGCATCCAACGAGAGATCTTCATGTCCCGAGCTTTTCGTTCGATGGTCAGCAGGTCCAACGGAGCGCTGAATTTCTGAACGGCCAGTGATTTCACACTGCTGAACTCACGCAGCCCATCGGCTCCGTGGATACGCCCGAACCCGGAATCGCCGACCCCGCCGAACGGCAGGGCGGCGATTCCGGCGAATCCGAGAACCGAATTGACCGTGACGACGCCGCATTCGAGCTTCTCGGCAATCGCTCGACCCTTCGACGAACTCTTGGTGAACACCGAGGCGCCCAAGCCGTACTTCGACGCATTGGCACGCTCGATCCCCTCGTTCATGTCGGCGACCTTGTTCACCACGACGCTCGGGCCGAACGTTTCCTCGGTGATCGCCGTGGAATCCTCCGGAACATCCGTCAGGATGATCGGATCGATGAACGGACCGTTGAACGAATCAAGTCCGCCGAGTACAGCTTTCGCGCCGCGACTGAGAGCGTCTTCGATCTGGCCCCGGACTATCGCAGTCTGCTTTCCCAGCGTCATCGGCCCGTAGGTCGAGCTGTCGGTGGCGCCGGCGTGGGCGTCTCGTAGCGCGGCGGTGAGCTTTGACAAGAAGGCGTCGTACACGGGCGCTGCGACGTAGATTCGTTCGACGCCGGCACAGGTTTGTCCGCCGTTGCCCACTGCCCCGAATGCAGCGAAGCTCACGGCCGCATCGAGATTGGCGTCGGAGTCCACCAACATGGCGTCCTTGCCGCCGCATTCGGCGACCAGGGGAGTGAGGGTGTCCGCGCAGGCGGCCATCACGCGCTTTGCGGTAGCCGTCGAGCCGGTGAATGCGATCTTGTCGACACCGGACGAACACAGAAGTGCACCGGTTTTTCCGTCACCGGTAATGGTCTGCAGGACAGGGTGTCCGGGCGCGGCGATGTTCCACAGCCGGGCCAATTCGACGCCGACGCCTGGTGAGAGTTCGCTCGGTTTGAAGACGACGGCGTTGCCGGCGGCCAGTGCGTAGCCGATCGAACCCATCGGTGTGTACAGCGGATAGTTCCAGGGGCCGATCACACCGACGACGCCCATCGGCCGGTAGCCGACGGATGCAGACTGGTTGGCGCTGATCAGTCCTGCACCGACGCGTCTGCGGCGCAATACTTTCTGTGCGTTGCGTGCCGCCCAGTCGAGATGTTCGACGGCCAGCATGACTTCGAGAAGGGCGTCGTCGCTGGGTTTTCCGGTCTCGGCGGAAATGATCGCCGCCATCGATTCGGCGTGAGTGGCGATCGCGGCGCGGAAATTGCCGAGCACCTTCCGGCGGCCTTGGAATCCGAGTTGATCCCACCACTTCGACGCCGCGCGTGCTGCGGCGACCGCTTTCTCGATCTCTTGCTGATCTGCAATGGGGTGCTGCGCGACCACGGAATCGTTGCGAGGGTCGAGGCTCGCGAAGGTGTGATCGTCCGATTTCGGATCTGTCGACGTGGACGTGCTCTGGCGGCCGAGCTGTTCTGTCATGTTCTTCAGATCCTCCACATGTCGGTGCATCACATATATGTGATGTGATTTACTGTGCTGGTAGTCACAGTATGCGTCGGACCGAGCTCCGACAAGCCTCCAGCCTCATCTCACTCGGGAGTTTTCGATGTACATGGATTTCACGCAGGAGCAGTCTGATTTCGCCAAGTCGGTAGCGTCGTTCTGCAAGAAGGAAAGTGGTACCCGTGAGCAGCGAGACCTGCTGACCGATCATGGCGCCCATAACCACAACCAGGCGTTCTACGAGAAGATGGCGGAATTGGGTTGGCTCGGGCTGACTGTCCCGGAGGAATACGGCGGATCTGCCGGAAGTACGGTCGACCTGTGCATCTTCCTGGAGGAAGCAGCCAAGGGCATGGCGCCGATCGGTGGACTGGGCCCGACCGTCATCACCGGGGCTGCATACGAGAAGTTCGGCAGTCCGGCCCAGAAGGAGGCAGTGCTCGGCGGGATCGTCCGTGGCGCGTCGCAGTCGATCTCGATGTCCGAACCCGAAGCAGGCTCCGACGTGGGAAATTTGAGTTGCCGCGCCGAGAAGGTCGACGGTGGGTGGCTGATCAACGGCCAGAAGACGTGGTGTTCCAACGCGCACTTCGCCGAGAACATCCTTCTGGTGGCTCGCACATCCCGGGGTGAAGGCAAGCATGAGGGCCTGACGATGTTCCATGTCCCGGCCGACATCTCCGGATTGAAGATCAGTGGAATCGACACCATGGGCGGCAAGGAGGTCAACGATCTCTACTTCACCGACACATTCCTGCCCGAGGACGCGGTGGTTGGGGAAGTCAGCAACGGCTGGCGTCAACTCATGGCCGGACTCAACATCGAACGCCTCATCCTCGCGGCGATGATGCTCGGGACCGCGCAGCGCGCTTTCGACGACACCCTCGAATTCGTCACCACACGTAAGCAGTTCGGCCGTCCGGTCGGATCGTTTCAGGCGCTTCGCCACCGGATCGCGGATCTCGCCACGGAGATCGAATGCGGCCGTCTGCTGGTCTACAGCGTTGCCCGAATGGTCGACGCCAACCCGACCAAGATGTTCCCGCGGGAAGCGTCGATGGCCAAGCTGAAGCTGACCGAGACCGCCAAGAAGGTCGCGCTCGAGGGGATGCAGATGATGGGTGGGTACGGTTACGCGACTGAGTTCGACATGGAGCACCATGTGCGAAAGACTCTTGTGTCCTCCATTTATGGTGGTACCAACGAGATTCAGCGAGACATCATCGGCAAAACGTACGGACTGTGAGGATCGGTTGTGGCAACGTCTGCACGCACTCGGAGGGCGACATCTGAGCTGAGGAGACGGCCACAGTTGTCGGAGGACGTGGCCAACCACGTTCGTAACCTGATCATGTCCGGCGCTGTGCGTCCGGGCGAGTTCGTCAGATTGGACGAAACCGCAGCCGACCTCGGTGTCAGCGTGACGCCGGTGCGAGAAGCCCTCGTCGCATTGCGCGGCGAGGGAATGGTCGAGTTGGTTCCGCATCGCGGCTATCTCGTCTCGCCCCTCAGTCGCCAAGACATCGAAGACATCTTCTGGTTGCAGGGGCAGATCGCAGTCAAGCTGGCTTTGCGGGCGATGGACACCATCACAGCTGATCAACTGGTGGAACTCACGGAACTCAACGCCGATTTGCGAGCGGCGGTGGACGCCTCGGATGCAGCTGCGATCGAGCAGTGCGAATTCGAATTCCACCGCTTGATCAATCGCGCTGCGGGTGGTGCGAAGCTGGCATGGTTCCTGTTCGGCGCGATTCGGTACACCCCTGCTCGTCTCTACGCGACGGATCCAGGCTGGGGTGAGCTTGCGGTATCGAGCCACGACGCTTTGATCGAGGCGTTCGAGAAGCACGATCGAGAACAGGTGGACGCGCAGATGAGTCTGCAGTTCTCCGACGGCGCTGCTCGACTTCTCGCTCACCTCGACAACATCGGGATCTGGGACTGAATCAGGAGCTCAAGACGGAGGTAGGGCGGGAGCGAGCAGGATCGCTGCACATTCGGCGACCAGTTCTTCTTCCGTCACGTCGATGTATCCGTCCAGCCATGCACTGAGGGTCTGCGCCAGGCCGCCGACCAGGAAGGTTGCCGTCAGCGTCAAGTGGCCGCTGTCGTTCAATCGGTAGAAGGTCTTGGCGTTGGCGGCCAGGAGACCGATGAATATCGTCGTCGACGCTCGTCGTTTCTCGGCCAGGACAGGGCTCGTCAGGGCGCTGGAGAACAGTAGACGTCCGCGACGGGGATCCTGCGCGATCGTGCGGACGATGTTCGCGATTCCGGCGAGCGCCTTGCCTCGTTCGGTCTCGGCGGCGTCCACCGCGGCCTGGGTTGAAACGGCGATGTCCGTGATGACGGTGTCGTAGACGGCCGACATCAGAGCATCACGATCGGTGAAGCTCTCGTAGAAGTACCGCGCCGCGACACCGGCCTTCTTGCACACTCCGCGGACCGTGAGTTCGGGCTCGGCGGAGCCCATGAGTTCCAGACCGGCCTCGATCAGCGTCTCTCGTCGTTGGGCTACGCGGAGCGCGCCGTCGACGCCACCGTACGAACGCGGTTGGTCATTCATGAAGACCATCTTTGCATCCCGAGATTGCTTGACATCTCGGCATTTCGGCGTTTCACTCATCTGAGAACGTGCGTTCGCAGATATCGACTCGAAGGGGTTCTGCCATGACGGTGAGTAGGGATTCGATGGACGGGCGCAAGGAAGCGGTGACGGGCGGCATCGGAGCGGTCGGCGTCCAGGCGGTCGACATCGACGCCGAGGTCGAAAAGGCGATGTCCGGGCTCGGACTGTTGGCCGCAGGCGCCAACGTCATCATGCAGTTGGCGCGCCCGGCGGTGGGGTACGGCGTGTATGAGAGCAAGGTCGAGACGGGTCGGTTGGATCGGCATCCGGTGAAGCGAACCCGGACGACGCTGACGTATCTCGCCGTCGCGAGCCTGGCGACGGACGAAGAAAAGAAGCTGTACCGACGCGCAGTCAACGGCTCTCACAAGCACGTTCGCTCCGATGAGAACAGCGCGGTCGAATACAACGCGTTCGATCCCGAGCTGCAGTTGTGGGTAGCCGCCTGCCTGTACCGAGGGTTCGAGGACGTCTACAAAATCTTGTACGGGGATCTCGATCCGGTCACCCAGGATGCGTTCTATCAGCGAAGCGCCACGTTCGGTACAACCCTTCAGATGCGACGCGACATGTGGCCGGCGGACCGGGATGCGTTCGAGGTCTACTGGAACGAGAACCTCGACAAGGTGGCGATCGACGAGACGATTCGTGAGCATCTCTACGGGATCGCGTCGGCGACCTTCGCGCCGAAGTTGTTGCATCCCGTGGTCGGTCCGCTCAACCGATTTGTCACCACAGGGTTCCTGCCCCAGGCCTTTCGTGACGAAATGCGGCTCCCGTGGTCAGCGCGTCAGCAGCGCAACTTCGACCGATCCATGCGCGTCGCCGCGCTGGTCAATCGGTTCAGCCCGAAGATTCTGCGGATGTTCCCCTATAACTTCTATCTCTGGGATCTGCGTCGGCGCATCGCCAAGGGAATCCCGTTGGTCTGAGCCGACTCTGACACTTGAAGTGATTGACACCACAGGTGAATCGGACACATACTCAACATAGTTGAAGTTGACGTCAAGTTTTAACTTTCCTGTGGAGGCTGTCAGTGGCGAACATCGAAGGCGTATGTGACCAGCGATTCTCTGGCTTGAAGGAGGCGCTGGCACGCAATCTCGATTCCGGCGAGGACGTCGGGGCAGCGATCGCACTGACGATCGACGGCGAATCCGTCGTCGACATGTGGGGCGGTTGGGTCGACGTCGAGCACACTGCTCCTTGGGCCCGCGACACAGTCACCAACGTCTGGTCCTGCAGCAAGACCGTGACCGCACTGGCCGCGCTCATGCTCGTCGACCGCGGGTTGCTGGATCTCGATGCCCCGGTCGCGCAGTACTGGCCCGAGTTCGCAGCAGCGGGTAAGGACCGTATTCAGGTCCGGCAACTGTTGTCGCACACATCAGGCGTTTCGGGGTGGGATCAACCGTTCACCTTGGAGAACATTTGCGACGACGCGTACGCCACAGCCCGGTTGGCGACGCAGGCTCCGTGGTGGGAGCCGGGTACCGCATCCGGATATCACGCCCTCAACTACGGCCACCTGATCGGCGAGGTCGTCAGGCGCATCGACGGTCGAACCCTCGGCCGCTTCATCGACGAGGAAATAGCCGGTCCGCTCGATGCTGATTTCCGCCTGGGCTTGCCGAAGTCGGAATACGGGCGAGTCTCGAATGTGATTGCGCCACCGCCGTTGCCGATCGACATCGCGGCACTCGGGATGGACAACATCATGGTGAAGACCTTCACCGCGCCGCCGGCCGACGCGACAGGTTCGTGGACCGACGGGTGGCGAGCCGCCGAGATCGGTGCGGCCAACGGTCATTCGAATGCGAGGGCGCTCGCAAGGATCCAATCGGTGATTGCGTGCGGTGGCAAGGTCGGTGACGTTCGCCTGCTGTCGGAGGAAACGATCGACAAGATCTTCGAGGAGCAGTCGTACGGGGTCGACCTCGTCCTCGGTGTGCCGGTCCGCTTCGGCGTCGGATTCGGATTGCCGACGCCCGAGTCCGTCCCGTTCATTCCGGAGGGGCGAATCTGCTTCTGGGGAGGTTGGGGTGGCTCGCAGATCATCATCGACACCGAGAAGCGCATGACCTTCTCGTACGTGATGAACAAGATGGGGCCGGGCCTGCTCGGTTCCGAGAGATCGGCGCAGTACGTATCGGCTGCCTACGACGCACTGAGCTGATCGATGTGACTGCGTTTGATCGAGATGACAGGGAGGGCGAAGCGCTACTCAAATCCTTGCTGAGTAGTAGCCGAGGGGGCTGGGTATAGACCCGATTGCTAATCCGGCGGAACGGTTGGTTTGTCTGCTGCAGCTGACTATGCTGCCGGATATGCCAGTGTGCTCCGGGGGGAAATCAGCTTGTCCGCTACGTCGAAGTGTGCCCGAAAGTTGCAGACCTGCATCGGCTGACCGGCGATGAAGGGTTTCGTCGAAGTTGTCATGCGCTGGTGGCAGTTGCCGGACCAGTTCCATAGTTTCAGCAGGTACCTCGAAGACCGCGGGTTCTTGACTTCCTGCCGGGCGCTGGTCGGCGGAACGGCACTCTGGATGGGGTTGGTGTTGCTGTCGGCGCGATTCAGTGACGTCGGTCCGCAAGGTACGTTCTGGCGAGCGGTCAATCTCATGGTCATAGTCCTGTGCGTCGGCGCGGCCCTGATCTGGTGGTTGTTTCCGCCGACGCCGCTGTGGTCGTACACCTTTGTCGTGGGTTCCGACGTTGCGATTGCGGCGGCCGCCGCAACCGACTCGGAACCGATGGGACGGCTCATCGCGTGCGTCGTGTTTGCGTCGATCGGCGGCTATATTGCGTTCTTCCACAATCCGAAACTCCAAGTCGGTCACTTGGTCTTCGCCTCGATTGTCACGGTGCTTTCGGGGTGGACTTTGTTGTTCGGACCAGCAGCGGACGTCGGCTTGGGGTTGGCGAAAATCGCGGTCGTGATGGCCACCATCATTGTGATTCCCGTGGTGTCCCAAATGGTTCTGGCAGTTCTGGGATCCGACGCCACTACTTCCGACATCGACCCGTTGACCGGTCTGCTCAACCGTCGCGGACTTTCGCGTCGTGTGAAGGATCTGATGGGGCCTCCGGTGACCGAGGCCGACGCGGTTCTCGTAGTGGTGATCGATCTCGACCGATTCAAGACGATCAACGACGTTTACGGCCACGACGTTGGGGACAGCACGATCCTGCGAACGGCGCTGCGTATTCGCCTGTGGACAACCAAAGCTGCACTGACCGCCCGCGTGGGCGGTGACGAGTTCGTCGTGGTCGAGCGGGTGCCGGTCAGCGTGATAGCGAGGCTGGAAGGACAGATCCGCTCGGCAATGGACGGGGCGACCGATGATCCACCGACGAGCGCGAGCATCGGAATGGCGGTCCGCACCGCGCCCCGGCATCCGGGTGAGTCCGTCGACGAAGTCTTTGCCGAACTCTTCCGCGTCGCGGACACGGTGATGTACGAAGCGAAGCGCGAAGGTGGCAACCAGGTTCGGGCGAGCCTGGTCTGATGTGAGAGCTCAGTCGGCGAAGCTCAGGCCGCGTTCGGCGAGTGCTTCACGCAGAATCCTCAGAGCCTTCGGTCCCATCCCGTGCAGAGCGCCGAGTTCCTTCTCGGACACGGACGTCAATTGCGCGAGATGGGTGTAGCCCGCTCCGATCAGCGCGCGCTGTGCGGGAGCTCCCGTTTTCGGGAAGTCGGTTTCCACTGTGCCCGGATCCGGTTCTGTCACTGGCCAACTCCTCCGTGTGGGTTTTCCACAGTTTAGCGAGCGTCGTGAACGATTTCGGGGCTGTCGATTTTGTCGGGCGTTCGCGGAAGTGCGCGAGCTGCCACGGCAATGCCGATGATCGCGATAGCGGCGAAGGTGAAGAGAAGCAATTGCGCAGAACGAAGCGTCGACGGTTCGCCGATGTTCACCAGCACTCCGGCCAGGGCTGCGCCGAAGGCATTGGCGATCAGCTGAACGGTGTTGATGGCAGCGGAGGCACACGCACCTTCTCCGGGATCGGTAACCGAGGTCATCGCACCGACTGCAAGATGGGGCCAGGCGATGCCGATTCCGACGCCGGCGACCAGCAGTCCGATCACCCACGCGACCATCGCACCGGCGCCGGCGTGTTCGGTGAGAAATGCTGCCATGATGCCCAACCCGATCGCGACGAGGATCGGCCCGCTGACAACGATTCGTCGCACGATACGAGGGGTAGTCGCCGAGGCGCTCGGGATTTCGCCGAGAGTCCAGCCGAGAGCGAGTGCGGCCCCGAGGAATCCGGCCGCGAGCGGTGCCAGTCCGGCAAGTCGTTGGCCGAAGAGTGGAATGAACGTCTCGACGGTCGACGCAACAGCGAGGACGACGATGGTCAGGTACACCCATTTGGGCGACGACGCGTTGAACGTCGACGGCGGTAGTACGCCGTGGCGCGAGCGACGGTCAGCGGCGACAAAGGCGATCAGTAGCAGCACAGCGGCGAGAACCATTGCTGCGGTCACTGCGAGGTTGGACAGAATTCCGGCAACGCTGACCAGCAAAGCTGCCGCAGTCAGCAATGCCAGTGAGAGGACCGGCACCGGGCTACTGGTGGTGCTGCCCGGTTCATGTGCCGGTAGCGCGCCGGGGACGAGAGCTGCGACTGCGATCGTCGCGATAACCAGAACGCCGAAAGCCCATCGCCAGGCTCCGAATTGAGCAAAGACGCCGCCGATTGCGGGGCCGGCGAAGGTGCCGACTCCCCACATTGCCGAAACCAGCGCGGCCCCGCGGGTCCACAGATGTCTGGGGAGCGCGGCATTGATGACGGCGTAACCGAGACCAGCCAGCAGGCCACCTCCCGAACCCTGGATCGTGCGGCCGACCAACAGCAATTCCATGGTCGGGCTGACCGCACAGACGACGGTGCCGAGCGCGAAGATCGCGAGGCCGATCAGGTAGGCCCCGCGCGGTCCCCTGGCGGCGAGGACGTTGGTGACCAACATCGAGGAGATGACGGAAGCGATGAGGAAGACCGTCGCGGTCCAGGCGTAGTACTGCTGACCGCCGATGTCGTCGATGGCAGTCGGAAGCAGGCTGGTCGTCAGGTAGACGTTGGTCGCGTACAGCGCGACGCCGCCTGCGAGGACGGTAGCGGTGCCGAGGTATCGACCGCTCAGGAGCTGCCGCCAGGTTCCGGCGGGAGCATCGGTGGGGGAGTGCATGGTGTGAAGGTAGAATCTCAAGTGCGCTTCAGGTCAATGTCGCGCAGCCATTGGGAGGCAGAATGATCCGTAAGAGTGACGAACTTCTCTCGATCGGTGAGGTATCGGCGCGCACCGGCGTCGCCGTGTCGGCGGTGCGCTACTACGAAACACTCGGTCTGGTTCCTGCAGAGCGGACGGCAGGAAATATGAGGAAGTTCCCGCGCCACTCGATCCGGCGGGTGTCGCTCATCCAGTTGGCAGTCAGGTTCGGGATACCTCTGGCCGAAGTTGCCGAAGTATTCGGGTCGTTGCCGCAGGGGCGAACTCCGACGAAGAAGGACTGGCGCAAGATTTCGACGGAGTGGAATCAGCGCCTCGAGGATCGCAAGCAGGCCATCAGCCGGATGCAGGACGAACTGACGGGCTGTATCGGCTGTGGGTGTCTGTCACTCAAGACATGCAACCTGCTCAACCCTGGAGACGAACTGGGCCGGGAGGGACCCGGCGCCAGACGTCTCTGAAACTACTGTCGGTCAAACTCTTTCGCGTGGCCGCGACTGAGCATTCCACCGACCACCACGACGCTCGATCTCGATGGGATGCGAGAAGCACTCGCTGATGTTCTGGGTGGTGATCACATTCTCGGCGAGGCCGCTGGCGGTCACGACGCCGTCCTTGATCAGGAGAGCATGTGTGGTGGTGCTCGGAATCTCTTCGATGTGATGCGTCACGAGGATGCTGGCAAGTGACGGGTTCTGATTGCGGAGATCGTCCAGAGCCGTCAAGAGCTGTTCGCGCGCAGCAAGATCGAGCCCGGTCGCCGGTTCGTCGAGCAGGAGCAGGCGTGGTTCCACCATGAGTGCACGGGCGATCAGGGCTCGCCCCCGTTCGCCCTGGGACAAGTTGGGCCACAGTGCGTCCGAACGCGGACTCATCCCGAGTAGATCGATCAGTGCGTCGGCATGAGCCTCTTGCTCCGGCGTCGGTGACCACCGCGGCATTACCTCGGTGGTGTTGGTGAGGCCGGTGATCACGACGTTGCGGACGGTGATCGGAATTCCGATCGTGTGACGCGGGTTCACGTGCCCGATGTCCATCCGCAGTTCCCTCATGTCGACTCGGCCCAGCTTGTGCCCGAGGACGTAGACGGAACCGCGAGTCGGGTGGGCGGTTGCTCCGAGAAGGCTCAGTAGGGTGCTCTTGCCTGCACCGTTCGCGCCGAGGAGTACCCAGTGTTGCCCGGGTTCGATCGAAATGTTGATGTCTTTCAACAAGTATCGGCCGTCGCGGACGAGATCCACGTGTTCGGTCGACAGTACTGTGCCATTGGGGTGTTGCACGAGAACTAACCTCTCTTAGGCGTCGAGCACACGCAACCGCCGTAAGACGGTGTCGATATTTGCTCGGGTTGCCGCTACCGCGGCTTCTGGGTCGGCGTCTTGAAGGGCCTCGACCAACTGATCATGGGCATGTGAGGTGTCGGGGACGCCGGCCTCGTGGGCCATCATCTCGACGAGGGATTCACGAAGGAGTGGACGCACCGACGTGAACAGCGAGAGTAGAACCGCGTTTCCGGACAACCGAACGACTTCGGTGTGGAAGTCGAGGTCGACGTCGACGAACTTTTCAACGTCACCCTCGAAATGACTGTGTCGCATGGTCAGTCGCCGCCGCAGGCCGTCGAGGTCCTCGGGTTGTACCCGCTCCGCGGCCAGTCTGGCGGCCTCGATCTCGAGTGCGCGACGGACTTCGAAGACCTCCAGGATGCGTGAGCGTCGAAGCAGTTTGGTGAATTCGTCGACGTGCTCGAGTTCGGACGCGGCAGCCACGAAGGTGCCGACGCCGTGTCGGACTTCGAGTAGCCCGTCGCGAGCGAGGAGGCGGATTGCCTCGCGAATCGAGGAACGCCCGACGCCGAGTTCGACGGCAAGGGCCGCCTCGCTCGGTATGCGCTCGGACGGCGCCCACGTTCCTTGCCTGATTCGCCCGCGAAGCAACTGTTCGAGTTGCGGCACCAGCGGACCACTGCGAAGTGTGAATCCTGTGTGGTCGTCGGACACGGCTTGCCTCTCGTGGGGGTACCGACAGCGTAACAACTCATCAGACGTCTGAGGACTCGGGTGGGCCGTGTGTCGGAGCAGTGCTCACGCAGTCGATACCGTCAGTTACGGGTGACGCCGAGGAGCAGTGCGATCAGGTCGAGGGCCGTCTCGATCTCCGCCTTTTCCCGCCCGAGTAGAGGGGCGTAGAGGTGTACGTCGCAGATGCGAACGAGAGCTTCGCCCAGCACTTGCGGCGAGAGCGTGATCGTCAGTTGGCCGGCGTCGACCTGGGACTGCAAGATTTCGGCGGTGATGGAGGCGGAGATCGATTCGATGGAGCCGGGCATCATCGCGAGTTTGATGAACACCATCGGTTCGCGTTTGGTCAGCGCTCGCAGTTCGGTCGACGATTCCACCGACCGCATGACGCGTCCGAAGACGTCGAGGATGTACTCCGGACCTTGCCCCGACGCCTGTGACATCGCCTTCCGGTATGTCCGTTCGGTGGCCTCGGCCAGCACTGTTCCGAGCAGTTCGTCGCGATTGCCGACCCAGCGGTAGAGCGTCGCGCGGCCTACTCCGAGACGTTCGGCGAGCAGTGACATGTCGAGTGGTTCCTCCGCGAGGTACATGCTCGCGGCGGTGTCGATCGCGCGTCGGCGTTCGAGGTCGGTAGGCATCGGGACATTCTCTCCGGTTGTCCGGTACTGCACAATTTCGGCGGTCGAACAGAGGTGGGCTTCGGGTGGCTCGAGCCTATTGACGAACCAAGCGACGTGAGACACACTAGCTCATTGTCTCATGTTAGTGATGGCGATCACAGTCAGGGGTTCGATCGATGAGTTCAGTACAAACCGTTCGTGGGCCGGTGGACACAGCCGATCTGGGAAAGGTGTTGATGCACGAGCATGTCTTCGTTCTGGGGGAGGAGATGCGTCAGAACTATCCCGACTACCCGGAGCCTTGGGACGAGGAGGCTCGAGTAGCCGATGCGGTGACCAAGCTGTCCGAACTGAAGTCGCGAGGGATCAGCACGATCGTCGATCCCACGGTCATCGGACTCGGTCGCTACATCCCGCGTATTGCGCGGATCAACGAGCAGGTCGATCTCAACATCATCGTCGCCACCGGCGTCTACACGTACAACGACATTCCGTTCCAATTCCATTACACCGGTCCAGGTTTGCTGTTCGACGTGCGCGAGCCGATGGTTGATCTATTTGTGAAGGACATCAAGGACGGCATTGCCGGCACAGACATCCGCGCGTCATTCCTCAAGTGCGCCATCGAAGAACCTGGTCTGACTCCCGGTGTCGAGCGTGTGATGCGAGCGGTCGGTCAGGCGCAGGTCGAAACCGGGGTACCGATCACGGTTCACACGAACCCGCACACGGAATCGGGCCTCGTTGCGCAGAAGGTTCTGGCCGAGGAAGGTGCAGATCTGAGCAAGGTCGTCATCGGGCACTCGGGTGATTCGACCGACCTGGACTACCTGTGTGCACTTGCCGATGCGGGTTCGCTACTCGGGATGGACCGTTTCGGTCTCGATGTTCTGCTCCCGTTCAAGGAGCGGGTGAACACTGTCGTGGAACTGGCCCGCCGTGGCTATGCCGAGAAAATGGTTCTGGCACATGATGCCTCGTGCTTCATCGACTGGTTCTCGAGTGAGGCCAAGGCGGCCGCAGTACCGAACTGGAACTTCACCCACATCAGCGATCAGGTCGTTCCCGCGCTGCTCGAGCGCGGCGTCACCGAGGATCAGATCAACACCATGCTGGTGGATAATCCGCGTCGGTACTTCGAGAGCTGAGTTATGACCAACGTGTACGAGAGCAAGCCATGGCTCGCCAATTACGACGCCGACACTCCGCCGAATGTGGACATCGAGCATGTCAATGCCCTCGCGATGTTCCGTGCGTCGCTGGAGCGCAATCGCACCGCCCCGATCATCAGGTACTTCGACAGGACCGTCAGCTTTGCCGAGCTCGACGAGATGTCGGACGCGCTTGGGGTGGCCCTCGCCGTGGACGGAATCGGGTTCGGCGACAGAGTTTCCTTTGTCCTGCAGAATGTTCCGCAGTTCGTCATCGCGACGGTCGCAGTCTGGAAACTCGGCGCTGTCGTCGTTCCGGTCAATCCGATGTACCGGGACCGTGAGCTGTCCACCGTACTCGCGGACAGCGGCGCGGTAGCAGTCATCTGTCTCGAGTCCTCGGCCGAGACCGTGGCGACTGCGTCCGAGGGCACCGAAGTACGACGGGTCATCACCACGTCGGAACGGGATTTTCAGTCGCGCGACGATGAACGGATCTTCGGTTCGGCGTCCAGGATTCGTCATGATGGATTTCCGGACCTATTGGAACTGATCGAGGCTCATCGAGGACAGAAGCCCGAGAAGGTCGATCTGTCCCCGGAAGACCTTGCCTACCTTCCTTATACGTCGGGGACGACCGGCCCGCCGAAGGGGTCGATGAACACGCACGCAAATGTCGTGTTCGCAGCGCAGATCTATCGGGACTGGTTGGGGCTGCGCCCCGGCGGCGCGATGTTCGCGGTGGCGCCACTGTTCCATATCACCGGGTTGATCGGGCACGTCGCGGCTCCACTCCTGGCCGGCGCGCCCACGATTCTGACCTGCCGATTCCATCCCATCGTTGCAGCGGAGTCGATTTCGGAGCATCGGGCTACCGCGATCATCGGAGCGATCACCGTATTCATCGCGTGGACGGACAGCGCCGCAGTCTCGAAGGAATCGTTGAGCTCTCTCGAGTCGGTGTATTCAGGTGGCGCGCCGATCCCGCACGCGGCGTTGGAAGCGTTCCGGGCGAAGTTCGGTCACTACATTCACAACGGCTACGGGCTGACCGAGACGAACAGCCCGGCGATCGTGGTGCCGAATTCGCGTGAAGCGCCGGTAGATCCGGCGTCGGGGGCCGTTGCTGTCGGCGTTCCGGTATCGAATACGTACGCCGAGGTGGTGGACGAGAACGACAGGCCGGTACAGATCGGGGAGTACGGCGAGATCGTGGTCTCCGGTCCCCAGGTTGCACTCGGATACTGGAACAAGCCGGACGAGACCGCACATGCGATGCCGGACGGGCGTTTTCACACCGGCGACATCGGATTCATGGACGGCGACGGTTGGTTTTACATCGTCGACCGGATGAAGGATCAGATAAATGCCTCGGGCTTCAAAGTGTGGCCACGCGAAGTGGAAGATGTTCTCTACGAACACCCTGCCGTACGAGAGGCTGCCGTCGTCGGTGTCATGGATCCGTATCGCGGCGAAACCGTGAAGGCCTTCGTGTCTTTCAAGGACGGTGCCGAGGCGACCACCGAGGATCTGGTCGAGTTCTGCAAGGAAAGGCTTGCAGCATACAAGTATCCACGCATCGTCGAGGTCATGAATGACCTGCCGAAAACAGTGAGCGGCAAGATTCTTCGTCGTGAACTGCGGGTACCGAACTAGATCTGCCTGACAAACGAATTGCCGGCCGCCGACAAGGTGAGCCGGCCATTCGTCGTGGTGATCGGCGAGCATCGATAGGGGATTTAGTCCCTTATGCGGCAATGCATTTCAGTGATTGACATCACTCTTTTTGTATCGCAGACTGATCGCAACGCCACAGAGTTGAAGTTGGTGTCAGTTTCTACTTCTGGCCCGGTTTCACTTCTCAACTCCCGGCGCGACGAGCGTCCGACCCATCGAGGAGTAACCCATGACGAGATCGGCAGTGGATTCGAACACGCAGGCAGGGGGCCTGTCCGATCAGGAACGGAAGAAGAAGAAAGCGCACCGCAAACTTCTCGGCGCGGGACTGCTCGGCAGTTCCATCGAGTGGTACGACTTCTTCTTGTACGGAACGGCTGCGGCACTGGTCTTTCCGCATGTGTTCTTCCCCGATTCATCCGCACTGATGGGCACATTGCTCTCGTTCAGTACGTTCTGGGCCGGCTTCGTTGCCCGCCCCATCGGCGGTTTGGTCGCCGGACACTTCGGCGACAAGTACGGACGCAAGCCCGCCGTCGTCACCTGCCTGTTGCTGATGGCTGTCGCGACATTCCTGATCGGCGCGATTCCGAGTGCGTCGGCAATCGGCGTCGTCGCTCCGATTCTTCTGGTGACACTGCGATTCATCCAAGGTCTCGCCTGCGGTGGCCAGTGGGGCGGAATCGTCCTTCTCCTCACCGAATCCGCGAGTCCCAAGAAGCGTGGATTCTCAGGCACTTTCGGTCAGATGGGTGTCTCGTTCGGTGTAGTGCTGGGCAACCTGGTCTTCCTCGTCGCGACCGCGACCATTTCCAACGAAGCATTCCTGAGCTGGGGTTGGCGGGTTCCGTTCTTCGCCAGCGCGCTGCTCTTCCCCGTGGTTCTGTACATCCAGACGAAGGTCGAGGACACGCCGGAATTCCTCGAGTTGCAGGAAGACGCCAAGAAGAACCAAAAGGATGTCGTCGTTCAGGCTCCACTGGCGCAGGCGCTCAAGGATCACTGGCGCAAGATCCTGCTCGGTTGCGGACTTCTGGCCGCCACCAATGCACTGTTCTACATCAGCATCGCCGGCGTACTCAGCTACGGCACAACCGAACTGGGGTTGAAGCGGAACTCACTGCTCATCATCTCGCTCCTGAGCGCGTTGCTGACAGTCGGCGTGGTGCTGTGGTCCGGGAAGATGTCCGACAAGATCGGTCGTCGTCCGATGATCCTGATCGGCGCCGCGGCGATCGTGGTCTGGGCATTCCCGTACTTCTGGTTGATCAACACCAAGTCCCTGCCGCTGTTCTTCATCGCAGTCACGGTCGGCAGCGTGTTCCAGTCGATGACCTACGGGCCTATCGCGGCATACATGGGTGAACTGTTCGCACCCAACGTGCGCTACTCGGCAGCATCGTTGGCCTACCAGTTGGCTGCGATCACGGTCAGCGGCGGCACCCCGTTCATCATGACAGCACTTATCGCGAAGACCGGAACCACGACATGGGTTGCCGTGTTCGTGGCACTCATGGGCTTGGTGACCTTCTTCAGCGCTTGGGTGCTGAAAGAGACCAATCCGAAGGAAGTTCGGGACGATCCGAACGCAATTCCCGGCGCGCACCTCTACGCCAGGTAATACCTTCGGTCTCGAACAGGCGCCCGCTATCGGTCACCGGTAGCGGGCGTCTGACGTATAACTGGAGCATGGCTGCAGCACGCACAGGCTCCGAAGATGCTTCGTCGACAGTGTCACGGGAACTCCCCTCCACTCAGCGTGGTTTGCGTACGCGTCGAGCGTTGATCGATGCGGCTCGCACCGTCTTCGAACGGACCGGTTATCTGGACTCGCGTCTGATCGACATCACGGTGGAGGCGCAGTGCTCGGCCGGTACGTTCTACACCTACTTCGCAAGCAAGGAGGAGATCTTCGCGGCTGTGATGGAGCTGGCGCGCGAAGACATGATGCATCCGGGCATGCCGCACACTCCGAAAGGAGCGGATCCCGCTGAGGTCATCGCGGCGAGCAACCGCGCGTACCTCGAGGCGTACCGACGCAACGCGAAGCTGATGGGACTGCTCGAGCAGGTCGCAAGTATCGATCCGGAGTTCCGGGTTCTCCGCCTCGAGCGTGCTGACGCGTTTGTTCGACGCAACGCGCGCAGTATCGAGAAGCTGCAGAAAGCCGGTCTGGCGGACGCGAACCTGGATCCGTTACTGACGTCTCGGGCACTCTCCGGGATGATCAGTCGACTTGCGTTCGGGTACTTCGTATCCCGCGGCGGCGAGGACGGCGCCGCCGGAGTGACCTTCGATGGTCTGCTCGATACGGTCAACCGGTTGTGGATCAACACTTTACAATTCTCGCTGCGCCAAAACTGATGTTGACGCCGGGTTCATGTTTGGTGTCTGATGGAGCAATGACACCTACGCGTACGGCAGTGCTCGTCGATTTCGGTGGAGTTCTCACCTCCAGTGTTCTTCAGGCCTTCGAAGATTTTGGGGCCTCGCTTGGGGGAGACCCACGGCTTCCGTTGACCCTGCTCTCCCGCGACGACGTCTCGAAGAGGCTGCTCTCCGATCACGAATCCGGAAAGATCGACCAGGAGGCCTTCGAGGCCGGATTCGGAGAACGTCTACGAGCGCACGGCGCAGTCGTCGACAGTGCTGGATTGGTCGACCGTATGCAAGCCGGGCTGATTCGAGACGAGGAGATGGTGCGTCTGCTCGCAGACGTGCGGGCGGCGGGACACCCTGTTGCGCTCGTGTCCAATGCTTTCGGGCGTGATTGTTATGCGGGATTTGTCCTCGAGGACCTGGCCGACGAAGTGGTGATCTCCTCGGAAGTCGGGATTCGTAAGCCCTCCCGTCAGATCTATACCATCGCGTGTGAGCGCCTGGGCGTCGCGCCCGAAGATGCCGTGATGATCGACGATCTGCAACAGAATCTCGACGGTGCGGCACGATTGGGGATCGCCGGCATTCTCCACACCGACGCAGAAAGCACTCGCAGGCAACTGGCATCGACGTTCGGACTACTGCCCACGCAGTGAAACTGTAGGTTTCTCGGTAACACTCGAATACTGCTGGAACACTTTTGGAGGAACGAATGATTGCTGTCATCGCGGATATCACCGTCAAGGACGGAAGCGGCGAGCAGTTCGAAGCCGTAATCGCCGAACTTGCGGAGAAGGTGCGCACGGAGGAGCCCGGAACGGTTCTGTATCAACTGATCCGCTCGAAAACGGATGCCAATTCCTACAAGTTCATGGAGCTGTATCAGGACGGTGCTGCCATCAAGGCTCACGGAACGTCCGAGCATTTCCAGGCTGCAGGAAAGGCGATGGCACCCTTCCTCGCCGGCGCCCCGCAGATCGAGTACTTCGACGCTCTCTGAGCGAGTGAACAGGTGAGCCCCGGCGAAATCTCGCCGGGGCTCACCTGTGTTTTCAGTTCTGCTTCTGGGCGAGGAGTTCGGTTCGGTCGATCGATCGCTTGAGGATCTTTCCCGTCGAACCCTTCGGGAGTGCATCGATGAACTGGACGACTCGGGGAATCTTGTAGGCGGAGAGACGTTCCCGAGCCCACGAAGTGACGGCGTCTGCTTCGAGGTCGGAGCCTGGACGCACGGCCACCACTGCGGCAACTTCCTCCCCGTAGTAGTCGTCGGGTATGCCGATCACTGCGGCTTCGATGATGTCGGGGTGCTGGTAGAGCACCTCTTCGACCTCGCCCGGATAGACGTTGTATCCACCACGGATGATGAGGTCCTTCACGCGGTCGACGATGCGAAGGTCCCCGTCGGGATCGGTCTCACCGAGGTCTCCGGTGCGGAACCATCCGTCGTCGGAAAGAACGGCGGCAGTGTCTTCAGGGCGCTTCCAGTAACCCTTCATGACCGTCGGTCCTTTGATGAACACCTCGCCCACTGTGCCTGCCTCGCAGACATTTCCGTCGTGATCACGCACCTCGACCTCGGTGCGCGGTACGGCGCGGCCGGTGTATCCGATCTTTGCGACGCGGTCGATGCTGTTGAAAGTCCCGAACGCGCTCGTCTCGGTGAGGCCGTAGCCCTCGAGGATCGTGCAGTTGAACCGTGCTTCGAAGGCGCGAGCGACTTCACCGGGAAGTGATGCGCCACCGGAGATTGCGATCCTGAGTTGTTCGAAGTCGGAGCTGTCCACGTCGGCGGCGGCGTGGAGCATGGCATTCCACATGGTGGGGACACCGGCCATGATGGTGAGCTTGTCTCGGCGGACCAGGTCGAGCATGGCGGCGGGGTCGAACCGGGCGAGCAGGGACAGTGATCCGCCGCCGGTGAAGGTTGCCATCATGACCGAACCCTGGCCGAAGATATGGAAGAGCGGCAGTCCGGTTCCGGTGCGGTCCGAAGGGTTTCCGCGGCTGCTCTCGGCGCCGATCTCACCGGCGGACAACAAATTCCCGACGGTCAGTTGAGCGCCCTTCGGGCGTCCGGTGGTGCCGGAGGTGTAGAGAATCGCCGTTGTGTCTGCTGCGTCACGGTCGACCACAGTTGCGGGTGCATGATCAGCCTTCGCCGATTCTTCGGTGAGTGTCCACACCGGGACACCGCGCGCACTCCCTGCATCCTGGACTGCGGGACCGAGCTGATGCCACGCGATGGCCAGGGAAATCTCCGCGTCGTCCAGAACGTACTCGACTTCGGGTTGCGCCGACATCGTGTTGATCGGCACCACGACACAACCTGCGGCCTGAATTCCCATGTACGCCACGACGAATTCCGCTACCGACGGTGCCGCTAGGAGAACCCGATCGCCTACGCTCAACCCGGCATCGCGAATGCGGCCGGCGAACGCCAGGGACGCGTCGTGGAGCTGCCGGTAAGTCCAGTGTTCATCCGTGCCGCGGATCGCAATGCTGTTTCGAATTGCGATGTTGTCCGGAGTGACTTCCGCGTGACGGGTCACCGGGTCGAGAACGCTAACCATGGTTCTGCCTTTCGGGAGGAATCGACCGATTGTGTGTCCTGGGTCTCACCAGAGCGTACACTTGAATCCGGCGTCAACATCGAGTCTGCTGGGATTGTCCCGAAATGATGTTGGCTCGGAAGGATGGGGAGCGCACCGTGCTCGATGACGAATCGCGAATTGCCGCCCTGCCGGTGGCTCCGCCTGCGCTGCTCCGAGATCGGCCGACCACCGAGCGGGGAACCCGCACGCGCGCAGCGCTGATTGCCGCTGCCCGCACGGTATTCGAGCGTAGTGGCTATCTCGATGCCCGTCTGATCGACATCGCCAAAGAAGCCGGCTGCGCGACGGGATCGTTCTACACCTACTTCGCGAACAAGGAAGAGGTCTTCGCCGCCGTCCTCGAGGTCGCGCGAGACGACATGATGCACCCGGGCATGGGACGCGTGGCGGGCGCAGACGATCCGTACGCCGTGCTCGAGGCAAGTAATCGAGCGTATCTGGCTGCGTATCAACGCAATGCGAAATTGATGGGGCTGATGGAGCAGGTTGCTCACATCGACCCGGAGTTCCGAAAGTTCCGCAGCGAGCGTGCCAATGCGTTCATACGCCGTAATGCCCGCGGGATTGCAGATCTGCAGAGTCGTGGTATCGCGGACACGACGCTGGATCCAATGACAGCGTCAATTGCTCTGTCCGGCATGGTGAGTCGGCTCGCCTACAGTCTGTTCACCCTCCATGAGGGTGAGGTGGACGGGCGTTCGCCGGAGTTCGATCAGATTGTCGCCACGGTGACAGACCTGTGGGCTAACGCGCTGAAGTTCCCTGACCGATCCTGAAGCGGCAGGTCGCCCCGGCCGTATCGACGTTCGAGCGGCCGGGACGTGCCGAGTCTTGTTTCAGCTTTTCTCTAGTCAGCTTTTCTCTGTTCAGCTTTTCTCGACGACGCGAGCGACGGATTCGGCCGCGACGACTGGCTTGTCGGAACCTTCGCGCTCAACCACCTGGCTCATCTTCACCTGGATTCCGCCGGGCAACTGCTCCGCGGACACGACGGTTGCACGCATGCGGACCCGGGATCCCACGGGAACGGGAGCGGGGAAGCGAACCTTGTCGTAGCCGTAATTGAGGCTGTGGGCGAAGCCGTCGAAGTGGATGAGTTGGTAGGAGAACTGTGGGCCCAGCGAGAGGCTGAAGAGTCCGTGCGCGATGGTGCTGCCGAGCGGGCTCGATGCGGCTCGTTCCGGGTCGACGTGAATCCACTGATGATCGTTTGTGGCTTCGGCGAACGCGTTGATGCGCTCCTGGGTGATGTCGTACCACTCCGTCGGGCCAAGTTCCTGGCCGATGAGCTTCTCGAGCTCGGCGAAGGTGGACGGGCGGACGGGCAATTGGTTTTCAGTCATCGTTGATCCCTTTACTCGCAGTTCAGGAGGACGGAACGGGCCGTTCGGGTGACCGTCGCGATTCGACGGTTGAAACTGACGCCGGATTCAACTATACATGAGGGGAGACGTGGATCACTGTCAGCGCGTAGGTATGACGCAAGCGAGAGGAATCGCTCATGAAGGTTGCCCAGAAGGTAGCAATTGTCACCGGTGGCGGCGGGGGGATCGGCGGTGCGTTGGCGCAGCGACTGGCCGCAGAGGGCGCTCGCGTCGTAGTAGCCGACCTCGACGGGGCGGCAGCTTCGGCAGTGGCAGAGGCGATCAACATGGAGCATCCCGGCGCAGCAGTGTCTGCGGGTGGCGACGTCTCCGACGAGACGGTCATTGCGGGCCTCATCGCGCAGGCGGAAAAGGAATTCGGCCCGGTCGACCTCTACTTCGCCAATGCCGGCGTCACCGGAGGCATGGGCCTCGACATCAGTGAGGACGTCTGGGACACGACGATCGACGTCAACGTTCGCGCCCACATTCGTGCCGCCAGGCTCCTCGTCCCTGGTTGGACCGAGCGCGGGGAAGGCTACTTCATCAGCACTGCCTCTGCTGCCGGCTTGCTCAGTCAGGTCGGGTCCGCCGCGTACTCGGTGACCAAACATGCCGCGGTCGCGTTTGCCGAGTGGCTCTCGATCACCTACGGAGATCAGGGCGTTCGCGTCAGTTGCCTGTGTCCGATGGGTGTCAACACCAAGCTTCTCTACGAAGGCGAGAACTCCGGCGATCCGGTCGGCAAGGCCGCAACCGGGGCTGTGCTTGCGGCAGGCAATGTTCTCGAGCCTGCTGAATGCGCCGAAATCGTTCTTGCCGCAGTAGATGCCGAGGAATTCCTCATCCTTCCGCACAAGAACGTTCTGGACATGTACCGGCAGAAGGGCGCCGACTACGACCGTTGGCTGCGCGGGATGCGCCGGTACCAGGCGTCGCTGCTCGCGGGAACGCGATGACCGAGCAACTCGTCCTCTCCGAGCAGAGAGGAGCGGTGCTGGTCCTGACATTCAATCGGCCCCGCGTTCTCAACGCGTGGACCAACGAGCTCGAAGATCAGTACTACGACCTTTTGGCCGCAGCAGACGAAGATCCCAGTGTCCGAGCAATTGTTGTCACCGGCTCCGGTCGAGGATTCTGCTCGGGGGCTGACCTCGGCAATTTGAAGAACGTCGGCGACGTCTCCGAAAGTGATCTTGTCCGACCACGGGACCGTGATTTCCCGACCACCGTTCGCAAGCCGCTGATCGCTGCCGTCAACGGCGTCGCCGCAGGGCTCGGAATGGTCGAGGCTCTGTACTGTGACGTTCGTTTCGGTTCGAGCGCAACGCGATTCACTACCGCCTTCGCGCGTCGAGGCCTGATTGCGGAGTACGGCATCTCCTGGATGTTGCCCCGCTTGGTCGGTCACAGCCGAGCAGTCGATCTTCTGCTTTCCAGCCGGATGGTGGATGCCGACGAGGCGTACCGTATCGGTTTGATCGACCACCTGGTCAGCGGCGGTGACGTTCTGGATGCGGCGATTGCTTACGCCGAGGACATCGCAGCCAACTGCTCGCCGACGTCCCTCTCCGTCATCAAGTCTCAGATGAGTGCCGACGCGCACTCGACCTTCACCGATTCCGCCAGGCGTGCGGAATCACTGATGCTGAATGCATTTCACGGCCCGGATGTCGTCGAGGGCGTCAACAGCCATCTCGAACATCGAGCCCCCAATTTTCCTTCCCTCTCTGTCAGGAGTTCACATGTCAGTGTTTGAGTTCTCGGATCGCACCAAGAAGTACCAGGCCGAACTGCTCGATTTCATGGACAAGCACGTTTACCCGGCCGAAGCGGTCTACGAAGAGCAGATGCGTGAGTCCGGTAACCCGCACTTCCAGCCGCCGATCATCGACGACTTGAAGAAGGAAGCCAAGGCGCGCGGGCTGTGGAACCTCTTTCACCCGCATCCCGAATGGGGCCCCGGCCTGACCAACCTGGAATACGCACCGCTCGCGGAGATCATGGGCCGCAGCCACCTGGCTTCCGAGGCCACCAACTGCGCCGCTCCGGACACGGGAAACATGGAGGTGCTCACGCTCTTCGGCACCGACGAGCACAAGGAGAAGTACCTCAAGCCGCTTCTCGAAGGCGAAATCCGTTCTGCTTTCGCGATGACCGAGCCCGAGGTTGCCAGTTCCGACGCCACCAACATCCAGCTTCGTATGGACCGTGACGGCGACGAGTACGTACTGAACGGCCGTAAGTGGTTCGCTTCCAACGCTTTGCACCAGAACTGCAAGGTTCTGATCGTCATGGGCAAGACCGACTTCAATGCCGCCACCCACCGTCAGCAGTCGATGATGGTCGTTCCGATCGATGCTCCCGGAGTCACGATCCTGCGCAACCTGCCGGTCTTCGGCTACCAGGACCGCGAAGGACACGGCGAGATCACTTTCGAGGACGTGCGCGTCCCGGCCAAGGACATTCTCGCCGGCGAGGGCGAAGGATTCGCGATCAGCCAGGCCCGCCTCGGCCCCGGCCGCATCCACCACTGCATGCGTGCAATCGGAATGGCCGAGCGCGCACTGGAACTGATGTGCAAGCGCGCATCCACCCGCATCACCTTCGGAAAGCCTGTCAGTGACAACGCGAATATCCAGGACTGGATCGCCGAGGCTCGTATCGACATCGAGATGGTTCGACTCCTCACGCTCAAGGCCGCTCACATGATGGACACGGTGGGCAACAAGGAAGCGCGCACCGAGATCGCAGCCATCAAGGTTGCAGCGCCGAACATCGCGCTCAAGATCATCGACCGCGCCATCCAGGTTCACGGCGGCGGCGGCGTCACGGACGACTTCCCGCTCGCGATGGCTTACGCCCACATGCGCACCCTTCGCCTGGCTGACGGCCCGGACGAGGTGCACAAGCGCGCCATCGCCAAGCAGGAACTGCGCAAGTACCGCGAAGTCAAGGCGAACTGACATGGCAGGACTGGATCTCACCGGTAAGACGGCAATCGTCACAGGCGCATCGCGGGGCATCGGCCTCGCGACCGCGCAGGCGATTGCGGCGGCGGGCGGAAACGTCGTACTGACTTCGCGCTCACAGGAATCCGCAGATGCGGCTGCCGCGCAGGTGAACGGCAACGCGATCGGCGTCGGCGCTCACGCGACGGACGAGGATGCTGCACACAAGTGCGTCGAGCAGACGATCGAGCGTTTCGGCAGTCTCGACATCTTGGTGAACAACGCGGGCACCAACCCGTCGTTCGGGCCGATCATCAACCAGGATCACTCGCGCTTCGCCAAGACCTTCGACGTCAACGTGTGGGCTCCAGTCCTGTGGACCGGCCTGGCAGCGCGGGCCTGGATGGGCGAGCACGGTGGTTCCGTGGTCAACACCGCCTCGATCGGCGGCATGGCGTTCGAGGCCGGGATCGGTACGTACAACGCGTCGAAGGCTGCTCTGATCCACATCACCAAGCAGTTGGCGCTCGAGTTGTCACCGAAGATTCGTGTCAACGCCGTTGCTCCGGGAGTGGTGAGAACCAAACTCGCCGAAGCTCTGTGGAAAGAACATGAAGAAGCGGTGTCCGCGTCGACCGCTCTCGGACGCATCGGTGAACCCGAGGACGTGGCCGCTGCCATCGCCTTCCTGGTTTCGGATGCAGCCCAGTGGATCACCGGCGAGATCATGACCATCGACGGTGGCCAGTTGTTGGGTGACGCACTCCCGTTCCGGCAGGGAGCGTCCGTCGGTGGCTAGCGTCGGAGTAGTGGGACTCGATACCGAAGCGGTCACCGGGTGGATAGCAGGCCTGGGGATCGACTTCACCGGGCCGTTGTCCTTCGATCGAATCGGCCTGGGGCAGTCGAATCTCACGTACCTGGTTCGCGATCAAGACGGCAATCGCTGGGTACTACGACGCCCACCGCTGGGGCACCTGCTGGCCTCGGCTCACGACGTGGCGCGCGAAGCTCGAATCCTGAGCGCTCTCGAATCCACCGACGTGCCTTCGCCACGAGTATTCGGGTTGACCGAGGATCCAGCCGTCACCGAAGTTCCGCTGCTCCTCATGGAATTCGTGGACGGCGAAGTGGTGGACCGAATGCCTCTTGCGGAGGCGTTGTCGGAAGATCGTCGCCGGGCAATCGGAATCTCGCTCGCTCAGACGCTGGCGAAGATACACGCCGTCGACCTCGAGCAGGCCGGTCTCGACGACCTGGCAAGCCACAAGCCTTACGCTGCACGGCAGCTGAAGCGCTGGGGCGGACAGTGGGAACAGTCGAAGACGCGGGAATGTCCTGACCTGGACGATCTCACCCGACGTCTCATTGCAGCTCAGCCGGCTCACACCGAAACCACGTTGGTGCACGGCGACTTTCACCTACGCAACGTGATCACCTCCGCTGAGAACGGCGAAGTTGTCGCGGCCCTCGACTGGGAACTCTGCACACTCGGTGATCCGTTGGCCGATGTCGGAAGCTTGTTGGCGTACTGGCCGGCGGCCAGGGAGGACACTGGTGGCGATTTCCCGGCGTCGGCGCTCCCGGGATTCCCTTCGCGAGAGGAGATCTCCCGGATCTATCTCGAGGCCACCGGACGGGATCCGGCTGCGCTGAAGTTCTGGCACACCTTGGGGCTGTGGAAGATCGCCGTGATCGCCGAGGGCGTGATGCGTCGCGCCCGCGACGAACCGCAGAATGCCGCGGAGAGCGGAACTCCCACCGTGGAACGTATTGACGCCTTGGTAGCCAAAGCCAGGGAAATTGCAGATCAGGCCGGGATCTGACGAGATCGTCCGGTGTCCGTTGAATCACGAAAATTATGGAGGGCCAGTGAGCCAGGAACGTAGAACCGCAATTGTCACGGGTGCAGCACGCGGAATCGGTGCGGCAGTGGCCAAGCGACTGTCGGAAGACGGCTTTGCCGTTGCCGTGCTGGATCTCGACGAAGCAGCGTGTGCCGGAACCGTCGACGCGATCAAGGCCGCAGGCGGCCAAGCACTGGCCGTGGGCGCTGACGTCTCCGACGAGGCTTCGGTTGCTGCAGCGGTGGATCGTGTGGCCGCAGAACTCGGTGCACCTACCGTGCTGATCAACAATGCCGGCATCACTCGCGACAACCTTCTGTTCAAGATGAGCGTCGCCGAGTGGGATTCGGTGATGAACGTCCATCTGCGCGGAGCGTTCCTCATGTCGCGTGCGGTGCAGAAGTACATGGTGGAAGCGAAGTTCGGCCGCATCGTGAACCTCTCGAGCACGTCGGCTCTCGGCAACCGCGGACAGGTCAACTACTCCGCAGCCAAGGCCGGCATGCAGGGATTCACCAAGACATTGGCCTTCGAATTGGGCAAATTCGGCGTCACCGCCAACGCCATTGCCCCCGGATTCATCGAAACCGAGATGACCGCCGCAACGGCAGAGCGCATGGGAGTCGGCTTCGAGGACTTCAAGACCGCTGCCGCTTCGCAGATTCCGGTCAACCGCGTCGGTCAGCCCGAGGACATCGCGCACACCGCGTCGTTCTTCGTCAGTGAAGGCGCGGGCTTCGTTTCCGGTCAGGTCGTCTACGTCGCCGGTGGACCGAAGGACTGACCGTCCGCTCACCGCTCGAACCGAAGGAATGGGCATGGCTTTCGACGAAGAGGCAGTATCGCGTGATCTCACCGAAAAGGTGAACACGCTTCTCGCGGAGAACGATCCGAACAGTGTGTCGGTGTCGGATTTCCTCGGCGCACGATTCGACGCCGGACTGGCGTGGGTTCATTTCCCCGAAGGTCATGGGGGACTCGGTGTACCGCAGAGCTTTCAGCGTCAGGTGAACGCTCAGCTGGAGGCCGCCGGCGCACCCGGCCCGGCCACCGGCAAGAACGGCATCGGACTCGGCATGGCGGCACCGACCATCGCCGCCTTCGGTACCGAGGAGCAGAAGCAGAAGTTCCTGCGCCCGTTGTGGACTGCGGAGACGGTCTACTGCCAGCTGTTCAGTGAACCGGGCGCAGGGTCGGACCTCGCGGCCGTCGCTACCCGCGCCGTCCGCGACGGCGACGACTGGATAGTCAACGGGCAGAAGGTATGGACGTCGGGCGCGCAGAATGCGCAGCTGGCGATTCTCGTGGCCAGGACCGATCCGTCACGTTCCAAGCATGCGGGTCTGAGCTACTTCATCTGCGACATGACCGACCCGGGCGTCGATGTCCGGCCGCTGCGTCAGATCACCGGCGAGGCCGAATTCAACGAGGTATTCCTCACGGACGTCAGGATTCCGGACGCCAATCGCCTCGGAGCCGAAGGCCAGGGGTGGAAGGTTGCGACCACCACCCTGAACAACGAGCGTGTTGCCATCGGTTCGGGCGCACCGCGTGAGGGAGGCATGATCGGAAAGGTCGCTCAGGCCTGGCGTGACGAGCCCGAGCTGCGTAATCCGGCGATGCACGACGAGTTGATGCGGCTCTGGACCGAATCCGAAGTTGCGCGTCTGACCGGTGAGCGACTGCGCCAGCAGCTCGCCGCCGGCCAGCCTGGCCCCGAGGGCTCGGGAATGAAGCTCGCGTTTGCCGGTTTGGCTCAGCAGATTTCGGGTTTCGACCTCGAGCTGCACGGCGAAGCTGGTCTGCGCTACGACGACTGGACGCTGCGTCGACCGGATTCCGTCGACTTCACCGGGCGTGAACCCGGATACCGGTACCTGCGAGCCAAGGGCAATTCGATCGAGGGCGGAACGTCGGAGATCCTGCGCAACGTCATCGCAGAACGTGTACTCGGGTTGCCGCCCGAGCATCGCGTCGACAAGGACATCGCCTGGAAGGACCTACCCCGATGAGCGCCGATCTGCTGTACTCCGAGACCGAACAAGATCTGCGAGCCAGCGTCAGACGACTGCTGAGCGAGCGGGCCGGCGCCGACACCGTGGTCACGGCGTACGACGACGTGTCCGCCGACTTCACCGGGCTGTGGAAGTCGCTGGCGTCGGAACTCGGTTTGGCGGGACTGCTGGTACCCGAGGAACTGGGCGGGGCAGGTGCGTCGACGCGTGAGGCGGCGGTCGTGATGGAGGAGATCGGACGTGCGGTCGCTCCCGTTCCGTTCTTCACCAGCGCGGTGCTGGCGACGACGGCGTTGCTGAAGGCCGGCGAGACCGAGGTGCTCGGTCAATTGGCAGCGGGGGATTCGACGGCTGCTCTGGTCGTCCCGTTGTCCACTGCACCAGGAACTTTCACACCTACTGTCAAGGTAACGGCGAGTGGACTCGTCGGCAGCGTCACGACGGTTGCCGGCGTCGCCGAGTCCGATGTTCTTGTTGTTCCGGTTGCCGGTGAGAGCGGCCTGGAGCTGCATACAGTTCGGATCGCCGACGCTACCGTCACGCCGGTTCTGTCCCTGGACATGACGCGCCGATTGGCGGACGTCGAGTTCTCGGGGTCGTCGTCGGTCCGTGTCGACAGCGGCAATGCGGCGCAAGCGGTTGAGGAAGCATTGCTCTGCGGAAGCGCACTTCTGGCGTCCGAACAGTTCGCTGTAGCTCAGTGGTGCCTCGAAACGACTCTCGCGTATGTGAAGGAGCGCAAGCAGTTCGGCCGGGCGATCGGTTCGTACCAGGCGATCAAGCACCGCCTCGCCGATCTCTGGCTCGAAGTCAGCTCTTCGGGAGCGGCAGCACGATATGCGGCGGACACCTATGCGCGCGGCGACGCCGATGCGGCGATCGCAGCGACGGTGGCCCAGGCATTCTGCAGCGGCGTCGCGGTTCATGCTGCGGAGGAATGCGTCCAACTTCATGGTGGTATCGGAATGACGTGGGAGTATCCGGCGCACCTGTACCTCAAACGGGCGAAGAGCGATCAGCTGTCGCTGGGAACCGCGTATCAGCATCGGGCACGCCTCGCCGAGTTGGTCGACCTCCGGATCTCGTCCTGAAACTCACCCACTATCTGTCTGGAGAATTGCTGTGAAGGCTTGGCGCGTCAACGAACTCGGTCAACCCCGCGATGTGCTCGCGTTGGAGGAGACCGCGGATCCCACCCCGAATGCGACGGAGATGTTGGTCAAGGTGCTGGCGGCTCCGGCCAACTTCCCCGACGTCCTCATGTGCCGGGGTGAGTACCAGATCAAGCCGCCGCTGCCCTTCACACCCGGTGTCGAACTGTGTGGTGAAGTGGTCTCGGTCGGTGAATCGGTGACCAAGTTCGCAGTGGGGGACCGGGTGATCGGTAATCCGAGTCTGCCGTCCGGCGGATTCGCCGAGTACTCGGTACTGGATCAGAACAACACGTTCCCGGCGCCGTCGGCTCTCGACGACGCGGAAGCATCCGCTCTGAGCATCGGCTATCAGACAGCGTGGTTCGCTCTGCATCGCCGCACCCAACTGCTCGAGGGTGAGACGTTGTTGGTCCACGCTGCTGCGGGTGGTGTCGGTAGTGCGGCAGTGCAACTCGGCAAGGCGGCAGGCGCCAAGGTCATCGGTGTCGTCGGCGGCCCGGACAAGGCCGAGTACGCGCGCAAGCTCGGCGCAGACCTCGTCGTAGACCGTCACAGTGAGGACTTCGTGGCAGCGGTCAAGGAGTTCACCGGCGGCAAGGGCGCCGACGTGGTCTTCGATCCGGTCGGCGGCGACGCCTACGCGAAGTCCACCAAGTGCATCGCCTTCGAGGGACGGATCGTCATCATCGGCTTCGCCGGTGGCACGATCCCGCAGCCGGCACTCAATCACGCTCTCATCAAGAACTATTCGATCATCGGACTGCACTGGGGGCTGTACAAGGCCTACAACCAGCAGGCCATCGACGACTGCCACGTCGAGCTCACCAGGCTCGCCGATGCCGGCTTGGTCAAACCACTGATCAGTGAGCGGTTGTCGTTGACGGACGTTGCCGACGGTATCGGTCGCCTCGGCGACGGCACCACTGTTGGTCGCGTCGTGTTCCAGCCCTGATTCTTGCTGTGCGCCTTTATTAACCCCCGGCGGTTAATAAAGGCGCACAGCACTTCGTGTTCGACGAAAGGATTCCCCGATGAGGCAAGCTGTCATCGTTTCCACCGCCCGTACCCCGATCGGTAAGGCGTACCGCGGCGCGTTCAACAACACTCAGGCTCAAGAGCTTGCTGCACATGCCATTTCGAATGCAGTTCAGCGCGCGGGCCTCGAGGGCGGCGAGGTTGAGGACGTCATCCTCGGCGCCGCGCTGCAGCAGGGATCTTCCGGCGGCAACGTCGCACGGCAAGCGGTGCTGCGGGCCGGGCTTCCGGACTCGGTTTCCGGAATGACGATCGATCGTCAGTGCTCGTCCGGGCTCATGGCCATCGCGACCGCAGCCAAGCAGATCGTGGACGACGGAATGCAGATCGCGGTCGGCGGCGGAGTCGAATCGATCTCGTTGGTCCAGAACGATCACATGAACAACTTCCGCGCGGCTGATCCGTGGCTGAAGGAAAACAAGCCGTCGATTTACATGCCGATGCTGCACACGGCCGAGATCGTCGCCGAGCGCTACGGAGTGACCCGCGAGCAGCAGGACGAGTTCGCGCTCGTCTCGCAGCAGCGGACCGCAGCAGCTCAGAACACAGGTCGGTTCGATCTCGAGATCGTCCCGCTGCCCTCGATCAAGCAAGTGCAGGACAAGGAGACGGGTGAGATCCGCAGCGAGTCCGTGACGCTGACCCTGGACGAAGGCAACCGCGCTTCCACCACGTTGGAAGGGCTGTCGAGTCTGCGACCGGTTCTGGCCGACGGGACTGTCAGTGCGCATTCCTCCATCACTGCGGGCAACTCGTCTCAGCTCTCGGACGGTGCCTCCGCTTCGGTGCTGATGGAGGCGGGCGAGGCGGAACGCCGCGGGTTGGCTCCTCTCGGTATCTACCGTGGGATGGCTGTCGCGGGTTGTGCTCCCGACGAGATGGGCATCGGACCGGTGTTCGCGATTCCGCGTCTGCTGGATCTTCACGGACTGAAGGTCGACGACATCGATCTCTGGGAACTCAACGAGGCCTTCGCCTCTCAGGCCCTGTACTGCCGCGACAAGCTCGGGATCGATCCCGAGAAGTACAACGTCGACGGCGGCGGTATCTCCGTCGGCCATCCGTACGGAATGACGGGTGCTCGTCTGGTCGGCCATGCTCTTCTGGAAGGAAAACGGCGCGGAGCCAAGCTCGTGGTGGTGACCATGTGCATCGGCGGCGGCATGGGTGCTGCCGGGCTTTTCGAGGTCGCATGAGCTTGATCGAGGGACTGTTCGACGTCAGTGGCAAGACCGTTGTGGTCACCGGTGGATCACGCGGTATCGGATACATGATCGCTCGTGGATTTGTCGAAGGCGGAGCGACGGTCGTCATTTCGGCCCGAAAAGCCGAAGCCTGTGACGAAGCCGCGCGAGAGCTTTCGGAGTTCGGCACCTGCATCTCGCATCCGGCCGATCTGTCCACGGACGAGGGGATCGAGAGCCTCGCTGCGAAGGTCGCCGAGATTTCGCCGACGCTCGACGTACTGGTCAACAACGCCGGTGCCACGTGGGGAGCTCCCGTCGACGATTTTCCGGCTGCCGGCTTCGACAAGATCTTCGACATCAATGTCAAGGCAATCTTCCTCTTGACGCAGAAGCTGTTGCCGCAGCTGCGTTCTGCGGCCACTGCGGAAGATCCCGCGCGCGTGATCAATATCGGATCGATCGACGGACTCGTGGTGTCGGGGTCGGAGAACTTCTCGTACGGAGCCAGTAAGGCTGCGGTGCACATGTTGACGCGCAAGCTCGCGGCAACGCTTGCGGGGGAACAGATCACGGTCAATGCCATTGCGCCGGGCCCGTTCCCGTCGAAGATGATGGCATTCCTCCTCGAGGACGAGCAAAGTGCAAAGGCTGTGGCGGACTCGGTCCCGTTGGGCAGGGTCGGAACTCCCCAGGATGCTGCAGGTCTTGCCATTTTCCTGGCTTCACGTGCCGGGGCTTATCTGACCGGCGCGGTGATTCCACTCGACGGCGGTGCGAGCGGAGCGCGCTGACCTACTGACTGATCTTCTCTGTCCGAAAAGGCCTGAAAGTCTGAACTACTATGACTTTCAGGCCTTTTCGCGTCTTTGTCTGATTGGGTTATCTGTGACTGCAGTTGCTAGATTGTCCGAGGTTCGGGGGGAACGACGACGACAACACCAACAATCCCGGCCATGGGGGAGTCATGTTTCGCGCGGGGAGATCGTTGGGGGTGTTCGGGGTAGTTGCTGCTCTGGCAGCTGCTGCCGTCACGGCGGTGGCTTCGCCGGCGATGGCTGCGCCGGGATGCGTCGGAGTCAGTGGCGTCGGTAGTAGTGGAGGTCCGGCCAATGCGGCGCCGTGGCTCAACGGCAACACCGGAGGGTTGCCAGGTCTGTCCGGTCGTACTACCGCGATCGAAAAGATCACCGGCACATACAGTCCCAACAAGACGGTTGATCGCTTCAATGTCCTGGGAACCGACCTGGGCATCATGTGGGACAACGGTGCGGGGCAGATTCTGACCGCTTTCGGCGATACCACCGGGCTCAGTCGTAACCCCACCTGCGACGGTTTGGTGGGCGAGTGGCGAAGTAATGTGCTCTTCCGCAGCTCGGATCGGGTACTCGCCGACGGGATGCGCATCGACAGCGCGCCGAAGGACGGTACCGGTCAGGCGCGTGAGATCATCTCCGGTCTGAAGATTCCGGGCGTCGAGGCTTCCAGTATCCCCACGAGCGGCATAGCAGTGAACGGTGTGCAGTATCTGAGCTACATGTCGGTGCGCAACTGGGGCGAGGCCGGGCAGTGGAGTACAAACTACTCACAGATTGCCACCTCCTCGGACAACGGCGAGACGTGGACCATGCGTCCGGAGACGCTGCGCCCCAATATCGGTGGGGTTCTTCCCGCGGGTGTCGCCCCCGTCGCCGGTAGCGAGAACTTTCAGATGAGCTCGATGGTGAAGGACGGCGGGTTCGTCTACAACTACGGAACCCCCGCGGGACGATCCGGCGAGGTTCGACTTTCTCGCGTGCCCGAGGGGGCGATCCTCGATCTTTCCGCCTACGAGTACTGGAACGGAAACGGCTGGATCCGAGCTGATCCCGCTGCGGCCGTACCCGTCATGGGCGGCCGCATCGGGGAGATCTCCGTTCAGTACAACGAGTTCCTCGGCAAGTTCGTGGCGATGTACGCCGACGCGTTCAGTTCGATCGTGATGCGAACCGCTCCCAGTCCGGTCGGTCCGTGGACGGCACCGGAAACATTGGTCAATCTGGTCGAGGTTCCCGGTATCTACGCTGCATACATCCACCCGTGGTCCAGTGGTTCGGATCTGTACTTCCTTGCCACCACGTGGGCCGACTACAACGTCATGTTGATGCGTACGACGCTCGTTCGCTGATCCGACTCACGTTTGCGCTGACTCAGGTTTGCGCCGAGTTACATTTGCGTTGGTTGGAGGTACACGATCTCCTCGGTGATCGGCGCGTCGTCATCGGCGTCGGTCGGCGGTTCTTGTCGGCGGCGCCACCAGATGGTGAACAGGACGGCTCCGATCACCAAGGCAGCCAGAGCGATTACCGCCACCCAGAATTTCGGGCCGTAGTATCCGACAAGGACCATGCGCATGGCGTTGCGCGCCCACGTGAGTGGCATCAGGGCGTGCAGCCACTGCAGAACCGTCGGCATCTGTTCGATGGGGTACACCGCGCCGAAGGCGAAGATCTGAATCATCAAGGCGCCCAAAGCGATGAAGGTTCCGTTGACGGCTCCGAACACAACGGTGAAGAGCCTGCCCGAGCTGACCGCGGCGGCACCCACCAGGATCATCACTGCGATCATCGCCAGAACACTAGGTGGTTCGACGTTTGCCACGGTCAGTGACACCACCGACAACACGAGCGCCGCGACCAAGGTGACCAGGGCGGGAATGCGGTAGCGGCGCAGCCCCTCACGCACCACGCTGGTGTGCGAGTTCAGTGAACGTCCGCGTCGTGGACGGACGACGAACCACGTGAGAATTCCGCACAGGAACAGTGCCACCGAGATCACGGCAGGGACGGCTCCCGGTCCGAAACCGGCTGCGGGATAGTTGTTCCGCGCGTCGACGGCAACCGGGGACGAGAGCAGATTGGCTGTGGTGGCGCGTTCGTCGTCCGAGAACTGCGGCACCTGGGCGGCGCCGTCGGACAAACCGGTGGCGAGTTCTGCGCTGCCCGCGTCGAGCTCGCCGACGCCGGCCGATAGCTGCCCGAGACCGTCACGGAGCGCAATACTTCCGGTGTCCAACTGCCCGAGGCCGGTGGAGAGTTCCTGTGCGCCGGTAGCGAGTTGGCCTGCGCCGTCGGACAGTTGGCCTAGTCCCGTGTTGAGTTCACCTGCACCGGCCGCCGCGGCAAGAAGCCCGCCACGGTAGTCGCTGCTCGGATCGGTGAGTTGGCGCGAGATCTCCCGCGCACCGTCGCGAAGCTGGCCGAGCTGACCGATCACGTCGTCGTCCGACGGTTGTGCAGTCAGGGAAGCCCGCAGTCCACCCAGGGCTTCGACGAGTCCGGCGGAGACCGGATCGGCCGAGTTTCGAAGCATCGACGTGAGGGCGTCGATCTGACCGACGACGGCGTCCGAGGACCCCGCGAGGTCGAGTACCGGGGTGGTGACCATGTCGACCACTTCGCTGATCTGACGGGCGCCTGCGCCGAGTTCGTCGGTTCCCCCGACCAACTGGTTGAGTCCGCTGCTCAGCTCGCCCGAGCCTGCAGCAGCTTCGTTCGCTCCAGCAGCCAGCTCGCCGGCTCCGGCGGCCAGCTCCTTGCCGCCTTGATTCGCTTCACCCATGCCGGTGGCGAGTTCCTTGCTTCCGGCGTAGAGCTCGTTGGTTCCGGCGAGTGCCTCGGAGGATCCGTCGGAGAGTTGTTGCGCGCCAGCGGCTGCTTCACCGAATCCTGTTCCGAGTTCACCCAACCCGACCAGCACCTGGTCGATGGACTGCTCGCCGATCGACTCGGAGACCGCCGAGCGCACCTGAGCGATGATGCTTTCACCGACCGGGCCGGCGACCAGACTGTTGTAATCGTTGTACAAGACGTCGAGTTCGGCCTTGCGGCCCGAACCCGATGCGGCACTGGCCACGTCTGCGCTGAAAGTCTTGGGAATGACGACCGAGAAGTAGTAGGTGCCGTCGTTGACGCCGTCGGCGGCTTCCTGTTCCGAGACGACCTTCCATGCAACGTCTCCGCTCTCGACGAGCGCGGCAACAACTTCATCGCCGGCTTGCAGACGTGTTCCGTCGAGTTCTGTGCCGGCATCGGCGTTGACGATGGCGACGGGCAAGCGGTTGACCGTGTCGCCCGGATCCCACAGTGCCCACATGTAGAACGCCGCAATCGACAGCGGTGCGATGACGAGGACAGCGAGAACTGTCCGGATGATGTGCGTGCGTCGCGTCGTGGCCGCGTTGTCGACTACGGGTTGTGGCGCCATGTGGAGCTCTCTTCTCGTGGACCGAAGCAGTTGTGGCACGAAAGAAAGCCACCAAAACTGCTGGACATACGTCCAGCTCGGTCACGATACAAAGCAAACGGCCATCCTGTGACCGTTTTCGAAGAATTGGGCGTTATCGGCCGCCGTGCTCTGCCTCGATCTTTGCCCACTCCCACCCGCGGAAGTTGGCCAGACGAAGCTCCTCTGCTTCGTCGAAGGTGTACCACTCGGTGCTCGGCGCATCGGGGAGAGTGCCGCGCAAGTATTCGCCCAGGTAGTGAAGTGGGCCTTCCCAGCCGGTTCCGACGCCGTAGCAGCCGGTGTCCGGGTCGTTGCGGAAGACATCGGCGACGGAGGCGTGCTCCAACTCGAGCCAGGTGGCGTCGGGGCCGTCTGCAGTCAGCCGGATCTCGACCTGATCGCTGTATCCGCGATCGCCGGGCGGTGTCCACTGCAGTCGCAGCAGGTGTGGGGCGTCGCAGGCCAGGATCTCGCCACTTGCCTGGCCTTCGAAGGCGTACGAGCCGCCCACCTGGAAGTCTCCGCTCACCGGAAGGAAGAAACGGTTGATGCGGTCAGGGGTCGTGATGGCGTCCCAGACGTCGTCGACCGACGCGTTGTAGCGGCGCTTGAGTACGGCAGTTCGAGCCGCACCTTCTGCGATGTCGCGGTTGCCCATGCTCCGCTCTACCGCCGTGAGGCTGGTGTCCTGGTTCGCGATCTCGGTCATTGTGAGTCTCCTTCGTCGGAAAAATTCGATTGTGAAGATCTGCTCCGCTCGGAGCCGCGTCGTTTCCCTCGTGCGAGTTCTGTGGCCAATGCGTCGAGAGGGCCGCTCCAGAACTGCCGGAATCCGTCGAGCCATTGGTCCACTTCTTGCAATGGCGCGGGCTCGACGGCATAGAGACGCCTGGTGCCTTCGCTGCGGACGGTGGCGAATCCGTTTTCTCGGAGCACTCGCAGGTGCCCGGACGCGGTCGGTTGCGAGATTCCGAACTCCGCTGCCACGACTTCGGCGATCTGACCCGCCGAGCGCTCGCCGCTGGACAGGAGTTCCATGATTCTTCGCCGAACTGGGTCTCCGAGAACGTCGAACGCATGCACCAGTCATTTATATCGGCAATGGCCAATATAGGCAAGCGCCGAAACTTGTATTCGGGCGTCGGTCAGTCCGAGAGCGCGAACTCGTCGGCGTCGAAGAGTTCACCGATCAGCCCGCCGAGATGGCGTCGATGTTCGGCCGACAGTGTTGCTGCCGCCTCGGCATCGTGGTCTGCGCACAGCTCGATCAGCTTGTTGTGATGGTCGACGGAGTCCTGGCTGCCGAGAAGGCTCGAGAACTTGCGGTAGTAGATGCGGTGAATTTGTGGGTGAACCTGGTGAATCAGCTTCTTCAACAGCGGATTTGCCGCAGCGTCGATGATGACGCTGTGTAGGCGATCGTCCGCGGTCAGCGCTCGGCCTATGTCGTTTCGCTTGACGGCAGCGGCGAAGTCTTTGTTGGCGGAGCGCATCGCCCCGATCATCTCGTCGGTGAGGTTCGGTACAGCGGTGACGACGGCCAGTTGGTCGAGAGCTTCGATGACTGCGAGTGTTGCCTCGACGTCGCCGCGGTCGAGGGTGGTGATGCGCGTGTATGCACCGGGCTTCGCTTCCACGAGTCCGGTGTCGACCAGCCTTGCGAGCGCTTCGCGGACCGGAGTTCTGCTCAATCCCAGATACTCGGCGAGTTCGCTGTCCTTGATCTTCGAGCCCGGCGCCAGTTCACCGGTGACGATCGCTTCGCGAATGCGTTCGAGAGCGATGTCGCTCATTCGTGCTCGCTCAACCGGTTTACCGCCACGCAACATACTGGATATCGTACTCTGCACGTTGCTTGTCGCAGGTCAGCCCAGGTCGGCCAACGACGCGTGTTTCCGGGCATCCGCAACGCGTAGGAGCAGCGCGCGGGCGAGAATTGTTGCCGGATCGATGATCTGACAGGTTGTGGCGTCGGCGGGCAGTCCGAGCGGAATCTCGGTGCATCCGGCCACGACGACCTGCGCGCCCGATTCGACGAGAAGATCAGCGGCCCTGACGAGTTTGTCGGTGGTCTCGTCTCCGACGTTGCCACTCTTGATTGCTCGGATCGCCGGCATCACCAGTTCGTCCTGGATCGCAGGTCCTGGCACCAGGACGTCAATCGAGTATTCCGACAGCCATTGTTGATACAACCCGGTGCGGACCGTCCCCGTGGTGGCCAACAGTCCGACGGATGTGACGGCGGGTGAGAGCGTCCGGATGTGCCGAGCAACTTCGTCGATCATGTGGACGACGGGAAGTCCCAGTTGGGATGAGATGGCGGGCAGGAAGGCGTGGGCGGTATTGCATGGGATGGCGAGCGTCGTTGCGCCCGACTCTCGGAGGACGCGCGCACCTCGGAGCAGCCAGGGGGTGGGGTCCGGGCCGTCCTCGGTGAGTGCCAATGTCCGGTCGGGAACCGTGGGATCGGCCCAGATGACAACTTTGGGGTGCTCCTGATCCGTCGAACCTGGCGTCAGGGCAACGAGTTTGGAGTAGAAGTCCGCAGTAGCGGCCGGCCCCATGCCTCCGAGTATTCCGATGACGGGTTCGCTCATGCCCGCCGGAGAGTTGGCGCGCTGCCGTATTCGTTGCACCTTCATGTTGCAATCCAACCTTTCGCATCCAATATATTGGATACTCGTAATGTTGACTACAGTGAAGGAGGTTGAAGGTAGTTGTCAAGTAGGGCGCGGCGTTCCCAGAATTGCGAAGTTCGAGATCTCGCTCGATCAGCAGGGGGTGGGTTCGCCGATCTTGACGGCTGAGAGCACGGCTTCGATTTCACCGAAAGGGCTTCCGGCAGAAGGTGTCTGATCGACAACAATCCAGTTGGAATCGACCAGTTGGCGTCGACCCGCGCCAGTTGCGTCAGCACTTCTGGAGAAGAAGACTCCGGCCGACTGAATGGTGTCCTGCGCGTCTTGAAGATTCATGCACACGACGTTGGGCATGATCGCAGGAGTTGCAGGGGGCGTCACTTCTGCGGTGACTGGGGTGGTGGCCAGTGGAGTATTCGTCGGACCGGCCACCGAGGTGGTCAATGGAGCCTGAGTCGTCGTGGGTTGAGTTGTCGAGGTTGCAGTGGTGGTCGCGGTGGATGTTGATTCGGCCTCGCTGTCGGTGCTTGTTCCTGAGCATGCGGCAAGTGACGCCAAGGCGAATGCGCTGAGTCCGATGCGAACGGCAGTTGAGGACGGGCGAATCGATGTCGAAAAGAGTTGTGGTGCGCGCACAGACGTTCCTTGTCGGTAAAGGGGCGATGAAAAGGGGAGATTCGAGTCAGAGCACATCCGACGCCGTCGATGTGCCTTATGTCGAATAGAACCATAGGCTTTCGGCACCGGATTCGAGAGGAATTGCCTAATGCATTTTCTGGAACTACGACACGCGCAGTGTGAACCCCCAGCGGCGTATTCGCCTGTCCTGGAGAGCTACGGAGATGTGCAGACCGTTCTTCTGGGAACCGACCCGCTTCCCGACCATCGACGGTTCGACGCCGTGATCGTGATGGGCGGGCCGATGGGCGTCGGCGATCAGGGCGAGGTCGAGTGGTTGGCATCCGAGATCGAATACATTCGCGATCTGGTCGAGAACGATGTCCCGGTGTGGGGAGTGTGTCTGGGTTCGCAGTTGCTCGCCGCGGCGCTGGGTGCTCGCGTCTACACGGGCGCTGTGCCCGAAGTCGGAGTTGAGGAGATCACCTTGACTGTCGAGGGCCGGCAAGATCCCGTGTGGGGAGATCTGCCCTCCACATTTCCTGCAATGCAATGGCATTCGGATACCTTCGACATTCCGAACGGCGCGGTGCGGCTCGCTGGTTCTGCCAAGTATCCGAATCAACTCTTCCGATACAAGCAGAGTTACGCCGTTCAGTTTCACCTCGAAGCGTCCTCCGAGGTGGCGCGCGAATGGATGGAACTGGCCGAGTACCGCGACTCGCTGCATGCTTCACTGGGAGCGGACGGTCCGCGCATCTTCATGCATCAGTTGAGTGCTGCCGAGTCTCAGGGGCTCGAGATTGCCGCAGCGGTGATGGAGAAGTGGTTGAAATCGATCTCTGTTGAATAAGGCCGTTTTGTCCTGATTGACTGATTTACCTGTTACCTTGTGTTGTCGTGGGTGGATGAACCGATCCGGTCGAGCAAGACACCTCGTAGAGTCCGGATCTCCCCCGCGAAAGGGGAGCGATGCGCCGGATACGGAAGATATCGACAGCTGCAGTGACGTGTGTACTCGCGTCGACCGCGGTCTTGGGGGCGACCCAGGCTCATGCATCCCCGTGGGATTGCAACGTCACCGGCAGCTTGGATCAATCAGGTGGGCCGACCAATCCGATTCCCTGGCTCAACGGAACGGACGGGAAACTTCCGGAATTGCAGGGCCGCACCTCGGCGGTCGAGTACATCACCGGCGCGCTCAGCCCCAACCAAACCGTCGAGCGTTTCAACGTTCTCGGCACGGATCTCGGCATCATGTGGGACAACGGCGCAGGTCAGGTCCTGACAGCCTTCGGCGACACCGTCGGCATCGGATCTGACCCCCTGTGTTCCGGGGTGGTCGGTGACTGGCGCAGCAACGTCCTGTTCCGTAGCTCGGACGGAAATCTGTCCGACGGCATGAACATCGACTCCTCACCGACCGACCGGCCGAATCACTCACGCGAGATCATCGGAAGTCTGAAAGTCACCGGCGTCGAAACCAGCAGCATTCCGACGACGGGTATCTCGGTTGGCGGCGTTCAGTACGTCAACTACATGTCGATTCGTTCGTGGGGAGGGTCGGGCGAGTGGGTCACCAACTTCTCGCAGATCGCGTCCTCGCACGACAACGGTGAGACCTGGCAGGTCGAACCGGCCTCGTCCCGGCCCAATCTGCCGTTGACGGGTAACGACAACTTCCAGATGGGTTCCTTCGTCAAAGACGGTGGTTACGTCTACAACTTCGGTACCCCCGCGGGACGTTTCGGCGAGGGGGCGCCTCTCGCGGGTCAAGGAAGCCTCCATCGCGGACGTCGCGGCGTACGAATACTGGGACGGAAAAGCATGGGTCCCCAACAATCCCGCTGCCGCTGCAGTGGTTCTCGACGGGGATGTCAGCGAACTGTCGGTGCAGTACAACGACTATCTCGGCAAGTTCGTCGCGATGTACTCCAACGAGTGGGGAGCGCTGGTGCTGCGGACGGCGTCGGACCTGACCGGCCCGTGGAGTGCGCCCGACGTAGTGATCGGCACCGACGAGGTTCCGGGACTCTACGGCGCGTACATGCACCCCTGGTCACAGGGGCAGGACCTCTACTTTCTCGCCACCACCTGGTCCGACTACAACGTGATGCTCATGAAGACCACGCTGCACCAGTGAACCGGATTTATCGTTGAACGGTGAGCACCACCGACAATGCGCTACTGATCACCGCCCTTCGAGACGTGTTGGTGGGACCACTACCCGAAATCGGCCGACGATTTTCGACGTTGATCGCGGACATGGCGCCGCACACTTCCCTGGTGATCTTCACCCGTGAATGCACCGGTAGGCCGCGCAAGGTCGCCGGGGATCCAGCCGTCGTCGATCGTGTGACCATCGCCGAACTCGACCGTATCCGTACGGATCTCACTGTCGGACAGATCTTTCGGGGAAAATGCGCTGTCGCCGGCCGGGACCGTGAAGTGCTTGCGATGCTTGATCGAACCGATACGCTTCTCGTTTTGACACCGCACCCCGTACCGGTGAAGACAGCATCCCTCGAATTGATCCAGGCACTGTTCGCAGTGACTGCAACCGGAATTCAGCTCCAGGTCCGGAACGCGAGCCCGGCATATCTCGCCGAGTCACGGGCAGCGTCGTCGGAGCGTGCACGCACCGTGGCGGAGATGACGGAGGTGCATGCGGCCACCCTCGAGACGATGCTGGCGACGCTGCGCTCGGCGGATCTCGACGACACACGTGCGCGAACCTCGGCCAGGGAGACTGCGGCCTCGGCTCTGATCGGCCTGCGTTCAGCCGTCGACGTGCACCGCGAGTTGGCCGAAGAGTCGACCACCACGGCTTTTGCACGGATGCGTGGGGAATTGCGTTCGCTGCTCAAGCATCGGGAAATCGCGTTGGAGTTGGTGGAGCCACCCGTCGACGGGCGTGGGTTACCAGGTGAAGTGGCGCACGGCGCCCGCGCGGTCGTCCGCGGCGCGGTCTTGGCCTTGTCGGATCAGCAGATGCTCTCGCGTATCCGGGTGGCCTGGACGCTCGACGCGGCTTCACTCTCGATCGACATTCGCGACGACGGCGGCGGCGAAGCCGACGTGGTTGACGTTGAACGCCAATTGCGTTCGAGGGTAGAGACTTTGGGTGGAACCGTCGAATCCGAGTCGACGCCCGGGTGGGGGAACCGGATCAGCGCAACCATCCCGCTCGACGCCCCCGTCGCCCTACCGAACCGCGACGTCCTCACCGAACTGGCTCCGCGGGAGTTCGAGGTACTCGAGCATCTGGTGGCCGGACGGCGCAACAAGGCGATCTCGGAGCGCCTCGGCGTCAGCGAGAGCACAGTCAAGTTTCATGTTGCCGGGGTCCTGCGGAAATTGGGCGTCGAGAGTCGGGGTGCGGCGGCCGCCGCGGGCGCGGAGGCCGGCGTGAAGCCTGCACCCTAGTCCTTTCGGCCAGGTCGGTCAGTCAGTTCGACCAGGGTTGCGGGCACCTGCTTCGGGCTAACCTTTCAACGAGTGCACATATCGCAATGTGAAAACACGGCGCCATGTGACGACACGTCCTCAATCGCACGAAGCCAGGAGCAAAGCCATGCCACAGCAGGTACGCGGCGTCATCGCCCGATCCAAGGGTGCCCCCGTCGAAATCGTCCCCATCACGATTCCCGACCCCGGTGCCAACGAGGTAGTGGTCGCCATTGCAGCGTGCGGTGTGTGCCACACCGACCTGACCTACCGCGACGGCGGAATCAACGACGAGTACCCGTTCCTGCTCGGGCACGAGGCGTCGGGCATCGTCGAGAGCGTCGGCCCCGGTGTCACTCACGTCGAGGTGGGCGACTTCGTCGTCCTCAACTGGCGTGCAGTCTGCGGGCAGTGTCGTGCGTGTAAGCGTGGCCGCCCGCAGTACTGCTTCGACACGTTCAACGCCGAGCAGAAGATGACGCTCGAAGACGGCACCGAACTGACGCCGGCACTCGGTATCGGCGCATTCGCAGACAAGACGCTGGTTCACGAAGGCCAGTGCACCAAGGTCGACGCCTCGGCCGATCCGGCTGTGGTCGGACTGCTCGGTTGCGGTGTCATGGCCGGCATGGGTGCCGCGATGAACACCGGCAACGTCGGACGCGGTGATTCAGTGGCCGTGATCGGGTGTGGTGGTGTCGGCGACGCAGCGATCATGGGTTCACGCCTGGCCGGCGCCAATACCATCATCGCCATCGACCGGGATCCGCGAAAGCTGGAGTGGGCCACGGAACTTGGTGCCACACACACGATCAATGCCACCGAGGTCGACGACGTCGTCGAGGCAGTCCAGGAGCTGACCGGAGGTTTCGGTGCCGACGTGGTTGTCGACGCAGTCGGTCGCCCGGAGACCTGGAAGCAGGCGTTCTACGCCCGCGACCTCGCGGGAACTGTAGTGCTGGTGGGTGTTCCGACGCCGGACATGAAGCTGGAAATGCCGCTGGTGGACTTCTTCTCGCGCGGCGGAGCCCTCAAGTCGTCGTGGTACGGCGATTGCCTGCCCGAGCGTGACTTCCCCGTTCTGGTCGACCTGTACCAGCAGGGGCGTCTGCCGCTCGAGAAGTTCGTCAGTGAGCGCATCAAGCTCGACGAGGTGGAGAAGGCCTTCGAGACGATGCACCGCGGCGAGGTCCTCCGTTCGGTGGTGGTCCTGTGACATTGCGTGTCGATCGCGTCGTCACCTCGGGCACGTTCAGCCTCGACGGCGGAACGTGGGACGTCGACAACAACATCTGGCTGATCGGTGACGACAACGAAGTGGTAATCGTCGACGCAGCTCACACCGCGCAGCCGATCATCGACGCTGTCGGCGGACGCAAGGTGATCGGAATCGTCTGCACCCACGGTCACAACGATCACGTCACCGTTGCGCCGGAGCTGGCCGAGAAGCTCGACGCTCCGATCTACCTGAACCCGGCCGACGATGTGCTCTGGGAGATGACTCACCCCGGGGTGAAGCATCTGAGCTTGGAAGATGATCAGCGTATTGCTGTGGCGGGTACGGACATTCTGGCCATCCACACACCGGGCCATTCCCCGGGGTCGACCTGCCTCTACCTGCCCGAGGCGGGGGAACTGTTCAGCGGCGACACCTTGTTCTCCGGTGGACCCGGCGCAACGGGGCGGTCGTACTCAGACTTCCCGACCATCATCGGGTCCATTCGCGACAAGCTGTTCGCGCTCCCCGCCGAGACCAAGGTTCACACCGGTCACGGCGACGGCACGACGATCGGCACAGAGGCGCCGCATCTCGAAGAATGGATCCGCGCCGGATCCTGATGTGATCAGAAGTGAAGTGGGGACGCCGGTACCGGCGTCCCCACTTTTTGTCACAACGCTGATGCCCAACCGGCGGTGTCGTTCTCACCCGGGATTGCCATCAGGCCGTGCCACAGTTCGAGGATCTCGAACCATTCTGTCTCGGATCGGCTGAGGGTACGTACAGATTCGTAGCCGGCGCGCAGGCTCTGCCGTACCGCGATCGGTGTCGGTCGCCAATCGGTGAACAGGGTGCCCAGATAGACGCTTGCCTTGGCCAGGTCGCTCACCCGGTGGTCGATCACCACGTCGTCGAAGTCGAGTACTCCGGTGGTATGAGAATTTCGAGTCAGGATGTTGGCTGCACGGAAGTCGTTGTGTACCAGTTGAATTTGGTCATCTAGCTCGGACGCACGCGCCAGGAGGTCCACGAGCCTACGCGTTGCCTCAGGCGCGAACCCGCGGTCGAAATTCTCGAGCCAACCACCGATGCGCTCCATCAACCCGGTGCTGCGCGACGAGAAAACCGATCCGTCGACATGGGTGGCGCCGAGCGTTCGGTGTATTTCTGCCAGACATGCTCCTGCCGAACGGACCGCCGCGTGGTCGTGCACGTCCAACCAATCTCCCGCCAACTCCGGCAGTACGGTGAACGACACTGCGCACGAGGGCCCTTCCAGTGTTTCCCGGTCCAATCCGTTCAGGGAAGTGATTGGCGACGGAACGGGCGCACCCTGCCCGGCGAGTGCGCTCAGCAGTCGCGTCGACGCCCCCAGGTTCGCGAAGCGCTCTGTGGCGCGCGACCACTTCACCACCAGCCCACCTCGGTCGCTCGCAACCCACACAATCGCGTTCTGGTCACTGATCGCCATTCGCGAGCACTCGAGGGCCGTCAATCCCCAAGTCTGCTCGAGTACCGCCGAGACCCAATGGGTGGCTGCGCCAAAGCTGTTGAATCCGAATCGCTCCTCCAGAGCGGCTTCCGGCTCCACCGACTCCCAGAGCATGGACAACCCGAGTGGCAACATGCTGTCCGACTTTAGTGGGATGAACACAGTCATCTCATGCGTCAGGAGCAGGTTTGCCCGATTGTGTAGCTGCGTTTTCGAGCATCTCGATTCGGTTGTTGAGCCGCTCGATCGTCATACGCACACTCCAGATGAGTTCGACGAGGCTTTCCTGCATGACGGGGATGCCCATGATGTCCGACAACTGGCGCCACAGCGCCATAGTCGACTTTCGATGGGAATCGTATGTGACTTGTAGCGCCGCCAACTGCACCTCTGCGGGTACTTGATCCTTGACATGCGAACCGAAGGGTGGGGGTTCCTGGTCAACCCACGGCGACCATCGCGATTGGACTTCTGCCTCCGTCATCTTGGACAGTCTTTCCAGTATCTCGCGGCATGCGGCGGGTGAGGAGAACACCGTTTCGAGGCATCGGTGGTAGTCCGGGGGTTGCATTTGCTTGTGTTCCGACATTGATCAGCGCTCCGCGTACTCCGTCCGGAGACGAAGGTTACGAGAGTACACCGAATCGGCCTTGGCGACAGCTGCAGTTCAGCCGCCTTGACTCAGTTCGCTGAAGATCAGGTTGGTCTGGGTATTGGCGATAGCCGGATCGTTGAGGTGTGCGCTGACGAAATCGCGAAGCCGAGTGGGGGATTCACACGACACGTGCACCAGGAGATCACGGTCCCCACTCATCAGGAACACTCGCTGAACGGAATCCAGTCCGCTCAGGTGCTCGGCAATTTCCGTCATCCGGCTCCTGGCGTGGGAGTGAATCAGAATCGACACCATCGCCGAGATCTCGAGGCCGAGTAGCTCGAGGTCGATGTCTGCATGAAACCCCTTGATGACGCCCGATTCGCGTAGAGCGCGCATCCGCGCCAGAGCGGTCGACGGCGCTATCCCGACCTTCTCGGCGAGTGCATTGTTGGGGATGCGCGCATCCCGGACGAGTTCGCGGAGAATCGCTGTATCGACTTCGTCGAGCCGAACATGATTCGGCCGAGCCGCGGCTGCCGCCCGTTCGATCGCACTAATCATCCGATTTCTCCCTGCCGTCGCGAAAATATTCAGCATCTATTGACCGCGCCCGTCGATGATCCTAGCTTTTGCCAAACACATCGAATTATCAAACGGTCGAGATCGACACAGTCGACTGTTGCGGACGAAGGGGTCTGGATGCTTCCGAGGATCGGCCGACACGCGGGCGACGGACACATGGGCGACTGGGTGGCACGGTTGATCGACATCAGCCCGCCGATCTCCGAATCGACGCCCGTGTGGCCAGGCGATACCGCCTTCACCCGCGCTGTCACGTCCGACCTCGGCGGCAGTGACGCCGTCACCATCAACCGAATCACCACCACTCCGCATATCGGTGCTCACGCCGATGCGCCGGCGCACACCCGCATCGACGGGGCGCCCATCGGTTCTGTTCCCCTCGAGCCCTATCTCGGCGAAGCACTGGTGGTCGACATGACGGGGGTCGACGGTGCCGCATGCATCAGGCCCGTCGAAGAGACGGTGGAGCGACTCGGCGGCCATCTGCCGCAACGGCTGATTCTGAGGACCTACCCGAAGTACCCGAGCGAGTGGGACAACGACTTCGCCGGCGTTTCTCCGGACCTGACTCACTGGTTCGCCGACCGCGGGGGCGTTCTGATCGGAATCGACGGCGCCTCGTTCGATCCGATGGACAGCAAGACCATGGACGGGCACCACGCGGCAAGCGATCGTGGCGTCGCGATCCTCGAAGGACTGTGCCTCGACGAGGTCGACGAAGGCTACTACGAGTTGATCGCACTGCCGCTGAAGTTCCTCGACCTCGATGCCAGCCCGGTACGCGCCGTGCTCCGGACTCTGCCTTCATCACTTTCAACGCCGACACATGCAGGAGAAGAATCGTCATGACATCGACAACCACCCTTTCGTTGGAAGACTGCGTCAAGGCCGACGCAGTGGATCCACTGAGGGAGTTCCGCCGCGAGTTCGCGATTCCGGAGGGCGTTCTCTACTTCGACGGAAACTCTCTCGGCGCGCGTCCCATTGCCGCACAGGAATGCGCCGCGAGAGTGATCGGCGACGAGTGGGGCAACGGCTTGGTTCGCAGTTGGAACGAGGCTGGATGGTTCGACCTCCCGGTCCGCCTCGGTGACAAACTTGCCCCGTTGCTGGGAGCAGGTGAAGGCGAAGTGGTAGTGACGGATTCGACGTCGATCAACCTGTTCAAGGCATTGGCCTCCGCACTGTCCATCGCGGCTGCTCAGGATCCCAGCCGGAAGGTGATCGTCTCCGAGCGCGACAATTTCCCCACTGACCTCTACATTGCGGAGGGCATCATCTCGCTGCTCGATCAGGGGTACGAACTACGCCTGATCGACCAACCGGGCGACCTCACCGAAGCAGTAGGACCAGACACCGCCGTAGTGATGTTGTCGCACGTCAACTACCGCACCGGAAACCTGTATGCGATGACGGAAGTCACTGCAGCAGTGCAGGAACGTGGCGCCCTCATGATCTGGGATCTCGCACACTCGGCCGGCGCCGTCACTGTCGATCTGAGCGGCGCCGACGCCGACTTCGCGGTCGGGTGTACGTACAAGTACCTCAATGGTGGTCCGGGTTCGCCTGCATTCATCTGGGTCAACCGTCGCCATCAGAACACCGGAATCCAGCCACTGTCCGGGTGGTGGGGGCACGCGCGACCGTTCGCGATGGAGTCGGCCTACGAACCGGGCGCAGGAATACGACGGTTTCTGAGTGGTACTCAACCCATCACGTCGTTGTCACTCGTCGAATGTGGTCTCGACGTCATGCTCAAAGCTGACATGGCCGACATCCGCAGCAAGTCGCTCGCGCTGGCCGATCTCTTCATCAGCCTCGTCGAGGAGCGTTGCGCTGCCTACGGTTTGGAGTTGATCACGCCGCGCGAGCACGAGCGTCGTGGCTCGCACGTGAGTTTTGTTCATTCCGAGGGCTATTCCATCATGAAGGCTCTCATCGCGCGGGGCGTCATCGGTGACTACCGCGAACCCGGAGTGCTGAGGTTCGGTATCACTCCGCTCTATCTCGGATACGCCGACGTGTGGAACGCCGTCGACGTGTTGCGAGACATCCTCGAGAACAAGTCCTGGGATCGCCCCGAATTCCGCGAGCGCGACGCAGTCACCTGATTCTTCCAAGTTTCCGCGGACCGGGAGGTACCGCCTTTCGCAAGGAGCTTTCATGAGTGATTTCAAAAACATTCAGCAGCGAGAATCAGGTCTCAAACGCGAACTCGGCCCCAAGCAGATGAGCATGATCGCGCTCGGCGGTGCAATCGGCACCGGACTGTTCCTCGGCAGTAAGTTCGCCATCGGATTTGCCGGCCCGAGCGTCATCATCAGTTACGCGATCGGCGGGTTGATCGCCCTGCTGCTGATGGGTGCCCTCGCCGAAATGACCGTCGCACATGCGACATCAGGTTCGTTCGGTGCGTACGCAGAGTTCTACGTCGGACCGTTGATCGGCTTCCTCGTTCGCTATCTCTACTGGTCTTGCATCGTCCTCGCGGTCGGTACCGAGGTCACCGCGATCGGTGAATACATGCAGTTCTGGTTCGCCGACGTACCGTCGTGGCTGTGGATCGTGTTGTTCTCCGGAGTGCTGATCGGAGTGAACATGTTCAACGTCAAGGCCTTCGGAACGATGGAGTACTGGTTTTCGACGATCAAGGTCTTCGCGATCGTGGCATTCATCGTGATGGCAGCGTACGTCGTGTTCGGTAGCGGGAACCCGGACTATGGATTCCACAACTACACGGCCGGTGGCGGATTCTTTCCGAATGGTTTGTCCGGCATGTGGTTTGCCGTGATCGTATCGATCTTCAGCTACTTGAGCATCGAGATGATCGCCATTGCGGCCGGTGAGGCGGAGAACCCGGCGGTAGCGGTGAAGAAGGCGTTCCGTGTGACGATCGTCCGGCTGTTCGTCTTCTACATCGCAACCCTTGCTTTGATTCTGGCAATTGCTCCGATGGACAAGATCTTGAGCGGCGGAAGCCCTTTCGTCACGGTGATGCAGGTCGTGAAGATTCCGGGCGCAGACAGTGTGCTGAACTTCGTGGTTATTATTGCCGCGCTGTCCGCGATGAACAGTCAGTTGTACGTGTCTTCGCGAATGATGTTCTCGCTCTCGCGTGCTGGTGACGCGCCGGCCATTCTCGGCAAGGTCAGGGCCAACGGCTCGCCGGTCAACGCCTTGCTGCTGTCGACGTCGGGCATCGCCGTCGCGACCATCGTCTACGTTCTCTTTCCCGAGCAGGCATTCACGTTGATGATCTCGTTGTCGATGTTCGGAGCGATGGCGACGTGGCTGCTGATCTTCTTGACGCACTGGTTCTTTCGCAAGCGGATGAAGGAGGACGGAACCAAACTTTCCTTTACGATTCCGTTCTTTCCGGTGGGAACAATCCTCGGCGGAGTCCTCATGGTCGCGATTCTGATCACCACGTTGTGGGTCGACGATTTCAAGATGACGCTGGTGTTCGGAGTTCCGTTTGTTCTTGCCGTGATCGGCATCTACTACTTCACCCGATCACGTCGGGCGCAGAGTCGAGCGGTAACGGCTGAACAGGTTCAGGACGAGATCACCGGCACGGTGGTCAAGCGGGTTCCCTGACTTACATTGGCAATCACAGGGTTTCGGCGAAAAACTCCATAGTGCGGGTCCAGGCGAGGGCAGCAGAATCCGGGGCGTAGTGGCTGGTCGAAGTGTCGTTGTTGAACGCGTGGCCGGCGTCGGCATAGCGGTACACCCGGGCGAGATCGGACGCGGTTGCGCGCAATTGCTCGACGCTCTCCGGCGGGATACTCGGATCGAGGTCGCCGTAGTGACCGAGCCACGGGACCTGCAGTTGCGCTGCAAGTTCGGTGCCTGCCGCGATTCCGTCCCATCGGGCCTCGGCGACACCGCCGCCGTAGTACGTGACAGCGGAATCGACGAGGGGTACCGCGGCACACCACAGTGACGCGGTGCCGCCCATGCAGAATCCGAGGGAGCCGACTCTGTCTGCTCCCTCGGATCGGCTGCAGTCGACGGCGGCACGTACGTCGTGGCCGATGCTTGTGCTGTCGAGTGCCATGAGCGCATCCTTCGCGGACGGGAAGTCGGTGAAGGAGGTCTGTGCGCCGCGGTGGTAGAGATGCGGGGCGACGGCAAGGTAGCCGGCGTCGGCGAGGCGTTCGAGGATGCTCTCGATGTGTTGGTTCACGCCCCACGCTTCTTGGAGAACTACTACCGCATGTCTCGGTTCACTCGGCGAATCCGGTCGGCTGACGGTCAGCGGTACGTCACGTGTGGTCGTCGTGAAAGTTCCCATGTCCCGACTGTATGCGAGTACGGACTGTATTCGAGCACAGCCTGTGGGTGCACGGTCGAACTAGACTCGTCGAATGTTCAGTTCCGACGTTCCGCCGATCAGCCTGGGCAGTTGGCCGACCCCCGTCGAACCTTTGGCGCGTTGCGCGAAGGCACTCGGATTGGGGCCGGAAGACCTGTGGATCAAACGTGACGATGTCACCGGACTAGGCGGTGGCGGCAACAAGATCCGAAAGCTGCAGTACACCTGCGCTCAGGCTTTGGCCGTCGGCGCGACGACTTTGATCACTACCGGTGCACCGCAAAGCAATCACGCTCGGTTGACTGCATCCGCAGCAGCCCGTTTGGGATTGCGTTGTGTGCTGGTGCTCGGTGGTGCCGAGCCGGAATCCGCGCAGGGAAATCTCGTTCTGGATGCACTCGCGGGCGCTGAGATCGTCTGGGCCGGAGGGAACACGGCATCCGCGGTCGACGCCGCGGTGCAGGCCGTCGCTGACTCGGGCGGAGTTCCTTTTGTCATTCCCTTCGGTGGTACCAGCGCGGTGGCCGCGCAGGGTTACGTCGACTGCGCACGCGAGATCGAGCAGCAACTCCCCGGAGTGGAACGCGTCGTGGTTGCACTCGGATCGGGCGGAACGATGGCTGGACTTGTCGCGCATCTGGGCGTCGACAGAGTTGTCGGCGTCGATGTCGGGGCTGTTGCCGATCCAGTGTCGACCCTCGCTGGGTTATTGGACGAGATGCCTGGTCCGACCGTGCGAGCCGCGGATCTTCAGATCCTGCGAAACCAAGTTGGACAAGGATATTCGACGCTCACGGAAGCATCAGCCGGCGCGATCCGATGTTTGGCTCGTACGGAGGGCATCTTCCTCGACCCGACGTACACCGGCCGAGCCTTTGCGGGATTGATCCAACTAGTGAAGGACAAAGCCATCACGGCGGGATCAAAAACGGTCTTCCTGCACACCGGTGGGTTACCTGGCCTGTTCGGACATCCCGAACTGTCGACGCTGCGGTGAGCGAGCAGATCGACTACCCGCTCAGCAGCCCGCTCGACGAGTTGTCCGAGTGGCAACGCGTCGTGCGACCGCTGCGCGTCAGTGCCGACGGGTATCTGCGTTTGGCGACCAATCGGCTGTCAGTCGATTCGGACTACACGTGGGAGATGCACCGCCACAGCGATCACGAATTGCTGTGGGCGATCGACGGTGTTCTCGAGGTCCGTACTCCGGAGACTGTGTACACGGTGCCGAGCGGGGTCAGTCTGTGGATCCCGTCCTTTGTTCCGCACGAGGTGACGGCGCGTAGCGGCACAGAATTGTCGTGCACGTGGTTGGTGGCATCCGATGTGACCGGGTTGGATCGTGTGGTGGCCTTGTCCACCCCTCCGCTGCTCGAACAAGTACTCGATCACCTCACCCGAGACGACTTGACCGACGCGGCTCGTCGACGAGCCGAGGCGTTTGCCATCGACCTCGTCGAACCCGTACCGCGACTGATTTTCGATGTGCCGCTGCCGACGACGCCGTGGCTTCGGCAGATCGCAGATCAGTTGGTTGCCAGCCCGGCCGACACCCGATCGGTCGAGGAGTGGGCCACCGACGCGAAGGTCAGTACGAGGACCCTCACACGAAGGTTCCCGGCCGAAACCGGATTGACCTTCTCGGAATGGCGTATGCGACTGCGGGCTCATCATGCGATGCAACTTCTGGCACTTGGTCGAAGCATCTCGTTTGTATCGAGGAAGACGGGTTTCCGTTCCGAAAGCGCGTTCGGTGCGGCTTTTCGTCGGACGATGGGTGTGACCCCGGGGGAGTTCGCAAGCCTGATCGATCATCCGCGCGCGCCAATGACCGATTGGCTACAGGACTAGTCCGAACAGCGACTCAAAGCGCCTCGATCGGACTTGTGTCGTGCCACAGAATGAACTTAGGGTTGGCTAAACAATCACCTCTGTAGGAGTTCTGCGTGCGCGCAATTCGATCATTTTCTTTCGGTTCCAGAGTCATCGCAGCGGCGGCAGTTGTCGTTGTCGGTGCGATGGTGGTGACTGGCTGTTCCTCGTCATCGGCCGACTCCGAGCCGACGGACGTCCGGACGGTTGCCTCGGCATACGGGGACATCGAGGTTCCCGCCTCGCCGGAGCGCGTCGTCGCCGCGTCGTACGACACTCCTTGGCAGCTCATGTCCCTCGGAGTGAAACCGGCTGCTGTGCAGGACTACGGCAAGTGGATCAGTGAATTCACGCCGGAGCAGCAGGCCTTCGTCGACGGGCTCCCGACCATCGGGCCCTACGGGGAAATGAACTTCGAAGCGATCGCTGCGGCAGATCCCGACATCATCGTCGGCGACGCCGACGAGGTGGACCAAGCGGCGTTCGACCGTCTGTCTGGCATTGCGCCCACCGTCATCGTCAAGGGCGAGAGTCGAGGCGACTGGAAGACGATCACCACGGAGATCGCCGAGGCGATCGGCAAGACGGACGTGCTCGAGTCGACGCGCACTGCTTACGAAGAGAATCTCGAACGTGTCCGTGGCGAGTACGCCGACGTGATCGCGACCAACAAGTGGATTCACATTTCACTCGGAGACGCGCCCGGCGCTTTCTCGGTTCAGCAGCCCACCGGTGCGATCGGCAATTTGGTGGTCAACGAACTCGGATTGGCGTACGGGCCCGGTGTTCCGACCAATTACACCGATGCCGGATACGAGTCCTACCCGATGGAGCAGTTGGCCGACATCATGAACGGTGTGACGGTCGTGCTGTATCCCCTGAATGCGGACGGATCGACCAATGCGGCGGTTCAAGCGGTCCTCGACGACAACCTCTTCACGAGGCTGCCGGCGGCGCAGGCCGGGCACGTCTTCGGATTGCAGTCGAGCGTCACAGACTTCGTGACCGCGAACGGTTGGCTGAACGAAGTGAAAACGAAGGTGTTTGCAACGCTCTGACGCTTGCTCACCTTTTCACTGCGTGCCCGCAACTGACCAGTTGAGGGCGCGCAGTCTTTTTGGTCGCCACTACGAGCGGAAATCCTGTCCTCTGCTTATGATTTCTGTCACTGCCGGTTACCGTTACTTCGACGAGAGCGACGCGGTTCGACCTTGCCTTGGCAGGGATCATCGATCCTCGGCGACGTGGGGAGGTGGTCGCCATCCCCGCAGATCCGTGGGGTATTTTGTCCGTATCTACTGTCGGGGTGAGCAGTGATGTGCGGGGGAGTTTTTGGTGAGTACAAGCGCTCGTGCCGTCTTTCGAGCAGGGCGCTCTGGATTTCGGGACCATACCCGTCCGGACATTAGTTCTGGTTTGCTGAGCGTGAACGGTGCGTGGGGCGAATCGTTCGAGGGGACGAAAGGCGAGATCGGCGAATGACAGCGACTTCCGACGCACGGCATACCGAATCGAAGGCTGTCCAGAACACCGACTCGCCGTCTGGCGAAAACCCGCGCTGGCGCGACCGCAAAAGGTACCTGTGGCCGCTCGGATTGCTGATTCCACTCAGCCCGTTCATCTCCTGGTTTCTCGTCGACAACCTTCGTCTCGGATTGTTCTGGGCGACCGGCGCGTGGCTGCTGGTCATCGTCATCCCGATCATCGACATGTTGGCTGGTGAAGATGGCGAAAGTCCGCCGGACGATGCGATCCCACGACTGCAGAAGGACCGCTACTACCGCTGGTGCACTTACGCGTTCCTCCCCTTGCAATACGCCGGTCTGGTCTTCGCCTGCTGGTGCTGGATCAACGCTCCGATGGGAATCGCGGAGAAGATCGCGATGTCGTTCACGGTGGGTGTCGTCGCCGGCGTCGGTATCAACGCGGCCCACGAGCTCGGCCACAAGAGCGAGAAGAGCGAACAGTGGCTCGCGAAAGTGGCGCTTGCGCAATCTCTCTACGGGCACTTCTACGTGGAACACAATTTCGGCCACCATGTGCGTGTAGCTACTCCGCAGGACCCGGCCAGCTCACGGTTCGGTGAGAGCTTCTGGAGGTTCTTGCCACGAAGTGTCTTCGGCGGGCTGCGTTCGGCATGGCGCATCGAGAGCGCGCGACTCCAGAGGAAAGGCAAACGAACCTGGAGCTTCGAGAACAATATTCTCAACGCTTGGGCGATGAGTGTTGTCCTCTTCGCGACGCTGATCGGTATCTTCGGTTGGGAGGTCGCGCCCTGGCTCCTGCTGCAGGCAGTTGCCGGATTCACCTTCCTCGAAGCGGCGAACTACCTCGAGCATTACGGTCTGCTGCGTGGCAAGCGTGCTGACGGATCGTACGTTCGCGCCAGCCCCGCTGACAGTTGGAACAGCGATCACGTCGTGAGCAATCTGTTTCTCTACCAACTGCAGCGGCACAGCGATCACCACGCCAACCCGAAGCTGCGGTACCAAAGTCTGCGTAGCGCGGCCGAAGCGCCGCAACTTCCGGCCGGCTACGCAGTGATGATCGTGATCGCGTGGATTCCACCACTGTGGCGCCGGGTGATGGATCAGAGATTGTTGGACTACTACGAGGGCGACACAGATCGAATCAACGTCGGCTGATTACGTAGCCGTCCGCTGAACTGTTCGGAGTTGTCGTTTCAGCGACCGTCATCCCACACGGTGTTACCGCTCGCGGTCGTCGACGGGTAGTCCTGGACCGCGTCCCAGTGTTCGACAATTTTGCCGTTCTCGTCGAATCGGAAGATGTCCATCGAGCCGCCGCCGGCCGTTCCCTCACCGGACGAAGCGAAGGTCTGAACAAAGACGAAGTCGCCCTCGGCTATCGTCCGTGGAAACTTGGTGGCCTTGTCTCCGGTAACGGGTTCGATCCCGGCCAGTGCGGTGACAAATGCGTCCTTGCCGTCAGCGAACGAGGGGTTGTGCTGGGTGTAGGTCGGACCGACCAGCTGGTCGGCAGCCTCGGCGGATTTGCCTTCGTTGAAGGCGAGCTGCAGGAACGTCAACGCGTTGGCCGTGTTGCGCTCCAAGACTTCTGACGACTTGGACGGCGACGAGGTGGGTCCGTCGAACATCGTGTTCGGATTTGCGGACGTTTCCGGCACGTCTTGAATGGCATCCCAGTGTTCGACGATCTTGCCGTTGTCGACGCGGAAGATGTCGAATACTGCCTGGCCGCGGTCGCCAGGTGTAGACGTGGTGTGAGACTGGAGGGCAACCAGATCGCCCTCGGCGAAAACACGAGTGATCTCGGCGTGTAATCCGGGTGTGGCCTCGACGTAACCGCCTATGCCGCTGACAAATCCGGCTGCCCCATCGGCGGCGGTGGGGTTGTGTTGGATGTAGACGTCGCCAAGGTACCGGTCGGCGGCTTGCTGTACCTGACGGCCGTTGAACGCCAGTTCGTAGAAATCTGTGACGACGGTCTTGTTGGATTCGAGTTGATCGCCCTGTTCGGCGACAACGGTCGTGGACGTCGCAGAACTGCTGGGCGTTGCGGATTCCGCGTCGTTGGAGCACGCGGTGAGCAGGAGGGCGGCGGCAGCGGGAACAGCGATCCAGGCTGCGCGCCTACGAAGGTTGCTCATGTTCAGTGTGCGACGGTGAAACGCTGGCGACGGTGGGCCGGAGTCTCGATCTCGTCGACAAAAGCGTGGGCGTAGTCTTCGCCCGCGATGGCGGAGTTACCCTCGGCGTCCGTCAGGAGAATGTCGCCACCCAACTGGAACGATCCCTTCGGGGCGACGCCGGCATGGGCACCGAACGCTGCGGCCGGGCTCACGTAGAACCAGTCGACATTGCTGTCAGTTGCGCGGAGCGCGTCGAGGACGTCGGCGTGAGCGAGCGCCTCACCCTTGTATGCGTCCGGGAAATCGGGGGTGTCGACGACGCGCGGCCCACCCTCGGCGACCAACAGGCTGCCGGCGCCACCGACTACGGCAATGCGAGCACCGTTGCGTGCGGCGGCATCGGCGAGGGGAGTGACGGCGTCGAGCAGGCGCTTGCCGTCGATCTCGCGAGCGGGGATGGCAACGACAACGACGTCGTTGTCTGCCGTGATCTGCTCCACGATCGTGTTGTCGTGAACCGAACCCTGCACGACATTCGTGTCGGTTCCGGACTGCGCGCTGCGAGCGACGACGGTTACCTCGTGGCCGCGTGAAGCGGCTTCCTTCGCGATTGCACTTCCTGCAAAACCGTTTCCACCGAATACTGCGATCTTCGACATGGCGTGTGCCTTTCCTTGCTGTCGTCGTTGTGCTTGTAGTAGTAAATTTATTCACCTGGAAGGTCGATGTCTCGGTCAGATGCGGGCAGTAATTGGTGAAAAACAGACATCTTGATGACGATGGGCCGACTGCTTCGGGTCGAAGTTGCGAACCGTAGGGTTGGTACATGACTCTCACCGCCGACAACAACGCAGGTCCGCTGGCAATCGAGCGCTCGGATGTCGAAGCCGCACGGACTCGTATCGCAGGACTGGCGCGGCGTACTCCCATCTTTCGAACTGCGGTGCCGACACCACACGGTGAGGTGCCGGTTCTGTTCAAGCTCGAGTACCTCCAACACGGCGGCTCCTTCAAGGTGCGCGGCAGTCTCAATGCAGTGGAACGAGCGGTCGCCGACGGCACCATGCCTGACGCAGGCGTGGTGATCGCGTCCGGCGGCAACGCTGCGATCGGCGCTGCGTGGGCCGCGCGGCGCCGAGGACTCACCTGCACAGTGGTGGTGCCGGAGACAGCGCCCGAAGCAAAGGTGAAGGCACTTGGGGAGCTGGGTGCAACCGTTCACAAGGTCGGCGACCGGTATGCACTCGCCGCTGCCGCTGCGGCGGACATCGCACGCTCGAGCGGTGCGCTCGAACTGCACGCCTACGACCTGCCCGACATCGTCAGCGGAGCCGGGACCATTGCTCTCGAGATCGAGGACGACGCATCCGGACCGATCACGTATTGCGTTGCAGTCGGCGGCGGCGGGTTGGTCTCTGGAATCGTCGCGGCGGCTCGTCCCGAAGATCAAGTGGTAGCCGTCGAGCCGACCGGGGCTGCCACCTTGCACACCTCGCTCGATGCGGGGCGTCCGATCGATATCGAAGTGAACAGTATCGCCGGGGACTCATTGGGGGCCACACGGATTGGCGCCATCGCCTGGGAGACGCTGCATGAGAGTTCGGTTAACAGCGTTGTGGTCGACGATGATTCGATCCGGCAGGCGCGGGCGTTCCTGTGGCGGGAGTTCCGGATCCTGGTGGAGTTGGGAACCGCGGCAGCAATGGTTCCGGTTCTGAACGGAACGGTGACGCCGCCGTCCGACGGTGAATTGTGCGTCGTTTTGTGCGGCGCCAACACGCATCCGACCGACCTGTAATTTTCGCGTATTTCTTTGCCTGCGTGTGAGAAAGTCCCAGGTGGGTACCTCTCGCAGTATGAGTACCAGCAGCATTATCTGGATAATTGTTGCCGTGGTCGTGGTGATAGCGATCGTGGCCGCACTCCTGTGGGTGGCGCGAAACAGGCGCGACGAGCGTCGTCACATCGAGGCAGAACAGATCCGCGAAGACGTCGCAGACAAGTCGCTGCAAGTAGGCGAGCGCGAGGCGCGGGCAGACGAGACAGCAGCCAAAGCGCGCATGGTGCAGGCAGAGGCCGACGCCAAAGCGGCGGAAGCGTCTGCGCTGCAACATCATGCAGCGCAACATCGGAAAGAGGCGACGAGCTCTCGCGAGGAACTGAACCAGCAACGAGATCATGCAGACACGATCGACCCCAAGGTTCCCAACCCCGAAGAACCGCGGTCGACGCCGGATCAGAACCCTCGAAACCCTTGATCTCGAAACACTTGGTGCAGGCGTTCGAGGGAAGCGTCTGCCCGTATATGGTTCGACGATCATGATGAACAAAGAATCGTCACCGCAGGACCAGAAAAGTGTCACGTCCACGGCGGCTGACGTCGCACAGAACAATGTCTTCGAGCGCTTTGCCCGCGCAGGATTTGTCGTCAGCGGCGTGGTTCATCTGCTGATCGGATATATCGCGATCCGCCTTGCTCTCGGTGGATCCGGGTCTGCGGACCAATCGGGTGCGATGGCCGAGTTGGCAGGAAAACCAGGGGGTGTCTTCGCTCTGTGGGTCGGCGTCGTGGCCTTCCTTGCCATGGCGTTGTGGAGATTGGCCGAAGCTGCGTTGGGGAGCTCGTCGTCGCCGTCCTCGGACGACAAGAAGAAGGAGTTCTTCAACCGTGCAAAGGCTCTGGGCATTTCGCTCGTCTATTTCGGTTTTGCTTTCACTGCATTCGGATTCGCCCGCGGAAGCGGGAAGTCCAGCAGCGGTCAGAGTGCGGGAATCACGGCGCGTTTGATGGCGAACACGCTGGGGACTATCGCATTGGTGATCGGTGGGATCGCGATCATCGCTGTTGGTGTTTACCACGTGTACAAGGGCGCGAGCCAGAACTTCCTGGATGATTTGAAAGGCACACCCAGCAACTTCGTGCGCCGACTCGGAACCGTCGGGTACGTCGCCAAGGGCTTGGCCATCGCTGCTGTCGGCGTTCTGGTTCTTCTCGCGGTCAACAGTTCCGAACCCGGCAAGTCCTCCGGACTCGACGGAGCGTTCAAGACGCTGGGTGCGCAGCCGTACGGAGTGGCCCTGCTGATCCTTGCCGGATTGGGCATCATCACCTACGGGCTCTACTGCTTCGTGATGGCACGTTCGACGAAGATGTAGCGCCCCTGGGTAAGTGGGTCTATCCGAATGACCCGGTCTGGAAACCGGCGTCGCTGCCCGACGAACTTCCCGTCGAGCTACCGAATATCGGTCGTCTCGGAACCAGATCATGCATCAGGTTCACTGCTGCAGGGTCGATCATCGCCGCATTTCCACCGTTCGCCAGAATCGTGATCGACCAGCCGCTGTCGGGAACCAACAGGGTGATGCAGTTGGATCCCGAGCTGTCTCCGTTCTTCTTGGCGAACGATTGTGGGAAGTTCGGCGTCGGGGGTTGGAGCTGCCACGCCATTCCCATTCCGAATGCAGGATTCTCCGGAGCTTGCGTGTCGATCTGCTCGAGCATCGAGGTCAGGACCGGTTTGAGCGGGTTGTTGCCATAGCCGAGAGTTGTTGCGGCCCAGATCGACATGTCCTCGGCGGTGCTGACGAGGCCACCCCCGCCTGCGATCGCACCCGTGTTGTTCCACAGAGGGGCTCTTGTGCCGTCGAGGTAGTACGGAACGGCCAGGTCGGTTGCTTTGGTCTCGATCACGGTACCCATCATCCCGAGCGGGTCGGTGATTTCGCGGGCGACTGCTGCCGCGAAAGGCGGCTTCTCCTGTCCCGGAATGATCTTGTCTGCCATGAGTGTGCCGAGCAGTCCGAACCCGAAGTCCGAGTACAGCCAGTGGCTACCGGGGGCGAACTCCAAGGCCCCGGGAGCCCGGAGTCCTTCCCAGAGCATGTCTCTCGTGTACTTCGCTTTCTCGTCCGTGCACGATTGTGTGGGATCGGCACACCCTGCCGAAAGATTGGGTGGGTCGTCGCTCAGACCGGAACGGTGGGTGACCAGTTGGCGAAGCGTGATCTCCTCGCCACCGCTGCCTTTTGGCAGCGGGTTGCCGTCCGAATACTTGCTCGCCAGGTCGTCCAATCCGACTTCTCCCCGAGCGATCAGTTTCGCCAGTAGTGCAGCGGTGAAGGTCTTGGTCTCCGAGGCGATCTCGAATTGCGTTCGTGGAGTGACTCTCACGCCGTTTTCGACGTCGGCATGGCCGTAGTGGTACGCAGTGGTGACACTCGCTTTGCGGTTCTTCTCATCCGGTTTGACGATGGCGAAGGCAAGGCCGGGGACTCCGCTGTTCAGCAGTGTCTCTGCGACGCGCTGTACCGCTTGGGCTTCTGCAGGATCGCCGACCCGCGAACCTGGATTGGGTGCCGTGGGGCCGGCGGCGCTGGCGGTCGAGGAGGTCGCGAGGGTTATGACGGCGGTTGCCGCCAGTCCTGCAACGCTGATGAACTGTCGTCGTGACGTCCGGGCGGACCCTCGATCCTGGTTTTCCATTGTTTGCACATTACAACCAAAGTCGACTGGTTTGACTGTTTTGTCGGAATTGCCAAGGTGTGGTCCTTAGACGATGGATTTGCTAAATCACGCCGCCGTTGACGTAGATGACCTGGCCGTTGACCCAACGAGCTGGGCCGGCGAGAAACGCGACAGCCTCCGCGATGTCCACCGGTGTGCCGAGGCGTTCCAGGGGAGCCAGCTTGGACAGGTTCTCCACTGTAGCTTCGTCTTTCCCGTCCAGGAACAGATCGGTGGCCGTGGGGCCTGGGGCTACGGCGTTGACCGCGATATCGCGTCCCCGTAGCTCTTTCGCGAGAACCAGAGTGATCGCGTCGACAGCACCTTTGGTGGCGGCGTACGCGGCATAAGTCGGAAACGCCAGCTTCTTCACGGAGGTGGAGAAATTGATGATCGCACCACCGCGCCGGACACATCTGGCTGCCTGCTGGTCGACCACGAAGGTCCCTCGGACGTTGGTCCGATGCATCCGATCGAAATCGTCGAAGTTCAGTTCTGCGACGGTGGAGAGAATCATGATTCCGGCTGCATGGACGACGACGTCGATGCCTCCGAATTCCTCCTCGACCGTATCGAACAGGGCCGCGACTTCACCTTCGTCGGCGACGTCGGCATGCACCGCGATGGCGCGACCGCCCGCTGCGACGATGGTGTCAACTGTTTCCTGGGCGCGTTGAAGGTTTCCTGAATAGTGCACGGCGACAGCCATTCCGTCGGCGGCGAGCTTCTCGGCAGTCGCTCGCCCGATGCCGCCGGAAGCTCCGGTGACGATGGCGACGCGGGTGGTGGTGTCAGTCATGATGTAACTCCTGAACTGGTTTGGGTGCATCGGACAGCTTGCGGAGCCACTCCCGTAGTAGGCCGACTTCGTTGGTGGAGAGGGAAGTTGAATCTGCGGAGGCGAGTTGAGCGTCGAGAGTGGATGCAACTCTGTTGAGGGAGGCGTCCGGGTGGGCGCCGGATTCGTCGATGATGGACGCGAAGATTCCGTCGCGAACTCGCTGTGACAGTGTCGGATCGGGGTACTGTTCCGGCCTTACGACGAGCATCAGAGCGACACCCGCGTTGGCGGACATCACCATCTGCGTAGCCACGTCGACCGATACGGTCAGAACGCCTGCCGCAGCGCATCGTTCGAGAACGGATCGAAGTAGCGCCTGGGCTTGCAAGGCGGTGTCGGCACTCTGGGCGGAAGGTGAGTGCATCAGTCGGTAATGAGCGGGATGTGCGAGCGCGAAGGCTGTATGCGCATCCCAGCCGGCCCGTAGATCGGCGACGGGGTCATCGGAAGGTGTCGCAGCGCGTTTGCCTTCGAGGTATTCGGAGAATCCTGCCTCGACGACGGCTGCGAGCAGTCCGTCCTTGTCGCCGAACTGACGGTAGAGCGCGGGGGCGCCGACGCCGGCCATCTCGCACACGGCACGGGTGGAGATGTCACCGTTGGGGGAGGTGTTGAGCAACTCGGTTGCTGCGGCCAGAATCTTTGCCCTCGAACTCATGAAAGCAACGCTAACATAAATGTGTAATCGTTGCTATCGCCGGTTTGGTCGTGCGAACGAACTACAGACACAGGCACCAGAACTTGATCAGATGAGTGAGCCGGTCCGGCCACGGTTCTGTGTGGAGTGACGGCTAGGGCCGTTCTGTTGTCGCACTCTGAACGAAGGAATCCTGGTGATCGACTCGGAAACTACTGTTGCGCCGAATAATTCGCATTCCGGTTATCTGGGGTGGATTCTGCGGGTCATCAGTGTCGTGGCGTGTGTTGCGGTTGCAACGGTCGTTGCCTCGCTGACGCTCGGGCCGCCATTCGCACGGGCCTGGGCACAGTGGGTTGCTCGTCATCTAGGTGGGGACTTCGAGACGGGAGTCGTTGTCGGATTTGTGACTGGGCTTTTAGGCATTGCTGTGACTTTGTTTGCAGCGCTGATGAGTTCCTTGGCGTGGCGGCGCCGAGGTGGCCCGGCATTGTCGCTTGGTATCGGTGCTATTGCCTTGCTTGCCGTTCTTCCTGGCGCAGTGAATTTGAGTATCGCGGTCGGTGCAGCAGGATCCGGGGTAAGGGCGGCGGGGAGGATCCTCGACGTCGACGGGCCGGCGTTTCGTGGAGCCTGGGTAGCCGGATCAGTGGCGGGACTGTCGCTGTATATGGTCGGGGCGCTGCTGTTAGGGAGGAGCCTTCGTTCGGCATTCGGGCCTGTCAGGCAGGTGGTGTCGCCGCCGCCAGGGGTGGTCGGCGGTACGAATGCCTTGGCCATCGTCGCACTGGTACTTGGAATCTTCGGTGGGGTTCTTGCTATTCCCGTGGGCCATGTGTCGCTGAACCAGATTCGCCGTTCCGGCGAAAGTGGGCGCGGATTGGCAGTGGCCGGCCTCGTTCTCGGCTATCTGTCGCTGGTCGTCATCGTAGGTGTCGTACTAGTGGCTGTGCCCGCGGCCTTTCGATAATTTGGGTCGCGCGTCAGAGTTGGGTGGGCTGGAGTGGCTCGATGTCGTAGGCGCGGGGTCCGAACAGGCTCGCCGTCCGGGTGCGAATGGACGGAAGTGCTTCGTAGAGGCTCCCGCCGAGGCGGTGGAGGGAGTTGAACGATCGCGATTCCCAAACCGGAAACTCTCCGTCGGTGTCGCGTGATGCTGTGTCCCACAGGAGGGCGTCACCGTTTTCGCTCCATCCGAAAACCTGCAGCGAGTCGGGGAGTGACCAATCGCCGTCGGGTTCGATCATCCAATCGAACTCGTCATCCTGTCCTTCTGTGTAGACCGAATGAAGATGAGCGGTGAGGTTGCGGGCGCGCCCTTGCCAGCCGTCGGCAAATCCGGGAAGGACGGGCGGATAGATGAGCCAGAGTCCGAAGGTCCGCGCCCACCCTGCGTGCCGGATGAATGCGCGATATGAATCGGGGAAGCCCTGCCGGTCGGGAAATCGAAAAGAATCCAAAAAGGTGAAATCTATGTGTTGAAGCGTCGGTTGGCCTTTTACCGTCAGCGCGTTGGGTCCCGTGGCAAACACGTCATCAACACTAGCAATGCGAGTCCGTGGGGGATCTCGGGCGGGAGGTCTTGGCTGGTTGTTCCCCGAGTTCGTCGGATCAAATACCTTCAATGACCCGCAAGATTCACCACCAATCGAATCACCAACTCGCCGTCCACCTCTCGGGTCCGTTTCTCGCAGATCACGTTCATCAATGCGGTGCCCTCATCGATGCCGAGTTGGTGTGTGAGTAGCGTGTCGATCGTGTCGTCGGCGCTCGTCAATGCAGCTGCAGCGGAGGCGAGTTGGTGGTTCGTGACTCCTCTGTTGCCCGTCAAGGCAACGCGCAGAGAGCCCCTGGTGAACGTCGTGATCGCGGGTGGTGTCGGTCCACCCGTGTTGGCTTGTCGCACCCCGGCGATGTCCACCCCGGGTAACAAATCGGACGTGGCCTTGGCCGGCACTCCACCAATCGGATGCACGGAGACAACTCGATCGCCGAGGCGTTCCAGAGCGGTGTCGATCGACGCTACTGTGCCGGCGCGGTGAGTCGCGACCAGCACGGCGACCGAGCCTGTGGTTTCGCGTACCCAGTTCTCGGTAGCGAGCGAGTTGACCACGGATGGAAAGTGATTTGTCGTCCACTCCATGCCGAGTTCGGTGCGGTGGACCATTACTACTCGGACGGTTGGGAAGAGAACGGAGGGTGCGAGGGCCGCAGCCAGATTTCCGATGAGACCGTCGCCGAAAATGAGCAGCGTCCCCGGTGACTCACGGGAGAGGCAGGAGAGCGCGTACCTGACGACGGCGTACGGTTCGACGAGAGTAGCGCGTGCGCTGGAAAGTTCCAGTGGCAACGGCGTGACCAACCCTCCACTCACCGCGGGCACGCCGATGATGACGCGTTGTTGAAACAACCCCTCGACGTTGTGGCCGAGAAGAAACGATGAATCATGCGGATGCGTCGGGTTGACCACGACTCGATCACCTACCTCGAAGCCGGTGACGCCGTCGCCCACTTCGACGACGCGGGTAGCGCCTTCGTGGCCGACGATGGGCGAGGGGTCGTCCCTGTCTCCGCGCACAATCTGAATGTCAGTCCCGCACAGGCTGACTTTCTCGGGGGCGACGAGAAGTTCGCCGGGTCCGGGAGTTGGAGTCGGCCGCTTTTCGACGCTCGACCGACTGCCCCTTCTCACGATTGCGCGATGGGTGAGTTGCGTTGTCATGAATCCTCTTTCACAGCTTGCTTACGCGGAGGCGACCGGCGGCAATATCGTCGGCACCGGACAGGGTGTCGATGTCGTGAGGACGGCACAGGTATATCGTCTTACGGATTCTCTCGGGAGTCAGTGACGTGTCCGCGTACGATCGCACCGAGGCGAGTTGGGAACAAAGTTCCCTCTCGTACATCTCGGACAGACCTTCGGCGAGCCCGCCACCGATCCCGATGCGATCCAGTCGTGGATCGAGGGCGATCATCGTTCTGACCAGCTCGGCGATCGGCTCGACGACCACGCTCAACAGAAGTGATGCACCAGGGGCGCCTGACTCGAGTGCTGGACCGAACGAATCTCTGTCATAGGGCAATTCGAGAGCCGAGGCGACAGCAGCCAACGCCGAGCCGGACGAGATCGCCGCGACATGTCCGATGCCTCCACATGCGCAGGGCAACTGTCGCACTGTATCCGGCCCCGACGTCACTGCACGAAGGTGGCCGACCTCACCTTGCAACCCCAATGCGTCCACTGGAATCACTCCCTCTCTTGCATCAGCTATCCGCAGTGCGATCCCGCTGCTGATGGTGAGGTAGGCGATGCGCCGATCGGTGGGACGTGTAAACCCACGAGCGAATGACGCCAACCCTGCCGTCACGTCGTTCACGAGTGTCCATCGAACGTCCGGGCGGTGGGATTCGAGGAGGCGCAGCAACGGAATCTCACCGGCAGGAGTGCCGCCCCACAATGGGCCGGATCCATGGGCGACGCCCTTCTGTTCGTCGAGCGCGGCCCCGCACGCCATGTTCACTGCGGCACCCGGCGGTAGATATCGATCCAGTGTCTCGATCAGCTCGCGCAGGAGTTGATCGGGAGTGGCAGACGGTTGTCGGAGCACGCTGGGCGATGGCAGCCGTTCGGTTCGCTCACCGCTGCGGATGCGTAGCCACGTACCTCCCAGATCGACCGATACGGTATCCGTCATAGTTCCGGTACCACGTCGATTACGAGCTCCGATCTCTCTCGGGAGAGTCGTAGTGAAGTAAAATTATTCACTCTCAAAAGGTTTCGTCCGGGCTCGGCTCCGATTGCAACGCATGATGCGCCGGAATCGGCCGCAGCAGCCATGCCGGCCGAGGAGTCTTCGAATACGGTGCAGGAGTCGGCGGAAACCTTCAAGCGCGCCGCCGCTGCAAGAAAGCCCTCGGGATCTGGCTTGCCGGCGCGCACGTCCTCAGCGCATACCGACGCGTGTGGAAGCGGGAGGCCCGCTTCAGTGAGCCTTCGCACCATCATCGATCGAGGGGCCGACGTGACAATCGCCCATTGCTCCCGGGGCACAGACGCCAGAAAGTCCTTGGCGCCGGCGATGGCGCGAACTGGATGCGAGTTCTGCTCTTCGCTTTGCCTGATCCAGTTCAGTTCGGATTCGACGTTTGCTCGATTACCGAGAACCCGAACGATGATGTCGGAAGCGATGCGGCCTGGAAGTGCCTGCGCTACCACCGCCCGATCAACGCCGTGCCGGTCCGCGAATTCGAACCAGACAGCCTCGATCGACGCCTGCGAATCGACGAGGGTTCCGTCCATGTCGAACAGCAGTGCCGAGGTCGAAATGGATTGTCGAATCAAGCTGGGCCGCAGAGTCATAAGACGGCCACCCGACTCATTCCCAAACTTTCGCCGGCAATGCGAATCAGATCGAGATCGTGGTCGGTTGAGCGGCGCAGTCGCTGGTCGCCAGGATCGGTATCGAGCACAATCGTCTGTGCACCGATCTCAGACAGAAAATCGATGTCGGCACGTATCTGGTTGATGGTTCCGTACCCGAGTGGACGGTTTGGTGATTCGACAGATCTTTCGGTGGGGAGAAAGTAGATGCGGGGGACGAACTCACGCCCGGGGGCGAGTGAAGCGACTCCAGCGATGCATAGGCCCCGGGTAGGGTGCAATGGGTGCCATGCAGTGCCTAATCTGTTGGTTCGGTCGATCGCAGCGGGTCCGTTGCCGCCGATCCACAACGGAGGGTGTGGTTGCTGCAGCGGTAGAGGTCCGTTGTGCACGCGATGTGTTCCGGCCGAGCCCGGTGCGTCGTATGTCTCCGACGTCCACGCTGCGATCAGGGTTTCGAGAGTGGTATCCGTCAGTCGGCCTCGACGTGTGAACGGAACGCCGAGGACGTCGAAAGCCTGTGCAGTCCAGCCGACCCCGATGCCCACGATCAACCGTCCGCCGCTGAGTCGATCAATCGTCGCGGTCGCGTGGGCGAGGTGGGCCGGGTGTCGGTGACTGCCGATCAGCACGCCGCTGCCCAGGCGAATCGACTCGGTACCCGCTGCGAGCCAGGACAGCGTGGCCAGGCACTCGTAAAACGGAGCGGGAGAGCGGCGATTCGCGTCGTCGGTCAACACCACGTGATCCGAGAGTAGGACATTGTCGAATCCGGCAGCTTCCGCTGTCCGGGCCCACGCGAGAATCCCCTCGGGGTCGATCTGCGGCCCGAAGTTGGGGAGATTGATTCCGTACTTCACAGCGAACTCGGAATCAGTCGCGCGGCGCCCCCGTGGCGGAACGTCAGGAAGTTTCCCCCGTTGGCGGTCAAAGGGCGAGGGGCCTCCTGCCGGCCGATGTGGTGCTCGAACAACTCGATGTTCAAGTCGCCGACGGATACCATCGCCATCCGGGACGTTCCTTCGACGTCGAGATCGAACTGTGCCGTCATGAACCCGCGATCCGCTGCGATGTCGGTGCGGAGCACCTCGGTTCCCGAATGGGCGGTCACCAGACGCGCTATCGCGGCGTCGAGGTCCGGGACGCTGTAGCCCGTGTGATCCAAACCGCGGCAGGTCGGGAGAAGGGCTGACGCGATGTCCTCTCGTCTGTGGTGGAGTCGGGCCTGGGTCTCGTGGAAGTATCCCGGCTCCTCGGGCCACTGCTGAAGTTCGAAGAGATCGCCCCACGGCGACCGGAAGTACACCCACTTGTTGCCCGCAATCGGACCCTCGGGTACCTCGATCACGTCGCCGAGGACTGTCACGTCGCTTCGCGAATCAAGGTAGCTCACAGCGAGTTCGATATCGCCGACAGTGAAGCAGAGATGGTTGGTACCGATGTCGACCAACCGCGGTGGGGGTTGATGGGGCCAATCCGCTGATACGAAATCCACGACCCCCGACAATCCGATCGGTACGGAGACACGTCCGGGGTATCTTACGACGCGGTTCGCACCCAGGAGTGAAGCGAAGAAGTTGGCGGCGGCGTCCGCATCGGGAACGGTGACACCGACTGTGGACAAGGCATCTTCGACATTCGCGGTCACGGTCATGGGATCAGCAGTACCTTTCCTCGGGTTCCGCCCGCGGCCAGCAGAGCGTGGGCTTGGGGTGCTTCGTCGAACCGGAATGTTCGGGCGACAGGGACGGTGACCGAACCGGTCGATACCAGTTCGGCGAATGATTCGAGGCCCGAGCCGTCCTCGTCGACATAGCTTTTCGCCGGTGTGATTCCACGTTGCGGTGCGGGTTGCTCGTTGTCGTCGATGGAGATGAAGGCGCCGTCGTCTCGCACACTGTCGACGGATTCGGCAATACCCGCCGTGTCGACGATGGCGTCGTACTCCTTCTGCGGCAGGTCGACGGGACTCGCTATGACCCGGCTGAGGCTGAGGGCCAAGAGTTCGTCAGTGTCGCTCTCGCGAGCGAGGGCTTCGACGCGGTGTCCCCGCGAGATCAGCAGCGCCGACGCTATTCGGCCCACCGCGCCGGCAGCACCGGTCACCAACACCGTGGATTCTGGTGCAAGGTCGAGTTTCTCGAGGCATTGCACAGCGGTGAGCGCTGCGAGTGGGATCGCAGCAGCGTGCTCGAGGGTGACGTTCGACGGAGCGGGTGCGAACAAGGACTGGTCGGCGGTGACGCGTTCGGCATAGGTTCCGTAGCGGTGTGCCGGTTGCGCGATCATTCCGATGACGCGGTCTCCTGGCGTGAAGCGTGTTACCGCGGATCCGACTGCGATAACAGTTCCGGAGACGTCCCATCCCAATACGGCTGGGAAGTGCAACTCGATGGGCAAGAACCCCGAACGGGTCTTCAGATCGACAGGGTTGACGGCAGCGGCTGCAACGGAAACAGTGACGTCTCCGGGGCCGGATGTCGGCTCGTCAACCTCGGTGAGAGTGAGAACGCTTGGGTCGCCGGTGGCTTCGATTGCGATGGCTTTCATGCGATTCCTTTCATGAGACCTTGCGTTGGAGAATGATCGACGGCGTAGCGGGCATTCGCTTCGGCTGCAGTCAGAACCAGTCCGCCGTCGACGGTAACGGTGGTCCCCGTGAGATAGCTCGAACCGGACCCGGCGAGGAACGCCGCGGCTGCTGCGACCTCGTGCACACCGGCCGGACGCCCCAACGGGATAGCGGGGCGATCGATGTCCGCATACGAGGATTCGTCATCGATGCCGTTCATCGCGGTGGCGGTTTCTCCCGGTGCGACGGAATTGACGCGCACTCCGTGGGGCGCGAATTCGAGGGCGAGGACACGACTCGACGCCGCCAATGCGGCCTTGCTGGCGCAGTAGATTGCACCGCCGGTGATGGGTACCGTGTCATGGATCGATGTGATGTTGACGATCGATCCTGCGATACCTCGCGCGATCATCCGGCGCCCCACCGACGAGGCCAACGCAAGTGGGGTGATCGAATTGACGGCCATGACCTCGCGCATTCGATCGATGGCGAGTGCATCTGCGGGTGATCGATCGTTGATTCCGGCATTGTTTACCAGGCAGTGGATCTCACCCAGTTCATCTGTGCATCTCAGAACGGCGTCGACTGTCGATTCGGCATTGCGCAGGTCCAGTTGCAGGGGAACGACGTCGATGCGGAACTGCGCATTTAGTTCGCTCACCAACCGTGCGATGCGATCGAGACCATTGCCGTATCCGAGGACGAGGTTGTGACCCTCTTTCGCAAGCGCGAGCGCGATTGCCCGGCCGATACCACTACTCGCTCCGGTTATCACTGTGTATTCGAGCTCACTCAACAGAGATCACCACCTTCGGCCGTGTCCTGTGGCCTTCGAGACGATCGAATGCGGACTGTGCTTCGGTCAGAGGAACCACACTGTCGATCAATGCGGTCAATGCCGGGCGAATCAGCGGGAACAGTTCCGCGGCTCGGCGGTAGTGATCTACCCCGTGACGTACTCCGATGATCGAAATGCCGGCCAGCGCAACCGCTCCGGGATCGATCGATTCCGTGTGCGCCGCGACGCCTACGAGGATGCACTTGCCTCCCGGACGGAGAACGCCTACGGCGGTACCCAGCGCACCGGCGCCGCCAGACGCCTCCACGACCACGTCGTACTGCCCGGTCAGGTGTGTGGCATCGGTGAAACTGTGTGTGACGGTGCCGGAGTCGAGGTGTTCGATCGACCGGGGTTCGAGAACGTCGACGGTGATCGGGTATCGACTCAGCATGGCGATGGACAAGCTGCCGATCGTGCCCGCGCCGACGACGAGAACCCGATCACCCGGCGACACCGAAGCAGCGTCGAGCGCCTCGAGCACCGTCACGAGCGGCTCGATGAGAACGTGCTCCGGTTCGACTGTGACGCGACCGAGTGAAACGACCGTGCGCCGCGGCATGCGGAGGAATTCGGCTGCGGCACCAGGATGTTCGTATAGCCCGACCTCACGCAGATCGGAGCATTGGTTGCGTCGTCCGGCCCCGCAGGCCGAACACGCCTGGCAGAAAATCATCGTGCTCCCGGTGACTACGTCACCCGCCGACAGATCCTGAATATTCGGGCCGGTCTGCTCTACGGTGCCCACCCATTCGTGCCCGAAGTGATGCGGAAACGACGTAAGGCCATCAGTGAGGTATGACGACGTGCCGTGCAACAACTCCAGATCCGTACCGCACAGACCGACATAGGCAACCTTGACGACGACATCGTCAGGCCCGCAGTTGGGACGGTCGATCGTCACGATCGACACGGAACGGGGAGCGTCGATCATCGCAGCTCTCATGGCTTTCACGTCACGCTCCGAGCAGTGCGCCGACTGACGAACAGCAGCAGTACTGCGCCCGCCGCGAGGACTGCCCCGATAGCAGGCAGGACTGCAACGCTGTTGCCGCCGGACAGAGCGATCGAGCCGATCCACGCGCCGGCAGCATTCGCAAGTTGGAATCCTGCAATGTTGACCGTGGCAGCAAGGTGCGGGGCTTCGCTTGCAGCACCGATGAGTTTCGAGGCGAGCGGCGGAATAATGGAAAAACCGGTAGCACCGAGTACGAACATCCAGGCGAAGGCAAACCAAGACGTTGCGCCGAAGACGAAGAGAGCGAGAAGTGCCAACGCGAGCGCGGTCAACGCGATGTACAGCGTTTTGTCCAGGTCCTTGTCTGCGTAGTAACCACCGAGTTGATTGCCGACAACAGACCCGACGCCGAATACGAACAACACCACCGTCACCGTCGACACCGAGATGCCGGCATGCTCGGTGAGATACGGCGAGATGTAGGTGAACACCACGAAAAGCGCTGCCTGACTGAGAGCGGTCAGCCCGATCGCCCACAGAACTGGGCCCCGGGTGAACACCCGTAGCTCTGAGCTGACGTTGCCGGTCTGGTGCGAGGGAGCGGCGTTGCGCGTCGAGGCGATCAGCGCAGCGGTGACCAGCAGTTGGAAAACGGCGATGATCGCAAAAGACCAGCGCCAACCCAGTTGTGTACCGATGAGAGTTCCCAAGGGGACGCCGAGGACCGTCGCCAGGTTCAGTCCGAGGGTGACGCGGGCGATCACACGCCCTTGGAATTCAGGCGCCACCAACGACGTCGCCAGCACCAGGCACAGAGCGAAGAACGTCGCGTGTGGCAGAGCAGTGATGATCCGAAATATCACCATGGTTGCGAAGTTCGGTGCCAGCGCAGTTCCGATGTTGCCGATGACGAAGAGAGCCATCAGAGCCGCGATGAGAGGTGTCCGCGGCACCCTGGTGGTAGCGATCGTCAGTAGAGGGCCACCGATGACCACTGTGACGGCATAGATGGTGACGAGCAGTCCGGCTGTGGAGGTGCTGACCTCGAGGTCGGTGGAGATGTCCGGAAGTACGCCGGCCACAAGGTATTCGACAGTGCCGACGCCGAACACTGCCAGGAGCATCCAGATTATTGCGGCATTCGCGTTGGTAGAGCGAGCCGTTGTCGTCAATTCGTGCGGAGTTTCGACCACCATGGCCTATCCCTTCTCGTATCCGGTGTATTCGACGACTGCGCATCCCCATGTGAACCCGACGCCGATGCCGGTGAGCATGATCCGGTCTCCGGGGTGCAGGGCCTTGCTGCGGCGGAGCAGGTCGAGGCCCAGTAGTGGGTCGGCAGCACCGGTGTGGCCGATGGTTCTGCCGAGTTCGACCAAGGTCTGCTCGGCGCGGATCTTCAGCGGCTCGAAACATTGTTTGCGGAGTAGGACGTTGCCGAAATTCGGTACGATCCAGGTGGCGATGTCACCGTGATGAGTGGCGGCATCACCCAAAGCTGTTTCAGCGCATCGAGACAGAGCGGCCGCGTTGCGTGACCAGAACTCGTCGATGGAGTGAGTCTCGGTGAAGCCCCCCACCCGTGCTCGGAGATCGATCGGGTCGGCGGTGCCGTAGACAGGCATGCTTGTGCGCTCGTGCCCGCGGTGCATCTGCTCGAGGTGTGCATCAGTGACTACGGAAGTCGAAAGAATACGAAAGGGACCCGGATCCGGGCCGATGACAGCAGCGGCCGCGCCGTCTCCGTAGGCGAGACCGCTGTCGGAATTCCACCGGTCGAACAGGGGGAGACGCCAAGCGTCGGATGCAGTTACCAGGCCTTTGCCGTGTCCGTCGAACCAGCGGCCGATCAGTTCGATTCCGACGATTGCTCCGGCGCAGGCTGTTCGGATCTCGATCGGCAGGCAGTCGTCGATGCCAAGTTCGTTCTGAATGTAGGCGCCGCAGTTCCACGCCTCCAGGCCGTTGTGCAGAACCACTGCATGCACGAGTAGGTCGATTTCGTTGCTGCTGATTCCGCTGTCGGCCAACGCAGCTCTGCCTGCGAAGACTGCCATCTCCGGCGCGGATTCGCCGATATCAGGGTCCGACACTGCAACCGAAGTCTGTCCGGTCTTCTGCTGTTCGACGGGATCGAACCGTCCTTCGGTCACCATGTCGGAGGCTTGTTCCCGCCTGTCCGGTAGGTATGAGCCGAAGCCTTCGATGTAGAGGCCGCCCCACCTCATGACGCGACCTTCGTCACCGACGTCTCACGGACGCGTAGCTCGTCGCTCTTCCTGTTCAAAAGGGCGGAGGCAGAGTTGATTCCGTCGATCGTGACATCATTGACGAAGTGGTGTCCACCGATCCCGACCGGCAAAGGCAGCCGTTGCCGCCCGTCCCGATGACGCACTGTGTCGGCCAATGCGGCGCCGAGGACGCCCGGTGTGGACAAGACGTCGTTCCAGGTGGGAAGGCCGAGGCGCCTCATTACAGTCAGGACGCGATCAAGTTCAGCTTCACTGATACTTCCCCGCAAATAACCCAGTGCAGACGTCAATGCCATGTCGACAGCTACGGCTTCACCGTGCAGAAGTTCCGGTAGTGCTTCCATCTCGAGCGTGGGCGAGAATGTGTGGCCGTAGTCGACGCAGCGTTCGAGGCAGGATTCCCACAGATTGGGCTGCAGTTCCTCGAGCATCAGGTGGATCGACTCGGCGATGACTTGTGTTGCTGCTGTGTCGAGTTCGTCGGAAGAGCCCTGAAACCTGTCATCGATCAATCGTTCCCCGAAGATTTCCAGCAGTTCGAAGAGGTCGAGGGATTTGATCAAGGCCATCTTGAGTATCTCGGCAAGGCCGTTGGACAAGTGTCGGTTGTCGAGGGTACGCAGGAATGCTCGGTCGACAAAAGTTGCCAGGGCCGGTGCATACGTCCCCAGTCGATTCTTGCCCATGCCGTAGTTGACTCCGGTCTTGACGCCGACCCCGGCGTCGACGAGGCCGATCAGTGTGGTGGGGACCCGGATGTACGGCGTTCCGCGGCGGTAGACGCTCGCGGCGAAACCGACAATGTCGAGTAGAACACCCCCGCCGATCGCGATTACCGGCTCCCTGCGTCGGTCGATGCCGAATCCGTTCATCGCGTCGACCACCCGCACCGCAGAACCCCACTCTTTGACCGTCTCGTCGGCTCGCATCGGTACGAAGGATGCTCGTATTCCGTGGTGTTCGAAGTAGCCTCGAATTCTATCCCCGTGAATTCGGTCGACGTTCGCGTCGATGATGATCAAGCGTCGGTCTCCGCGGTGTAGCGACGCTGCGCTGCACCCGTCGAGTAGTCGAGTGCTGTCCTTGGCGAACAGATTTCGTGCGGCAATCACGTGATACTCGACCTGTTTGACCGCTTCGACCTTCCATGTCGAATCGGTGGCCGCGCTGTGGCTGAGACCCAGTTTGAATGAAGCGGCACTACGCATGTCGATCCCCCTAGACGGTGTGAAAGAGCGTTCGCGAGCTGTGTCAGCAGTACGGCGGTACTTCAGTGAACGAAATGAACTTTCGAGGAGAACAGTAGGACATTCGCATAGTGATCGCTACAAGAGTAGAATAGATCACATTTGGATCGGTAGATGCTGCGGAATTGGGAGGTTGCATGGCCGGGGTGCCGGGACAAGGGCGGAAGTTCGACGTAGACGCGGCCTTGGACAAGGCGATGTATGCCTTCTGGGAGCACGGCTACGAGGGGACATCCGTTGCCATGTTGACTGCTGCGATGCAGATAAATCCACCGAGTCTCTACAGTGCTTTCGGCGGCAAGGAAGGAGTGTTCTTTGCCGCCGTCGATCACTACAACGCGACTCGCGGCGACTTCATGGACCGGGCGTTCGCCGAAGAGCGCGAGGCATCCGAATTGATTCGCCGCCTCTTGAACGACGCGGCGTCCCATTACACCGACGAGTCTTGTCCGGGTGGTTGTCTGATCATCAGCGCGGCGGTCAGCGTGACCGACGCCAACAGTCACATAGCAAACCGATTGCGCGACATGCGAAATGCCAACGTGGTGTTGCTGTCGCAGAGGATCGCAGCCGATATCGCCAACGGACTCATGCCCGCTGACTCCGATCCCGAGGACCTTGCCGAGTTCATCGGTGTAGTCATCCAAGGCATGTCTCAGCGCGCCCGAGACGGTGCAACACAGAGGCAATTGGAACTCGTAGCGAACAGGTCTTTCGACTCGCTGAACTTCTCGAAAGACCTCATCGGCTGAACAGATTTCAGTTGACGGTCGGGGGTCGAGCTGGATTGGGCGATGGAGAGCATCGAGGTCGGTCCTAGTGACCTTCTATCCCAATGTAATTCGTCACTGACCGTGATGGCTGTCGGTTCGTTGGAGGAAGGGGCGGGGCCAGGCGCCGAGTGCGAGAACGGCGAGGATCGTCTGGGCCAATCCAGTGGTGAAGAAGATGCCTTGCAGCGGCGACCAGACGAGGATCATGGCGATTTCGACGAAGATCCAGATCATCATCGTCAGGCCGGCGGCGGCGTGCAGGCCCCATGCCAGGCGGAACCTGTTGTGCTGAGCGAAGAGTGCGACGGCTTGGATGCCTCCGACGACGACGCCGAGGAGGATTCCGGGCCAGAAGTATGAAGGGAAGACGGTTCCCTCGATCCACTCCGGAGGCAGGCCCATCCCGCCGCCGATCGTCAGGCCCGCCATTCCTACGAGCGCAGATAGCAGGTTGAGCCACGCGATGGCGGACAGACCGATCCGGAGACCCCGTGGAGGGAGCGATGTGGACGTCATGCCTGACAACGATAGAGAGGGTCAGTCGAGCCCGTCCATGTTCCTGCGCGTTGCCGCGCTGGCAGCGTCGGCATCACCCGCGACGATTGCTTCCACCAGATCTCGGTGGGCAGCGGCTTCGTCGTCGATGGATTGGGGGTTTCGTGCCGTGACGTCGGTGATCACGTCCAGGGCCGAGTTGCGGAGCGTTTCGATGAATGAATCGAACACCATCGACAACACGCTGTTGTGCGCAGCATTCACCACGGCGCGATGTAGTTCCATGTCAGCGTCGACAAATTCTGTTGGTGTCGAGGCATTTTCACGGGCTTCGAGTGCTGCCCGTAACAGGTCGACGTCGGCAGAGGTCCGACGCATCGCAGCCAGGCGGCCAGCTTCCACTTCCAGAAGTCGGCGTACTTCGTAGACTTCGCGGCGGTCCGAGCGTTTGAGTTCTCGCTCGAGTTCTGTGACCGGAGTCGAGGACATGACGTAGGTGCCGGATCCTTGATGAGAGTAGAGCTGTCCCGACGCGATCAGTGCACGCACGGCTTCCCTGCCGGTCGAACGCCCGACTCCGAGGAGGGTGCTCAGATCCTGCTCGTTCGGGATTTTCGTCCCGACCGGCCATTCGCCGTCGCCGATGAGGCGCGCAAGTTCGTCTGCGGCTTTCTGTACCAGTGACTGCTGCTTGACCTGGCGCACTGCCATGTGTCTGCTCCTGACTGACTCGGTGAACCGCCGTGGAGCGGCCCACCGAGTGACACTTCATGTCCTCCGATGAATCTTCAGACTACGGTGCAGTCTGTCGGGTTATCGAAGGGCGATGACGTCCAGTTCGCGCTCCGTCTCGTCTTCCGGGTCGAGGCGTCGATCGCGCAAGGTGAATGCGATGACGGCTCCGACCAACAGCACTGCAGTTGTCGCCCCGATCGCCATGCGCGGTCCGAAGTGATCTGCCAGGTAACCGAACAGCGGAGAGGCGATGCCTCCCACTGACATTGCGAGTCCGAGTGTCACCCCACTTGCCGTGCCTGGGCGGTTCGGTAGGTAGTCCTGCGCCAACGTCACCTGTGGCGCGAAGGGCAAGAACATCGCGAATCCGAGACACACGATTCCAAGTTCGGCAATTACCACGTTCGGAGCCGCGGCGAGCAATGCCAGTGATGGTACGGCAAGCAGGTAACCGAGTCGGATGGATGCACGTCGACCACGACGGTCCGCGAGGACTCCGCCCAGTAGCGTGCCGGCCGCGCCCGCCAAGGTGAAGGAGGACAACACGATTGCTGCACTCGAGGACGATCCGTTCAGTCCGTTGAGTACGTACGGTGAGACCAACGACAGCGTGGTCACATATGGAATTGACCAACACACCGTTACCAGCACGAGTCGGGTGAACGAGCGCCAATCATCTGACACGGGACCGTTCGCTGCTAGCTGCGAACTCAACGACTGGGCTGATTCGGCGTCCGTGCCCGTGCCGGCCGATCGTGATTGGGCGACGATCCACCAAATAGCCGCTACCACTGCAGGAACTGCGAGCAGGTAGCCGCCGGACAATCCGAGCGAACCGACCACGAGCGTGACGAACGGTGGCGCCAGTGAGGCTCCCAACGTGCCGCCCACGGAGAACACGCTCATGGCCTTCTGCGAGTGACCTCCAGCTGCGCGTGCCAAATTTGTGGCGGGCGGATGGTATGCGGCAATGCCGATGCCGGCCAAAGCAATTGCCAGCCAAGTAACGATGTAGGTGGTGCTCATCGCGGCCACGACAATTCCCGTTGCGGCCGTCACAAAACCTGTGGGTACCAGCCAATTCCGGCTCTTTCGATCGACCAGCATGCCGAATGCGGGTTGCACGACACTGGATAGTCCGGTCGCGGCGAGCGTGATTCCGGCAACCGCGGAGTAGGAATATCCGCGTTCCAGCATCATGAACGGCAACAGTGCAGGCACAGCCCCCTGGTACAGATCGTTCACGACGTGTGTGCCGGTGAGAAACGCAACTTGCCCCTTCTTCATCTCCTTGGGCATCCCTTCGTTCAGGTCTTCAAGTCCTCAGGTCCTCTGAGGACTTGAAACCTACATGAACCCACGGACGCACGGTTGTGTTGGAGACCTGGATCTCATTCGCGACGACTGCCTAACTCGCAGCAGTCGCGGCATTGCGGGCGGCGAGTTGTGCGAAAGCGTGGGTCAGTTCTGCCGGGCCGACGACATCGATGTCGGTGTCGAATCGGTTGAAGGAGGCTGCCAGCGCCGTCCAGGACCATGATCCGGCTTCGAGGCTGCACTGGTCGGGGCCAAGATCTTCGACGGCGCCGTCCTCGACAAAGGGAAGAACATAACTGGCTGGTCGATGGAGAACGACCTTGCCGTGGCACGGCCATTTGTTGATATGTTCCGATCCCTTGAAGCGCGCGGCCACGTATTCGCTCACGTCACCGCCGGGGATCCCCTTCGGTGTGAACCGCGGGCCGTTCGGGGTGCGTGGGGTGATGCGATCGGCGCGGAAGATTCGCCAGTCGTCTCGCTCGAGATCCCACGCGACGAGGTACCAGCGACGCTTGGAGGTCACCAGATGATGTGGCTCCACGCGGCGTGGGGGTGTTATTTCGATGTTGTCAGTTGAGCGGCCGCTCGAGTAGTCGAAGCGGAGCACCTCGCGAGCGCGCACCGCTGCGGAAATCGCTACGAGCACCTCAGGGGACACCGAGTCTGCGTCGCTGGAATCGGTCGAAATCGTGGTGAACGTGAGTGCGTCGAGGCGATGACGCAGGCGCGACGGCATCACTTGTCGCACGGTGGTCAGCGCACGCACTGCGTCCTCTTCGATGCCGACGCCGGTCAGCGTCGCCGCCTGCAGAGCGACTGCCAAGGCGATGACCTGATCGTCGTCGAACAGCAGGGGTGGTAGCTCGCTGCCGGCGTCGAGTCGGTATCCGCCGTCCGGGCCCATGGTCGCCGCAATGCTGTAACCCATCTCCCGGAGGCGGTCGATGTCGCGGCGGACCGTGCGGTGGCTGATGTCGAGCCGCTCGGCGAGTAGAGCGCCCGGCCAGTCGCGCCTCGTCTGCAAGAGGGACAGCAGATTCAAGAGCCGAGTGGTGGTCGCCATGTCGTGAGACTACGACGAGTCTAGGACGAAAACAGTCCTATACGGCTGTGAGAGTCGACGTTGTCAGGGAAAACCCGGGCGACGTTCGTACTAGGAGCAGACATGAGCATCAAGACAACGACCCACCTCAACTTCCGCGGAGACGCCCGCGCGGCTCTGGAGTTCTACCAGTCCGTCTTCGGTGGCCAGGTCACGATCGCAACCTACGGCGACTTCGGAATGCCCAAGGATGTGCCTGGCGCTGAGAACATTGTGTTCGGCCAAGTCGAAACCGCGGACGGCTTCAGCGTGATGGCGTACGACATCCCAGGACAGTCGGGCGGTTCGACCGCCAATGCCGGCACGACGCACCGTGAGAACGGCACCACGATCACCGACCAACCGTTCTTCGTCTCGGTTCGCGGTGAATCGCTCGAAGAGGTGCAGGGTTACTGGGCCAAACTCTCTGTCGGTGGATCCATCATCGAGGGTCTTGCCGCGGCGGCGTGGAGCCCCGGATTCGGCATGCTCACCGATGCGTTCGGGGTGACGTGGATCCTCGACGTCGCTGCCGGCGAAAACCCGGCCTGATCATTCAGACGACAAAGCCGCTGGCACCGAAAGGTGTCCAGCGGCTCCAGCGCGTCGGTGCCCGTCTTGCGCCTCTCAGCAAGTGGCCACTCGAAGTGGCAATTCTGGGGTGGTACCCGGGGCAAAGAACCGAACACCGACACCATCTCCAACGAACCTCCACACGGAGTTATTCCATGCTGACTTGTGCCGCGGTCAATCGTGGTCCTGCTCATCGCTCAGCTCCAGCAGAGCTGGCGACAACGGCTTCGATTCTCTGAGGTGCGCGTCGTAGCACCTCGAGGATTGCCTGGGTATCGAGATTCCCTGGTCAGTAGGCGAAGCACGAGAACGGCTCAGGCCCTCATCTCGGTGTGAGATGGGGGCCTGAGATGAGGATCTGAATCAGCCGGTGACACCGGTCAATTCGTTCGGGGCGTGATCGAGGGTGGTCTCGGTCAGGATGCTGCCGTCCTCGAGGTCGACGGCGATCAGCTTCTTCGAAGTGGGATCGGTGACGTACGCGGTGTGGTCTTCCACGAAGAGTGCCGGCCTGGGCTCTTGCCACTTGGTGGGCTCGGTCCATGCGTCGATGACGGCGATCTTCTTGGTGACGACGCCGGTGTTCGGGTCGATGACGTGGATGGCGCCGTCGGTGCCGAGCACCAGTGCCTCTCCGTGCGGTCCGCGGCCGAGTGAGCGGAAGGTGTAGCTGGTGCCGAGGTCGACGAGCTTGAGTTCGGACGTCGTCGTGTTGGTCAGCGAGACCCGTTGCGGACGTTCGAGTTCGGCGTCCTTGTCAGTCTTGTAATCACCCAGGACGATGTCCGACTCCTCCGAACCTGCTTGATTTCCGATGCGGCCGTATGCATCCGGACTCTGGACCTTGGTGATCGCTCCGTTCTTGTACACGAGCAACCCGTCCTGGCAGCCCAGTACGATGGCTTCGCCGGCAGCGACTGCTTCGCCGTGGACACCGGGGCACTGTTCGTTGCGCAGGATTTCCTTGCGGTCGGCATCGAGGATGGCAATGCCGTTGCGGGACTCCGAATTTCCGATGGTCGTCAACAGGCTGCCGTCGGCAAGTGCGACCGCAACGCCGTGATGGGGTTCTGGCGTGGTGTACGTCTCGACGCGAGGTTGGCGCTTTGCCAGTTGCGCCGGATCGAAGATCTCGACGAGTCCCGAGCCGTCGTTGAAGAGGACGGTCTTTCCGGCATGGCGTACAACGTGTCCGGGTTCGTTGGCTGCGAACTCGACCTCGGACATCGCGGGATCGGCTGTGTAGTAGTGGGAATGGTCGCCGTGGGCCGAGGACCACGTGCCGGTGTCGAGCACCTTGAACGCCTCACCCGACGAGATCATGACGTGGCGACCGTCGCCGGCGGGGTTGAGTCGCGTGAAGCCGTCGATCTTGGTCTCGCCGACCACGTCGAGCGACGTTGCATCCAGCACCAGGACGCCACCGTCGTAGGAGACTGCGAGACGCGGTGTTGCCGAGGCTTGTTCGGTGGGTGCGGACGCGGTTGTCGTGGTGGTCTCCGACGGGGCCGAGTCCTTGTTGTCGGACGAGCAGCCCGTGACGAGGGCGAGTGAGAGGCCAACTGATGTGGCAAGGGTGAGGCGCCGCGACATGCGGGTGTTGAGGTGCATGGGTATAGATCTACTGCTTAATGTAAATGATTGTCAAAGTCGAGTATGCGAATGTTCGCATGCCAGGGCAGTCGTCACGGGATCAGGAATGTACTGGAGATCGCCTGGCGAGCGCCGAATATCCGGTGCTGGTGCGTTCACTTTGGGTATAGCGCTAGTTCAACTAGGCATTAGTGCGCCGATGTCGGCAGGAACATGCTGTAGATCACATCGGTCGATCGAAAGTTGGAGAGCAATGGCGCAGTTCATGTTGATTCATGGCGCAGGACACGGAGCCTGGTGCTGGGACTATGTGGTCGAGGCGCTGGAGAGACGTGGGCACACGGCTCTGGCTACCGATCAACCGGGCTTGGGTCGAGACACGACGGAAGCTGAAGAAATAACTTGGGAATCAACGCTTTCCAAGCTGTCGGCTGAGCTGGTTCAACTGCCTGGGGACGTGATACTTGTCGGCCACTCGATGGGCGGAACACTGACGGCACAACTGACGGAAATGCATCCGACGCGTGTTGCTGCTGCCGTCTACCTGGCCGCGACCCTGCCTGAGGACGGGGAATCCTGCCTGAGTAGTTCGCAAGAGGACAGTAGCGCTGCGCGGTTGTTCTTCGCCTGCGATGAACTCGGGATCGACCCTGAGGTTGCCTTGAAGTTGTACCCGATGCTCTTGTTCGGGGACTGCGCCGACGAGGTGGCGCGAGAATCGATGTCAAACCTTCGCCCGCAACCGATGAGTGTTTTCAGTGGTTCGGTGTCGCTGACGCCGGAACGGGAAGGGTCTGTGTCTCGCTACTACATTGAAACCCTTCGCGATCTTGTCATCACTCCTGCACATCAACGTGAGATGGTCTCCCGGCGCTCCTGTGAGAGGGTGTTTACCTTGACGACGGGGCATTCCCCCATGCTCGCGGCGCCCGAGGATGTTGCCGATATCCTCGACGAAATCGCCCGAGGTCTGCCGAATTCAACTCGTTCCTGAGATCCTGACCCGGTCGAGTAGGGCGGACTCGACATCGCGAGTCCGCCCTACCTGCCGAGGGGGTTACCGGTTCTTGAAGAACGAGACGTCGTCGTTGCCGATGAGGTCAGGGACCGTCCAGCCGTCGAGGTCGTATTCACTCAGACACTGCTCGGCCAGTCCCTTCATGGAACTTGCGTGTCCACGATTCTGGGCTGCGAACAGCAGTTCCGCTTTGACGTTCTCGTGATTGCCGGAGTAGTTGCGCTCGTAGAGCTCGTGGCGCCCGCCGAACTCGGTGCCGATCGAATCCCACAGCGCCTTCATGACTTTCACCCGGTCGACGGCGGTGATGCCGTCCGAACCACGAACGTACTTGTCAAGGTACGGACGCACGTCCGGGCTCTTGAAGTCGAGTGAACTCGAGGGCAGGTAGATCAGGCCCGACGCCACGTCCTGTTCGATGATCTCCTTGATCCGCGGGTACCCCTGGATCATGAACATTCGATAGGTGAGGCCGTACTCGAGCTTCGGTATCACCGAATCGCCGACCCACTGTTCGGGATCGCGTGCCATCGATTCGGTCAACGACCAGAAGAGGTTTCGCCACCCGATCACCTCGCCGACACGGGTCTGAACTCCGCGGAAGCCGCCAGCGCCGGTGGCTTCGAGTGCTTTCATCAACAGTCCGGCGATGAAGTCGAGCTTTACGGCCAGGCGAGTGCAGCCCTGAAAGGTGAAGCGCGGCAGGAAACCCGATTGAGGGAAGAATGCGTTGATCCGGTCGACGTCGCCGTACATGAAGACGTTCTCCCATGGAACCAGCACCTTGTCGAAGACGAAGATGGTGTCGTTCTCGTCCATGCGGCTCGACAGCGGGTAATCGAACGGACTGCCCATCACCGCAGCATGTTCGGTGTACGAGGTGCGGCAGATCAGCTTCACACCCGGAGCGTCCATCGGTACCGTGCAGATCAAGGCGAACTGCTTCTTCTTGATCGGCAGACCGTAGTGAGCGATGAAGTTGTAGTTCGTGATCGCCGATCCGGTGGCGACCACCTTGGCTCCGCTGACGATCAAACCGGCGTCGGTTTCCTTCTCCACCTTCATGAAGACGTCGCCGACTTCGTCAGGTGGAAGTTGGCGATCCACCGGGGGATTGATGATCGCGTGGTTCCAGTACAGAACCTTCTCCTGCGATTCGCGGTACCAGCGCTCGGCGTTGTCCTGGAACGGTGCGTACAACTCCTTGTTGGCGTGGAGGGTTCCCAGGAAACTTGCCTTGTAGTCGGGGGAGCGGCCCATCCAGCCGTAGGTCATACGTGCCCACGTCGCGATGGCGTCGCGTTCCTTGAGCAGATCAGCCGACGACGTCGGAGTGCGGAAGAACGGCATGGTGACACCGCCGTTGCCCGTGTCCGTCGGAACGGTCAAGGCGTCTACGTGCTCGCCCGTGTGCAGAGCGTCGTACAGCCTTGCGGTCATGCGGATCGGATTCCGGAAGGCGGGGTGCGTCGTGACGTCCTTGACGCGATCACCGTGAAGCCAGATCTCGCGACCGTCCTGCAGGCTCGAGATGTACTCGTCGCCCGTCATCGGCCGGGTGGCGAAGTTCTTCGTGCGGTTGGCTTCGCTGTCGGCGGCCGGATTGACCTGTGGCGCTCCGGAATCTGCGGGGTCGACGCCGGTGGGAGGAATTTCGGTGGTCGTCATGGCAAAGCCTTTCAGATCGTTTGGGGTGCGGGCTGAAGATGAATCGGGGTGAAGGAAGTGGTGGCGTCGAACCATCCGCTGTGGGGGTCGTCCTGACTGCCGTTCCAGACTGTGGTCGACGAGGTGGCGCCTAGGTCGTGAAAAGTGCTTCGGTAGAACAGAAGCGGATCCTTGCCACTCGACTGCGCATCCACGATCTCACCGATGAAGATGATGTGGTCACCGCCGTCGTACTCCTTCCACGGGACGCACGAGATGGTTGCTGCGGCGCCGTCGAGCAGGGGGGCGGTCGGTCCGTCGATCCACTTCGGTTCGGTGCGCTGCGGTCGGCCGGCAAAATGCATGGCCGTGTCCACTTGGTCGGCGGCAAGGATGTTGACGGCAAACGGCGCGTTGCCGAGGTAGCCGCACGCCTTGGACTTTCGCGTCATCGTGATCTGGCACAGGCGTGGTTCCAGGGAGATTGCCGTGAATGCGGTGACGGTGGCTCCGTGTGGCTGACCGTCGGCGTTGGTGCAGGTGATGACGGTGACGCCGCTGGCGAATTGGCCGAAGATGCCTCGAAGCTGATTTTGTTCCATGACCGGACCTCCTTGTCGGATGGCTGGTGAGTGAGGGTGCCGCGAAGTGCGGGAGGCGGAGGTGCTGGACGACTCGCGCCGGGAGTGAAGACGAACGTACGGCGAGCGCGGCGTTCGGTCGATCCGTACAGCGCGGTGTCTATCCGGATTGCGCACCCGATCGAAGCCTGTATCCGTTTCCTCTTGGAAGTGACCGGGGACACAGTGTTCAATGATGTTCAGCGCTCATGCTCGGCAATGTGGCTGGTCACGGGTTTGGAAGGTGAAGAAGGACGATGGTCGACTCCAAGATCGGTACAGCTCCCCGCGACTGGGACGAGGCGTGTGATGCGGTTTCGGACGCCTATTTTCCGCACACGCTCACGCCGTTGTCACGGCACGCGGCCAGCGGAGTCGGGGTGTGCACCGCCGAGTTGGGACCGCTGAGGATCGCTCATATTCGATGGGGAGCAGACGTCGCGGTCGAATCCGAGCATCCCGGTGCCTACGGGGTGAACATCCCGCTCTCGGGCGAGCTCGAGTCGGTGTTCGCGGGCTCGCACGTGCTCTCGACGGAGGGCGTTGCGACGGTGTGTCCGCCCGACATCACCACAAGAATCACGCGGTGGAGCGCGGACTGCGAAATTGTCGGAGTCCGGATGGACCGTCAGTACCTCGACCGCGAGATGGAGAAGGTACTCGGCCGGCCCGGAATGCACTTGCCTGATCAGGTGGATCTTCGGGGAGACGACGGAGCCAGATGGCTGAAATTTGTTCGCTCACTGTCGGATCAGATCCTCGGCCCGGTCGGCGTGCTGCACAACGAACTGGTGGCAGCTCAGCTTTCCGGTGCCGTGGTCACGGCATTCGTCCTCGCTGCAATGCCCGAAAGTGAGGACGCGGTGCGACATGCCAGGCCACGCATCGTCAAGCGGGTGCTCGACGAGATGCACGACGACCCGGCCCGCGTGTGGACCGCAGCAGAGATGGCCGAGGTGGCGGGCGTCAGCGTACGGAGATTGCAGGAGGGATTTCGGCAGTACGTGGGCCGGAGTCCGTCGGAATGCCTGCTCGACATCCGCCTCGAGCGGGTCCACGCAGATCTGGTGGATGCCGACGACTCGACGACGGTCACCGATGTCGCTGTGAGATGGGGTTTTACGCACACCGGACGATTCGCGTCGTCTTTTCGGCGTAAGTACGGTGTGTTGCCTTCCGAAGTATTGAGAAGTTAGCTCCGGTACCCCATGTCCGCGCTGAGCTGATTCGCCTTCTCGACGAGGAAAGGCGCGACGTCGGCGCGAAAGGCTTCCGGGGTCGTGCGTCCGGCCGAGGTAGAACACGCTGCCACACCGACGACGCTTCCGCCGGCGTCGCGGACGGGGGCGGCGAGGGAAATCAGGCCGTCTTCCAGTTCCTCGGACGTGAGTGCATAACCCTGCTCGCGCACCACTCGAAGTGCGGTGTGGAATGCGCCTTCGTCGGTGATCGTGGTGGGTGTGAGGGCGTCGAACGTGGAGTTCGCGATGACTTTGTCGACGATTTCGGTTGGCGCCCAAGCTAGCAGGGCGCGGCCCATGGAGGTCGCATATGCAGGCACTCTGGTACCGACGCTGACGTTGATGCTCATGATCCGGCGTACGGGTACACGCGCGGCGTAGACCACGTCGACGCCGTCGAGGACCCCGAGTGACGCGGACTCGTGGGTGTGTTCTGCGATCTCCAGTAGACGGGGGAGGGCAGCCTCGGTCAGGGCATGTGATGCGGAGAAGTGTTGCCCGATGCTCAGGACGCGCGGGGTGAGCGACCACCGACTGTTGTTGCCGGTGACGTATCCGAGTTTTTGCAGGGTGAGGAGGATACGTCGGACCGCGGGGCGGGAGAGCCCCGTTTCGGCGGCAAGATCTGCGAGCGACGGGTTGGGGTTCTTCTCGTCGAAGGCCATCAGCACAGCAAATCCACGCTCGATGCTCTGGATGTAATCGCGATCGTTCTCGCTCACGGAATGACCTCTCATCTGCGGGTATGCCTGATCAGTGCCCTCGAAGGTTGACAAACCCTGTGACTGGGCGCACAGTACAAGCGTACGCAGAGCGTAACAGATGTACGCAGAGCGTACAACCAGACTTGGGAAGCCGACTCAGCCCAGCAGTACGGCACCCACCCGGTAATAGCCACACACGGCCCCGAGGAGGACCACATGACCACTTCCGAGAGCCCCACCGCAGTAGGTTCGGGCACGGCCGCCACCGACAAGTTCCTCCAGGAACGAGTCAGCGCGGACACCCCGCCCGAGCGCGTCTCGGCCATCGCCAAGGACGTGCTCGAGGCACTTGCCGGCGTCATCGACAAGCACGGCATCACCTACCCCGAGTACCGCGTCCTCAAGCAGTGGCTCATCGACATCGGCCAGTTCGGCGAGTGGCCCCTGTGGCTGGACGTCTTCCTCGAGCACAACGTCGAGGAGGTTGCGTACCGCGGCCAGCACGGCACCAAGGGAAGCATCGAGGGCCCCTACTACGTCGCCGACGCCAAGACGTTGCCATCCAAGTGTGAACTTCCGATGCGTGACAACGAGGTTGGATCGAAGCTGGTCTTCGAGGGCCAGGTTCGCGATCTGGACGGCAAGGGGTTGGGCGGTGCAACCGTCGAACTCTGGCACGCGGACGACGAAGGCTACTACTCCCATTTCGCGCCGCACATCCCCGACGGCAACCTCCGCGGAACGATCGTCGCCGACGACGAGGGACGCTTCGAGATCACCACGATTCAGCCTGCGCCGTACCAGATCCCGACCGACGGCCCCACCGGCTGGTTCATCGAGAAGGCCGGCTGGCACCCGTGGCGTCCGGCTCACCTGCACCTCATGGTGAAGGCTCCCGGTAAGCGCACGATCACTACCCAGCTCTATTTCAAGGACGGTGAGTGGATCGAGAACGACGTGGCAACTGCCACGAAGCCCGAACTGATTCTCGATCCGAAGCCAGGTGCCGATGGAATCAACCGGGTCACGTACGACTTCGTGCTCGACCCGGCCTGATCCACAACTGTTCGAAAGAAAGTGATTTGATGACAGACCTGTCGATCGTCTCCATCGAGACGACCATCCTCGACGTTCCGCTGGTTCGCCCCCACAAGTTCGCCACCACGTCGATGACGGCGCAGCCGTTGTTGCTGGTCGCGATTCGCACATCCGACGGTGTTATCGGATATGGCGAAGGTGTCGTTCCGGGCGGTCCGTGGTGGGGCGGCGAATCGGTGGAGACGATGCAGGTCATCATCGAGAAGTACATCGCGCCGGTGGTGGTCGGCAGGCGCGTGGATCAGATCACCGCGATCATGGCCGACATCGAAAAAGTTGTTGCCAATGCACGATTCGCGAAGGCCGCCGTCGACGTGGCGTTGCACGACGCCTGGGCACGTAGCCTGGGAGTCCCCGTGCACACGCTCCTCGGCGGGGCTTTCCGCGAGAGTGTCGACGTCACGTGGGCACTGGGTGCTGCGCCGGCGGACGAGATCATCGAAGAAGCTCACGAAAAGCTCGAATCCCGGCTCAATTTCACCTTCAAACTGAAAATGGGAGCACTCGACCCGGCGGTCGACGTCGCGCGCATCGTCAGCATCGCGCAGGCGCTCGACGGCCACGCCGGCGTCCGCGTCGACGTCAACGCGCGGTGGGATCGCTTCACGGCGCTGCGGTACCTGCCACAACTCGCAGACGGTGGAGTCGAACTGATCGAACAGCCCACTCCGGCAGACCAAATCGAGGTCCTCGCCGAACTCAGCAGGCTACTACCGATTCCGATCATGGCCGACGAGAGTGTGCAGACCCCACACGACGCTCTCGAAATCGCCCGCCGGAGCGCCGCCGATGTCATCGCCCTCAAGACCACCAAGTGTGGTGGCCTCCAGCGCAGCCGCGACATCGTCGCAATTGCCAAGGCCGCCGGTATCGCGTGCCACGGTGCGACGTCCATCGAGGGTCCGATCGGTACCGCGGCTTCGTTGCACTTCGCGTGCGCCGAGCCCGGAATCAACTTCGGAACAGAGCTTTTCGGCCCACTGCTCTTCAGCGAAGAGTTGCTTCAGGAACCCCTGAAGTATTCCGAGGGTCAGCTGCACCTCCCCGCCGGACCTGGCCTGGGAGTCGAACTCAACATGGACGCCGTCAAGACCTGGACCAGGAACTAGAGGATAGAAGAACATGGCACTCTTTCACGTTCGAATGGACGTCGATATTCCGCGCGACCTGGATCCGGAAGTACGCGCCGATACCGTCGCAACGGAGAAGGCGTACTCGCAAGACCTTCAGCGCCAGGGAAAGTGGGTGCATCTGTGGCGAATTGTGGGACAGTTCAGCAACATCAGCATCTTCGACGTCGAGTCGGCTGACGAACTCCATGAGATTCTCTGGAACCTCCCGCTGTTCCCGTACATGACCATCGAGGTCATGCCGTTGACGCAGCACGGATCTTCGATCAGGTAGAGCCTGCGCGGGCGGGCGGGTCAGCGTATTCCGTCGCGGCGCAATGCGACGGACACTGCGGCAGAGCGGGTTTCGACACCGAGCTTGGCGTAGATGTGCCCAAGATGGGTTTTCACCGTCGCTTCGCTGATGAAGAGTGCCTTGCCCAGCTCGCGGTTGGTCATCCCCTCGGCGAGCAGGCTGAGCAGTTCGGACTCACGGGCGGTGAGCGCTTCCTGCGGGCGCTGCATCTGCTGGACAAGACGAGAGGCCACAGTGGGAGAGAGAACGCTGCGCCCGGCTACCGCGCCGCGCACCGCGCCGAAGATCTCGTCGGGCGTTGAGTCCTTGAGTAGGTAACCGATGGCACCGGCGTCCACGGCCCGCACGACGTCGGCGTCGGTGTCATACGTCGTGAAAACCAGTACGGGAACATCGACACCGTCGCTTCGCAGGCGTTTGATCGCTTCTGCACCGTGCATGCCGGTGCCCATGTCCAGATCCATCATCACCAGATCCGGTGAGGCCGACGGTATCGCCGTGGCCGCCTCCTCGCCGGACGATGCTTCGCCGACTACTTCGACGTCCGGCTGAGTGTTCAGCAGCGCTCTCAGCCCGGCTCGCACGACCAGATGATCGTCGACGAGGAACACGCGAATGGTGGTGGTCACCGGATCCTCCGTTCGAGAGGGAACTGGGCCGCGACGACGGTGCCGTCTCCCGGTGCACTTTCCACGGTGAACGATCCGCCGAGCTGTGCGATGCGACTTCGCATCGCACGTAGGCCGTATCCACCGTACCGAGAATGGTCGGCGAGCTTTCCCGGATCGAAGCCGACGCCGTCGTCGAAGATGTCTACGGAGATGGAGTTGTCGAGATACGTGATCGTCACGCCCGCCGTTTCGGCGCGAGCGTGGCGGGCGATGTTGGAGGACGCGCTCGAGACCACTCGCACGATGGCATGAGCTACGTCCGAGGGCAGGATCACGGCTTCACCGACGGTGCGGATCCGAACGGTGGGGACGAACTGGCGGGCGGCGGCCACGACCAAGGCGTCGAAGTCGCCCGTACCGCCCTTGGTCGGTGCCAGGTCGTGGACGAGGTCGCGACTCTGCATCAGGCTCGTGCGGATATTCTCTGCCGCGGCATCGATATCGGCTCGAGACGGCGAACCCGTTGTATTCCAAATTTGTTCGGCTGCCTCGAGTCGTAGAAGAGCGCTCGCCAGTCCCTGAGTAACGGTGTCGTGGATTTCGCGCGCGAGGCGCTCTCGCTCAGCGGCAACGCCGGCAGCACGTTCGGTATCTGCCAATGCAGATTGCGCTTCTGCTACCTGACGTAGAAGCCGAAGGCGTTCTCGGGCATCTCGTTCCATCTGCCCGTACGCTGCCGCGACCAGTGCCGCGGTGCACAGAGGTCCGAGCAGTGTCACCAATTCGGCACGACCGGTGACTCGGTAGAACGCGATTCCGGCGAGGACGCCCAGGATCCCGACGAGGGGGTAGGCGATCTTGCTCGGGTACAGACGAATACAGAGGAAGAGAACGGGGAACGCACACCACGCGAAACTCGGCGCAAGCCAGACCAGCGCTGCCCAGGTGCTCAGTACCGGCCACATCCACAGTCGTTGGCGAACCACATCTCGCGAAGACACCGTAGCCATCACGGCGTAGAGCAAGGCGAGGACCACGGCCAGGACGAGTACCACCCCGAACCGACCGCTGGTCCCGTGGACTGTGACGTACCGGACTCCTGACGTGGACAGCAGTACGAAGAACGACGCGTGGATCGCATATGCCAACGGGCCGCGCAGGCCGAGTTCGGCGTCGGCGTTCATGGCTCCGTTACTCATCCCTCGAATATTACGGAGGGTGCCAGGCCGTCGTATCAACCATTCGGATGATATCTGCACAACCAGACGGGGCACGGTTCGTCACCCGAGCGCCCGATGTGCGCACCCGCGCCGGGACGCGACGCTGTAGTGGACGGTTTCGAACCATTCGACTGAAAGTGTGCCCGACATGAACCACCGCATTTACACACGACTTCCCCGTACGCTCGCTGTCGCCGTTCCGGTTGTCGCAATCCTTGCCAGCGCCGCATGCTCGACCACCGACACACCGGTGGCGAACGCATCGAGCACGACGTCGATTTCTGCCACGCAGCAGCCTGCTGCGACCGGCGATTCGGCGATTGTCACTCAGAATCGACTCAGCGCCGACGCAGCAGTGAAGGCTGCTGGTGCGGCCCTGGCAGAATGCCGGGCGGACGGGCTCGGATTTGTCACCGTCTCCGTCGTCGACCGTGCGGGAAATGTCATCGCCATGGTGCGCGGCGACAACGCAGCCCAGCACACGGTGGAGGCCTCACGTGAGAAGGCGTACACCTCTGCAGCTTTCGGAGCCGACACCAGTGACCTCTCGCAGCGTACCAAAGGCGAGGGATCAACCATCGCCGACCTTCCCGGCACTCTCTTCCTTGCAGGTGGAGTCACTGTGAAGGCTGGATCCGCGTCGATCGCCGGCATCGGTGTCGGTGGTGCACCGGACGGAATGCAGGACCAAGCGTGTGCTGCAGCAGGTCGTGATGCGATCGCTTCGTCACTCGGCTGAGTGAGCGCATTCAGCGTGCTTCGTGAATTGTGCTTTTCGCCACCTGGATTCGCTCGGCACGACAGTTGTCCGATTGTTGCGATGACCTCGACTTTGTAACACCGGAGCCCCCGGAAAGGGACAAACACGTCGACAGTGGAACCGACGATGCACTTACCGAAGCGAGTTTCTTGATGCGCAGTTTCGGGGAAAGACACAACCTTGCAGAGAATCAGATTCAGGTTGCCCGAACGCAATACACGGCGGGTGCGGGTGCTCATAGCGGCGTTGCTGTCGATCTTCCTTCTCGGCGGCATGTTCGGTCCGACCGCCGCGAGCGCTACTCCGGTGCACTCGGCGCCATGGGGTGGTTACGACGAGTTGTGGGTCCCGTCTTCGATGGGAAACATCAAGGTTCAGGTGCAGTGGGCCGCGCGGGGCGGCAACGCCGCGTTGTACCTACTTGATGGTCTTCGTGCGCAAAACGACAGGAATGCTTGGAGTTTCGAAACCAACGCACTCGATCAGTACCGCAACGACAACATCACGTTGGTGATGCCGGTCGGCGGTGAGTCGAGTTTCTACACGGACTGGTACGCGCCGTCCAATTTCAATGCTCAGCCCATAACGTACAGGTGGGAAACATTTCTCACCCGCGAGCTTCCGGACTTCCTTGCAGGGTATGGTGTTTCACCAACCAACAATGCGATCATCGGGTTGTCGATGGGCGGCAGTGCCGCGTTGAACCTGGCGGGGCATCATCGGGATCAGTTCAAGTTCGCGGGCTCGCTGTCCGGCTACATCAATATCTCGGGCCCGGGTATGCGTGAGGCGATCCGCGTAGCCATGTTCGACGCCGGCCGGTACAACGTCGATTCGATGTGGGGCCCGCCGTGGTCATCCGGGTGGCTTCGCAACGACCCATTCGTCAACGCGGAATCGCTTCGCGGACTGTCGATGTACATTTCGTCGTCCAACGGCATCCCGGGACCGTACGATCATCCGTCTGCGCCGATCGATTACTTCCACACGGCGACAGGTATGGGGCTGGAGGCGCTCTCCTGGGTGCACGCGCGTGCATTCGAAATTCGTCTGAAATCCATGGGAATCCCAGCGACGTACAGCTTTCCGCCCGCCGGGATTCACTCCTGGCCGTATTGGTCTGCTGAATTGTGGATGGCCAGAGGACAAATTCTCGACACCATGAACGCCTGGTGACGCAGATGTGAGGATCTCTCCGGACTGGCGTATGCGTCAAGTCCGGAGAGAACTCGCTCAGAAGGTGATGATTCCGCGGAGGTTGCGACCGGCATGCATGTCGGCGAAACCGTCGTTGATCTGGTCGAGGCTGTACCGGTTGGTGATGAGTCCGTCGAGTTGGAGCTTGCCGCTGGTATAGAGATCGATCATCCAGGGAATGTCGGCAGTGGGATTGGATGCGCCGAACAAGGATCCTTGAATTCTCTTCTGGTACAAGGTGAGTTCCATCAGGCTCACGGGAATGCCGATGTCCGTCATCTTCCCGAGACCGGTGACGACGCAAGTTCCTGCCTTGCGGATTGACGAGAACGCCTGCGCGACATGTTCTCCGGTGGTGACGCCGACGGTGACGATGGCGGAATCCGCGCCCTGGCCGTTGGTGAACGAGCGCGCGATGTCCGTGGCTTCCTCCATGGTGGACACGGCATGGGTCGCTCCCAATTTCAATGCACTGTCGCGCTTGAACGCAACCGGGTCCACCGCGATCACGTGGGCGGCGCCGGCATGCGAGGCGCCCTGTACCGCGTTGATTCCGATTCCGCCGACCCCCATGACGATGACGGTCTGCCCGGGGTACACCTGAGCGGAGTTGACCGCGGCGCCCCAACCGGTTCCGACGCCGCAACCGAGCAGACACAAAGCGTCGAGCGGCAGGTGTTTGTCGACTTTCACGGCCGAGAGAGTGCTGACCGTGGTGTATTCACTGAAGGTGGACAGGCCGCAGGTTTGTGCGACTGGCTGACCGTCGAGAGACATTCTGTAACTGGAGGTTTCGCCGGGCCTGCTGCCGGTCATGATGGCAGCGCCGTTGTCGCAGAGGTTCTGGATTCCGCTTGCACACCAACGGCAACGGCCGCAGGCGGCGAGGAACGAGAACACGACATGATCGCCCTCGGACCATCCTTCGGTGTTCGGCCCGACCTCGACGACGATTCCGGCGCCTTCGTGTCCACCGCAGATGGGATAGCGGCCGACTCCGTGGTCGCCGCTGGCGATGTGATCGTCCGAGTGGCACAGGCCGGAGGCGACCATCTTGACAGTGAGTTCGCCGCTGCGGGGTGAATCGAGTTCGAGATCGACCACCTCGTATGTGCCCGGTGCTTGGCGAATGACGGCTCCACGAGTGCGCAAGTTGTCTCCTGAGGTGAGAGTTGTTCTTCGGCTTCCTCAGTTGTCTACTCGAGAGTTCAGGACGGGCTCGAGGCCCATCTCACTGATCGGACGTTTCGTATTTTTCGGATTCGTCCGGGGTTCGTCCCAAGATGGCGAGTTGCAGTTCGGTGAGCAGTCGCGTGTCCGGCTCGTCCAACGAAATGCCCATGATCTGTTCAGCGCGCCGAATGCGGTAGCGCAGTGTGTTCGGATGTACTTTCAGAGACGAGGCGGCCTTCTTCACATCCCCGAAAGCTGTCAGGTAGGCCGTGAGCGTGAACTGCATGTCAGAGGTGTTCTTGTCGTCGTAGGAGACGAGTCTGTCGATACGAGGGTCTCGCAATCGCTCGTGATCGGCAACGAGGTCGAGTATCTCGCCCAGCAATACCGCGGTGCGTGACGCCGCGAGTGTGGTGACCTTCGAGGTTTCGTGATCATCGGTGGTATCGAGCACGCGGTCCACCTCTCGACGCGCCTCGGGTACGCCGTGCAACCGCGCGATCGGGACCGCGACGGCGGCGCGCACGCTGATGCCCGCACGGTCCTCGACTACTCGCACGGTGTCGTAAGCCCAGTCGCTGACAGCGACCTCGTGGTCGGCCTGAGGGAACAATACGTAGATCCGGTTGTCGATGATCGTCGTGACCGCGTCGCTGCGGAATGCGCTGGCGCGCAGGCGCAAGGCGTTGGTGATTCGATCGAGATTCGATCCGGGCGAGAGTGATGTCGCAAATCCGACGACCGCAGACGGTCCGTCGGTGTTGATGCCGAAAGAACCGGCCAGCGAGTGCATGTCGACCCCACCGGAGCGAACACCGAACAGCCTTTGCACTTGGGCATTCTCGCGGCTGGAGGCGTCCAAGGTACGCATGAGAATGCGTGCGGCGACCGCCGCTGCACCCCGCAATACCGCTTGGGCGTCGTGGGAAAGAGGTTCAGAGGCGCGCTGCACCCAGATGCTGCCGAGATTGTGTTGGTGTGCAACAGAACCCGTCGGCGCTGACAGGTCCGGGCGGGTGATGCTCACAGCCAGCCTCTGCGCGGCTCCGATGCTCGGCTCGGAGGGCAGACTGATGACCTCGTCCGATCGCCTGAGATGCTCGAACACGCCTCTGCTCTCTATCCATTCGGTGTATTCGATCGGCCACTCCCGGCCGAGTATGGAGAGCTGACGGAGTTCGTCTTCGCCTTCGTGAGCAGAGGAATATGCGATGACGTGGAGTGCCGTGTCGTCGATCGTCACGAGTCCGCCAGTCAATTCGGCGATCGTTTCCGAGAGCGCGAACAGATCCGAATCACCACCGGCCACAACTCCTGCGACGGCCCGCGAACGGTACATGCTCTGTGTCAGAAGCCGTAGTACGAGCGAATAGACGTGCCCGGAACTAGCCTGCGGATGTACCGCGGCCACTGCGATCCCGATGTTACGTGCGGCGGTGAGAACCGTCGTCGCCTCGCGCGCATTCTTGACGAGCAGAAGCTTCGGACGACGCCTCGCCGGCCTGCCTTCGAACTTTCGCAGCCACTGCGTCAACGTCGATTCGGGAACCCCCACGGGGAGGTAGATGTCGGAGATCGCACCACGGCTGTCGGTGCCGTCGATATCGGAGGACTCGACGAGGGCGATCGAACGGATTTCGACATCGAGTCCTTCCGGGCTTTCCAGAAGTTCGATCACGGACTTGTCCGTGGAATGCATGAGGGCGCCGAGGGTGGTGCCGACACTCGGCCCGTTATTCCTCGGACCTGTCGACGCTTGCGGGAGGGCTACAGAAAGTGGCTGCACATTTGCTCCTCGGCCGGTGGGTCATTACAGGCTAACCCCGACAGACGAAATGCAGAATAAGGAAATAGGGGACAAATTTATTCGTCAGGCATGGTGATGCCGAGTTCCTGCACCTTTTCGGCGACTGCCTCTGGAAAAACGTTCTTGAACAGATAAAGGTCTTGTCCGATCACCCAACCAGGTGCCAACGCCGTCGCATATCGCTCGAAGTATCCGAGTTGTTTACCGAAAAGAACCAATTCCTCGGGACTCGCAACACCCCACTGCTTGCCCAACTGAATCAGTGCCATGATCAATTCACTGAGCTTGAGTTCACCGAGGTCACGGCCGAGAATCGGGGCCAGGGCCGTTGCGACCTGCATGCCGAGCTGATCGTCGTCGACTTCGTAGTCGGTTGCATATCCCAAGGATCGAATTCCGCGGGCGACACGGGCGAAATCACCGTCGATGAGGGTGGCTCGGAACATGTCGGAAAGGATGGATCTCCATGTCTCGGGAAGGACGCCGACGATGCCGAAGTCGAGCATCGCTATCCGGCCGTCGTCGAGGACCCACAAATTTCCCGCGTGGACATCTCCGTGGAACGGACCGTGAACGATGACTGATTCGAGCCAGACCTTCACTCCGCGCCGGATCAGCATGCGGGCTTCGTCGATGCCGTCCGGACCGGCGACGAACCGATCCAGTGGAACGCCGCGCATGCGTTCCATACAGATGACGCGGGGACCACAGTAGTCCCAGTACACCTCCGGTGTCGTGACTCCTTTGTTGTCACCGAATGCGCTGATGTTGTTCCGGAATGTGGTTTGCCGGTCGGCCTCGACCGCGCTGTTCAATTCCGTCATCGTTGCATTGTGCAGATCGCGAATGATGGCGGTGGCATTGGCAATTCGAAGGAACTCGACAAACTTCTCGAGGATGTTCGCACCCCAATACGCCGCCCGCAGGTCGATCAGCATCCGCGCATAGATGTCCGGACGCTGGATCTTGATGACGGCCTCGCGGCCATCGTGCAGAACGCACGCGTGTACCTGCGCTACCGACGCGGCCGCGAGAGGTACGTCGTCGAATTTCGCGAACAGGTCGTCTACGGAGTATCCGAGGTCTTCGTGCACGACGCTTCTGGCCTGCTCGGCAGGAAATGACGGAACGTCGTCGAGGCAACGTAGGCATGCATTGGCGACGGGGGCGGGGAACAGGCCGGACGACGACGCGACCAGTTGACCGAGCTTGACGAAGGTGGGACCCAGCGCGATGAAGCCGTCGACCATCCCGTCGGAGGCAGCGTCAGCCCACGTGCGTCCGCGCTTGCGGAAAGGCCACACGATCAGTGCCAGCATGATCGATGTCGACAACACGACGGCGATGATCGCGGAACGCCACAACTGGGCGAGGCCGAAGCGTTCGAGGTCCGGCATGTGGACTTCGAGGGCAGTGGCGGGCACTCCTGACGAGTACGGCCCGACAGGTCGCGTTGGATCCAGCACAGCTCTCCCTCGTTCAACGAGCGCATCCAGCATTTTGCCGTGAGATCACTTACGCGACCCCTTCCGTTAGTCAGTATGCCAAGTCACACATAACTGCCGGAACCGCCTACGCGTTCAGCCTACGATCGGTGAATGCGTGAGCACTTGATCCCGATCGGCGAGGTTGCAAAATCGTTCGGAATTGCGGCTTCGACCTTGCGCTATTACGAGGACGAAGGACTGCTGTCCGCGCGGTCGCGAACTGGCGGCAAACGCTGGTACGGGCAGCGTGAGCTGCGCCGGCTGGCATTGATCCGGATGTACACCGAGACGGGAATGTCCTTGGAACAGGTGCGGTCCTTCATCGAAACCGACACCACGTCCGACCAGTTCTCGACGGTTCTCGCAGATCAAGTGTCGACACTCGAGGCGCAGATCGCCGCTGCTACGCGAGCGAAACTGATCCTCGAGCATCACCTGACGTGTCGGCAAGAGCGTCCGATGCAGTGCCCGTGGTTGCTCGAGCAGCTCGACATACGCGTCGAAGCGGCGCTTGACTTCAAGTTGACTTGAACCTCCATAGTTAGGGCGCACTTACCGCCCTATTCGGAGGTTGACCATGTCGGCACGACGATGGCTGCCGCTCATCGCCGCATGCATCGGAACTTTCCTGTTACTGACGTACGCCACCATCACGACAATCGCAGTGCCGGCCATCGCAGTCGGTTTGGACGGCAGTACGGGCGCGATGTCCTGGGTCGTCGACGCCTACACGCTGGCTCTTGCCGCGCTTCTGGTGGGCATGGGCGCACTCGGCGATGCATGGGGACGTAAACGCCTCTACATCTGCGGACTGGTCGTGTTCCTGGTTGCAACGGCCGTGTGCGCGATTGCTCCGGACGTCACGGTTCTGGTCGTTGCTCGCGGCGCGCAAGGAATTGCCGGTGCGGCGATGTTCGCGACGCTCCTGCCTCTGCTCGGCGACGCATATTCGGGCCGCGATCGTCACGTCGCCTTTGCTGCGTGGGGCGCCGTCGCTGGATTGGCGGCGGGAATCGGGAACGTTGCAGGAGGGCTGCTGACGCAGTTCTTCGACTGGCGTGCGGTTTTCTATTTCGGAATCCCCGTGGCCGCAGTAGCGCTCGCAATGGCTGTGTTCTGTTTCGCCGACAGTGAGCGCGGCGACGACAACATCGACTGGGCCGGAATCGTTTTGTTCACCCTCGCTGCCGTTGCCGCGGTTCTCGGCGTGACGTGGGGCGGCGACATCGGGTGGGCTTCGTCGTCGACAGTTCTTGCCTTCCTGATCGCAATCGGTGCGCTGACGGCGTTTGTGTCCTGGCAGCGTCGAGGCAGCAGTCCGATGCTCGATCCGGCATTGTTCCGATCCCTGAAATTCGACGGCGTCCTCGTCGCTGCGTTCGGGTACTACCTCGCGGCCTACGGCCCGCTCGTAGTCCTTTCATTGTGGCTGCAGAACGGGCTGGAACTGTCGGCATCGGCGGCCGCACTCGTGCTCTCGATTCAACCGCTCGCTTTTGTCTTCGTGTCGGCGCTGTGTGGATCACGGCTTCAGCGAGTCGACCTTCGACTGTCGCTCGGATTCGGGACGGTTCTCTGCGGAATCGGTTGCGTGGCCATGCTGTACGTTCTCGCCGAGCCGGTCTGGCCCGCGCTGATCGCCGGGCTGATTCTGACCGGTGTCGGTTCCGCGATGGTGTCGCCGGTGCTGCCGGGTGCCGCGATGTCGGACGCCCCGGCAGGGCGCGCCGGGACGGCTTCGGCGACAGCCAACTCGTCGCGTCAATTCGGGCTTGCCGTCGGAATTGCGTTGTGCGGCTCTCTCTTCGCCGGTCCGGACGAGTTCGCCTTGCTGTGGCCGTTGGTCTTCTGCGCCGGCGTCGGAATGCTCACGGGTTTGGTATCGATCCTTCTCTTTTCTCGTTCGTCAACTCCTGCAACAGTTCAACCAATCGCCGAAAGGGCACACACATGACCACGCTGTTCACTCCACGACCGCACCGGCGTCTCGAGATGGACTGGAATCGCCGCAGGTTCCTCGGCGCTGCAGCAGGATTGGCTGCTGCGCTGGCAGCGGCCGGTTGCTCGCGTTCGGGCGCAGACGCCGGGGGTGAAGGCGATGCAGGCTGGTCCTTCACCGATGATCGCGGCAACCTGATCGAATTGGATTCACCGCCAAGGACATTTGTCACCTACACCGGTATCGCGGGTGCTCTCTGGGATTACGGACTGGTGCCTGTCGGTGTTTTCGGGGCGCTGACACGATCACCGGGATCAACGGACACCAGCATCTCCGGCAACTTGGATTTCTCGAAGACCGACATGGTCGGGCAGCTCTGGGGACAAGTGGAACTCGAGAAGATCGCTGTGCTGGAGCCGGACGTCGTCATCGTCCCTCAGTTGCGTGGTTCGGCACTACTAGACGAGGCGAACTTGGATGCGGTGAAAGGCTTGTCGACAGTACTGTTCGTGGAAACGGCAGCAGGAACCATCGACCGAACCGTGCAAGAGATCGTGGAACTGGCCGTGGAACTCGGAGCGGACCAGGATATGGAGGCTCAGCGAAAAGACTACGACGCTGCGCGTGCGCGGATCTCCGAAGTTGCTTCTTCGCTGAATAATTCACAGGTTTTGTTCGCGTCCGCAGATCCGGATATGATTCGTGTCAGTCTTTCGGGATTCCCGATCCTCGCAGACCTGGCGGGATTGGGACTTGCCGTCGTCGATCCGGCCGAGGGATCGTCGGTCTACGTCGAGAACCTGGCTTGGGAGATGGCGGACCACTATCCGGCCGACATGATCTTCCTCGACGATCGCCCGTCCAGTTTGCAACTGGATACGCTCGGAACCAATCCTGCGTGGTCCAACTTGCCCGCGGTGAAGGCGGGAAAGATCGGGACCTGGAATCCGGAACCCGTGCTCAGTTATGCCGGGATCGCCCGTACGTACAACAATCTGGCTGACCAGCTGCTGGCATTCTCACATTCCTGACCGCCGCGTCGTCTACGACGTATGGACCTCTTCACCGATCTGTCTGCTCGAGTTGATTCCCTCGATTGGCCTGCGCTGATCGAGGGAATCAACTCCAGTGGGTGTGCCCAGACGGCGCCGATACTCGACGAGTCGGAGTGCCGCGAAATTGCTTCCTGGTACTCGGACGTCGGCCGGTTCCGGAGCACCATCGACATGGCTCGATACCGCTTCGGCCAGGGGGAGTACCGGTACTTCGGCGATCCCGTACCGGAGCCGATCACGGCTATGCGATCCGCCTTCTACCGACACCTGCTGCCCGTGGCGCGGGAGTGGGCGTTCAAGCTGGGCGAGGGTGCACCGTGGCCGGATTCATTCGAAGAATGGATCCATCAGTGTCACGACGCCGGTCAGAATCGCCCTACCCCGATCCTTCTGTCCTACGGACCTGGTGACTGGAATGCTCTGCATCGGGACTTGTACGGAGAGTTGGTGTTTCCCTTGCAAATCGTGATCGGACTCGACAGACCTCGCATCGACCACGCCGGCGGCGAGTTCTTGCTCGTGGAACAGCGGCAGCGCGCCCAGTCGAAAGCGACGGTGACGGTGCTCGAACAGGGGCACGCGTTGATCTTCACCACGCGGGATCGACCGGTGCAGAGTTCGCGGGGGTGGTCGAGAGCCCCTGTGCGACATGGTGTCAGTGTGGTGCACTCCGGCACGCGTCGAACATTGGGATTGGTGCTTCATGATGCCGAGTAAGACGTACATTCTCCGCGACGCTCGCAACAAACCCTACGAGAGTTCGACGCCCGGTGTGCTTGGTGGGCACCGGAAAACGAAGATCTACGGTCGACTCGACTGTCGAGGGGCTGCGCAGGCAATCGCGCGTGGTGGGTATGTCGCCAGTCGGGTGTTCTTCGCGGACGAGCCGACCGCGATTGCGGCCGGCTATCGCCCCTGTGCTGTCTGCATGCCCGAAGGTTACGCAGCCTGGAAGGCAGTTGCTACGCGCCGAAGCGGTCGCGGTACTCCTTCGGAATGAGCGGCTTGTCGCCGCGGACCTTCAGCTGCTGGACAGCCCAGGTATTGCCGTCCGGGTCGGCGAATCCGAAGAAGGTGCCCCCGTCACGCTCGTCGAAGACGGTGACCTCACTGGCATCGACGCCGCGGTCGATGAGCTCCTGGCGAGCCGCTGCAGCGTCGGCCACGACCAACTGCAATCCCTTCAACGAACCAGGGGCCATCTCGGTCTGCGACGGCAGGTTGCCGATGACGATCGAGCAGCCCGAACCACGCGGAGTGAGCTGGGCGACCGTCATGTGTTCGTTGACGGTGTGGTGGTCGAGATCGAAACCGACCTTGTCACGGTAGAACTCGATGGAGCGGTCGAGGTCACTGACGGGAACGATGACTACTTCGAGGGTCCAGTCCATGAAACTGCCTTTCGCTGAGGAGGTTCGGGCAAACAGGTGGTCAGAGTTGCGCGACGATCTTGTCCAGGCGTTCGTAACCTTCGGTGACGCCGAGCTCCATATTGCTCTCGATCATTCCGTCTCGCGCTTCGAGGCTCGGATATACGGAATGGCCGGAGAGGCGGGTGCGTCCATTGCCCAGATCCTCGAACGTGATCGATTCGATGCTGACGACGTCGGGAAATCCCTCGTATTCGAAGGTTTGGATGGCAAAGTCGTTCTCGCGAACAACGTGAAATACACCGTTGAACCGGAACTCTTCGCCCTCGGGGTTGCGATGGACGTACTTGTATCGACCGCCGCTCACGAACTCGTATTCGTCGATCTCCATCTCGTATCCGTTGGGGCCGAGCCACTGCTTGACCAGTTCGGGATTCGAATGAGCTGCGAAGACGGCACTGACGGGTGCGTCGAATTCGCGGGTGATGTCGATGTACGGCACGCCCTCAGGAGCCGTGATGCTGACGGGATTGGTGGTAGCCATGGCTAAGTCTCCTTCTGTGTGGTGCTGAGTAGGTGATCGAGCTTGCGGAACTGTTGTTCGTGGATCAGTCGATAGCGGTCGATCCAGGCGGTCAAAGCCTCGAGAGTTGCGGCGTTGAGATGTACCGGCCGCCTCTGGGCTTCGCGGCTGCGAGTGACCAAACCCGCGGCTTCGAGTACCTGAATATGTTTGGAGACGGCCTGTTTCGTGATCTCGAATGGCTCGGCCAAATCGTTGACCGTTTGGGGGCCGGTGCTCAGGCGGGCGATGATCCGCCGTCGTACCGGGTCGGCGAGCGCCATGAACGCTTTGTCGAGACGCTCGTCTGCCCCTGGATTCACGATCACTTGTCAACCATCTCCTTTATCAACCAATCTGTTGATTACGCTACGGGTCCATGCGGAGGGTGTCAATGCTGCGAAACCGATTAGCGTGGAATTCATGAACGCTTTGATTCCTCGGCCACGAATGGAAGTGGCGCCAGGGGCGATTCTCGTTCCGGATTGGCTCAGCATCGAACAACAGCGCACCTTGGTGGCCGAGTGCCGACGGTGGGCGACCGCACCCGTACCGATGCGCTCGGCCGTCGTCCCTGGTGGGCACAAGATGTCGGTGCAAACAGTCTGTCTCGGTTGGCACTGGCAGCCGTACAAATACACGCGCACCGCCGACGACGTGAACGGTGAACCGGTTGCCGCTGTGCCCGACTGGCTCGTTGGCCTCGGCCGTAGCGCAGTTGCCGCGGCCTATGATGGTCCGACTGTGGGGGAGCGGTACACGCCGGACACTGCGCTGATCAATTTCTACGACGAGGGCGCTCGGATGGGCATGCATCAGGACAAGGACGAGCGCTGCGACGCTCCCGTCGTCTCACTGAGCGTCGGGCAGAGTTGTGTCTTTCGGTTCGGGAATTCCGAGAATCGGAACAAGCCGTACACCGACGTCGAACTCCATTCGGGTGATCTCTTCGTCTTCGGTGGGGAGTCTCGGTTCGCGTATCACGGAGTGCCGAAAGTTATTGCGGGAAGTGCAAGTCCCGACATCGGTCTGCCGTCCGGGCGGCTGAACATCACCCTGCGGGATACCGGAATGTCGTGACTGTCTCACCCCTGCTGTGCCACTGGTGTAGCAGGGTCGAAGTCTGCGCTCGAAGGTCCGTCCCCGACCATCTCGATCAACTCGGTCGACGGTGGAGTTGGCAGCGTGCGCCAGCGCTCTCGTTCGAGGTTGTGGGGTTGTGTCTCGTTCATGCCCTCATTTTCGACTTCCGGCTCCGATCCACCAGTCGGGGATGGGCCGGGTGCAAATCGGTAGGCCGTTGAGGTTGACCCGACCCGGAGGGCAACTGCGATCGATTCCTCACGGAATCTCATGCCTAGCAGACCCTCACGTGTGGGTCATTGCTGCGATTCCAGCGTCCATGCGGGCTGGTCGGTCACTTCCGGGCCGTCGTGCAGCACCCAAACACACGGCTCGGAGATGTAGGTGGCAGCATCGGTGAACCAGTATGTTTCGTCGGGTGCCCAGCCCGCGATGACGCTCGCCGTGTCGGCATCGACCTCGATCGCGGTTCCTGCCGCCGCCAGGTATCCCGTCACGGTAAGGTGCACTCCCTCAAAACTTTCCGCGACCTGCACCCAGTCCGGGATGACCCACCTGCCTCATCGGCCGGTCGTCCGGTACCAATCGTGCCGCTTCTCCGCGGTGACCTCGAGTGGGAACCGTCTGCACAGATCCGACCAGGCTTGTGCGCTGTCGATCTCGTAGATGCGTGCGCCAGTCGGTGGCCGCAATGCTCGCACGACGGCCCGTTCCCATCCCATGCTGTCTTCGATGAACCACAAGCCCGCCGGAGTCCCGTCGAACAGCGCCCTCGTCGAACCCTGCGTGGGTGGATTCGACCACCAATAACCTGACCAGTTCGCCGCGGGATCCACCGGGCGGTCACGTTCAGCTCTCGCTTCCGATTCCAGGGTGCTCGTGCGCCACTCGCTGAGGAGTTGTTGCGCAGCAGGCACCTCGCGTGTGTCCGGAGAGTAGTCGCCTCGGCTCATGATCGACCATTGGTCGGGCGCGGCAAGCGGGCTGCTCGACCATTGCGCCTGTTCGGAGCCGGCAATGTGCTCCGCGACGCGTCGAAGCTCATCTTGCATAACCTCGGTGGCGACGAGGACGTCTTCTCCGTCGGGTTCCTGCCAGTAGCGTGCCGCATCGACGGCTTCTGCGAGGGCGGAGCGTAGATCGACGGCGGTGACGTCGGGGAGCGAGATTTCCGAGAGGCTACGCGCCACATCCTCGGCGGTGACTATTGTCCGCCGGGCCTCTTCGGCGCCCGGGCCGAACAACACTCGGGAGGTGCCTTGCCTGACGTCGAGGTGATAAGCCGCCCGGTGAGCGCTGATGCGGAACATACCGTCGCCTGGCTCGGGCCGCAGGGTGCGTTCGGCGTCGATCGCATACGCGAGCAGCATCCGGCGCCCGCGCGGTCCCGACAGCAAAATATCCGCAGTGAGCATCTGTTCTCCCGTTTTCTGGTTCAGATGACGGTAGCCGAGGTCGGCGAGATGGAGAGCTTTCTGCCGTGATGTCAGAGCTCCTGGCCGGTTCGTCGCGCACGACGTAGATCGTCACACGCTGCATTCGGCGGCGAAGGTGGATGGAAGGGAACCCCCGGCTGCTGCCAGTCGCGTGAACGCGGCCATTGTTGGTGGGCGCGACCACTGCCGTCATTGTGCAGCCATTGTTTCGTCCATCAGAGCTCGCACTGTTCGTCTGTAGTGACAGCGCAATAGGTCCTGTTCATTGCGCAGGATGATCCCGAATGAGAACTGAAAAGTTTGGGAGGCAGTTGTTTTGGCGAGAGCAACCTTTGTGTCATCAGTACAGTCTCGACCGGAACCAGTGATCGAGACTGATCATGTCTATCTTGTGCATGTCGAGACCCAGCTGGGCGGCAACTTTCACTGCGTCGGCGCGGGGGATAGAGCTTTGGGGCAGAGTCCAATTGGTCTCCCGCGCATGATGCTCGAGAAGGTCGATGACTGTCCGCGGGACGGGTTCGTTGACGTGAAGTGTTGAGCCGTAGCGAAATTGCTGTTCTGTCGACAGTTTGTAGATAGATCGGGCGAGTAGGTTTACGTCGACTACTGACAGGATCGCGCTACCATTGTCGATGACCGAGTCGAGTCGAGAGACGATTCGCGTCAGTGTCGGCAGAAACCATCTGTCGCCGGGTCCGTACACGAGATGGGGCCGGACGACGAGGCCTCCGGCGTCGCGCACGAACTCCTCGGCGAGGGCGCGCGTGCGGCTGGCAGGTGAGAGGGGTTTGAGAGGTGCGCCGTTGACGGGCAGGTCTCGAAACGGGCCCGGCCCGTACACCGCGGCGGTGCTGACGTAGAGCAGCCGTTCGACGCCGACGGCGGCGGCGAACGACGCAACATTCCGTATGCCGTGTTCGTTGACGTGAACGCACTGTTGTTCGTCGTCGCCCACGTACGACACGCAGCAAATGACGGTGGACGCCTGGCTCATAGCAACTCGTAGAGAGGCGCTTTCGTTGATGTCGCCGATAGTGGCGGCAATTCCGTTGCGGCTGAGTTGTTTGGCTGCGCTGTCCGTGCGAACGAAACCGATTGCAGCGTTTCCGTCCCGGGAAACCAGCTGGTTCATCACTGCTGAGCCGATGAAACCAGTGGCTCCGAGTACCAGAGTCGTCACGGTGTGTCCGTGTCGAGGGCGTTGCTGCCGGGTCTTTCGACGTATCGTTGAGATTCATTCCGTCGGCAACGAGAGCTGGGTAGATCATGCAGGAGCGTGCGGTCCTCACGCGCCAGGCCGTCATTTTGGGTGCTGCGAAGAGCTTCGAGAAGTTCGGGTACTCCGCCAGTCTGGGCACGATCTTGCAACACGGGGGTGTGTCCAAGGGCGCGATGTATTTTCATTTCGCGTCGAAGGAGGAGCTTGCGCACGCGGTCATCGCAGCGCAGCACGGAATGGCGATGGAGGGTACCCGGCGGGTTGCTGCGCATTCCGACATCGCGGTAGAAACCCTGGTGCTCGTTTCGCAGGAGATGGCTCGGCAGCTTGTGACCGAGCCCATCGCGCGAGGTGGCATGCGGTTGACGATGGAGATCGGCAGTATTCAAGGTCCCATCGAACAGCCGTACCTCGATTGGATCGAGGCTATCAAGCAGGTGGCAACCCAAGCCGCCGAAGCCGGCGATATCGTCCCGGGCACCGATATCGACGCGTTGGCTCGATTTGTGGTGGGGTCGTTCACCGGAGTGCAGATTCTCTCGGAAATGCTTACGGGCAGAACCGATCTGTACGAGCGGTTGAGTCAGATGTGGAACTTGGTGCTGCCAACGATTGTCCGCGAGGACAAGTTGGCGCACGTCATGCAACTGGCGGCGCTTGCACCGAGAGAGTGGGAACCACCGAGCGTTTGACGTGGATGACGCGACGAGAAGAACGTGTTCGTTCCCTTTCATAATTGGTCCGCAACTGTAAGTTCAAGTTCCGCGGTGGTTTCCAGTTCTTGAGTGAACCGAACTCGGTGCACATGGCCTGACGCGTCAAGGAGGGTCGTCGACACCTCGCACGGCGTTTCCCATTCAGTGAACCTCGGAAAGACCGCCGAGAGTGAGGCGATCTTTGTTGCTGGGTTGCCGATGTGGAATCGGACCGCTTGTCGGGCGGCCTCGAAAAGAATCATTCCTGGGATGTGGTCGACGGGGTGGTCGAAAAGGGAGTGGTTGCGCGGATCGGGAGTGCAGAACATCGTGTGCCGAGCAGGATCAGTGCTGATGAGCACATCTCCATCGGTTAGGCGTCCGACTCGCTCCGATCCGACCACCGCGGTTCCGGAAGGAAGGATGCGCCGGCTCGGGCGGTGGTCTTCTCGTCCTTGCCGGATTCGACGGTATCCCTCAGGGCTGACTCCTCGCGCAACAGCTTTGCATCTGGCGACGTGCCGGTTGCCCTCTCTGAGGATCCCCGACACTTCGACCCCCGAGACCGCTCCGTCGCGATAAGTGAGGTTGTCCGCTGTCATCGAGAAACTCAACGGCTCCGCGACTGGTTGCACGTCGAGCGCATCCAACATCTCGAAGCTGAATGTTTCCATGAGGAACTTGTAGTGCAGTGGAATCTCGTATCGGGTGTGGCAGAGAAGCACCACTGCCTGTCGAAATGCTTCTGCCACCCCGAGTGGATCGTGTTGCTCGCTCGATACGTCGAATATCCGGTGCGAGACCGGGAGTTGCACAGCAACCTGGTACGCCGAGTCCGATTCGATCCGGTAGTCCGTCAAGAAAACCTCGGCAACAGCATGTCTGTGGACGAGATGCCGCGGCACTGTGCGTGTGTATTCCATTGATTGAATGCACCTTTCGATGTTCGCTCGTGTCTTCGGTGTCGTGTAGGAACCAATTTTCGACGTCCGGACACGTCGTCGAATCGTCAAAATTGACGATCTTTGCGAAGGTCGAGTTCGATCAGGGGTAGCACCCATCTCAACGAGTGTGTCTGGGGCACTTCCTGCTAGAAGCGTCCGATCCGAAGTTCCAGTGGGTGTCTACGTGCGTCGTGACCAGAGCGGCGGAGCATCGCGCATGCCTCCAGTTGGGAGTGCACCCCCAGTTTCTGCAGGATGCTTCGGACGTGGGCGCGAACCGTGGTCGGTGCGATGTGGGCGGTTCGAGCAATCGAGTCGACATTCGAACCGCCGTAGAGAAGACCCACGATCTCGAACTCGCGATCGGTGAGACTGCCGATTCGTGCGGATTCTTCGGTGCGCAACCGGATGCGTTGTACGAGCGAGGACTTCTCGTGTGCAAGTTGAGTGGAATTGGGGTTGAGTGCGGCCTGCAGTTCATCGAGCAGCGATGCGAACGGGAGTTGAGAGTTGAGCGCGGAGTGGGCGCCCGCAGCAAGCCCCCGAATCATGGAGCGGCCGCTACTGAGATCGCCGACCAGGACCGATCCCTCGAGTGCGGAAAGCTCCTTCACCTGCCAATCGACGCCCCCGAGTGGTAGGAGAACAAGCGCTCTACCGTGATCGCTGGTGTGGTGCCTTAACAGGCTCATGTCTGCGGTTTGTGGCGCGGAATAGGCCCTGGTGCTTATTCCGGCAGCGATTGCATTGGCGAACCCTCGATCGCTATGAGTGGTATACACCGTGACTGTGCTGGAGTGTGTCATAGCGACTACATCACCGGTGGAGGTTCAGTCCGCCCGTTTTCCGCGTTGCGAATCCAAAACCGTTGGTTTCAGCGTGGTTTCGTCAGCGGGCTCGTTATCGGAGTGACCTCTTCACTGATGCGCACGAAGGGTGACAGCGATAGCGCAGTTGTCCGTCCGCCCATGGAGACTCGCGCGTCCGACACCTGATCGTGGACCTTCGAATTATGCTAGGGCGCTGAATATTTGGGCGATGAGTATCCCGCGTAGACGAGCCATTGGACGTTCCGTCGACGACGTGAACGACTCTCCAGTGGCTGGCGGCATTCAGTCGTCTCGATCGAGTTTCCGCGAGCCGGTGCGTCGCACTCTCAATGTTCTGTACCCAGTCGGGTCGAGATATTGACTGTTACCGTCAGTTGCACATACCCTGTACGTTGGCGCTGACCTTAGGGAACCCGGCCTGAACCGGCCGATCGTTCTCGGCCACTGCCGACGCCAGATGTAGCTTCGCGACGACCTACGAAACGAGTTTCCTCCATGACAAAGCATGTCGACGTACTGATCATCGGCGCTGGCTTGTCCGGAATCGGCGCGGCTTGCCACCTCATTCGTGAGAAGACCGGAAGCACTTACGCGATCCTCGAGCGCCGCGAGAACATCGGTGGCACCTGGGACCTGTTCAAGTACCCGGGCATCCGTTCGGACTCCGACATGCTCACCTTCGGATTCGGTTTCCGTCCTTGGATCGGCACCAAAGTGCTCGCAGACGGGGCCAGTATCCGTGACTACGTCGAGGAAACCGCCAAGGAATACGGCGTCACCGACCACATCAACTTCGGCCGCAAGGTCGTGTCTATGGACTTCGACCGTACCGCCGCGCAGTGGTCCGTGACCGTCCTGGTCGAGTCGACGGGGGAGACCGAGACGTGGACCGCGAACGTCCTCGTCGGCGCCTGTGGTTACTACAACTACGACAAGGGCTACCGCCCCGCCTTCCCCGGTGAGGACGACTTCCGCGGTCAGATCGTGCACCCGCAGCACTGGCCGGAGGATCTCGATTACACCGGAAAGAAGGTAGTGGTCATCGGTTCCGGCGCCACCGCGATCACACTGATCCCGTCGATGGCCCCCACCGCCGGTCACGTCACCATGCTGCAGCGCTCGCCCACGTGGATCCAGGCGCTTCCGTCCGAGGACCCTGTTGCCAAGGGTCTCAAGCTCGCACGCGTTCCCGACCAGATTGCTTACAAGATTGGTCGAGCCCGCAATATCGCACTGCAACGCGCCAGCTTTCAGCTTTCTCGCACCAACCCGAAGCTGGCCAAGAAGCTGTTCCTCGCCCAGATCCGCCTGCAGCTCGGCAAGAACGTGGACCTGCGTCACTTCACTCCCAGCTACAACCCGTGGGATCAGCGCCTGTGCGTGGTTCCCAACGGGGACCTGTTCAAGGTGCTCAAGAGCGGCAAGGCCGACATCGTCACCGACCGTATCGCCACGTTCACCGAGAAGGGCATCGTGACCGAGTCGGGCCGCGAAATCGAGGCCGACGTCATCGTCACGGCGACCGGCTTGAACGTACAGATTCTGGGCGGCGCGACCATGAGCATCGACGGCGAGCCGGTCAAGCTCAACGAGACTGTGGCCTACAAGAGCGTGCTCTACTCCGACATCCCGAACTTCCTGATGATCCTCGGCTACACCAACGCGTCGTGGACGCTCAAGGCTGACCTGGCCGCGTCCTATCTGTGTCGCGTGCTCAAGATCATGCGCGATCGCAGCTACACGACTTTCGAGGTTCACGCCGAACCCGAGGACTTCGCCGAAGAATCTCTCATGGGCGGAGCCCTGACCTCGGGCTACATCCAGCGCGGCGACGGAGAAATGCCGCGTCAGGGTGCCCGCGGCGCGTGGAAAGTGGTCAACAATTACTACCGCGACCGCAAGCTGATGCACGACGCCGAGATCGAAGACGGTGTGCTGCAGTTCAGCAAGGTCGATATTGCTGTCGTGCCTGATAGCAAGGTCGCCAGCGCATAGTCGACTCCACCTGAGGCGAACCGGTCGCACCACCCAGACGTCGGTCCGACGTCTGGGAAGGCTGAACGTGACGCTGCGAGATATCGGTATGGCGTGACTGCTCAGGCTGATTCTGTCCGCTTGACCCGCACGTTATGCACAACCATCGGGACAGTTATTGCCAGGACCATCGCTATCACGAACACCGATATGAAAACCCAAGGACGTTCTGTATCGGATGCCCGGACGGTCAACACCGCTCCACTCGTAAGGAGGGGCATCCCTGCTGCCGCGAGTAGATCGACGTGCCGCGGGGCGACAGGAGGTCCGGCGAAGTATGGAACTCGAACCCCCGAGTTCTCCCGAAGCATCCGTCGCTCCGACATCGCGTAAGTGCTCGCGCCGACTGCGAAAATGACCAGTCCCAGTACGACAAGACCAATTCCCGTTCGGGTGGTGAGTGCGGCAAACATGAACACCGATGTCACTGCCGGATAGAGCACCACCAACTTCCAGAGTGGAGTCTTGGTCCGCGTGTCGACTGCAACACTGACCGGGCGCATCGGTTCGAGAGGCTCCATCAGCTCAGCGTGCCATGCGCCGCTCGGGAAACAAACTGCCTGTGCCGTTTCTGGCAGACTGCGGCTGCCTGGCCTGGATGTCGGGACCCCTCACTACGATTCTCGTCGTGACCGATTACGACGATCTCGACATGTTCGGTGGCCTCGACGCCTCCTCCCTGCCGCTCCGCCAGCAGCAGATTCTGATGACCATCCGGGATCTCGTGGCTGCCAACGGGTGCACGCCGAGCACACGGCAGATCGGAGACGCGGTTGGTCTGCGCTCGACGTCGACGGTATCCAAGCACCTCAAGAGCCTCGAAGAAAAGGGCTTCCTCCGTAGGGGAGCGGCCATGGCTCGGCAGTTGGACGTGCGGCCGTTCCTCGTGGGAGCGAAGGAGCAATCGTCGTCGAATACGGTGACGGTTCCGGTCGTCGGTGACATCGCGGCCGGCGCGCCGATCCTCGCGGAGGAGCACGCCGACGAGGTGCTGGCACTTCCTCGCGAGCTCGTGGGCTCCGGCACGGTGTTCGGACTTCGGGTGCGCGGTGAGTCGATGGTCGACGCAGCAATCTGCGACGGCGACGTCGTCGTGGTGCGGCGCCAGGACGAGGCGCATTCCGGCGAGATCGTCGCCGCGATGATCGACGGCGAGGCCACCGTGAAGGTGCTCCGACGTCGCGACGGTCACGTGTACCTCGAGCCTCGTAATCCCGCATACAGCGTCATCGACGGCGATCGCGCGGCCATCTTGGGCAAGGTTGTTTCCGTGATGCGACGTATCTGAGAGGTGTCCGGTCTCAGCGATGGTTGGCGCGGGGACCGTTGTATTCCCCATCGGTGACTTTGTCGCCCCATGTCGTTTCGGTGCCTCCCTCGCCGGGTCCTTCCCACAGCGCAAGGTGGGTCATGAAACGGTCGGGTGCCGCGCCGTGCCAGTGTTCCTCTCCTGCCGGGGTATAGATGGACTCGCCCGGGTGAACTTCGACGATCTCGCCGCCGCGAGCTTGAACCAGCGCGGTCCCGGAGACGATGTGGAGGGTCTGCCCGAGGACATGGGAATGCCAGTCGGTTCGCGCACAAGGTGCAAAGCGAACCATGTTGGCGCGCATCCTCGACGGCTCCTGGCCGGCGTAGATGACGTCCCACCAGACGTCGCCGGTGAACCAGTCGCTGGGTGCTTTGCTGGTGGGCTGGGGCTTCAAGATTTCCATGAGGTCTCCTCGGAATCGAAAGGGGCGGTTCAGTTCTGCGTCAGCGGAACAAGTCGAATGGTGTTGGGTGCGGCGGCGCGGCCGGTGACGGAGCCGACGATCTGCGGGCCGTAGCGGTCGTACTTGGTGTGGTAGGCGGAGTCGATCGCCGAGTGCGCATCCGGTGCGGCGGACTCGAACGCCACGTCCCGCTCAATTCCTCCTGCGCGGATTCGGCCCCTTCCACTTGCCGTTGCTCGGACGAACCACGGGTTGTCGGTTCCGTATGCCGAGCGTACGTACAGTTGGTTGTCGGCACGGACGACCCAAATCGTGACGTACGGCCTTGCGGTGCCGTCGCGGCGGTTAGAGGAGATCTGCAATTCCTCGGCACCACCGATCTTGGTCAGTTCAGCCTCGGTCCACGAGTGCGACATCTCGGCTTCCTTTCTCCTGTTCGAATTGCTTTGTGGTACTTCGCGTTCTCGTAGCCGGGACGATCAGTGCGAGGACGATGACGAGACAAGCGGCCAGCAGGGCGGTGCCTGCGGTGAGAGCCGTTGATACGTGATCGGTGAGTGCCGTTGTGGCGTCGTCGGCAGAGGCTCCGGCGCCCGCGGAAACTGCGACGAGGATGCCGAGTCCGAGAGCACTGCCCAGTTGGTGTGCAGTGTTGACCAATCCTGATGCGGCACCGGCATCCTCGGCCTCTACCCCGGAGATGCCGGCAGAAGTCAGCGGAGCGAAAGCCAACCCCTGCCCGGCGCCGATCAATATCATCGGAAGTGCTATCGCGGTGAGATACGTGCTGCCGGGATGGACCAGACTGAGCCACGCCATCCCGGCGAGGGTGACGGCAATGCCAACCGACAGAATTGCGGAATTTCCGAATCGTGGTGTCAGTCGCGGAATCAGCATCGCCACAGCAAAATTGACGATCGTCATCGGGAAGAAGGCGATGCCAGCTTGGAACGCGCTGAAGCCCATGACGCCTTGGAGTAGCTGAGTGGTGAAGTAGAAAAATCCGATCATGGCGCCCAGATAGAGCATTCGGGCGGCGTACGCCCCGGATCGCTCCCGGCTGCGGAACAACCTCAGTGGCATGATCGGCTGCTCCGCTCTCGCTTCGTTGAGGAAGAGCAGGATCAGTAGGATCGCCCCAGTCGCCAGTGTCGCAACAGCGATCGGTGAGGTCCACCCCGCTTCGGTCGAGTTGACGGTGCCGAAGACGAGTGCGGTCATGCCGAGTGTGGCGAGAACAGCGCCCGCCACATCGAAACGTCCGGAGTTGGGTTCGGTTTCCGGAATGAACCGGGGCGCGAGCGCGATCATCGCGATTCCGATCGGAACGTTGATGAAAAAGCCTGCGCGCCAAGACACCCAGTCGGCAAGGGCGCCGCCGATCACGAGTCCGAGGCTGGCGCCTATTCCTGCGGCAGCGCCGTACCAGGCAACAGCGCGCGTTCGCTCCGGCCCGGGCGGGTAACTGGCGGTCAGCAGTGACAGCGACGCCGGGGCCACCACTGCGGCTCCGACGCCTTGGAGAGCGCGCGCCGCGATGAGCCACCAACCGTTCGGCGCGACCCCGACGAGAAACGACGCAATCGCGAAAATTGCGAGACCGGAGACGAATACGCGACGACGGCCGAAGATATCCCCGAGACGGGCGCCCAGCAGGAGAAGGCCGCCGAACACCAGGGTGTAGGCGTCCTGGACCCAGGACAGCCCGGTTGCCGAGTAACCCATGCTGCTTTGGATGCTGGGTAGCCCGGTGAAGATGATCGAATTGTCTAGCAGGATCATGAAATAGCTGATCAGAATGATCGCCAGGATCGCGGTGGAATTGATGCGACCGGCAACGGGACGGTTGGCAGTGTGGGTCACGCGCTTCTTCTTCGCAAGTGGTGGACGTTCGCAAGTGGTGGATTACGGGCGGACGAGGACCTTCAACGATTCACGGGAGTCCATGGCTCGATAGCCTTCCGCTACGTCGTCGAGCCCGACGGTGTGGTCGAAGACCTTGCCCGGCTCGATCTTTCCGTCGAGCACATCCGGCATCAGCTCTTCGATGTACGCGCGCACCGGAGCCGGTCCACCGGTGAGCGTGATGTTGGGTCCGAAGAGCGTCCCGAATCCGATTGGGGCTTCTTCGTATTGGGGTACTCCGACTCGGCTGATGACGCCGCCCGGTCGGACAACTCCGAGTGACTGCTCGTAGGCAGGCATGTGACCTACCGCTTCGAGGACGACATGAGTGCCGTCGCCTCCGGTCAGTTCGCGGACTTTCTCGATGCCCTCGTCCCCACGTTCGGCAACTACATCGGTGGCTCCGAACTCGAGACCGAGATCCGTGCGGGTCTTGTGGCGCCCCATGAGGATGATGCGCTCGGCGCCGAGGCGTTTGGCGGAGAGCACTGCCATCAGCCCCACGGCTCCATCACCGATGACCGTGACCGTCGTGCGTTGGTTGACGCCACCCTTGACCGCCGCGTGATAGCCGGTGCCGAAGACGTCGGAGAGCGTGAGCAGTGACGGCAGGAGTTCGGAGTCCTCACCGACCGGCGCCTTGACCAGGGTGCCGTCTGCCAACGGCACTCGGATGGCCTCCGCCTGCCCTCCTCCGATCCCGTTTCCGGCCCAGAATCCACCGTGGCGGCAGGACGTCTGCAAGCCTTCGCGGCAGAAGTCGCACGTCCCGTCGGACCAGGCGAATGGGGCGATGACGAAGTCGCCCTTCTTCAACGTGGACACCTCGCGACCGGTCTCTTCGACCACTCCGACAAATTCGTGGCCCATCGGGGAACCACCGGGTGTTGCCGGCATGTTGTGGTAAGGGTGCAGGTCAGAGCCGCAAACGCAGGCCCTGACGACCCGCACGATCGCGTCCGTCGGCTGCTGCAGTACCGGATCGGGCACGGTCTCGACCCGAACGTCTCCGGCGCCGTACATGATGGTTGCTCGCATGGTGTCCCCTCTTGCTTCTGGTATCGCGTGCTTGGAAGTCGACGCTTCTGCGTGAACCGGTCGACTGCAATCAGTCAACGCGGCGCCTCGCGAGCGCGGGAGTGTCTGTTGTTCCAGGTAACGGCAGTACCTCCCTCGGTCTTCGCCGCTCGAGTAACGTGAACTGCATGGACAACCGAGCCGAGATCCGCGAATTCCTCAGCTCCCGTCGTGCTCGCATCACACCCGAGCAGGCAGGGCTCCCGGCTTACGGCGGAAACCGTCGCGTCAAGGGGTTGCGCCGTGAGGAAGTCGCTCTGCTCGCCGGTGTGAGCATCGACTACTACGTGCGCATGGAACGCGGAAATTTGGCGGGAGCGTCGGACTCGGTGCTCGAAAGTCTTTCCCGAGCACTGCAACTCGACGAAGCCGAAACTGCCCATTTGTACGACCTCGCGAAGGCCGCCAGTGCAGGCGCACCGAGTAGAAAGCGGCCCGCCCCCAAGGGCGTGAGCCCGGCGATTCAGCAGATACTCGACGCCATCACCGACGCGCCGGCGTGGGTACGCAATGCCAGGCACGACATGCTGGCGGCCAATCGCATGGCGCGCGCGTTGTATTCGCCAGTCTTGGCTGATCCGCGTAGGCCGGCGAACAACGCCCGCTTCGTGTACCTGGACCCGGCGTCGCAGGACTTCTTCGTAGATTGGGAGCGCGCGGCTGACGACATCGCCGCGATGCTCCGCTCGGAAGCGGGACGCAATCCCCATGACAAGGCGCTGACCGAGCTCATCGGTGAACTTGCCACTCGCAGTGAGGTATTCCGCACCCGGTGGGCGAAACACAATGTGCGCTTTCATCGGACGGGATTCAAAAAGGTTCGTCACCCCGTAGTCGGCGACCTGGAGCTGAACTTCGAGGCGATGGAACTGCCGTCCAATCCCGGGCTGACGCTGCTGGTCTACACCGCGGCGCCGGGGACGCCCACGGCTGACGCACTCAAACTCTTGGCGAGTTGGGCGGCAACCCAGGATCAGTTGGATCCGGCGAACGACGGCGAAGCGGCGCTCTGAGTTCGGTCGGCAAGTAGACCTGTCGATCAGCTCAGATGCGTTACCGCCCAGGCCACCTGGTCTCCACCCCGTCGCTTGGCTCGATACATCGCGTTGTCGGCGTCGGCAAGTATCCGATCGATGGTTCCTGAAGCGTCCGGGATTGTCGAGGACAGCCACACGCTGGCTCCGACGCTCACGGAAATCGACTGCCGACCGGCGGGCCGCGATATCGAATTGTGAATGTCCACCACGGTTTGTTCGATGCGACGTGGCTCCACGGGCATGAGAATCACGAACTCGTCGCCGCCTGTCCGGGCAACCAACCCGACCTCTCCGACCGCTGAGTTCAGACGCCGACCGACTGTCACCAGCATCCGATCACCTTCTGCGTGACCCAGTTTGTCGTTCACGCTCTTGAACGAATCGACATCGATCACCACCGCGAGGACAACGTGTCCTTGGAGTTCGCCGACACCGAACAGCTGTTGCCAGACGTTGTGCAGCCCACGTCGGTTCAGAGCAGCGGTGAGTGGATCGCGCCAAGAGTGTCGTGCATCGTCGGTCAAGTACAAGACGAGGAAATGCACGGTCATCGCGGCGGACGCGATAACACACCCGATGACGAATCCAGTGGACACCGACAGCGAAGAATCGGTATCCGGATCGGTTACAGCGCGAATTGTCAGTAGGGCAACGACGAACAGCGCGCCGACGATCTGTGCCGTGACTATTCGAGGGCTGTGGAATACCGACGAATAGTTCGCGACGACCACGAACAGAACGGCGCCGGTCAACGCCAGGAAGCTCGAATGGATTCCGGCGAGAAGTATCAAGGACAAGCAGATATTGGTGAGCGAAATGAAACGAACGGATTGGTGGTGGCTCGGCCAGGACCGTCCGAGTGACCAGCGAATCATGCAGTAGAGCGCGATCATGCATGCTGCGCCCGCCGCGAGCCGTTCAGGGAGGTCGGTTGCGCCACCCTTCACGAATTGAGCCAGTACGGCGAGTGCCACGAACACGGCGCACCAAAAGGTGACGACCACTCTGGCTGTCCCCAACATCGATCGAGCAGCCAGAAACCGAGGGAACCATTCACCGTCGTACGCAAGAGACCACCAGCGACGCAACAGTCCAGTTGTTTGACGAATGTTCTGCCCCAACCCCGCAGCGCCACTGACTCCCATGAAACCCCCTCCGAGATCTTGCGAAAATTCCCGGAAGATTCTTCGTCAAGATTTGATCCCCGAACAAGGTACCCGATAGTTGAACGATGGATTGATGCCTCGTGAGGTGTGGGCCGCTCTAAAGTGCGATCGGTGTGGTCAGGATCTTTCTGAGTGCCGGAAGATCCAGGGTTGCAGCAAGATCTGCAATCGTGACTCCCGACAGCGATGCGCGCCAGGCTTTTTCGGCGTCGGCCATGACTTTGGCAATTCCGCAGGCGGAACGGCACTGCTCCGGTGGAGCGGCGAGGATTCCTTGCTGTCGAATCTCCGTGCACCGGAACGCAGGTTCAGTGCCGTCAACGGCCTGGACGACGTCGAGAACGGTGATTTTCTCGGGAGCCCGGGTGAGGACGTACCCACCGTCTCGGCCCTCGGTCGGATTGACCAGACCGGCGTGCGCGAGCGCTCGCAGATGCTTCGCCAGGTATGTCTTCGACACCCCGTGAAGTTCGGCGAGTCTGGCTGTGGGTACCGGCCCCTCGGCCTGGCTGAGAACCACACAGCAGTGGAGTGACCACTCCACGCCTCCGGAAAGCTTCATGGTTGAACTCTATCGACGTGGTGGAAAGCGGTGCGGGCCGGACGTCGCTCGAATGGTCGACGTCAGGCCTTCTCGGCAAGCCACGCGTCGTACGTTGTCCGCGCGATCCATGCGTCGGCGCCGGGTGTCGGGGTGAGTGCCGAGTTGTCGAGTTTCGCGCCGAAGTATCCGGCCTCGGGATCGGAAATCACCGAGCGCTTGTCGCCGGTGACGACGAACAGGCGCCGGACCAGTTCGTCGATGCCCAGCGGTTCGGGCCCGGCGATCTCGACCGTGCCGTTACGCGGCGCACCGGTCACTACCTCGGCGACGTGAGAAACGACGTCCCGTGATGCGATGGGCTGCAGATGTGCCTGTGTTGCATGGACCGTGCCGTCGGTGGTTCCGGCGTCGGCGATTCCGGCGACGAACTCGAAGAACTGGGTCGATCGGACGATCGTGTATGGGGTCGGGCCGGCTTTGACCAGGTCTTCCTGGGCGACTTTGGCTCGCATGTACCCGGAATCGGGCAGTCGATCGGCGCCGACAATGGACAGGATGACGTGGTGGCCGACGCCCGCCTTGTCTTCTGCGGCGAGGATATGGCTGGTTCCGTCACGGAAGAAGGCCAAGACGTCTTCGTCCGACCACGACGGAGAATTGGTCAGATCCACGACGACGTCGGCACCATCGACTGCTTCGGCGATTCCTGCGCCGGTGGTGATGTCGATCCCGTCTGCCCGACCGAGCGCCTTCACGTCGTGCCCGGCGTCAGCGAGCTTGGCGGCGACCTGGCTTCCGATCAGTCCGCTTCCGAAAATGACGATCTTCATGATTTTCTCCTTTACTCGGATAAGCCGTGTCCAAGTATACTCGGACACAACTTATCCAAGTCAAGGGTTGTCTGATCAGCCGAAGAGTTCGGCTGCCAGTGCTTCGTAGGTCGCGAGCGGATCACCCTCGGCGGGAAGTGCTTGGATCGCAACGTGATCGGCACCTGCCGCGACATGCTCCCGAAGTCGATCCGCGATGGACTTCGCGGTACCGCGCGCAACCAGAGCGTCGATGACGCGATCGTTTCCTTCGTTCGCCAACTCTTCGGGCGCAAAACCGAGGCGCTCGAGATTGCTCGTGTAGTTGCGCAGATACAGATACGGGTTGGCGACGGCGGGGCGACCGATTGCTCTGGCCTTCTCCGGATCGGTTTCCAGAACAACCTTGTGCTCGGGGGCAAGAATCTTCGAAGGGCCGAGGATTTCACGAGCTTCGGCGGTGTGTTCGGGGATGGTCAGGTACGGATGCGCGCCGGCAGCGCGATCTGCGGACAGTTTCAACACCTTCGGTCCCAGTGCGGCGAGGACGCGCCGCGATTCCGGGACCTGGGCCTCGTCGAGTTCGTCGAGGTACGACACGAGCGAGGCGTACGGCTTGGTGTAGTCGCCGGTCGCCTCCGGATGTCCGACGCCTACGCCGAGCAGGAATCGCCCCGGATGCGCGGCTTCGAGTCGGTGATAGGACTCCGCCACCTCGGCCGCAGGTGAGGACCAGATGTTGACGATTCCGGTCGCCACAGTGATGTGCTCGGTCGCGTCGAGAAGTTTCTCGGCGATCCGTAGATCGGCGCGTGGTGAGCCGCCGATCCAGATGGTGCCGAAACCGAGTTTCTCGATCGCTGTTCCCAGTTCGGGCGGCAAACCAGCCGCTCCTCGCCAGATTCCGTAGGTGCCCAGGTCAGGTGTTTTCGTAGTCTCCGTCACAGCGGGTGCAACTCGGCTGCTGCCGGGATCTATTCCTTCCGTCGTCATTTGCCCGGCGCGCGGTAGTCGGTCGGTCGCTTGACTGCCTCGTCGATCTGCTCCGGCGTGAGCAGTGTGATCGACTCCGAGCGTGCTGCACCTGCCGCAGCCGTGCGAATGCTCAATGCGGCTGCCGCGACGTCGTCCGGTAGGTTGCCGATGACGAACATGTCGTGACCGCCCAGTGCGAAGTGGCAGGATTCGACTGTGCCGCCGATGCTTTCGACCATTCGGGTTATCGCGTCGCGCCGCGCAGTGCCTCCCTCCTGCTGTAGACCGGCGGCGCCGGAGGGTGAGTACGTCACTTGCCAGAGGTATTTCGGCATTTCCACTCCTTGCTCGGGATGGGTACTTCGATCGTGTACCCGTAGGGCGCTCGGTGGCAATGGGTAGGGGACAATCACGGCATGGTTGGAACTCCGGTGATCGTGACTATCGTGTCCGTGTGTGTGGGTTTTGTGATCTTCATGCTGGCTGCCAGTGGTGCACGCGGAAAGTGGGACCGTCGCCTCGTGATCGCGTTGTTCGTCGGCGCGGTGGTGTGCCTGACCGTCGTACCGGTATCCGTCGCGCTCAGTGCCGGAGTTTGAAACACGGAGTGTCAAAACGCTCGAGTGCCGCTTAGTCTGAATCGATGGCAGATATTCGGGTAGGTATCTCCGGGTGGACGTATCCCGCGTGGCGCGGAGATTTCTATCCGAAAGGTCTTGCTCACCGCAAAGAATTATCTTATGCCGCAGAGAGATTGACGTCGATCGAGATCAACGGCTCGTTCTATGCCCTGCAGAAGCCGGAAAGCTACACCAAATGGCGCAGTGAAACTCCCGAAGATTTTGTGTTCGCGATCAAGGGTGGCCGGTACATCACGCACATGAAACGACTGCTCGACGCCCGTGACGGACTCGCCAACTTTTTCGCCGCCGGAACACTCGCCCTCGGTCCCAAGCTCGGACCGATCCTGTGGCAACTACCTCCGACGCTGCAGTTCGAACCGCAGCGGTTGACCGGCTTCTTCGACGGTCTTCCCCGCACCACCCAGGCTGCAGCCGATCTGGCAGCACAGCACGACGACAAGCTCACCGAAGACCGAGTGTTCGCCCAGACCGAGAGGAATGTGCCGATTCGCTACGCGGTGGAAGCGCGGCACGCCAGCTTCGAGACCGACGAAGCCGTGGACCTGATGCGCGAGCACTCCATCGGTTTTGTCGTCGCAGACACCGCCGGCAGATATCCCCGCATCACCACTCCGACTACCGATTTTGTCTACGTGCGGATGCACGGGGACAAGGAACTGTATGCGAGTGGGTACACCGACGAAGCTCTGGACAAGTGGTCCAAGCGCTTTCGGGATTGGATGGACGAAGGCCTCGACGTGTACGTCTACTTCGACAACGACATGAAAGGCTTTGCGCCGCACAACGCAATGTCCTTGTTGGAGCGGCTGCGCTGACGGATCGCCTGGCCTGTCGGTGGGATGTGGAAGGCTTCCGCATGAACGCGAGGACCGAGGAGATACCACGATGACGCCAGAACAGCGGACGCCGGAACAGCGGACGCCGGAACAGCGGACGCCAGAACAGAGCTGGCCGACGCATTGGCCGAAGGTCGCCCGTGACATCGCCGATGCCACGGCCGACGCACTCGCCGCGGTGCGGGCGGCAAATCGTGACGGACTGCTCGTGGCTGTCGAGGAACTGCGCGGGCTCTCGTTCGAGCAGGTCAGCTCGGTTCACGCGGCGATCGTGCGCGAATTGCTCGAGGACACGCATCCGGACGGCTTGTCCAGCGAGGACGTGCAGGATGCGCTCACTGTTTGCGCCAAGTCCACAATCGTGTGGCTGCCGGATCTGGACGTGCAGGCGCTCGCTGCGGTTTACACCGGGGCGCTCGGGATTTCGGATCTGGAAGACGATTCGTTCCGCATCGGGCACGGCGCGTACCTGCGTTCGGCGGTTCTGGTCATCGGAAGTCTGTCGACCGGAGTGAAGAAAGCTCAGAGCGCGTACGTCATTCGTGCAATCGACGAAATCGCACGTGCTCAGACCATCGAGATGCCCTGAGCGTCAGCTCGTAAATCGAATTAGGCTGAGGTCATGTCCAAGATCGCCAGCGCAGATCGTGTTTCGTTTGCCGAACTCCTCGAGTTCATCAGGCCGCGTCATCGGGCCACGTTCGTCACGGTGAAGAAATCCGGCGAGTTGCAGATCTCTCCGGTGACGTGCGGGGTCGACGACGAGGGTCGGATCGTCATCTCCACGTACCCGGAACGGGCCAAGGCCGCGAACGTTCGCCGCACCCCCGCGGTGTCTCTGTGTATCCACTCCGACGAGTGGAACGGTCCGTACGTCCAGGTGAACGGAACCGCGGAGTTGATCGACCTCCCGGACTCGGTGGAACCGTTGGTCGACTACTACCGATCCATCGCCGGTGATCATCCCGACTGGGATGAGTACCGCGAAGCCATGCGCAAGCAGGGCAAGAGCCTGATCCGCGTCACCGTCGACTCCTGGGGCCCGATCGCAACAGGCGGGTTTCCGCCCGGACGCTGACGCTATCGAGCAGGTGGCGAGAGTTCGACTACGTGCGCATCTCTGGCGGCCAGCGGTTCTTTGCAGTGTGCGCACACAACTTGGGCGTGCAGGATCTCACCGCAACGATGCTCGACGACGGTAGGCGGCGGACCCGTCGTCGCAAAGGTATCTCCCCATTCCATGAGTGCCATCAGGATAGGGTAGAGCGCCTTCCCTGATTCGGTGGCGACGTATTCGTAGCGCGGTGGATGGTCTTCGTAGCGACGCTTCGTGAGGACGTCGGCCTCGACGAGGGTGCGCAGACGCGCGGCGAGGATGTCGCGGCTCGCACCCGTGCCCGCGGCGATCTCGTCGAACCGTCGTTGTCCGAGGACGATTTCTCGGAGCACCAACAGTGACCACTTCTCGCCGACGACCTCCAAGGCGTTGGCGATGGAGCAGTTGCGTCCTTTTGTCGCCGTCATCTCTGGGCCCCTGTTAGTTGGAGAAGTTAGTTGGGAATTCCAACTTAGCACTTGACGGTATGTATTCGAGGGCGGAAGGTAGGTCGAGAAATCCAACGGAGCAGATGAGGGGTCGTCATGACGGAATTGAATCTCGAGGCAGCAAGCGGATTTGTCAGCGCTGCCGGATTGCAACTGGACGAGGTGTCCGGCACGAAGGTCGTCGGGCACATCGATCTGTCCGAGGCGCATCACACTCCGTGGGGTGTAGTCCACGGCGGTGTCTACACGACCGCCGTCGAGTCGGCCGCGAGTATCGGAGCCAGCACTGCAGTGGCAGATCGCGGCGAATTCGCCGTCGGCGTCCACAACGGAACGGATTTCCTGCGGGCGCGTACGGGTGGGCGCGTGGACGTCGTGGCTCTCCCGATTCAGCAGGGACGCGTTCAGCAGTTGTGGTCGGTGGTCATCACCGATCCGGAATCGGGCAAAGAGGTGGCGCGCGGTCAGGTGCGGTTGCAGAACGTACCGCTGCCGAAGTAGGTCAGTCCCAGATCCCCGAGTCGATGTTGCGTGAGATTCGTTTGAGCAGTGCCGTCAACTGGGCGCGTTCGTCCTCGTCGAGTCCGGTCAGTACTTGACGGTCTCGCTCGACGCGACGGGGAAACTCTGCCTCGACCAATGCGCGACCGGCATCGGTGAGTTGAAGTAGAACCACCCGTCCGTCGTGTTCGAAACGCTGACGCTCGACAAAGCCCAGCTTGGCCAGACGGTCTGCGTGTTTTGTGGTGGCGGCGCCGCTGACCATCGTGACGGCGGTGACTTCACTCGCTCGCAGGGGACGGTCACTGCGAGCGAGTGCGCTCATCACGTCGAATTCGGCGCGAGAGACCCCGCTGGACGCCAGGGCGCGATCGAGCTGGTGAAGAGACTGCGCGTTGATGCGGGCGATCCGGCCCATCACTTCGACGGGGGCGGTGTCGAACTCCGGGTAGGCGCGCTTCCATTCGCGACGGACTTTGTCTATGAAGTCGTCTTCGGATCTGTCAGTCGCACCCATGGCCCCATCTTAGCGACAGAATTCACATTACTTCACAAGTAATTTACTGGTGAAATAAATGTATGCTGAGTCGGTGACCCGAACCGAAACCGCAGCCAGGACGCCCAGCCGTCTCACTCATTCGAGTGAGGCCATTGCACATACGGTCTCCGGGGCGACGTGGCGAGCGGCTTTTCGCGTCGGATCCGCCGACGCGACAATCGCCCCCGCGATCAGGGTCGGGCTCGCCACCGCCGTAGTCCTCGTGGTCGGCGGACTGCTCGGGCATCGGGAGTTGGCCGGCTTCGCGGCCTTGGGTGCGCTGTGCGCCGCGTTCGGTAGGTACGAGCCGTATCCCCGGTTGGCGGGCAAGCTGGCGATGGTCGGTGCCGCATTGGTGGTTTCCATCGCTTTCGGCAGCGCAATGGGTGTTGTGGGCGTTCCGATGTGGTTGCAGATCGGCATCCTGTCGTTGCTGGCCGGTGCGTCGTACTGCTTCATGTCGGGCTTCCGGATCACCGGACCAGGGCCCGTCATCCTCGTCTTCGCGGCGACCGGTGCAGCCGGATATGCCTCCAGTGTCGATGATCTGGCGAGGCTGGTGACTGCCGGTGCGCTCGGAGTTGTGGTCGGTTGGGTGGCCGCGATGCTCCCAGCGCTCGTACTGCCGATGGGGCCTGCCCGTCTGGCAGTTGCTCGTGCAGTCTCCGCGGTGGGGCGTCTCGAACAGTCCGGCACAGACGCAGTGGAACCGGCGCTCGGATCGATTGCCAACGCCCGCTTGGTCATTGCGTCGAGCGGTCGGATCAAGTCGACCGTCGATCACGGACGCGAACTGGTGGCAGTGCTCGACGAAGCAGAAGCGGCAGTACAGCAATGGCAGTTGCACGGCGACGCGACTTTGATCCGGAGTATTGCTCAGCACGAGAAGGAACTTCGGAAGCTCAAGCGCTCCAGCATGATCGAACACGACCTCGCGCCGGCGCCCACGCTTGCCGCACCCGAGGGCTATTTTCTCGAAGGATTGCGCCGACTGTATTCGCGCCCGGTTCGGATGAATGCTCTCCGCATCGTGGCGGCCTCGGCTCTGGCCGGTTGGCTCGCGGCAGTCGCCGGGTTGGAGCATCCGCTGTGGGCGTCGATGGGTGCCATCGCCGCGATGCAGGGACTGAACTACAAGCAGACCGTCCAGCGCGGGATTCAGCGGTTGGTGGGAAATGTCGGTGGCGCCGTCGTGGCCGCTGGGCTCATCGCTTTGACACTCGGCTACTGGCAAGCCGTTGCCGTGATCGTGATTCTGCAGACTGCTGCGGAGCTGCTCGTGATCAAGAACTATGCGCTGACGTCACTGGCCGTCACTCCGATGGCACTGCTTCTCATCGGTTTCAGTGCTCCGATCGGGACCGAAGCGGCAGTGGCTCGCGTCGCGGACACTCTCATCGGCGTGGTGATCGGTATCGTCGTCGCCGCTGTCACGATCAGTCGATCGGATCGCCACCACGTCACCGTGTAACCGTTATTGCTGTGCTTCCGGTACTGCTGTGTTTCCGGTACTGCGTAGGCTCCTGCAGGTGGAGGACAGCACGCCGATCGACGGCCGAAAACTGCGTTACCAGCATCGCCGTGCCGAATTGCTCGCGCAGGTAACCGCGTATGTCACGGCGAACGGCGTCGGTGAACTGTCCATGCGGCCGTTGGCCAAGGACCTGGGGATCAGCCATGCGACACTCATCCACCATTTCGGTTCGAAGGAACAACTACTCACTGAAGTAGTCGCAACCCTGCGAGACAGCTCTTCTCTCGACATCTCTTCCGGGACCGACATCGTCGAGATGTTGACGAGTTACTGGAATGGGCGCACATCAGCGGAATCGTTGCCGAACTTTCGCTTGGTGTTCGAGATCTACGGACAGGCGTTATTGCATCCGGAGCGGTATCGCGAGTTTCTCGATCATGTGGTGGGGGACTGGTTGGGTGGTTTGACGGAAGCTGCGCTCGCGCATGGATGTCCGCCCGATCGCGCTGATCGCTACGCGACGATCGTGTTGGCGCAGATTCGGGGGTTGACGCTCGATCTCGTGACGACCGGTGACCGCGTCAGAATCGACGCGGCGTTTGCCGAATTCGCGGCCGCGATGGGCGCTCTGGTCAGCTCGTGGAAGGCGATCTGACGGTCCGATTGCCGTGACGCTTCAGGCGATCTGCTCGAACAGGGACACGATGATCCCTTCCGGCCCACGCACGTAGGCCATGCGCACGCTGTTCTCGTACTCGCCGATCCCGCCGATGAGCCCGTAACCATCCGCAGCCACCGCGTCGACCGCCGCCTGGAGATCGCCCACCTCGAAAGACACGTTGCGCAGACCGATCTCGTTGGCCATCGGAGCAGGCGATCCGGGTACGTGGTCGGGCCTGACGAAGGACGAGAGCTCGAGCCGTGACCCTTCGCCCGGAGGGCGCAGCATGGCGATTTCACACTTTGCTCCAGGGATACCGCAGACGGTTTCCACGAACTCGCCCTCCACGGATCCGGTGCCCTCCACCTCGAGACCCAGAACGACGAAGAACGCCGTCGCTGATTCGAGGTCCGCGACGGTGATGCCGATGTGGTCGAAACGCTGTACGTGTGCCATGGACACATCCTCCTACTGTTTCTTCGTGCCGGTTCGATACTGGGTCGGAGTCGGGGCCGGGATCTCGACATGTACGTGTCGCAAAGCTGCAAGATTTTGCTTGACCGATCGGTTAAACAAAATCTACGATAACGTCCAACGAGGTCGCCCACCGCACGAACCGGAGTCGTCAGACGTGAAATTCCAGTCGAAGTCGTTTGCCCGCATATCCATCGCAGCCCTCTGTGCTGCAACGATCGGCTCCGCCGTTGCTGCGCCCATCGCGTCCGCGCAGGCGCCGAGCGCGTCGCAAGCCACCGGCACTGTGGTGTCGAGTGAGCCGCTACCGAAGGATCTGTGGATTCCGGGTACCGCCGACGCCAAGCGATTCACGTACTGGACCATCGGTTCCAACGGCGGGCCCGCGCTGAGCAGTGGCGCGTACTACGTCCCGGCCGGCCCGGCACCGGAAGGTGGTTGGCCCGTCATCGCCTGGGCGCACGGCACCACCGGACTCGACGATTCCTGTGCCCCTTCGCTGGTCGGTCCCGGCCTGCCCGAACGTGACTACCCGTACCTGGGGCGCTGGCTCTCGGAGGGCTACGCCGTCGTCGCCACCGACTACGTCGGTCTGGGTACACCAGGGCTGATGCCGTACCTCGACGGAAAGGTGGAGGCGCACAGCGTAGTCGACTCGGTCAAGGCGGCCCGGGTCATCGACTCCTCCATCTCGAATCGTTGGGCAGTGGTCGGACAGTCGCAGGGCGGCGGTGCGGCCATCACGACGGCCCGATACGCAACCGAGTACGGAGGGGATTCGCTCGACTACCGCGGTGGCGTGGGTACCGGAGTGCCGGCCAACATCGAGTTGACCCTCCTGCCTGCCGGTCCGGGCTTCCCTCCCATCGCCCTCGGCGGCGGGTTGACGTCGTACGCGCTCTACATCCTCGCGGGCTTGCGGGAAGCGCACCCCGAGATCGACTTGAATTCCTACCTGAACGACTTGGGAAGGGAAAAGGTCGACTCGGCCGAAAAGCTCTGCGCCGCAGACCTGGACGAGGCATCCAAGGATCTGGTCCTCGGTGACATCTTCTCCCGCCCGCTCAGTCAGATCCCGAACTTCCAGGGTCTGCTGAACGATTACATGGGTGTACCGACCAGTGGATACGACCGCCCTATCTTTATCGGCCAGGGCCTGCTTGACGTGGATGTCCCTGCACCGTCTGCACTTTCGCTGGTTGCAGCGTTGGTCGCCAACGGTGAACCGGTCACGTTCAAGACCTACAACACCGATCACAGCGGCGCTTTGGTCGAATCGCAGGCCGACACGATTCCGTTCGTCGCGAACCTGTTCCGCTAGGCTTACCGAGAATCCAGATCATCCGCGGGGGGGGGGGGGGGGGGGGGGGGGGGGGAGGGGGGGGGGGGGGGGGGGGGGGGGGGGGGGGGGGGGGGGGGGGGGGGGGGGGGGGGGGGGGGGGGGGGGGGGGGGG
>NZ_JBYTAP010000010.1:0-266200 GCF_058788335.1 Rhodococcus sp. FW305-130 | reverse complement strand
CGGCGACCGGGTGTTTTCGATCGACTGGTTCTCATCAACTCCTGGGCGTGGCCGGTCAACGGGATTCTCCACTTCGAAGCCTTCGCGCGCATCATGGGCAGCCTCCCGATCCGTTTCCTGGTTCGTCGGGCCAACCTGCTTGTCAACGCCTTCATTCCGACAGGGCATCACCGCCGGAAACCGACCACGGCCGAGATGACCCACTACAGACTGGCCCTCGATACTCCGGAGCGACGACAGGCCACCGCTGTGCTTCCCGGCCGGATCCTCGCCAGCCGCGACTTCTTCGCTGAAGTCGAAGCCGGCCTCCCTGACCTCGCTCACCGACCGACACTGATCGTGTGGGGTGACGCGGACATCGCCTTCCGCCGGCAGGAGCGTGAACGTCTCGAAGCGACGTTCCCCGACCACACGACCGTGATCGTCACAGGCGCAGGCACTTACGTCGAATCCGACGCCCCTGACGAGTTCGTTGCCGCAATCCGCAACTGGCGCACACCCCGACAGTGACAGTGGCCGGCAACGACACCAGCGTGGCCGTGATCGGTGCACGAGCGCGAAGGACCTTCATACAAGCCAGCCGGCGAGTCGGTAAGAGCCATCATTCGGATCTATCGGCAGAAATTCGCCCAGGATTGAACGTGATTTCTACGTGCGCGCCACTCGAGAACAGCGCCTCAGCCCGACCGCTACGGCTAACGGGCTGTAGGGCGCTTCAATTGCACCGAGAGCAGATTCGCTTTCCATACCGCTCGCCCTCCCTCTCCCGCAACACCTGCGGCCAGATAAGTCGGGACTGGAACAACGAGCCGCCATTCCGCATACAGGATTAGGTCGACTGCCATCGGTCCTTACCGTCCGAACCCGGCGCGCACACCATCGGTGTGCCGCTCACCGTCACACCAACGGCCCCAGGCGTGCTGCAGTACGAACCAGGATGCACCGTGCCAACCGTCGACTGTCCACGAGTGGTGGTCGCCAGCGGCGTGTACTCCGTGACGGGCGGACGCTGATTGCGGGGCGTCCAGGTCGATCCGCACAACGCGTTTCCTTCGGCACCCATCGCATCGCGCCAGTCCGCGTCGCTGCACGAATACTCCAGCGAGCGTTGCGAAGTCGGTGGAGGTTCGGCTGGCATCATCTGCGTTGTCGGCACGTACACCTCGGACGTTTCCATGACCTCAGGCACAGTCGTTGTCGGGGACACTGCCGTCGTTGTCGTGACGGATGTCGTCGTCCGCGAGATTGTTGTCGGCGCCGCGGAACTGGTGGTGGATACGACGGACACCGAGTCTGTCTTCTCGTCGGGATCAACCCCTGCCCCGACGATCACGACACCGAGAACACCGGCAGCGAGTACAGCGACGCCCAGAATCCACGGCCATGCTCGGTTCTTCGTCGTCTGAGCGGTCGGATCACCAACAGATGCAGAGGCCATGATCTTGGGCCGAGTCTCCGATGTCCACTGTTGCCCGTCCCAATACCGATCGATGGTCGAGTCGTAGGGATCGGGATGCCAACCAGCACCAGGATTCATCGTCGATATCCGTTCTTGGGTTGCTGTCCTCGAGGCTTATCACGAAGGTCGTTCACTTGATACAGCCCAATGGATTCTCGTTTCGCGAGGCTGAACTCGAACAGTGAAATGATCGCGGTGTCCATAGCCGGGGATGTACCGAACTTACTGGCATATGACCGTTGTTCAGGGTTCTCCTGGACCGACAATTCTCAGTCCCTCAGGCGGCACTTCCTGCACGATGAACGTATCGGCGACGTCGGTCACGATGGCTACGTAGAAAACGTGTTGACCGTCGACCTGCACCGGGCAACCGATGCTGAATCCCGCGAGTCGTGGAATCCGCTCGAGAACAGGTTCGCCGCCGCCGATCTGGGCGTCACCGTGCAGGCGTGCGGCCTCAGCCAGAACAGCTCGCTGCACCGCCTCGCGGTCGACCAGGTCGTCCTCGTCCGTCAACGACGACAGCGACACCGGTTCCGTGCACACAAACGGCACCTCCAGACGCATAGGCTGCGGCACCCCACTCCCGGAGTCTGGTGCAGTGTAGGTGCCGAACCCGACGCGATACGCCGCAATCGGGCGATGCGACTCGTGGTCGATCACGAACGTCCACTGCGCACGGTGGGCGGGTACATCCCCACGCAATGCTGGACCTCTACCTGCTGTCGCCTCCAGAAACGCCTCGTATCCGACAACATCTGCGCCCGCTCCATAGTCGATGTCGCGGGCCTGGGCGTGAACCTCCGACAGATCGACCTCGAACAGAGACACCGGATACGGATACTTGCGCCCGTCGATCTCGGCATAGAAATCTCTGAGGACGTCGGTGTCGAGATCGCCTGCGATCCACCGTGCAATCTCACGGGTCGTCACCTCCGCGACCGGGCGAGCAGGCTCGGGAAATCCGCGAAAGACCCCATCGTCATCAGTGCTGTCTGCGAAGGACTCGAAGTCCATGTTCGCGATCGACAGATTGTTCTCCACACTCCACATTTCCGCCGGGATGACGCGAAATGTCCTCCCCCGTGGCCGATCCGGTTCGTCGGGGCCCGTGTAGACAGCGACAATGGGATGCTCAGGGGTTCTCACCGTCTCGGCATCGACGAGAAATGCGTAGTAGGGCGGAGGCTCGCCGATCAGCCCGAGCAGGCCGTCGACAGTCAATCCGTCATAGTCCCGATTGTCGATGCAGGTGAGATACGCCGCGAACTCCAGATCGCCGTCGCCCTCCGAAACCGGAGCCATTGCAGCGACGGCGATCTCACGCCAAGCGCCATCGTCGGTGAAATCGGTGCGGATCAGCAGCGACTCGTCGGCGAGGTGATCGGTGAGCACTCGGCCGGTTCCCAGAGCCTCGAGCAACTCTGCTTCTCGGCGATCATGTGCCTCCGCCGCAAGTTCGGCGACAATCTCGCCTGCCTCCCGACTGGGCGGGTCAACGGGCACGATCGACGCAACGATGCGAGCGCAGTCCGTTGGGTCAATGTCCTGATAACCACGAATTTCGTACGTCCAGTCACCGAGCGATTGCCGATAGCGTTGCGGGGTGGAATCGTTCGGCCACTCGAGTGCAGGTTCGCCGATCGCAGTGACCCAGCGGCGCAACGTGAATTGGGGCGACTGTCCGTGGATCGACAGACTCAGTTCGCCAGTGCGAGGATCACCCGACACCGACGTGGCAACTATCGTCATCGGGAGCCACGCCGGAACCGCCTGAGGAATCCCGGCCAGAGCGCGCTCTCGTTCCTGATGCTCACGTTGATGCCTCGCGATCTCGTCCTGAGCAGGACGCGAAGGACCCGTCCATCGGAACAATCCTGGATCGAATTCCACGTCCAGTGCGGGGTTTTCGAGCTCCATCCACTCGTCGCCGTGCTGCCACCGCAACGCGACACCGAGTTGCGCATCGAACACATAAGTCACCGTCTCGTTGGTGTACTGATCGAGAGCGGTCACCTCCCACCCCTCGCGGCCACGCACGATCGCTGCCCGCGGCGTACTGGGGTCGACGAATCGTTGGTTGTCGAACATATGACTCGACGCAGGAGGGAACGTGTCATAAGCGCGGAGAAGCAGCGACGGTGAACCGATACCTATGGTCGCATAGATCGTGTTGGGAGACTTGACGGCGTGGACCATCACGCCGTCCACGTCGCGGGACCATCTGTCCGTCGCGTTCTCCAGAAAGATCGGCTCACCCGACTCGTTTTCGTACCGCCACGCCGCCTCCGGAGCATGCAACACCAGCTGCCACGACCCGTCGGGGCGGTGAACGACGCCACGCACAGTGCGTCCCATCGTGCCGTAATTCGTGCCTCGGATCTGTTCCCACGTCGGAGCCATCCCCAAAACATACCCCACGGTACGTTTAATCGAACGAAAGCCTCCCCCAACCTCGATCCGTCGGCCCGCGCAGTTCATTGCGAGATTCGATCTGAACAGACATCTGCTTGCCCATCCAGTTTTGGCTGCTGAAACGAATCGTCGAGTCGTGGCTCGCACATACACGGATGGTTTCCCCTGCGATCCAACTATTTTCAGTAGAAACGGTCCGGGTCACTGGGGTTGTACGGGGCGACAGATACCGCGTCGATACGGGCATCCGCGATGAGAAGTTCGATCGCCTCAGCAGGTCCTCCGATCACTGCGAAGTCAGGATCGACATCGTTTGCGACACACCACGCGTGATCCGCAGGCCATATGAATGCCGGGTCAGCGTCAGAGGCACCCCGCGGGTTGAACTGGGCATCGGGGCCCCAATCAGCCCAATCCGCTAGTGCACCACCAAACAACCAGTAGCCGCGGTTCGGGATCCTCACCATCGGAACGTCATCGCCGGCCACTCCACATCCCCAGCCGTCCCACAAACAGAAGTAACAATCGTCGGGAGTTGAGGTGTAGCGGGACAGCACCTCCAGGACAACTGAGAACTGCTCGGATTCAGTGTTGTCCTCGTACCAACTTTCCGCGAATCCCATATCGGTTGGCGTCTGACCATCGATAGGGGTATCAGGAAGGAACCGGAGCCTCGCATATGCCGGAAAACCAGCCGGACCTTTCACTGAAAGCTGATACCACGGAATATCCTGCCCGACCAACCAATCGAACGACGAAATGTCAGTACACACACTCAGGCTCATCCACTCATCCTCCCCGGATAACGTGCCATCTGGGCGCACGACAACACGCGACCGCACCCGGTGTGCACCCAGTTCGTGACAAGGCTGGCGATTAACCGAGCTAGTTCACGTTGATGCACTCCCATTCAGACAATCCCTGATTTCGTCTGAGCTTCCACGTGGCAAGTCAGTAGAGTGTGTAACTCACGACGAGCGCTTCACCTTGGTCGCCCGAAACGACGTCTTGGGTGGCCGTAGTTGGGGAATCATGACGAAGCCAGTCACTTCGAAACCAACCGGTGCGTCCGCTTTGTCGGGCGGGGCCGATACTCTCTTCTCGCCAGGACACAGCGACGGAGTTCGGAGATCTCGATGGTGGAACCGCTCAGGATGGACAGGGCCAAGCAGGGCTTCGACAAAGCTGTCGGCAGCTTGGACAAGGCTGTCGGCGGATTCGGCAAGTTCGCGCGGAATAGCTCAAAGCAACTGATCGAGCAGACCAGCGACCTCGAGGACGTCGCCGTAGGCACCGCCGGGAAGCTGACCACGAAGAAGCCAGACCCCTACGAGAAGGCCATAGCCCAGTACAACGGCTCGTTCACTTCGATGAACGACAAGGGCCTTTCTCTCCTACGCCAGCGCGAACGCTCGACGGATCTGATCGAGCTCGTCGAGCTGCTGGCGAACAGCGTCGCTCACACCCCCAAGTCGTTCGAGACCGACTTCGACGAGATCGACGTCCACAAGACCGAGTTCCTGGAGGCGGAGGAGTTCGCACGCAAGGACCTCGAAGCCGCGCGAAAGTCGGCTGCCGGCGCAGGCGCTGGGTTCACCGCGGGCGCCGCGGTCGCGAGCATGGCTCCGACAGCTGCGTTGTGGGTCGCCACCACCTTCGGCACCGCATCGACCGGCACCGCGATCTCCACTCTCTCCGGAGCGGTCGCGACCAAGGCTGCTCTGGCCTGGCTCGGAGGAGGAGCCATCGCGGCCGGAGGCGGAGGCACTGCGGCAGGTGGCGCTTTGCTCGCTCTCGCCGGCCCCGTCGGCTGGACGGTCGCGGGGGCCACCCTCCTCGCATCAATCGGGCTGTTCGCGAAGAACAAGTTCGAGAACCGCGCAGCGAAACAGGAGGCGTTGACCGCGGTGAAGCAGAACACTGCGCTCGTCAAGGGCATGGACGCTCAGATCGATGACCTCCTCCGGCGCACTACCTCTCTTCGTGAACTGCTCCTGCAGAGCTACGGCGAAGCGCTGGGGTACTTCGACGCCGACTTCCGCGCGTTGTCTGCGCCGCAGCAGTCCCAGCTCGCCGCGCTGGTGAACAACACAAAGGCAGGCGCGGCCTTGCTGGGCAAGCGAATCGAGCAGGACCGGCGAAGGTGAGTGACGCGGCAACACTAGGGAAGAGCAACCAGGAACAGGCTGTCGCTGCCTGGGTGAACTACCTCAACCAGCTCCGACTGGACAACCTGCTACGCGCCCTCAATCGGCAGGACGTGAACTTCGAAGACGCGCTCGCCAGCCTCCACGACGCGATGCGGAGAATAGACCTCGAGGTGGTTGCCGCTAATCGCGGCGGAGTCAAGGGCATGCACGGCTTCATCGCCGAGGTCGCTGAGGTGGGCGTCGGCAACGCTCGGAGCCAGATCCTCGGTAACGGCCCTGTCTATCAGTGGGTTAATGACAACGGCCCCGTGGACCTGATGCGCGGCGGCGTGGAGATTCAGCAGAAGTTCGTCGCGGCCGGCGGCCGCTTCGGACTCGGCGCGATCGCGGACCATCTCGAGAGGTATCCCGACTTCGTCGAAAGCGGTGGAAAATACCAGATTCCCCGCGACCACTTCGAGGTGATCCGGAAGCTGCACGCTATGCCACGCGAGGATGCTGGCAAGCTCCTGACGCTCGGCGGTGACGGCCCATCGCTCAAGGACTGGAACCGGATCCAAGCCTTCTTCGTGGAGGGATCTGTCAGCATCGAGTCCCTCGAACCCTCGCACCTGGAGTACTCCGAGGTGCAGAGGGGCGCCTACGGCGCGACTATGGAGACGGAGGAGGATTCCCTCCGCTCCACCGACCAGTCCCTGCGCGGCGATGCCTACCGGGAAAGCCGCCCGGCCCTGCGGGAGGGCGCGAAGGCCACGCTTGCGGCCGCCGCGATCGAGGGCGGGACCGCCGTGGCGCTGGCCGTGGTCGAGAAACGCCGTGCTGGCACGCAGCTCAGAGATTTCACTGGCGAGGACTGGGCGGATATCGCGGGCGAAGGCGGTTTCGGCGTCGCCAAGGGCGGTGTCCGAGGGTTCAGCATCTACTGGCTTACGAACTTCACCGCCACCTCCGCCGCTGTCGCCAGCTCGATCGTCACCGCGGCTTTCGGCGTCGCGGAGCAGGCGAACAAGCTACGTCGTGGCGAGATCGATGACCTGGAGTTCATCGAGAACGCGGAGCTCGTCTGCCTGGAGACCGCCGTCAGTGCCCTGTCCTCCTGCGTCGGGCAGGCTCTCATCCCAGTGCCTGTCCTCGGTGCCGTGATCGGCAACACCGTCGGCATCATCATGTACAAGACCGTTTCGTCTTCCCTCTCCCAGCGGGAAGCTTCGCTGATCGCGCAATACGTCGGCGAACAGCGGGCGCTCGACGAGCAACTCGCCGCTGAGTACCGGGCGCTCATCGAGAAGCTCGATGCGAGCATGTCCGACTACCTCGGGTTGCTCGAGCGGGCCTTCTCCCCTGACCTGGAGGTCGCCCTCCTCGGATCCGTAGAGCTCGCACTCGATCTCGGGGTGGCTTCGGAAGAGGTCTTGGATTCCGACGAGAAGGTCCTCGCCTACTTTCTCGACTAGTGAGGTTCGTCGTTAGAAGCTTCGGCGAGCCCAGCCGGCATCATTTGACGCCGCACCATCCAGTCACCGACGCACACGTGAAACACCATCAGCGACGCCGAACAAAGGCGCCTCCTTAGGAGAGAACATGACTTCACTTACCCGCGGCCAGAACACACCACTGAACTCGCCGCAGCTCACCGTCAACGTCACTGGCGTCACCCCCGGCACAGTCGATCTCATGGTCTTCCAAGTGGCATCGACAGGGAAAGTACGAAACGACCACGATTTCATCTTCTTCAATCAACCCGCCTCCCCCGAAGGAGCAGTCCGACTCACCGGCCCGAGCACGGTCACCGTCGACGTCACCAGAGTGCCCACCAACATCAACACACTGCGGTTTGCCGTGAGCATGGACGACTCGACACCAGGCACTCTTGCCGGTATTGGCGGCCTCGGCGCCACACTCGGCCAGATCTCGGCACCAGCACTGGGCCTGACCACCGAACGCGCCGCAATCCTGGCCGAAATCTATCGGCGCGGTGACCAGTGGAAAATCCGCAATGTCTCGGCCGGATGGGACAGCGGCCTCGAAGGCCTTGTCACCGAACACGGTGTTGCCGTGGACGATACGCCGAACCGTCCTCCCACTCTCCCGACCAAACCCGCTCCGCCTGCGATTGTTTCACCGCCGCCCGCCGCACCACCTGTTGCGCAACAACGCGTCCAGCTCAGCAAGATCACCCTCACAAAAACCAGCCCCACCGTCTCCCTCGCCAAAGACGATCAACAGGGGACGATGCGGATCAATCTCAACTGGACCCGCGGACGACGCGGTCTCTTCGGTGGCGGCGGTGCAGTCGACCTCGATCTGGCCTGCCTCTACCAACTCAAAGACGGATCCAAAGGCGTCGTCCAAGCCCTCGGCACATCATTCGGCAACCTCAACTACCCGCCCTACATCAAACTCGACGGCGACGACCGCTCAGGTAACACCACCGGCGGCGAAAACCTCCACATCAACCTCGCCCACCTGAGCGAATTCAAACGCATCCTGATCTTCGCCTACATCTACGACGGAACCCCCAACTGGTCAGCAGCCGACGGAATCGTCACCCTGTACCCGCCCACCGGACCCGAAGTGGAAGTTCGACTGGACTCCCACAACAACCGCGCACGCACCTGCGCCATTGCCCTGATCAAGAACGAGAAAAACGAACTCACCGTCACCCGAGAAGTCCGCTACATCAACGGAACCCAATCCGAAATCTCCAAAGCGTACCGATGGGGACTGAAATGGAGCACCGGCAGAAAATAGCTTCCACGTCACGACGCCCACGACTCGCTTCCGGCAATGCGATACAAACTCAACAACGCAAAACACCCGCGGTGGCGCGGTCGTATGCAAAATGCGTCGTGTGCAAATCCTCTGCCCACACGAGCAGAGAACCCCCTCGACCGAGATTTATGCGTCTCAGTGACCCTGCCCGTACGGCTCGGATCAGCCGTAAGGCGGATAAGGTCCGACGCACCAAGCAGGAGGGGCCCTCGATCCCTCGTGAAACTCTGCTCGACGTCCTTGTGTTCGTCAACCAGCTTGCGACGGAGAACCGATCAACCGGGTCCATACTCGGTCAATGGTTCTACGGTTCGAAACTCTCTGACTGCCAGCGCTTTCCAGCGCTATAGGACAAACAGCATTGTGCTACACGGGTAAACAAACCACTGTGCCTCACAGTTGAGCAAGGATCCGACGAGAGATCCCATGCTCCGATCGTCCGCACCACATCGATACAACGAAGTCAGAATTCTTCGCATGCGAAGATGAAAGCGATGAGCACACGAGACGATCAGATCGAACCGAGCGGCTACGGCGAACTGCTCGAACAGATCAAGACACAAGTCCGCGACGCCCGCGTACAGGCCGCACGCAAAGTCAACACCGAACTCATCGTGCTGTACTGGAAGATCGGCACCGCAATCCGGCAACGACAAGCCCGAGAAGGTTGGGGCACCAAGGTCATCTCCCGCCTCGCCGACGACCTGCGCACCGAATTCCCCCAGATGCGAGGCCTCTCCCAGCGCAACCTCGTTTACATGCGGACCTTCGCCGCCGAATTCCCGCAGCCAATTGCGCAACAACCTGTTGCGCAATTGCCCTGGGGGCATGTCACCGTGCTACTCGATCGACTCTCCGACACCGCAGTGCGCACCTGGTACGCCGAACAAGCCGCCCATCACGGCTGGTCGCGCGCCACCTTGACTCATCACATCAGCTCTCAACGACACCTGCGAATCGGTAACGCACCCAACAACTTCCCGGCCACACTCGCCACGCACGAGTCCGACCTCGTCCACAGCATTCTCCAGGATCCGTACAACCTCGACTTCCTCAATCTCGACTCCGGTCACAGCGAACGCGAACTCGAAGACGCACTGATCGGACGCCTCACCCATTTCCTCAGCGAACTCGGAGCCGGCTTCGCGTTCGTCGGACGCCAGTACAAAATCACCGCCGGCGAACACGACTACTTCCTGGACCTGCTGTTCTTCCACCTCGGGCTGCGCCGATTCGTCGTCTTCGAACTCAAAGTCGGACAGGCCGAACCCGAACACATCGGCAAGCTGAACTTCTACGTCAACGTCGTCGACGACCAACTCCGCAAACCCGACCACGGGGACGGCGCCACCATCGGCATCCTGCTCGCTGCCACCCGAGACGACATCGTCGTCGAATACGCACTACGGGGGAGTCGAGTCACCACTGGCAGTGAGCACCTACACCACCTACCGGGCACTGCCCGACGACATCCGCCCGTCACTACCCACCGCAGACGACCTCGCGCACGCCCTCCGCGATGTGCCACGCCAGTAGAAGCGACCACCAAATACACACTTGGCTCAAATACACACTTGGCTGTGCCGCAACCCCATTCGACTCTGTGGATCGGCGAACAGCGCGAGCAAGCTCTTCGATATCAACAAGGAATCCAGCGGCACGTGGAGCCGGCTTCGCGTCCACGACCAGGCCAGAAGCGATCTTGTGCGGTCGGGAAAGCTGGGACTTGTGCCGCAGTGTTGATGGGACCGTTCAATTGTTGAGCGCTCTTACGACCGCCCGCCGGGGCGCTGCCCGGATCACGCGACGGGCTCACCCAACAGATCCCGATGGGTTCAGTGATCAAAATTCAGGTGGCGTATCTGACACCGTTCTCGCGCGAGGCCGGACTCAACGGATTCGCCTTCAGCTTGGACGACGAACTCAGCGTCACCCTAAACAATTCACCCCCCGACGGTCAGTGCGGCGACCTCGTAGGGTTCGTCGAAGGCGCCACGCCCACACCGTCGCCATCTGGACCCAGTGTTCACCGCACCCGAACCCGAAAACCGTCGACCGCGCCGTCGCCGAGTTCAGTTCGCCTTCACCGAGAACCAGCTCCCGCCTCTCCACATCAACCCAAAGATCCTCGAGCCCAGTGGAACTGATCGACCTGCAGGAACCAGGAACGACACCGAGCTCATCGTCACACCACTGGTGATACACATTGAACTACCGGATACTTCGAAGGCGAATCCTGCGATGACTAGGACCGTGCTGACGATCGTCGGCGGACTACCGAGCATCTTGGCGCCCTGACGGGTCGTCACGCTTCGATGGATCCGAGACTGGCACCGGACAAAGGCAATCGTCCGTTATGTTCCTTTGGCGGATTGTTGGACTGCCACCGCTCCGCACCCGTGCGGATTCTGCTCGAAAGGCCGCACCGCCATGGCACTACACAGTCACCGCCGACGACCACACCGCAGCCGACAACCTTCGAGGGCCCCGCTCTGCTGACCTCCGGAGCGCTGGCTCTAGCAACCGTAACCACCGCGCCCGTCGATACGGGGCCCCACCCCCGACACCGAGCCTCCAGCGTTCCTCGACACCACAACCTCCTACCACGCCCGCTTCTGCTAGCACGCAAGGACGGAAAGATCATCGCTGTCCAGGTCAACGCGGGCAAGGAACCGACCTGTCATCAAGCCGCAGTCGCTGGTATCGACTGCGCAGGATCGTCGCAACCGGGTACACACCAGGAAGAAGCCAACGTACGCGAAACTCGGAAGTGAAGCCGAGCCGACCTCGACGGCCACACAAACAGGGGACCGACGAGTCCGGAAAGACATCGACACACGGCATCAACACTTACATCTCGACCATACATGTAACCTCGCTCGATGTGCCCGTACTCCGCCCTTCACTTTTGAACTGCGCCTAACACCACGCCCTATTCGTCGCTACCCACCCGGGTCACGGCGTTTGGGGCCGCTACTCGGTGCCGAGAAGAGAATCGAGCCACAACAACGCCTCGAGTAGCGCTTCCGCCCGCGCCAGCGGATGACCTAGTGGCACCGACAGCTCGGCGCATACATGAGCATTTTCCTCCACCAGCAAAGCGCGGACGGTGCTCCGAATCCGCTCGTCAGGAACCGAAACTTCCTGACTACCTTCACCGAACAACTCGCCCGCAAACGACTGCGATACGCACGGGGAATGCAGACGGTCCTCGACGACACCTGCTATAGCGGCGACAATCCACACCAGCACCCCGTCGTACAGTTTCGATGCCGCACCGCGACGCACCAAAGCAGTAACTTCGGCCGACAATCTTCCCACGTCCCGATCACCGACAAGCGTCAACAGATAGCCACCGAGACACGCCTCGCGGTCCCTCGCACCATGAAAATCAGGCTCCATCCCCAAGTACTGCCCAAAGACGGGATACACAACACCTATACGAACCCGCGCTGTCCCGTCCGACCCCAACGCACTGCCCCCATAGATGCCGGAAGCCGTGAGCACCTCGTCTTCAACGCCCCCGTGATGACCCGCTGGGTCAGGGCGATGATATTGGCAGAGTCGCCGTGTTCGTCGCACCAGCTATTGGGGTCGTTGATAATCCGGGAGGCTTTGTCGCTCTTACTCGACGCGGCCCCGAACGAGGCTGCCGCTCACGCGGCGCTGGATGATCTCGCCGAACACTGGGGTGAGAGGTATCCGGCGATCATCCGATTGTGGACCAACGCCTGGCAGGAGTTCATCGCGTTCCTCGATTACGACATCGAGATACGTCGAGTGCTGTGCTCCACGAACGCGATTGAGTCCTTGAATGCCCGGGCCCGCAGGCGGTGAAAGCTCGTGGGCATTGCCCTACCGAGGCGGCTGCGCTGAAGTACCTCTATCTGGTGACCCGCTCACTGGACCCAACAGGAAAGGGCCAGGGACGATGGATAACGAGGTGGAAGCCTGCTCTAAACGCATTTGCGATCACGCTCGCTGATCGTTGTCGGGATCGGAAACCTACTGATGGAAAACCCCGAAACACCGTTAGCGCCAGTGTTTGACTGGAGGGGTCCGGCGGGTTCGCTCCACCTGTTACTTGCCGTTGGTGGCCATTATCTGTAGTGCGGCCTGCCGGATGCCAAGGACCGGTCGGCGTGGCTTGAGAGGAGCGTGGAATCGCCCCTGACTGGGATGTGCCCACCGACCGATCCCTGATCCCCTCAAGGACAAGGAGACGGTTCAATGATCACTCTGGGAGTCGATGCGCACAAGCGCACCCACACCATCGTCGCGGTCGATCCCAACGGTCGCCAGCTGGCATCGAAGACGATCACCACGACCACGAAAGAACATCTGGGACTGCTGACCTGGGCCGAGCAGTTAGCCAAGGGCAACGGTCTGCTCTGGGCAATCGAAGACTGCCGACATCTGTCGCGGCGGCTGGAACGCGACCTGCTCGCCGCAGGCCAGTCGATCGTGCGGGTGCCACCAAAGTTGATGGCCCACGTCCGTGACTCTGCTCGCACCTACGGCAAGTCCGATCCCATCGATGCGCTGGCCGTCGCACGGGCCGCTCAGCGCGAACCCGACCTTCCCACGGCCCGATTGGATGGCCCTGACCGCGATGTGCGGTTACTCGGCGATCACCGTGAATCCCTTGTTGCAGAACGTACTCGGGCGATCAATAGATTGCGCTGGTATCTACATGAACTCGACCCGTCCTGGGAACCGAAGGCCCGATCGCTGGATCGACTTGCCATCCTGGACAAGGTTTCGACACACCTGGACCCGTTGACGGGAACTGTTGTGCGACTTGCCCGCGGTCTGCTCGATCGGTGCCGCGCACTGACCAAGCAGATCAACGAGCTCACCGCAGAAATCACTACGTTGGTAGCAGATATGGCGCCGTCCTTGATCGCGATCCCTGGCTGCGGAGCCATAACTGCGGCCAAGATCCTTGGTGAGACCGCGGGGGTCGATCGGTTCCGATCCAAGGACGCCTACGCCCGTCATAACGGCACCGCGCCGATGCCGGTCTGGTCCTCCAACAGGGCGCGCCACCGGCTCAGCCGTACCGGGAATCGCCAACTCAACGCGGCCTTGCACCGGATCGCGCTGACCCAGGCGCACTGGCACGAACCAGCAAAACAGATGATGGAACGCCGCAAGGCCGGCGGTGACGGTGGCATGGAGGCATTGCGTGTGCTCAAACGGCGGCTCTCTGACGTCGTCTACGCGGGCCTACGAACCGACCTCACTGCGGGCGTCGAAACTGCTGCCGCTTGACAGAGGAGCTAAAGATAGACCCACCGTCGCGAGGACGAGGTTCAGGGACTGCTGACGCCGATCAACGGGCGACTGCACTGCCGTTGTCATCGGTCTCGGTCCTTCACCCCTGCCGGGGCCCATCCTCTCCGGTGCCATGCCTTGCCGGCAAAGGCATACAAGTGGCTGCATTGCATCACGATTTCGCACCGAGACGCTGGAACGCACTCGGGTCGACGCCGTCCGGTAACAAGATATCGAGGATCAAGACGGAACGGCACACAAAGTACCCCGGGGAGCGAGCAACTCGGCTACAGAATGGAAACAACATCGCCGTCAGGACAACGCACGACATTGCTGCTGCCATCGGCAGCAGGATCGGCGCAGTGTCGCGTTTATTCACGCGCCCTCGGTAGCCTGCTCATCAGGGCCGGAACACTACCCGGCAGTAGGGTGCCCGACAACATATCCCGGTTGCGGGCGTCGGTCGGAGTCGGCGAGACCACGATGCGGAATCAAAAATGCCTCTCCCGGCACCCTACTCTCGTATCGGCTGCGATTTGAGCAATCGCAGCATCAGCCTCTACGGTCGGACAAGCTCGAGCACACCTACTAGTCGACATCGGTCACTATGTCGGGCGAGCGCGACATACATGCCCCGGGGCGTTGTGTCGCACTGCGATCGTCCGGTGTGGTGGCTTCCTGAGGAGGACACGTGAGCGCAGTGAAAGAAGCGTGGCGAGGCATCCGGAAACCGGTTTTCGTTCCCGCGTCGATCGTCATCGTGGCCATGATCGTGTTCTCCGTGGTCTATGCCGGTACCGCGGAAGATGCGTTCGGCTCCCTGAATTCAGCGATCAGCGACGGCGTCGGATGGTGGTACATCCTCACCGCCACCGGTTTCGTGATTTTTGCGCTGTACTGCGGTGTCAGCCGTGTCGGCAACATCCGGTTGGGACGTGACGACGAGCAGCCCGAGTTCGGGATGCTCTCGTGGTTCGCCATGCTCTTCAGCGCCGGCATGGGCATCGGCCTGGTGTTCTACGGAGTAGCCGAACCACTTTCGCACTATGTGAACCCTCCCGTCGCGGGCGGAGTCGCCGGATCCACGGACGCCGCAGCCAATCAAGCGATGGAGCTGACGTTGTTCCACTGGGGTCTGCATGCCTGGGCTATCTACGTCGTCGTCGGTCTGGGTCTGGCGTACATGACGTACCGAAAGGGCCGCCCGCTGTCGATCCGTTGGCTGCTCGAGCCGCTCCTCGGACGCGCTCGCATCGAAGGCGGTATCGGTCATACGATCGATGCGATCGCGATCATCGGCACGTTGTTCGGTGTCGCGACCTCGCTCGGTTTCGGCGTGCAACAGATTTCGGCCGGTCTGGACTACCTCGGCTGGGTGGAGACCGGAAACGTGCTGACGGTCGTCCTGATTACTTGTGTCACCGGGCTGGCCACGTTTTCCGTTGTCTCCGGAGTATCCAAGGGGCTCAAGTGGCTCTCGAACATCAACATGGTTCTCGCCGCGAGTCTCGCGATTTTCGTCCTCGTGCTCGGTCCGACTCTTTTTCTGATGCAGTCGTGGGTGCAGAACCTGGGTGGATACGTCCAGGCTTTGCCTGAGCTGATGCTGCGCACGTCTCCGTTCGCCGAAGACGGTTGGGCCGGTGCGTGGACGATCTTCTACTGGGGTTGGTGGATGAGCTGGGCGCCGTTCGTCGGCATGTTCATCGCGCGCATCTCACGCGGCCGCACCATCCGTGAATTCGTCTTCGGTGTACTGCTCGCCCCCACTGTCATCGGATCTCTGTGGTTCACGATCTTCGGGGACTCCGGCATTCTCCGTCAGCGCAACGACGGCGACATGCTCACAGCTGACGGGTCAGTCGACACCAACACGACCTTGTTCCATCTTCTCGACGGCCTTCCCCTGTCCACGGTGACCAGTGTCCTCGCCATCGCAGTGGTGGTGTTCTTTTTCGTCACCTCCTCCGACTCCGGCTCTCTGGTCATCGACATCCTCTCCACCGGCGGCGATTTGGAGACACCGAAGATCACACGGGTCTACTGGTCAGTGCTCGAGGGAGTGGCCGCAGCGGTACTACTCCTCGTCGGTGGAAGTGGCTCGTTGACAGCGCTGCAAACCGCGTCGATAGCGACCGCGGTGCCCTTCTCCATCGTCTTGGTACTCGCCTGCGTATCCATGCTCAAAGCGTTCCGCTACGACGTGGCCACCACCCCGCGATACTTACGCGTCTCCTCGCACGGTTCGGGCGCCACCACCGACGAGGAACTGCTACCGACAGAGAAAGCCCGCGGAAAACGCCACCCCAGCGGCATCTCTGCTACCTTCGCCGGCCTTGCTCCCTCGACTCGGGATCTTCCGAAGCAGGACACTGACGAGCAGCTCGTGCTGGCAGTGCACGAGGTGTCCTCGCACTCCATCGACGTGGATCCGGCGACCGGTGCGATCGCATACTCCGGCAACGGAGTACTCGACGATCCGCTCGGCGGCGAAATCTTCGATACTCCCGAATTCGCGCAGTCCGCAGAAGGACACTCCCAGGCCAGCGGCCGCGACGAGACCGTCTAACTCTGCATCCGCGAACGAGAGAGTGCTCTCGCCACCGACCACCGAAAGCAGGCTGCACCCATGACGCAACAGCCGCCCAGCCCTCCTGCCGGCAAGCGGGCGCTCTTCGCTCGTGGCTCGTGGACCGAAACAGCGCGTATCGCTGCCCTCTTACGCGGTGAAACCGTCGGTGGTGCTCTGTTGCTGGCCGCCACGGTCGTTGCGCTCGCCTGGGCGAATTCGCCGTGGTCGAACGCCTACGACGCACTCTCCGAATTCCGAATCGGCCCCAGCGCATTGGGGTTGAATCTGCCTCTGGAGACCTGGGCAGCAGATGGACTACTGGCGATCTTCTTCTTTGTCGTCGGACTCGAACTCAAACGAGAGTTCGTCGCGGGCGATCTGCGTGATCCTGCCCGCGCAGCGCTTCCGATAGCTGCCGCCGTGGGCGGCATGCTCACCCCGGCGCTCATCTTCGTCCTGGTCAATCTTCGGACCGGTGACGGGGCACTGGCCGGCTGGGCCATCCCGACAGCAACCGACATCGCGTTCGCCGTCGCGGTGTTGGCGGTGGTGAGCACGCACCTTCCCTCGTCCCTGAGAACATTTCTGTTGACCTTGGCGGTGGTGGACGACCTTCTCGCCATCACCGTCATCGCCATCTTCTACACCGACGATCTCGATGTCGCGATGTTGGGGGCGGCCCTGATTCCGTTGGCCTTGTTCACTCTGGCGGTCCAAAAGAAGGTGCGGTCGTGGTGGGTTCTCCTCCCGCTCGCCGGTGCGACCTGGGTACTGGTACACGAATCCGGTATCCATGCCACCGTGGCCGGAGTGCTCCTCGGGTTCGCAGTCCCTGTCATTCGCAGTCCGGCCGCCGGGGGCCCGGATGCGGGCCCAGGCTTGGCGGAACACTTCGAACGCCGCATCAGACCTGTCTCAGCAGGTTTCGCGGTACCGGTGTTCGCGTTCTTCGCGGCCGGAGTCACGGTGGGCGGAATATCAGGACTGACGAATGCCCTGACCGATTCCGTCGCGCTGGGCATCATCGCAGGGCTCGTGGTCGGCAAAACGGTCGGGGTGTTCGGCACGACCTATATCCTCGCCAGGTTCACCCGGGCCGTACTCGATGAAGGCTTGTCCTGGATCGACGTCTTCGGGGTGGCGATTCTGGCGGGAATCGGCTTCACGGTCTCGTTGTTGATCGGAGATCTCGCCTTCGGTGCAGGCTCCTTGCGCGATGACCATGTCAAGATCGGCGTTCTCGCCGGCTCCGTTCTGGCTGCTCTGTTGGCGTCGATCGTGCTTCGTCTGCGTAACCGCGCATACCGGATCATCGCCGAGAACGAGGCCCGCGACGACGACGGTGACGGTATCCCCGACGTATATCAGTCGACCGATTGAATTCGGCTACCACAGCGGCGACGGACATCGGGTCCGCTACCGAAATTTCTTGCGCCACTGGATCGGGTAGGTGGTGGCATCTATCAATTGCTGCCGCTGCCGCGCGCGAAGGCCTCCGAGGCGGCGAGAACTGTCGATTCCGATGCCGTCCAACAGTCGTTGCGCGCCAACAGGTCCCACGCCGGGTAGCGATTTCATCAAGTCTACAACCTTGATGCGGGCGATGATCTCGTCACGATCTGCTGCATCGAGAACATCTCGTACACCGATTTCACTGGCCTTGAGTTGCTGGAGCATTCGCGCACGGGCCATGCGGGCATGTTGGGCGTTGACGAGCCCGAGGCGGCGTTGTCGATCGGTCAGCGGCGGAGGTCTCACAGTTACCCTCGGTGCGCAGCTATTCTCGTACCGCCGGAACCCCATCTCGCGGGTTCTCGAAAATTCGAACAGCTTGCGCAACAACAGAATAAGCAACAGAGGGAACCTGGGCTTCAGCAGGCAGCACCGACAGCTTCTCCTTGGTCAATGCCGAATTCAGTGCCCGCAGCGGTGTCGCCGCCCGACCCATCCAGGGCGTCAAGACCTCCACTGCGCTCGTGTGAGGAACACCGAGACGCCCCACTTCGTCGACGACCTTGTCGAAGGTCAGCCAGACCTGATCGTCGAGTTGTTCGGCGAAGAGGGTGTAAGCACCCCAGGTCCATTGAGCACGTTGGAGATTCGCACTCACACTGATGGCACCGTCAGCGGACTGGCCGCGCAGTTGCCCGTCCTCCCACACCCAGTCGATCACCGGGTCGGGTTCGGTTCGCCTGTGCGGTGTGGACATGTCGATCGCGTTCGCTCTCATCGTTTCCTTGCGCTCATGCAGGTGCTTCGGTTGCGCAGAAGAGGCTCTGCGTCCCTCGGGCTGGCGATCATGCAACCACGTTTGACCGGTGGTGTGAACCGAGGAATTCCGTCCCGGGTCGCACCCGGCCACTGTTTACGCAGGTATGCCTGGTTTTCGCGCGGCCGAAATCGATATACGACTGTGACATTGTCGCCAGTCGTGTGCATCTGCGTGTTCAACATCGTTGTCTGGAACAACATTTGGACAGAACCCGCGCGAAAGACGGCGGTGTTGCTACCTCGATCACGGCTCGTGTTAGGTTCGAACCGAAGATCGCCGATCCCGGTCGAGCGCAGCGCACGCGCTCGATCGGAGGTAACGGCGCCACGAGAAACACCGACCTGGGCACAGTTGACCTCGGTACAACGGGAAGGCTCGATTCATGACAGGCATGCACTTTCGCGGTACCTCTCTGCGACGATCGTCGATCGCACTGGCAAGTGGTGCGATGCTCCTGACTGCCGTCACGGCGTGCACATCGACGAGCGACACCGACAGCGCCGATCACCTGCAGTCCCTACAGGACACAGGCGCGATCACGGTCGGGTTTGCCGGCGAAGCGCCGTACAGCTTCGAGGAGAACGGTCAACTCACCGGCGCAACCGTGGCGTTGCACCGCGAAATATTCTCCCGGTTGGGTATCGACACGGTCGAAGGGGTCAACGCCGACTTCGGCTCTCTGATCCCTGGACTGCAGGCGAACCGCTTCGACGCCGTCAGTGCGGGTATGTCCATCCTTCCGAAGCGATGTGAGCAGGCCGCGTTCGGCGACCCCGAATTCAACTACACGACGGCCCTGATGGTTCCGGCCGGCAACCCGCAGAACCTCACGGACATGGAGTCCATCGCGGCCTCCGGCGCGAAACTGGCCACCATGACAGGTGCGATCGAATCCGACTACGCCGATGCACTGGCCATTCCTGCTGTCCAAGTGGCCTCACCGCAAGACGGGATGGACGCCGTTACCTCCGGTCGTGCTGACGTGTTCGCATTGACCGCCATCTCACTGAACTGGATGAAGAACAACAACCCCGGCGCTGCTGTCGACGTCACTGATTCCTTCGTCGCCACGATCAACGGAAAGCCACAGGTCGGGGCAGGTGCGACGGTCTTCCGCACCGATGACACCGAACTTCGTGAGGCCTACAACGCGGAACTTGCGAAAATCACCTCGGACCCGCAGAAATATCTCGAGATCGTCGGCCCCTTCGGGTTTACGGAAAAAGAACTCCCCGATCCGGAACTGACCACTGACAAGTTGTGCTCGGGAGCCGCTTGAGGTAGCTGGTAGCTCCCGATGAGTACGAATATCGATGCCCTTGTCGAGGCGTGGCCACGTATCATCGACGGTGTCGCGGTCACCGCCGCACTGACCTTCGGTGGGGCAGCATTGGCCTTTGTACTCTCGCTCGTCCTCGGCTATGCGGTCGGTGTGCGCAACCGTTGGATGAGGTGTCCGGCGAGGGTGGTGATCGAGTTCTTTCGAGGAACTTCCCTTCTCGTACAACTGTTCTGGCTTTTCTACGTACTTCCGTTGTTCGGGTATCAACTCGAGCCGATGTTGTGCGGAGTTCTGGCGCTCGGTCTGAACTACGGCGCGTACGGCGCCGAGGTGGTTCGGGGAGCGATGGCGGCTGTACCGATCGCGCAGAAGGAAGCATGCATCGCCCTGGGTTTCTCACCGTGGCTGCAGGTACGCAAGGTCCTCTTCCCTCAGGCTTGGGTACAGATGGTCCCTCCGCTGACGAACCTGCTGATACAGCTCCTCAAAGGAAGCGCCCTGGCCAGTTTCATCCTGCTTCAGGACCTGACTTATCAGATCGAGCAGCTGCGCCGCGGGACCGGCGACACGATCTTCGCGTTCGGCGTGGGGCTGATCGTCTACTTCGTTCTTGCGTATGCGTTGACGTTGGTGATGAACGTGGTCGAGATCCGTGCCAAACGCCGTCTCGGTCTCGGGCCGTCGCTGCGAGAAGTACTCAGCATCAAGCCCGATCGAGGCGATGAACTCGTAGGAGTGGGGCGATGAGCGTCGAATGGAGTTGGCAACGCGCCGCTGACTCACTCCCGATCCTGATCGACGGCTTCAAAATCACTTTGCTGGCGACAGTGCTCGGAATGGCAATCGCATCGGTTCTCGGTTTGGTGATTGCGATCGCTCGCCGCACCTGCCCTGCGTACGTGCGAGTTCCCCTGCGCTGGATCACCGAGTTCATCCGGCTGACCCCGCTCGTCGTCCAACTCCTGTTCGTGTACTACTTGCTTCCGCAATTTTCCGCGCTGCAGATCGGTATCGCGGTTCTGGGTGTCCACTATTCGACGTATATGGCCGAGGTGTACCGCGCAGGAATCGAAGCGGTTCCCGCCGGACAATGGGAGGCTGCGCGAGCCCTGTCTCTTCCGACGACGAGAACGTGGCGAGCTGTGGTTCTTCCGCAGGCTGTACGCGCCACCCTACCGGCGCTGGGAAACTACGCGATTTCCATGTTCAAGGACACACCGTTCCTCTTCGCCATCACGGTGGTCGAATTGGTCACCGCTGCACAGCAATACGGAGCTCGCACCTTTCAATATCTGGAGCCGATCACGATGGCAGGAGTGATCTTCCTCCTCGCCAGCTACCCCACGTCCGTGCTCATCCGACAAGTGGAGAAACGTCTTGCCTACTGACGAGAACACCCGCTCGGCGATTTCGTTCGAGCACGTGGTCAAACGATTCGGCACGCACACCGTGCTCGACCACCTCGATATCGCGATCGAGCGCGGGGAACGCGTCGCGTTGATCGGGCCGAGTGGATCGGGGAAGACCACCATACTGCGGATCCTGATGACACTCGAGAAGATCGATTCCGGACTCGTACGTGTCAACGGACAACCGTTCTCCCACGAAATCAAAAACGGGCAGTTGGTCCCAGCCGGTGAACGACACCTACGCGCCGCTCGGTCCAAGATCGGGATGGTCTTCCAACAGTTCAACTTGTTTCCGAACATGACTGTCCTGGAGAACATCACCGAAGCACAAATACACGTTCTGCGCCGAAGCAAGGCCGAAGCAGATGCCCGCGCCCGTGAACTACTCGCCCTCGTCGGGCTCGCCGACAAAGAAATCGCACACCCGAACACACTGTCGGGAGGTCAACAACAGCGCGTGGCCATAGCCCGAGCATTGGCCATGGACCCCGAAATCCTCTTGCTCGACGAAGTCACCTCGGCTCTCGACCCGGAATTGGTCGCCGACGTTCTCGACGTACTACGAACAATCGCTGCCACCACGGACATCACCATGCTCATCGTCACCCACGAAATGGGGTTCGCGCGCGATGTCGCCGATCGAGTACTGGTCTTCGACGCCGGAAAGATCGTCGAGGAGGGCCCGCCGGAACAGATTTTCGACTCCCCCACCCAGGACAGGACGCGCACCTTCCTCAAAGCGGTTCTCAAGCATTGACCACGACGTATGCCGCAACCGCAATCTACGGCTCCGGCCGTGGGCGGGTCATCTCGATATCGTCCAGACTGCGAGGACCACCAACGCCACCACGACCAGAACGATCGCCGTTGTCGTTTCGGCGGGATGCGCGTTGATCCACTCGCTCATCGCACGATTCGACATTGACGACGTATCGACCATGTGCGTATCCCTTCGAACGGAGATCAATCGGTCAGAGGCAGAACAGGATCCACCCGCGCGGTATTTCCGTTGATGTCTGCTTTCACCGTATCGCTGACACCCCGCACACGCGAGAATCTCAACGCCAAGGACCACCCGTGGAGCGTCTCACACCATCGACGCCGTATTCCTCACAGATCGACCTTCAGGTGCCATGTTGCGAAGCGAATTGCTCCAAAGGGAAAAAGTGCACAGGTCCACGAGATGCTACCGAGGAGGAGAACGTCATCCAGCTCGCTCTCGCAACGCCAACTCAACGAGCACGTGCGTACCGCATCGAAACTTCTTCGATCGCAAGCTTTCTCGTGATCGCCGCAGTGGTCATGGCCTCCCTGGCTGTTGTACTCGCGCTCGACGTCGGCGAACCCGTTCAGGACACGACCGGTGCGCAGCCATGGCTGCGCTGGCCGGCAACGATCATCGTGGGAGGCCTCGCCACGGTATTGCTGGGTGCAAGCTTGCGGTATCTTTGTGTGCGCTTACGCCCAGTCCCGACATTGGTGAACACACCGTTGCATGCGGTGGTGACACGTCCGCCCGCGGCCAGGCAAAGAGCCGGAGTCGAGGTGTTTCACATCGACGTCGCCCTGGACAACGACAGCGGCCGCTCAGTCGCATCGATTGCGGATGCCGTGTCGCCGAGCTCGATCTGCGAGTTTTCGGTCGGCTCTCGCTGGCAGGTCTACCCCCTCGCAGACGACGCCCGCTGGGTTGCATTGAGTGAGAGCCACCACGAGATCATCCGCTACGGATATCTGATCCACACGGGCACAAGCAAGAGCCGATCTCACCTGTTGGTCGAGCGCCCCGGCCCGGGTTCGGACCTCGCGCACCGTGATGCGACCGATGTGAGGTGACATCGCCGGGCAGTATCGACTACCTGCGGGCGGCGAGAAACTCCGGTCTCGGTGCAGCACCGCAGTAGGGCGGCTCGAGCGCATTGTCGACGCTGTTGAAGACGACGAAGATGTTCGCACGAGGTACGGGCGAAATATTTCCTGCGGACGCGTGGAGCAGATTGCTGTCGAACAGTGTCATCGAACCGGCAGCGCCGGTGACGACCTCGATGCCGTGCTGATCGTACTGCTCGGAGATCATCTGCTCGTTCGGGACACCGACCCGGGGAATCTCGTCGACCAAGGATTCTTCGAAATACCGTGGCGGGGTGGCACCGACGCACTGTAGGAAGGTGCGGTGCGAGCCGGGCATGACCATCAAGGGCCCGTTGAAATGGTGGTTGTCGGTCAAGGCGATCGAGGCGCTGACCGCTCGCGGTGCCGGCATCCCGTCCTCCGCATGCCAGGTTTCGAAGTCGGCGTGCCAGTAAAAGGCCCCACCTCGAAAACCCGGCTTGTAATTCAGGCGACTCTGGTGAACGTACACCTCCGATCCCAGAATCTCTGCTGCGATGCCGGCGGCCCCGGACTCCTCGATCGCATCGGAGACCACCAAACTCAGATTCGCGATGTCGAAGATGGACCGCACTGCTGACGAACCCTTTTCGCGAACGATCCGCTCGTCCCCGCGCAACTCCGGTTCTTCACCGAGACGCGCGACCTCGCTCAGACATCCCCGCACCTGGCGGTCGTCGAGCACTCGGTCGAGATGTGTGAACCCGTTGGCCTCGAAGTCTGCGTACCGAGTATGCATCTTCGGATCCCAGAGAACAGGGTCGGGGCGTTGATACGCAATCGGCGACGCCATCACCCGCGTGTGGTACCGGTCGGTGGTGACAGCCATCAGTACGAACTCCCCTTCTCGCGTTGCTCGAATCCCGTCTCCGGCATCGGCGGACACCGACACTGTAGGTGATGCCCACGGCGCAGACACCGGCCAGATTATCGATTCGCGTAATGCCTCATCGTTTATAACACTTCTCCTCACCTGTACTCAAAACGCTTGGACACCAACGAGTTTCTCTGCCATGCCAGAGTGCCCGTCGAGTCGCAAACAAACACCCTCACTACCTCCTATGACCCCGATTTGACGGACAATCTCTCCAGCAGATGCATGAGACGTCCTCGAACAATCGACACCACCACGCACCAGAGGCCCGAGCGTCCGTGCTCGCCGCCCCGCCCTGGATCGGATCACTCACCCGATTCGTTTCAGCGTCAATCACCTGAAACGATGTCCCGTATGAGTCCATTCGGTTCATGGGTGCAAGCACAGATCGAACTTCGCGGTTACAGCAGCGTCAAGGAGGCTGCTCACGCCCTCGACATCTACCCATCAGTACTACGCCAGTGGATGTCGATCGTTCGGAGACCATCGCACAGTGTCATACGCCGCGCCGCCACCGCGTTCGATGTCCATATCCAAGAGGTCCTCGTCGCCGCCGACTACATGACCGAGGAGGAATCCGGCCTCGTAGACGCAATTCCAGCATCAGTGCGGCACTTCACCATCGGACAAATGCTCGAAGAAATCGGCCGCAGAACCGAAGGACGATAGCTCTCCCCTGAGAGACTACGCCCGGGGTGACTCCCCCTGAGACTGAGGCGATAACCATGAAAGCGCCGCATCGACAAACTGGTTGATCACCCTTCAGCCCTCGTTGCACAGTGAGGCTCCACATCTGAGACGAAGACGTCCCAGCACGATGTTCTCACTCGAATCCACACGAGCACATCCCCACAACAAGGAGTACCCGGCCAACGCCGCTCGACCGAGCACACCGAATCCGTTCACGACAATCACGACGCAGCATCCTTAGCGAATGCAGACGAAAGACATTGCACAACAATAGATTCCGATACAAGATCTACGATCAGAATCTTTGACTCAGAAACACCAGTCTTCAAGATCGATCAGAACCACCCCACCCGACAACACCTGCCGCAGGCCAGTCAAGAATTCCCCCAGCGTGCGCCACCCCAGCCGATTCGCACCGCCGACCCGGTAGTGCGCCCGGACATGGCAATCGATGGCATCATTCACACCCTTCGCGCCAGACTTCCCGACCCCCGAAGAAAATGAGAGGGTCGCGAATGTACCGGATGTACCCAACCCAGAATTGGAAGCACCGACACATGACTCTCACCGAACAGCTACACAATTGTCAGGACCTGCTGGCGCGAGCGCATCTGGCAGGCGACAAGGACGCAATCCGCCGCTTCTCGGAGCATCGACTCACACTGATCCAACAAATAGTCAACACGAGCATCCCCACTCGAGGTAAATAAAGAAGTTCAGTCGGTATTTAATAGGTGAGTTCGATGCTCGCGGAAGACTGCCACACAAACTCGCAACGAGCGTCGTTCAAGGCCGTATAGCGGTGACCCAGATGCCCTGGAAAATCGACTACGACGATGAGCAAGTTTCCGACCGCCCGACACGATCCTTAACCTGCTCATGAGGCGCCTCATAGCGATCCGGAACTTTCCGGGAAATCGATCCACACGCCCGGATCCACGGCTCCACAGAATCAACACGTCACCCGAGCCTCAGGCAAACCAACTTCCACAGGGCTCTGTCAACTTAACTGAACATGACTGGGGATCAACAGCATTCGGGAATTCTTGGCGGATTCTTTCGGTGTGACAACGGGTTCAGGCGGCGACGGGTACGCCGGTGACGTCGTTCCAGGTGGCGAAGCGGTTGGTCATTTCGGAGCGGTAATCGCTCGCGGTGAGCGTGTGTCGCCCGGGCCGGAAGTGCGGCGAAATCGCACTGAACACCACCAGAAACCGTTGCGCTGCACCCGGTGAGCGGAAAAACTTCATCGCCCGTTCGCGCTGCCTGGTCGGTTGATGGGAGTTCTCGGCCCGGTTGTTCAGATACTTCGAGCGGCGATGTTCAACCGACGGCATCAACTCCCGATGTGCCACAACATAACTGGCGAGCTTGTCGGTCACCAGCACCCTCGGCACCCGGCCATGCTTGCGCATCAGCTTACTGAAGAAGCGTTTCGCCGCCTTCGCGTTACGGCGCGACTGGACCAGGACGTCAAGGACGTTCCCGCCCTGATCGACCGCCCGCCACAGGTAATGCCGGATGCCTCCGATCTTGACGAACACCTCGTCCAAAAACCATTTATCGCCAGGTTCGGGAGCGCGTCGACGCAGGCCACGCGCATATTCTGGCCCGAACTTCGCGCACCATGTGCGGATCGTCTCGTGCGAGACGACGATGCCGCGGGCTAGCATCAACTCCTCGACGTCGCGCAAACTCAAGGCGAACCGGTAGTACAGCCACACGCAGTGCGCGATGATCTCCGCGGGATAGCGGTGCCGTTTGTACGGCGACCGCGTCGAATCCACCCGCGTTTCGTCTCCACGACTCATCCGACCATCATCCCTGACTGACGGCACAGTTAAGTTGACGATGCCCGTGCGCCGCTGGGTCGATATTCAACTTCAGGACGAGAACCCCGAGCTGCTGCACTTTCTGCGGACCGTCGCACCGGCCCACATCCTGCGGACCCTCGACGACTCCATCCGCCGCGCCAAAGAACTCCTCTCCTCCACCGAGTCCGCGACGATCTCCGTAGTGGACAGCCGGCACGACCGCCGCGAAACCCTCACCCTGACCCGCGCCGAGTTCGAATCGATCATCGCTCCGGAAATCGAGCGCGCAGCCGCCTTGACCCATGCCGCTCTGGTGGACGCAGGGTTGACCGGACCACAAGGGTTGACGGCGCTGTACCTAACCGGCGGCTCATCCCGGATCCCACTGGTGCAGAGCCGGATCGCTGCACTCGGTCCGATCGCAACTCTCGATGATCCGAAAACAGTGGTCGTTCAAGGTGCACTAATCGCCACCACACGATCGTCTGCTGCACCGACCGGCCCTTTTCCATCGACCACTTCCGCTGGTGCAGGTGAGCAGTCGCCCGCACGAGCGCCGTTGTTCGGGGAATCCGCCCGTACCGGCAGCGTTCCCACTCACAATCCGCACAGCTCGCAGTCCTCGCCATTCGAGGCCGCGGTAACCCCCGCGGCGCAGTCGTCGCAGTCCCGCTCACGCGGTGTTCTCATCGGTGCAGGCGTACTCGTCGCACTCTGCGCTGTCGGAGCAGCGGTATGGCTGTCGACCTCGTCGAACAACGACACCACCACGCACAACGCCTCGCCAATCCGCACGGTGAACACCGCGCCCGGCACCGCTGACGACATCACAGCGGTCCAGGACCGGACCACCGAATACCTCGCCGCCGTCAGTGCAGGGGACAAAGCCAAAGTCGAATCCATGCGTTGCGCCGGCTACGTCACCGTGACAACGACCCCCGACGACACCCCCGCAACAGGCACTGTGACGATCACGGTCAAGGAATTCATCTCCTCGAACGTCATCGGCGACAACGCCTCCGTCCGTCTGCGGATCATCACAGATAAGAATGGCACCACAGACGAAGGCGTGGTCCTGGTCGAATACGTCCGCGAAGAAGGCCAGTGGATGTTCTGTTCCGTCACCGACCAATAGACATCCGCTTCAGGAAACCTGACCGACACAGCGCGGTCGACGAGCAATCACAGGAAAGAGACACATCATGTCGGGTTGGATGCTGAGCGTCGACTTCGGAACATCGAATACCGCCGCCGCGCACACCGGTGTTGTCACCGGAGCAGTGGAAACTCTCTCTCTGACCCACCAAGGCAACCTGATGAGTTCGGCCGTATTCGTGGAATCACCAGCGACCATCGATGTCGGCGACGTCGCCCTGAACCGGGCCGAAACGAACCCAGCGGCATTCATCCCCTCCCCCAAACGCGTCGTCGGACAAGGCGTGGTCCACGTCAACGGCTACGACATCCCCGCCTCGTTGCCCATCGCTGCTGTCCTGCACACCGTGATCGGCCGTGCCACCGCCGTCCACCGCGACCAAGCGCCCTCCCATCTGGTCCTGACCCATCCCGAGGGTTGGTCACCACGCGAGGTCGGAGTGCTGCTCGACGCTGCAGCCAGGGTCGGCTACGGATCGGGACAGGTCAGTACCGTCTCCGAACCCCGGGCCGCCGCGCACTACTACTCACGCACCGAAACCATGCCCGCAGGAACGAAGATCGCAGTGTTCGACTTCGGCGGCGGCACCCTCGACATCGCAGTCCTCACTGCAACAGATGCCAATTCGTTCGACATCATCGCTGCTCGCGGCGACAACAGCCTCGGCGGAAAGAACCTCGACGCGGTACTACGAGGGTGGGTCGATCACATGCTCAATGACCGCAATCCCGACCTGCTGCACTTCATCCGCACCTCCGCGCCCTTGCACGTCACCCGAAGTCTCGACGACTCCATCCAACGAGCCAAGGAACTGCTCTCCTCGAGCCCGTCAGCAACGATCACGGTCAACGGAAACGGACATCAGGAAACACTGTCCATCACCCGCCCGGAATTCGAATCCCTCATCGCCGCAGCCGTCGACCGTGCAGTCGCGCTGACGCGACAGACACTCATCGATGCGGGCATCACTCATCCGAGTCAGCTCTCGGCCCTGTACCTGACTGGTGGTTCGTCGCGGATCCCGCTGGTCCATCAACGCCTCGCTGTCCTCGGGCCGATCGCGACTCTCGACGACCCGAAAACAGTTGTCGCCCAGGGCGCGCTTATCGGTGCCGGGGTTCAACGTAACTATGCCAACCCACAGCTCACTGCTCCCGGCATCGGGACAGGCCCGAACACCCGCGCCGCTCCTGAGCAGATGCAACCCGTCTTCACCCTGAGCGCCACCACCGCTCAAAGCCCTCACACCTCGAACCCGTCCAACTCCAAGACAATCAAATACCTTGCAGCCGCCAGCGCTCTCGTTGTCATCGGAGCAATCGTGGCAGCCGTGATCGTTCTGCGCCCGTCACCGGACAACCCGAACGTGGACAACCCAGCCGCCGCCGGCACCACAACCGCACCGACCATCACTGCCGGACCGGTCACCGACGCCGATACCGTCAAAGCCGCCCTCCCCACAGCCTTGGGCAGCGCCGCAGAAAACTGCCGGCAATCCACCTTCACCAGCGACGGTGCCCTCGTGATCAGTTGCGATATCAAAAAATCCAACCAACTCGCCAAAAGCTTCTCCGAATACGGCAATCGCTTCACAGCCAGCCTCGACCTGAAACAAGCGAAGAAAACACTTCTCGGATACCGCGAATACGACTACGGGAACTACACCCTGGTCGAAAATGACTCCCGCACAGCAGGAGTCAATATCAGTGACGGCGCCACCGGACAAGTGTCGGGAAGTTACGTCAACATGGAAACCGGATTGACCATCGATGTCTACGGCATGACCGACACCGGCGCTGTCACTGACTTCTTCCGAACCGCCGGACTCCTCTGATCGAGCAGTCCACCAGAAATTGAGCTCACAACAGATGCGAGCTCGGATAGTGGCAACCCGCCCGGATGCAACCACGCCCTCGGCACAGGCCAGGCGTGGGGCCGCACGATCAACCGCGCCCATCCCCACCTCAACGGGATCGCGTACCGCGGCAGATTCACCGGTTCGAGCCAACGACAGGTCCCTTCCCCACCCATCCTGCACTCTCACCGCCACTGTCCCCATATCAGATTCTTGCGCTGAATCTACAGCGCTGCAGCAGCACTGGGCTACTACGTCGTCCAGCTGGGGAGGTGGTATCCACACCGTTCCTCTACCTCCACGACAGATCACACACAGTTCGGAAGGCACTTTGCTCCCGGAGATGACGCACAACAATGGCAGCCTTCGAGGCAACGTCCCCCTTTGCCTCGAAGGCGCCAGAAATCGGGCCCAAATCGCGATATCGTTCTAGGTTATGGGGACCAGCTTCCACGGACCGAACCCGTGGCCACACATCACTCGTGCGATCCGAACGCGAGGCCCGCGCTATGCCGCTATCCCCTATCTCGGACACCTTGCGCCCGAACTACTTCCACTTCGCAGTGGAGACCTTCTGATCGTCAATGCTTCTACCGCGGCGATCCGCGCCCACGCCACTTCACCTGTCGTTCTTGCGCACTACCTCAGCAAGGGCGTTCGCATCCTGTCGTCGTCAACACTGCACGCCAAGGTCATCGTGACGAACCAACGAGCTGTAATCGGCTCGGCGAATGCTTCCGAGAATTCCACATTCACCCATGAAGCGGTCGTCATTTCCGATGACCCGCAAGTGGTTGCCGACAGTCGCGCGTTCATCAGCAATATCGACGAAACCACTGCTGTAGACCAGATATTCATCGACAACGCTGCGCACGAATGGGCGATCGGGCGTGCCGTACCCATACCCGGCATCACCGGCCGAATGCAGAACCCCGACAACGACTTTCTTCCGACTCCGACCAACCGAGTTTTTATTAGGCAAGACAGCGATCACGAAAACCGTTCTTCCGTGCGCATCGCAGCTGTGAAACAGACTTCAACAAAGCATCTTTCGGTCAATCCGAGCGTGAGATATCGACTCGAAACACTTAGACTCGGAAAACCAAGCAGCATGGCACGTGGGGACGTCGTCATCCGTATCTCCACGGACAACGACTTGCTATTGCCGCCCGCTGTCGTGATATCCAACCAGGATCGAATACCAGATTCCCCCAGTCAATTTCAATGCTTTCTCCGCGTTCGCAACGACCTGCTACCGCTTCCTGTGGCAGACACCGAGAGGTATCTCGTCGATGTCGGGTACCCCAGCGCACAACTGCGGTCCAACCACTACGTTCGCTCGCTCAGTCTTCGGGACGAACTGTTGGCGTTGTGGAACCTTTGAGTCCTGAGAAACGATGTTGACGGAATGCGAAGTATTCCTTCGAGTGCGCGAACAGCGCACCGTCGATATGTCGATCCGAGCAATGTACTCACGGAAGTCGAACGACGCACGACTCTAATGTTCGAATCCGGTGACGAAATCCTTTGGGCAACTGCGATAAAGAGCATTCTGCGTGACAATATGCGCGGATCGACCTCCCCCAACCGAAGTCCCGTCACGATTCGCAGGCGAACACGAAGGCACAAACCTTCCCCGCTGGAAACATACGTTCGACAGTTGACAGGTTGAGGTGCCTTTCCGGATCTTTCAGGTGCTCCTCTCGACACGTGACCCGAGCTATCGAGCTCGCAGACGCACCATCGACTGTCCACAGGCCCCCTGTCGCCATCCATCTCCACGACACACGGCAGCAGGCTGCGGAAGCGCCGTCCAACACGCGGGTTACGTAACCCCTCCCCCGCGTTCAGTCACACATGAACCTCCCCGGCGTCTGACAGCATGAGAGCCAAGCATCTCCATCCGCTCCCGAAGAATCCAACCCGATTCCAACGCTAGACCCATCATCGAACCGCCAACGCACCCAAACTCCACCTTCAGCGAAGCCGCAGAGGTGGTCCGTCAAGCCCCTCGCTGGCCGGGCCGGCGGTGGGCTGTGAGGCGGGCCGCCGCAAAATCCCCGGGCCGCCGCAAAATCCCTCAGAACTCCATGGCAACATCAACCACACGCGACACACCGAACAAGCGCGCCTACCCGTATCAGTTACAGATTGGTTCTAGTCTTTCCTCATGGCACAGCACAACAAGGGACCTCGCGGACACATCGCGACTCGTGCTCCCCTCAAGCAGCACAAGGTGTACGAGGATCGGGCCGCCGAACTCGGAATCCCTGCTGGGGATTACTCCGTGCTCATATTGGCCATCACCCACGGACTGGACATACCGGACTACATCATCGACAAACTGCATCCGGACCAGCTGAGACTTCTCGAGGTCGAGGCAGCTGGATCACTGCGTCGCATCGAGCAGCTTGCGGTCGGCGCATGAACTATCCCTAGACAGCGAACAACCCCCAGGGCTTGGCGGCATCGGGGGCTGTCCGTTTATGCGGTTGTGAGAGCTTCCCAGCTCCCTGACCACCACTAACCCAGTGAAGGAAGAGGCGGTGACCACCACTACCTCGAAAGGAAGAGGCGGTGCTTACTCGATGATATCGCAGAAACGCAATTCCGCCATACTCGCGGACGTGTTCACGGTGTCATTTTTGGCACGTCCAGATCACATTTCAGCTTTCATGGCGACCGGATCACACTTCTGCGTCCCGAATGTCCCATCCGAGCAAGCCAGCACCGTACCCGTAGCGGTACCGATGTGCGGCCGCCGGATCGAACAGATCTCCCGAACGACCGCGGCCGCAACGCGCGTACAGCGGATCCGCAGACAGGGAGGCCGCCCCTAGCCGACAACGAACGAAGTGCCCCGATACCTAACTAAACAGCGCAGACCTCTTGAAAAGCACAAAGGCCCCCGAAGGGGGTGATTGGGAGCGGACCGCATCGCGGCGAAATAAGGACTGGCAGGTCCTTGACGTCGACTGAGAACTGGCAGGTTCTCCGACATCTGTTCTCGAACATTCTTGAGAGGTGAGCTTCGAAAGTTAGCGCTTTCTCTGCTCGTACTGCATCCCCTGGAAGGGACTTACCTATGGCAGGTATGTCTCAGGGTAGCGCATACCCTGAATACACCCCAACTCATTCCATATCACCAACCTTCGGCGTGTCGCACATCGGCACCCAATCCACTGTCCCTCAATCGACAGAAGTCGATGAATGGCAAGCGGCAGTCGACGATGCTCTCTCACGTATCGCTCGCCTCGAAGCCGCTACTCGGCAACTCAACGAGTCCACTGACCAGCGTGGACGCTCTTGGTCCCTACCTGTCGAACCAACGGAACAAGCACGCGTTCCAGTGTGGACATCACGCAGGGAATGGCTCCGCCAATTCCGGCATCACACCACCAACCCGGCCGGCAAGGCGTTGTGCGCGCGCAACCTGATCAAGCCCGACAAGGCTTACGCAGTGGCACAAGCTCACGCACATTTCGCCGAATCCCACACCGGCCGCGGGGTCTCCGCAGCGAAATCAACGATCGCTGCCCGGGCCAACGTCAGCGAATCCTCTGTCAACCGCGCCAGGCGCGTGCTCATCGCTCTGGGAATGGGTATCGAACACGTCCGGGGACGGAACCTTAAAACTCTGGAATTTCTGGCTGCTGAAGCCCATCACGGGGGTCAACAGCGCCGCGCTGCATCGACGTGGTCACTGTCATCCCCTCGAGCAATTGTGGCAACGACACCTCACCGCAAACTCGCCAAGACGCGGCCGTCTCGCGCGTCTGAAAGAGCAACCCGCCGCAGTGCTCGCAGCTCTCTGAGGCCCGACGTCAACCGCGTCAATCAGCCCCACAGCAGTCGACCAGGGCTGATAGGAACTGACACCCTATCTAGTGTTGGTTTTTTATCTTTTGAAGTTCTTCCGTTAGGAAGAACTCACCAACGCGCGCACGCGCGAGCCCAGCTCACAACAACAAAACGAAGCACTTCTCGGATCGCACCCCGGCCTCTGGCACTTCAGAGGACTGCAGCCGAACTCGTCAACCATGCGCCGGCTCTTAGACCGCCCGGACATATCGGGGCGATCTGTGATCTTCTCCGCGATGTCAAAATCGATACGACGCGATGGACAGGGCGTGACATCGCACTGACGCTCTCCCGAGACACAGCAGATCGGGGGTGGATCTGGCCAACGAGATCAAGCCTGATCTCACCGTTGGCGTACCTCAGACGCAGGCTCGATGGGATCGACTGGACCGGAGAATCACCCAGTGAACAGCGTAAATCGGCCGACCTGGCGCGAAAGAGGGAACAAGAATTACTTGAAAACTCACATGTGCAGCGTACGAAAATGGCAGCGAACCCGGAGCACCGCGCCAAGATCCTAGCCAGCATTCGGGCTCACCTGGCATGCAAGCTGCAACATTGAGGCTTCCTGGTCCCAATCCAGCCAGGCAATTCACGTCCAAAATCGCGCCTCGCGATGATCGACAAGCGTTGCTGAGAAGGGTTGTGGTCCGTAGCACAGCACCCTGATCGCCACGGGCTCTAAATACTCATGGCGAGGTTGATCGGGACACAAAGAACCGGGAGGACAACATTTTGATCTAATACGCGGAGCTCCACAGCCATTTTCGGAGAACTGACCCCGCCTGAACCAGTCAATGGTGGGCTGTCGGTTCGCTTCTCTGCGCCTGAATGGCGCTGCGTTGGTACTGGTTCAACATCGAAGAAGAGTTTTTGCGACTGCCGCTCCTCCTATGCAGACGCGTCCGTAGGTATTCGGATCGTCTATTGGTCATATCTCTCGAGACATGTACCTGACTGAGAAACTTGATTTGCGCAGGTAGGCGGCTTTTTGCGCAGAGAAGCATGGTGCGATCACTGCGTGTGACGCATGCGTTGCGAGGCATTCTGGTCGCGCATGCGATACATGCAATGCGTGCGTTGCAAGGCATGCATTGCATGTATGGCAGCGCTGTTGCGTAAAACGGTGGGCTGCTTGTGTCGTTCGTAGCTGTCGACTCGGCAGAGTCGGCATCCTGAACGGGATACTTGTAGATGGGAAGCTTGTCTCCATCCCCTCCCCCGCTCGGTCGAAAAGTGCGTGTGTTTGGGCGTAGCGATTCACACGTCGTTGTATTCGAAATGTCCACCCACCCGAAAGTTCTGTTCGGAAAGCGGCGAAATGAAGCCTGATGAAACTGATTCTTCCCACCCCGCCCCTCAGCTTCATTTCGTCACTGTGACGTAAAGTCAGTGCCTGCTCGGATTCGCTTCGGTCATTGCACTTTGGCCGAACGTCGAGTCATCCGGATCTCCACATGTCCCTTCCCTCACACCTCCGGGTTCACACTGCGACCTGCCTTTCGCGCAGAAATTTCGTTGCACCGCGGGCCCCGCGGTGTCCTGAGATGCTTCCGCAATGTTGTTCGTGAAGTTAGATGAGCCCCCCGACTGGCAGTGAATCGGCTGTATCTCTCAATAGAATTGGGCCCCTCCCCCGCGATCAGTGCGGTTGTTCGGCCCACGCATGTCTCACTTCACCATCCGTGCAGTTCATGTGAGTTCTTCCTTCTGCCCTCGATGTTCGGACCCCGATGGAATGAAGTATGTTCTGGCCTTCAAAGGGGTACGGGCTTCTATTGACGTGCCCCCGGCGCGAAAATCAGAGAGTTTCTGAAGTGGCAGTCTGTTCTTGCCTGCCTTGCAAGGTTGGTGCTTTCCTGCCATCCCCGCAAGGGCGGTGCATTGGCGGATGGCTGGGTATGACCGCTCGCGACGGTGAACAATTTGTTCTGCGCGCACATCGGAGATTGTCGAATCCTACAATTTCGGCCTTTACTCAGTTAGCAGCCGAATAGCGTCCCTTCGTTTCCTTAACAAGCTGACCGAGAGGACTGCCACACGTTTCGATTCGGTCTCTGAAACGTCTCACGATCGGGTGATCGTGTTAGCGAAGCTGCTCTCGGTCGAGTCGAGCTTTTGCAACAACGCGTGACACTTGCGGCAGGTATTTTTGATTCGTTCGACACGCATAAGCGTATTGACCTGCTATTTTGCTGCTTCACGCAATGCGTGAGGTGCATGCAATGCATGCAGGGAATCGAAAGAACATGCAATGCATGCAATGCATGATCTGCTTGCGGCGCAAGGGGTGCGTGCTTACCGTGCATAACATTTGATGCGTGTCCTGCATGCAGTACACGCACGGCATGCATGGCAGTGCGTGCATGCTGAGCGAGCAGAGTACGCAGCGCATGCCATGCGTTGAATGAGGTGATTGCGCGGCGTGCGAGACGTGCATTGTGCGCAACGCATGCGTGGGTTGCGGGCGAAGCATGGCTAGCGTGTCGAGCGAGACGTGCGTGGGTTGCGGTGCACGCATGGTGAGCGTTGCATGCGTTGTGCGCACGGGGTGCAGGTAATGCAGCACGTGCATGACACGCACAGAGTGCAAGGCTTGAACGTCATGCAATACATGCGTGTTATGCTACGCGCGCACGTAATGCACAGTGTGCGTGTCTAGCGGGCAGAGCAGACCCAGCATGCAATGCATGCGGTGCTCAGGTCGCGTGTAACGCACAGTCTGCATGTAACCCACGTACAGCGTGGATTGCGCACACAGCAAGCAATGCACATATTGCATGCAGCGCGTGATCCACACGCAATGCACGCCTCACACGCGTCAACGCCCTCGATGAAAGGTCCGCAATGCAGCCACGCAAAATCGCACTCGGCAACCAGAAGGGTGGGGTAGGCAAGACGGCCTCCACTCTCGGGCTTGCCAGCGCCATCACCGCGGTCGGCGGAAAAGTACTTGTCGTCGACATGGACCAGCAGGGCAATACGACCGGCGGCCTCGGCGTCACTCTCGAAGAGGGCATGATGACGGCCTACCACCTCATGAACCAGACCAGGGAAGGCGTTGCAGCCGAGGCGATCATCGCCACCCCATGGGATGGCGTCGACCTCATTCCCGCAGACGAAGAACTCGGAAAGATCGAATCGGATGGGTCGAATGACCTGGTGTTTCGCCTAGACGTCGCGTTCGAAGGGCTCGACCTTTCTCCCTATGACGCCGTGCTTTTCGACTGCCCTCCCAATATGGGCAAGGTCCTGTTCGCGGTTCTTATTGCAGCAGATGGCGTTGTGGCGATCACCGAACCGACAATCGACAGTGTCGGCGGCGTTCAGAAGCTCGAAGAGACAATTGACACCGTTCGTAAACGGGCAAACCCGAAGCTGGAATTCGACAAGATCGTGATCAGTCGTAAACGATCCACCGGCGAACATGAGTTCAGAGAGAGCGAGCTACGGGAAACCTACGGCTCTCTCGTCGCCAAGACGTCGATCCCGGAACTCGCGGCCCGCCAGGACGCGCACTCGAATCGCACTCCGATTCACCAGTTCAAGGGTGGGAAAGCATTGACGCTGCAACTTGCATATAGTGACTTGCTCGCTGAGTTGCCCATTGTGATCGGAGCACCGGCATGAGCGTGAAGCGGGAACCTGCCATTCGTAAGACACATCCGGCTGAACTCATCCCGGAACGTCCGCCCAGGGGAGACGCGACCCCTGCGGCACCTGCAGCTACGCCGTCATCGCCTTCAGCGGATCTCAGCGGCCGCAAAGATGAGGAGGAGAAGCTGTCGATGACCCACAACACGCGCATCAAACCTTCAACCAAGGATCGCCTCCGGCGTGGTGTTGACAAATTGCGGTACGAGACGGGCGATCGTGAAATCAGCGAGGCGTCGATGACCGAGGCTGCGCTGGACGAATACTTGAAGGCCAGGGGACTCTAGAGCGGAGCGTGCACGGCATGCACTGCGTGCATGCATCCGATAGATTGTCCTGATTGCGGAGTTCGGTCACGGGCATCTTGTGCTTCGGCTGAAAGACCTACGCAGCGGCGCTTAGCGCGTGCCCGTCGAATGAGTTTGCACACGGGAAGCATTCCACGGACCTCAGTAGTTCAAGTGGTCAGCCCGCGGGTGCGGGCGCGCAGCGAACCCGCCCCGGAGTGGGAGTCCTTGCTAGGACGTGCAATGCCGTGTTCCTCTCATCTGCTGGCATTCCGTTCCGTAGCTCTCGGAAGCCTTGGCAGCGCAAAGCGGCGAGCAATTTGCGTGAGCAATCCGCTGCAGTCCTGCAATACACACGCAAAATTGCAGACCACCCCACATACATCTGAATCAACATGCACGCAGCTGGCACGACATCGCCGACATGCTCGGAGTACCACGCAAACAACAGCAGTCGCCGCTCGCATGCGACCGGAAGAAATCGCAAGAACCCCCACTCCACGCAAAGCGGACGAAACGCAGGAGTTCCACCAGAAGAAATCTTCCGAAATCAGGAGGAGCCCCGCCGGCGGCAACCAGCGAGGCTCCAGACCGAGAACACCCCTTGTAGGAAGGAAAACCCGATCATGGGTGATTTTAGTCTGCGCGCAGCGCGGATCCAGCTTGGAGCACTGATCGCCGCACTTCTCATCGCGATCTTCATCGCAATCGGGATCACCGCAGGCGCATTTGTCCTCTCCTTCGCAGTCCAACGGGACCTCGCGCGCCAAGGAACCATCCCCGAAAACCTCGCATGGATCTTTCCCGTCATTGTTGACAGTGCAATCTTCGGATCCACCGTCGCCATCGTTATTCTGAGCAAACTGAAGATGCATCGACGCGACAAGTACTTCTACGTTGCTGTCGCTGTTGCAGTGGTCGCGATCAGCATCCTCGGGAACGCCTACCATGCGTTCCACTCCGCAACAGTTGCGCAAAAGGCCGTTGCAGCAGGTCAGAGTATTGGCTACACGCCTCTCGACCCCGCCGTTGCAGCCATGATCGCGATCATTCCGCCCGTGCTGGTACTCGCCTTCACTCACGGTCTGGGAATCCTGATCAAAGCAACGGGTATCGCATACTCCGACTACAAGATCGAGATCGACAATGCCGCTGCAGACGCGGGCACGGTCGCTACGCAAAGCATCGTCATGCGCAACGAAACAGCCGAAGGAGTCCAACACTCTCTTGGCGTCGTAGCAACGCATCAAGCACCGAAAAGCGCTCCGCACCCGAACCCCTCCGAACAAACGAGGTCCTCAGTGGACCCGGAGCCGTCGAACGAAGAGGCGGTGGCGCACGCCGAGCTCGAATGGTTCATTGCCACATCGGACCTGCCCGACGCTGTCAAGGACACCGCACGACGCAAGCTTGCAGACCCAACCCTCACCTGGGAGATGATCGCCCAGACGTCCGATCCTCCTGTTGCGACATCGACCTCGTGGCGGCGGTACGAAAAATTTGACACCGCGGCCCGAGCGGCCGGCTTCGACAACCCGCCGCTCATCGACATGCGAGCCTCCGATGTTCACTTCACCGACCAACTCGTCACTACAACGTGAGTAGCGCCGCAACCCACCAAATGCCAAAGTCTCCGAGCGGCAGGAATCGCGTCATCATGGAGAGGTTGACCACCGCAGAGTCCCTCACGGATTGCAGACAAGGAACCCGCATTGATTGACCCAGACGACCGACGCCACTTGATCGTTCCGTTCGAACAACACCACCGACCCCGACAACAACGAGCGCACGAGACGAAGGCAAAGATCCTCAAGGCAGCTGCACGCTCCTTCTCGATCGATGGGTATGCCGCCACCTCGTTGAACGACATCATTGCGAAGGCTGCCTCCACGAAAGGAGCGGTGTACTTCCACTTCGATTCCAAGGAAGCGATCGCGGGAGAACTCATCAACCACTGGTTGACCGCGCTCCGCCGAACCCGACAATCAAGCGGCGAATCAGCGGTACCAGCGCTTGAGCAGTTGGCTGTATTTTTCAACGGTCTAGCGGCGCTTATAGCTGACGATGCCCTGGCCCGAGCCGGTCTCAGGCTCACCACAGAAGCAAGCCTCGATATCGCCCCACCCGCATTCCGGGAGTGGGTGGAACTCGCCAGCCGACTCGTCGATACTGCGATCGCAGACAGACAGCTCCCCGCCTCCGCCGCCCACCGTCTGGCGGCGAACCTGTGCGCGGGATTCATCGGCGCGGTTCAAGTCATACAGGTACTCGGCGACCCTGGAGATTTCACTTCGCGTATAGACGACCTAGTGAACGCGTATGTGATCGCAGATACGTAGTCCGCGCACTGGGCGAGGTCGTGGTAGGGGAGAGGGACCAGACCCAATCCTGGCAGTGACGTCGCCAACCGCGTACCACGTCTATTGCATTTTCTCGACGGTAGCGAGGCAGTCGCGTCGTAGAGAGGGGTGACAACGTGCCAGGCATTCAGAGTCGAATCCCCAACGCCCTTTGTCGCATAGCGAATATTTCAGCGATACGAGCCGTGCCGACGTGAAGACGCGACCATCGACGGGACCGTCACTGAGACTGGAGAACATCAGATATAGATCGACCCGATGAAGGCAGCGGAAACCGTGTGCGTGGGAAGGTGTGCCGCGTCGGGGCCGCTGAGTACTTCATCGATCCTCGCCTCCCGTTGAAATGATCGGTTCCACAACTCGCACACGATGGTGGTACCCAAACGAATCCCACTTCGGTACCATTGGCATATGAGCACGCAGATCGCGGTACGACTACCGGACGAGATCGTGGAATTTCTCGACGACGAAGTCAGGGAACATCGCGCCACCTCGCGGGCCTCACTAGTGTTGCGCGCTCTCGAACGGGAGCGTCGCCGCCAGATAGCCGCACGAGACGCGGAGATCCTCTCGGCCGCAACATCCGAACATGATCTGAGTTCCCTCGCTAACCACGCCGTCAATCGACAGCCAACAGGCTTGACCTGATGCGACCAATTCACGAAGCCCACCTCGATACAGTCCGGCCGGTCCTCGTACTCACCCGGGAGGTGGTCCGCCCGCACCTCGGGACCGTCACGGTAGCGCCCATCACCGCCGAGGTCCGAGGGCTGTCCACTGAGGTCCCCGTCAGTTCAGCCAATGGAATGACCACCGAAGCGGTCGTCAGCTGCGACCACATCACCACGATCCCCGCCAACGCACTCGGTAACATCATCGGCTATCTTTTTCCAGCACAAGAAGAATCGCTGACCATCGCCGTGCGCGCCGCATTCGATCTCGAATGAGGACGACAGCGAACGGAAAGGATGAATCATGGCGCTGAAGAAAGGGGAGCAGTTCGCGCTATTCGAGCTCGAAACACCAGAATCCGCTACCCGTTCGGACGAAGTTCCCGAACCAGACCAGCCTTCACTGTTCGACGTTGACGACACCGCTTCTCTCGAAACGGATTCCGACGCTGCTGAGCTCCCGGCCACCGACGATATCGTCGCCCCTCCGGATGACCGCTCCAAAGACGTGGAACCGGAAACCACCCAGGCCCCCGGACTCGACGCAACCGAACCGGCCACCCTACCTCCCGCCAGTGAGTCGGCAGACGGCCACGCCGTCATCGTCACAGCAGCTGGCACCTACACGCCATCCGGCCACACACTTACCGGCCCAGTAGATTCCATCGAAAAACTCGACAAACTCATCAGATGGGCTACCCTCACCCCGCTGGGTGCGCCGGCACAGATCTGGATCGTCGGAATCGACGCCTGCGAAATGCTCGGATGGATCATCGACCCAGGTAGCGAAGATGACGTCGACGACATGGAAATCCTCCGCACACGCGCGGCCGAAGAACTTACCGCGATCCTCCATGCCACACTGACCCCCATGCTGACCGCAGGATGGGAACTCCGCGGAGAGCCTGGCCACGTCGTTCACCTCTCCCGCACCACCGGGAACTTCACATCCATGGTCGACATCTTCATCGAACCCTATGTATGGACCTACTGGAACAAAGACTTCGGATGGGGCAATCGCGTGGGAGACATGGGGATCCTCGGATCACCCACCGCCGGAACCTACCTCCCCGACGATGACCTCCTCGCCGCGCAGGAACTGGGACGCCGACTCGCCTGGTGCGCACAACACCTCGGCGTACTACCCGGCCCCACTCCAGCACGCACCGGTGCCGCCATCGTTGACAAGATCAAACGCGACCGCACCCGCAGCGGTAAAGGAATCGTCGTCACCGTCGGTGGACCCGTCCCACCGCTGGACGGCGAACCCCGCGGAGATCTCGAACCTGCAGTCGGATGGACCCGCATCCCGGACCTCGAAGAACTCTCCGACGCAACACAACTGGTATCGATAGACCAACGAGCGGCTTACCTCGCTTCCGCTGGCATGCTCGAATTCGGCTACGGAAAACCTCGACATCTTCGCGGCGAGGACGCGCTCGATGCGGCAGGGCAATCGAAAACCCCGTTCGGGCTCTGGCGTGTAACCCTCCCACCCGGCGACATGCTGGCGCTCCCACCCGCTCTACCGTTGCCCCACCCACACATGTTCGCCGACCAACCTGTCCAGACCTGGATCACCACCGTCAGCCTCGATGCACTTCAAACGTCCATCGCAGATGGCGGAATCGGCGCAGAACTCGACGATCTCGACATCACCGAAGCATGGGTCTACCCCGAACAAGGTCGAGCTCTCGACAAGTGGGCCAAGATCCTCCGCGAAGCCCGGAAAGTTGCCGTCGACACAGGCGACACAGCGATGAAACGGTTCATCGGCGCCTGCTACAAGGGTTACATCGGCCGAATGGTCAACCCGGACATGTGGACCGCCAAACAAATGCAGCACCACCACCAACCGCTCTGGCGGGCAGCGATCATCGCGCACTGCCGCTGGCGAGGCCGCCGCGTCGCGATGCGCATCGCACGCGAAACCGGCCGATGGCCACTGCGCACGGTCACCGACTCCTGGGTCTACCCACTGCCCCCGGGTATCGACATCGCCGACGACAGTGACGCACTCGGGAAGATGACTCTCGAAAAGCGCTCCCCGCTCACCGAGGACATCACCGTCATGCTGACCGACGCCCGCGACACCCACGAGATCAACCTCGCGCTCAAAGCTGCGTTCACCGACGAAGATGAAGGAAACATATAGTGGCCCTGCATCTTCCGAAACCACGATCAACCAAACCCGCACAGAAAACCGTCGGCTTGGACGGCCTCAACGTATCCGTCTCAACAGCAGCGACCAGCGGTATCGAAAAATCCAAATCGGTCAAAAGTGGGGGATTGGCCGGACTCACCAGCAAAGTCTCCGTACGCCAGATCCGTACCGAAATCGGCAAAGAAGGCCTACGGCAAGCAGCTGTCGACGCCGGGAGAAAGCCACCCTCTGACCGAACACTGCGCCGCTGGGCGCAGCAAGGACGAATCCCACACCCCGACGTCACCGAACGTGCACAACGGCGAGCCGCCATCGAACGCCTCGGCGGAATCGACGCTGTCGCAAAGAAAATCGGCCGTTCACGGTCAGCGGTCTCTCGCTACCGTTCCGGCGAAACGAACGAACTGCGCGCCGATGCGAAAAAGAAGCTCAAGAATGTCAAAGCTCGCGACATCATGGACCGCGCCGGCGTCCTACGACCCGACGGGCAACCCAAAAAGGCCACCATCCGAGTCCGCGGGGGAGTGTCCGTCCGCAACGGATCCGAGGAAGGTTACGACTATCGAGTGCGTACCCTCGACTTCGCGAACTCCGACAGCCCCTTCAGTCTCGACGAAACACGAGAACTCGCCATGGCTTTGGCCAATGACGATCATGCCCGGGTGGTTGCCATCCTCGAACGTCACGCCACGATGGATTACCCCGAGAACAAGGGATTCGATCAGTACGGCGACACTTTCGGATTTCACTTCGATTCCATCGAATCCGTCCACATCGACTGGACATAAAGCTGCCCTGCCTCTCGACGCGCCGGGCAGGGCCGGGCATCTCGTTCGCAGACGCTCGTGCGAAACACTGATAGCGATCTGTTGGCACCACTGGATATGTCGGCCAGATTCGAAATCGAATTGGCGCGTCTCAGCCGGAGTTGTCAGGTTTGACGGGCAGTTGGGAGTCGAGTTCGGAGACGGTGGCTTCCACAGCTGCCGCGATCTCGTCGTCGGTAGGGACGAGATCGCGAACCTGGGAGGGGAGAGTCTCATAGGTGTAGTCGGCTACGGCGAGGGGTGCAGTTGTTCCGGCAAGTGAATATCGGACGACGTTGTCGTTGCGGCCGGCGCAGAGCAAGATTCCCACAGTCGGGGCGTGGATGTCCTTGTTTCGGAGGTTGTCGTCGATCCACGAAACATAGAAGCCGAGCTTCCCGACATACTCCGGCTCGAACCTGCCTACCTTCAACTCGACGACGACGAACCTCGCTTGCACCCAGTTGAAGAACAGCAAGTCGATATAGAAGTCCTGATCACCGACCTCGAAATGGTACTGGCGTCCAACAAAAGCGAACCCGTGGCCCAGTTCGAGGAGGAACTGCTCCAGCCGACGCATCAGTGCGGACTCCAGCTCCCGCTCCGCGACACGTTCGGTGATGTCGAGAAAATCGAAGACGTACGGGTCACGCACCAACTGTTGAGCGAGATCGGAATCCTCGGCCGGAAGATGGTCCTGAAAATTCGACGGTGCCGCACCGATCCTGCGCCGTAAACCGCTGTTGATCTGATTTTGCAGCACATTGCGCGACCACCCGTGTTCAGCAGCCGTTGATGCATACCAGTCGCGGTCGGACTGGTTATCCAGCTTGTCGAGCAATACCGTCACATGACCCCACGGCAATTGGCCAACAGGTTGTTGGCCAATTGCATCGCGACCCCAGATGCTCGCCATCTGCCGCATGTACTTCAGATTGGTCCGCGACAACCCACGCATGTCGGGAAAGGCCGATCGAAGATCGACGGCGAGCCTGTCGATCACTTTTGAACCCCAGCCCTCGGCCTCTTGACGCTGCACGATCGCGTGCCCTATGTCCCAATACAGGCTGAGTAGTTCGGTGTTGACGATTCGGGTGGCGCGAACTCGCGCTTGCCGAACTTGCGACTTGAGATGGTCGAGAAGCTGGGCGTAGTCGGCGGGCAGTTCGGCTGGAGCATTCACCCATCCATCTTTACCCAGCGCTGCTGGGAACGCCCACCGGACATGCCTCCACTGGACACCTCAGCTCGCAGGAACGGCGACTCGGGTGTGGATGCGCGCTAGACGCAGGATCACCCGGCCCTCGCACAGCTCAGTTCTTCACAGGGCGCATTGATTGGAGTGAATACGTCCAGCACCATAGCGGCCCTCACCTGAAATCGGGCGCGTCAGGCCTGTCCGCGCGCGGACAGGTACATCTTGTTTGCTGGTAGAGAAAGGTTCTCATGCCGTTCCTAGGTTCGACCCTCCACCGTCCGGTATGCATGCTGATGACGGCAACAGTCGTCGCAGCCTCCATCGCTTTGATGTCGCCGGGCATCGCGTCCGCCCAATCAAACGGATGCTCGAAGACTTTCAACCTGTTCATCCCCGGAACCTGGGAAACCGCAGAAGACGCCGATCCCTCGATCCCGGTCGGTATGCTCAAACCGATCGCCCACAGCATCGCGGACACGAACGGTAGCGCGGCACAGGTCCACACTCTGCCGTACATGGCCCGAGCCTTCGACAACGGAAAAACCTACGCAGACAGCAAATCTGATGGTTTGACGAGGGCGAAGGACGTGATCGCCGAGATCGCAACGAAATGCTCCGACACCAAATTCACCATCACCGGCTATTCCCAGGGCGCGGACATCGCAGGTGATCTTGCCTCTGAAATCGGCAACGGCTCCGGCCCCCTCAAGGCAGAGCAAGTCCTCGCGGTCGGGCTTCTCGCAGATCCCGGTTCCGGAACGAACGGCGAAGCAGTCATCGGCCCGAAGCCGTCAGGAAAGGGGATCGCCGATCCGCGGCCGCAGGGCATGGGGAAGCTGTCGGGCCGGGTCGCGTCGATCTGCGATCCGAAAGACCTCTACTGCTCGATCCAAAAAGGTTCGAGCCCGCTGCTCGGATCGCTGGGTTCAGTGCTCACCAAAGCTCCGAGTGCTGGAGTTGACGGCCAGGTAGGCGACAATTCACACCTGGCCACCGCACTGGCGTCGGATTTCTCCCAAGCCGACCTTCCCAGCCTCGCCACAGCCACTGGCAATCTGACCAGTGAACTCTCGAAGACGGACGGCACAGTCGACCTCGAGAAGGTCGCCTCCAGCGCGACAACTCTGGCGAACACCATCAGTCCGCTCGCGGAACTACTCGGCTCCGGTGCCGCCAATCCTGCGGCGAACGGGCAGCTCGCTGCAGCTCCCGCCGGAACCGCCGAAAATAATGCCGGCCACGTTCTGGACAAGGCCGGAGAATCTGATCTCAGAAGTGCGCTCTCGACAGTGACCGCGATCGCCGACACCGCGAGCACGCTCGCCAGCAAGGGCTCCACGACGCTGCCGGCTTCATCTCCGGACCTGACCTCCCTGTCGACCGCTGCTGGCACCCTCGACAGCCAGATCGCCCCGCTCGCCACGACACCGACTGACGTCCTCGGATCGGCCTCCGGAGTCCTCTCCTTACTCAAACCCACAGTGGTCGTCAACCAAGTCCTGGGCGTCGCCACCGGCTTCACCTCCCTGGATATGCCTGCGGTCCTGGCGAACCTGAACCTTCTTCCGCAGAAGGTCGCCGCGCTCGACGCCCACGGTGCCCACAAGGTCGCAGGGGATCTGAACAACCAGTTCTCCCCATTGGTGAAGATGGCCGCGGGTATCGATCTGAAATGGGTCTCACAGATTCTGTCGGCAATCCCGGATCCGTCCGGCTACTCAAAGGTCGCGGCGCTCGTCGCGTCGATCCTGGGAGATGTCGACATCATCAACCTGGCAAACCTCGTCGGTCAGGTTCAGGAAATCGCTTGGGCCGCAGTCGAGAAGCTGCTCCCACCGCCAGGACAGCTCCCCGACCCGCTCGGGGCCGGAGCCGTCATGACCGGCCTCGTCCCAGTCGGACTCGAACTCGCCACGGTGGCGGTCAACATGCTCGCCGGCAAGGCTACGAAAACTGATTCCGCATTGCTCCGCAAGCAGACCTCGATGGCTACCACCATCACCACCGAGGCGCAGGATCTGGATCTTTCACCACTGGCCGGTTCGCTGACCACGATGATTAACTCACCGGGCGCCAGCGACCTTGTCTCCTTGGTAGGGGAGGGGCTCGACGCAGCGTCCTTCTTCGCGTCCGGCGCACACCAGAACTACAACAGCCTGGTCGTCGACAACGCCGGCCGCAACGCGATCCAGTGGATCTCCGACTGGCTCAACCTCCAGATCGCACGTGCAGTATGAGTCGATACCGTGCCCACATAGTGAAGGGATGTTTCACGTCGATCGTCGGACCGAATCGTTTGGCTGCCTTCGCATTTTCGGCGAGATTGGACCAGCACGCCTACCGCGTTGCCGTCCTGGCCGACCGCGCGCCACAGATAGTGCTTTGCCGCATTCAACAACGTGACAGTGCCGCCGTGACGGAAAGAGTCGTGATCCGCAATGAGCGGGAAGTTGTCCACCGCCCACGTTGATTGCCCCCGGGCGTACCAGCCACTGTGTGTCCTCACCTTGCGCAGCCGCACCGTGTAGGACCGCAGAAACGATTCGAGAGAGCGGTTTCATTGCTGGCGCCGTTGAGGATCAGACGCCCGGGACAGCGAGAAGCAGGAGCGCTCCAGCAATCACCACAGTCGGAGCGATCGTAATCCACCAAGACCAACCCCTATCTTCACCGACGACCCGGAGCGTGGAACTCATCCACAACAGCCCATTCACCGCTAGCAGCAACATCAGCACACCGCCGACGAGAAGCTCATCGGGACCGGTCATTCGGGACAGCCATTTCGACTGATCCCATCGCATGCAGAGAAGCCCAATAATTGGCAAGACAGGTAGTACCGCGACGGGGATGACGGCCCGTCGCAGCGATTGTTGACCCTTCTGCGCTTGATGCCTGACTTGGAGCCCCACCCTTCTCATCGAAGTAGCATGCACGTCTGGTCGTGCCTATGTGGTGACGTTCTTCGCGGCGGCCGACAGTTGGGGAAGCAACTGTTCGAGCAACCAGGACATGTTCAAAACATTCGGTGAACTCGAAGCGAAAACCAATGAGGGATCAGTAATTGGAACATAGGAATTGTCGACGACTGCTCCCATACTTGCGAACAGCGGGTTGTTTTCCACTTCGTTCTGGAAATCCGCCGACAAGTACCAAGCCACCAGAACGTCGGGGTTGTACATCGGAAGGATTTCCATGCTCACTGACGCGGAGAACGCTGTCTCGTCGCTGGCCTCACGCAACTGCTGCGCCAACCGATCTACCGTGAATCCGAGTGCCTGGAGAAGTTTGGTACGGGGTTCGGTGTCGAAATAGAAGTTATACGAACCTGTTTCGGTGGCGCTGCCGAATGCGGCTGTTTTGTCGGCGAACTCGGGATGTGCGTCCTTCGCGTCGGCGATCACTCGCTGCGTGGACTCGATCAACTCTGCGGCCTGCGCATTGCGTCCGAGTGCCTTGCCGACCGTGCTGATCTGGTCTTCCCACGAGGTGGCCCAGCTGCGCTCGGGATAGGCGACAGTCGGAGCGATCGAGGACAGCGTGTCGAACTGCTCTTGGCTGAGCCCCGAATGCACCGCGAGGATCACGTCCGGTTCGAGCCCCGCGATTTGTTCGAACGATACTTCCGGCGACAGGAAGGTAGGTTCGGCACCTGGGTCGAGTTCTTCGAGTCGAGCCCGCGACCAGGGGAGTAGACCGTCCCCGCTGCCGGGTTGAATGTCCTGCACGCCTACTGGAACTACTCCGAGGGCGAGCGCTGCATCTTCGCTTCCCCACCCGAGGGTCACAACACGTTGGGGGGATGCCTCGATGGTTGCGGAACCAAGGGCCGAGTCGATGGTTATCGGAAAGGCGGAGGTGTCGGCTGTCGCGGATCGAGTCGGGGCATCGTCGTCCCCGGTCTTGTTGCCACAAGCTCCGGTCATTAACGCTGTTGCCCCGAGCAATGCAACGCATACCCTTCTCCAGCGACTTCGTGACGGCTTCATCGAACTCCTTCTATTCGTCTCCGCACCGGGTGGACGCCCGGATTGCGAAATTAGGTTAGCCTGCCGTCGCTCGGTGGCGATGTCACAGGACCGGTCTTCGCTCGGCTCTGCGGGCCTCCATGCCCATCAATGGGCAGGTTCGGAACGATGCCGCCGGATCTGGCTGGCGCGGTCCGACTCTGCGCGACAAAACACCTCATCAGCACAGATTTTGATATGTGCCCATTGAGCGTGCTTGACGCCACAGCTGACGATCACGGGGCTCGCCGTGCTGACATCTCTACCGAGCACGAGTCGCATGGCCGAGTTTGCCTACCCCTCGCGAAATACTGACATATCTCACGAATCCGCTCACGTCGCCGCCGACGGAACAGGCAGCAGCGATTGAGCATTCTCCAGATAGCCTGTCGCAATCAACTGGCATCCCAGACATGAATCCCGGTCACGACTTGTGATCCGACCCAGGCGCCGCCACGCCGCCACGCATAATAGGGCCGTGAGCATCCAACAAATGCCTGCGGCGGTGGTCCTTGTTGTCGAGGACGATCCCCATGTGCGCAGCACTCTGGAGCAACTGTTGCGCTTCGAGGGGTATGAGGTCGTTCTCGCCGCCAACGGTGTGGAGGCGCTGGAGGCCATTGGGCATCGGCAACCGGACGTGGCACTGGTGGATGTGGTGATGCCGGAACTCGACGGGCTGCTGCTGTGCCGGACGCTGCGCCGACGCGGCAACCCGTTGCCGATACTGGTGCTCACCGCTCGCCATCAGGTAGGCGACCGGGTCGCCGGTCTCGACGCCGGAGCCGACGACTACCTCACCAAACCTTTTGCCACGGAAGAGCTTCTCGCGCGAGTCCGCGCTCTGTTGCGCCGCAATGCCCCCGCCACTGACCAAGGTGTCCGCACGGTCATGGATCTGGTATTGGATCCGGCGACGAGGGAGGTGCGGCGCGCTGGACGGACGCTGGATCTGACGCGTACCGAATTCGACGTGCTCGAACTGCTCATGCGCAACGACCGCTTGGTCTTGTCGAGAAGCCTCATCTACGGGGAGATTTGGGGATACGACTTCGACACCGAGTCGCGATCGCTGGACGTGTATATCGGCTACCTGCGCCGTAAAACCGAGGAAGGCGGCGCGGCGCGGCTGATTCACACCGTCCGCAATGTCGGCTTCACGATCAGGGCAGTGTAATGCTACGGATCAGAATCACTCTCGTCGCGGTCGTCGCGGCCATCGCGGCCATCGTCGTCACCGTGGTGACGACCTATCACAGTGTCGCGCCCCTCGTCGTAGGCCAGTTCGAGCGCGGTCTGTCCGATCGCACCGACACCCTGCTCGCTGTGCTGCCTGCCGGCGCGCCACTGCCCGTGCGGCCGGACACCACCGAGCAATTGCTGCTGCCAGACGGCACCGTTCAAGTCCTCACCCCCGGCCGGAATCCTCTGCCCGTGACCGAGGCCGACCGTGAGGTCGCGCGCACAGGCCGAGGTACGGTGACTGTCAGTGTGGAGTTGGACGGCGCTCCGCACGACGTCGTCACCAAGGCGCGACCCGGCGGCGGAGCAGTGATGGTAGGCCGCAATTACGCCGAGGTAGAACGTGTTGATCGCGAATTCCTGGATCAAACGGTGTGGGTCACCGCAGCCGCACTTGCCGCTGCGGCCGTTCTCTGTTGGCTGGCAATCGGCGGTATTTTGCGCCCGATCCGCAGACTGGCCGCCGCTACGGAGCGCATCGCCACTACTCAGGACCTCTCCACGAACTTGGTAGGCACCGCGCGGGGCGAAGTAGGTGAACTCACCCGAAATTTCAATACAATGCTTGCAGCACTACGCTTTTCGCGCGCCCAGCAGCAGCGGCTGGCCGAGGATGCGGGCCATGAACTACGCACCCCGCTCACCTCGGTGCGCGCCAGCGCCGAATTACTACAGCGCGCTGGCGGACGGCTCGCGCCCGACGACGAGGCCAAGGTGCTGGGCACGCTGCTACACGAGGCCCTCGCCCTGGATGAGCTCGTGCGAGAACTTGTCGACCTAGCAACCGATCAGTACGCTGCCGAGAATCCGGTTCCGCTCGACCTGGTCGAACTTGCTGAAAACTGCGCGGCCCGCTTACGCCGGTGCACTGGACGCTCTGTCACCGTCGAAGCCGTAGATCCGGCGACAGTGCGGGTGCGTCCTCGCGCGTTGGCGCGGTGCCTGGATAACCTGCTCGACAATGCAGCCAAATACAGCCCGCCAGAAACCGACATCTACATAGAGATCCGGAAGTCTACGATGGCTGTCCGTGACCACGGCCCTGGCATTGACACCGCGGACCGCGACGCCGTTTTCGACCGATTTTATCGTGCCAAACGTACACGCGCCTCCCCGGGTTCCGGCTTAGGCCTGGCCATCGTCCACGATGTGGTCACTGCCCACGGTGGTTCAGTCCACGTCGACAATCACACCGACGGCGGCGCGTCCGTCGGGTTCACCTTGCCGGGAGTGGACCGCACACCCGAGAACGTCCGCCAAACCCGCGAGCATCCCTGCGACAAGCGACTGACCGCACCGAGCTTCTCCGCCCGACGCGAATAGGTTCTGACATCGAGCAAGCTCGACGAATGAGCCATGGTTTTCCTAGTACCCCGATCGCCGCGAGTGCAGTGACCGAGGCGAATCTGCGTGTTCCCCGGTGTGGTCGGCATTTCAGGCATCGACCTCGGGCCCGGCGAACCTCAGCGCCTCCGGTGTATCGACCGAGCTTTCTTACATCGTTTTGCCTCTAACTTGGTATCGCTTTGCGTTTGTTCGAGCAGCATCGGCAACGCCCGGTGGCCAGCTGGGTCGTAGCGATGAACAGGAGCCAGCGTATGAGTAGTGTTTTTCGGTCGTCGATGAGCGTGGCGCTCGCCGTGACCGTGGTCGGATTGGCCACTGGGTGTGTCGCCGAAGTGTCCAGTAGTCCTCCACCGCAACCGGTTTGGTGCCCGACGGTTGCCGGGCACGAGGTGGACTGCGGCGTGATGAACCGGGAATTGGTGGAGGGCAGGCCGGACCTGGGGGGAGTGGACGTCGGTTATGCGATTGTGAGGCACAGCCGCGACGAAGAGCCCGCAGCGGGAACGATCCTGCCGAATCCGGGTGGTCCCGGGGCGGGAATGATCGAGTCCGCGGCGATGGTGGTCGAGGTGGCAGGTTCCCTATTGGACGATCACGACCTGCTGCTCGTCGATCCGCGCGGCACTGGGGTGTCGAGCCCGCTCGATTGCGGAGCCGATGAGCCCACGTTTCGGACGGGGACGCGGGAACAGCAGTTACAGATCGTGGAGCAGTGTGGAAACACGCTGGGGCCGCGCGCGGCTGGATACACTAGCGCAGCGACCGCCGACGATTTCGACGCTGTGCGCGAACGGCTCGGAATCCCGAAACTGACGCTGTACGGCATCTCCTACGGCACTTACTTGATGCCGGTCTACGCACAACGGCACCCCGAGCATGTGCAATCGATGGTGCTGACTGGTGCCTTCCCGCTCGACTTCGACCGGTTGCAACGTCCCACCGCACAGGCTGTGTCGCTGACATTGCGCCGTATCTGTGACCGCAGCCAGGCGTGCGACGGCGAGACCACAGTCGAAGACTTGCGGACAGTAGCTGCGCGGATGCAAGTGGAACCGATCACTGTCGATGCCGCGGGGCAGTCGATGCTGCTGACCGAGGGAAAGCTCGGCAACCTGATCTTCGAGTCGGCCACCACCTCGGTCGGCGCGGATCCGGAGGAGATGACGCCATTAGGTCTGCTGCCTTCCGCCTTGCATGCGGCTGCGAATGGTGACGACGGCCCGCTGCGTGAGTGGGCAGCGGCCATAGTAAGCGGACCGGAGTTGGATTCGGTCGACCCCTTTATCACGATCTCCTGCAACGACTACGCCACCCTGTGGTCGGCCGACGCGACCACGGCCGAACGCGAGCAGCAGTACCGTGACTCGATCGCTCACGCGGATCCCACAGACTTCGGCGCGTTCAGCGCCCAGGGATGGGGTGCCGCGCAACGCGATGGTGGTGACATCTGCCTTCGCTGGCCGGGATCGGTGAACGATCCGCGCCCCGATCAAGTCCAAGACCCGATGCCGGACGTGCCGGTGCTGGTGTTGTCCGGCGACCTGGACGCGATCACGCCCGATGCAAACGGAGAGTTGGCCGCCGCACAGTTCCCCTCCGCCACATTCGTGTCGGTACCTAACACCGGGCATGTGCCGGACTTGGAACCCAGCGGTTGCGTCATCAGCATCGTCGGCACTTTCCTCGGCACTGGCATGCCCGGCCCGACCGAGTGCTTAGCGACGATCCCCCCGATTCAGGTGGCCCCGGTCAGCAATTGACCTACGTGCCCGTTTTGTTGGCCGCTATGTGGGAGAAATGGCCGCACGCCAGGCGGTTTCGCTCTCCATCGGGGCATGCGGTATTTCGAGTCTCGGGTGGTTGAACTGTACCTCCGGGCCAATGGGGTCCATGCCCTTGAGCAGCGGCAACGCCGGTCCTTGGAGATGCCGATCGAAGAAGCCGCCCACCAAGGAGCTGGTGAGGTCGGCCGCATGGCCACCGCCCAGCGTTCCCACCCGCGTATTCGCACCCTGATTTCCCCCGGCGGTTCGCTAGCGCCATGTTTCATGCAGCATTCTCGAAATTGTGCATAATTGGTCATGTGTACTGGTCAAGTGACCAAGACGCATGACCAAATAATTCGACGATTGGAAACGTCATGATGGAGGCACGATATGCGCTGGTCACAGGAGCCGCCGGGGGGATTGGGCGTGAGGTAGCGCGAAGGTTTCGACGTCAGGGATACACGGTGCTGGCTGTCGAACGAAACGACGAACTCTCGAAGAATGCCGCGTGGGAGATCGGCGATGGCACGGTGGCAATCGCATGCGATTTGTCCGACGCGGAATCGGTATCAGCTCTCGAAGGGCGCATCGAAGGTGAATGGAGCGACCGACTGGAGGTGTGCTTCCTCAACGCAGGTGTGATCGTTCCGGGCGAGGTGAAGGATTCCACCGTTGCGGAACTGGAACTTCAGATGGCAGTTATGCTCACCAGCACTCTTCGGCTCGCCCGGTCCGCTACCCGCGTTTTCACGCCGAAGAATCGGGGGCATCTGATCGCCACGGTCTCGGAAGGGGCGATCTTGGCTCTGCCTGGTTCTGCGGCTTATTCTGCGGCAAAAGCTGGGCTCAGAGCATTCCTCGCCGCATTATCGTATGAATTGCGAGGAACCGATGTTGTTGTAAGTGGGATCTATCCGAGTGCCGTCGACACACCGATGCTCAGGCATGAAGCCACTCACGGCGGGAGTCTGCTGAATTTCATAGGCAAGATCAGCACGGTGGATGACGTCGCGGACGCTGTCGAGAAGGCACTCTCGAAGAGTCGCCTCGAAATCTACGTCCCGTACGGCGACAGCATCCTTTCGCGGGTCCTGCAATGTGTGCCGTGGCTCGTGCCCACACTTTTGCCCATCGGAGAAAAGCTCGGAGAAAAAGGGCGCCGCAAGTTCCTCGCGTCCATCGAGCAATGACCAATAATGTTGGCGTGCAAACACTTATAGGAGTTCTAAATGTCCACTCGACGAAATGACAACACCGATGCGCAAGGCGTTATTGACCGATCCGGCGCCATCTGCATCATCGGCGCGGGACCTGCAGGTTTGAGTGCCGCCCGCACCTTCGCCGGTCTCGGAATCGCCTACGAACAATTCGAACGTCACACGGATGTTGGGGGCATCTGGGATATCGACAACCCCGGGAGCCCCATGTACGAGTCAGCTCATTTCATCTCTTCCCGCGACACGTCCGGTTTCTTCGACTTCCCGATGCCCACGCACTACGGCGATTACCCCAAGCGCACACAGATCCTCGAGTACACGCGAAACTTCGCGGACACGTTCGGACTCCGAGAGAGAATCACGTTCGATTGCAGCGTCGAGAAAGTGCACGCCGATGGAGAAACGTGGATCGTTACTCCCTCTGTGGGGCCCGCCATACGCTTCGGAGGGGTGGTCTGCGCAACGGGAACCAACTGGCATCCTCGCACCCCACACCATCCGGGCGCCTTCACCGGAGAAATCCGCCACTCTGTCACTCATCGCAGCGCCCGCGACTTCGCCGGCAAGCGTGTATTGATCGTGGGTCTCGGCAACTCCGGTGCCGACATAGCATGTGATGCGGCGCAGAACGCAGACGCCGCGTTCATCAGTGTTCGGCGTGGATACCATTTCATCCCCAAACACATCATGGGAATCCCCGCTGACCAACTCGAAGGCAAAGGCAGATCACTGCCACGCTGGATCGAGCGCCCTGTCATGACAGCGATGCTGCGTTTCCTCGTCGGTGACGTCACTCGCTGGGGACTTCCCAAACCAGATCACAAACTCTTCGAATCCCATCCTTTGCTCAACACCCAACTCCTACACCACCTTCAGCACGGCGATATCATCGCGAAGGCTGATATCGCCCGATTGGACGGAAGCGAAGTCGTGTTCACCGACGGTTCAAGGGAGACAATCGATCTCGTACTCTATGCGACCGGCTACGAGCAGCGAATCCCCTACATGGATGACGAGTACTTCCAGTGGTCGCACGGGCGTCCGCAGGAATACTTGACCGCATTTAACCGCAAGCACCGCAATCTGTTCACGCTCGGATTTCTCGAAGTGAACTCCAGCGCCTACACATTGTTCGACAACATCTCCAACGTGATCGGGCAGTACCTCAAAGACCAGACCGACCGCCCCCGGTCAGCTGCCGAATTCGAGCAACTGATCGCAACTGACCAACCCGACCTCTCCGGCGGTCTGGGCATGGTCAAATCGGCCCGCCATGCCGGCTACTTGGATGCTCACGCCTACAAGGACTACCTCGCAACGCTTCGCGAGAAAATGAAGTGGAACGACCTAACTCCCGGAGGGTACGACAAACTCCCCAGCGCGCTCGCGAGGGCAACCACTCGAACACTCGAATCGAGGTAGAAGCGCTTCTGTTTCGCTGTTCACCCCGCCGGATTACTCCTGCCTCGCCACGATCGGCACCTCACATTCCAGTGGACTAGATCCGCCACCTCGGAGAAGTCCCAATTGCTGAAGGAAGCATCGCTTCGTCGGGCTCGGCGGCGGCCGACGAAGCGATGCTCACGCTAAATGCATTATCGCTCCCATGGCCTGACCTAACCAGTGGGCGGACTTCACCTCGGAGTTTGGCTGCGGATACAACATCGCGATGTCTAGTCCACTGCCGAAGAGAATTGAGACGAACCGAAGGAATGAAGAATTCTCCGAAAGACTATGCCCCTGGGATGAACACCACACCGGAGGAACGGCTGACCCGCGCGGCACTGGAATTAGCCGAAGAACACGGCCTCGACTTCCTCACCGTTCGCCGAATAGCGACGCACGCCGGAATCAACCCCGGATCCGTGTACTACTACTTCTCCAGCAAAGTTGAATTGATCGATACGGTCGTTGCTGCGGCAGCAACAAATTACCTGTACCAGATCCGGTCGACGTTGGGCGCAACGATCTCGCATTCAGGCAATTCCTCAAACCTTGATGGAGACTTTCTGATATACAAAGGATTGCACTTTCTAGGGTACTCACTTCGATGTCAGCCCAACCATCAATTACTTGTAGAAGAATCCGTCAGGCGTTCCCTGCGGATGGAATCCAAAATATCTAGGAGTATACTTCTCTGTCGACCAACTGTCGGCGAGTTGGCGCAAAACGAAGTTGCCAATTTTCTCAAGAGGGTAGCTGATCTATCGAACATATCGTGGCGCAGACCGGTGAACACAATCGCGCGAACCGCCCTCGCTAGCGTTGAGGCAACAATCAGGCGATGGCATGGCGATTCTGACACTGCCGCCGCCATATATGTACTCGACGAAATTATCGACTATGTTCTTGCTGATTCTCAACCAAACTGACATTTGAGCCAAAGGGCACCACTGATGCTCATGTCTAGGTATCTCATTGAGGCTATTGGCAAATGACTTCTCATGCTGTACCGATATTCCTATCGACGCTCTTGCGGGGTTCTTACATATAAATATATTTGGAATCGGATATTGACGTTGAAACACCTTCCGCGATACTGTGATCCGGATAACAAATACCGCACTCGCGGAATCACTCTCAGTTAGGGGTTTCAATGACTTCGTCAGAATCTGATTTGACTGCCATCGAAGGCGCAATCACCTTCCTTGGCGGGACGGCTGGTGTCCTTGCAGGAGTCGCTGCTGCATTGGGTTTGGTTGCATTCTTCGGTGGAGGTGGCAGCAGCGTTTAGCAGGTAGCGATAGGTTAGATGTGCCCCACCAGATCGGGCGGGGCACATCTGTCGTCAATTCTGCATATTAATCTGACGAAAAAGACCTAAATATATGGCCGTGAACATCTTGCAAAGAATCGAAAAGGAATAAGATTGCGAGGTTGTGAGGCTCTCTGCTGTAGGCGGCGAGCGAACTCGGACCCGAGCATCGCACACCAGGTGCGGATTGTTTTTCGGGTGCGTACCCGGGACGAGCGCGATCGTGTCGGTAATCAGGGCCCGTGACCTAAATCCTTTGTTTCTTCAATAGTGTCCGGCAGGACCTGGTCTCAACTTCGTGTCCTGCTTTCCTTGGACGAAAATGTCGGGAGCCTTCCCGTAATGGTCCGACGTTCGTCGCTTCAATCTCACTGCGCGCGAGCAACGCGATCTCACGAACCGAGGGAGCGAATCGGTAGTCGAGCCATGCGCAGTGGGCGATGATCCCCCCTGGAAGCCGGTCCAATTGTGCATGCACGGCACCTATAGTTGATCTCAGGTCAGGCATGCTCAACAACTTGACAGTGTCCCGACGGCGGTTCGTTTGTCGCACTTCGTGGGCTGCTCATTTGTGCGCCTGCCCGTGAGTGGTCCAGCGGCGATGGACAGGCTGACGATTGCTCGGCAGCTCTACCCACGAGCGCGGGTGCCGGCTGAGTGACGAAACCGGTCAGTGCTTCCATCTCATGGTAATTGCGAAATCGATCTGATACTTGGATTGCATTGCCTGCGTCTGGAATTCATCGATCCGAATGAGAGCGTGAGTCAATCTAGCAGGCGACCGAGCGGGAATCTGGTGCGCGGACATGATGACGAAGTCTGGACTAGATCGAACTGGTCATCCTCCAGTACGGATGACCCAAAGGGGTGACAAGATAAAAGCATGTCAGCCAACAGAAGACGACTTGACCGGCAAGACGACGGCCGCCGGGCCGCGTTGATCGCAGCAGCCGGCCAAGTAATCGCCAGGGATGGGATTGTCGCGGCCACAACACGTCGGATCGCAGACGAAGCCCAACTTCCGCTGGGCACCGTGCACTATTGGTTCTCCAGCAAGGAGGAACTTCTCGAAGAAGTACTCACCAGCGCGTTGCGCGAACTACAACTTCCAGGAGGCAATGACACGCCGTCCGCCCCGATCAAGAGTCTTCTCGACGGATTTCGGGAAACCTGGCCCGCCGTGGAAAGCGACGACAGGGGAAGACAAATCGGCATTTACGAACTCACGACGATGGCGATGCGTAATCCAAACATGAATGATCTGCCAATACGTCAGTACCGTCGATACCGGGAAAGCGCAGCGCTCGTAGCCAAGCAAATATTGCCCGACCACTCCAGCCGCCTTCCAGGCGGGGAGGCGGCGCTCGCTCAACTTTTGTCCGTAGTGTTCGACGGAACGGTGCTCGCATGGCTTGCTGATCCAGAAGGAACACGACCGGATGCGATCTTCGTCCTGTTGGACTATTTATTGAAGAACACCTCGACGGGCGAGCATGTCGAGGTGTCCGACATTTCATCCGACGATCCGAACTCAGGAGACATCGACTAAAGGTTCTGAATAAAGGCTCAGAGAGTCGAGCCATGATGTGTAATGGAAGCAGTTTCTGAATGAATTTCACGCCTACGACATTTGGGTCGCCTGGGTGTTGTTTCTCAAACCCCTCCATCCGGTCTGCGTGCGCTTGTTAACGCGAAAGGGGCCGAGAGCCTTCGCAGTGAGATCCAGTGAAAGCGTATCGCCGGGAATGCCGAGTTTACAGAGCGGTCGAGGCCTGGTTGTCGCATAAGAAGTGCGATGGTCCGCAGGGGGAGCGGACCATCGCACGAGATTCTCAGGACAGCGAGGTGGGTACCTCACCCGGAGGGATTCCGACCTCATCCTCGGAACTGCCGGCGCTACCAGTTCTTCCGCCGAACGCCCCCAGCAATGACGCGATAAGCTGCTCCATTTTTCCTCCATGGTTTGGGTAAAGGTGCCCATTTGGACGCCCCCAAGATTATTACGTAATTCTCGGTAGATATGCAACCACCGAAAGTTGGATAGCTAGGAACTTACTGAAAAGAATAAGTTCGGTTTCGCGATTATGGTCCCGGTTTAGTGGGGTTTCAACTATCGCGATGCCGAACCGACGCCCGATATTTCAGTGCGCCTGCGTTGTAGAGTCAACACGAAGGCGCGTGTGGTTTGCGCATAGTGGCATAGTCGCCAGCTTAGTGTGCTCCTACCGGTACGAGTTCGCTGCCCTCTCCAACGGCACCGGTGCCTGCCCTAAAACCACTCGGAGAGATTGGCGCTGCTCGCGCCCGGTAGGAACGCAATTGAAGTCGGTGGCAAAGTGCGGGAACTAAGACGCTGACGTGGGGGTCACCGTCCTGTCGCCAGTAAGTACGCCTATGACTAACAGCAGTTCCTCCTGCGAAAGGGGGTTGCTCGTAACGGGAGGGCGCTCCTTTGAACCCTTTGTTGGATCGAGTACTGGGCGCATCGCAGTGCCTCACTTTCGAAATGGTTGATGGAGTTTGCCTTGTTCTGTTGTATCCCTCTGCCGTTCTCCGGGCACTGACTATCCGTGTCCGGACCCTCTACGTTCGGCGAGTCGCCGACTTTGGCGTATCACTGGCTATCACGAGTCAGTGCTTCGTACCGGTCGGGTCGGGAGCGCTTCATTACCTCGGCGCCCACTACCCCGGCAACAAAGGTTGCCGACAAGAGTCCCCCGAGAATGATTGCGGTGGAAGCACTTCCGACAAGGAGTGAGAAATTTCCGATGACCAGAATGAGGATGACAGTGAGCCCGATCAAGGACAACCCCGGTGCGATCACCGCGCGCCAGGTGCTGCGGGTACATTCCTTCTTCCGGAAGAAGGCAATGACGGCGAAACTCGTCATTGCCATCAACGCAATCAACCCGAGCGTCGCTGCACCAGAAAACCACGTGTAGATCTGCTTGAACGGGTCCCATCCGAGGACCGCAATAATCGCCGTTGCCGTCAGCGAGATCAAAGAAAAGGTCAACGATGATTTCGACGGTGTCAGGTGCTTCTGGTCAACCATTGCCAGCGACTTTGGCAGCAGCCCTTTTACTGCGAGCGTGAACTGGTACCGCGTGAGCACATTGTGGAACGACAACACGCATGCGAATATGCTTGTCACCAGCAGTACCTGGATGATGTCCGTCAAGATGGGTGACACATACCATTCGGCCAGGTTCATGATGAGGTTCTCAGGGTCGGTCGTCGCTTTGTCGACTGCGCGCCCGACTCCAAGCCCTTCGATAACCGCCCACGATGAGATCGCATAGAACAAGCCGATGGACACCACAGCGATGTAGGTCGCGCGGGGAACGGTTCGGTCCGGATCTTTCGCCTCGTTGCGAAATACGGCGGTCGCTTCGAAGCCGATGAAACTGAAGAACGCGAACATAAGCCCAAGGCTCGGAGTCCCTGTCGAGAAGGCGGAGACTGACAGCGGCTCGACGTTGAGCCCGGCGGCCCCTCCTTGACTGACTACTGCGATGTTGAGGACCACAACCACCAGTGCCTCTGCCGCCAGCAAAATGCCCAGGACCTTAGAGCTCAACTCGATATCGCGGTAACCCAGGAATCCGATACTCACGAGGGCAACGAGCGAACACAACCACCACGGCACATCGACGTTGAGAAATGCCATCAGCAGGTTTGATGTCGCGACCCCCAAAAAGGCATTGATCCCGATGAGCATCACGCCGTAGGACCCGAGGGCCAGCGCGGCTGCTCCGATTCCCATCCGAGGGCCGAGTCCGGCTTGGATGTATGAGTAGAAGGCGCCTGCGTTGGGGACGTATTTGCTCATGGCTGTAAAGCCCACAGAGAACAGCACCAAGATGACGGTTGCCATCAGGAAGTACAGAGGGGCTGCAGTGCTACCACTCGCCGAGATGACGAGGGGAAGATTGGCTGTGACCACAGCCAGAGGCGCGGCGGCGGCAACCACCATGAAGACTATTGAGCCGATACCCAGTCCGCGGTGCAGAAGAGTTTGGGAACCGTCCACCGAGGCCGGTTCTGTGCCGAGGGGCTGGGGTTGAGATTGGGGGGAGTTGCTCATTGTGTCACTTTCTGACGACGTCCTATTCGTTGATTGACCCGCGGCCCATCACTCCGCTGCGGTGCGCCGGGGCTAGGGCAGTTCATCTTGGTTGGTGGAACTGCAGCCTCCTTGCAAGCCCCCAGTCACGGCACGTCTTGTAGTGCAAAGATTGCATCGGCTTTGACGCAGCGATGCCACTCGCGAAGATTCAGTCGACATTCATCGACATCTCTCTCGAAGTTTCATCAGATTTGCGATCCGAGACCCCTGTTTCGAAGAATCTTCGGTTCGTCGCGATCGGCTGTGCGGCATTCTGCATGCGCTCGAAGGATCTGCTTTCCCACTGTGATGGAACAGTGTCTCGCTGTGGCCGTTCTCGCGACGTAGCCGTTACGACCACGAACACCAATCGCGGGCCGATGCAGGCAGCACAGCCTGCTGTCCAGGGCGCCGATATCAATGTGCACGTCGGGTGTCGCTGGGCAATGCGAACCCTCGGGTGTCGCTGGGCAATGCGAACCCGACGTGCACATTGCCCAGCGACAGTGCCTCCGAATTGACCCGATTCGTGTAATTGTCTCAGGCGCAGTGCTCGATCGAGGAGGCGAGCGAACAGGTCGAGCGGTTGCTTGTGGTCTCAATCCTGGGTGATGACTCCACGCAGAACGATGCTCTTGACCTGGCTGAATTCCTCGAGGGTGTAGCCGATGCCCTCGCGACCCAGACCGCTTTTCTTGTAGCCTCCGAATGCCGATACATCGGGCCGGTAGGCATTACCGCCGTTGACGGAAACGATGCCAGCTTTGATCCGGCGCCCGGCGCGGATTGCCTGCTTCAGATCGGCCGTGAACACCGCCGCGTTTAATCCGAATTGGGATGCGTTCGCGATGTCGATCGCCTCGTCGAGGCTGTCCACGGGGAGAACGGAGAAGACCGGGCCGAATATTTCTTCGTCGGTGGCAATACCGACAGTCCTGTTTATCTCCAAGAGGGTGGGGTGGATGAACGCGCCGTCGCGAGTGCCGCCAGTCAACAAGCGCGCTCCCTGCTCGATCGCATCGTGGATCTGTTGTTCCACACGTTGAGCAGCCTCGATGCTGATGAGCGGACCGACGTCGGTGTTCCCACAAGATTGATCGCCTACTCGAAGCGCCTCGACCCGACCCCGGAGTTGGCTGAGGAATTCGGCGTATCGGGAACGGACCACCATGATGCGTTTTGTCGCAACGCACACCTGCCCGTTGGCGTAGGTGCGGCCTTCGATCGCCTGCCCAACCGCGTAGTCGAGGTCGGCATCGTCACACACGATGAAGGCGTCGTTGCCGCTCAATTCCAGAAATACCCGGACTATATTCTTCCCAGCGTTGGCTGCGATGATCGAACCAACCTGGGTGCTGCCGGTGAATGTGACTGCAGCGATGTCAGGACTTTTGGACAAGTGGTCGCCAACGATGTCGCCGTAACCAGTCACCAGCTGAAGCGTCGTTCCGGGAACACCTGACTGGTGGAGGATTTCGGTCAGCAGAATCGTGACGATGGGGTCGTCCTCCGGTGGTTTGACCACCATTGCGTTCCCCGCTGCCAACGCGGCGCCAACCTTGTGAGCATATAGTTCGGCGGGAAAATTGAACGGCACGATGCCGACCATGACACCGAGCGGTTCACGCACGGTGATCATGAGGTCGCTTTCGAATCCTTCCTGAATATCGAGCGGAATTGCCTGGCCAAAGAGTCGCATCGACTCCTCAGCGAACCCCTCGAAGATTCGAGCCGTCGTATCGATCTCCAAACTGGCGTGTGCGATCGTCTTGCCATTTTCCGCGCTGAGGAGCGAAATCAGTTCCTCTCGACGGGCCCGGATTTGGGCGGATGCAGCCTTGAGTACTTGGACTCGCCGGAAAGTCGGTGTAGCAGACCAAATTTCGGCACCCACTTGCGCTGCGTTCAGGGCCTCCTGGGCGTCCTCGATCGTGCCGGCAGGCACTGTGCCGATGATGCTGCCGTCGAATTTGTTCCGTACCTCGATGGTTTCACCTGAAGCGCTCTCTCGCGACTCTCCTGCAATCGACATGCGGTAGGCGCGGGCTGTGGGTGTTTTCGTTTGTGTGCTCATAGTCGAAGGATCTTCTTTCTGGTAGTGAGTTTCTACTTCGATCGGGTTCGCGGAAGCGACCAAAATCGGAGCCGAAAGTATTTGTCAATCAACATGACTCAGTACCTTCGATGCCGAACGTCCATATGGATTTCCCCTGTTCCGAACGTGGAGGCGCACTATTTTTCTGAATGACATTCATCCGTTGTGTGCGATCACTGCACATCTGCCCGAGGGTTGCAATATTGCTCCCGCCCATAGCGATTCGTACCGAAATTTCTGTTTCATGGTGGTCTCCGCTACTCGACAGACTGGGACGCCGCAGCGTGCAAGAAGGTGGGCTGCCTGAGAGTGACGACCCTGCCCCAAGGTGGTCTGGGCTCAGTAGTGAGACGGCGAGGAGTCGATCCGTCCCCAGGGCGCCCTCGCAACTGACAGAACAATGATGCAGAACACAATGAAACGTAGGGAGAAAATCGAAGATCCTGCGAATATGAGCGGAAATATTCGATAAGTTTCGCCTGAGTGGGTGTCCCTGATGCGATCGCCCAAGCTTCTTCGGACTTTGACTGATTTCGTAACCCACAGGGCGCAGGTGCATTTGGTGCTGTCATGACTGCCTGCGCCAGTCCGGGAGATTTAATCGACGTCGCCAGTTGTTTTGTGATGGGGCGGGTGAACATCTGAGGAGGCTCGTCTGATGTGATGAAGTGGCGGTCCTCCACTCGTTGCGGTTCCCAGCGAATGCTGTGGATATTACTATCGCCAGGGTTCGGAGTGAGTATTCGGAAGTGGTGCTCGAGGCCGGTCAATCATCGGTATTGAGTTGTCTACCTACGCCTGTAGTCGGCCCGCTGTGACGGTGTACCTCGCGTATTTCGGAGACCACACGACAGAAGGGCTCTGCGTCCTCACCACCGGGGCCGGACATGACCATGCGGGAGCCGGCCGCCGTCCACCAGGCGCGGCTGCAGCATTCGACATTGCTGATCGCTGTGAACCACATTCCGGTGGAGATGACCAACTCCCGCGCGGCGGCCTTATAGGTTGACGGCGGTGTAGCCGTGGGCAGCGGCGACCTCCGAGGACAGCAATGCACCGTCGTGAGTGCTCAGTCCCTCCGCCAGGCCAGGGACCGTCGAGGTGGCCTTCTCCCATCCTCTGTCAGCGATGGCAACGACATAGGGGAGGGTAGCGTTGGTCAGCGCATAGGTGGATGTACGGGGGACTGCACCGGGCATGTTCGCAACGCAGTAGAACACCGAGTCGTGTACCTGATACGTGGGCTCGGCGTGCGTGGTGGGCCTCGAATCTTCGAAGCAGCCGCCCTGGTCGATGGCGATATCGACGAGCACCGAACCTGGCTTCATCCGCTGGACGAGGCTGTTCGACACGAGTTTGGGGGCCTTCGCACCTGGGACTAGTACGGCGCCGATGACCAGGTCGGCCTCGATTACGGCTCGTTCCAGCTCGAGGGTGTTGGAGGTGATCGTCTTGACCTGCCCGTGGTATTGAGCATCGATCTCGCGGAGGCGGGCGATGGACAAGTCCAGAACTGTGACGTCCGCGTGCATTCCATACGCGACGGCGATCGCATTCTTGCCGGAGACGCCAGCGCCGATGACGACCACTTTGGCCGGACGAACCCCGGGAACGCCTCCCATCAGGACGCCACGGCCACCGCCCTGACGCATGAGGTGATAGGCGCCCGCCTGGGGGGCGAGGCGTCCGGCGACCTCACTCATCGGGGCCAGCAGGGGGAGAGAGCCGTCGGTGCCGACGACAGTTTCGTATGCGATTGAGGTCGTCTTCGAGGCGAGTAGGGCGTCAGTGCAGTCCCTAGACGCGGCGAGGTGCAGATAGGTGAAAAGCACCTGGTTCTGGCGCAGGAGAGCGTGCTCGCCGGCGATGGGTTCTTTGACCTTGAGCAGCAGTTCGGCAGTTTCCCATACATGTTCGGCTGTTTGGAGGATCTGTGCGCCAGCGGCTTTGAAGTCCTCGTCGGCGAACGAGGATCCGTCGCCGGCACCGGATTCGACAAATACCTCGTGGCCCCGACCTGATAGTTCATGGACTCCGGCCGGGGTGACGGCCACTCGGTACTCGTGGTTCTTGATCTCTCGGGGAATCCCGATTCTCATGAGGTGCTCCGTAGGTTGTTGATGTGCCGGATGCTGCGACGCGAAGAAGGAGGCCGGCAACGTCTATGCGCCAGTGAATTCGTCTGGCGCCAGTCAATAGTGAAGAAACATCGGCGGCTTGCCAAGGTAAGGAAAGATCATTCTCGAGAGGCTCGGAATCATCGAAGATCTTTCGCTACAACACCTTTCCGGTCTTGTCGGACAGAAGGATGTTCGGTACGCCTGTGCCCGTCGGCGCTATCGACCGAGTACTTTCGATCGTCAAAGAGTGCAGTTGCCACCTCGTCCCGCTCGGCTCGGCCGGGCCAAGGGGCGTGCGAGGACCTAGGTGGCAGTTTGGCGCAGTCAGTGACCCGTCGTATCCGTCACGGCCACTTCGGCAAAGTCGCCTCAGGGAGGTGCCGGCAGGGAAGATCCTGGCCAGACGGATCTGGAGGGGGAACTTGGTTTACGCCGAAGCTTGCAGATCGGTGCGCGCCTTGTTGAGGGGTGTGGGCAACTTCCGGATCGGCTGGCCTGAAGATCGGCGGAGGGCGCCTCGTCCGCTACGGCGTTGGACCTCCGACGCGCTGGAGCCGGGGCGTTCATCATTCATCGCGCGTGCAACTAGCGGATCGGACGTCGCATCTCCTCGTATCCGCTGACATATTCCATGTGCTGTACACCGATGAAGTGATCAAACAGGATGCTCGTAGTGGTTGCCGCTACCGGGCCAGCGCTCAATTTCGACGCCACGAAGTCACGGAGTTGGGAACTCGAGGTACATGCCACATGAATCAGAAAGTCGTCCGGCCCTCCCATGAAGAACACATTGAGCACCTGCGGGAATCGAATGACACGGCTTGCATAGCTCTTGACCTGATCACGCGCGTTTGCTTGGAGTCGCACAAACACAATGGCCTGGATCGGAAACCCAAGGGACTCATAGTTGATGAACGCGTTGATCGACCGGATGATGCCGAGGCTCTCGAGCCGTTTGATCCGAGCGTGGCAGGTCGAGGGAGCGATCCCTGCCTTACGTGAAAGCTCGTTGTTGGACATTCGACCGTCGGTGGTCAATTCCCAGAGCAGAATCTCATCGATCTCATCGATTTTGACCTCCCGAACTCGCTGGTCCTCGTATGGCGACATTGGTCATTCTCCTCAAACAGCGTCTGGGCGGGAATCCGATCGTGCACGCCTGCAAGCAGTGAGAACTGCGGCGTCACGCGACAGTAGGACCTTCGGCATCACGTGAATGGCGTTGGAGAATCCCGAAATTTCTGACTAATTCAGATCTGGTTCCGAAGATACTTCAGGATCAGCTCTTCTGCAACGAAAAATCTCCGAGAATTGCTCGAACGTCGGCAACGGTAGGAATTCTCATGGCGATCACCAGGGTCCGCGGCAAACACGATTCGAGGCATATCGGGATTTTGTCGTCCCGGTCAGTAGCCGAACCGTGAAGCCACCATGCGGCTTCACACACGATACCGATTCGCCACGCGGAGACTCCGGTGAAGTCTTCGTCTGCAGAGCTGCCCATACATCGGAGTCCAGATCGCATCGGGCTTGAAATCCACTACTGAGCAGAACCGGTGAATGCCAGCCACGGCGTTTGCTGTACCGATCCCGACCTTGCTAATCAACAGCAAAGGAGCTGTAACCCAATGATCCCACCCAGAGGCACATTCGAACGGAGAGTGCAAGTAGAACGCCTCTCCGACCGAGCGCTGTTCGTCCGTCTCGAGACGGTGCGGCTATCCAGAATTGCAGGAGCGGGGCACTACACGTCGTCGTTCTCCGCTGCAGAGTTGTTTGCCGCTCTCTACTACGCAGTGATGAACTATAATGCAGCAGAATCGAATTGGCCGGATCGAGACCGCTTCGTCCTCAGTAAAGGGCATGCTGCGATCGGCCTGTACCCGGTGCTGGCCGACGTGGGCTTCTTTGACCCATCCGAACTTGACACCTACACGCGCCTGGGCAGTAGGTTCGGCGACCATCCCGACATGAAGAAGATCCCGGGAATTGATTTCAGCTCCGGGTCGCTCGGCCATGGCCTGTCTGTCAGCGTGGGTATGGCACTAGCGGGGCGAGTCGAAAACCGGCCATACCGCACATACTGCATGTTGGGCGACGGCGAATTGCACGAGGGCCAGATCTGGGAAGCCGCTACCGCAGCCGGGCACTACAAACTGGGCAACCTCGTTGCCATCGTGGATCGAAACCAGCTCTGTATCGACGGTTTCACCGACGACGTCATGAGTGTGGAACCAATCGAAGACCGGTTCCGGGCGTTCGGGTGGCAAACCCACCGCGTAGACGGGCACGATCTGGACGCGCTGCTGGACGTCTTCGCTGCGCTGCCAAACGAGTCCACGGGGCCCCCACAACTCATCGTGGCTGACACGGTGAAGGGTCGTGGCGTTCGGCTCATGGAATTCAACCCCGACTGGCACGTCGGTAACCTCGTTGGTGCCGACTACGACAATGTGATCGCGGAACTGAAGGCAGGCCTGCGACCGCTGGAGGCAAACAAATGAGCGATACCCAGGACCAAGCAGAGATCTTCGGCGGCGGAGCGACAGCGCTAAGTGACAGTCGATCCTTTGACGGCAATGATGTCAGCGCGATCCCTGCCTTCGTGTTCGGTGAAGAACTTGCCGACCTTGCTGACCGCGACACTCGCATCGCTGTGCTCACCGCTGATCTTGCGACCGCCAACCGTGCTACCGACTTTGCCGCACGGCACCCAGACCGTTTCTTCAACATGGGCATCGCGGAGAAGGGCATGATCACAACCGCGGCAGGAATAGCGTCCTGCGGATTCGTGCCCTTCGCTGCGACCTTCGCGTCGTTCTCGGCGCTACTGTGCGCTGAGCAAATTCGCACGTCATGTGCCTACCCACGGATGCCGGTGCGGATCGTTGGACACCACTCCGGCATGTCGATGGGATTTTACGGAACCAGTCATCACGCGCTCGAAGACTTGGGCGTCCTGCGCACCTTCGCCGAACTTACCGTTGTGTGCGCGACCGACGCCAATCACCTTCGCGCAGTGCTTCGGGCCTCCGTGGACCACCCGGGCGCGATGTACATCCGGCTTGGGCGAGGTCGCGATCCCGAGGTCTACCCAGAAGTTCCGGAGATCACCTTCGGCAAGGCCGTTCGGCTGCGCGAGGGCACTGACTTGACCATCATTGCCACCGGAAGCGAAGTCAGGCCATCGCTCGACGCTGCCGAACAGTTGGCCATCGAAGGCGTCAGTACCCGAGTCGTCGACATGCACACCATCTCCCCGTTGGACGTCGAGGAGGTATTCGCCGCGTACCGCGAAACTGGCGCCATCCTGACAGTCGAGGAGCACAACGTCACTAACGGCCTCGGTACCGCCGTTGCCGAGGCTCTGTTTGAAGGTGGAGCAGCCGGCCGAAGGTTCCGCCGGCATGGAGTGCCGGACGAATACGTACCGGTAGGGCCGCCGGCCGCCCTGTATGCCAAGTATCTGCTGGACGCCGCTGGCATCGCGAACGTAGCGAAGGAGTTGCTGACATGATCAACAGCATTGATGCTGGACTAACCAAACGAGCCGAGATTGTCGTCCCCAAAGGAATTTACGGACACATGAACGTCCGCGATTTCTCCGATGTGCTGCCCCAGTACATCGCGTCGGGTGATGGCTGCCGCATCACCGACACCGATGGCAACACCTACCTCGACTTCATGTGCGGATGGGGGCCGATTGTACTCGGCCATGGGAACCCCAAGGTTCAACAAGCGGTAGCCGAGCAGCTCGCCAAGGGGGACTGCCTCAATGGCGTCTCGCCGATCATGGTTGAACTCGCTGAACTGCTCGTCGACACCATCGCGCATGCTGACTGGGCGATGCTGGCCAAGAATGGCACGGACGCAACCACCGCTTGCTTGACGATTGCCCGGGCAGCGACTGGACGCCGCAAGGTGCTCGCCGCCAAGGGTGCTTATCACGGGGCAGTGCCCTGGTGCACGCCGCTTACAGCCGGCGTGACAACCGAGGATCGCGCGCACCTCGACTATTACGAGTTCAACGATATTGAGTCGGTACGTGCCGCGGCCGAACGGGCAGGTGATGATTTGGCCGCAATCATCGTTTGTCCTTTCCGGCATGACGTCCACCGCGATCAGGAACTCGCAGACCCGGACTTCGCGCGGGGGCTGCGTGAATTGTGCGATCGGATGGGCGCCGTATTGATCATGGACGACGTCCGCTGCGGTTTCCGGCTAGATCTCGCAGGAAGTTGGGAACCACTCGGCGTCAGGCCGGACCTGTCTGCGTGGTCGAAGGCAATCGCCAACGGCCACGCACTGGCTGCAGTGACCGGCACGGACGCATTGCGGGAGGCCGCCGGTCAGATATACGCAACAGGTTCGTTCTGGTTCTCCGCAGTGTCCATGGCCGCCGCGGTCGCCACCATAACGGAACTGCGCGAGACCGATTCACTCGAGCGAATCCAGCGTGCAGGGCAGAGACTCCGTGACGGACTCGACGCGCAGGCAGCAGTGCATGGCTTCGAGGTGGTTCAAACCGGTCCGGTACAGATGCCGCTGCTGCGATTCGCAGGCGACGACACCTTCACGCTGACGCGAAGGTGGACTGACGAGGCCGCAGCGCGGGGTGTCTATCTGCACCCTTATCACAACTGGTTTCTCGGTGCCGCGCATACCGACGCCGATATCGATGACGCCTTGGAACGCACGGATGACGCGTTCGCAGCACTAACACGCTCGACAAAGGAACGGCGGCTTCTAACCGGGTAATCAGACTGCTTGCTGCGGAAGAGAGTTCGCCTCATGGGCCAATGCGAGCGGCGATTCCAACCAGGGATGAGCGCTTGGCATTTTGTGATGGTCAGCGACTCTTTACGGGCGCACAGACTTCTTGCTGATGTTCGGATTGGCGCCAGGGTTCGGGATGATGAGGCGAAGCACGCCCTCATCCCGAACCCTGATCGATACGGGCGTTCACGTCACGAATAGCAGCTCACCGAAGGTGTTGTGGTCGTTCTGTTTCCGCAACACCTTCCGTGGCTAGACTGCGTGGAAGCCGGCTATCGCTGCAGCCTTCCCGTCGTTATTTCTCGCGAGAATCGTTCAGATGACGTCCCGACCACAAACCGCAGTACGACTATCGGGACGGTTGCCAGGGGGCGTTTTCTCGGCGACCTCTGTCTCCTACAAGCGTCAATGGTGTTTAACGCGATACAACGAAATCAGGTCAATTGATGAAGATCACCGGAGCAGTCCTCGAAGAGTCCGGCCGAGACCGGCCCTTCTCACAAACACGTCCGATATCAGTGGGCGAACTCGACCTCGGAGAACCCGGCCCCACAGAACTTCTTGTCAAGATCGAGGCGGCTGGAATCTGTCACTCAGACCTCAGTGTGGTCGACGGAAACCGGCTGCGCCCCACGCCGATGCTCCTCGGTCATGAGGCGGCTGGAATCGTAGTTGCCACCGGCGGCGCAGTCGTGGACATTCATCCGGGACAACGGGTAGTGATGTCGTTCCTGCCCCGCTGCGAGCAATGCGGTGCTTGCGCCGAGGGGGGCCGGCTGCCCTGCACCACAGGGACGGACGCAAACAATACCGGTGAACTACTTCACCGCACGCGACACTTGAGCCGCGAAGGCGAGATCATCCATCACCACCTGGGTGTTTCGGGCTTTGCAACCCACGCTGTCATCGACCGTGCGTCGGCAGTGCCGGTTGAATCCGATGTCCCTCCCGATGTAGCCGCTGTCCTCGGATGCGCGGTGCTCACCGGCGGGGGGGCTGTGCTCAACGTCGCTAAACCCATTCCCTCTGATCCCGTGATGATCGTCGGACTCGGCGGCGTTGGGATGGCCGGGATCATTACTGCGAAAGCTCTCGACGTCGAGCGGATCATCGCGGTGGACACCGTTCTGGAGAAGCTACAGCAAGCGGCTGACCTCGGCGCAACCGAGACTTACACTCCCGAACAAGTTGTGGCCCTCGGCGTGAAGGCTCGCTACGTCATTGAGTGCGCAGGCCATCCCCGCGCGTTCGAAACAGCTTTTGTCGCAACCCAGCCCGGAGGCACCACCATTTCGGTCGGCCTGCCTGGCCCGGCTGCGCGTGCCGCGATCTCGCCCTTGACCGTGACCGCCGAAGCGCGAACTGTCATCGGCAGCTATCTCGGTTCCGCTGTCCCGTCCCGCGACATCCCCCGATACACGCAAATGTGGCGTGAGGGAAAGCTCCCTGTCGATAAGCTCATCTCATCCCGAATTAGATTGACTGAGATCAACGAGGCAATGGACCTACTCGCTGAAGGCCTAGCGATACGGCAGGTCATCATGTTCGAGGAACCCCTGGGGGAGTAGTGAATACGAAAATTCTATCGGGCTAGCAACCCAAGCCGAGTGCATGGCACTTCATCGGTGGCCGCCGATGCCGATCGCCTGCCGGGGCACATCGCCGCGAACCCCGCTTTAGGGGGCGACCTTCACCGCGTGGCCGATATCTGCCGGTACCTGATGTCACTTCTGGGATGGCGCACTTGGCGCCACAGCTTAGGCTGCCCGGTCCACCAGAGCTGACACCGAATCCGCGTCCGGAGTGAGCCCAGGATTCGATCGCAGTATCCGCAAAATCCAACGCGCACTCCCGTTTCGGATCGGGACCCGCCCCCCGTGTCACTTTCCTCCGATCGACCGCAGACTGGCTTAATCACCCTCAGCGCCGTCGTTGGCGCCGCCGCGGAGAGCCCGGAGGGTTGTTCGCCATGGTCGAGTTGACGGCACTGTCATAGGACGGGAAGAACATCCTTCTGTACAGCGGTCCGCGGGAGAAGGGACAAACACGTCTGGGCAACCAAGTCGTTGAGACCTAGCTAGCCGATCCGATTGGATTCACCTCCGTCCAGAACGAGGATCCAGGAACTGGTTTCCGGTGGCTCCACCACTCACCCAGGAGTCGAGCCACACCAACCCGAAGGAGTTCATCAGTCGTGAAACCCACCGGTGTCGACCCCTACCTCACCACGGTTGACGCCGCCATTCGTGCCGATCTGATCGAGGTTCTCTCCTATGTCGTCGAACTGGACTTGACTGATGGGTCAGGGAATCCCTCATGGAACACTTTTCGCTCGAAAACCAAGATCACCTTCACCGTGCGCCGTCCAGGGGAGACAACATTCGTTGATGTCGTCGCCGACAAAATTCATCTCGCGACGTTGAACGGCTCCGATGTGGAGTTCAGCAGCTATGCCCCGGACAAGGGCATCAGAATTGAGAACCTCGCGGCGGAGAACATTCTCTTCATCGACGCCGATCTGCAGTACACGAATTCTGGTAAGGGACTGCACAAGTTCGTTGACCCGATCGACGGCCAGACCTACCTCTACTCTCAATTTCAGACGACCGACGCTAAACGTATGTATGCGTGTTTCGACCAACCTGACCTCAAGGCGACGTTCACGATCCGAGCAAAGGTGCCGAATCACTGGGAGGTAGCGTCCAACGGCCGCGAGAATCACGTCGAACGGCTCGCGGAAAGCAAGACGATCTACTTCGAGACGACGGAACGGATCAGCCCATACGCCACTTCACTGATGGCCGGGCCTTACCACGTAGCGCGTACACAGCACGACGGGATCGATCTCGGTCTGTGGTGCCGCAAGACACTCTCCCCGCATCTCGACGCGGAGGAACTGTTCAAGATCACCACACAAGGCTTGGATTGGTATCGCACCAATTTTGGAACAAGATACGCGTTCAACAAATACGACCAGCTGTTTGTGCCCGAGTTTCACACCGACGCAATGGAAAACGCGTCCTGTGTGACATTCCGGGAGCGCTTCATCTTCAAAAGCAAAGTGCCTGACGATCTCTACGCACGTCGCGCCTACACGATCTTGCGTGAGATGGCGCACATATTGTTCGGCAATCTGGTGATGCTGCGCTGGTGGGAGAACTCGTGGCTGAACGGGTCGTTTGCCACCTATGCGGCCGCGCTGTGCATGGAGAATGCGACCCGCTGGACCGAGGCGTGGCTCGTATTCGTCGATACCGTGAAGAATCGGGTATACGGTCAAAATCAGCTTCCGCCGAAACATCCTGCCGCCGCGGACGCCCTGGACGTACAGACTGCTGAGATCAATTTCGATGTGATCCGCTATGCCCAGGGTGCATCCGTGCTCAGGCAGCTCAGTGCCTATGTGGGGCGAGAAGCGTTCCTTGGCGCCATACGCGAATACTTTGTCGAGCACGCCCACGGCAATACGACGTTGACTGACCTGCTCCGTGCCCTGGAACATTCGTCTGGCCGGAGCCTCAACCGGTGGTCTGTCCAAGGTGTGGCTCGAAACGACAGGGATCAGTGGGTGGAGCCCGAAGTTCACCCCTGACTCTGACAGAACTCCACCAGCGTCGAACCCGTGCTGTCCGCCCGGTTATCGTCGCCAGGAGTAAGACTGTGCGCACCTGCGTTGGATGTATCGAGTTTCACTGCACTACCGGAGGGGCTCGGCGGAGGAAAGAGCGGACTCGGATTCTGCTGTCTCCCAGAGGTGATCGGATTCCTGCGATGGCGTCTAAACCTGCCCAACGACGGTGCCCGAATGTCGAAGCGGATTCGTATCGGCCCTGATTGTCTATGATCGCAGCGTGCGCCGTTTGGCGTGTGTCCAGCTCTTCGATCTGACGACGTCGGGTGTTTTTGTCGTTCAGCCCGGTCGTGCTTCCTTTAGCCGTGCAGTGGCTTGGAAGAGTCGACTTTGTGGTCCCGATAGTGGTTCGGAATCCGACCGTACAGCAGGGAGATAACTCGTGAGGCCCCGAGACCGTGCAGCACGAGGCTGCTGAGAACGATGATGCAGGCGGCCGCCAGTACAGCTTCGCCGTCCTCGTTCGGTAATGCGTTGTAGGCGATGAGGCCGAATACGATCGATGCCGCTCCGTGTGGCCCCATGACGGCCATGAAGATGCGGTCGCGCCACGGTGCTGGGCTTGCGATCAACGCGATCAGCACCGGCAGGATTCGGCCGACGGTGACAACACATACGGCCAGGACCAGTGCCGGCCACCAGTTGACGTTACTCACGACGAGGGAAATTCCGGCGATCCCGAAAGCAAGCCACAGTTGAAGATTCACCACACCGGCTACGTCGTCGGCCAGAGAGAACTCCGCCCCGGGCTTATCCGCAGGGTTGTTGCCGCGCGCAGACAGTGCGATGCGAAAGGCGACGCCGCAAACGAATGCCGCGACGAAGCCGTTGCCGTGAGCAGTCACCGCGACTGCGAACGTAAACAAAGGCAGCGCGAGTACGCCGATGCGAGTGCTGCCGATGTCGCACCATTGGGCACGGGCCGCGGTTCGGAATGCCCACCCCGCCACGGTGCCGATCAGCGCTCCGACGATGACAGCGATGCCCCCGGCCGGGGCCGCTGTGAGGAATGCCGCGAGCGCTTGGTCGCCGGGATCGCCGGTCGTGCTGGCCAGTGCGAGTGCGGCTAACAAAAGGGGTGAGATCAGTCCGTCGTTGTATCCGCTCTCGATACCCAGCCATCGGCGGACCGAGGGCGGGATCCGAGTGTCCTTGATGATCGACAATTGTGGCGAAAAGTCCACCGGCACTGCCACACATGTTATGGCCAGTACCCCGGCCGCCGAGAGGCCCAGCGGCAGCGACAGGCCGATGGCCATGATGAGGATGAGGGACAACGGCAGCGCCACCGCCAGCAGACGAAGCGGAACGGAAGTGGCGTGTGACCGTAATGACCCCGGGACATCTGTGGCGTCCACGAACAGCAGCAGCGCCAGGATCACCTCCGCAAGGTACAGAGCCAGCTTCGAATCGAAGAAGGCGGCGCTTTCGTCGGCGACGAACCAGCCTGCGATGCCTCCGAGGACGACCATCAACAGGGGGCCGTTGACAGAGAAGCGTTGAAGGCGGCGCGCACACGCCGCCCATATGAGGGGTGGCCCGGTGGTAATGAGCAAGACGGTGATCATGGTGGACATGATCATCGTCGGGATGTAGGCGACGCGGCAACCTTCAGCAATGTGATGCGGCGTATGTCACGGGTGTCTCGTCGAGTACGTTGCCTGGTGTTCATGTGTCGGTGAGACTCTGGCGATATGGACCAAGCGATAAAGACCACCCACAGTGGTGAGAACTGCGGGTCGATACTGTAGTCGTTCTAACTGGATGCACCATCGGTTGCGTAGCTCTGGTCGAAATCGACGGCGGCATACCGGATGGGTCTGGCCGTCATGATGTTCTCGAATCAAGCCGCCGTAGGTACGAATCCCTTTGAAGGAAGAGTGACTAGCCAGACATCACCACTCTGCGCAATAGCCCCACCGTAAGCGCCTGATCCCGATGCTCCACCACACCACCACGTGGTCGGCATCGTCCGCGATATATTACCGTGTCCCCGTTGTCATCTCAGTGAACTGTAGTGCGGACAACGTCGCCGTGCAGTGGCGCCTGGGCCTGCTGGCGCGATCGCCTACTTCAGGCGGAGTGATAATGCGGCCGTGTGGTGCGCTCGACTCGGTTCGATCATCGCATGTCAACCTCGGCGGCGGAATGCATTGCGTCAAAGCTGAAGTGGGTCGAGGCGGGTTTCGTGCATCGCCACCACCATCCATTAAGAGCCCATAACAGTCGTATAACAACTCATTTGGGTTGTTATCCTGGTTCTATGAGTGTCGCAAACAATTCAACTCCACCTCGTGCTGGACGTCGGGAATGGTCGGCTCTAGCTGTATTGGTCTTGGTCGTCGTACTACTGGCTGTCGATGGCACCGTGCTGTACCTGGCTGTTCCTTCGCTGACCACGGACATCTCACCCACCGCCACTCAACTCCTGTGGATCGGCGACATCTACTCGTTCGTGCTGGCAGGTCTTCTCATCACGATGGGAAACCTTGCGGACCGTATAGGTCGCAAGCGCTTGTTGCTCATCGGCGCCGGGGCCTTCGGCCTGGCGTCGGCGTTGGCTGCGTTTGCACCCAACGCCGAAACCCTTATCGTGGCAAGAGCTTTGCTCGGCGTAGCGGGTGCGACATTGATGCCCTCAACGCTGTCGATCGTGCGCGCGATGTTCAACGACCCGAAGCAACGTACGACCGCCATCGCAGTCTGGTCCATGGGGGCCACTGCTGGTGCTGCCCTTGGCCCACTTATCGGCGGCGTATTGCTGGAAAATTTCTGGTGGGGCTCGGTATTTCTGATCAATCTCCCAATCATGATGATCGTCCTGATCGTCGGACCGCGTCTGATTCCCGAGTCGCATGGAGACACTTCCAGTCCCATCGATCTGCTGTCCTCTTTGCTCTCAATACTCGCGATCATTCCCGTTGTGTATGCCATCAAACACTGGTTCGGTGACGGCTTCGACTGGACCGTCCCGGTCGTTGCCGTGATCGGGCTTGTTGCGGGATGGGTGTTCATTCGTCGTCAAACAAAACTTCCGCATCCACTGCTCGATGTCACTCTGTTCCGAGTACCAGCCTTCGCAGGTTCTGTTGCGTCCACCGGTTTGTCGGTCTTCGCGTTCATTGGGATGCTGTTCTTCTTCTCGCAGTACCTGCAACTTGTCCGTGGGTACGGGCCGTTGCAAGCAGGGTTGGCGGAGCTGCCTGCAACCTTTGCTGCGATGGTCGTCATCGCGTTCGTGGGGGCGCTCCTGACTCGACTCGGAGCAGGGCGAGCAATCGGTTTTGGCCTGGCCGTGGGGGCGCTCGGGTTGGTCGGGATCGGTCTGACGGTCTCGCAGGCTTCGTTCTGGGGACTGGGTGTTTCTCTCGCGGTCATCGGTCTGGGTATCGGAGTTGCAATGACACTCTCGACGGATGCAGTAGTCTCCGCGGTGCCGAAAGAACGGGCCGGCGCGGCATCCTCCATCTCCGAAACTGCCTATGAGCTCGGTGTGGCGCTCGGTATTGCGGTCCTTGGATCGGTTCAACTGGCCGTGTACCGTGCCCAGCTCGATCTGCCAGCGGGTACCGATCCGGCAGACGCCGCTGTGGCCGACCAGTCGCTGGCAGTAACCGTGAACACCGTCACCGACCCTGTCGTGGTCGAACATGCCCAGACTGCGTTTTCGACGGCCGTACAGACCACCTCGTTCGTTGCCGCAGCCGTCCTCGCGCTCTCAGCAGTCGTCGCCTGGCGGGTGATCCCATCGCCGCGCGATGGCAAGGTTGGTACGCATGAAGCACACTGAGCCGGTCGCCACTAGAGACAAAGAACGCACCCGCCGAGCGATCCTCGACGCCGCCGAACGGGTATTCACCAAACGCGGATCGAACGTCAGTCTCACCGATATCGCTGAGGCAGCTGGAGTCACTCAAAGCGGTCTCCGCCACCATTTCCGGAACCGTGAAACCTTGATCTACGGCGTCATCGAACACAGCATCAGCCTTATGTGGGAAGAAGTTCGCGCTCACATCGACCTATCGGAGAACCGACCTGGAAAATTCCTCCGAGGCTACGTCCGCGCCTTGACCGGTGACAGTGACCAACTTGCGACCGCGCTCGATCCCACCGCTTTGATAGCCGCGCTGGGCACTCCGCCGAAGGTCGAATCCCTGTATGCGCGTGACGCTGAGAAATGGAATGCGGCCCTCAACGCGGACGGTCTGCCCAGAGAACGTGTCCTCGTAATCCAGTACGCCGCAGAAGGTCTTGCCGTCGCACGATCGAGCCCCTATCTGACCAGTGAGGACCTCGCACTGGCGCGAGCCGAACTGCTGGCATTGACCGAACAGACGTAAGGCGCACCTTCAGTGACGAGTCCAAGCGGCGGCGCTCCGCCGAACATCGAGGCCAGCGAATTAGAGAGACAGAAGGGCTGCTCGGACTCGCCATGGGGGAGGCGGAAGCTCTATTTCAGTAGGTTTGAATGTTATTGTGTGCCAATAACTTTTGATATTCACAAGGTCAGGAATTTCGAGAGTTGCGCACGGTTCAATGTCATTGAACGTCAAATATTGTTGCAGCAGGGGTATCGAACAGTCTCGCAGGTGTCAGATACGCAACGACATCGGGAGCGATAGTTTCGGCGGGCACTTAACTGGCCTGCGCGCAACTCCGCGATACCAGAGAGATGCCAGTTATGCGTACCGTTTTGGTACCGCAACCGGGTTGTTCGGCGGTATCGGCCAGCAAGCGTCAGTCCTGACAAAGCCAAGTTCTGCGGAGACAACGCGAGAATGCACCTGTGTGATCAACCGTCCATGCCGGCGTCGAACGAATCTCGGTCCAAAGAATGGAAACTGACTGCGCCTTAATAACTTCCGCTCGGTATGGCAGTTTTGGGTGTCGATTTCGTCAAGTCAAGGGTCTATGGTCCGCCACCCACGGGCCTGACACACTGGGGATCGATCATCGCCAGACTCCCAGGCGCGATCGCAATCTGGATGACCGGACACCGGGATCTGTGCCTTCAAACACAAAGCTTGGCGCACCCGACTCACACTGACCGCCTACAACCTCCCCGGACCCCACCACGTCGCACCCATCCCCACCAACCACGCCACCATACAAGCCCCACCGCCGTGTGGCCGAGTAATCACTGAGAGAGGTCCTGGCGGTGATGGTTCGGCCCGGCGGGCAACCTCAGATGCTGGTTGGTCAGTCAGCGGTTCAGATGGGGTGGGTCCCGAACAACTATGGCTCGTTCCGGTCGTTTCCGGGGCGCTGGTTCGGCGTTGAGGGCTAATTGGCCCGGAGGCGGGCAAGAGCCCAAGAGTTGCCTTCACGCACTAGTTGCCTGATAAGAGACTGAGCGATCGTCTGGCTGTCTTGGAGCGTCGCGGTACACCGGATTGAAGATCTTTCCGTTCTCGAAACAATGCTGCGCTTCCATCGTGGGCCCTACCCGCCGTGGGGTGCCCGTCGCCAAGGCCCACATGGCGGCCGTCCCACTGTCATGGCTTCCGAGTGCATCGAGCTCGCACGCAGCCTCCGCGAAGCAGGATAAGAGTCTTGACACGATAGCCTCGATACTCGGAGTGGGCTGGTCTTCCGTCAGTCGAGAACTCTTTGATGTGGACGCGAGCCCCCTTGAATGTCAACCAGATCCGATCGTAGAGTGCTTCCGATAGAAGTCGGGGCGGCCGCTGCAGCGCGATCGGACGTTACTTTATGGGAGTATTGCAGTGCGATCTCCTCGTGCAGATTCAACGAAACATGCTTGGGTAGTGGATCTTTCGAGTAGGGTTCGGTTGTGTTACTTGTCATGAAAGGCTGAGGCCTGAGGGTCATTCGCACTAAAGTTGGCGGGTACGCTGAGATAGGCACTCAACTTGGAGGATAGTGAATTGGTGGAGAGGTTGATCCGGCATCGTGTTGATGATCTCGACGGGTTGCCTGTAGCAGAGGATCTCAATCAGAGGATTGAATTCTCATTCCGTGGAACGGACTATGTCATCGATCTCAGGCCGGCAAATGCGAAGAAGATGAAAACTGCTCTGCGACAATACATTAAGGTCGCTCGGAAAGTCGAAGTTGTGGCGGCCGCTCAGGCGGCAGATGTCGGGGAGTCGTCTGATTCTCCATGTGCAGGAGACCAACTGGAGGTAATCCTACGGTGGGCAAAGATGCACAATTACGCACCGTCTCCGTCCGGAAACGTCACGAATCAGATAGTACAGGCATTCAACGCCGCGCACCGTTGATTTCACTCGACAATGGAAACGATAGGGCTGAAGGGGCTGTGGGGAGTGGTTCTTCAGCTGTTTATTCGGGGTCAGTATGTTCCGCTCGCTCTAGTTGAAGCCGACCGGTCACTGGCGTGTTCCGAACGAATTTCGACGGAGCCTATGCTCGTCGGAGCGTGGGTAGCGTCCTCAGTGACCGGCTAATTCAAAATCGATCGCCGGCAGTGTGTTTGAACCATTCTTATGCCGTTGTGGCCCGCCGGAAAGCTCAGGCCGGTATCGACCAGAGGTAGAGGCGCCCCACCGCGCGAGAAGTTCAGGAGGCAGATGCCGGACGATTCCCATGTCCCGAAAATTGACCGGGATGCGGGTCTTCTCACCCTCGGCGCCAAACACCCGGAACCCCTGTCTTGCTCGGGGGTCCGGGTGTTTTCGACTCAAGCGGACTGGTCCCCGAGGCTTTGCAGACCACCACCCTGCATAGAGGCTGTGAGCAGGCCGCCGAGCATGACGTTACCCAGCATCAAGACGACCAAATCGACCATGCTGTCGAAGTACTTTCCTAGCATCGTGACTCCTTACGAGAGGGCTTTGAGGAATGTGGCCAGGGCTAGTCCGAGGCCGTTTGGGCCTGACCAGGATCCGGTTGCGACCATGAGTAAATCTACGAAAAATTTCTGGAAATCCACGTCGGTAGTTCCTTTCTTCCGTGGAGAACAGGAGCTGCTTTAAAGGGGGGCGCCTATCGAATACTGTGCGGGCAGCTTAATGAGGATCTGGTACAGCATCGGAACCATCTGCGTGATGGTCTGGCCGAGTGAACTGGTCGCATTTTGGATTGACAACATGATGTCTCCGTCGATTGTGGTCGTTGTCGATTGGGTTTGTTTACGAGTACTGATTCCCAGACATCGTGTTCAGTCCGGTCAGCGATCCGCCAATCGAGGTTGCGAGGGCACTGATGAATGGGGTGAGGGCTTTGAAGAAGTCGACGGACATGTCCGTCCTTTCCTGGTTCGGAGCGGTGGAGGAGATAAAAAGTGGAAATGAGCACCGAGCGCTGCCCTCGGCAGAAAGGTGCCGAGGGCAGCCGTAATGAATGAACGGATCAGTAGACGCCGTCAAATCCGGAGGCGGATTGCAGTGGGATGTCCCAACGCACGAGGAAGTCCCCCAGCTGGATCCCGGGCATTCCCCCCCACGCTCCGAAGTTGACCGCAGTGCCGGCCTTCGTGCCCGCGAGGGTTACCCAACCACTCTGACTTTGGATGACACTCACCAAGTTAGAGGTGCCCTGGATGCAGTATCCGCCGTCTGGCGCGGTGGTTGTCGTGTAGGTCGCGACCGAAGTCGGGCCGGGCTTCCACAGTTCACCGGTAATGGACACCCCCCCGACGCCATTTCCGGAGCTGTCCCGGACGTTTCCGCAGAGCTGATAGTCGACGGTCGGCTTCTGTGGGTCCGCGGCGTGGGCTACACCTGTTCCCAGGGCAGTCATTGCTGCTGCGCTGGCGAGTACGCCAGCGACCATTGCCTTGCTCTTAATCTTCACGCAGATACCTCAGGTTCTCTATTGCGACCCTGTATGGAGAACTGCTGGCCACGGGAGGCAGGTCGCCGGAATCAGCCTGTGGCCTAAAACACGATTTCGGAAATCGTGTACGAACAATAACCTGTTTCAGTTTTTTGTCGAATCAAACGGAAATATTCCGAAAAGAAACGCTGAACTGGCTTGATTTTTTGCGGGGCGCACAGGTTTGACTATCGATATTTACGTGTTACCTAGCCTCTACGTGAAATGTTTATTTGCGACTGACCTGTGATGATTTTCAGATATTAGCACTTTTGAATTAGTTCTTTTTTACTAATAGTTCTCGTGTTGAGTTTCTCCCGGGGAATGTGCGGAGGTTCAGATCAATGTTGAATGCGTCGAACTGGAAATAGCTGCCCACAGATGGTCGTCATCGCGTTTGTGGGGGCGCTCGGGTTGGTCGGGATCGGTCTGACGGTCTCGCAGGCTTCGTTCTGGGGACTGGGTGTTTCTCTCGCGGTCATCGGTCTGGGTATCGGAGTTGCAATGACACTCTCGACGGATGCAGTAGTCTCCGCGGTGCCGAAAGAACGGGCCGGCGCGGCATCCTCCATCTCCGAAACTGCCTATGAGCTCGGTGTGGCGCTCGGTATTGCGGTCCTTGGATCGGTTCAACTGGCCGTGTACCGTGCCCAGCTCGATCTGCCAGCGGGTACCGATCCGGCAGACGCCGCTGTGGCCGACCAGTCGCTGGCAGTAACCGTGAACACCGTCACCGACCCTGTCGTGGTCGAACATGCCCAGACTGCGTTTTCGACGGCCGTACAGACCACCTCGTTCGTTGCCGCAGCCGTCCTCGCGCTCTCAGCAGTCGTCGCCTGGCGGGTGATCCCATCGCCGCGCGATGGCAAGGTTGGTACGCATGAAGCACACTGAGCCGGTCGCCACTAGAGACAAAGAACGCACCCGCCGAGCGATCCTCGGCGGTGGACCATCCGAATCACACACTGGCGGCCTGTTCGAGTCGGCAGCTGAACAAGTGCGCCTGGCACGGTCCGCGGTGAGACAGGCCGGGGTGGACTTGAGGGAAGGAAAGGAGTCCATGCCCAGTCGAAGACGCCCTCCAATCATGGCCGGCACTATCGATAGCAATGAAGCGAGTCCTCGCTGCGCTCGACGCGGGTGTCTGCGGTCGAAACAAAGTGTCCCGCATACCGTCAAGCTGTTAGTGAGGCTTGAATGGTTCGTCCACAAAAGTGCCGGTTTACCCGGCCTGTCCGTACGTGACCCAGACAGGGTGAGGTCGCAGATTTGAGCAAGATATGCGACTACCCCGATCGGGTGGTGACCGACCTCACACTTTCATAGAGGCTGTGTCGTAGGGACAGGGTGGTGGCGATGCCACTTCTGATTACCACATCATGGTTTGCTCTCGATTCTGGCCGAGCCTGAACATCACGCATCGACCTCTACGTCGATCAGGCGTTGATAGGACCGAGGGCCCCTCGACGACTACCGTGGGAGCACCGCATGAAAATTTGCACCTTGGTTGGAAACCCTAAGGCAGGCTCGCGCACTCGAGCTGCCGCGGAAGCGCTTGCAATGCGTCTGGCTGGTCCTTCCGACACCGTCGATGTCATCGACTTGGCTGAATACACGAGCGAGATCTTCGCTTGGCCGTCCGAAAAGATGAACACACTGGCCACGCGGGTGGCCGGCAGCGCGATCCTCATCGTTGCGTCACCAACGTACAAAGCGACCTATACTGGACTGCTGAAAAGCTTCCTGGATCGCTACTCTGCCTCCGATCTGGCGAATGTTCGCGCTATCCCTGTGATGACAGGCGCCGATCGGGGCCACAGAATGGCGCCTGATGTCAATCTTCGGCCGCTCCTCGTTGAGCTGGGCGCTAGCGTGCCGACCGAGAGCCTCTATATCGAGACGCCGAAGATTGACACACTCGACGAGTTGCTGTCCGCGTGGGTACACCGGAACGCGTCGATGCTCCCTCTCGACGCTGCAGTGCGCGCGGAGGTGGTGGCACGATGACCATCGACCAAACCGTGAAGTCCGAGTGTGGCCTGGGTGTCCACTCAATGGCACCGGCCTTGGCTGGATCGAGCGAAGTACGCGATGTATTTCGTCGGTATGCCGCGTCAGTTGGCGCTTTGTGCGCGATGGTGGACGGCGAGCCGGTGGGCATCGTCGCGACATCCCTTGCCGTCGGGATTTCCTATAGCCCGCCGATAATTACGTTTTCGATTCGCAAGGCGTCCACAACCTGGCCAAAGTTGCGCCAGGCTTCTCATATCGGTGTATCTGTACTTGCTGAGAATCAGGGCGGTGTCTGTCGGCAAATCTCGGGGCCGTCAGCGGAGCGATTCAGGGGATTCGGATTGCATGAGTCTCCTGAGGGCGCGGTGTTCGTGAAGGGTGCCATGACGTGGATCCTCTGCACCGTTGTCAATGAGATCGACTGCGGCGACCATGCCATCGTCGTTTTGAAGTTGATCGAAGTGGGTCTCGATCGGGAGGCTGCCCCACTTATCTATCTGGATGGGCAGTTTCACCGAGTGGGAATGAACACTTCCACATAGCGTCGACGCTGTCGCGATCCTCCATGGTTTCGATAGTTCAATCCACGGACTAGACCTCGAGGATCCACGGCGCGAACTGCAGATCAACGGGGGACGGGCCACGTCCGCCGCGACAAACAAGGAGTACCGATGCCCAGAGCAAATCGGGTCGTGGGTGCGGCGACACAAGCTGGCACTCCGATCGACGAACTGTCAGCGGTCGACGCGGTCCGACCCGCGATTGAGGCCTTGACCGATGGCCGGATGGTGATTGTCATCGATGCCGATGACCGCGAGAACGAGGGCGACCTCGTCCTTGCGGCGGAGTTTGCGACGGCTGAGCAAGTGGCGTTTGTGGTGAGGCACACTACAGGTATTCTATGTGCCCCGATGTCGGCGGCTAGAGTTGAACAACTGCGCTTGCCTCAGATGGTGGCGGAGAATACCGACTCGCACGAGACGGCGTTTACGGTCACAGTTGATCATGTTGCAAGTGGTACTGGTGTCTCGGCGGAGAGTCGCGCGATTACTTTCCGTGCACTCGCGGACCCGCATACGCAACCTGATGAACTCCGACGTCCAGGGCATGTGTTTCCGCTGCAAGCTCGTGCCGGCGGCACTCTGGTGAGACCGGGACATACCGAGGCGGCGGTCGATTTGCTCACGCTGGCGGGGCGAGAACAGGTTGGACTTATCGGCGAGATTGTGGATGACAGCGGCGCAATGCTGCGCGGTGAAGCGCTACGCATATTTGCAGCCCGGCATGAACTGCCGATGATCACAATTGCCGACCTGATCCGATACCGTCTCAGCACGGAAGTGCACGTCCAAAAGGTGGCCACTTCGACGCTACCGACGGTGTTCGGTGAGTTTCGTGCCATAGCTTTCCGCTCGACGCTTGACGGTCTCGAGCACCTAGCTCTGACCATGGGCGACGTGGTGGCATCGGGATCCTCAAAGTCCGGGGCCTTGGTTCGGGTGCACAGCGAATGCCTCACGGGTGACATTCTGGCGTCCTTGCGATGCGACTGCGGGCATCAGCTGGAGCAGGCGCTGCAGGCTGTCGCGGCGGAGGGCAATGGAGCAGTCATTTACCTTCGAGGACACGAAGGACGCGGAATCGGCCTTGGCAACAAGATTCGGGCGTATGCACTCCAGGATGATGGCCTCGACACCGTCGATGCCAACACCGCACAGGGCCTTCCCATCGATGCACGCAATTTCGACGCCGCCGCCCAGATACTTACTGTCATGGGCGTCGAACGTGTGCGCTTGATAACCAATAACCCAGTCAAGAGTTTGAGCCTCTCTGACCGCGGATTGACAGTGGTCGAGCAACTCGTGTTGCCTACTGCCGAGAATCCTCACAACCGGCGGTACTTACGGACGAAGCGGGACAGAATGGGACATTCCGTTTCCGCTGCGATTTGAGCGCCGGACTTTCGACCGGAGTTTTCCACATCCATTTTCGTGAAGGATTCATAGAGAAATGAGACCCGTGTCCATCCGTTTCCAAGGCATCACGGCGAAAATGGTCGAGTTGACCGACGAAGAAATCTTTGCCGCTCACGTCGGTGGCAAGCTCTCGGTCGAGACCACCGCGCCGCTCGATACGCAGCGGGCCCTCTCGATCGCCTACACGCCGGGTGTTGCTCAGGTGAGCCGCGCCATCGCTGCAGACGAAACCCTTACCGATCGATACACGTGGACCAACCGACTCGTCGTCGTGGTCAGCGACGGCACCGCGGTTCTCGGACTCGGCGACATCGGCCCTCGCGCGTCGCTGCCCGTCATGGAGGGCAAGTCGGCGCTGTTCAAGAACTTTGCCGGACTGAACTCCATTCCGCTGGTTCTCGACACCAAGGATCCCGACGAGATCGTCGAGACGCTCATCCGTCTGCGTCCGAGCTTCGGCGCGGTCAACCTCGAGGACATTTCGGCGCCGCGTTGCTTCGAGATCGAGAAGCGCGTCATCGAAGCTCTCGACTGCCCCGTCATGCACGACGATCAGCACGGAACCGCCATCGTGGTCCTCGCGGCACTCAAGGGCGCCGTGAAGGTCCAGAGCCGCGACATCACCACACTCAAGGTCGTCATCTCCGGCGCCGGCGCTGCGGGTGTTGCCTGCGCGAACATCCTGCTCGCCGCCGGAATCAGCGACGTCATCGTGCTGGATTCGAAGGGCATCATCTCGGGTGAGCGCAGCGACCTCAACGACGTGAAGGCAGAACTCGCGGCCCGCACCAATCCCCGCGACCTGCACGGTGGTGCCATCGAGGCTCTCGAAGGTGCCGACGTGTTCCTCGGTGTCTCGGCGGGCAAGATCCCCGAGGAGCTCATCGCTTCGATGGCTCCCGAGTCGATCGTGTTCGCGCTCTCCAACCCGGACCCGGAGATTCACCCCGAAACCGCGTCGAAGTACGCGGCGATCGTGGCTACGGGTCGCAGTGATTTCCCGAACCAGATCAACAATGTTCTCGCCTTCCCCGGTGTGTTCAAGGGCGCGCTCGACGCCGGCGCCCGTCGCATCACCGAAGGTATGAAGCTCGCTGCCGCCGAGGCAATCCTGTCGGTGGTCGGCGACGAGTTGGCGGCGGACAAAATCGTCCCCAGCCCACTCGACCCTCGCGTGGCACCCGCAGTAGCGGAAGCCGTCGCGGCCGCAGCGCATGCTGAGGGCGTGACCAGCTAAGAGGGACTACGAAAGCCCCGATCGGAACCCGCACACAAGGTTCCGATCGGGGCTTTTTCGTGTGTACCGATCTACAGACGAGTGAGATCGGGTGTTCGGCGCAGCCTGCCGGTCCCGGGAACCGATGCCCAGACCACCAGCGACTCTTCACTCCGTCCCTCTCCCATGGGGTTTGTCAGAGAAGAACATCCATTCAACGCGAGAGTGACAACTGGCACCCTCGTGTTGCCACCCCTGCACTTCACGAGTGTCCCTCAGCTGCAATTTTGTACACATCATTTTCCGCACGCGGAGCACCATTTCGTAACCAAGATCTGTTCAGGCGACGCGTTCCCCCGTGTCGTTGTGTCTTCTTATGACAGCAACACCAAATATGACCGCAAGCCGGTGTAGACCGGGCGGCTGGTGTAGCTACACGAGGCCAAGCGATCGCGCCTTCGCGACCGCTTCGCGTCGGCTGCTCACGCTGAGCTTGCGATAGATACTGCGTAGGTGAGCTTTGAGTGTGTTGACCGATATGAAGAGTGACGCACTGAGCTCCGGAAGAGAGTCCAGACTGTCGAGCGAGCGCAACACCTCGAGTTCTCGTTCGGTAGGCAGTTCATCGAGCGAGTCTGTCAATGCAGATAGTTTCGAAACTTCGGGTCGCAATGTATCGAACGCATGTAAGACCTGTTTGACGAATACACGGTCGAGGTGAGAATGGCGTGCTGCTGACTCGAGTAAATGCTCGGCGGGCCGGCCGAATTGCAGGAATGGCTGGACGAAGGACTCGGGTGCTGCGAGAGACACTGCAGCACAGATCGAGCTGAGAGCACCGTTCTGGTCCGAGGTGCGCTCCCGGAGGACAGCGAGTAGAACCAATGCCTCAACGTGTTGGTCGATGAACCCTTTGCCCGTCCGGGTTGCTCGCGTGAGAAGGTCGATCGCTGATTCGAGGTCGCCTGTATCGGCGAGTACTTCCGCGCGCACAGTGCTCAAATGAATGGAACCAGCGGCATCTTCAGGGTGTACAGCCAACGCACAGAGGGCACCGTCGAGATCACCTATGTTTGCCATCGAACGGATTTGTCCACCAACGATGTAGTCCCTGAAGACATACGGAGTGTGCATTCGCGCTACTACCTGGGCCGCCTCGTCGAGTAGTTCCAGCGCGTCCCGCCGCCGTCCTCGGATCCCGGTAATCATGCCGCGCACCAACAGGATCGTTGCGCGGACGGCGGCATCATGTCTTCGAACTTCCACTTCAGCGACGTCGAGATGGTTGACCGCGAGATCGAGATTCCCGCGCATATAGGCCGCCCAACTCAACGCGTGCCGCAGGGGGGCAGTAGCTGCTGTGAACTCCCAGTTGTTTCGACGAGCGAGTGCCACCGCTGTTGCGGCCTCGGCCAGTGCCTCAGTGAGTCGATTTTGGGCGGTCAAAACTAGGACGAGGTGGCCGAGACAGCCCAGCTGGACATAGGTACGACCACTACCGGTGGCTTCCGACAAGGCTTCACGCAGGTGTGCTTCGGCGTCGCCTCGTCGTCCGGCCCAGTATTCAGTCATACCGAGCTGTTGCAGGGCGAGCGCCCGCAGGTCTGAGGCCTCACCCGCGTTAACCACGTCGCGAGACCTGGACAGGTTAATGAGTTGCTGCGCCGAACTTTTCGCTCCAGCAAGGTCTCCGACCAATCGGGAACGCTCGAGATCGAGGACGAGCTCTGACAATGCAGGCAAGGTGTCGGACTTCAGCAAAGTTGCATCTGTTTCGGAGGCGTCGATCGGTTGAGGAAAGAGTGAGGGTGTGTGCGATAAGCGAGAGCTTCCGCTCGCACAGGGCAATCGATCCCAGCGCCAACCAAATTCTGGATCGGGGGTGGCATCACCTAGCGCTAGCGCTATCGCAGTACGGACGTGGCCCAGAAGTGACTCGGCGAGGATTTCGGGCGGTAGACGGTCGATTAGCTCACGTAGCTGGACTAGTTTTCCGTCGATGTACATTCCGAGCCAGGTGCCTACGAGGATGTCGGTAGCCGAGTCCCATTGCTCCGCGCGCAGTGCATGTTCGGCGGCTTCCACCGGCATTTTGTGCGCTATTAGCCAGGTCATCGCGGTGGTGTGCAAGTGGTTTACCGTTTCACGGCCCAGATGGTCCAACCGACTTTGAAGAAGCTCAGAGAGCATCGGGTGGTATCGGAACCAGATCGGCCGAGGACTGTCCGCCGTTGTGAAGACATTGTGTCGCGCCATCCATTTCAACAGTTCCATACCGTCCTGGCGGCCACTGAGCTCAGATGCCAGTCCCCCTGTCAATCGTTCACATACAGACGTTCGGAGCAGGAAATCCTCGATGTCTGTGGGAAGGTGGGAGAGCACCTCCGTCATGAGGTAATCCGCGACATCGATGTGATCGCCTCCGAATTGCTTGAGTAGGTCATCGGGTGACAATCCATCGTCGAGGGAGAGCGCGGCGAGACGCAAACCGGCTGACCAGCCCTCGGTACGATCTCTCAGGGCAGCCACAACCTGTTCGGGGACGTCGACTCCGGAGTTCATCAGCATTTCGGCCGACTCAGATGTTGTGAAGGCGAGTTCTTTGCCCGAGATGGCGAAGACTTTCTGCTCAACGCGCAGTTTCGCCAAGGGCAGGGCTGGAAGATACTGACCGCTCAGGAAGACGCGAATTCCTGGCGGCAGCATATGCACTAGTGAAGCAAGTTGCGACTCGACGACTGTGCCCTCAAGGAGGTGAACGTCGTCAATGACGAGAATCAGGGGTGCGGCGAGACCGACCAGCGCCTCGCGGACCGGTCCGATGGTGTCAACTGGGGCTTCCGTGTCGGAAATCGTCTGTCGCACATGCGATATTGCTGTCATCAATGCCGGCCAGAAGATCCTCGGGTCGGTATCTGATCTGTCGACGCTTAGCCAAGCGGCGTCCAAGGAAGAATGCCGTGAGCGGATCCACGAAACGAGAAGCTGGGTCTTTCCCCAACCGGCCGGGCCGGTCACAGTTACCAGTGGATAGGCCAGAGAGTTGTCCAGGAGGCGAAACAGGCGTGGGCGCTCGACAACGCCGTCGGGGAGGCCGGGTGCAGTCGTCCGGTTTGCGACCCATCTCAGGGCCTCGACATCGATTGCTGATGCCTGAACGTCCGGTTCCATGTGGGCCGCATCCTCTCCCTCAATTGTCGAGTACGTAGACTATCGCCCCCTGAATGCATCTTCGAAGCCAACTCATCTGGAAATGCGTATGTTGACCTGTTTGATCTGCGTAAATCCTTCAATCATCCCTTCGAGCGATACTTCCCGGCCGAGTCCACTTTGCTTGAAGCCACCGTAGGACTGACCGACCACCTGTCCACCGCTCTGGTTGATCTGGACCCATCCAGCCTCGATTCTACTTGCGGCGCCCAGGGCGCGATCGATGTTTTTGCACCACAAATAGGCCGCCAGCCCGTAATTGCTGTCGTTGGCCATCGCAAGGACCTCCTCGTCCTCCTCCCACGGCACCACCACCATCACTGGTCCGAAGATCTCTTCGCGGGCGAGCCGCCAGGTATTGTTGCCACTGAAGATTGTCGGTGCGTGGTAAAAACCGCCAAGTCCGGTTGGCAGAGTTTCGGCACCGTCATAGACGAGTGAGGTACCGGGCGTTGAGCGCCCCTCCCGGATATAGGACGATACGCGTTGGTGCTGTTTCGCGTTGATCAGGCAACCCATGTCAGTGGCTTCGTCGAGAGGATCGCCAATCCGAAGTTGCTTGACCTTGCGGACGACACCCTCGAGTACCTCGTCGTAAATTGAACGATGCAGGAAGAGACGCGAGCCGGCCGTGCAACTTTGGCCTTGACGGGTGAAACGCATTGCGGTGACGATGCCTTCGATCGTTGCCTCTGATACGGCGTCGGGCCAGACGATGTTGGGGTTTTTACCGCCCAGTTCGAGGGACGCCGGGACCATCCGTGCGGCAGCGGCCCTGCTAACATCTAGCCCCACCGCGGTCGAGCCTGTGAAAGAGACTTTATCGACGCCGGGGTGGCGGACAAGATGCGCTCCGCACTCGTCCCCCAATCCGGTGATCACGTTCAAGACCCCATCGGGCAAGAACGGTGCGCACAATTCGGCCAACCGCAGAACTGCGAGTGGAGCGTCTTCGGCTGCCTTGACCACCAACGTGTTACCGGCAGCGAGTGCGGCCGGAATCTTCATGCCGGCAATCATTAGCGGTGAATTCCAGGGCAGTATCGCCCCCACGATGCCAAGTGGTTGACGCACCGAGTACTGGAGCTGACCCTCACCGGAAGGTAGAACCACTCCCTTTACCTCACCAGCCACACCACCGAAATATCGGAATAGATCGGCAAGGACCTGGCATTCGGGACGTGCTTGCGTGCGCAAGGCGTTGCCTGTGTCGACAGCGGTCAGGCGCGCCAGTTCTTCCTTATGCTCTTCCACCGAATCCGCGATCGCCAACAGCCGGCGCTGGCGTTCGGCGAAGTGGAGAGCACGCCATGCAGGAAACGCCTGACGCGCTGCCGTGACCGCCCGGTCTACGTCAACGGCACCTCCGCGCGGAATTCGTGCGAGCAGAATCTCCGGCTGGGAGGGCGAGTAAACCTTGATCCACTGCTCGTCGGCGGCCCCGACAGGAAGTCCGGCGACGTGCATCGGCCAATCTCGTGCCCCCGAGGTTTCGATCCATGGCGGCTGAACGATGGTCACAGGTTCCTCCAATGTGGTGTTGAATCGGTGTGCAGGGTCGTAATGTGTTGCGCCGGGCATGGTTCCGGGGAGATCCGAAAGCTATAGAGGGCCCCGGCCACACAAGTCATCGCGGGCAGGACCTTCTACTTCAGTAGATTGCGTAGACCTTGCGGACCGTCTCAACTACATCCCAACGTCCGCTCCACCCCTTGGGCATGAGGATGTAATCTCCGGCGGAAATCCGGCGAGTGATACCCGTCGAGTCGTCTGTTACGTCCACGGCGCCGGCAAGGAGGTAGCTGGCTTCGGTGTCTACCCGGTTCGGGATGGCCCATCCGCCGGGTTCGCATTCCCAGATGCCGACATTGCCGCGGCCCAGGGTATCCAGCAAGCGCAGTGCCACTTGCGGATCTCCTCTGTCGGCACCTGCACGCCGCCCCTTCGGTTCTAGATCGCCCCGGACTTCCTCGGATGGAACGAGGACCAGTGACGGCAGATCTGTCTGGCTGTTCTTATCGTTCATGTGACGTCTCCTTTCTCAGGTGTTTCGGCTTTTCGGGCGGATCAGTGTCTCGGGGCACGTTCGTGCGCCCATGAAACGGGTTACCGCGCTTCAGATCTCGACAAAGTCGAGAGTCTGCCATTCCGAGACCTCCGGAATCCAGCGCCGGTTTACGTACTCGACATGTGCCGCGCTCGCGTCGTAGGTGTCGAGTTCTTCCTGAGAGTCGAATTGCATCGAGATCTGGAAATCGAAGGGCCCCTTGCTGCTTACCTGTCGATTGACTTTGAATCTCTGAACGCTCGGCATATCGGCAATGCTGCGAAGAGATTCGATGAAGTTCCGTTCCTCGGCGGAATCCGCAAGGTGTTTGAGACTGAAACTGACTGTGTGTTCGATCATGAATGACCTCTTCTTCGGTTGGATTTTTGCCGTATGAGGGCGGAAGTCAATCTTCCTGAGCGCCCTGACAAGGGGCATTGGGTGGGGTAGCGCGTCACACAGTGAAAGGCGATTGGTAGTTGATGTCCACAGTTTCGCCTGCGATCAGTCGCTGCACAGTCTCGGACGGGAGTACCTTGCCGAAGGTATTGTCGATCAATGACAAACTTGCTTCATGCGAAGGCTTGTTGAAAGCCGCTACGGATTCTGCGGGGACGATCACGTCGTAATCGCCTTGGTAAGCGTCCCTGGCCGTGCCTTCAACACAGTGCGTCGTGACTAGTCCGGTGATAATCACGGTGCGGGTGTCCAACATGCGCAACAGCGTGTCGAGTCGAGTATCGAAGAACGCACTGAACCGGTGCTTCTGGATGATCTCAGCAGAAGTATCAGTCAGGTCCCTCACCTCGTCTGCAAAATCTGCTTCCCACGAGCCTTTCAGTGCGCTGGGTCCGTGTTCCCAGCGGAAGCTATGGGGGACTACCTGATGACGAGTCCACTTGGCATCGTTCGGATAGTGAATGTGCTGGGTCCAAATATCTGGCATTCCCTGCTCTCGACCGGCCTCGACCAGGTTCCGGATGTAGGGGATGGTAGAAATCATCGACTCCCGATCACCGCCCGTTCGCGCGACTAGACCTGCGGGATGGGTGAAACTGTTTTGGATGTCTATAGCAAGGACAACCGTGCGAGCAGCATCCAGGGTTAGAGGTGCAGTCTTGGGCATGATCGTCACTGTCCCATTCCTGCCGACGTGGTGGTGGTGGTGGAGAACTGGATGCCGAGACGCTCCATCTCCGGCTTTACCTCCAGATCCATCCGCCGCAGGCCCTCCATGTAATCCGGGAACGTCAGCAGTAGTGCGTCGATCTGACCGTCCAACGCGATCTTGGCTAGCTTCTCGGCCACCGTCTTTGGGCTTCCGTAGACAGGTAAAGCTGCGTAGAAAACGTCGTTCTTCGCCTGTTCGAGGAGTGCCTGCGCCATCTTCCCATCCGAATCCTCGGCGTAGACTTGCGTGAGGTTCTGCCAACCCGCAACGTCTACTCCGTCCCTGTAGTACTGAACTTCAGCCTCAGCCGCTTCGTCGGTGTCAGCGATGATGATGACGAGGACTGTTGCTGTTTCGTTGAGCTTTCCTACTCGACTCGAAACGGCCTTCGACTGCAACGCCACTGCTGTGAGGTCGCCAAAGTTCTTCCCGGCGAGGAAGTTCATGTCTGCGTTCTTTGCGGTGAAATCCATGCCGCGTTCCGACATGCCTGCGCAGACCAAGAGCGGCCTCGGCTTCTGGATTGGTTTCGGGCTGCATTGGCAGTCCTCAAGTTGCCAGTAATTGCCCTTGTAGGTGACGCGCTCCTCGGTCCACGCAAGGTTGACGATGTCGAGCCACTCCTGGAGTCGATCGTACCGTGTGGTCGCATAGTCGTCCGGGAGAATCCCCATCTGCGCGAACTCACCGAAATACGTTCCACTGACAAGGTTTACGCCGAATCGTCCGTCGCTGATGTCATCGATCGTCGCCACCATCTTCGCTGCAACCACCGGATGCAAGTAGAGAGGCACCATTGATGCAATGATCTTGATCCGGCTGGTAACTGCCGCGATTGCGCTCATTTCGGTCACTGGTTCCAGGGTGTGGTTCCAGTGCTGTGTCTCGCCGTCGAAACCGCGCCACTTCACTGCCGAGAACAGGAAGTCGAAGCCGATCGACTCTGCATACCTTCCGATACGTTGGTTCATCTCCCAATTCGGCATGAACTGTGGAGCGTTCTTGGAGATGATCCAGCCATTGTTGAAGACGGGCATGAAGACGCCGAGTTGGACGGTATGGGACATGGGTTCGCATCCTTTTCTGAGCCATCGCGGCTCGTCATGAAATCGGAGGTGGCAGGCCGTGTTCGGTTCTTCAAGTAGAGACTTGGTGTGCCGAATTGAACTCCACCGGAAGCAATTTGACGGGATTCGCCCAACCGGTGGTTCTTGCCGATATCAAGCAAGGGAGCGGAAACGGAGCGATGCCAGTCTGTTGAACTGGTAGGCGGGTGCGTTGATGTGACGGTGCATTCGGAGTTGGTAGCTATCTTGCTGTGCTCTACTTCACACTGCGCCACCTCGGGTGGGTGGTTTGGAACCGCGATTCTGGTCACCCGTATCACCCAATTGAGGTGATACGCATTGCGTCGCGGTTTGTGCATGATGTGGTGCGTGCGCTGTCCTCGCCGCCGCGCGCCTTGTGACGGGCTCAATGACGGATTCGGCGTCTACAAGAGCCACAGCCTCTGGCAAGTATTGCCAATGACGGAACGGAAAAGTGTAGTGCCTATTCCTCTCGAAGGTGTTCGCGTCGTGGACTTCACGCAAGCCCTGTCCGGCCCATACTGCACATTGTTGCTTGCAGACTTGGGTGCTGATGTGATCAAGGTGGAGCGCACCGGAAGTGGCGATGATTCCCGGCGTTGGGGGCCACCCTTCGTTGGCGACACCTCCGCTTATTTTCTATCGGTAAACAGGAACAAACGCAGCATCGAACTTGACTTGAAGAGTGAACATGATCAGAAACTCGCAGTCGATCTGATCGACTCAGCCGACGTTGTCGTGGAGAATTGGCGTCCGGGAACCGCAGACCGCTTGGGGCTTGGCCAAGAGCAGATGCGAACGATGAACCCGGGTCTGGTGTACTGCTCGATTTCAGGATTCGGGGATAAGTCTGAACGCCCCGGGTATGACCAGGTTGTTCAAGGAACATCCGGATGGATGAGCATTACCGGAACGCAGAGCGGGGGACCAACCAAGAGCGGTATCCCCATCGCGGACATAGCATCCGGAATGTTCGCCTCGCAGGCAATCCTCGCCTCGTTGGTGCGCCGGGCGGGAACCCACAAAGGATGCTATATCGACCTTGCGATGCAGGACTCACTTGTCTCGATGCTCACATACCAAGCCGGGGCTTTCTTCGCGACTGGACAGAGCCCAAGAAGAAACGGAAATCAGCACACGACGCTTGCGCCATACGGCACATTCAACACCGCGAACGGCCAGATAAATATATCGGTTGGGAATGATCGGCAATGGGAGCACCTCTGCGAAGCAATCGGCATGCCTGACTTGGCCACTGACGCGCGTTTTGCGAGCAACGGTAGTCGCGTCGTAAACGTCGATGAACTTCGTGGAGCCCTCGAATCGAAATTGATGTCCATGGAAACGGAGGAGGTGCTTGTCGCCGCCGGCCTTGCCGGCGTTCCCGCAGGAGCAATTCGGAGCCTCGCGGAAGTATTGACTGACACGGACTTACGCAACCGCGGAATGATTTTAACATCTCGCCATCCAAGGTTCGGAGAACTGAATTATCCTGGCTCGCCGTGGCATATCGACGGAGTGTCCTCAACGGCCCGAATGGCGCCGCCTGACTTAGGACAGCACACCGAGGAGGTGATCGAGGAACTGCGCCAGCTCCGGATTTCCACATAGCGATCCCGATCACGGTAGGGAATGCGAACATGCAGATTCAGCGTGGGCTGTCGACCGGTGTTGCCGATGGTCGCGGTGTGACGGTTGCTATTGCCGATGTCGATGCCAATCCATCCGAATTCGATTATTCTGTCGCAGAGGCACTTTCGCTGAAGATGGACTCCCGCCGAGATTTCTCTAAGTAGCGACTTTGTCGCAGATGTACGTGTCTCAATCAGCGGCCGGGGTGCCCGCGGCGGACGAGGTGGCCACCCCAGACAAGTCACAAGTGCGGCTGGTGATTGTCTGCCTCGCCTCGAACGTCGTCGGGCGCCTGAAGTGATCACCTCCGGGTGGTGATTGTGGGGTTGATGGCTGTTCACGCTGAGCCTGAACTAGCGAACTGTGTGGCGTGTGCTTGTTTTATGCGCCCTGAGGGGGTGATGGCGCGTGGTGGATGTCGGCGTGGTGTTTGTTTGGTTGGTGCGGGTGTGGTGCCGTCGGATTTAGGTGCCGGCGGGTGTTCGGGCTCGGCGGGCGGGGGAGTGGTGTGCCGGCGGGGGGCGGTGTGTTGCCTGATGTTGAATGATTCTGAATATAGTTGTGTATCAGTAAGTGTCGAAATTCTTGTGGTTTGGACTGTGTTCGGCGGGTGTTCACGGTGTTGTTTGGCTAAACGTCAAATGTTGTTGCAGCAGTGCTGGTTTCGGTGTCTTGTTTTCGAGTTGGTTTGTCGTTTGGCGGGTGGATGCACAGTTGGGAGCAGGGGGCGCACTTTCTGCCCCTCCTGTCTGGTCTCATTCGGATGTCGGGTGCCGATTCAGATGTTGCGATGAATTCAATCGTCAATAAGCAAGATTCGGAACTCTTAGGAGCAAACCGGCGAGATCGACCGCAACGGCGCTCGATCCACTGCGAGCTGCACAGCGGCTCTGCGGCGCGAGCGAAGCGACCTAACCTCCAATCCGGACGAGCGCCGGTGCTCGCGGCGGCGAGTTTGAACATCAGCACGGCGACCTCGTAGGAGAGGCCAGCGTTGCCACGTTCTAGTATGGTCGCGCAACGGGAATGGCCCTTCCCTCCTCAGCAGCGACGCACCTTTCAGTTGGCGCCTGATCGTACGCGCTGATACTGGACCAAGCCCACACTTGCGCTTCGCAATTCTCTCAGCTGTTGCTAATAAACCGAAGATTCTTCGAACTAGGGGCCTCTCTTTGCGTAATTGGTGAAACTTCGAGAGAGATGTACGCGAATGTCAAGCTAATCTTCCTAAGGGGCATTGTAGCGTCAAAGGCGTGAGATCTTTGCACTGCACTTGAGTGGTTGGGATGTTCGCGGCGCTGAGCGCGCACCAATGCGATGACTGGGAGGAGGGCGCCGTAATCGACGCTCACGGTCGAAATCCTTGTTATTGGTTGAGATTTCGCACCGCTCGCGGGAAGCTATGTCGAGGTCAATGTGTTCAGCTGGGGTGACATTTTCGTCCTGATTACCTCGTGATGATCTGCTATTCACCCCGAGTAGATCTCTATCGCCTTCGCTGGCTGAGAACGAAAGCCTCTCTTCGCACTGTAATTTCGTGAAATCAACCACTCATCAGACTGTGATCTATTCAAGTCATAGTCGGAGTTTTCCGGGGTAAGGAGAGAGTCGGCACAGTGGATAGAAGGTTGGTCGATATTCATTTGTCCATGACTGCAGTGTCGGTCGCGGTTTGGTGCCGACGCTTCCGGTGAGGACCTAGTTGAAAATGGAGTGTGAGCGCATGAGTGAAGTGGTAGCGATTGGTGAGACCTCGGTTCCGAGCACACCAAGTACGCGTAAGCGCTGGTTCGTCTTGGGAACATTAATCGCGGTAAATCTCGCCATGTGGCTGGACGAGCTGAAGTTCTCCGCGTTGTCGGCATTTTGGTCGGAATCTCTTTCGCTGAATTCCGCACAAACCGCAACTATTCTGTCGTCGTATTACATCGGTTACGCTCCAATGCTGTTCTTGGCTGGCGTTCTGGCGGACCGCTTCGGGCCCCGGTTACTTCTACTCGTTGCCTGCGTCGGTGTGACCGTGTTATCGGTCAGTATGGCCTGGGTAACGACATTCTCCGAGATGTACATTCGAAACATGATTTTCGGTGCGTTCTTCGGACTGGTTTGGGCGCCGAGCAATCGGATGATCGCGAACTGGTTTCCTCTCCACGAGCGCACCAAGGCAACCTCGTACTGGATAGCATCGGCAAACGCTGCAGGCATCGCGACTCCTCTGATTGCGCTGCCTATTGCAAACCACACGACGTGGCAAACTGCGTTTATCGTAATCGCAATCATTTGTGTACCTGCTTTTGTGGCGCTGATTAAGGTCACGGACCGTCCGGTCGACACCAAGGCGGGCGCCGAATCGGTTGCGTCCTCAGTTGAGAGGGAGGAGTCGCTGCCACTCGGCGAGCTCTTGTATGTCTTGCGCAACAGGAATGTGTGGCTGGTGTGTATGGCCGGCTTTTGTGCGGCGTCCTTTTCGCTGCCGCTCGCCTGGGTGAGTTATGGATTGATTAAGCTAGACAAGATCGATCCTGATGTGGTCGCTACGGTGTCCTCCTTGACGTTCGCAGTGCCCTTCCTGTTTGCGTTCGTCAACAGCCCGATACTAAGTAGGGTGTTCCGGGGCCGAATCAACCTCTACATGAGCACGGGGCTGGTATTCGCGGGGCTGTGCTTTAGCATCTCTGCGGTCCTGTCGGTCCACTGGATCGTATGGGCGGCCCTCACCACGTCGTCGATGGTCGTTGCTAACACCATCTTCTACGGTTCACTTACCGCGTACTCCACGCAGATCGTAGGCGCGCGTGCCACCGGAACGGTGGTCGGCCTGGCGACCTGTCTGCAGATTCTCTGCAGCCTCGTCTTGATCCACCACAGCGGCGAGTGGTTCGACGAGAGCGTGTCAGGCCATCACCAACTCAACTTGGTCTTCCTCGTCGGCGCTGGGTTGCTCTTCATCGGCGCATGTCTGGTCATGGTTGCAAAGCGGGTAACGATCGATCCCGATGTCAAAGTCGTCGCACGTACGTATTGAACGTCGCTCGACGAAATCTTGCACGATTGAATGGAGTAGAAATGTCTCAAGTTTCGCTAGCCGGTTACCTGGACCGGATGTCCTACGAACCAGGTCAACAGATTGCTGTGCATGCCAGCGGTCATGCGTCCTCCGTCGAGGTAAGCCTAGTCAGAATCGGACGTGGTCCAATCCCCGGCCGCGACGTCAGTGGAGCAGTCGAAACCATACCTTGGACTGGGGCCGGGTCTTATCCGCTGTCTAGTCAGACCGGCTGTATCGGAAGTTTCTTCGTTGCCGAATTGCCCATGCCAGTATCCGCGCACGTGGGTTTCACAATTGGTGCTTGGGTACACCCCACCGATCTTGGAGCAGGTAGTGCGCAGACGATCGTCGAGGTCGTTGGAGAAGGCGGCCGGACTGTATTGTTGGAAATGGTTGGTGGCACCCTGGTTGCGTGCGTTGTCTCGCCAGAGGGTCGCACCCACGAGGTTCACTGCCCGGATGTCATGTGCGAGCGAGCCTGGTCATTCGTCGGCCTACAAATCTCTCGAGATGGAATCGAGGTGGCAGTCGTCGGCCGAGATCCAAGCTACGCGCCAAGTGACCGAACTGCCTCCCGCGCAGACGAAATGGTGTCGTTCACTGGTCAGCAAGTGACTTTCGGGGCGCGAAACTCACGCGATATCGTTGATCGCAAGGGTTACTCGCGGGGCCGCGCCGACAACAATTTTGAGGGAAAGTTGTCTGCTCCCGTCGTGGTTTTCGGAAGTCACCTCGATGACCTCTGTGGGAAGGAACTCCACGAGATCGCCCTGGTCGTTCGCAGCGCCGGCGGTGCGGTCTGGGATCTCGCGCCGCAGCGCTCCGGGGCGACCAGGTACTTCTGCCCTGCGCTGGCGGGAGCCGCGTCACCCGGCCGGTTGGTGAACCTGCCAAACCAGGGTGTCACTGGACCAAACTGGGACGCCACGACCGACTCGTTTAGGGAGTGCCGGGATCAATATTCCGCCGCGCACTTTCATTCAACCGACCTCATAGACAGTGGGTGGGATCCGCTGTTTATCGATGCGCTTCCATCCGATCTGCCGAGCGCGGTCTATGGAATCGAGCTTCGGACGGCGGCGGGAGACAGTGACACGGTGCCACTCTTCGTTGTACCTGGATCAGGAACACGCCGAAGCCGTATCGCTTTCCTTGCGTCCACTTTCACCTATCTCGCGTACGGCAACGAGAACCTCATCGAATTCTTCGCTGCTGAAGGTGCATTCGGGCTTACGGACCCCGAAGCCGTCGCCACCGCCCGTAGTCAGCATGTCCCTGTTGGGCGAGAGTTTGGTCTATCTCTATACGATACGCACCCCGACGGAAGCGGTATTCACTACTCGTCCGGGCTTCGCCCGTTGCTCGACTTTCGGCCCGAATACCGTACCTGGACATTCGGTTGCGGACGCGGGTTCGGCGGGGACCTCTATTTGATCGAATGGCTGGAGTGGGCGGGCTACGAGTACGACGTACTGACCGATCTCGAGTTGCACAACGGAGGGGCAGCCGTACTCGACGACTATGACGTAGTTATCACTGGTTGCCATCCTGAATACCACACAAGTCAGATGCTTGACGGTCTCCAGGCATTTCGCGACAATGGCGGCAAGCTTGCTTACCTCGGAGGAAACGGGTTCTACTGGGTAACAGGGCTGATCAACTCCGAGTCGCCAGTGGTGGAGATTCGGCGCGGGCACGCAGGAATCCGTACTTGGGCCTCCGAACCTGGAGAAGTCGATCTGGTGAGCAGTTGGGAAGCAGGCGGTCTTTGGCGACTACGGGGCCGCGCTCCTCAGAGGCTTGTCGGCGTCGGTATGGCGGCCCAGGGCGGCGGCTCCCGGCCGTTTGTCGTCAATCCTGCGGCCAAACGGATTCTGCCCTGGTTCTTTGAAGGGATTGAGGGTGACCTCATCGGAGAACGAGGTCTGCTACTTGGCGGCGCAGCGGGCGACGAGCTCGATAGAGTAGACGCGAGACTGGGCACACCGCCTGGCACGGTAGTGCTGGCGTCGTCGGAGAATCACCCTGAGGGCACCCAGCGGGCTATCGAGGAGTTGCTTCAGGTCTACCACGGCTCCACAAGCGGCCCGAACGACACGGACATTCGTGCGGACATGGTCTACTTTGACGTGCCGGAAGGCGGCGCAGTGTTTTCGGTGGGCTCGATTGCCTTCATCCCATCGCTGCTTGTCGACGAGGGGGACAACACTGCGTCAAAGGCTCTTCACAACGTGCTGGATCACTTCCTGCTCACCGAGTGCAAACGCACCTAGCACTGCGAGATTTCGCGGCAATCGGGCCCGGACACTCGGCGGTTAGTGGAGACGAGCATCGGGACCTGAATCGCACCGGCGAGTCCGGAGACTTTGATGTACCCCGAGTTTTCCGGAGTTCGTTTTGTCTAGTTCAGGCATTGATGCACCGAGAGAGGTTGACGATGCTCCGACGTTATCCGCCCGAGGTTCGCCGAAAGTCCTCGGTTTCCAGATGAAACGCTTTGTCGCGCAACCTACCCCGGAACCCTACCGTATCCCGTCAAAATAGACTGTGTGGTACGGTTTGTTCTTGCTTAAGCATCAACTCGTCCTGTTTGGGGGCTAGCTTCGTTGATTAGCCGATGTGCAGGGTGCTCAGCGAGTTCGGCTGCTCATAGGCGCTCTCCAGGGATTCGAAGACGAGCTATCGGTCGAATGGTGCCGCCGACGTCGACGCGGTTTCGAACGTGCCACTCAGACAGGCGGTCTCATGTTCTCGTCGGAAGGGCGCGCAACCCTGTAGCGGCTGCAAAGGTGGGCGGAGCACTCATCAGTTGTGGGTGATGCCGGTCAGCGCGCCATGGGACATTATTCTCGTATCACTGCTTTCTGGCCGGGAGACGATGATGCGCGGACCACAAGCACAGACGGGCCCTTCATGGCTCTTGCCGCGGGGACTCATCGTGCTGCTCGGTCTCACCGGGTTGGTCGTAACTGTCACCGGCATACGTGCATTCTCTGGGATCGTAGGACCCGTTTTCCTCGCGCTGATGCTCACCGTGGCGGTCCACCCGCTTCCGGAATGGCTGCACCGTAAGGGATTACCTCGATGGCTCTCAACCCTGCTGGCGCTCGTCGCGGTCTACGGAATTCTCGTGACGCTGGTGCTCGTTCTTGTGTACTCGGTCGCCGAACTCGGAACGCTTTTCCCTACCTACCAGGACGAATTCGACAGATTGCTGGGCTCAGCGCAGTCGGCCCTTGGCAACGCAGGGATCGGTTCAGATCAGGTCCACGCGCTGTTCTCTCGTCTGGATTCGGACGTGATAGCCAGAATTTTGACAGGCCTCCTCGAAAGCACGCTCGCGCTTGTTTCCAACCTGGTATTTCTGGTGGTGCTGCTGCTGTTCATGGCGTTCGACGGAAGCGGATACCCCGAACGCATGCGCGTCCTCGTCGTCGACCGACCGGATATCGTACGGGCCTTTACCCAATTTTCAACCGGCACAAGACGGTATCTGATCGTATCGACAGTATTCGGTGCCATCGTGGCGGTGCTCGACACTGGTTTGTTGTGGCTGCTCGGAATTCCGTTACCCATTCTGTGGGGATTGCTCTCCTTCATCACCAACTACATCCCGAATATCGGTTTCGTTCTCGGTCTGATCCCTCCGGCCCTCCTGGCACTGTTGGATGGAGGCTTCGGACCGATGGTCACTGTCATCGTCTTGTACAGCACTGTCAACGTCGTCATCCAGTCGATTATTCAGCCGAAATTCGTCGGTGACGCGGTCGGTCTTTCGGTGACACTGACCTTCTTGTCACTGGTCTTCTGGTCGTGGGCCCTGGGCCCTTTGGGCGCTATCCTGGCGATTCCTCTGACATTGTTGGCGAAGGCTTTGCTGATCGACATCGATCCCTCGACTCGTTGGATGGATGTACTCCTACGCGACACCGTCGAGTCCGGCGAGAGTTCCGGTGCATCGACGCAGTTGACCGACGCGGTGCTCCAACACAATTCGTCCGGACAGGAAGACGCTGGTGAGAAGTCGGCGACACCGGCGGATGACGGGGATGATGAGACACAGGATGTGCGCACGTAAGGGCAAGGACGCACCTCGCACCTGGATTGTCGGTTGGCGTGTATCGATGGCGTGCTGGTGGTCGCCGGCATTCGCTGTGGGCGTGTTCAACCCGGTGTGTGTTCGGCACTTCTGTCGTGATGCTTCATTTTTTCGCTGGAGCGCGGTCAGATGCCGGCATTCGTCAGAAGTGGTAGCTCATCCTGTAGGGATGATGTGCCCGTGAAGGTTTCGTTTGACAATGCCAGTGTCAGCAGGCTTTGACGAAAGGACGTTTCATGTCTACTTCCGTGGGTGCGCAGTCGAACAGTTCGGTGAAACAAGGATTTGCTGCCGGAACGTCGTTTCTTGCTGCGACCTTTCTGCTCGTTGCCGCAATGGTGTCGGTTTTTCAAGGGATAACCGCCTTGGCCGACAACGACCTGTTCGTCGTCGGCGTCGATTACACCTACGAATTCGACGTCACGGCGTGGGGCTGGATACATATCGTCGTGGGCGCCTTCGGAGTGGTGGTCGCGCTGGGGATGTTCGCGGGCACGACATGGGCCCGCGGACTGGCTTTCGTCATTGCGGCACTGTCGATCGTGGCGAATTTCTTGTGGCTGCCGCACTACCCGGCATGGTCGATGGTGATCATCGCCCTGGACGTCGTGGTGATCTGGGCGGTCGCGACCTGGCGCCCGGCTCCGTAGGGTAGAAGGTGCAATCCACCATGGATGATGTTCAGAGCGCCCATGATGAGGGCTGCGCTCTACCGTCGCCCAGTGAAGGTGGGGGGCCTTTGGATGCGGCGCGCAGTGATCGTACGAGCGACGCACGCTCGGATGCGTTACGAGAGAACCCCTCTGAAAGCTCCGGATCTTCTCAGGCGAGTAGCCAGGGCTCGGATGCGCTCATTCTCGATGCTGTGGTGTTCTACCCGATGTTGGTGCTGGTCTTGGCGATCACCACGCTCTTATTGCTCGCATGAACATGTGAGAGGACATGATCAGGCCGGTCGCTTCGTCACCGGCGACCCGCGCAGCGCGGGGAAGCCGGCAATTGTCACAGAGCCGCTCAGGCTCAGTCCGGCAAGCGTCGTAGCTCTGCCACGGTGAGTCCGAGCGCGTCGAGCCGAGCCATGATGCTGCGCATACTCGTTCGGTCGGCGACGGGACCGTAGAGCGTGGTGAAGCCACCTACGGCGTGCCCGACCTGCAGCTGCGGAAAAGCAGCTTGCACACGCTCTGATACTTCCCCGTCGATCAGAAACTGGTAACGGGTAGGAAATGTCAGTGCCATCGTCGTCCTTTCTCGCCGAAGAGACTCATGCCCACCAATTCGTGACGGCGACTCGGGTGACCGGCGATCAGGTGCCGCGACGGTATTCGACCAGTGTGCCGATAGGCCTGCCACTGCGCTTCATCCTCATGGGGTGAGTGAGGCGGATGCTCACATTTCATCCTTCACGTATGAGGCTCCGCATCCCTGGTATCCCTAGTGTCGATGCTGTCCGGCAGCCCTTCGCTGCAAGCGCCACATCGTTGGAGGCAAGTATGGCTGGCACGTTGACAGTGTGGAAGTTCCCGACCGAGCACGGAGCGCATGATGCGGTCGAGACGTTGAAAGAACTGCAAAAGCAAGAGCTGATCACCATCCGTGACGGCGCCGAAGTGAGCTGGCCGGAAGGAGCGAAGAAGCCTAAAACCCATCAGCTCAACGACGTCAAAGGTGCCGGAGCGCTCGGGGGCGCCTTCTGGGGTCTCTTTCTCGGGCTGTTGTTCTTCGTCCCTCTCCTGGGTGCGGCACTGGGAGCCGGATTGGGAGCTTTGGCTGGCGCGTTGACCGACGTCGGGATCGACGACGGATTCATCAATCGGGTACGCGAAGAAGTCACCCCCGGTACCTCAGCGCTGTTCATCCTCACCACCGACGCGACGGTGGACCGAGTGCACGAGGCCTTCGCCGGGCAATCCGGTGAGCTGATCTCGACGAATCTCTCGCATGCCGAAGAGGCACAGCTCCGCGAAGTTTTCGCGGACTGATACCGAACTGACTGTTCGAGCACCTCGGTCCGCACTGGACCGAGGTGCCGTATTCGGTAAAAGGCATCTGTTCTCGATTTGCCCTGCAGGGCAATAGGCCCCGCCAGTGCAGGTGGTCCTGTGAGGTACGTGCGGCGGGAACTGGTTGCGCTGCAGGCGGACTTGAGACCTCCCGGTGCGAAGCCTGTCTGCAGTTCGCTCACGATGCTCCGCAGGCGCTGTCAATACTCGGGTGTGTTCTTCGCTCACACAAGGCCGTGTCGGCGGCCCACGCGCACGGCATCACGGCGGGTGTTGACATCGAATTTTCGATAGATCCCGCGAAGGTGGGTCTTGACGGTATTGACCGAGACGAACAGGTCAGCGGCGATTGTTTCGGTGGTATCACCAGAGATGAGTTGTTGCAATACTTTCTGTTCACTGGGGGTCAGGAGCGCTGGCGGCGACTCAGGTGCGGCGAGTAGCTCCTGTAACTGTCGAGCGAAATCGTCGAGGTCACCGAAGTGTCCACTGAACGTGTCGAAGGCAGGGCGCAATATTTTCGCGTACCCGAGAAAGGGGCGTATGGTGCGGCGGGGTGCGGCTATCGACAGTGCCGTGGACAGTGCTGACAACGCTTGGGTTCGGTTTCCCGTTGCCAGTTCGATGCTTGTTTCGAGTACCGACCGGTAGATCGGGTGTGCCAGGGAGGTGGAGTTCGCCGATTCGGCCGCGAGGAGGTCCTTTCGGGCCTGTGTCAGGTTCCCGATCGCGAGATGGATGGAAGCGCGAGCTAAGTGGGCGCCGCCGGATGAGCTGTTCCGCGCGAGTACGTCGGAGACCAGCTTCTTCGCCCAGTCCACTTCGCCGATCTCGAGAAACGCGTTCACCACTAGCGGTACCAGCGCCTCGGTGAGGGTCTCCCACGTGTGGTTTGAGATCACCCCCGCTGTAGCGTCGCGCATTCGGGCAGCGTGAATCCGGCGATCCTCGCCTGCGGTATCGAAGCGATGCAACTCGAAGACGATCAGTGCATGCGAATCGTACGGTGAGCCGTTGTTGTCTGTGCAACCGCTCATCGCTCTCAGCGGCGAAGAGATCTCCTGTCCGCGCAGGTATGTGGACAAGATAGAAGCAGCAGCACTGAGTGCGAGTTCAGGGGACTCTGTCAGATGGTGGCCGGCGGCGTAGTCAAGTCCCGAGGCGCCGTATCGGCGCATCGCGTCGAGGTCACCGTCGAGGCCGGCAGTGATCGCCAAACGCCCTACAGCATCCAGAATCAACAGGTTGCGACTTCGCAGTTGCGCGGCGGCGATCGCCCGGCGAAATTCGACCTGGGCCTCGTCGAAGACGCCCTCGTATGACAAGGTCGACCCGAGCTGCAAATGGGAGTACGCATCGATGTCCGGGTGCCCAGTGGGCGGTAATTCGGTCAACCGAGTCGAAAGTGTCCGGTATGTCGGATCGTCGAGCGTTCGCGTCATCTCGAGTTTGAGGGCGACCAGAAGTGCCCGGTGATCGGAATCGAGGAGTGCGGCCTGTTCGGCGAATTCGAGGTAGACCGCAGCTGCAGTCGGTTCGCCGGTGGACAGAGCTTCGGCGGCGTGGAGAAGCTTCACCACAGTGCTTTCCGCTACCTCGGTTGGACTGCGCTCCAGTTTGCCGACGAACTCTTGGCCGTGACCATCCAAAATTATGCCCAGCCCACGCCTTTCGAGGAACTCTTCGATGTTTCCGTCCGGGGTATCGAGGACATGATCGAAGGCGGCGAGGTCGAGATGGTGTGATTCGTACCAGGCGGCAGCGCGCAGGTGCAGGTGAAGATAGGTATCTTTGTCAGTTCGGTACATCTCCGCTCGGAGATGTTCGCGCAGTAGCGGATGGTACGAATACCACGTGGTGTGGTATTCGTCGTGCCGATGTATGAGCGGGAAGTTTCGTCGTAACAGTGTGTCGAGCTGAGCGCTGGCGTCGGATCCACCCACGAGGGTATCGGCGAGTTCGGCGTGAAACGAGTCCACCACGGAGGTGGACTTGAGGAAGTTTTGGACTCGGCCGGAGAGGGCAGCCAACACTTCCCCGACGAGGAAATCCGACACGGGCCGGGGAGTATGAGTGAATTCGTGCAATGCCTGGGGGAGGTCGTCTCGTTCGGAGATGTACTGGGCCGCCAGTCGGATGAGCGCTCCCCAGCCTTGTGTTGTCTGTTCGATCAGCGCGAGGTGCTCTGGTTCGATGTCGATGTCGTATTGTTCGACGAGAGAGCGTATTTCGTGTAGATCGAACGCGAGATCGACGGCTTCCAGTCGTGTCAATCTGCTCTCGAGTGCCACCGTATGCAACGTCAGGGGCGGCTCGTATCGTGCGGCCATGATGATCGACAGTGACGGGGGCGCGTGCGCGAGGAGTTGGTCTAGTGCAGCGAGCGCGAGGCCGTCGTGCAGGTGGTGAACGTCGTCGAGTACCAGTACCAGGTCACGCCCGGTGGCGGCGATCGCCGCGCACAGTTGCTCGATATAGGTCTCTACGACAGTCGACGGCCGCGGAGGCGGCAGATCGATGTCGAATTCGTAGGCATCGGCCACCGCGTGGTGCAGGGTTTGGCACAGAAGAATCGAATTGTTCTCGTGTTCAACGAGATCGATCCACGCATGCGCTGTGTCGAGCGTGTTTACCCACTCCGCCAGCAACGACGTTTTTCCTGCACCGGCGGGAGCGGAGACGACAACCACCTTGCCGTGCGTGTCGGGATCGATGACGGTGGCATTCGTCAGACGTGTATGCAGCCGCTCACGATGGACGAGATTCGCCATAGACACGGGGTTGAGGGGAAGGGACACGGCATCGGCGGACGAAACGAGGAACCGCGCTGGAGTCAGCGCGCCATGTGAGTCGCTCATCTTTTGCCTTTCGCCGGCCCGGCAGGTTCACCGCCGAAATCAACAAGACAATGCCAGGCTAGGCTAAACCCGGACAATTGGTACGATTTTGTGCATCGAATTGGACGAAAGTCCCTCCTTACGCGCCGCGCACGGAAGCTCGCATCCGATTGATGACCCTCGCTCCCTTTACCGCGATAGATAATTGTCGAGGGGGTTGGGCCCGTGCCGGTTTCAGTGGATCAGCGACAGATGTGAACAAGATCGAGAGCGCTACCGCACGGCTCGTGCAGGGAGCCAACATTGTCTTCAGGATCGTTCGGGTTCCGGACTGTTGTTCCCGACAAGGGTGTTTTTGATTCCGAGTTTGTCTGCGAAAAGGTGTCGCTGCACGATCCATCCCGCGACACTGAGTGCGATCCACGCGGCGGTGGCGAAAATTTGTTGCCATCCGGGTTCTGGGCTTCGGAGGAACTCGAGCGCGTCCGTGGTCCGTCCCAGCCCGTTGAGGATCATGCTCGCGCCTCCGATCGAGGTCAGCCACAGCAGCGCTCGGGCGCGGTACTTGTCTGCCAGGAATGCAGCCGCGACCGCGACGGCGAGTATGACGATCGCACTCAACGCCCAGTCGTTGTCCCCGGGTTGAAGAACGTCGGCGGCGCGGGCGCCGGCCATGGCGCCGGTGAGCCCGCCGATGAAGTAGGCGGAGAACTTGAAGACGAGAGTAGTCACGATCCAAGCGCTGACGGCACCGATAAGTCCGAACAGCAGCAGTGCGGACAGTGAGGCGTGAAAGAGGTCCGCCATCATCCAGCCGAGCCCGAAACCGATGGCCAACACACCCAGGTGCAGGGAGCGGATACCGTAGAAGCAGAGCAGGAGTCCGACCAACAGGACCGCGATTCCGTTCATATTCACTCCTTGATCGGTATGCACATCTGCGTGTGATGGTTGGGAGCGGCTCAGACCAAGCCCAGGGAGGAACGGTGTCGGGCAGTGTGGAGCCCACCCTCCTCGCCCGGGATCTTTCGGGATGAAAGGTCTCGGGCGAAGGGTTGGTGGCTAGCTCGGGCGTTCAGGGGTGACGACAGCGAAGTTCTCGTCACCGGGATCGAGGAGCGCGGCAAGTCGGGCAAGGACAGAGCCGTCGCCGCTCACGTCAATTCCGGCGTCCGCCAGACTCTCGGTCGAGAGCCCACCGAGCGCGAGAGCAGGCAAGGTCCGACGAGTCGCGGTGAGGACGGCGTCCGCCACGTCTTTCTGAGGTCGTGGACTGTAGGTGAGTGCACCGTTCGCGAGCCGCAGCCGGTATCGCTCGTCCGTGTCAGCGAGCACGATATCGATGGTCAAGTTCTCATTCCACGCACGAGGACCGTCAATCTGAATTGCGATGGCGTCGAACAGCATTTGAGGTGTGAGTGCAGAGATGACATCTGCTGACGCTGATACAGTGGGGGTACCGAACTGCCCCTCGCGGAGTTCGGTGGCGCCGGAGAGGAAGATATTGCGCCAGGTGCCGTTTTCCGCGCCGTAACCGAGCTGTTCGAATGTGTCGGCAAGTAAAGTGCGTGCGTCCGAGTGGTCGGGCTGGGCGAACACGACGTGGCTGAGAATTTCTGCGGCCCAACGGAAGTCGCCCTCGTCGTACGATTCTCGCGCCTTGGATACGACGGTGTCCGCGCCGCCTCCGAGTTCGACGTAGCGCTTGCCTTGTGCCTTCGGGGGATGCTGCCACAGGTGCGCAGGGTTGCCGTCGTACCAACCCATGTAGCGTTGGTAGATCGCCTTGAGGTTGTGGCTTGTCGACCCGTAGTATCCGCGGGCGTGCCAGGCGTTCTCGAGGAGGGGTGGGAGCTGGAGCTCTTCGGAGATCTCGCTCCCGATCCAGCCCTTGTTGATCAGGCGAAGTGTCTGGTCGTGCAGGTACGCGTAGAGGTCACGCTGTTCGGAAATGAACTTCACCACGCGTTCGTTGCCCCACGTGGGCCAGTGGTGCGAGGCGAACACGACCTCGGCCTCGTCCCCGAACAGGTCGATGGTCTCGGTGAGGTAGTTCGACCAGGCATGCGGGTCGCGCACGAGTGCGCCGCGCAGGGTGAGCAGGTTGTGCATCGTATGGGTTGCATCTTCTGCCGCGCACAATGCCTTGTGCTCGGGGAAGTACACCAGGAACTCGGCAGGCGCCTCGGTTCCTGGTGCCATCTGGAAGATCATGCGAACGCCATCAACCGTCTCCTCCTGGCCTGTTTCGGTGATGTCCAGGGTCGGTGCGATGAGCGTGATGTTGCCTGTCGCAACCGTCTGCGCCAGGCCGGTACCGAGCCCGCCCTGCGGGCCACGTGCGAGCGCTGCCCCGAACATGTACGCCGATCGTCGGGCCATCGCGGTGCCCGCGTAGACGTTCTCCGACGCTGCATGCTCGGTGAACTCTGCGGGGGCGATGATCGGGACCCGACCAGCGTCGACATCTTCCTGCGTGGTGACGCCGCGGACGCCGCCGAAATGGTCGACGTGCGGGTGTGTGTACAGCACCGCGGTAACCGGCCGGTTACCGCGGTGCTCGCGGTACAGCGCGAGGGCGGCAGCGGCTGTCTCCTCGGTGACCAGTGGGTCCAGGACCAGCACTCCCTTGTCACCTTCGATGAATGACACGTTCGACAGGTCGAAGCCGCGAACCTGGTAGATACCGGGTACCACCTCGAACAATCCCTGAAGTGCGTTGAGTTTGGACTGCCGCCACAGGCTCGGATTGACGGTCTCGGGTGCATCTCCCTCGAGGAAAGCGTAGGTGTCGTTGTCCCACACGACACTGCCGTCCTCGGCGTGGATCGCGTTCGGCACGCGGCTACCCACCAGACCACGAGTGGCGTCCTCGAAGTCCTGAGTATCGGAGAAAGGCAGACTCTCGAGGAGCGCCTTGTGCTGGCGGATGATGGACTCGGATGCTGGGTTCGATGTCGTAGCCATACCGACAGTGTGGAATGCGGTGGGCATGTTTCACTTCACCTGTTAGGGGTGATTGACGAGTGCAGTGGTAGGCGCGATACCGCGGCAGACCACGGTCGAAGAATGCTCCGGGTCACAGGTGCGCTTCGCACGGGTTGAGGTGCGTTTCTTCGGCATCGCCGTCGTCATCTCGATACCTACCGCGTCGACGATGTGTCCATCGAGCGGCGGAACCAGTTCTGGGCGCGACCCATCAGCCCTGACGGTAGATGTGGGTGTATCGGCGGATAGATCAAGCTCAGGGTCGACCTCAAGGTGAAGTAGCTGCGCAGTAGACGGAAACACAGGTAGGCAGGCACGTATTTCACCGAGCTCGGTTGCCAGATCAAGCAGACGATGACGGTCATGATCATCGACATTCCCAGCATGGTGGCGACGATGGGTTGCCATTGCAGTGTGGTGAACGTCGAGGGAAAAGCAAATCCGGCGATGGCGGCGAAAATGAGCAGCGGTGCAAGCATTGCCCGGCGTGCGGCGTTGACCAGATTGAACGGCAGTACGAAGGTACCGATCATGGTCTGTCGATCCAGGAGCAGTGCCCGGTTCCGGGCTGCGAGGTGGTAGATACTACGAAACCAGCGGGTGCGTTGCTCGAGAAGATGGGCGTACGATGCCGGAGTTTCGCTGTAGTACACCGCTTTCGGGTCTGCCACGTTGTGGTAGCCGGCTGCGGCCAGTCGCATGCAGATGTCGGTGTCTTCCCCGTTCATCCCCTGCACCATGCCGCCGACCTCGACCACCGGGGCTCGGCGATAGATCGCGAACATCCCTGGGATGCCCATGACGCCTTGGTAGCCGTCGAGGGAGACCTGGAAGAAACCGTGCCGCATGTACACCTCGATCAGTCGGCACTTGTCGATCCAGGTCTTTTGCTCGCGCGGCATGGGAATCCCGCCGACGCAGCCGACGTTTGGGTCGGCGAAGTGGCGCATCGCGGTCTCGAGGCAGCCTGCGCCGATGACGGTGTCGGCGTCGATGCGGACGACGAATTCTTCTTCGATGTGGTCGATACCCATATTGAGTGCGATGGCTTTGCCCGGGGTGGGACAGTCGAGGACCGTCCCTGTGATGTTGAGGCATTCACCGATGATCTGCTCGGCGACCTCGTGTGTGTTGTCGGTGGAAGCGTTGTCGACTACGTACAGGTGAATCCGTCCGGGGTAGGTTCCGGCGGCCTCGTCGACGGCGGCGATGGTGTCGCCGATGTCGTGGGCCTCGTTGTGCGCGGGTACGAGAACCGCTGCCGGTGGGGCGAAGTCGTGGCTCCGCGATTTTCTCAACGCGCGGATGCCCAACAGGGCAGTGGAGGCGGCGAGGAGTTGTTGCATCAGAAATACTCCGGCACCGATACCGCCCAGGATCGCCCAGTGTTTGAGAGTGTCGACGAGGTCATCGAGAAGGTGCAGGGCGATCGCTGCTCCCGCGATCGCGAGCACGAGGCAACCCGATAGAGCGAGGAACGCTTTCACAGGTATGCCGGGGCTCGAGGGTAGCGGGCCCTGCGGGGGAAGTTGGGCTTGGCGTAGGAGGGTGTGGGGGAAGATGGCGAGGGCGATCAGGCCGGAGATCATCTGGGCGCCGAACACCGAGATCGAGATGATCCCGGCGTCATGGAGCAGCCACGCCGCAGTGTCGATGGCAATGCAGAACACCGCATACTTTCCCAGCAGAGATATTCCGATGAAGACTCTGCGCCAGATGTTCGAGTAGGCGTGGATTGCGTAGGTCAAAAAGAACATGACCAGGAACAGTCGCAACGGAAATACGACCTTCCCTCGCCCTTCGGACAAGATGACCAGGTCACGTGGCATATCGGTATATCCGGAGTGCACGAGGAATGTTCGCAGACACATCGCGAGGATCGACAGTCCGGCGAACGTGATCAGGAATCCGTTGGTCCCGCTCGGTGGCCGATCGACGGCGTAGTCGGCCGGCGCGCTGTCGACCGAGCGGAAATGGTCGGCGACGGCGGAGCTCTCGTGTGCCGCGTGCTCGGTGTCGGTCACTGCCACGTCCAGATCATCGGGGTGCGTTCGCACGTGGTGGGCTCGCGGGCGCGATGGTGCCGTCCCCGTTGACGACGAAGCTGCCCTGCGAGGTGACCACACGCGCGGATTCGGTGCCGAATGTCGGCAACGGGATCTGTCCGGGTGCTCCGGCGTAGTCGAGGACGAGTCCGCCGGCGCCGCTTGCACTGGTGGCGGTTTCTATGATCATTCCGTCACTGAACGAGGACAGATCAAGCGTTGGACTCGGTGCTCCTGCCAGGAGACGGCCGTCGTCGATGCGGACCGGTGTTGTGACCTCAGGGCTTTGTCCGATCAGCACGAACGGCCTACCTGCTTCGGGCGCAGCACCCCACAGGAATTGGGGAACATAGTGTGCAGGAACGAAACTCGCCAGTGATTGGACGGTGGCGTTGAGTTCGTTGACAGCGCTCGCTGCGTCAGCGTCGGGGACGTAGACGGCGAACCCGGGCGCCAAGGTCCGAGGCACGGAGGTGAATCCGGCACCGGGGTCGTCTCCGAGAACAAGAGCAGAACTCGCTTCGAGTTCGATCGGGTAGGTCGTTTCCCGCACATCGCAGCCGCCGAGATTGCGGTCGCGTTGGACGGTCAGCGTCAACGTGTTCTCGAGAAGTTGTGCTGTTGCCGGGAGGGGGATCTCTGCGAGGGCCGATGTCGTGCGGTCGAGTCGGCGACTCTCGATGAGTTGGCCGTTGAGCTGAACATTGAGGATCCAGGTGAGATCGTCCGGGGATGCGGGAAGCTGCATGACGACCCGGATCGATTGCGGAAGACGGCCACCTGGCAGATCGGCGAGGGAGTATCCGATCCGCCAGCGATGGTTGTCGGTGATCTGCACGGCCGTGGTGTCGGCGCCGAGTGAGTCCACGGGAACTTCGTTGCCGGTGATTGGCGCCGTGCGTAGCGCCTGTGGGTCGCTGCGATCGGAATCGGACGTGGACACCACCGGGCTGGTCAGAAACCGGGAAATGAGATCACCGTTCGGTTGGGTGATCGCCACGACCGGCGAGCCCTCGACCGTTCCGAGGGCTATGGCCTCGTCCGGTCCTTCGGGGGCGGACCATCCGAGCCCGGTCACCGCATCGCCGGGACCGACGATCACGGCATTCTCCGCGCCGGAGTCCGGCAGAGTATCCGAGTACGTCACCAGGTAACCGGCTCGCGTCAGTGCGATGCCCAGTTGCGCTGCGGCGGTGCGCCATTCGATTCCCGTGTCGGCGAGTACGATGGTCAGATCACGATCCCAGGAGACGACCGCATCCCGGACGGTGTGGACTCGCTCGGTCAGGGCTGCTTCGACGACACTGGCCGGATCGAGGTGAACCTGCATGCCGGCGGAATGATCAGGGGTGCAGGTTCGGTTGTCCAGGGTTCCCTGAACTTGCACTTGCACGCGGAGGTTCCCATCGCTCGACAACTCCTCCGGAACGTCGACCAGGACGTCGAGTGCATTCTGGCCTTCGGCCAGTTCACTCTTGTAGACCTGCTGACCATCCATCCGCACGATCAGGAAAACGACACTGTCACGGGCCACCTGCGTCGTCCCCGTCAGCTGTAGCCGAGTCTGCTCACGTGCGGAATCCGCCGGGAACGTGACGTCGAAACTTGTCGACGGAGAATCGTCGGTGAGCCAGACCCCGTCGCCGAAACCTGCCCCCGCCAGCGACTTGACGTAGTGACGGTCGGCCGGCACGTCGAGAGTGGTGTCGTCGACATCACGGGTGAACCACGCGGGCCGCACCACGACGAACACCAGCAGTACAACCAGCGCGCCTGCCAGAATCCACCACGCGGACCGAGGGACGGTACGTCCACGTTCGCCGGAAAAATACTCCGCGCGCGGCGGCGTCGACTCCTCGGCGTGATCATCGCCGCGGCTGCGACCACTGTCTTCGGGATCAGTGTCATCACTCATGCGCGTGCTCCTGTGCCGAGGTGCGTCGGTCTCTGTTCCAATACGACGTGCACGGGATGCGGCTCACGTCGACCCGGGCAGCGTATTTCTGGGCGATCTCCACCGACTCGTGCAACAGGCCCGAGGCCAACCGGGTCGGCTCGAGACCGAGACCGAGCAGGTGATCGTTGCGCGCGCTGAGCTGGTTTTCGTCGGCTTCCGCCCGGGGGTTGGACACGGCACTGATCTGAGCGCCGACCGTCTGCGCGACGAGATGGGCAAGATCGGAGACCCGGTGTGTTTCGGTCACCTGATTCATCACCCGCACTCGGCCTTGAACGTCGGCGCCGGATTCGGCAGCCAATCGTATGCACCGCACGGTGTCACGGATGTTGATGAACGCCCGGGTCTGCCCTCCGGTCCCGTGCACGGTCAAGGGATGACCGACAGCCGCCTGCACCAGAAACCGGTTCAAAACGGTCCCGAAGTCGCCGTCGTAGTCGAAACGGTTGATCAAACGGGAATCGAGCGCTGTCTCGTCCGTCTGGGTGCCCCAGACGATGCCCTGATGTAGATCGGTAATCCGCACACCGTCGTTGCGGGCGTAGAACTGAAACAGCAACTGGTCCAACGACTTCGTCAGGTGATACACACTCCCCGGTGAGGTGGGATACAGGATGTCCCGTGTGTGTAGATGACCGTCTCGGTCGGGATAGCTCACGGTCAGATAGCCTTCGGGCAGATCTACCGGCACCGACTCGTAGCCGTAGACCCCCATCGTCCCGAGATGCACCACATGAGCGTCGAGGCCGGTCTGAACCACGGCGGCCAGCAGGTTGTGCGTTGCGTTGAGATTGTTGTCGACGGTGTAGCGCTTGAGGGCGGGTGATTTCATCGAATACGGAGCAGCACGCTGTTCCGCGAAATGCACGATCACCTCCGGCCGGAGTACCGTGAGCAAGTCGGTGAGGGCATCGTAGTCGTGGGCGAGATCGAATTCGGCAACGTCGATCTCGCGTCCGGTCACCTCCTCCCACGCTGATACACGTTCGGCGAGTGAGGAAATGGGGGTCAGTGACTGCACGCCGAGGTCGTCGTCGATGCGGCGACGAACAAAACTGTCGGCGATTGTCACCTGATGTCCGTGCGCCGAAAGATGAAGCGCGCTCGGCCATCCGCAGAAGCCGTCGCCGCCGAGGATCAGTATGCGCATGGTTTACTCCTTGCCTCGAAGGAATTCGCGGCCGGTGGTGCGCTGCCGGATCCACCTATTGCCGCAGGTAGGGCGGTATGAGTCGCATCCAAACCGGACATGCCGGGCACGGCGCGGGTCGAGTGGCTTTTCGGTACCACCGAACCCGAAGTTCGCGAGATCATCGGCCGTTCGACCTTCCAGACTTCGAACGATGCAACGAGATGCTGTGAATAGTGCTGGACCGAAACGCACTTCGAATCGGGTTGTTCGCTGGAGAGGGCGACGGTACAGACCCTGACATGAGCCGACGACTTCGGCGCTGGTGCGGATTCCGGTCCTCGGACACGGTGCGGACATGCCGTCCGTCCGGCGCGGCCGACCACCGGCGAGATCATTTGGTACCGATCCGGGTACCAACCGTGTGCACGACCTGGATATCCGGGTTCCAGGGGACCAATGCGTCGATCGATCGTTCGAGCTCGTCGAGCGGTGGAAGGGTTTGTGGTCCGAGAACCGTGATGGTGGCGGTATGTCCTTGCCAGGTGACATCGGTGACCGAGGCACCTGGGGTTTCGGCGAGCCACTCGTCCGCCGCGACTGCGATCTGCCGAGCCCACAACGATGTCAAGGAGTTCAGGAGCATCGGAACGGTCACTACGATCAGCACCACAGCCAGCACCGCATACGCCCGGCGCCGCGATCTGGTTACCAGTCCGGCATCCCTGGCATATCCGGCCGCGATGAACACCACGGTCGCGGTGATCACCATGGCGACGACGTTCGAGGCGAACAACACGAAGGCTCCCACCGCCAGGGCTGGGGCACCCGATCCCAGGCATACCCCGACCACAGCCAATGGTGGGACCAGGGAAATGGCGATCGCGACGCCGGGGAGAACGTCCCCGACGTCCTTGCGTGCGATCGCGATGGCGCCGGCCAATCCGGTGGCCAGCGCCGCTGCTAAATCCATCAACCGAGGTGAGGTACGTCCGAGAACCTGAGAATTGGTCAGCACACTGGTCGGGTTCGGAACCACCTGCGCGAACAGTGCACCGAGTGCGACAACGAGGCAGATTCCAGCGAGCACGTAGAGCAAACTTTGCCCGACCAACCGACCGTTACCGGTGGTGACGCCCAGACCGACCCCGAGAATGGGCGTCGACAGCGGTGCGACGATCATGGCGCCGATCACCGTGGCGGTCGAATCGCCCACCACACCCGCCACAGCGATCACCGCCGACAATGTCAGCATCACCCAGAACGCCGACCGCTTGGCTTCTCGGTCACCTGCCGACAGGTTGAGCCGCTCGTCCAGTTCCGCCAACGACCGCCTTTGCTGCTCGGGCACTACTGCATACATAGAACCTCCACCGTTGGCTGCGGATGAACCTGTCCCGTTCGGCTCAGCTGGGCACCGTGCTGCGTTGTCTGACTGCGCTGGCGGTCCTCAGATATCGAAGGTCCGCCTCCCTTACACGCGGTTCTGGGCCGAAGTTCGCGCCGACGCGGCGACACCGGTCAGTAAGGTGACGATCGCGATGCCGATGGCGAAGTAGATTGCGGCACTGCCGATTTTCGAGGCCAGTGTGGCGGTGTTGACGAACGGCCACAGCGCGGCAGCGATCGTAGCGAGCACGCCGATCCAACCGAAAAAGTTCGATGCGCGAGGGGTCGAGATCATCAAGACATGCAGCAGCGCGGTCGCAATCAACGCCGTGATGGCGGCTCCGAGAGCAAGTGCACCAGCCTGCGAATTACCTATCCCGGTTGCAGGTGTGATGACCGGGGTATCGAGAAGACCACGGACGATCAGTAATCCGACGACGGCAGTCAACGCCGCGACCAGCGCCGTGGCAACTCCGCCGGCCCAGAGTCGTTTCGAGTCGACAGTTGGGGCAGCCGGACTGCTGGGTGGGATCTGGCTCATCGAATGACTCCTTCACCAACTGCTGGGCATTCTCGCGTTCGGTCACCGTAACCCGTTCGAGGCAGGTCGCTTTCATCCTTCGTGGGTGAAATCCGGGCACCCCGCTGTGTCAGCCGCACGGGCCGATCGGTGCTCGACGGCACTCCCGCGGAGCCGGAAGATGGCACGGAGATAAGCATTGATCGGCCCGCTAACCAGGATTTGGAAGCGACGATCGGCAAGTGCAGCTCCGGGACCGATCACGCGTTCAGATAAGGTTCGTGATTCCTCGGACCGTGAACTGCGCGCCGAAGCAGTACAACATCGCCAGGGTCAGGATTCGGGTGTGACCGAGCATCCACGCCTCAGCAGTATCGAGTGCAATGCGGGCACGCTCGCCGGCGGCGAGGAACGCTCCGATCGGGATCAGGAAGTCCAGCGAAGCGGAGAGCAGCAGCAAGAGCGAAGCCAGCAGGGCGTTGACAACTCCGACGGGTGAGCTGGCGATGATGCTCAGGCCGGACATCATGATGAACAAATTCGGGTTCACGACCCCGAGCACCACCCCGATGGCGAAGGCACGCCGCGGCCCCGCTGTTTCGAGTTCACGTAACACTGTGGGGCGCTCGGAGCGTTGCCGTCGGGGCCGAACGGAAAGCCACACAGCGGCAATCAGGAAGAGCAGTCCCACGACCAAACCCGCGCCGTGTGAGACTTCGGGCGCGGTGGCATCGGGCTCCGAGGCGCCGCCGAGCAGCGCTGATACTGCGATGAACACGTATACCAGGCAGAACCCTGCACCGAATGCGCCCGCACTGGCCGCGGGGCGCTGCGAGCGAAGCAGCAGAATGCCCCGAGTATCGCCCCGGGGGTGAGGATCAAACCGATCATTTCCGGCAACAACTGCGCCAACAGTTCACCCATGGTCGCCTCTCAGTGCGTGAGTCTGGCTGTTCGTCTGTCAGCCTTGTCGCCTTGGCTGCGCGGTGATGTCGGGTCGCGGTGCAATCTGATCGTGCACCCGGCGCATCCGGAAAGTGGGTTTCATCGGCCTTCACCGCCGAGTTCGCCGCCGCTGTCGCGGGCCCGGATCCTCGCCTCGGCGTACGCGGCAAGTGTCGATTCGCCGATGGTGGCGGTGGCGGGGTGAAATTCGATGCTCACCCCGTGCGCGGCGAGGAGCTCGTCCGTCCAGAGGTCGCGGATGCGCGGGTCGATGCCGCTCAGATGCAACTGACCGCCGACCGCGTCGAGGCGCCGGGCGTAGTCGGCGACCACGGTGAAAAACGTTGCGCTCACCGTCGTGCGCCCCCGCAGACGCAGCACAACCACCGGCGCCGTCGCGCCGCCCGGATCCGGCAGCCGCGCCTGCAGTGTCCGTGCTCCCGCGTAGAAGAGGCTCCCGTACACATCGAGGATCACGATCTCGTTGTCGGGGAGCCGTCTCGGAGCGATCACCTCGACCAGTCGATCGCCCTCGACTCGCAGACGGACTACCTTGAGGTCGATGGCCTCCTGGTTGATTTGCAGCAGCAGCGAGAGTGCAACCCCGATCCCTACTGCAGCGGTGACGGGCAGCAGTAGTGTCGCCACCAGCGTGGTGGCGAACACGATCCGCGAGGTGTATCCGCTGCTCCAGATCGCCGAGACCCTGGCCGGATCCAGCGATCCGATCGCCGCCACGATCAGCACAGCCGCGAGGGTCGGCATGGGTACCTGTCCGACCAGTCCGGCGAAGGCAGCGAGCACGACCAGTAGCCACAGGCCCGACCAGATCGCCGCCCAGCGGGTTTGCGCACCTGCTGTGCGATTGAGCGCAGTCTGGCCGACCGAGCCTCCGACCGGCATTCCGTGAAACATCGAGGCGGCGACGTTACCGACGCCTTGTGCAGTGAAGTCCCGGTTTGCGGAGGAGTGAGTTCCGTCCGGATTCGGAGCGGACTCGGCGACCCCGGCCCCTTGAACGAGCACGATGACTGCCACCGTCAACCCGCCACTGATCAGAGAAGGACTCAGCACCGTCGGATCGGGAAGACCCGGAATAGGGAAACCGGAAGGAATGGTCGCCACATCGGAAACCCGGCTCACCGAATCCCATCCCAACGCCACCACCAGCACGGTCGGCACCACCAGCGCACCCAAGGACGCGTACAACTGCAACCGGGTCCGCGCCAGCACCCACATCAGCGCCAACGCGCTGACACCGACCACCGCGGACCGCCAATCGACCTGGCCCAGGTGAGTGAACACGTCCACAGCTTTGGCGATGGCGGACCCACCTTCCGCGTCCACCCCCACCAATGCGGGGATCTGACCGAAGGCGATATTTGCCGCGACACCGAGAAGAAACCCGGTCATCACCGAATGCGAGACGAAGCGTGTGTACCGCCCCAGCCGTAGAACCGCAGCCAGCATCATCACACCGCCGGCGATCAGAGTGAGCATCACCAGAGCCGCGGACCGATCCTCGTCCGCGACATCCGTCAACGCCGACCCGGCAGCCAAAGCCGATGCACTCGTCGTGGTGACCACCATCAACCGCGTACTCGTCGACAGGCCGCCGAACACCCGGCCGGCCATGCTCGCGTACAGACCGTGCAACGGGCTCACTCCAGCCAGCACGCCCGAAGCCATACCGTCAGGCACGCTGCCGATCGCGCCAGGTAGTCCCGCGATCACGTCGGACCGAGTCATCCGTTCACGCGGCAGCAACGCACGTAACCGGCCCAGAATCCCGCTCATCGCTTCCCGACATGCATGTCTCGCGCCCTTCACCCGGCAGGTAATCCGTGATCTCATCGTCGACCACCCAGCCGCCCTCTCACCTCATCCAGCCCGGGTGAAAGCGACAAGTGAAACGATCGAATACGGGGATGAACGAAAGACGACTCTGTGAAGTCGTCTGTATGGCCCGTCAGCCTTTCGACTGCTTATCACCCCGTCTCTTACGGCGCAATCACTGCTGTTGCCGGTTGCCTCGAAGGAACGATGGTTGGACTGGCTAAAAAGACCAATGCCGACGCGAGTTGGCGCCACGATGTGTGGCTAACGGTCTGGCCGACGAGTCGTCGACCGCAGCGAGTCCGCGATCGTATTTTCAGTTTTGGCTGCATGTGCTCTGTGCGCACCGAGAGATTCTCTCTGGTGAGCCCTGCCGGCTGACGAGTTCATTGCCGCGTATGTACCGTGTCGTCACAAACTCGCCGCAGCGGACTCGATCAGTTTCGGTCGTGGCTGTGGCGCTTGCCCTGGTCGAGAAGCCCTGCCAATCCGACGAGAACCGCACCTACGAGAAGGATCAGGGATACCCCCCACGTTGCGTGGGTGGCGCTGGCGCCGACAATGGCGAGCGCAGCGAGAGGTGCGAGTCCGCCCGAGATCGCCCCGCCGAACTCGCGGCCTGTTCCGACGCCACTGACTCGCACACTCGCCGCGAACTGCTTGCTGAGGAACGCCCCTTGGGGAGCGAACATTGCGGGGGCGAGGATGCCGGTCGCGATCACGAGACCAAGGATGATGCCGACGGTGCCGGCGTGCATGAACGCGAAAAAGGGAAAGGCGAACAAGGCTGAAGCGAGGGAGCCTGCCAGGATCACCTTGCGGCTGCCGTATTTGTCGGAGGCGCGCCCGAACAGTGGCACGGTGACAATGGCAACAGCACTGGCGATAGTGATACCGATGGCACCGACGTTCGCGGCGACATCACGGAACTTGGTCAGATAGGCCAGGGAGAAGGTCTTGAAGATGTAGCTCAGCGCGTTATAGCCCAACGCGAGGCTCATCACGACGAGAAGACCGCGCCAGTCAGTGCGAATGAGTTGGATGAAGGGAATCTGAGTCTTCGTCGCCGTGGTTTCGCTGGCACGCTTCTTGGCGAGTTCCTCGAATTCCTCAGTCTCCGGTACCCGACCTCGGACCCACATGCCGACGCCGACGAGCGCGAAGCTGGCGATGAACGGGATCCTCCAGGCCCATCCTAGAAGCACGTCCTCGGGCAATGTAGTGAGGGCGGCGACCGTCAGGGACGAGGCGAGCAGGCCGATGTTGAGCCCGAGGGCGGGCCATGCGCCCTGGCGTCCGCGGCGTTCAGCTGTCGCGTGTTCGTAGGCTACGACGGCAGCGCTACTGTATTCCGCGCCCGAGCCGAGCCCCTGGAACACACGAAAGATCACCAGCATGATCGGGGCGAGCATCCCGATCTGCGAGTAGTCGGGCAGCAGACCGATTAGCCCGGTCGACACCCCCATCAGCGCAAAGGTGATCACCATGACCTTCTTGCGCCCGATACGGTCGCCAAGGTGACCGAAGAGAATGCCCCCGAAGGGGCGGGCGATGAAACCGACCGCGAAGGTAGCGAAGGCTGCCATCGTTCCCGACGCCGAGGCCGACTGCGCGAAGAAGATGTCCCCGAAGACCAGTGCGGCCATCGCGGCGTAGAGGTAGAAGTCGTACCACTCCAATGCCGAGCCGATGATCGTCGCAGCACCAACACGGCGGCGGATGGCGTCCTCGGACAGAGGGGCGTGCTCGGTCGGATCCTCGAGCTTGGTGTGAGACATGCTGTGAAAGTCCTTCCAAGTTGCATGTTGCATGCAACGCAGGGTGGCATTGATCACTCAGGATGAAAATGCCTGGGCGGGTTGGGTCCAACGGTTGAAGTGGACTGCGCGGCCGTCGCGCTGGACAGACGGCGGCGTAAGCCTCCATGCATGCGAGGAGGCGATGGACCCGGCGCTACTCGCGCAGGGTCGAGAGGGTGGTTCCGAACGAAGCCAGCTTGGCTTCGAGATCGCTGGGGTCTACCTCCGGATGATCCTGAGCCTCCCGCCGAATCAGCAAAGTGGCGGTGTTGAGGATGTGGCGTCGCATTGCTTCGCCGGCCCTGACAGGGTCCTTCATTCGCACTGCCTCGAGAATGTCGCGATGGTCATCCACTAGTTCCTGGCAGCTGCGCGCGTTGGGTGCCGTGGCGATACCTCGGGTGAGGACGAGGTTACGCAGATCCGCAAGCACACTCACGAGTTTTTTGTTGCCGGCCAAGGCAAGAAGTGCCAGATGAAAGTCGCGGTCAGCTCGCAGGGTGGCGTCGGCGTCGTTGAGATCCGCCGCCTTCTGCATGTCGTCGAATCGGGCCTGGACCTCTTGAAAGGAGATGTCGTCGACGACCTCCGCGGCCCGCGCTGCGGCGGGTGATTCGAGCATCAGGCGGACCTGGAAGCACTCGACCACTTCATCCAGTGCTGTCGGGATGATTCGAACACCGCGGTTCTTGTCGATTCTGAGCATTCCCGCGCGGGCCAGTTCGAGAAGAGCTTCTCGAACTGGCGTGCGTGAGACGCCGAACTGCTCGGCGAGACCGCTGGCACTGTATTGCAGGCCGGGGACGAGTTCACCGGACAGGATGGCCGAACGCAAACGCAGAGCGATTTGATCGGTCAACGTTTGGGCGGTCGTCACAGGCTCCATGCCCCGATTATCCACCGCAGCCGGTATGTAGCATGCAGCAGCGGTCCGTGGGGCCCCTATCCAGACAGGCTGGCAGAGGGGTCGCCGGGTTGAAGAGGACGCGCCGTGCACGACGCTCGCGTCGGAGCCCGTCATGACAGGCCCGCTCGATCCAGCGCTTCCTGCACCACATGTTCCGCGATTGCCAGCGATGACGTTGCTCCCGGAGACGGGGCGTTGCGTACGTGGACCACGCGGTCGTTGCCGCTGATGACGAAGTCGTCCTCAAGGCTGCCATCGCTGTTCATTGCCTGGGCTCGGATTCCGCGAGGACCGCGGTGTACATCCGCCATCGTGATTCCGGGGACGTACTTGCAGGCTTCGTTAACGAAGGATCGAGTGCTAAGTACCGTCCGAGACTCGCGAGCCGCGGCCGGTAGGTTCTGGGAGGCGAAACGCCAGAACCCACCGAAGCCGATGGCGTCGGCGATATCGCGGAACGAGTAGTCGCGTGGCCGGTAGGCCTCGCGGCCCAGGGACAGGAAAGCGTTCGGTCCGAGCATGATTGCTCCGTCGAACCGCTTCGTCAGGTGCACGCCCAGGAAGGGGTACTTGGGGTCGGGAACTGGGTAGATCAGGCCGTTGACCCAGGACGCCTTCTCAGGCGAGAGCAAAAAGTAGTCCCCGAAGAAGGGAACGATCTTCGGGAAGATGGTGTCGCCGGCCGTCGTGGCTACTCGATCGGACTGCAGGCCGGCGCACGTGATGACGAGATCGAAACGCTCGGTGCCCGCGCGGGTGGTGACCGCGACCTGGCGGGTTCGGCCGGCAAGGGCGGTTTCGGGGGTGATGGACGTAACCTCGTGTCCGAGTAGCACTGTGCCCCCAGCGGTCACGATATCGGCAGCGAGGGCCTTTCCGATGCCGACGTAGTCGACGATTGCCGTGTGCGGCGAGTGCAATGCCGCCACCCCGCGGGCGTGCGGTTCGATCTCGGCAATCTCTTTAGCGTCGATCATCCGAATGTCCGGGACGCCGTTGGCTTGCGCTCGAGCATGGATGGTGTGCAGTCGATCTAGCTCGGCCATGTTCTGAGCGACGACGATCTTGCCGCATTCTTCGTAGGGGACGCCCTTGTCTGCTGCATACTTTGCGAGCAGTCCCACACCGCGCCGACACAGTCGAGCTTTCAAACTGCCCGGCTCGTAGTAGAGACCGGCATGCACAACGCCGCTGTTGTGGCCCGTCTGGTGAGAAGCGACGAGATCTTCCTTCTCGAACACGACGACTTCGGCGTTCGGCACTTCGATGAGTAGCTGGCGTGCCACCGCAAGTCCAACGATGCCTCCGCCGACCACCGCGGCTCTGATCTTTGTCATAGTGGGTGCTTCTTTCCGTGGTCTAGAACATGATGTCGGCCGATGCAGCCCCCAATCGAGACCCGCATCACATGCATATTGTTGATGAATTGCATGTTACATGCAACTCCTCTGTAATCGTCTCCCACTCCTATGCGTGGTTACGACGTTCCGGGTTCGAGGCGATCGCGCGGATGACCGGAACCCGTAGGCGGCGGGACGGTCGGTGGCGTGCGTCGCGGCGTAGGTTGTCGTTCTCGATGGTCAGGTGCAACGCGCCATCAAACGGTTCGCTGGTGCGACGGTAGCGGTTACGTGCGTCTCGCAGCGCCTGGCCGGTCTTCTGTAGGGTGGCGATCTACTCGCGGAGCTCTACCTCGTTGTCGGGTATTTCGCGGCGGGTCCACTACTTTGTCGCAGCTCGTCAACTCCGCACGCCCTCAGGGTACGGTGAGGACCAGGGATGAACGAGGGCGAACACGATGCCGGGCAACTGCATTACCACGCAGCCGGCTGGGAAGACATTGGCGCCGAAATATGATGCAGCCCAACAATGATCGCCAACCCTCGCCGCCGTCTACGAGAACGCACCGGCACAGCAGCCCACAACGCGCAAAATACCCTGACCGGTAGACGCTGCAATCTCTCGGACAGGCACGCACGGCGCACTCGCCGACAATAGCACTTACGAATCACCCACCAGGAGGAGGACGACCGCATGGCTACGGCCGTGATCAGCCCAGTCCTGCATCTCCTCGATCGCCTTGTCAGTGATCCGCGAAATCGTCTCTGTCGAGACCGAGGCGCCGTAAATTTCGGCGAAGTGAGCGCTGATCTCGTCGGTCGTTGGGCCTTGGCGTACAACGACAACACGTTCTCATCGACACCGTTCAATCGCCGTTGGCGCTTCACTGGCGATCTGCGGTTCGAACGTCCCTTCCGGTCTCTCGGGACTTCGATCGGGACGTGGCCGCGGGCCCTTGGTCAATACCGTTATCGATCTGGTTCGTTACGAATGTTCGTAGAGTCTCGATCCGGCTGCGCCTGGTTCTTGTCGTGCCCGAGGTGTTCGGGTCATCTCCTCGGGCGACGCGGTTTCAAGGCCGGTTTTGGTGAACTGTTGTTGAGCAAACCGTCCGGCCCGCTCAACAACAGTCCATGTTCGTTCGCCAACCTGACCAGCTCGGCCGCCGCCGCAGCAGCGTCAGCGGAGGGCTCGGTCGTCCTGTCCGCCCGCATCTTCCAGCGTCGTCATAACGGCACCTCCCTCGCTGGCCGTTCACTCAGCGCTCGGCCCGAAACGCCGAGTAAGAAGCTGTCCCGAGCAACTATACGGAGATGGTACGAAAACCACGTGGTGTGGTGGGCGTCGCGCCGATAAATCACACGAAGGTTGCTTCGTAGGAGTGCGTGGTGCTGAGTGTTGGCGTCGGAGCCACCCCTACCTGGGATGAGATCACTATTTGTCGAGCATGTTGGTCGCGGTGCGTCGGGCGAGGGCCATGACGGAAATCATCGGATTGACACCAGAGCAGGTGGGCATGCCGCTGGCGTCAGCGATCCATACTCCTGGGGTGTCGTGGAGTTCACCGGTGGGGTTGGCGACCGAGGTGTGTGGATCGGTGCCCAGTTTTGCGCTGCACATCTGGTGGGCGCTGAAGACGGGGGTTCCGCCCGGTCCGATCGGGATCTGGTGCACCTTGTCGATGAAGGCCTCGAGGTCCTCGCCGCGGGACCAGGGTGCGAATGGCTGGCCGGCCAGGAATATCTGTTGGGCTCCAGCGGCTTCCTGCATGCGGATCAGGGTCTCGGCGCCCTCGCGGAAGTGGCGGCGGTCGAGTTCGTCGGTGAATGGGTACCGATGTGTTGCGTGGCCGTTGTTGTCGATGGTGACGCTGCCGGTGCCGCGGTCCTTGACGATGAACACCCAATCGGCGCGGTGGCGGTACTTGTGGGTCAGTTCTTTGTGCTGAGCACCGTTTTTCCAGGGAACGACCGTGGTGAACAGGCCGGGCAGGTGTTGCACACCTTCGATGATGTAGCCGTACCCGTCGGTGGCCTCGGCGAACTCGTCCACGATCCCGGCCATGGCCGGCCCGAACCATGGGTCCTGTGGCTGGTCGTAGATACCGGTGACGAGGCTCGCGGGATGCAGTCGCAGTGAGGTGCCGACTGCGGGGCCGCCGATCCCTGAACGCAGAAGCAGCGCTGGGGTTTCCAGGCTGCCGGCGGCCGAGACCACCGACGGCGCGTTGATGACGACGCGGTGCGATTGCTGGGTCTGGGGGTCGGTGTAGACGGCGTCAACGCCGGCTGCGGTGCCGTTGAGGGTGCGGATGCGTTCAGCGTGGGTGTTGGGGAGGAGTTCGGCGCCTGCGTCGGAGGCGTCCTGCAGGAAGGTCCGCATGGTGCCCTGTTTCGCGCCGGTCTGATCGCCCATACCGCTGTAGCCGGCCAGAGTTGGATCGTATTTTTCGGGGTCGATGTTGAGTGTGGCTACCTTGTACGAGTAGCCCAGAGCGGCGGCGGCATCAGAGAGCCGTTTGTGTGGTTCGTTCTGAGTGGCGACCTCGTCATTGCAGCCGATGCGCTCGGATACCGCAGCGAGGTGGTCGTCGAACGAGGGGTCGGCCACGTCGGTGAGGCCGAATTCGTCGGCCCACTGCGAGCGCACTGTGGCAGGGGTCTGCAGGGAGTTGGACCAGTTCACGGTACTGCCGCCGCCGACGGTCGAGCCCGCAGCGAGACTGACCATGCCGTCAGCGGTCGGGAAGAAGCCTCCGCGCAGGAACAAATTTTGGTAGGCGGCGAGTTCGGTTTGCACGAAGTCCGATTCGTTGCGGTAGCCGCCGGCCTCGAGCACGATGACGCGTCTACCGGCTGCGGCGAGTACGGCTGCGGCGACGCCGCCGCCGCTGCCGGACCCGACGATGACGACGTCCGCGTCGAGGGTGGTGTCACCGCTCGGGGTGATCACCGACAGGGTTTTCGGCGAAGGCGGGGGAGTCTGCGCCGGGCCCGGGTACCCCATTCCGGTCCATAGCGGATTGTTGCCCGCGGCGTCTGACAGTCCGTACGCGAACATCACCGATAGTTGATACAGCGCTGCGACGGCGCTCTGTGTTTCTGCAGAGATCCGGGCGAGGTTGCCGACGATCGCTTCGCGCACCGGCTGAGGTTGGTTCTTGAGCCCGACGAGTGCGGCTGTGTCGAGCAGTTGCCGCAGGCCCGCGAACTGCTCGGGTGGAAGGTGAGTGAGAAGATATTGCTCGGTCGCGAGGTCGGCGCCGACGTCGCTGCCTTTCGTGGCGTAGAACCCGGCCGGATCGTCGTCGCGAGGGACGGCGGCGACGAAGGTGTCGACGATCGCGGTCAATGTCTTGCGCTGGCCCGCGCTGAATTCCATGGACACGGTGGTCACCTTTCTGAAAAATTAGGGGAAGGAATAAGTTTCAGGGAAGTTGCAGTGATTTGGTTTCGAGGAATTCCTCGAGGCCCCACGTGCCGAATTCGCGGCCGTTGCCGGATTGGCGGTAGCCGCCGAATGGTGCGTGGATGTTGAACGCACCGTCGTTGATCTGGACTTGGCCTGCCCGGATCCGACGTGCGACGGAGATCGCGCGTTGTTCGTCGCCGGAGAAGACTCCGGCGTTCAAGCCGAAGATCGAATCGTTGGCAAGTGTGATCGCTTCTGCTTCGGTGTCGTATGGCTGGATGACCAGCACGGGCCCGAAGACTTCCTCGCGGACAATCGCCATGTCGGGAGTGACGTCGGAAAACACGGTCGGCCGGACGAAAAAACCGGTCTCCAAACCCTCGGGAGGGGTCGGCCCACCGGCGACGAGGCGAGCGCCGTCGGCGATGGCCTGTTCGATGTAAGTGACGACACGGTCGCGTTGGGTGGACGACACCAGCGGCCCGAGGACAGTAGCAGGGTCGAACGGATCACCAACGACGAGCGAGTCGGCACCGACTTTCGCGATCGCTTCGACCTCAGCGAGCTTTGATCGCGGGACGATCATTCGGGTGAGTGCGATGCACGTTTGACCGGAATTGAGGTAACACGCTGAGAGTCCGTGGCTGACGGCCGCAGTGATGTCGGCGTCGTCGAGCACGAGCAGCGGTGACTTTCCGCCCAGCTCCAACGAGACACGTTTGATCGTGTCCGCGGCCACCGCGCCGATCCGGCGCCCGGCGGCGGTCGATCCGGTGAGCGAGACCATGTCGACCTCGGGGTGTGCGACCAAGGTCTCACCGACACCGGTTCCTGTCCCCGTGACCAGGTTGAACACCCCTGGTGGTAGGCCGATCGCCTCGAAGACCTCGGCGAGAATGTAGGCGTTGAGCGGCGCTACTTCGCTCGGCTTGAGCACGATGGTGCACCCTGCGGCCAGAGCTGGTGCAACCTTGGCGACGATCTGGTGCAGTGGGTAGTTCCACGGGGTGATCGCGACGACGACGCCGACCGGTTCTCGGACAACCAACGAGTTGTACACCTTCTTTTCGAACTGGAATGACAGCGCGAGGTCGGCGATCGAGACAAGGGACTGCACCGGCAGACCGACCTGGACCACGTTGCTGTAGGCGAACGGCATCCCGACTTCCTGGCTCACTAGCGACGCGATCTCGCTCTGTCGCAGCTGGAGCTGTTCGGCGGCCAGCTTCAGATATCCGGCACGCTGGGCCGGCGAGGTCGTTGACCACGATTCGAACGCCGCGCGAGCGGCGCGGACAGCAATGTCGGCGTCCTCAGCGTTGCCAGCCGGAATCGAGCCCATGATTTGTTCGGTGGAGGCATTGACCACCGGTATGGTCTCGGTGCCGATCGACGGCTGCCATTGGCCTCCGATGTAGTGGGCGGTGCGTTCGATCATCGAATTCTCCTGTGTCGGAAATGGTTGTGATCTGCTGGTCACGATTCGGTGACCTGCAGTGTCCTTATCGCTCTCGCCGAGAGGCGTTGGCGTGTGGGCGTAAGAACGGTGCGCTGGAGCTGACGCAAGTGATGGTCAGCGTCTGGCCCGCGGTCGAGGTGGACGGAGAGCCAATGCGGATTAAAATCGAGAGTTGTTGACCGACAACATGTTGCGCTGTGTGGGGCTCGCAGTCGGACGACAGGTGCTGGGCAGCCAAAGGGAGTGTGTGATGGCTGGTGCTGTGCCGTTTCACTGAGCGGACGGCGCATCCGCGAACATTGCTGTCGCCGCGAAGAGCGTTATTCCACACGGATTTCGCGTTTGAGGATCTTTCCGGTCGGTCCCTTCGGCAGTGCACCGATCACCCGCACGATCCGCGGATACCTGTACGCGGCGACGCGGTCCTTGATGAAACGGAAAATGTCGACTTCGGTTGCGGTCGATTCGGGCTTCAGGGCAACCACCGCGTAGATCTCCTCACCCCACTGGGCATGCGGGACACCGATGACGGCGACCTCGGCGACGGCCGGATGTTCGTAGGCGACTTCCTCGATCTCGCGGGGATACACGTTGTAGCCACCGCGGATGATCATGTCCTTCTTGCGGTCGACGATGAAGAAGTATCCGTCGTCGTCTTCTCGCGCCAGATCGCCGGTGTGAAACCAGCCGTCCTTCACTGCCTCCTCGGTAGCGTCCGGTCTGCCCCAGTAGCCCTTCATTACGTTGTGTCCGCGGATCGCGATTTCTCCGACGTCGCCAGCAGGGACGTTCGCCCCCGCCTCGTCGACGATCCGAAACTCCACTCCAGGTATCGGCGTGCCGATCGATCCCGCTCGACGCCGGTCAGCCCGGTTGAAGGTTGCGACCGGCGATGTTTCAGACAATCCGTAGCCCTCGAGGATGGCGGCTCCGAACACTTTCTCGAACCCGGTCAAGACCTCGAGTGGCAGTGCTGCGCCGCCGGAAACACATAATCGGAGGCTGGAGACTGCGTACTCGTCGCGGTCGGGATGGTTCAGCATTGTCGTGTACATCGTGGGCACGCCCTGAAGGATCGTGACCTTGTCGCGCTGCACGATCTCGAGTGCCTTGGCTGGATCGAACCGAGCCAGCAGGGTCAGTGTCGCGCCGACTGCGATCGCGACATTGAGTCCGCACGTCTGTCCGAACACATGAAACAACGGCAGCCCGCCGAAAATGACGTCATCGCAATCGGAGTCGAACAACTCGTGCGCGCAGATCTCGACATTGCGGGTCAGATTCTCGTGCGTAAGCTCGGCGCCTTTCGGCGAACCCGTCGTTCCCGAGGTGTAGAGCAGCACGGCAGTGTCGTTCGCGGCGCGGTCGACGACGTCTTCGACCGGGAGACAGGCCGCGAGTTCACCGCCGAACTCGGCCGGGTCGATCAGCACGACGTCGGCATCGGCGACCTCGGCTCCCGCCAACACCTGATCTCCAAGGTCATGCCACGCAAAGAGCAGTGCCGCACCGGAGTCGGATAGGTAGTAGGCCACCTCACGTGACTTGAGGAGAGGATTCATCGGCACCGCGACCGCACCCGCCCGAAGGATGCCGTAGTAGACGATCGCCCAGTGCGGGACGTTCGGTGCCATCAGCGCAACACGATCCCCGATCTGTACACCACGACGCTGCAGCAGACCCGCGACGTGCTTCGTCGCACAGTCGAAGTCGGCGTAGGTCAAGGCGACGTCGTCGAATCTGATCGCGACCCGGTCGGGGTGCGCGCTGACCGTCGCGGTCAAATTGTCAGCCAGATTCATCGTCGACTCCAAGTACTCGAGGTGGGTGGCGCAGGTGGCGTGCCACGGTGCCGTTCACTATGTGAAACAAACCACTTCGAGGATGCAGGGTGACTGTAGTCATATTCTTGGGTCCGTTCGACAACAAAGTTCGGCCATACTGTTCGCGGGAACAAACGAAGTATGGAGGGGTTCATGGGTACCGAGTCGCCGAAGGCAATCCGATGGCTGGAACAGTTCGCCCGTGCCTCCGAGGACCGCGCGGTACTCGACCAGCTGGTCGAGCTCGTCGACGGCCGGATATTCGAGTCGCTGCCCCCACTGGCGGCGGACCCGACACTGCGCACCGAACTGCACGCAAGCACACGCGCCCACTGGCGGGGTTTCCTGGCGATCGTGGCCCGCGACACGTTCGAGGTGCAACTGGCACCCGAGGCTGTTGACCTCGCCCGCACTCTGGCGCGGCGCGGTTTCGACCTGACCGTGCTGCTGACGGTGTATCGGGTTGCGCAACGGGCAGTGTGGGACTACCTCACCGCGACCCTCGACACCCAGGTGCCGGACGCCGATGTGCGCTCGGCGGTATTGATGCAGTTCTGGACCCGCGTCTCGCACTGGCTCGACTCTTCGATCGAAGCCCTGATCCTGGCCTTCACCACCGAACGTGAGCAGTGGCAACGTGGGTCGCTCGCACGTCGGGTCGAGACCGTGCACGCCATCCTCTCCGGACGATCGCTCGACACCGACATGGCCAGCATCTCGCTTTCGTACCCGCTGAATCAGATGCATACCGCATTCGTCCTCTGGGGCGATGCCGACGCACCGGATGCCGAAGTGCAGCGACATCTCGACGCTGCCGCAAACACCGTAGGAACAGCCATCAGCGACCGCAGCCCACTCGCAGTCGGCAGCGGCACCCGCGCCTTGTGGTGTTGGGCCGCCACCACCGGACATCCGCCCCAACTGCCCGAAGATGTGTTCTCAGCACTGCCGAGCACCGTGCATATCGCACTGGGCACCTGCGGTTCGGGGGTTCGCGGCTTCCGAGAAAGTCACCACGAGGCACTTGCGGCGCAGACCGTTGCCCTGCGCCGCATTCCGAGCCCCGCTATCATGCGGTACGGGGACGTCGAACTCGCCTGTCTGGCAGCAGGACTGAGAGACGAGGAGGGCATGAACAAGCTCGTTCGACGCGAACTCGGCGCACTCACCGCTGACGACGAGGGCACACGACGGCTGCGCGAGACCCTCCGGCTGTACCTGTCTCATGCCGGCAACGCGCACATCACCGGCGAACTACTCAACATCCACCCCAACACCGTGCGCTACCGTATCCGTCATGCCGAAGAACTCCTCGGCCGCCCCGTGGAGCACCGTCGGATGTACCTCGAGGTCGCGCTACACATCGTCTCAGCCTTTGCGTAATACGGCCTCACAGCTGACCGTGGATAGCCTTCGGCCGGAAAGGCGACGGGTCACATACCGCTGAAGTGCGGCGAGGAGGACTAGTAGCCCCCGCAGCGGCACGAATTCGGGCATCCGTTCGGTGGCGGCCAACAGGGATCTGGCGCTGTCGACAGGAAAATGCTGAAACAATCGCCGTTGCGGGCACGCCGTGGCGTGAGGTGCGAGCTTTCGGAGTTTCACCGATTCAGACGGCGATCCACGGGACCGCGACACTGTCACTCGGGCCAGCCTTGGGAACCCACACCGTTCCACAAATCGTCCGCATGTCGAGTGGTCCAGGTGATTGATCGTATCTCCCTATGCCTTCGAGTCGAGTTGCGTCATGGTTTTCCGGTCGACGAGACGATGTGATGGGAGTCCCAATTCGAAGGAGACTTCAGTGACTACGAACCTTTCCGGCAAGACGTTGATGATATCCGGTGGCAGTCGCGGGATCGGTCTGGGTATCGCGCTTCGTGCCGCCCGAGACGGAGCGAAGATTGCACTGCTGGCGAAAACTGCAGAACCCCATCCCAAGTTGGAGGGAACCGTTTTCACCGCGGCGCGTGAGATCGAGGCGGCAGGCGGTCAGGCACTGCCGGTGGTGGGCGATGTCCGCAACGACGGCGATGTGGCCGCAGCAGTAGCCAAGGCCGTCGCCGAGTTCGGGGGCATCGACATCTGTGTGAACAATGCAAGTGCCATCGACATATCCAGGACTGAAGCCCTGGATATGAAACGCTACGATCTGATGCAGGATATCAACGTGAGGGGGACGTTTTCCCTCTCGCGTGCCTGCATTCCACATCTCCGTCGGGCGTCGAACCCGCACATTCTGACTCTCTCACCACCGGTGAACCTGGCACCGCATTGGTTGGGTAAGCACGTTGGCTACATGCTCTCCAAGTACGGGATGTCTTTGGGTGCACTGGGATTGGCCGAAGAACTCCGGCCGGACGGGATCGCGTCCAATGCGCTGTGGCCCCGGACCCTGATCGCCACTGCCGCCGTCCAGAATCTGCTCGGTGGCCAAACCCGCGCAGACCGCGGTCGAACAGTCGAGATCGTGGCCGATGCCGCCTACGAGATGCTGAACCGACCAGCTCGTGAGTACACCGGCCACACAGCGATCGACCAGGACGTCCTGAGGGAAGCCGGGGTTACCGATTTCGGACGCTATGCGGTGACTCCCGGCCTGTCGGACCTCGAAGTGGACATCTTCTTGGACTGACCAGGTGCGTGGGTGCGCTACCTTGCCAACATGGATGTGCGGCAGATGGAGTATTTTCTCGCGGTTGTGGACAACGGTGGCATCAACCGGGCTGCGGTAGCGCTGCACGTGGCGCAGCCGTCGCTCTCGCAGTCAATCCGCAAGCTCGAAAGCGAACTGAAGACGCAACTCTTCCACCGCGTTGGCCGAGGGCTGGTGATCGCACCGGCCGGGGAGGCGTTGGTCGGACCGGCCAGGCAGGTTCTGCGGGATATGGAAGCAGCCCAGGCGGCGGTGCGTGAGGTTCGGGAGGTCAAGCGGGGACGGATTGACATTGCCGCTCTCGCGGACATGTCGACGGATCCGCTGTCGGTGTGGGTCGCACGGTTTCGTGTCCGCCACCCGGACATGCGGCTCCGGGTCGAGGAACGTGACGACGTCGCAGGGGTTCTGGAGTTGGTGCATTCCGGGGCCTGCGAACTCGGCGTCACCACGCTGCCGCAGTCGCAGCACGAGTTCTTCGGAAGACGACTGGTGACACAGAATTTCGTGCTTGTCCTGCCCCCCGGAACAGAATCCGAGCTGCCCGATACCGTCCCACTCGAAATGCTGGCCGGGATCCCGCTGGTGATGGGTGAACGACGCACCGCCAGCCGCGATTACATCGAGCAGGCGCTCCGCGGCAGAGGCATCGAACCGCACGTGGTAGTGGAGGTTCCGCAGCGCGGCGCCGTGCTGCCCATGGTTGTTTCGGGGGCCGGGGCGGCAATTCTGCCGCTTCGGATGGCGCTCGAAGCGCACCAGCGGGGCGCAGTGGTCAAGGAAGTCGCGCCGACCCTCACGAGGGAAGTAGGGGCGGTCCACCGGGTGGGCAGAGTCAGCGAGGCAGCGGTGGAATTTCTCGACTACTCCGCAGAGATTGCCCAGCAGTGGGAGAGCGCCGTCGCACGCCGCCAGGCCGGTGGTCACTCATGGATCGAAGCGGCCGCGCTGACCGTGGCCGCCATGGAACGCCACAATCTCGCGGGCTTTCGCGACCAGTCTCCCCTCCGGCGCGACGGCTCACGCACCGCACCGTAGATTGATAGGCAATTGCAGTCGATATAGGAAGTTTCCTGTCTTTGACGCTGTCAGTTGTTCGACCTTAAATGTGATGTAGGCCATCGCCTCAGTGGATTGGGACCTGGCCGACACCTATAGGAGGTCTTCGATGTCAGCCCACGTCCAATGCGCCATCAGCGGCGCAACTGCCACGGTCACGCTCGTTAATCCCGAACGTCGCAACGCACTGTCGATTCGAATGTGTGACGAACTCGGCGCCACGCTCCGCGAACTGGAAAGCTCCACCACAGTCCGGGCAGTGGTCCTCACCGGCGCGGGTTCGTCGTTCTGTGTCGGCGCCGACCTTGCCGCCCCCGCGGAGAATCGTTCGTTGCGTGGCGATTCCATCGAAGGGGACACCGCTCGCCTGCGCGCAGCGACCCAGGTGGCGGAGCTGCTCTACCGGATGCCTCAACCGACCGTGGCCGCGATCGGCGGTGCCTGTGCGGGCGCAGGATTGTCCCTGGCAGCTGCCACGGACTTCCGAATCGCCGCGGACACCGCGGTATTCAACACCGCATTCCTATCCGCCGGGCTCTCCGGCGATCTCGCCGGCATCTGGTTCCTCACGCAGGCACTCGGGGGAGCACGGGCCCGGGAACTGTTCCTGCGCCCTGCCAAGTTCGATGCTCGCCGAGCCGCGGAACTCGGTCTGGTCGGTGCTGTCGTGCCCGCGGATGTGCTCGGCAAGGCCGCTGCGGACCTTGCCGACGGACTGGCTGCGACGGCGCCCCTTGCCATACGTGCGATGAAACAGAACCTGATCCAGGCGCAGACCGCACCCCTGGGCGACTACGTCACCGCCGAGGTCGACCGCATGGTCCGCTGCTTCCACACCGAGGACGCCACGGAGGCGGCATCGGCCTTTCTGGACAAACGCCCGCCGGCGTTCATCGGCCGATGATTCCTCTCGCATGCCTGATCCAGACCTGGAGTTGACCCCATGACCATCACGAAACCTCGACGCCCCACGCTCACGGGGACGTCGTTCACAGCGGGACGGGCATGGACCGTCACCCTGTTGCTACTGGCTTTCATGCTCTTGAACTTCGCCGACAAGGCCGTACTCGGATTCGCCGGCGTCCACATCATGAAGGACCTCGGAATCACCCCCCAACAATTCGGACTTCTCCAGAGCGCATTCTTCTGGTTGTTCGCCGCCGGAGCCATTATCGTCGGCGCCCTGACTGCGAAGATCAACGTCCGCTGGCTGCTCGCAGCCGTGATGCTGGTGTGGATCTTGACTATGCTGCCGCTGCTCAGCCCCGTGAGCTTCGGCGTGCTGCTGGCCTGCCGCATCGTGCTCGGATTCGCCGAGGGGCCCGCCTACGCGCTGTGCACCCACGTCGTGCACTCGTGGTTCCCACCGGAGAAACGGGCACTGCCCGCCGGCATCGTCACTGCGGGCGCCTCTATGGGACCGCTCATTGCCGCGCCCGTCCTGACCTGGGTGATCGTCACCTGGTCCTGGCATGCGGCGTTCGCAGTACTGATCGCGACAGGTGCGGTGTGGCTGGTCGCGTGGGGACTGCTCGGCAAGGACGCACCCGAACAGAAGATCCTGGACGATGAGTCGACGGCGGAGACAGAGAAGGCGCTGCCTCCGCAAGCTCCGTACCGAGTGTTGTTGACCACCGGCACCATCATCGGCATCGGGCTCCTGACCTTCTTCGCGTACTGGTCGACCACGCTCAAGGTCGCCTGGCTGCCGCTCTACCTCTCCGACGGCCTTGGCTACGACACCATCACCGCGGGAAAGCTCATCACGTTGCCCTATGCTGTCGCCGCCGTAGCCGCAATCGGCGCGGGACTGCTGTCCAACCGCCTTACCGCACATGGCGTCTCGCGTCGAATCACCCGCGGCTACCTGACCGGCGGGCTCGTGATCGCAGCCGGCCTGTCGATGTACCTGTTCACGACGATGAGCGCCGGCCCGGCCCAGATGGTCCTGATCACGCTTGCTTTCTCCATGAACTCCGCAGCCTACGCGGTGGCCTTCGTCGCGGTCGGGGACCTTGTCAACCCGAAGCAGCGCGGCACGATCCTCGGCCTTCTGGTGGCGTTCTACAGCATGGCCGGGGTCATCGCGCCGCTGGTGCTCGGCTACTTCGTCGGCGAGGCCACGGACAAAGCCACCGGTTACGGGCAGGGTTTCGCGATCACCGGAGTGCTCATGACCGTTGGTGGACTCATCGCCACGTTCCTGGTCCGCCCCGAGCGTGACCTCGTCAAGATTTCCAACCGGGTGGAGGTTTCCCAGTGAACAAGCCGCTCGAAGGTGTCCGGGTCGTCGACTTCGGTCAGTTCATCGCCGCCCCTGCCGCAACACAGGTCCTGGCAGACCTCGGCGCCGAGGTGATCAAGGTCGAAGCCGTCGACGGCGAGGCGTGCCGCATCATCGGCATCTACGGCGAGGCCATCATCCGCACCTACAACCGCGACAAGAAGGGCATCGCCCTCGACCTCAAGGACCCCCGCGGCCTACAGATCGCCCGCGAGCTGATCGCGAGCGCGGATATCGTGGTGCAGAACCTACGACCAGGCGTGATGGACCGACTCGGACTCGGTGCGGACGCGGTCCGCGCTGCCCATCCGGAGATCGTCTACGCGACGGTCAGCGGCTTCGGACTACACGGTCCGTCCAAGCAGCGGCCCGGCTTCGACATCGCGGCCCAGGCGGAGAGCGGCATCATGTGGGTGACGGGCGAGGCGGACGGCGAACCACAACGCGTCGGCTTCCCGGTCGTGGACGCGGCTGCGGCGCACGTCTTCGCGCAAGCCATCCTCGGCGCCTACATCCGCCGACTCCGCTTCGGGGTCGGTGACGAGGTGGAGGTGTCGCTGCTCGAAGTAGCGGTGCACCTACAGGGCCCGAACTGGGGCGAATACCTGATCACCGGCACCGAACCGATACGCAGCGGAAACGGCCAGCCCGCCGTCGCACCCGCCGCCGACATCATGCCCACCCTCGACGGTGACATCGTCGTCTCCGCCTACTCCCCACCACATTTCACCGCACTCTGCCGCCTCATCGACCGAACGGACCTGCTCGACGACCCGCGTTTCTCGGACAATCAAACCCGGGTAGCGAACCGCGCAGCGCTCCTGGCGGAACTGCGCCCGGCCTTCGGCCGGATGACTCGCGAGACGGCACTGGAACAGCTCGCCCGGCGCGGCGTGGTGGCCGGCAGGATCAGCAGCTACGGAGAGGTCCGCAAGAACCCCGACGTGGAGGCATCAGGTCTGTTCATCGACGTCTCCGGCACGGACGGCGCGCCGTACACCTCGCTCAAGTCGCCGTGGCGCCTCGGCAGCATGGTCGAGCAGACAGGCCTGGGCGCACCAGAGCTCGGGCAACACACCGCGGAACTGCTCACCGAACTCGGATACACCCCGCAGGACATCGTCGACCTCGACGCCGCCGCCGTGGTCCGCGCCGCCCACTGACAACCTCCACATCACTCAAGGGATCGGCACTGACGCCGAATCCCCGCTTTCGCGAACACGTTTCAGGAGAAGGATCATGATCAGGGACATCTACACCGAGGATCACGACGCGTTTCGTGAGTCCGTCCGGCAATTCATCGGCAAAGAGATCGTGCCGAACATCCCCGAGTGGGAGGCAGCCGGCATCGTCCCGCGAGAGCTGTTCACCAAGGCCGCCGAAATCGGCATCAACGGATTGCAGATCCCCGGGGAGTACGGCGGCGGGGGAGTGGACACCTTCAAGTTCAATGCCGTCGTCCTCGAGGAGAACGGCTATGCGGCAGCGACACTGGGCGGACTGCAAGTCCACCTGAGCACGGTCCTCCCGTACTTTCTGGAGTTAGCCAACGACGAGCAGAAGGCGCGCTGGTTCCCGGGCTTCGCCAGCGGCGAGCTGGTCAGCTCCATTGCAATGACCGAGCCCGGTACGGGATCGGACCTGGCCGGCATGGCCACCACCGCGGTGCGCGACGGAGACGACTTCATCCTGAACGGCGCCAAGACCTTCATTACCGGCGGCATCAACGCCGACCTGATCGTGGTCGTCGCCCGAACCTCGAAGGGACACGAGAATCGGAGAAAGGGCCTGTCCCTGCTGGTCGTGGAGGCAGGGATGGACGGGTTCTCGCGAGGCCGCAATCTCGACAAGATGGGTCTCAAGGCACAAGACACCGCGGAACTGCTCTTCGACAACGTCCGGGTGCCGGCTGCCAACCTACTCGGTGCCGAGGGCGAGGCCTTCTCGATGCTCACCGCCAACCTGCCCCAGGAGCGTTTGACCATCGCCGTCACGGCTCAGGCGACGGCGACCGCGGCGCTGAACCTGGCCATCGAATACACCAAGGACCGTAAGGTCTTCGGCAAGTCGGTATCCGATTTCCAGAACACCAAGTTCGTGCTCGCCGACTGCGCCACCGATCTCGAGGCCGGGCAGGCGCTGGTCGACCGCGCCATCGTTGCGCTCGACGCCGGGACCCTCACCGACGCCGATGCCGCCAAGGCCAAACTGTTCTGCACCGAGATGCAGTCCCGTGTCATCGACAAGTGTCTGCAACTGCACGGCGGCTACGGCTATATGCGCGAGTATCCGATCTCGCGCCTCTACACCGATGCACGCGTCTCCCGCATCTTCGGTGGCACCAGTGAGGTCATGCGCAGCGTCATCTCCAAGTCGTTGAAGCTCTGAGAAGAAGGACGAAGAACGTGCGTATCGAAGGTATCAACGCGGTGGTGACCGGCGGGGCGTCCGGACTGGGCCGGGCGGCGGCGGAACGGCTCCTCAAGGAGGGGGTGACGGTCACCCTCGTCGATCTTCCGAGCTCCAACGGAGCCGCCGTGGCAGCCGGCTTGGGTGAAGCGGCATCGTTCGAGGCCGTCGACATCACCGACTCTGAATCCCTGACTGCAGCATTCGATTCGGCTGCTGATCGCGGACCAATCCGGGCCGTCGTGCACTGTGCAGGGCGCGGAAAACCGATGCGAGTACTCAACAGGGACGGTGCAGCGGCAGATCCCGACCCGTTCGAAACCGTCGTGCGGCTGAACGTGATCGGATCCTTCAACGTGCTGCGCTTGGCCGCGGAACGGATGGCGACCAACGAACCACTCGACGGCGATCGCGGTGTCTGCGTCCTGACCGCGTCAGTAGCGGCATTCGAAGGCCAGATAGGTCAGGTCAACTACGCCAGCGCCAAAGCGGCCGTGGTGGGGATGACGTTGCCCGCGGCACGCGACCTCGCAAGCGTCGGTATTCGGGTGTGCACCATCGCCCCCGGCACCTTCGACACACCGCTGCTCGCCGGCCTTCGTGACGATGTCCGCGAATCGCTCGCCGCGACCGTGCCGCACCCTCGCCGGCTCGGTGACCCTGCCGAGTACGGAGCCCTCGCTGCTCACATCATCGAAAACGGGATGCTCAACGGGGAGAGCATCCGCCTCGACGGTGCCCTGCGGATGGCGCCCCGATGACCCTGACCGGCGACACCGAACAAGTGATCCTCACCGAACGGGTCGGCCGCGTCCTGATCGTCACCATCAACCGCCCCCGCCTCCGCAACGCGATCAACCTCGCCGTCGCCGAGCAGTTGTCCGCGGCGATGGATGTGTTGGACTGGGACAGCGGCCTGTCGGCTGCAGTGCTGACCGGTGCCGGCGACTGTTTCTGCGCGGGAATGGATCTTAACGCCTTCCTGCGGGGGGAACGGCCGGTCGTTGCCGGACGAGGGTTCGCCGGTCTGGTCGAATCCCCGCCGGCCAAACCGTTGATCGCCGCGGTGGACGGTCCAGCGTTGGCCGGCGGCTTCGAGATCGTGCTCGCAGCAGACTTGGTGGTGGCATCGACCGCGGCACGGTTCGGTCTCCCTGAGGTCACCCGCGGTCTGGTCGCTGCCGGAGGCGGCCTATTTCGATTGCCCCGCGCGTTGCCTCGGGCGATCGCACTCGAAGTGGCGCTTACCGGCGGCGAACTCTCAGCGGAGGCTGCGCACCGTTTCGGTCTGGTGAATCGCCTCGTCGCACCCGGTGACGCCACTGCCGCAGCGCTGGCATTGGCCGAACAGATCGCGGCCAACGGGCCGCTCGCCGTTACCGCCAGCAAACGCGTCGTGGTGGAGTCACCGGGATGGCCGGCACAGGAATTGTTCGCCAGGACCCGTGCGATAGCAGAGCCGGTGTTCGGCTCCGCCGATGCACGGGAGGGGGCAGCAGCCTTCACTCAGCGCCGCGCACCACTGTGGTCCGGAATCTGAAACACCCTGAAACACTTCTGTTGAACAAAGGAATACACAATGCGTGAGGCAGTGATTGTCGACGCCGTCAGGACACCGATCGGACGGCGCAACGGCACACTCGAAGACGTTCATCCCGTCGACCTGTCGGCGACCGTGCTGCGGGCACTCGTCGACCGAACGGGCATCGACGCCGGCCTCGTCGACGATGTGATGTGGGGCTGCGTCGGCCAAGTGGGGGGAGCAGTCGGCGAACATCGCGCGCAACGCCGTGCTGGCCGCTGGTTGGCCGGAATCGGTGCCCGGCACCACCATCGACCGACAGTGCGGCTCCAGCCAGCAAGCGCTGCACTTTGCGGTCGCCTCGGTGATCGCCGGCCACTGCGAAGTGGCAGTGGCCGGCGGGGTGGAGTCGATGAGTCGTGTTCCCATGGGGTCGGCGAAACGACACGGACCGGGCTTGCCCTTCGGACCTGCTGTGGCCCAACGTTATCCGGGCGTCGAATTCAACCAGGGTCGCGGTGCCGAGATCCTTGCCGACGAGTACAACCTTTCGCGGCGTACGTTGGACGAATACAGCCTGCAATCGCACTCGCGGGCCGCCGCAGCAATAGACGCGGGGCGATTCGTCAAACAGATCGCCCCCGTTACACTGCCGGGCGGAGCCGTGTTCTCCGTCGACGAGGGAGTCCGGTGGAGCGGCACCGTGGAATCCCTCGGCCAGCTCAAGGCCGCATTCGCCGAAGACGGAGTGGTCACCGCAGGCAATGCGTCACAGATCTCGGACGGCGCAGCCGCACTGCTGATCATGACCGGCGAAAGAGCGGGCCAACTCGGACTTGCGCCACTTGCACGAGTCCACACGGCCACAGCAGTCGGCGACGACCCCGTCCCCATGCTGGCGGGACCGATCCCCGCGACCGCGAAGATACTGCAGATGGCAGGACTGCGCATGGACGACGTCGGCGCCTTCTGGGTCAATGAAGCTTTTGCCAGCGTGGTCGGAGCGTGGCTTGCCGAGACCGGGGCGGCGCCAGAGCTGGTGAACCCCAACGGCGGAGCGATCGCTCTCGGGCATCCGTTGGGCGGATCCGGTGCTCGACTCGCCACCACCTTGCTGCATCACATGCAGGACGAAGGTATTCGATACGGGCTGCAGACCATGTGCGAAGCCGGGGGAATGGCGAACGCCACCATCTTTGAACGACTGTGACCAACAACCTGACAGGTAGGGTTCTCGAGCCGGCGGTGGCCACACCCATTCCGGCTCTAATCGACAGCCTCCAGCACGCCCCGACCTAGGTCGGGGTCGGGGTCGCTTGCAACCGGAAATGAGCTGCGATGAATCACGTTCGGGACCGGATCGTCGAGAGTGAGTGCGGGTCTGATCGCGTCAGACGTTGCGGTCGGTTTTGGATGCCGGAGGACTGCACTGCACGGCTTGAGCTCTGGATATAGGCAGAACCGTATGGTCCAGCCGCATATTGCCGGTTGATCCCGCACTGGGACTTGGATGTGATGTGAGTACCGCTTTGTGGTCGCAGTCACAGATATTGCGCCACTGAATGAGCGCTTACATTTTCCGGAGGATAGTCATGGTGACGACCGAAACCCAGCCCGGCGACGTCGGAGTACGACCTCAGCGCCAAGCCAACCGGCGTGCCTGGGGCATCGTTGTGTTGCTGTTCCTGTTTTTTACACTGAACTTTGCCGACAAAGCGGCAATCGGGTTGGGAAGCCAGCAGATCCGTGCGGACCTCGGCCTGACCGCGGGGCAGTACGGTTTGCTCAGCAGTGCCTTCTTTTGGCTGTTCGCCGTCGGCGCAGTCACCCTCACCGCGGTGCTCCGCAAGATCTCGTACACCTGGGGGGCCGGCTTGCTGATGATCACCTGGATCGTCAGCATGCTGCCGCTGACTGTGCCGACCTCCTTCGGTGTACTCCTTGCATGCCGAATTGCGTTGGGCTTCTTCGAAGGTCCCGCACATGCACTGTGTCAGTCGATCGTCGCCGACCGTTTCTCGCCCGAGAGGAGAGCGACGGCCGGGGCAGTGGTCAACGCCGGCTCCTCGGTGGGCCCGCTGGTAGCCGCACCAGTGTTGACCTGGGTGATCCTGACCTGGTCGTGGCACGCAGCCTTCATGGTCCTCATCGCCCTGGGGGTGATGTGGGTGATCGGATGGTTCTGGTACACCGAAAAGCTGCCCTTCAAACGAAGCGACATTGCAGCGGTAGGCGCTGCGAAGATCGAAGACCCCAACGGCGCGATCATGGTTCCCTTCCGCCGACTGCTCACGTTGCAGAGTTTCTGGGGGCTGGTTCTCCTCTCCTTCGCCGGCTACCTCATCTCCTCGCTCAAGGTGGCATGGCTGCCCGCGTACATGAACGAGGGGCTCGGGTACTCGGCGAGCACCGTCGGCATGCTGGTGACGCTGCCATACATCGTCGCGGTCGCGGTTCTACTCTCGGCAGGAATGCTGTCGGGCCGACTGCTCCGCAAGGGATACAGCTCACGGGTCGCGCGCGGCTACCTCACCGGCGCCTACCTGCTGGTCGGGGGCACCTCGATGATGATCTTCACCCAGCTTCCGGCAGGTCCGGCGCAATTGGTTTTCGTGATTGCCGCTTTTGCGGTCAACAGTGTCGCATTCTCCGTCGCCTTTGCCGGAGCATCCGACTTCCTGCCCGCCCGACAGCGGGTGGCGTTCTTCGGCTGCATCATCGCCGCCTACAGCGTCGCGGGCATCGTTGCGCCGTACGCTCTCGGGTTGATCGTCGAACACGCACCCACTGTCGCGCAAGGCTACTCGACCGGTTTCATGCTCGTCGGCCTCGTGGTGTGCGTCCTCGGTGTCGTCGGCGCCCTGATGCTCAATCCGGAGAAATCCAAGGCCAGACTCGAGAAGCTGACCGCCGAATACGCTGCACGAGGGTCAAGGTGTGCATCATGAATGGACCCCTGACCGGAATCCGAGTCCTCGACCTCGGTCAATACATCGCCGGCCCCAGCGCATGCCAGACCCTCGCAGATCTCGGCGCGGACGTCTTGAAAGTAGAAAGCGTGCGAGGCGACCAAGCACGCAGCATCGGTACGTTCGGTCAAGCGATGGTGCAGGCCTACAACCGGGACAAACGCAGCATTGCCGTCGATCTCAACCAAGAAGGCGCCCGGACGATTCTTCACCAGTTGCTAGCCGAAGCCGATGTGCTGGTCCAGAACTTCCGCAACGGCTCCGCCGAACGCCTGGGAATCGGCGCAGACGAACTGAGGCGGCGCTACCCCCGACTCGTACACGGAAGCGTGACCGGGTTCGGAGTCAACGGGCCCTCCAGCAACCGTCCGGGACTGGACATCGCAGCACAAGCCGAGTTCGGACTCATGCACGTGACGGGGGAAGCCGACGGCGACCCGCAACGGCTGGGACTGCCAGTCGCCGACGTCACCGCGGCCAACGCACTCGCGACCGGCATCCTCGCCGCGCTGTACCAACGAACCTCGACTGGACGAGGCGCACATGTCCAAACCTCGCTGATGGAGGCGACACTGTCGATGCAAGCGGCGAATTGGGGGGAGTACACCCTCACCGGGCAAGCCCCGCGGCGCAAGGGCAACGGCCAGGCGCACGCTGCACCGGCCGCTGATGTCATCACCCTGACCGACGGAAAGATCGTGCTTTCGGCCTACACTGACGAAAAGTGGTCGGCCCTATGCCATCTCATCGATCGACCTGACATGATCGACGATCCGCGGTTCGTCGACAACCCGGCGCGCGTCGCGCACCGGCGCGAACTACTGGCAGCCCTCTCCGAGGCGTTCGGCACGATGACGCGTGATCAAGCCGTCGAGCGGTTGCTTTCCGCCCAGATCGTCTGCGGCGCAATTCGATCCCTCGCCGACATCGCAGAAGACAAAGATGTGGCCGCTTCCGGGGTGCTCGTCGACGTCGCCGGAACCGACGGTACGTCCTTCACCAGTCCCGGGCTGGCATTCACCCTCGACGGCGGTCGCCGCACCACCTCCGTCGCCGCCCCGAACACCGGCCAGCACACCTCAGCCGTTCTGCACGAACTCGGCTACACGGAAGACGACGTAGCCGGATTACTCGACCGCGGAGTCATCAGAGACTCCGCACCCAACCGACAACCATTGCGAAAGGTTCTTCCGTGATCGACCCAGAGGTCCTCGACTACGATTTCCCCACCTACCTGAAGACAATTGCCGACTTCACCGACAACGAACTCGTCCCATCCGAGAACGAGATGGTCGCGGCAGGAGAGGTGCCCGCCCGCATCCTCGACCGGATGGCAGCACTCGGCCTGTTCGGCATCTCCCTCCCCCGCGCCTACGGCGGACTCGAATGGACCATGGAACAACAGGTGCAACTCACCTTCGAATTCACACGCGCATCGTGCGTGTACCGGTCCCGCTTCTCGACCGTGATCGGCTTGTGCTCACAGACCATCCTCGATCACGGCACCGAGGAACAGCGCCGACGGATGCTTCCCGCGATGGCCGCAGGAGAGTTGGTCACGGCATTCGCACTCACAGAAGACGCTGCCGGATCCGACGCAGCCCATCTTCGCACCACCGCCGTACGCAAGGGCGATGTGTACGTAATCAACGGCAGCAAGCGCTACATCACCAACGCCGCGTGGGCGGACGCGTTCATCGTCTTCGCCCGTACCGACGAAACCGAACACGGCGCCGCCGGAGTGTCTGCCCTCATCGTGGACGCACACTCTCCCGGCGTGCGCACGGTCCTGCCCACGATCATGAACGGACATGCCGAGGGGCCGGTCGGCGAGATCTACTTCGACAGTGTCGAGGTGCCCTCGGCGAACCTTCTCGGAGGCACCGAAGGTTCGGGGCTGACGATGGCACTGCGCGGTATCAACCACGCGCGTCTGCATGTCGCCGCGACTTGTGTCGGTCAAGCGACACGAATGTTGGAAGAGACGACTTCACATGTCAACGGTCGCAGACAGTTCGGTGCTCCGCTATCAGATCTCGGTGCAGTTCAGGCGACACTCGGAGCTAGCTTCGCCGATCTCGAGGCAGGGCGAGCACTGACAGTGGAGAGCGCGCGAACCTTCGACGAGGGCGACATCCCACGCCACCGCATTGCTTCTGCAAAGTTGTACAGCTCCGAGATGGCGAGCCGGGTCGCCGACCGTTGTGTTCAGCTACTGGGAGGTGAGGGCATCGTCGGCCCGCATCCCGTCCCCCGGATGTGGCGTGACGTTCGTGCGCTGCGCATCTACGAGGGGTCCTCTCCGATCCACGAGCGGAACATCGCAAAAGCCATGATCAGACAGGTCAGCGTCGACGGCAAACTGCCCGACTCCTATCGCGTCTGACCCGGGCAGGCGGAATTGGTTGTCGGGACAGCCTCGGACGGGACCCGCACAGTGTCACTACTACACGGCCCCCGTCCGAGGCGAGAGGGAAGATGGTACTCATGGACCTGCGACAACTCGAGTATTTTCTGGCCATCGTCGAGAACGGTGGCGTCAATCGAGCGGCTCAGAATCTCCACGTCGCCCAAGCGACCCTCTCACAGGGCATCCGTCAGCTCGAACGTGAACTGAAACTGTCCCTGTTCCACCGAACCGGGCGAAATCTCGTTCTCAATCCGGCGGGCCAACTGCTGGTGGAGCCCGCTCGTAGAGTGCTTGCTGACGTGGTTGCTGCGCAAGACATCATGCGGGGGACCCGTGACGTACAGGTAGGGTCCATCACGATCGGAACGATGCCGGAGATGTCCAGCGAAGCGGTCGCCGCATGGAGCGCGTCGTTCACCCGATTGTACCCCGACATACGAATCGACCTATCGGAGTTCCCCTCTGCCCGGGAACTGTGTGACGAGGTACTGGCCGGACACTGCGAACTCGGATTCACGACCTTCCCAGTCCCAACGGAGAACCTCGAGCGGGTGGAGCTGGGCGTCCAACGGCTACTACTCGTGATGCCGCCGGGCACCGCCGTCGATGCCGCCGGGACTTTCGAGCTGACTCGTCTCCGCGACGTTCCACTGGCGGTGAGCAATTCGGCGCGCCGAGAGAACGACATCGTCACCTCGATACTACGGCGAGAATCGGTAGTTCCCGTGATCCGAGCGCAGGTGCCGAATCGCCACGCGCAGATGACCCTGGTTCTCAATGGCGCCGCCAGCGCCTTTCTTCCCTTACGGATGGCAACCGCCGCATACCGACTCGGTGCGGTCGTCGTTGAAACCAGCCCCGCAATCCGGACGCCCTTCGGAATCGTGCACCGCCCCGGAGCCTTGAACCCGGCGGCCCGCAGCTTCGTCGTACAGAGTCATTCTGACCTGGCTCGGCGTAACGCACGGATCACCGAACTTCACGCCGCCGGGGCGGCTCTGCTCGACGCTGCCTTGACTGCGGACCACGAACTGGACTCGAGAAACCACGCCAAGCCGAAAGGGCCTGTCGATTGATGCCGAATTGGACGCGGTTCCGCTCCGGAGAGGATCCCGACCCGCGCTTCACACTTGCCAACGAACGTACCTATCTGGCCTGGATTCGGACAGCCACGGCGCTCGTCGCGTCAGGTCTCGGGCTGGAGGCATTCGGTGGCGACCTGCTTGCTCCTGCGGTCCGTGTCGCTCTGGCCGCTCTGCTCCTCGTTGCCGGCGGTGTGATCGCTGTCCTCGCGTTCGTGCATTGGATCAGCGCCGAGCGAGCATTGCGTGCGGGTCGTGCTCTGCCGGTACCGGTGATGGCACCGGTTGTCGCCGTGATATTGGTCATCTGCGCGATTGTCTTGTCTGTTGAAGTGATGAACTCCTGAAATGAGTACGTCTCACTCATCTGGCGGGGGCCTCCAGCCTGAACGCACCTCGCTGTCCTTCGTACGAACAAGCTTGTCGATACTCGGGCTGGCAGCGGCATGCCTGCGTTGGCTTCCGCCCAGCAGCTCCATAGCGCTGATCGGTCCGGCGATGGCCGGCGCGCTTGTCGTCGGGGCGACGGTGCATGAGCATCGCTCACGGACCCTCCGGGTGGCACGATTCGCCGCAGAAGCCGCAACACCGGCCATTGTCACCGGAACCCTCCTAGTAATGAGTGTTGTAATTCTGGGCTGCACCGGACTGTGGATTGCGTTGTGGTGAAGGATATCTCGCTGATCGTTTGTGGCTGCGACGGAATCGTCTCCCCGAGGGTCGGCCTACGAACTGTGGACGAATGAGTCGACCTACTTCCGGCTTCCGGTGACCGTCCTACAAAAGGGCTCAGGCTCGTATGACGGAACAGATGACAGGGCATGAGATGTGGTTCGAGCGTGCCGGATTCGGAGCCTGTAGCGTTCGGCGCCGGCGGTATCCGCTCTCGGCGCCGGTATTGGTGAGACGCGAAATCTATTGTTGTGTAAATCATTTCGAATCGATGGCTCAAAACTTTGCTAGCGTCGGGTGATGGTAGTGTGTCGAAGCGTGCCCGAATACTTCGATCCGAGAATTGATTTGATGGCCTGGACCTCCTCATTGTCGATTTCGCGAGGTATCAGGTGATCGCCACCATTCTGATCGAGTATCGCTGGCTTGCCCCGATCCTGCTCGTTCTCGCACTTGTGGTGGGTCCGTTGGTTGGTCGTTGGTTAGTCGATCATCGGCGGAAGGCCATTACATTGACGATTGTTTCATGGCTCTTCGTGGCAGCGCTCACGCTCGCGCCAAACGGTCGGTCCGCTCGAATCGGATGTGAGGTGCAGTGGATGCTCCCTACGTGGGGCCGCGTAGAACTCATTGCCAATGTTGCGCTTTTCGCTGTCTCCGTTATGTTCCTCGGCGTTGCGATAGGTCGTCCGCTCATCGCGTTCGCTGCTGGATCGGCTGTCTCTGCGACAATCGAGACGTCGCAGGGGCTCGTTGTCTGGCTCGGTCGGTCCTGCGACACAACGGATTGGCTTTCGAACACGATCGGGAGCGGGGTAGGTGCACTGCTGGCATCTCTCGCACTTTGCCTGGCTGGATATACTCGCCGGAAGTCGCACCAGTCACGCCGTAAGGCGCGCGCGTAGCGGGTGATTTCCAGCGCCGTGTGGATCTATCCTCGACGGCGAAGTGCGTTGCCCAGCAATATTCTCAGGGAATGCGCCAGATGTCGTCAGAGTTTTACTTGTGTTCTCACGCAACAATCTTCGATCTCTCTTGGTTAAGTCGGAATGGTCAGGCAGCGCCGACAGGGCGCGATCTTCTCGCTGGGTTACTGCCCAGAAGAGTCCGGCGTGGCCGGTGTGGGGCGCGGAGCGTTTGTGCTGAGTTCAGCTGCAATCCTCCGTAAGGCTTCGGCGCGTTCTACATTCCATCCGTTCCGAAGGGCTTCCACCATGATTCCATCGGGTGTAAATGCGATGCCTTGCTCGAGCAGGCCCGTTAACACTTGTATTGAGCGGTAGGGCACCATTTGGTCGATTTCACCCTGACCGCCCGGTCCACCGGAAATTCGTGCAACGGCCGCCTTCACGGACGTTGATGCCTCGGGCAAGTGCGCTATCGCATCGCCCCCTAGATGCTCGACGTCGAAGGCCGAGATCCATACCGCATGGCTGGGGGTATCTGAATCGTGTTCTAGAGGTGCGTGAGCCTGCACGACGACGATGGAACCAACATGGGGATTGGTTTCGACCTGAAGCACTTCCTGCACATTGAGGCCGCAACCGATGACGGCTCCGCGTGGTGATCCATGGAAGCGGGATTGAGAACACGGGGAAGTTATCGGGAGAGCTAGCTCCCGGATCCACCGATTTTCGTCGACAATCTCGGCGGTGCCCACGTGAATTACGGCGTGGTTTCGAGACCACTCCAAGGCGGCTCGAACTGCTTGTCTGAGGGGAACACGAGTGTCAATGTATGCACGGCGTCTCATGGACTGGCGGCACCGCAGCGGGCGCGTCTGCCCCGTCGTGATGTTGGGTCAGGGGTGCCGGGCATTTGCTTCGAGAGTGTCCTTGTGCGCGAAATCCGCCGGGTGAGGCTGCCGTAGGGGAAATTTCGTTGGCGGCAAGCGCGAGGAGGCGTGACGGACTGCGTGGAGGAGGAAGTCACCCGTGAGCGTCCTCGGATAGCCTCGCGAGGACGGTTGTTCGGCCGGGCAATCTGCCGAAGGCAGGGGCACCAATGTGGCCGCGATGGGTGCCCCAATGGTGGGGGAGTTGGGGAGTGGCCATCATCTTCCTAGACGTGGTATGTGCATCACGATCAGAGGGGCAGGCAGGACATATTCGGTGTCAACGGTTTGGAATTCTCCCATGACGGTGGTCTCCCACGGTTTTCTGCGTGCGCCGCGGTGTGCTTGTCTTGTGGTTAGAACTCCGACTAGAAGTCACGCATCCGATCTGATTCGATTTCACGGGCATCGACCCGAGCACGTCGGAAAAGACGAACAGTCAGCACTATGAGGGCCACGAGCACCAACGCCAAGAGAACGCCGATATCGGAGATCTTTTCTGCCACATTTCCCATGGTGATCTGAAGCGAGAACTGCTCGTCGACACCCATCAGTGCGCCGAGATTCGCAGTACCGTCGGTGAGCAGGAAGATCATGCCGATGGCAATGAACAAAACGCCTGAAACCAGCGAGGTTGTATGTGTGGTCAGCGGACCGAGCTTTATGGCCCGCCCTCGAAGCCAACTTCGCCGACTGAGATCAAAACGGTCCCACAAGAGGGCAAGTACGAACAGGGGCACCGCCATTCCGAAGGCGTACAGCGCCATCAGTATTGCGCCGTATCCTGCTGAGCCGCCAGAGACTGCGACAGTAAGAACACTGCCAAGTAGGGGGCCCGAACAGAATCCCGCGAACCCGTATACCCCACCGAGCGCAAAGACCGACACCGATCCCGAGAGCGTGATCGATTGCGCCGCGCGTTGAGCTGGGGCAAATGCGAAGCCCTTCCCCAAAACCGTCAGAACTCCGAGAAGGATCAAAACGATGCCACTGATCAGAGCTATGAGGATCCGGTGCTCGACCAGAATGGACCCCATCATCCCGAGTCCGGCACCGAGTGGCATGAGAACTGTAGCCAGTCCGGCATAAAAGAGGGCCGTTCTCAGCGCGAGGCGTCCGATGCCGTCGAACGCATAGGCGAAGAACGACGGTAGCAACAACGCTGAGCAGGGGCTCACTAGTGAGAGTAAGCCTCCGAAGAAGGCTCCGACCAATCCGATGTTCGTCATAGGGCGCTAGAGTCCTGCAGCCCGATCGATGACTCGCTCGAAGATCTTCAGTGGCTGCGCGCCGAGGACGGGAGTCCCGTTCACAATAAACGAGGGAGTGCTCGAAAGACCGGTCATCCGGGCTTCGTACATGTCTTGCGAAATGGATTCGTCAAACTTCGAACTTGCGGCATCGGCTTCGAATCGCTCGAGGTCAGGCACGCCGGCCTTTGCGGCGATGTCGTTCAGCGCTGCAATCGTGAGGTCGGGGTGCCCTCGGTCAGGTGCCTGGGAATACAAGGCTGCGTTGTACTCCCAGAACTTGCCCTGGGCGGCGGCCGCGCGACCGGCACGTGCTGCCGAGGTCGATTGTTCGCCGAAGATCGGCAAATCGCGCCATTCGATTCGCAATATCCCGGAGTTGACGTACTTCTCGATCAGTGCAGGCTCCGTGTCACGGCTGAACTTTGCACAAAAAGGACATCGATAGTCGGAATACTCCACCAACACCACTGGGGCGTCCACGGAGCCGATGGCCAGTGGGTCGCCGCTGATGCGGCGTGAGTGATCGCCTGCCGGTCCCATCTCGGCGGCAGTTGGCTGTGTCGCGGCGTCTGATGTTTCATCCTTGTTGCCGATCAGGAGGGTTGCGCCGAGCACGACTGCCACCAGCGTCAAGATTCCGATCAGCCAAAGCTCTCGTCTCCCAGCCTTTTTGCGTGTTGCTTCCACTGACGACCTCTCGACCCGACTGGTTTGCGCGAATGCTCAACTACTATCATCGATAGTAGCTATGACTACTAAGCTACTTAGTAGTCGGGGGCTGCGCCAGTCAGACGGAGAGGATGCCATGCCCGACCCAGATTCCACTGAGAACGTCAGTTCCGAACGAAAGATCCGTAAGGGGCCTCATTGGCTGCGCGGCGTTGCAGGGGGAGCGGTGACGGCACTGATCGTCGGTGTGCCCACCGATATCCTCGACACAACTCTCTTCAGCAGGGAGATTCCCGTTCGGTGGTGGGAGTACCCCGTCTTCGGTGCGACGGTGCTGCTTACTGCTTTGTGGTTCGGCATCCAGTCGCCACCTCGCGGTGAGGAGCGTTCGACCAAGACGTACGCGGGGGTCATGTTGGCTGTGTTCGCTGTCGGGTGCCCGGTATGCAACAAGCTCGTTATCGCGATCCTCGGAGTCTCTGGGGCACTTGGGGTCTGGGCGCCGATTCAGCCGATACTCGCCGTAGTATCGCTTGCCCTGCTCACGATGGCAGTAGCTTATCGGTGGCGTCGACGCGATTGCTCTGCCATCAGATGTGCGGGAAACATCACTGTAGTCGGGTAAGGCAATACAGAGCGAACGAACTGAACCCCGCTCCGATGACCAGAAGTCCCGGCAAGGCTGACAGCATCGCCCCCACGGGATAGCTGGCAGCGGACGAAACGTGCCCTCGATCCGGCATGGTGTCGAGCCAATGAATGCGATCCGACAGTGCTGTCGAAGGCCGGAATGCCTTGCTCGGTGGGTCGTTCCGACTACCTCTATCCCAGTCGGCGGCTCGAACCAGTGCAGATCGAACCGCATCGGGCCCGAATTCGCGGGCGGCGCAGTGATCTGCTGTCAATTCCGTCAGAACACGAAACCATGCGGGAGCTTGGCGGCACAACGGCACGAAAGGTAGTGCTGCACCTAAGATCTCGGCAAACAAGACCAATTGATGATGCTTGCCCCGCAAATGTGCACGCTCATGAGCGAGTACCGCCCGCTGTTGTTGCGGCGTGAGGGCAGACAACCCCTCCGTCGCAACAACGACACCGCGACCGGCGGTGATACTGTATGCCGCCGGGTGCGGGCTCTCGAGCCATATCGTCTGAGGCACTTCCTCGCTGGACTGCCTGTTACACAACATTTTCAGCATCGCCAGGTGTTGTGCGGTCTGCTGCCGATGACGTGACACCAACACTGATCCGACGAATCCGATCCGGAGTGCGAGCGCGATTGTCGCTGAGACAAGCGTCAATTCAGCGAAGGATGTCCACGGCAGTTCATCATTGTGGAGTGATTCGGCGCAGGTCAGCACGAGCGAATTCAGGCGCGGTATGTACTGTCCCGGCCGGGTGATCAGCGCGATCGGAGCCGCCGCCAGCGTGAGAACAAACAGGATCAGTGAAATCGTCCACGCTGAAAGCGCGAGGCTCGGGTTGAGTTTGGGAGACAACAAGGGGCGGAGATAACGGGGTGCGGCAACGCCGATGACCAGAGCCGCCACGCACAGGCTGGCAGCGAAAATCACGACGCCGGGTCTATCGGCTTGTTTGGCGCCGTTCTGCGCGCCGCACGCCGAAGAATCTTGGATTCTTCGGCACTGGCCGACGTTGCGAAGTGCAGCATGACCTGTTCGGCATTTCCGCTGGAGCGGAGTACTTCGCGGAGTAATTCTACGGCCTGCTCCTCCCGGGACCGCGTGGCGCGGTACCGGTATGCACGCCCGTCCAGTTCGCGGGTAACCATCTGCTTGGAATGCAGGTTGTCCAGAACCGTCATCACAGTGGTGTAGGCGAGTGGACGAGTATGCGTGAGTAGGTCCATCACGTCTCGGACTCGCAGTGCCGAGTCCGTTTCCCACATCACTTGCATGACCGCTGTCTCGAGTTCACCCAATCCGATCACAGCTTGGCACCATTTTCCGTCTCGCATTCCTTATCGAATCCATGTTATCCGGGATAGATCGGCCGCGAGTTGCTGACTCCTCTGAGTGTGAGCTTTGCAGTCGACGCGTCGCCGGGGTATTCGAAGATCTATTCAGTACTGCTCGCGGACAACGCCACCGGTCCGCCTCCTGCGCGGTGAGCGACATTGACGCTGTGTACACGCCAGGCCCCCGCTGTCAGTTCCACTGTGCTGACAGCACCGTTGGCGATGCGCGGTACAGGTTCGGAATGTAGGCCCGTCAGAACTGCGCGGATCAGGGCCCCGTGTGTCACGACAACAATGGCGGTTCCAGGGTGGTGGTGCGCAACGGCGTCGAGTGCCGCGATGCCGCGCTTCCCTAGATCGGTCAGATCTTCCTGTCCTGGATAGTCTCCTGCGGTCCATCGTCGGGCCGCGTCCTCTCGGGTGAGTCCCTCTGCCTCTCCGTACGTGCGCTCACGCAAACCTGCGAATACAGCCGGCGTTCCCATCGACAGTTCGCCAGCGATGATCGCCGCACTTTGCCGTGCCCGGATCAGCGGCGAGGTGACCACAGCCGACCAGTCTTGCGTCGCGAGGGCCCGTGCGCTCGCGCGGACTTGGCGACGGCCGATGTCGTTGAGCGGTACGTCAGAGGACCCCTGAAGCCGTCCCTGGCGATTCCATTCCGTCTGCCCATGCCGGATCAGTGCGAGAATCGTCCCTGACAGGCTCACCGGTGGGCCGAAACTGCTGACAGGACGGAGGCGGTCGCCTCGTCGTCGGTGTCGGCATCCGGGTAGAAAAGGGCTCGACGGATTCTCAGCCCGACACGATCGCCGACGGAGGGGCGCGGACCACGCACCGAACATCTGAAGTCCATCCCCTGAGAGGTCACGACGACGTCGCTGGAATCGCGCCCGAAGAGCGAGGACATCACGATGCCGTGCTCGTCGGTGTGCGCGCCGTCAACGGGTGAAATCAGTTCGATGTCGGTCGGCAACACGGCGATGGTTCCGAAACCGTTACGCGCGCCGTGTACTCGATCGGTACCGACGCAAAGCTGGTGGCCGATCGAACGGAATCGCCCGTCCTCGACGATGCCCTCAATCAGATTCGCATCCGAAAGAAAGTGCGCCACGAAGGCAGACGCGGGTTGGGTCACCACCTCTTCCGGGCTGCCGATCTGCTTGATACGGCCTCCATCGAGGATCACGACACGATCGGCGAGGGCAAGAGCTTCGGCCCGGTCGTGCGTCACATGCACCACGGTCAAGTTAGCGGCCCGAGTCAGTGTGCGCAGTTCGAGCCTCAGCCGGTCCCGTAGCGGCTCGTCCAGCGCCGACAGCGCCTCGTCGAGCAGCAGGGCCCGGGGCGACGAGGCGAGGGCGCGAGCCAGTGCAACCCGTTGGCGCTGACCGCCGGACAATGTCGCGGGATTGCGTCTTTCGAACCCGGCAAGCCCCACCATCGTCAGGACCTCGGATACTCGTGCGGCTCGCTGAGCCCGTGAAATCCCGGCCATCTCCAGCGGATAGGAGACGTTGCGTCCGACCGTGCGGTGCGGCCAGATGGCGTGCTGCTGGAACACCATGCCGAGCTCCCGGTCTTCCGGCGGAGCGCTTCGACGGCCGCCGGCCACCACGTCGGCGCCGAGGCTGACCGTTCCGGCGGTCGGATTCAGGAAGCCCGCAATGGTACGTAACAGGGTGGTCTTGCCGGATCCCGAAGGGCCCACTAAGGCAACGAATTCGCCGTCCTCGATGTCGAGGCAGATCTGCGCGAGGCCCAGTGTGCCGTCGGGATAACGTAGGTCGACTCCGGACAACGAAATTGCGGACATAGTGTGGATTCTCCGGTCGGGTTGAAGGCTGTTGTGGTGATTCAGGAGCGAGCGCGGCGGGAGGCGACGAGACCTAGTCCGGCCATTCCCACCAGAGCCACGATGAGGGAAAGCGCAGCTGCGGCGTTGTAGTCGCCGGCCTGTTGCAGGCTGAAGATCGACACTCCGAGTGTCTGGGTACCCGGGGCCACCAGCAGTACCGAGATCGTCAGTTCTCGGACGGCGGTCAGGGCTACCAGGACGCCGCCTGTCAGAGCGGCAGGGGCGGTCATCTTCCACGACACGTCGTACAGCGAGCGCCATCGGGAAGCGCCCGAGGAGCGTGCTGCCTCCTCGAGTGCGGTCGGTGTCGACGACAGTGGTGCGCGCACCGCCTGTACCACTATCGCGAGAAATGCCATGACATACGCGCAGAGGATCAGCCATCGGGTATTGAACAGGCCGGTGTATCTTCCAACGATCAACCAGCCGACGGCGATCACCAGTCCGGGGACCGCCTGCGGCAACATGGCGATCAGGTCGAGAGCGGCGTTGCTTCGCGAGCGGGTGCGCGTGGTCAGGACACCGATCGCCAATCCCACCACGGTGCAGATCACACCCGCACCGACCGCGAGCGCGAGCGAGTTCTGCACGCCCACCAGGGTTCCCGGTGCGCTGACGGCGGCAATGACACTGTCGAGCGTCAGATTGTTCCAGGTCAGTGGTACACCAGGGGCAGGGAGCAACGCTGATGCGGCGAGTGCCAGGACGGGCAGCATGGTCAGCGCGAGACCCACGGTCCAGGCGAGAATTGCGGCGGGAAACCTGTTTCGGCCCAACGGCAGTGGCTGCGAGGCGGTCACCGGCCCGTCCAGTTGCCAGCTGCTCCGCGAGAGTATGCGGTCGACGAATACGGCCAGCGCCGCAAGCACCAGCAATCCGATTCCGATGGTGGACACGAGTTCGAGAGGTGCGGCCACGGTGCCGGATTGGATGAAGCGGTAGACCATGGTCGACAAGGTGACGTAGCGCTCGGGCAATCCGACGATGGCCGGGATTCCGAAGTCGGCGAGGTTGGAGACCGCGGTCAGGGTGAACGAGGCCAGTAGCGCCGGCCGGAGTAGGGGGAGGGTGACGCTGCGCAGCGCACGCCACGGTGATGCGCCGGACGCGCGAGCGGCTTGCTCCAGATCGCCCGGGACCTTGCGCAACGCGGCCCCGATGATGAGGTAGGCCATCGGGTACGAATGCACGGTGAGCAGGAAGACAACTCCGTCGCCGCCATAGATGTTCCACAGCGGACCACCGAAATGGTCTGCCCAGTACTTGTTGATCATCCCGCTCGGGCCGAGCAGTCCGGTCCACGCGATGGCCCCAACAAACGGGGGAACCAGCAAGGGGCTGAGCAGGATCAGTCTCAGCACGCTGCGGCCGGGCAGGTCGGTACGGTCGACGAGCAATGCCATTCCGGTGGCGATCAGGACCGCGAACGCCGCGGACAGGCCCGCGGAGATGATGCTGTTGCGGGTGGCCACGACGATACCGCCGTCGATCATCTCCTGAATGTGATTGCCACCGAAGCCGAGTGAGACCACCGCTACCAGCGGGGTGGCGATCAGTGCGAGGACGAGCAGCCACACGGCAACTCGTATTGCAGTGACCGAGTCGAGCCGTCGCCCGGGCAGAGTCCGAGCGACGGAGGAGGAGAGGCTACTTGACGAGCTCATTGAACTTCTGCACGGCCTCGGCCTGGATTGCGGTGATTTGCTTCAGATCCGGTGTGAGCAGATCCAGTTCGCTGAGCGCCGGTGCACCTTCGGGGGTGCCGACGTCGGCGCGCACGGGGAGGTACTGCTGGGCCACGGCGAGTTCCTGCCCCTTCTTGCTGACCAGGAAGTCGACGAACTTCTTCGCCGCCTCGGTCTGAGCTGAGTCCTTGAAGATCCCGGCCGGTTCCGAGACGTACGGCACACCGTCGGTGGGGTACGTCAGCGCGATGGGTGAGCCCTTCTCTGCAAGCTCGCGGACGAGGTAGTCGACGACGATACCGATCGGCTGTGTTCCCGAAGCCACCGACTGACTAACCGGACCGTTGCTCTCGGCGACGATAGGCGCATTTGCTGCCAGGTCTTCGAGCCAAGATTCGCCGAGGCCGTCGGTGCTCATCCAGACCGCGGTATTGAAGGCAGCGGCACCGGAGACATCGGGATTCGGCAAGGTGATCTGTCCCGAGAACTTCGGATCTGCAAGCTCTTTCCACGACGTGGGCGGTGCCGACACCGAGGTCGTATTGTAGGCGATGACGGTCGGGATGATGCGAGTGCCGACGTAGTACCCGTCGGGATCAACGACGTTCGGATCGAGGGCGGAGACGTCGGTGGGTGTGTATTTCAATAGGAGGTCATCGGCTTTGTAGCCTTCGAAGGTCGGGGCATCGGCGGCGAGCAGCACGTCCGCGCCAACTTTGCCAGTAGCGCGTTCGGATGCGATGCGGGCATTGAGGTCACCGGTACCGGCTCGGTACACCTTGACGTCGATTCCGGGATTGTCGGCGGTGAACGATGCAACGAGTGCGTCGATCTTTGCCTGAGGCTCCGAGGTGTACACCGTCAACGTCTGATCTGCGGAGGATGATTCGGTACCGGAGCCGGTTTCGGCGGCGGGCTCGGAGCAGGCGGCGGTGCCGATCACAGCAACACCGACAGCGACGCAGGCGAGCAGTCGGCGGGATGGGGCGATACGGTGTGTGTTCATGCGGGTTTCGCTCCTGGGAATGAAATGAGTGGGGGAAGATCAGTTCATCGCGCCGACGGTGACCGTCGACGCGGTGTGGAACAGCACTTCAGGGGTGAACAACGAAATCGGAATGCAGGTGACGCCGCTGCGTCCCACCCGTACGATCGAGACGGACGGCGCATCGAGCCCGATCACGCTGGCCGAATCTGCCCCCGCGTCTTGGAGGTAGGCGAGCGATCCGCCCACCCAGACCGGAACCCCGGCAAGAGCCCCGCTCATCGGATGATGAAAATGGCCCGCGAGGATGACCGACACGCCGCTACCGGCAATCACGGCAGCCAGATCCTGGGGATTGGCGAGTTCGCGGCCGCGCAAGGTTTCGGCGACCGAAGGTACCGGCGGATGGTGCAGTGCCACGATCGTGGGAAACGGGGCGGATTCGGTCAGAACGGTTTCGAGCCAGGATAATTCGTGATCGGTCAAGCTGCCGGAACTCGAATCCAAACCGACGAGTCGGTGGCCACCCACATGGATCACGTGGCGCTCACGGAAGTGCTCGGCGAAATGTCGCAGATCATCATGATTGCCAGGAACCGTGAGAACTTGGCAGTTCAAGCGATCCTGCATGTCCGAAATAGCCTCGGCCAGAACCGGATAGGTACTCGCTTCACCGTGCTGCGCCAAGTCGCCGGTGACCACGACGGCGTCGACAGCCAGCGTGGAGTTCTCAAGATAGTCGACGACTCTGTGGAGCCGCTCGACCCCGTCGATCCTGCCGTACAGCGCATGATCGGCGGTGGCGTGTACGTCACTGATGTGCAGCACCGTGAGCTCGTCGAAGTGGGACAGTTTCCGGCGTAAGGCGGCGAGGTCAGCCTCGGTGAATCCGTGCCGGTGCAGGTAGTCCCGAACGGATCCGTGGCGGTTCCTGATGTGGGACAGCGTCTGTGCCAACGCCTCTCGGGGTGAATCCAGGTGCAGTTCGATGGACGTGGCGCGCTCGGCATCGGTAAGTGTCACGCCATCGAGAGTTCGGAGTGCGATGTGTTCGCGCTGTGGGCGCACCGACGTGCCGGAAACCTCGTAGTCGCGAAGGATCTCGACATCGGGAGCGTCTACAGCGGCCAGCGCGAGCGCGATGACGAGTCCGGTTCGGTCCTTGCCTGCCGAACAATGGACAAGAACCGGGCCCGGCGCGTACGTGATTGCGTGGAGCGCTCCGACCAATTGCACTGCGCGATCGTCGATCACGGTTCGATAGAGCTCCGTGATTTCGCCGTGCTGCGGCGGTCCAACTGCGGGATCGAAGATTGGCTCCCACCTGGTATTCCAGGGAAACGACGTAGTATCGACCCCAAGGGGGCGTTCGGAGGGATCACGCAGGTCTACAACCGTGCCGATTCCGCGGTTGCGTAGGGTCTCGACGCCTGCAGCCTCGAGACCCTCCAGTGTGGCTGCTCGATAGACGACGCCCGGCGCCGACGCTGCAGCCCCTGCATCACGCACGTTGTACGCGCCCGGAACATGAATGGAGTTCACAATCTACCCTTCGGCATTCAGCGTTCCATCTGTCATGGAACGAAGTTTCACGCAGAGGGAAGCCTGCTTCGGGAGGCTGAATGAACGGGTGAACCGGAGGAAACGGATTGCGACTACTTGGCTAACAGTCGGATTCGGTGGCGGGCCGGTCTTCGCTGAGTGCGTCGGCAACCACCTCGAGTGCCCCCCAGTCGGCGTCGCGGTGTTCTGGATGGCCGAGAATCGCCCGGTGAAGGGCGTAGAGGATTGCCGTCTGACTCACTCTGCTGGCAAACGAGTCCGCGTCGTTCTCGAGTAACCCGGCACCGGCCCACAGGACGTGGTCACTGAGTCGGGTGAGGGGCGAATGAACGAAACTCGTGACTGCGATGATCGCCGCGCCGCGATCACGCGATGCCGAACACGCCCGCAAGGTATGGATGTTGGCACCCGAGTAGCTCACGGCCAGGCAGACATCGTCCGGCGAAAGAAGGCGCGACGAGAACTGCTGCGCCAGGATGTCGAATGGGGCTTCCACACTGCGGCCCGCCGTGGTGAAGCGAAGAGCCGCATCTTGGATCGGGGGTGAGGAGAAACCATTGCCGACCAACAGCACTTTCCGCGCTCGAACGAGGAGGTCCACGGCGGTGTCAAACGCTCCTTCGTCGATGTTCGCGCGGGTCGCAGACAGTGCTTCTGCTGCTGCGGTGAATGATTCGTCCAAAGGATTTCCCGGAGTGTGCTCCGGACGTGTCGCCAACCGGGCGAGTTCGAGTCGTAAATGCTGAAACCCGCGGAAGCCTAGTCGTTGGCAAGCCCGCACCACGGTGGCTTGGGACGTTCCCGAGGCCGTGGCAAGCTCAGCTGTCGATAGTTGGGGCACTGCATGTGGTTGTGCAAGTACCGCTCTCGCAACCCGTTGTTCGCTCGGTCCGAGAGTGGCGAGTCCGGCCCTGAGCCGGGCTATGGTCGGATCGCGGTCGTGCACAGAGGGCATGGTGTTCCTGGCCTGTCTTGTCCCGGTGGGCCCTCGGGTGGTCCGAGGGAGAGTCAGATTAACCGGAATGACAATGCCGCAGCGAGTGAGGAAGCTGTTGTTCACCTGGCGGTAAAGTGGCGTACCTGTGGAATGCTCGTCCGAACCCTGTTATCTGAAAGCGTCGGCGTACAAGTATCGGGAGGATGCCTTGTCGTGGCGCGAATCCAAAGTCGGCGCGACGGTTGGCCATCGAACACGGAGACAATGTCGCACCACCGACGGATTGAGCGTGGCCCACGAGTTGATGCGCTCCTAAGGTCGCCAGAACTGTGAAGTCGCCGCGGCCAGGAGCGTCTTGATTTTCGTCGTACTCGATCACTTAACTCGCAAGGATGGGACTTGAAGATTCTCATTGACCGGTCGACTGAAATGCCTTCTTGCGCAAACTACGTCGAAAGCCTCCTCTACTTCATTGAAGGGGCCAGTCGGTAAAACTGGCCTACTTGGGGAGCTTCCCGGCGGATCAGTGTTGTGGCCGGAATGATCTGCCGGTCCTGCTATCGACACGGTCCATCCAGGTGGCGAAGGTGGGAGCTCGCGTTCCCTCACTGCCGGATTCAGCGTCGCCACCGCAGTTGGAGATTCTTCTTGCAGCATCATGGCGGCCCCTCGCCCAAATTGAACACCGCACAGTTGATGACTCACAATTGTTGGTTGCAGCCATGGCAGGGTTTGAAGCGTGCCTGCAAAGGGGGCCGACCCACGGGTCCAGACCAAGGGAATATACGAACCTCTCGTCCGGGATAAAGGTTGACGCGATTGCGGCGGGGTCGAAGTTCGCTGATACTTCGATCTTGTGCTCGTTCGCCGTGCAAACGAGATATGTCAGAGCGCGAGGGACACATCATTGCCGCACTGAAGATTCACATCAGGGACACTAAGGCGACGGTCTCAGGTATCGCGATCGCGCCTGGCGTGCAGCGAGCCGATTCGTAGCGAGGTTTACCGAGTTCGAGCGTGTCGTGAGGTTCCTCCGCGCTCCCGACCCCTCCCATTGCCATGCGATCCGGACGCTGAGAGGGGTCTTGGACCGTCGCCGAGTGGCGAGGACGAGGGCGACGTCGGTCACCAGATCCTTGTGCCAGCGACTACAGCGTGCCCTAGCAGATTCGAGTCACGGCGCCAGCGAAGCCACCCTCAACGAAGCTGCCGTCCGCGATCATCCGCTGCGACTCTTCGTCAGTCACCACTCGCGTATGGGTGCGACCCGTTTCGTCGACCGGCGGAGCCGACACGACCGGAGCGGTAGGCAGGGCGGTGGCGTCGGCAATCATCTCCTGTAGCTTCTCCGGACTGAGATCGCTGATCACCGGCTCGCAGTTTGTCGCGTCCAGGGGTTCGCCAGCTACGGCGGGTCCAAGCTCCTGAGCAGCGATGACCGGACTGTGGGGAGCAGAGTCGCTGGCCCAGGCGATTCCGGGGGCCGCGATCGCGGCTGTGGCAGCCAGTCCGGCTGCCGCGATCGCGGCGCGTTTGCGGAAGGTGTGAGTGTTGAGGGACTGACGCATGGCGATCTCCTTCGGTTGTGTCAGAGCCCTTGCGGCTTTGACATAATTTCAAACTAGAGGCGAAAAACTACGGGACCATTAGCGATTCCTTGGGGGATCATTAGGAAATAGGGATTGATAGATGCCGCAATGAAAGCGGCAGAATCCGTCCGAGTTCCATCCAATGCTGGACAATCAAGCTCAGGATCCAGCCAGCAACCCCGACAAGAATTAGATAGACAGCAATGGTCAGCGCTGCCGTTGCTACGCAACGATCCTTGACTTCATTCTCGCATTCCCCCCACTTCCACCCTGGACAGACAGTCGGCACCGACCGCACCGGCATGCCACCCGATTTCAGATGCGGGATATGTTGGTGAGCGTGGTCCGACAGCTGTTCCGTTTATGGATTGCGATCGAAACTTCACTCGCGGCATTAACTACGTCATCCAGGGCGTCGGACGAGACCCCTCGCTACGCGGCACCTCCGGCGGCGATCGTCGAAGGACTCTGCCACTGCAAGAATCCAAAAGGCCAGGGAAGTAGCACCGTTGGCCGACGATGGGGCGCAACAAAGCGCATGGTCCGGAAACCACATCATCTGCTGAGGTGTGACGGTGCGCTATCGCTAGGTCTCGAATGACGTCGATAGTAAGAATGCACCTCGACGTCGAACTGCGCTGTTTCGAAATGCTCTGCACACGGACATATCACCACTTCCAAGCTTCGCGGATCACGGTTCACGGTATTGCTATGATTCCTCCCCAGAAATGAGGAACCACAGCGCAGAGTTCGAACAACGCGATCCAACTGTTCACGCACTTTGTATGCAATGGGTGAATGGCCAATCGCCGAGACTGGCTCATCGGATGCATTGTCGCAGTGGCCGGGAGACGAGTTCGCGCCAACTGGGAACGAATCGTCCGTGTGTCGTCAGGGATTGCGGAGATCTGGACCGGCCACGGGACGCGTGGGAACGTCGAAAGGCTTGGCGATGGAGCGTTAACCATCGCGTATACCGAAGAGATGGATCGACTCGATCAATAACGACACTTGTTCTCTTCTGCAGAGGTAACAAGTGACGCGTGGCGGAGCCGTCCGATTTGAGCAACACGGGAAAGGCGCTGTGCCAGAGCAAAGGCGCTGTGCCAGAGCCGGACTGACACTGACAGTCATTTCCTCGGGGTAATCGTACGGAGGACGACCTGAAACACAATTGCAGTTCCGGATCCGATGACCAAACCGGCAACGGCATCGGTGACAAGAATTCCAACCGTCACACCGAGAACCGTGGCAGCTGAGATCGCCAACGCGAGATCAGTCGCCTGCTGACGGGTCATGATCGCGACCCCCCTTTTTTCTAGAGAGTCACGTGTCCGCACTGGACGCGACTCGGACCCAGTGTGAGAACGGAATGGATCGGTGTCGTAGGTGAGCGGGGAACGCCGAAACGAGTACTGTTTGGCGGCGAGGATAAGTTCTCGGCGGGTGCGCAGATGCAGAAACTATATCTGCGCACCCGTTCGAGAACGCCCTTTCGGCCTGTGCTCAGAATTTCAAGGTAAAGCGCAGGCCCTATTTGCTAACTTCCGAAGGAAGGAATGCCTGGACCGGACGGAATTCCGGGGTTTGGCGTTACTGGCCCATCCACGACAACTGTGTGAGCAAAATTCCCTACCTGCCGTGTGAGTTGTTCGAGTTGCAAACCTGGGATCATGTTTGTTCCTTTCCTTGTCTGATTTTTTTCTTACACTTCGAATGTTATGAACCAAAACTTCGAGCGGTGTTGCTGGATTATTAAGAAATGACCAGAGTATGGGACGAACAAAATCAGACGGTTCTGAACGCGCGGAACTCATTTCGCGCCTACGAACTTGCACGATAAGCCTAGGGGACGGCGTCTTCGTCGAAGGCATCGCCAAAGTCTTGAGTGGTCAGTGGATGAGCCAGCAGAAAGTCCGGATGCGTTCACCAGCGTCCTTCGGTTCGATCGCTCCACTGGAGTTGCTGATCTCGTTGACCATTTCGTTGCCCGGCCCCTGAAGTGAACGACCGAGGTTTTCGGTGACGCCGATGTAGAAGTCGGCACTACCGGTCGCCGTTCCGTGCTCGTAGATGACGCCGACGCCGACGCCGATCCGTTTCACCGTTCGAGTCGATGATGCGGTACCGACCGCTGAACGGCCCATCCTGGGTGTGGATCGCGTCCAATGTCTGAGACACCTAGGTGCGGTCGTCGGAATGTTTGTGTGAGAGCAGTGGTTTCGTGGTGGGAACTACCGCTCCGGCCCGCGGGCGTGTACCGGAATGTTCCGACCCGGTGTGGTGCAATGTGGTCACCGGATTGCGCTCGCGCCATTCGGTCCGTCGTGATGCCTATGCTCCTCGTCCTTTCTCCCGCGACGAGTGCGACAAGGAGGATTATTTGTATCCGAGGAGTCGCGACTGGGCCGAAGTTGATCGATACCTGACCCGTGACCGCCCTATGCCGGTCTGACGATCTCGCGCCCTGGATATTCGTGGGGGCGAGGAAAGATCCGTTCCTCCCGCCCCGCCTCATCGGTGATGCCGGGCTTCAGCGAGTTGGTCTTCGAGGATGATGATCCACGCGGCGTCGAGGGATGCTCTGCTACACACGTAGCGAAAAACCATCGGCCCCGGAACATTCCGGCCCCGCGGCTGCCGTAGCGGCTGTGTTCATCGCAAACTGGGCAAAGAACGTAAATCCCAGTGTTACTCCAGGTTCGGGAACGGTGAGTGTTCCGAGGGCGGTAGTCGACGGGGCGCACCAAGGGGTGGAACGAACCATGCCCAGCATTCCGATCCCGTTTCGGGGGTACAGGTTTGGAGGATCACGAGGGGGGTTGGGGTTCTCGTGCTGCGGTCAACGGTTCTCGTCCTGATGGTCCACCATCAGCGCCGTCAGCAAGGCGGCCGCCCTCATGGAACTGCGGTGGGATGCAGGCGCCCAGTGTTGTTGCGCCCGCTTCATAGGGGTAGATGTTGGCGCTGACGCTGATTCCCGAGACACGTGCGCTCTCGATCCTGTCGATCGCCTTCCTCATCGCCGGCCAGTTCTGTCGTCCAGATGCTTTGAGATGATAGACCTCTGCACGAGCTGCCGTCACTCCCGCGATATCGATGAGTTCGTCGATAGCATCGATCAGCCGGTCTGCTTCGTTGCGAACATGCGAGATATAGAGGGCGTCATGCTTGCCGAGGCTCTGTTTTGCACCTCTCGGTACGTTTCGTTGTTTTCAACGTGCACCTTTGAGATACTAAACCAATCTAATTGAGATCATAAAAGGAGTTTCCTGATGTTCGATCGCTTGCCTGCCCTTGCTTTCACCGAGCGCGTTGCGCTGTCTGCCTTGTCGGGGTCCGACGTCATCCCTGTTCGAGGAGTACCTGTGGTGCCCATGCCGCCCCATGTGGTGGAAGCGGCGTCCGAAGCTGCAGGCCAGGTCTTTGCACGTCGTACCCGTGGCGCCGTGGATCTACGTCAAGCCATCTCGGAGATCCTGACGCGAGAGCACGATGTCGCCGTGGATGCCGAGACGGAGCTTTTGATCACTCACGGCGCACAGCACGGGATGAGCATTGCTCTCCGGGCCCTGCTCTCAGCAGGGGATGAGGTTGTCGTCCCTTCTCCCACATATTTTTTCGACGGGATGATTCGGATGGCCGGCGCGATCCCACGGTATGTGTGTTCGACAGCGCAGATGGGCTGGTCGCTCGATCTCGACCAGATCGCAGCGGCTGTTACGGAACGAACCACGGCCATCGTGCTGTGCAATCCCAACAATCCGACGGGAAATGTTCCGACGGCAGAGGAACTCCGCGCCGTCCTTTCCCTGGCGGATAAGCACGGACTGATTGTGTTTGCCGACGAATCGTACGAGCGATATGTCCATGACGGACCCGGCTACACCCCTATACAGGCGCTGGGTGGCGACCGTGATCGCTTGGTGACCGTCACCAGCCTGAGCAAGAACTACGCGTTTTCGAGCTGGCGGATCGGTTACGTGCACTCCTCCCCAGCCACGATCGACAAGATTCACGCGGCCCTCGAGTGGGACGTGATCAACGTCGGCGACGTCCCGCAAGCCGCAGCCACCGCTGTACTTACCGGACCTCAGCAGTGGTTGGATCGAGAGTTCGCGACGATGAAAGCCCGCCGCGACGTACTGCACGGCGCGCTCGCCGCGGCCGAGATTCCTGCGGTCCTTCCTCAGGCCGGGATCTTCCTGTTCGCAGATCTGAGTGCGACGGGCCACCGGGGCGAGGATCTGGAGGGTTTCCTGTTAGATGCGGGAGTGGTCGCCTTGTCCGGTGGGGGGTTCTTCGGCCCTGATACGCACGTCAGGCTTCTGTACGGCGCGGAGGAATCCGATGTTCGGGCTTTGGGTGACCGCGTGGCCGAAACAGTTGCCACTGCCAGGTCTGCAGGATCGCGGGCCTAGTCCACTGCGGTTAGCCGGGCAGCAAGATCGGCGTGGATGTCACTGCATGACTGCTGGTCAGCGCGTCGATGATCTCGCGGCGCGCTGACCTCGTGCGGTGCTGCATCGCTGACCGCGCAGCCTCGGGATCCTGGGCGATGACTGCGTCGACGATCGCTGCCCGCTCACCGATACGCGCCTCGGGCATCGACGGGGCCAGCGTCACGGCCAATCGAACGACTCGCTCTATCTCGTCCAGGACCTCTACGACGCTACGGGTCAAACGTGCGTTACCGGACCCGTTGGCGATGATGGATTCGAACTCGTAGTTTTCGCGTAACCGTGCATCCAGGTGGGGTCCCCCGAGTTGGCCGTAGTTGTCATCTGCACACAACTCCACAAGGCGATCGGACTGAGCCGCACCGAGCCCCAGGGTCGCGGTGAGAGCCGCGGCTTCGCCCTGTAGAAGCGTACGCATGTCGCACAAGTTCGCCACATCACCCAACGTCACCGAGGACACCACGTAGCCGGCGCGAGGCAGTGGCTGAACGAGACCATCCCGGTGCAGTCGCGCGAGCGCTTCACGGACCGGAGTTTTACTCAAGCCCATCGAAGCGGCCACCTCGGGTTCGGTGAAGTGCTGCCCCGGTGGCCTCCTCAGCTCGATGATGTCCCGCTTGAGCGTGAAGTACGCACGATCCATCATCGACCCGCTGACATCGTGCTCGAGCAGTAGAGCCGGTCTGTACCTCATTGTTCCCACCAGTCTTTCGATTGCGAACACTTTAACCCACCCAAGAAATATGTGTCGTAGATGTACAAGATCCTAGGTGGCACTTGTTAATATCTTTCACTGCGGCTAGCTTGAAGTGACGCGGACCACAAGTCGTGCACGTAATCGCAGCGGGGCACGCCCAACGATGCCCACTCGATCGTGGTGCCGGTGTTGATCTTCGTCGAAATTTTGTCTTCAGAAAGGCCTCTCAATGACCCCGTCCCACTCCGCTGATCCGACAGTCGATGCGCCGTGGCGCGTGGCGGCTGACATCGGTGGCACCTTCACCGACGTCATCGCCCTCGGCCCCGACGCCCGCATCGTCCCGATGAAAGTACTGTCGACACCGCCCGACTTCGGGACAGGCGTCATCGACGGCGTGACGGCCTCGATGACGGATGCGAACATTTCGGCCAGTGACATCTCTGCAGTCCTGCACGCCACCACTGTGGCAACGAACGCCATTCTCGAGATGGAGGGCGCGCGAACGGCTTTGGTTACGACGAAGGGGTTCCGCGATGTCCTCGAGCTCGGCCGACTGCGGCGCCCGCTCCTCTACGACTTGTCGTGGAAGAAGCCCACACCCTTGGCGCGGCGCCGCCACCGCTACGAGATCGATCAGCGGATCCACGCAGACGGACGCATCGAAACCGCTGTGGACCTCGACGAACTCGATGCCCTCGCCCGTCAGCTCGAGGCGGACGGAATCGAAGCGCTGGCTGTGTGTTTGATTAACTCGCATGTCAGACCTGAAGAGGAGCGGGCGGTCGCGCAGCGACTCAAGGAGTTGCTGCCCGACGTGTACGTGACTTCGTCGGTCGACATCTCGCCCGAGCCGGGCGAGTTCGAGAGAAGCAGTACAGCGGTGGTCAATTCCTACGTCGGAACCGTGGTGCACAGTTACGTCACTGAACTCGGCCGCAACCTCCGCGAGCGTGGGATCGACGCACCGTTCTCGATCATGCAGTCATCCGGAGGACTCTTGGATGCGCCATCAGTGGTGGAGCGTCCCGTACAAATCATCGAGTCCGGCCCGGCCGCAGGTGTGATCGCAGTTCAGAAGCTCGCCCAATTGCTCGACCTCGACAACGTCGTCGCCTTCGACATGGGCGGAACGACCGCTAAAGCATCTCTCATCGAAAACGGGCAGCCGTTCTTGGCCAACGACTACGAGGTTGGCGGCGGCATGAATATCACGCGAAGTATGGGTAAGGGAGCGGGATACACCGTCCGCGTGCCCTCGATCGACATCGCCGAAGTAGGTGCAGGCGGTGGAAGCATCATCGGAGTGGACTCGGCGGGAGCACTCCACGTCGGTCCCGGCAGCGCAGGATCCCGGCCCGGACCGGCCTGTTACGGACAGGGCGGAGAACGGCCAACCCTGACGGACGCGAACGTCGTCCTCGGCTACCTCAACCCCGACGCCATCGCAGGCGGCCGAGTGACGATCCAACCGGAATTGGCAGCGAAAGTCCTTGGCGCCGTGAGCGACCGCATCGACACCGACCCGGGTGCGGTCGCGCGAGGCGCCTATGAAGTAGCCATCTCCAACATGACCAAAGCCGTCAAGGCAGTCACCAGTGAACGTGGACGCGACCCCCGAGAAGCAACGATGGTTGCCTTCGGCGGTGCCGGACCGCTCTACGGCGCCGCGCTGGCGCGTGAACTCGGAATCAAAACGGTCATCGTCCCGGTGCACACCGGTCTGTTCAGCAGTCTCGGGCTCCTCGTCGCCGACAGTGAATACCAGACCGTCACCCCGTTCCGCGCCGAACACCTCTCGCTCGAACGCTTCGCGAACGAGTTCGACGAACTGGCGACTACCGTCACCGAGCACCTCGGATCCGAGGACGTTCGTATCGATCGAATCTTGGACATGCGCTACCACGGCCAGCGGTTCGATCTTCGAATTCCGTTGCCGGAAGGAAAGATCGACGACGCACTTATGCACGAGGTGAAACAACGTTTCCATGCAGAGCACGACAAGACTTACGGGCGATCCGGTGCCGACGATCTGGTGGAAATCGTCAACATCCGCGTCCGCGGATTCGTCCCGAACAAGGTCACAATCGATCAGGCGTTGACGCTAACCGACACCGATCCCGGTGACCGCCGGGCCCGCGATTGCCGCTTCGAGACCACAATCAGCACCCCCGTCATCGCGCGAGCGCACCTTACAGGCACCCCGGAAGCAGGGCCTCTCGTGATCGAAGACATGGACTCCACCACGCTCGTCCCCCCGGGCGCGACAGCCCATCTCGACGAATACAACAACATCATCATCAGCTGGACGGATATCGAGGTCACCGCATGAGCACCACCATCATCCGAGACGCAGCCACCTTCGAGGTGTTCCGGAACGCAGTATCCGGACTCGCCGACGAGATGGCCATCACCATCCTGCGCACCGCGCACTCCCAAATCGTCGCATCGAGCATGGACTTCTCGACCGCACTGTGCGATCGAGAAGGCCGAATCATCGCGCAAGCAAACACCTGCCCGGTACACCTCGGGTCGATGCCTGCCGCCATCGACGCCATCCTCGACGAGTTCGGGGACTCCATCGCCGACGGCGATGTCTACATCCTCAACGATCCGGATAAGGGTGGCATGCATCTGCCTGACATCTTTTCTGTCGCACCGAGTTTCGCCGGCGAGCAGCTGATTGGGTTCACGGTCACCGTCGTCAACCACACCGATGTCGGCGGCTGGGCGGCAGGTTCGATGGCAGTGCAGTCGACCTCGATCTTCGGTGAAGGTATCCAGATCCCACCCTCGCGTCTCGTAGCGGGCGGGGAACTCAACTCCACGTTCCTCGATGTGATCCTGAGAAACGTACGCGAGCCGGATCTGTTGCGCGGAGACCTCGAATCCCAGCTGGCGGCCAGCCATGCAGGCGGTCTCGGGCTTCGGGCCCTCGTCGAAAAGTACGGTATCGACGAATACACGCGGTTGATCGACGAACTACTCGACTACTCCGAGATACTCGTTCGAACCGAATTGAGCAACGCCCCCGACGGTCGCTACCTGTTCGAGGATCAGATCGACGACGACGGGCTCGGCTCGGGTGCGATCCCGTTCAAAGTCGCCGTGACCATCACCGACAATGACATCACCTTCGACTTCACCGGCTCCTCGCCCCAGGTCGCATCCGCGCTCAACGCAACCGCCTCGTTCACTCAGTCCGCCTGCTACGCGGCCCTCCAAGGCGCGCTCGGCTCGGACATTCCCGCCAACAGCGGCTTCTACCGCCCGTTCACCTTCGTCATTCCCGAAGGCTCCATTCTCGACGGAAAGCGCCCATCCGCTCGCGGAGCACGCGGTTTGGTGGCATATCGAATCATCGACACTGTTCTCGGAGCTCTGGCGCCGGCGTTCCCGGGCCGGGTACCGGCCGCCGGTGACGGTGGACCGAACTCGGTGGCGGTGGGCCTCGTCGAATCCGACGGCAGCTCGGTGATCCTGTGGGACATCCTCTGTGGATCATGGGGTGCGACGCCGACCGGTGACGGTAACGACGGCATAAGCCCCTTGGGTGCGAACCTCGCCAACACCCCGATCGAGGAACTCGAAAAATCCGGACACATCCGCATCGACGGATACGGCTACCTCCCGGACACCGGAGGCGCAGGCACCTTCCGCGGAGGAGTGTCCACCTTCCGCGATATGACAGTTCTGCACGAGACCGCCAGCGTCCAAATTCGGTCCGACCGCAGAACATCATTCCCCTACGGACTCCACGGCGGTGGCGCCGGCGCCCCATCGGCGAACATCCTCGACCACGGCACAGATGCCGAACAGCTCATCGCCTCGAAACCACATCTGACGGTGCAGGCAGGTAGCCGCCACCGTCAGGTCACCGCAGGAGGCGGTGGCCACGGTGATCCCTTCAACCGTGATCCGCAGCACGTCCTCGACGATGTCCTCGACGAGAAGGTCACCATCGAAGGTGCCCTCCGTGACTACGGAGTAGTCATCGACCTCGGCGCCGGACAGGTTCTCCTCGGCGAGACCGAATCTGTCCGAGCAGTGTCGGCCGCTCGCTAGCGGTATCCGTCCACCACCCACTTTGGAAGGTCCGTGCCATGAACGAAGGCCGCACGATTGTGCTCGATGAGGACGCTGAACGCCGACTCTGGCGCAAGATCGCGTTCCGAATCATTCCCCTCGTCGGAATTGCATATGTCATCAGCTACATCGACCGAGCTAATCTCGGTTACATCGCCAAACCCATGTCGGCCGATCTGGGCATGACCACGGCGCAGCTCGGCTTCGCGGCAGGACTGTTCTTTCTCGGATACGTCCTGGTCGAGGTCCCCAGCAATATGATGTTGCGACGGTTCGGTGCCCGCATCTGGATCAGTCGCATCATCATCTCCTGGGGCATGGTCACAGCGGTCACAGGGGCGGTCCAATCAGCTACCCAGCTGTACATCGCGCGCGTGATCCTCGGTTTCGCGGAAGCCGGACTCGCCGCCGGCATCCTGCTCTTCCTCACGTTCTGGTTTCCGAAAAAGCAACGAGCATGGGCGATGTCGGCGTTCTTCCTGTGCATCCCGCTTTCCAGCATCATCGGAGCACCCATCGCCGCAGCGCTGCTCCAGTGGGGTCAGGCTCTACTGGGCATCGCCGGATGGCGTTCGTTGTTCGTCGTCGAGGGTGTTCTCACGATTATCGTCGGCGTGATCATCTTGATGTTCCTGCCCGAAAAGCCATCGAAAGCGAAATGGCTCACGGCTGACGAAAAGGTATATGTCAACGAGATTCTGAGCGAAGAGGCCGCCCTACAAGTCAGCCACGGCGCAATGACAGGTATGCGCCAGGCTTTGACGAACGGCCGAACGTGGGCGCTCGCGGTCGCTTTCTTCGCAATCGTTTTCGGCCTGTATCCGATAGCCTTCTTCCTGCCGACCATGATCGAAAACCTGTCGTCCTCCATCGGGTCGGCAGCAAATGTCTCCAGCGTTCTACTTGCTGCCATACCCTCCGTCGCCGCCATTGTCGTGATGGTGCTGTGGTCACGCGTTGCGGTACGACGTTCGGCTGTGTTCTCCACGACCGTACCGATGGCATTCGGGGCGCTCGGTCTCGTTGGTGCCACATTCACCCAGAACGGGGCACTGTTCATTATTGCTGTGTGCGTCAGCATTTCGGGTATCTACACCGCGATGCCGCAATTCTGGCGTATTCCGGCCCTCTCGATGACGGGCGCTGCTGCTGCTGCCGGCATCGCATTGATCAACTCGGTCAGCAACCTCAGCGGATTCATCGGCCCCTACGTCACCGGAGCCATCGAAACCGCGACCGGAAGCTACACCTACGCCCTGCTCACCATCGCCGCAGTAATTGTGGTCGGCCTGATCATTCTCTTGACGGTAGGGCGACGCGCCGAAGCACTCGGTGTTCGAGGCGACGGCATCGCAGTCAACAGCGGCGACGTGGCGACCGACAGCGTGGACAAGCTGTGACGAACTCGAGCACTCAGAAGCGGACGGCGTTGATCGTCGGAGATGTCCAGACCGGAATCGTTCGGGAGTTCCCGTTCGCCCGGTCGGTGGTCCCCGTGCTCGCAGAAACTATTCCGTTGGCTCGGCGCGCAGGTACTCACATCGTGTACTTGCGTGCCGGGCTTCGGCCCAACGGAACCGATGTCCATCCCAACAACTCTGTGATGCAGCACTTCTACTCGATGGGTGAGGTCTTTCACGACACATCCGAGGGCACTTCGATCGTCCACGCTCTCACTGTCGATCCGGCAGATTCGGTGGTTCTCAAACGCCGCGCCAGCGGATTTGCCGGCACGGATCTGGACATGGTGCTGCGTAGCAAACGAATCGACCGAGTCGTTGTCTGTGGCGTAGCGAGCTCTGCCATGGTGGCGGCTACGGTGTACGCCGCAGCTGATCTCGACTACCAAGTGTCGGTACTCTCCGACGGATGCGCCGATCCCGATCCGGAGGTGAGGTACACAGGTTCCTCATGGAAATGTTGTTTCCTGCACGTGGAGTAGCGGTCTCGACCGCTTCCGAATGGCTCACGTCGTGAATTGGAGCCGTCACACCTCGGAGTCCAGTGATGGGCCCTGACAGGAGATCTCCGTCGGCCGTACGTCATGCTCGGCGGCCGCGACATGTACGCGAGTGTCGGCGGCGCCGAGGAGTTGGTCGGCGGACCTGATACCCCGTCGGAGGTCACGGTCTCATTCGACCTCGGCAGTCGCGAGGCAGTCGACGAACTCGTCGAGCGTGCCGGCGACGCAGGCGGGCGGATCGGTGCCACTGACGACTATCCCTTCATGTACCAGCGCCAGTTCGACGACCCTGACGGTTACCACTACTCGCCGTTCTGGATGAAGCCGGAACCCACCCCGGCAGCGTGAGTGACCTTGCTGCGGTCCTCGACATCGTCGGAGCGCGGTGGGCCCTGCTCATCGTGGAGCGGTTACTCGACGGGCCGCAGCGCTATGGCGATTTGCAGCGCGACCTCGGAGTACCAACCAACATGCTCGCGATCCGCCTGCGTGAATTGGAATCGGCCGGCGTTCTGACCCGTCTGCCATTGCGGCACAACTCTCACGCCTACGCGCTCACCGATCGCGGGCGTGCCTTGCGAGAGACGATCGTCGCGCTCCAGCACTGGGCCCGCGAAGCAAAACCACATGCGTCACAGGATCGTGATGCGCTCTGACAAACTTCTCCGTGACGGGCTAGGCTGCAGGAAGCTGCGGGAGCCGTTGACCGTCAAGACATATCGTTGGATCCGCATGGTCCGATGCGTCGAAGAGAAAGCCCGGCGGCAGTGACGGATCCGGCGAACGTCCGTAAAGATCGACGCCTACCGAATTATGTGCGCAAAATAATTGTGCATCAACGTATTCTAGTGATTAGTACATTAAATATGTTGCGCTGCCACGAAATATGTTCACAGTGAATCTGCAACGCCAGTGTGTCGACTGACAGCTTAGTTACCGGAGTGAGAGTGGAGGTCCTGCAGCCTCGGCCGCAACGATACGCTCTTCGATGACGCCCCTTCCTGCGTTCTGTTCTTGAATTCGATGCCATCGTGGCCATCGGCTGTCTACACTCCGGATTGCCTCGCCCGCGGCGTCCCGCGCACACAACATGTGGGCCAGTGGAGCGTGCGGCGGTGTTGGTAGCGCACATGTCTGCCAGTCGTCCGTGGAGATCGCTGCTGAAGTCCGGCGCCGGCCGAGCTGGCGCCGTTCGACTCACAAACTCGTCCGCGCAGAGGGATGGTGACCGTAAAGCCACAGCATGTGTTGGTGCGCAGTAGATTTAGACATCGAGAATGTTGCTAATAGCCCTGCAGTGACTGTGTTGCTTCTTCGGTTCACGGCGAAGGTAGTCGGTTGTTCCGGGAGGCGTTGATGCCAGCTGCGAGCACGATGGTGAGTAGTGCCAGCGCGCATGCGGTCCACGCTGCGGTCGAGTAGCCCGAGTTGGTGGGGGAGAAGGTCCGGGTCATGGTGTACGCGGCCAGGATCACACCACTGGCGGCACTACCGATGGAGAAGCCGACCGAACGCACAACCCGGTTGACGCCCATCGCGGCAGCGGTCTCTTCGGAGGGTGTGACTGCCAGGATCACTTGGGGCATCACGGCGGAGAAGCCGCCGACATCGAACCCCAACAAGCCCATGATCGCGATCGGCCACGCCACGCCCATGTCGCGGATGGTGCCGCTGCCAGCTCGGGACTGGGCAATGCGGCTGACCGTGTTACCGCGTCGAACTGCCGCGGCAGCTGTATACCGCATGAGGGGAAGGTCAGACCTCAATCTCGTCGGGCATTTTCAAGATCCAGGGGTTACCAAGAAGGGTCACCAGCGAGTGTGTGATCAGCACCCTGGCGGCCCGGGGTGCGCCGAGAACCGAGGCGGAAGCGGCGTACCGTTTATGGTGCCCTGCCGACTATCTGGGGGGGATCGCGTCGGTAGGGCATACGCCATACCCGAAGTTGAGGGTTCGAGCGATGCCGCCGATGAAAATCTACGGATCCGAGGGTTCCGATACCAGTCTTCGCGGAGTCACAGATACTTGAGTGCTGAACTATCTCCAATTCGCGGACAGCGCATGGGGATAACTGATCCGAGCGCGAAACTCTCGAACTGTTTCGCTGCGCGAATGTTCAGAGATTCCGTGGGAAAATAGCGCCCATGGCTTCAGGATTCGCAGCTTGGGTTCGAGACCAGATCGTGGCCCGCGGCTATGAAAGTCCAGAGGAAGCAGCTCGGGCGCTCGGTGTGTATCCATCCCAGATGCGTCAGTGGACAAGGATCTCGCGGTCCCCGACCCCGCAGGTGCTGCGGCGCGTCGCAGCGTTGTTCGATGCGCCTGTGCAGGAAGTGTTGATCGCCGCCGGGTTCATGACGGAAGAGGAGAACCGGCCGTTGTCGCCCACACGGAAGTCGCTGCAGCAATTGTCGAACAAGCAGATTCTCGACGAGATTCGGCGCCGGACTGTCGGAGACTTGGGAGGGCCGCCGATTCCTGTCCGGGTGGACGGAGTTCTCCATTCGCCGGATGGCCCGCCCACAGTGTTCGTCAGTTACACCTAGGCGGGCCGCGCACGCCGAGCCGGCAAAGGCGAACGTGCACGAGGGATACTACTTCTCGAGTATGGGGCCGAACCGCGCTTGGCGGTTGCACACGGTACTTAAGTATCAGGCAGGCGCGTCGCCAGCGCGTCCATAGTGCCTACGGTTCAACGTGGCGGCGTGAGCGTTTGGAGAGACCCACCCCCGGCGAGTGCACCGCCGGAGGGCAGGCCTTGCGCGGCCGAACTGACCACTCAGAATCGCCGCAGCAATGAAATGATATCCAATTTCCGCGTTCAAAATGCCAGATAGTACTTCGAGTGTGCGATCCAAGTGCGAAAATTCATTGCCGATAACTTATATTTTTCCATGCTAACTTCTGCATATATTGTGCCGCAGCGTCTTTCGCTTGCGGTGGCAGTCCAGCTGCCACCGCGAAACTGCACCGCGGTTTATGCAGTATTCGAAAGCCAGCCGTCGAACGAATTCGGGCGCAGTGCTAGCTGGAGTCGAGGTTTGGGCTGGTCAGACGATGCCGCCCAGGCCTCCCATGCGTGTCGTACAACCGTTCCTGTCCTTCCACACAGCGACACCCTCCACGAGTCGCGCGCTCATGAATCCGCCGCCGTCACCCCACGGCCATGCGGTACCAAGGTCGGCCACAACGTCCTGGACCGAATCAGCCATCGCCCACAGCGCGAATTCTTCGTCCGAGTCGACGTGGGTCCCGATCCAGCTACCATCGAATTCGCCCGGATCGACGCCGGCAACCGTCACCGCGCTCAGCAGGAACACACCGTCGATCTCGGGGTCGTAGTCGATCTCCCAATCGACGTGTTCAATATCGTTGCCGTACTGGCGCACCCACAGGTCGCGGCCCAATCGAGACAAAGCCAACGTCCACGGCTCAGGCAAGTCCGAGTGCACCACCCGAACCCCCAGCAAGGGAGACCACGTGGCACTCAAAGACAAATCGTGGTGACGCACCGAGCCAGTCTCTCAGCCCAGTGGTCCACACCCGACGTCGCGGGCGCGCCCCCAGCCTGGCTCATTCCCCACGAACTCGGAACAATACGACCAATCTTGATATGCAGCGTTGTCAACAATGAGCGAAATGTGCAGTGCGGCAACGAAATACATTCGCATTGAACGTGCATCGCGGTGTCGCTACCAGAGTGGGAGCGGACGTCCTGCAGCCTCGGCCGCGGCGATTCGCTCGTCGATGACGTCGCTTCCTAGGTTCTGTTCGATCCCGGTCCGGATCGCGGCGGCGATGGCACGAGTGCGACCCGCGGGCCCGCGAACGTCGGCGAGTGGGCTGGCGATGTTGCGTCGCCGGAGCTTGTATTCGCCACGGGTTGCTGCGATTGGTTCCCAACTGCATGTGTGCCGGGTTGGTGCAGCCGGCGAAGTCGACGATGCGGTGCTGTGCCATCAATGCGACGCCGTATTCAGGCTGGTAGGCGAACAGATGCGCCGGCACGGTCCCGTGTCGTGACAGCCCGGGCAGGCTCGCCGCACGGAAAGATCCGTGCCTGGTCGAGGACACTCCGCCGATCCACGGCCAGCACTGCTCTCGCCGTCGGTAGCGTTTGGATTCGAAGCGGGACACGACGGCAGGATCGTCGAGCCAGGAACGCCACAGACGTTCGGGGATGCGTACAAGCTGGGGCTGCCCGATCAACATCATCTGGAACGCCGGCAGCGCGGGAGTGTTGTCGGGCATGCCAGGCAAGGGCGATGGAGCATCGTTGACGAACGTCATCAGCTGCTCCTGGCACTCGATCCGGACTGTTACCCGAACCGACTGTAGGAGCGTGCACCGACAGGGCCGTGCTCACGGTGGTCTCGGACGGACACGGGTAACAGCTCCAGCGAACGACAGCGGCATCCAGCACACTCGGCTCCGCGCGTTTCCTGAGCATGCGACGCTGGGCCCGAACGAAGTTGCTCTGTCAGAATCAGGCAGATGACCGACAAAAACGGCAAAAGCAAAGACGTGGCCGCAGTAGGTGCCCGAGTTCGAATCACGGTGTCAGGCTCCGATGCTGATGGCGCCGTGACATGCACGGGTGTGGTGATCGAGGACTACGCGGACATGGTCATCGACTCCGGGTCGGTAGGGCGGGACTGGGCTCCGGTACATCGCTGGGCGATCGCACTGGATGACGGACGACTGATCTTCGCCAACGACGAAGACCTTGCCCATGCAGACTAGAAGCACCCCGCGGCGCGTCTCGCTCTTCGAAAGCGGACTCGGCACAGAACTCCTGGATCGGGTAACAGCGCCAGAGCCGGACTGCGCCGTGGGAAGGTAGTCATCCGCGACGCAGAGCGGGAGTCGTTTCTCGGCTATGCGGTGGGCTGCTGTTCCTCGACGGTGTCGTCTGTTCGGATACGGTTGCCGGTGAACCGGTCTCGGTACTGGACGAGGTGCGGGGCGCCGATTTGTTGCGGCCAGAGTTGCACGTGGGGTCGTATCTGCCTCTCGATTGCGTATGCCGCGGGCCCCGGAGAATGTAGACCGCCAGGATCTCAGCGAATAGGCAAGCGCGTTGTGGGGTCCCCGTTGCGGGTAGTCAGGTCAAAGGCTGGATGACCGTCTCAGCGGAACTGCTTGGCGTGGGATTGCTTCATTGAGCCAGGTTCCGCGCGTAAGTTCGATGCGTTTTACGTGTTTACTGCCCTGCGGATATCCGCAACCGAGGGGATTCGGCCTGTGGCTCTGCGAGTTTCACAAAATCGTTGACTTAGTAAATTTTTTCAGTATATTGAACGTAGCGCACATCACAGGAAGGACTTCTAATGACGCTTGATGCTACATCGCCAGCTGTCATGAAGTCCCTCCTCGTTAGCGTCGGAATCCAGGTCAAGGCATTGCGCAAGGAGCGGGGTCTCACGCTCTCGCAACTTTCTGAACTCACGGGGCTGAGCCCCGCGATTGTGAGCCAGATTGAACGCGGACTAGCGAACCCGTCATTTACTACACTCGCTCAGCTCGCCCACGGACTGGGGATCCCCGTTGGACGGTTCTTCCCTACCCAAGAAGAATCCACGTCCCCGGTCGTGCGGAAGGATGAACGGCGCAACCTCAAAGGAACTGCGCGAGAATCCGACGGGGGAGAGGTCTACGAACTTTTGACCCCCAATCTCAACGGATCCTTGGAGGTGCACTGGATTGTCAGCCCTCCAGGGTCCGACACCAGCGCCACCCCCTTCCGCCACGGCGGAGAAGAATTCGGTGTTGTGCTCTCCGGGAAGAAGGACGTCTACCTCGACGGAGAGTTGTACGTTCTCGAGGCCGGCGACTCGATCACCTATGCCTCCGATGTCCCCCATTGGTACATGAATCCATACGACGAAGCCTGCGTCTCCATCTGGGTGAATACTCCACCCACCTGGTAATAGTTCGCTACACCTAGCAGGCGTTTCCCCTCACTGATTGGCTCTAAACCGTTGTGCATTGTGCCCACCGGTTCCTCAGTCGATCCTTCATGCGCTCTGACGGCGCAAGTGAAAGAAGGAAATCATGGTAGAAACCGTTGTCTCCCCAGCGGCAAAACGCAACACATCACGCTTCTCTTCCGAGGTTCGCCGAGGCTTGTTCGGGCTCGGACTCGGCAACGCTCTCGAATGGTACGACTGGATGATCTTCGGTCTCTTGTCGGCGTTCATTGGGCCAAGTTTCTTCCCCTCGCACGATCCTGTTACCGCAACCCTCGGTGCCCTGGCCGTGTTTGCGGTGGGGTTCGCGTTCCGCCCTCTTGGCGGCATCCTGCTTGGCACCCTTGCCGACCAGATCGGCCGCCGGCGCGTGATGCTCCTGTCGATCATGATGATGGCAGCTACAACATTGGTCATCGCAGTCACTCCCACCTACGCACAGATCGGTCCATGGGCAGGAGTCATCCTGCTGCTGTGCCGCGTTGTTCAGGGCATTTCGGCCGGTATCGAGGCTCCATTGTCCACTGCACACGCTCTGGAACTGGCGCCGGAAGGCCGCGAAGGTGCCGTCGCCGGCATCATGACGTTCTACGTCAACATCGGTGTCTTGCTCGCCTCGATGGTCAGCTTCTTGTGCAGCCTGGCTCTGAGCGGTGATGAGATGACCGCGTGGGGTTGGCGCATCCCGTTCATCATCGGGGCAGTCTTCGGGTTCGTGGTTCTCTATCTGCGCCGCACGCTCCCGGAAACGATGAAGCCGGAAGAGCTGGCGGAAACGACGACGAAGTCTGTTTGGGCCGGTGTACGCAAGAACTGGCTGAGCGTTCTCGCGATCGTCTTTGTTGTCGGTGCGGTCCAGGCCTACAGCTACGCTTGGACCACCGGCCTGCCCAGCGCCGCACGCAGCGGCTTCAAGGAAAATCCGACTTCGGTCTTTGCCGTGACCACGATTCTTGGCGTGATCATGGTGGCCGGTAGCTGGATCATTGGAAAGCTCGTTGACGGCCGATCCATGTCGCGTTGGTTCATCGTGACGCGGATACTCGCGGTCCCTTCCGTTTTCCTCATGCTGGCATACACCGAGCCCGGCATCGGAGGATTTGCCGTGGTGCTTCTGGGCGGTTCGGTGGTGCTCGTACTGAACCTGACCCTCTACAACGTGGTCTCCAGCTCCCTGATGCCCAAGGCTTCACGTGGTGCCGGCGTATCACTGGGCTACGGCGTCGGCGTCGCTCTCTTCGGAGGCACCGCTTCCTATCTGTTGGTGTGGCTGCAATCTGTCGGTGCTTCATGGCTCTTCCCGGTCTATGTAGCAGTTCTCCTCATTCTCAGCATCGTCTTCTACATTCTTGCCCGCCGTGCCAACGGCCTCTACATCGGAAAGTGAAGAACCACAATGACTGCACTGGACCTTCGAGTCACCCCCGCTACCTTGAAAGCACCCGTAGTTTCGCGCTCCGACGTCATCGTCGTGGGCGGTGGACCCGCCGGTGTGTCCGCCGCGGTCACCGCCGCGCGTTCCGGCGCCAAAGTCACTCTGCTGGAGAGGTACTCATATCTCGGCGGGCTCGCCTCCGGCGGCATGGTTCTGGTACTCGATGACATGGTCAACGGGTCGGAAATCTCCGTCACGGGCATCGTCTCCGAGTACATCGAACGCATGGACCGGCTTGGCCTCGTGGTGGTTGCACCGGAGGAAGACCGCTACGCATCGCGCGAAACCTGGAACAAGTGGGGCCGGTACGGTCTTTTCGACTTCCATTCGCATGTGCAGCCAAAGCCGATCTGCTATGCAGCGGCGTTTGACCCCGATGGTTGGAAGCGGGTCTCGAACGACCTGGTGCGGGAAGCCGGCGTCGACTTGCGTCTCCACGCCTGGTTCAGCCAGCCCGTCGTTGAGAACGGCGTGATGAAGGGCGTGATCTGCGAATCCAAGGCCGGCCCGCAGGCGTACCTCGCCGACATCGTCATCGACACTACTGGCGACATCGACGTTGCCTCCCGCGCGGGCGCCAGCCACATACAGGACAGCTACCTGACCACCCTGGTGTTCCGGCTCGGTGGCGTGGACACGGATGCCGCGGAGCACTTCGAACAGGAAAACCCCAAGGAAGCGCGCGCCATCAACCGCATCATCAAGCGCCTGCTCGGCGGAGCCTGGGAACTGTGGTGGCTGAAGACCCCGCTGCCCGGCGTGGTCTGGTGCAACGCTCCGCACATGACTGGCTACAACGGCGTTGACCCCGTCGATCTCACCCGCGCCGAGTTGGCGGCCCGCGACCGGATCGCCGAGGCTGCGGCCTATGTGCGGGAGAACTTGCCGGGCTTCGAGAACAGCTACATCGTCGATGCCGCACCACAGATCGGTGTGCGCCAAACGCGCCTGCTGCAGGGCGAATACGTGATGACCAAGGACGATGTCACCACCCGCCGCCACTTCGCGGACTCGGTAGCACGCGGTCGCGACTACTACTACCCGTACCGCTCGTTACTTCCCAAGGAAGTCGACCAGCTGCTCGTCGCGGGCCGCCACTACTCGGCGACTCCCGACGCCCAGAAGTCCTCGCGGGAAATCCCCCCGTGCATGGCCATGGGACAGGCCGTCGGCGTGGCCGCAGCCATCGCGCTGGACAAGAACCTCCTGGTTCGGGATGTTTCCGCAACCGACATTCAGGCAGGCATGAAATTGCACGGAGCCGACCCCGGCGACGTTCCTGCCACGAACGCAACCATCGACGCCCCCGAGGAGGCACTGGTATGAGTATCACCGACACCCGTCCGAATGACCTGAGCGAACCAGGGGCAACGGCCCTACCGCTCCCGCTGGCCGGGATCACCGTTGTTGACTTCACCCAGGTCTTCATGGGGCCAAGTGCCACCCAGATGCTCGGGGACTTCGGCGCCGACATCATCAAGATCGAGCGCCCGGGCCTCGGCGACATCGCCCGCAACTCCTTCCCGGACAAGGACGGGCAGGACAACCCGATCTTCCTCTCGATCAACCGGAACAAGCGCAGCCTCTCGATCGACACCCGGGAGGAGGAAGGCCGCGCGGTACTGCGACGCATCATCGCCGAGGCCGACGTAGTGGTCAGCAATTTCCGCCACGGTGTCATTGAGCGCATGGGCTTCGGCTACGAGGAACTCTCGCGTGAAAACCGCGGCCTGATCTGGGCTTCCGGCACAGGATTCGGCAACGAAGGGCCGTACGCACACAAGGGCGGGCAGGATGCGATTGCGCAGGCCTACTCCGGAGTGATGTGGCGCCGCGAATCGCCCGAGATCCCCCTGTCCATGTACCCCACGACCCTCTGCGACTACACCACCGGAATGCACCTGGCCCAGGGGATCCTGCTCGCCCTGCGCACCCGCGACCTCACGGGTCAGGGCCAGAAAGTGGAGGTCACGATGTACGACTCGATGCTGCACATGCAGATGCAGGAGGCCTGCATGCAGCTTAACCGCGGCTACGAGGTCAACTGGGCCGAAATGCCGTTGAGCGGGGTCTTCGAAACCACCGACGGCGCCCTGTGCCTGGTCGGCGGATTCACCCAAAACCCGTTGCACCATCTGTCCCGGGCACTGGACCTCGAGGACGACCTCAGCGAGCGCCCCGAGTACGCAACGCTTGAACAGCAGTTTGCCCAAAAGCCGTCGCTGCAAAAGATCTTCGCCGCGAAGTTTGCGACCAACACCACCGCGTACTGGTGCCAACGGCTGGAGGACGAAGGGCTGCTCAACGCCCCGGTCAATTCTCTTGAACAGACGCTCGCGGATCCACAGACCGCCGCCAACAACATGATCGTCGAGGCCGAGCACCCGGTGGTCGGCACCGTGAAGATGTTGAACGCGCCGATCAGGCTTTCGGCCAACCCGCCCGAGGTGCGCCGGGCCGCACCCCGACTCGGCGAACACAACGTCGAGATCCTGCGTGAGTACGGCGTGGACGACGCGACCATCGAAAAGCTGCTCGCGGACGGGGTGCTGCGATGAGCACGCCATTCGAGACGCGCGACGGCGTGAGCTTCGAAGTCGCCAACCACATCGCCCGGGTGACGATCGACCGGCCCCAGGTGCTCAACGCGGTGGACGGACCCGCCTTCGGCCGACTCAACGAGATCTGGGATCGCATCGAGGCGGACAGCGATGTCCGCGTGGTCGTGGTGACCGGCGCGGGGGACCGCGCATTCAGCGTGGGGGCAGACATGACCCCCTCCGCGGTCGCCAAGACCGGCCTGGAGTACTGGGCAGACATGGATCCCAACGGGTTCGGCGGCCTCAGCCTGCGCAACACCCTCGACGTGCCGGTCATCGCCCGGGTCAACGGCTACGCGCTTGGCGGCGGCATGGAAATTGTGCTCGGTGCGGACATCGTTGTTGCCGCCGAGCACGCTCGTCTGGGGCTGACGGAACCCAACGTCGGGCGGCTCGCACTTGACGGTGGGATCGCGCTTCTGGTTCGCAAGATTCCGCACAACGTGGCCATGGGCATGCTGCTCACCGGCCGCAAGGCCAGCGCGCAGGAGTTGCACAGTCACGGGCTTGTCAACGAGGTTGTCCCGTACGCCGAACTCGACGAAGCCGTCGAACGCTGGGTCCAGCAGATCCTGCGCTGCGCACCCACTTCGGTTCGTGCCGTCAAGCAGATGGTGACCCGCACCGAGCACCTGTCGGCACGCGACGCCCGTGCGCTTCTGGTGCCGGCACTCACCGACGCACTCATGAGCAAGGAGCAGGAAGAGGGAGTCCTGGCCTTCCAGGAGAGGCGGGAACCGGTTTGGAGCGGCCGCTAGGCCGGACACCGCGCGTCGAAGCAACCAAACGAAGCAAGCAAGTGAAGCAACCACCGGAACGTGGCACACCAAGGAGTTTGAACATGACCACGAAGCGCACGGAAGGGCTCGTCCCCGGGGTCTGGGGAATCGTTGCCACCCCGTTCCAGGGAAGTACCTTCGACATCGACGAGGAAAGCCTTGCCACTCTCGTCGAACACTACGAACGAATCGGGGCGACAGGCCTCGCCGTGCTCGGCGTCTTTGGAGAGGCGGCAAGCCTGACCGCCATCGAGCGCGAGACCGTGATGGAAGTCGTGGTCGAGAGCACGACGCTGCCGCTGGTCGTCGGGGTGGCGAGCCTGCACACACGACCTGCGCTCGAGGAATCCCGGCTGGCGTTGGAAACCGTGGGGGACCGGCTTGCTGCCGTGATGGTGCAGATCAACTCGGCGCGTCCGAACCTCGTGGTGGACCACCTGATGGCAATCCACGAGACCCTCGGCGTCAAGATCGTGTTGCAGGACTACCCGGCGGTGAGCGGGGTATCGGTGTCCAGTGCATCCGTCGCCGCCATCGTGCGGGCCTGCCCGTTCGTCATTGCGGTCAAGTCGGAGGCCCCGCCCACCAACCTTGCGATCGCGGAGCTCCGCGAATCCGTTGACGTTCCGGTCTTTGGCGGGTTGGGCGGACAGAATTTGCTTGACGAGCTGCTCTCGGGCGCCGCGGGCGCGATGACCGGTTTCTCTTACCCGGAGGGACTGATCGCGTGCGTTGACGCCTGGCAGAGCGGCGGTTTCGAAGCCGCCCACGAGGCGCTGGCCCCGTACCTGCCGCTCATCAATTTTGAGCAGCAGCCCCGCATTGCCCTCGCCGTGCGCAAGGAGCTGCTGCGCCAGCGGGGCTTCATCAAGGAGTCCGGAGCTCGCCTTCCCGCTGCGGCGTTCCCGGAGATCCTGCACGGTTCGCTTGTCACGCACCGGGAAGCCCTCGAGCGCGATCTGCTGCAGACTTCTTCAGTTCCCGTGGAGGCATAGTGGATCTCGGAGTTGAGGGACGCGTCGCCCTCGTTGCGGCATCGACCGGCGGCCTCGGGCTTGCGGTGGCCACGTCCCTGGCAGCCGAGGGTGCACGCGTGGTGGTTACCGGGCGCGATCTTGAACGTGCCCGGTCCGTGGCCGCGACACTGCCCGGCGCCACCGCCTTCCACCTGGACCTCGGCGTCCCGGGTGCGCCTGCGGAAACCGTTGACCGGGTCACCGTGGAGCTGGGTTCTGTCGAGATACTCGTGACGAACGGGCCTGGCCCGAAGCCAAAGCTCGCAAGCGACACGAGCGCCGAAGACCTTTCCGAAGCAATCGACGGACTGTTGCTGCCCCAACAGCGGCTGATTGCCTCGGTGCTGCCCGGCATGGTCAAGCGCGGCTGGGGTCGTATCCTCGCCATCGGATCGAGCGGGATCACTGCGCCCCTGCCAAACCTCGTGCTGTCCAACGTCGGGCGCTCGGCGCTCGCCGCGTACATCAAGACTCTTGCCTCCGAACAAGCCCATCAGGGAGTCACGGCAAACCTGCTGCTGCCCGGCCGCATCAACACCGATCGCGTCGATGCACTTGACGCGGCGGCCGCGGCACGGCGGGACACCGACGTACTAACGGTGCGCGCCGAATCGTTCGCGGCAATACCTGCGGGCCGCTACGGCCGCCCGGAAGAATTCGGCGCCGCGGCTGCCTTCCTCTGCAGCGACTCCGCCTCCTACATCACGGGGGTTGCGCTGCGGTGCGACGGCGGACTTGTCCGCTCCCTTTAACCTGACACGGCATTGGAGAACACCATGACCAGCACCCTCGAAGCCTCAGCCATCGCCCAAAACCTCATCGGTGGTGAATGGGCCGGAACCTCGGATTTTGAACGCATGAATCCGGCCCGCCCCGGCCAGATCGCCTCCGTCTCACCGAGTTCCACGGTCGAAACCCTGAGTAATGCCATCGGCGCCGCAAGCGCCGCGCAAGGCAAATGGGCGGCGTTCCCCATGCCGGCCCGCGGCGCAATCCTCATGGCCGCCGGAGAGATCCTCCGAGGCCGGATTGGCATCGTTGCCGCCGACCTTGTCCGCGAAGAAGGGAAGACCCTCGCCGAGGCCACGGGCGAGGTGAATCGTGCCATCGATGTGTTGCGCTTCTTCGGTTCACTCGGGTGGGCCGCAAGCGGCGATGTGTTGCCCAGCGGGTTGCCGGGAACGAGCATCCACACGCGCCGCGAGCCGCTCGGGGTGGTGGGGCTTATTACGCCGTGGAACTTCCCGATTGCCATCCCGGCATGGAAGATGGCCCCCGCGCTCCTGGCCGGCAACTCCGTGGTGCTCAAGCCGGCAGAGCTCACGCCGATGTCGGCAACACACCTGGCCATGGCCCTCATGGATGCCGGTCTGCCCGAAGGCGTACTCAACGTCGTCCACGGCAAGGGGCGGGTCGTAGGGGAGGCGTTGGCCAAGGACAAGCGCATTGCCGCACTCTCGTTCACGGGATCAACAAACGTGGGTCTCGGTCTGCACCGCGCGCTGAGCGAACGCCGCGCCCGCGTGCAGCTTGAGATGGGTGGGAAGAACGGTGTGCTTGTCCTTGACGATGCGTCCCTGTGTGACGCGGCACAAGTGATCGCGGCCGGCGGTTTCGGCCTTACCGGCCAGGCCTGCACCGCCACTTCGCGCGTCTACGCGACCCCCGGCATTTTCCCTGCGTTGCTCGACGAGCTCGCGGTCCTGGCACGCAACTATGTCCCGGGTGATGGCCTTGATCCGGCGACCGCCATGGGCGTGGTGGTGAGCGAACAGCAGCTGGCAACGGACATCGCTGCCGTTGAAGGTGCGACCCGGCGTGGTGCGCGCGTGGTGCAGGGTGGCCGCTCAAACGGCCAGGCCTTTGAAGCGACGGTGATTACCAATGTTTCCAACGACGACCCCGTCGTTACCGACGAGATCTTCGGCCCCGTGGTCGCGGTTCTTGAAGTCCCCGACTACGAGGAGGGGCTTGCCCAGATCAACAACTCGTCCTATGGCCTCACCGCAGGCATTTGCACCGACAGCCTCGCTCGATCAACCGACTTCACCCAGCGCGCCCAAGCCGGGGTCGTCAAGGTCAACCGACCCACTGCGGGGTTGGATCTGAACGTACCGTTCGGCGGGATCGGGGATTCATCGACAAACACCTTCCGGGAACAGGGCCACACTGCGCTGGAGTTCTTCTCCTGGGGCAAGACCATCTATACGGGTGTCTAGGAGCTGTGAAAAATGGCCTACGTCATTGCACTTCCCTGCGTGGATGTCCTGGACCGGTCGTGTGTCGAGGCCTGTCCCGTTGACTGCATTTATGAAGGTGAGCGATCAATGTACATCCACCCGGGGGAGTGCATCGACTGTGGGGCCTGCGAATCGGTTTGTCCTGTCGAAGCAATCTATTTTGACGAGGATCTGCCTGACATCTGGGCTGGCTATGTCAGCGCAAACGCCGAGTTCTTCACTGACATAGGCTCTCCCAAGGGGGCGGCAGCTCTGGGACCAATGTCCTTTGATGCAGCTCTCGTTGCAGCACTTCCCCGGCAAGAAGTAGCTGCCCATCAGGCATAGGAGTATCCCTATCTCCAAGTGTCTACCAGGCACGGATGACCTCGAGGTCGACGACAGCGCCGTAGCCTTCGACAACGTCGTCGAGATGTTCCGGGTGGCCAAGGACCAATGTTGCCAGTTCGGACAAGGGATCGCCCTGCGCGGCTTCGGACCAGTCGATGACACCCGCGCCGGACACTGTCACGTTAATCGAAAAGTGAAGCAGCGAAGCATGTTTAGTGCAGTCGGCTACAGGATGCCACTGGCCCGTTCACTTTCACGCAACAACACCGGTCGCGGTGACTTCCCGCCAGACCGCGACCCGGTGGGTCATCTCGGTATGCCATTCGGGCGCCGGGAGTCTGTGTCGGTGGGATCGGAAAAGCGGTGAAATACCCGAGAAGGTGGACAGGAAGCGTTTCGCGTGCCGGGCCGATGTGCACCGTTTCATGGCCCGTTCTCGCTGCCTGGCGGGTTGATGCGAGTTCTCGGCTTGATTGTCCAAGTAGTTGGATCGGCGATGCTCGACCGAGGCCAGCAGCTCGCGATGCGCCACTTGGTGGCTGCCGAGCTTTTCGGTGACGATTGCTCGCGGCACATCGTGCAAGCCGCTCGAGTAGCTTACGGAAGAATCGCTTGGCGGCGTTGCCGTTTCGTCGGGGCTGGACCAGGACATCGAGTAGGTTGCCGTGCTGGTCGACCTCCCGCCGCAGGTAATGTTCCCGGCCGTTGATTCGGATGTAAACCTCGTCGAGGTGCCACTTGTCGCCGGGTCGCGCCCGCCGTCGCCGCAATTGGTTTGCGTATGTCTGCCCGAACTTGGCGTACCACCGCCGGATCGTCTCATCGCTGACCACGACACCGCGTTCGAGCATGAGTTCCTCGACTTCACGGAAGCTGAGCGGGAAACCGAAAGTACAGCCACACGCAGCGGTTGATGATCTCGATCGGGTAGCAGCGACCTTTATCCGACGGCATTGGGGTGGCCATTCATTCTCCCAGTTGCCGTGCGCAACAACGTGACAGTGCCCTCAAGGGTATATCCCTCGCGTGGCCGTCAGTTGTTCGATTCTGTCACCAAGCGCGTGATCTTCGGAAGCACCCGGATGGAGCGGACGAAGAAACCTACGGATGGGATGCAGTCGCGCAGCCGCTCTCGAAGTGGGCCTCTTTCAGAGTTGCCCTAGTTGGGACCCTCGTGTGTGGGCCGCGAAAGATGTTTTTTAACAAGCTGTCTGAGCCGCCACGTGCGGTCAGGTTCCCATTCGAGGGCTCCATTGACGCTCGTCCAGTACCACCCGTCGTCGAATGCTTGCGAGGTCGTCAGACTGTCGGCGAGGTCAGTCAGCATGGCGCTGATTGAGACCCAACGGGGTCCGGGTTCGTCTGCCCCGGTTTTGTCGAATTCGGTTACGCAACCGTGCATGGGGCCAGGGCGGGTGTCGACGCACAAGAAATTGCCGTCCATCCCTGCGAAAGGCACGAAATCCGGGAGGAAGGTGTCGGCTTGAAATCCCGCCTCGGTAGGGGCTTCAACGGGGCCATCGCCGAACAAGCGCGCACTCTCGTCCCAAATCTGAATAGACGATTCCCAATACCAGAGGACATCGTCCAACGTGAGAAGCGCGAAACGGTGGAGCAACCCCAGCAACCTTTCGTCGGAAACTCCGTCGACCAAGGTGTATAGCTCGATCAACTCGGCCGGCCAGCTTTGTCCCGTTCTCTCGATCGCGGCGTCCACACGGTCACGCTCGGCTCCAGTGATCGTCATGCCGGGAAAGTGGACTCGCAGCCACTCGGTGATCCGGTTCCACTGATCACGAACTGAACCCGTCGGCGTTGAATGCGCGGCTCTTCGCGCGTGCGAAGAACCGTCGATCATCGCCTCGACAGCGGCGCGGCGCTGTGCGTTCTGTTCCTCGGTGACACACCGGCGGATCTCGGCTTCGAGTTCAGTACGGTCAAGACTCTGGTCACCAAAGCCCGATACCCGAGCGTTCGTGCTTCCCAACGACACCCAGATCATCGGCCGCGAACCGTCCTCCGCCTTAGCAAACTGCATACCTACGTCTGCGATCTGCGCGATCGCGGCATCGTCACCGACGACGTAACCATTGCGTACGAGAACCTCACCGGAACCCGAGTCTGGCCGAGCAACCGCCCAATAGGTCACGAAGTGCTCCCTTTCGTCCGACAATGGAAACCGACTGTCTGTCTCCGGGATTGTCTCAGCCGAGCGGGGCGGCACGGGCAGTGACGTTGTCCGTATTCGTAGCGTTCGCGTTCGGAGCAATTGGTCCCGCGTCGCGGCCCTGTCGGGAGGTGGGAACGGCCTTCGTGTGGTGCTTGACAGGATTTTTTAGAATTTCTTTGTGGGACGACATCTTTGAAGCAGTCTTACGGTCGCTTGTCGGTTCGTCATCCGCGAAACCCAACTCATCTAAGCACATCGTGGCAATAAGGAAATCCAGCAACAACAGACGTGGCATCTGAGCTCGGGTGCTCGTGCGCCAGGAGGGTTCGTTGGCGAGACTGAGTCGTGGATCGGGTTCAGTGCCGTCGCCATAGAGTTGACGGGGTCAGCGCCGAACGCGGCTGTCGTCGAGCGCTACCTCTCTGGCATCGGGGTAATTCATTTGTCATGTGACTGAACACCTTCCGGGTGGGGTGGATATTCAATGTCGCGGGGGATGTCGTGCGAGTTTGTATGTGCACCCCACTGGTGGCGAGGATGGTCGGTGGCGCCAGTTCTCGGCACGGGCGGTGGAGGTGAACGCACCTGCGTCGGTGGAGGCTGCGATCATCGAGCGTTGATGGCGATGTCCTCGTCGTTCCGGCGACCAGGTCGACTTCCCCTGCGTCGCGCTCGCGAATGAGATCGATTACAGGAGATCAACGTACTGAGGTCGGGCCTTCATGGCGTGTATGAGTAGCTCGTTTCCGCTGTCGAAGCGCAGCACGACTAATTCCCGGAGGCGTCCGTTCGGGTCGAAGCCCAGCCGGAATTGGCGGGCGGGGTTGTCGTCGTCCAAGTCGGCGACGTACACGTGGTGCTCTGCCGCGTAGATGCCGGCGTCTTCGTTGATTCCGTGTTTGAGTGCGGATTTATGGGCTTTCACGCGACCTGGGTCCAGGCACGCACTGCTTCTCGGATCGCTTCGGATCGGGAGACGTGTTCTTGTTCTGCGCGGGCGTTCAACGCTTCGAGCAATGCGGCGTCCATACGTACGGGCACTACTGCGCCGGGGCCGACTCCGAGGGTGGGCCGGCCGCGTTTGCGCAATTTTTGGACGTCGTAGCCGGTCTCGGCTTCGACTGCCCATTCTTCGATCATGTTGTCGGTGACGGGCTGATCGTTGATCGTTTCGTCAGTCATAGATATTAGTGTAATACGAAATCGTGTTGACGCAGTCACCGAGTTCCGGATCCGGGTTTCGGCATGTCATCACAGGCGTCTATAGCCAATGACCCGTCACTACCACCTGGAGTGCATCGGTACGCGTCGGTTAGGCGCAGCAGGGCGGCACCCTGATGGCCGGCATGGTTCGGGACATCGGTCCAAGTGTCGGTCGTCCCACCGGTTTCCCGTCAGGCCAGACCTGCCTGGTGGGCGACAATCGCCGCCTGGACCCGGTTATCGGCATGGAGCTTGACCAAGATCGCGCTTACATGGGCCTTGACGGTGCCCTCCACCAGGTGCAGCCGTCGCGCGATCTGACCATTGGACAGGCCTTCCCCCAGCAGTGTGAGGACGTCCCGCTCACGGCTCGTCAGTCGCTCGACTCTCGACTTGATCTGGTTGAGGCCAGCCAGGTCGTTACGCAGGTGGCCGATGACCCACTGGGCGACAGCGGGGGAGAGGTAGGCGCCACCCGCCGCCAGTGCGTGCACCCCGGTTAGCAGTTCACGGGGGTCGCCCGACTTCAGCATGAATCCCTGGATTCCCTCGCCGATCGCCCGTGCGACGTATTGGTCCTCACCGAACGTGGTGAGGATGCATGCTGCAGTTTGCGGGACGGTTCGCCCGATCTCTGCGGCAGCCGAAATTCCGTCGAGTAGCGGCATGCGGATGTCGAGAAGGGCCACGTCCGGCCGATGGGCCTGAGCCAGGGCAATTGCCTCCCGGCCGTCCCGAGCCTGCGCCACTACCGTTACGGCGGGATCAGTCGAGAGCACGGCATGCACGCCAGCCAGAATCATTGGCTCGTCGTCTGCTAGCAGGACGCGGATCATCCTGCGCCTCCATGGGGGACGTGCGCTATGAGCCGGAACCCGCCGTGGTGGGGCCCGGCGGACAGGGTGCCGCCGCACGCCTGTAGGCGTTCATGCAGCGCCACGAATCCCGTCTGTGACCCGGGACTGCGACGGAGCGACGTGTTGGGCGGAGTGTTGATGACCGTCACCTGAGTTTCCTCGGCACTGCTATCGATCTTCACGGTGACGGCGGATCCGGGGGCATGGCGTGCAGCGTTGGTGATGCCTTCCTGGATCACGCGGTGGATGCAGCTGACCACTGGGATTGCCGCGTCCTCTGGGCCGTTGCGCTCAAGGGTCACGTCCATGCCTGCTCGGGCCGCTCGCCGGATCAAGTCGGCGATGTCGGGCCTAGTCGGTCCCCAAGCCACCGGACCATCGCCGCGCAGCATTCCGATGACCGCGGCGAGCTGGGTGATCGCCGATGAGGCACCGGACCGAAGTTCCGATGCCGCAGCTTGATGTGTTGTCGTCAGGGTGGTGTCCAATTCCATTGCACCGGCACGCAGGGCGAGCAGGTTGAGTTCGTGGCCCAGCGAGTCGTGCATGTCCTGGGCGATGCGACTGCGTTCCTGCAGGCGTGCTCGCTGGGCCGCCTGATCGGCCAGCTCGTCCTGCTGGTGCAGGTACCGACCACCGAGCCACGGGGCGCCGCAGGCCAGGCCGATGAGGAGGAGGGTCACGCTCCAGGACGACCCGGTGACCACGCTGAACGCGACCGCGCCGATGGCCCCCGCCCCGAGGATCGCCGCCGCTGCGCCGACGTTCCCGGCCCGTCGACCAGCGACGCCGGCAGCCGTCGCTGCGACGACGCACAGCGCGACTGCCCATGGCGGGACCACGTCCCTCATGCCCTGCCCAGCGCCGAGGCTGAGCATCACGCCTGCCGCCAGCCACGCATGCGGGTGATCCCCGGCCGCGAGCACCCACTCCGGCCGACTGCCGCGCCAGCTCTTCATGGCGAGGATCCTAGACCTCAAGACGGCGGGTCACCTGCAGCGAACGGAGTCTCGCCGCCACCACGACTACACCGATCGTGGTCGCGACCCCGAACCAGATCAGCAGGGCCGGCGAGTACAAGAACAGCTGCTCGTGGGTGAGGTCACGACCCCCACCGACCCACGACCCCAGCAGCCGGGGCAGCGCGATCAACAGCACCAGCGGTACGAACCACGCGGCGAGCTGCAGCGCGATCGACCACCACCGGCGACGGACGGCTCGGGCAGCCCACGCCCCGGCTCGTCGTACCGTGCGCACCCCCAGTCCGAAGCTGAGCAGCGTCACGGCGGCCAGCACCAGGTCGATGTAAAGCCGGGTCGCAGCGATCTGTTGCGGCTCCTCTCCTTCCAGGATCGCTGCCATCCCGTCCGCCAGAAGGTACGGACTCTCGTTGCCCAGGCCCAGGCCACTGTTGCTCATAATCGCGATGCCGTAACCCGATGGCAGCAGCATCTGGTACGCCGTGTGCGTGAACCAGACGCCGCTGTGGCCCCATCGACCTTTCTGATCCCGATCCCACCCCAGGCCGTACGGCTGATCATTCGGCGTCGAGCGCATGAGTTCGATGGTCTCCGGTGTGGCGAGACGTTCACCATTGGTCGCTATTCCCTCGTTGGTTTGCATAATGAGCCACTTCGCCATGTCGTCGGCGGTCGTGATCAGTCCGTCGGAGCCACTGACGAATCGCTCGGGCTCGGTCGCAGCGACGGATATGCCGTACAGATAGGTGTGTCCCTTTGACACCCCTTGTGGCAGGTCATCGGGCGTCATGTCGATGGAGGTGGTGTCGTCCATGTCGAGCGGATCGAGCACTCGTTCGTGCAGGTAATCGGCGAAGGGCTGCTGGCTTACCACTTCGACCAGACGGGCGGCCAGGTGGTAGTTCGTGTTCGTGTAGTGGTGACGGGTCCCAGGTTCCTCTGCCAGGGTCGCGTCGCGGGCCCGCTGCTCGGCAGCCTGGAGGCTGTGTGGTTGCGGCAAGCTCTTCTCGCGCAAGGTCTCGTCGCTGATGCCTGACGTCTGGTTCAGCAGCTCGCGGACCGTGATCTTCGAGCTGCGGGGGTCGTCCACCTCGAAGTCGGGTAGGTAAGACTGCACCGATTCGTCCAGGGCAACGGCACCTGACTCGACCAGTTGCATGACGGCAAGTGCTGTGAAGGATTTGCTCACCGACGCCACCGGCATCGGGGTGTCCGCCGTCATGTCCGCGCCGGTGGAGTCGTGCCCGTAACCCGCGGTCATGAGAACGTCGTGGCCGTGGGTGATAGCGATCGAGACCCCCGGGTACCCGGACCGATCCATGTAATCGGTTACGTACTTCTCGATCCCGGACCGATCGAGCTCGTCGATAGGCGCTGCCTGCGCCGATTGCGTCGGCAGCAGGGCCATGGCCACCAACAGGGTTGTTCCGAGTAGGCCTCGGGCAGGTCGAAGTCGCATACTCGTACGCTACGAATTCGCTACCTCCCGCACCTGACCCGAAAGTCGGTCGGCACCCCCGACCTTCGTCAGGGGGGCGGACCCTATACGCCGCCTTCAGCAGCATCCTGAACGGGCGCACTTCAACTCAGCGCGACAACCTCAAGATTGGGGGGGGGGCTGGTGAGAAGCGCCATCTCAGCTGCCGAACAACTCGTCTCAATCTAGTACGCCGCGCTACCGGCAATCTTCACGCCGATATCAGGCTCTGCAGCCGTGATCGGAACGACGGGTGTGACTGGTGCAGAAAAGAAGCCGTCCACGCGCTCATGCACGCCAGCGGAGACATCGCGCCCGCCGAGCTGCACCGAGGCCACGCCGAAGTGGAAGCCGAATCCGTCGCCTACGTCCTGGCCGGACTGCTCGGACTCGACACCACCGAATACAGCATCGGCTACATCGCCGGATGGGGAAACGGAGACCTCGAGGTCATTACCGACACTGCACGCGCAGTCCTCGCGACCGTCCGCACTCTTGCCGAGGCACTCGAACCCGCCTCCGACGAAGCCGAGAACACCTCAGCCGCCTAGATGACGGCAGCACCCGCAAACGCAGTGCGACACCGGGCGGTAGGAGCCCGCCCGGTGTCGCACCCGAACGTCTACAAAAGGGTCGTCCTTGGGTACGAACCTGTCGGAGGCCTCCGACAGGTTCGCCGTCGAGGCGGAGTAACCGGTCAGGGTGTGGCGCCGTCAGCCAGACCGAGCGCGAGGTAGCGAGATGAATCGCGAACATAGCCGCTCAGTTCGTTTGCCCACCATCGGGATCGAGCGCTTGGTTGTTGTGCCGACTCGACGGAAAAGGGGTCTGAGCTGCTCGGAGGGTTCGAACGATTTCGATTCGCGATCTTTCCGTCGCTCTGCTCGCATCGCGCTTTCGGAGTTCTGCGCGTCGTTTGGATTGTTCCGAGCGCCGAAAGCGATCGTGTTCGAGTCTCCGTTCCGTCGGGGAGATGACGGTCCAATCTAGTTGGGTCATTCGCCAGCGTAGGAATGCGCTTGGTCGTGGGATGTGGTTGGGCCAGGTCCAGCCTCGTTGTTGGGTGTCTGTGGTGAGTTGGCGGGCGATGTCGCGGCCGGTCCATCGGGTGGTTGGAGTGTGTCAAGGTTCTTGGACAGCGACTCGGCGGTTTCAGGCAGCTGATGCTGCGTTTCGATACTCGGCGAGGGTTTCCGCGGGGGTGCGATAGCCCAGCGTCGAATGCAGCCGTTGTCGGTTGTAGAACACCTCGATGTACTCGGCGACCGCGAACCGTGCCCGGCTCCGGGTGCCGAACGTTCGTCGGTAGTACATCTCGTTCTTCAGGGTCGCGAAGAACGACTCGGCCGCCGCGTTGTCCCAACACACCCCTGTCCGTCCGACACTGGTTCGCACGTACCTCGACTCGGCGAACTCTGCGAATTCCGTTGATGTGTACTGACTTCCGCGATCTGAATGGAACACTGCGTCCGTCCTGACGTGCCCACCGGTGACGGCCATCTGCAACGCGTCGACGATCAGCGACGTGCGCATGTGCGACGCGGTCTGCCATCCGACGACCATCCGCGTCGCGAGATCGATCACCGTCGCCAGATACAACCATCCCTCACTGGTGCGTAGGTAGGTGATGTCACCGACCAGACGCGCGCCCGGAACCTGTGCGGTGAAGTCCCGGTCGATCGGTCCGGGATCGCCGCCACCTCGCCGGCAATCGTGGTCCGCTTGTATGCACGTGGTTGCACCGCGCACAATCTCAGCTCGCGCATGATGCCGGCGACTGTGCCGACGCTGACCTCGATACCGTCCCGATTCAACTGGGCGGCCACGCGCCGGCACCCGTACGTCTGCCGCGACGTGTCGAACACCCGCCTGACCTGCTCGCGCAACCCTCGCCTGCGCGAGGCGGTCGGTGTCTCGACCCGGACACGCCAGACATAGAACGTCGACCGCGGCACATCCAACAGTGTGCACATCCAGTCGATCGGGTAGTTGACCTTCTCCGCTTCGATCAACGCGCAGCGCTCGGCTACGGGTGTGTCCTGGCGAAGAAGGCCGCGGCTTTTTTCAGAAACTCGTTTTCCATCCGCAGCCTGCGGATTTCTGACTCCATCTCCGCCACACGTGCCGCCTCCACCGGGTTCGTCGCGGTCGCGGGGTCGGGATTCTCCTCGCGCCACGCCTTGACCCAGTTACCGAGCGTGCCCGGATTGATCTCCAGGTCCCGGGCGACAGCGGCGAGTGAACGTCCCAGTCCGACAACCATTTGCACCGCTTCCGCCTTGAACTGCGGGCTGAACTGACGACGCTTCTCGGTCATGTACAGATCCTCTCTCATCCCGAGATTCACTGTCCAAGATCATTGGTACACCCCACCCTCGCTCCAGCATCTAACGTCTTTGGCGGTGGGGATGGAGATGTGGCTGTCGGCGAGTTCGACTAGGCCGACCTTCTGAGCTGATGCCATTGTCGGCACGAGGCCTGCTGGGCTGATCAGATTGGGGTCGTCGAAGACGATGCGGCCGATAGCCCGCTGCCCCGATCTACGCATTCCCTGCAGTGGCAACTGCTGTCAGGCAGTTGACTCCGAACAAGGCTTTGAGATCTCCGAACAGGGCGGGACTTTTGTGGACCCGGAACCGAGGATCCGTTTCCCACAGTGTCGTCGAACTGCCGGCCAGCGCGATGTGCACATCGGTGTCCCCGGGGTGAGACCGCAAAACGTCGCGAAGAGCTTCGATGTTGGAGCGTGTGCACACGTGCACCGGGAGCGTGAGGGTCATCGGGGCGGAAGATGGTCCGCCATTTCCCAGGTCGGGCGAGGAGATGTCGACTGCGACGATCGAAGTCCTGCCCACGCGGATGTTGACGTTTGCGGCAACGAGCAGAATGGAGTCCTCGGTGAGGACGTGCTGGAAGTTGGTGTAGGTGGCGGAGAAAACGAGCATCTCGGTTGCAGCATCGAGATCTGCGATTTCGACGATCGCCCACGGTTCGCCCTTCTTGTTCACGCGGCGGTCGACCGCCGCGACGATGCCGCCGATCACGATCTTCTGGCCGTTGCGGACCTTCCCGGCGTGGACTGCCGCGATCGAGGTGTCGGTGAGTGATGTGAGCGCTGCGGCGATGCCGTCGAGAGGGTGCCCGGAGACGTACAGTCCCAACATCTCTCGTTCGAGCGCCAGGCGATGCTTGGAATCCCACTCTTCCTCGGGAATCTTGACGTCGAACACCGACGTGATCGACTCGTCAGCCTCAGCCCCGCCAAAGAGGTCGAACTGTCCGACCGCCTCAGCTTTCTTGGTGCTCATCACGGAATCGATGGCGTCGGCATGAACCAACATCAGACCCTTCCGTGGGTGTTCGAGGGAGTCGAAAGCACCGGCCTTGATGAGAGATTCGGTGACCTTCTTGTTGCAGGCCATCGCGTCGATCTTGCCGAGGTAGTCGGAGAAATCGGTGAACTTCGACTTCTCGGTACGCGCCTTGATGATCGAAGCCACGACGTTGGCGCCGACGTTGCGGACCGCACCCATACCGAAACGGATGTCGTCGCCGACGGACGCAAAGTTCACAACCGACTCGTTGACGTCGGGAGGCAGTACAGTGATGCCCCTCGCCCGGCAGTCTGACAGATAGATTGCGGTCTTGTCCTTGTCGTCTCCGACGGAGGTGAGTAGACCGGCCGGGTAGTTCGCCTTGAGGTAGGCGGTCCAGTACATGACCAGGCTGTACCCGGCGGCGTGTGACTTGTTGTAGGCGTAGCCGGCGAACGGCAGCACAGCCTCCCACAGCGCCTTGACGGCGGCCTCGCTGAAGTTGTTGTCCAACATGCCCTGCCGGAAACCGGCGTACGCCTTTTCCAGCTCGGACAGCTTCTTTTTACCCATGGCGCGGCGGAGAAGGTCCGCTTGCCCCAGGGTGTAGCCGGCCACCTTCTGGGCGATCTGCATGATCTGCTCCTGGTAGACAATCAGTGCGTACGTCTCGCCCAAAATTTCGCGGAGCGGTTCGTCAAGTTCCGGATGGATCGGTGTCACCGACTCACGACTGTTTTTGCGGTCCGCGTACGCCCAGTGCGCGCCGACACCCATCGGACCGGGTCGGTAGAGGGCGTTCGATGCGATGAGATCGTTGAACTCGGTCGGGGCCATGCGGAGCAGCAACTCGCGCATGCCTGCCGAATCGAGTTGAAAGACACCAAGATTGTCTCCACGAGCGAGCATCGTATAAGTAGCTTCGTCCTCCAGGGCGAGCGTGTCGAGGTCGAGGTCGATGCCGCGGTTGGCTTTGATGTTCTCGAGTGTGTCGCCGATGACCGTGAGGTTTCGCAGGCCGAGGAAGTCCATCTTGAGCAGACCGATGGCTTCACACGAGGGGTAGTCCCAACCGGTGATGATGGCGCCGTCCTGGGCGCGCTTCCACACCGGGATAGCGTCGGTGAGCGGTTCGGACGACATGATGACCGCGCAGGCGTGCACACCGGCGTTACGGATCAGCCCTTCCAGACCCACCGCGGTCTTGTAGATCTTCGCGACGTCCGGGCTGGAGTCGATGAGCGCCCGTACCTCGACGGCCTCCTTGTACCGCTCGTGCTTCGGATCGGTGATACCGGAAACCGAGATGTCCTTGGCCATGATGGGCGGCGGGAGTGCCTTGGTGATCTGGTCGGCGATGGCAAAGCCCGGCTTGCCGAACTGGACGCGAGCCGAGTCCTTGATGGCTGCCTTGGTCTTGATGGTGCCGAAGGTGATGACCTGGGCGACCTTGTCGTTGCCCCACTTGTCCGTCGCGTAGCGAACCATCTCGCCGCGACGGCGATCATCGAAGTCGATATCGATATCGGGCATGGACACGCGCTCGGGATTGAGGAATCGCTCGAACAGCAACCCGTACGGGATGGGGTCGATGTTGGTGATGCCCATCGCGTAGGCCACCAACGAACCGGCGGCCGATCCACGGCCGGGCCCGACGCGGATCCCGACGTCCTTGGCATGGTTGATCAGGTCGCCGACCACGAGGAAGTAGGCCGGGAAGCCCATTTCGTTGATGACGCCGATCTCGTAGTCGGCGCGAGCGAGGTACTCCTGCGGAGGTCCGCTCGGGAAGCGGCGGTCCAGCCCGCGCATCACCTCGGTGCGCAGGAAGGTTTGCTGCGTGTGGCCCTCCGGGACCGGGAAGATCGGCATGCGGTCGTGGAACGCCCACACGTCCTCGTACGACTGCACACGCTCACCGATGGCAACAGTGTTGTCGCACGCACCCGGCACCTCGGCGTCCCAGATGGCGCGCATCTCGGCAGCGGACTTGAGGTAGTAGCCGTCGCCGTCGAATTTGAAGCGCGTGGGATCGGACAGCGTCTTGCCCGTCTGAATGCAGAGCAGCGCCTCGTGGTTCTCGGCGGCGTCCTTGGTGACGTAGTGGCAGTCGTTGGTCGCGAGCGGCGGTATACCGAGCTGCTGACCGATATTGAGCAGCCCCTCGCGCACACGGCGCTCGATCGAAAGACCGTGGTCCATCAGTTCGAGGAAGAAGTTGTCCGGTCCCCAGATCTCCTGCCACTTCGCGGCAGCTTCGAGAGCCTCGCGATCGTGACCGAGACGAAGACGCGTCTGGATCTCACCCGACGGGCACCCGGTGGTGGCGATGATGCCCTCGGCGTGCGCTGCGATGAGCTCCTCGTCCATCCGGGGCCACTTGCCGAGCTGGCCTTCGATGGACGCGAGCGACGACAGCTTGAAGAGGTTCCGGAGCCCGGTCGCGTTCTCGGCGACCATCGTCATGTGGGTGTACGCGCCGCTACCGGAGACGTCGTCGGACTTCTGGCTGCGATCGCCCCACAGAACTCGCTTGGTGTTGAAGCGGGATTCCGGCGCGATGTAGGCCTCGATGCCGATGATCGGCTTGATGCCGGCACTCTTGGCTTCGTTGTAGAACTGGCTGGCGCCGTACATGTTTCCGTGGTCGGTCATGCCGACGGCGGTCATTTCGAGACGAGCGGCCTCCTCGAACATGGCGCCGACCTTGGCCGCACCGTCGAGCATCGAGTACTCGGTGTGATTGTGAAGATGAACGAACGAAGACCGACTCACGATTGCCGTCCGCTCAATGGAGGGAACACGATTTGGTTGTCATGCTTCAGTCCAGATCCCGGCAACATGGTAGGTATATGACCAGTTCGAGTGCATGTGCGTCGAACAAACAACACGCACTGACGACAACTAGTGGATGTGGAAGCAGGTGGCGGTCTTGGATCTGGATCTGTCTGCGGTACGGGCGGTGGTGGCGGTCAGCGACGAAGGTCAATTCGGTCTGGCCGCGTCGGTGTTGGGGATAAGCCAGCAGGCGGTGTCCAAGCGGATTGCCAAACTCGAAACTCAGCTGGGAACGCGTTTGTTCGAGCGCCGTCACGGTGCTGTCACGGCGACCGCAGTCGGTAGCCGGTTCCTTCCCCACGCGCGGTTGATTTTGGCGTCTGCCGACGCGGCGATTACGGCAGTTCGGGACTCGCCGGTTCTCCGAGTTGCGGTGCACGGCAATCAAATCGCTGACGCGAACTTGATGCGGTTCTATCTTGAACAGCGGTCTGACGCAGAAATCGAACTGATCATGGCCGGCCCGTCACTGACATCGCGGGATGCGGTCATCGACGGCCGCGTGGACGCAGCGTTCGCGCGTGCACATTGGCACATTCGCCCGCTCCCATCTCACATCGCCGCTGCACCTGCCTGCTTGGATGCGTTACATCTCCTGGTTGGTAAAGGCCACCCGCTCGCTGACCACGACCAGGTGGAACTTCATGACCTCGCTGGCTATACAGCCTGGGTGCCCGGCGCCGGATTCGGATCTGAAGTGGCCGACTTCTATCGCCAACTGAGCGAATATTGTGGAATCGTCATCGATACGGAACGTCACCCCGACGGCATCGGCTTCGCGAGCATCGTCGACCGCATCTCCGTCTCGACCACACTGGTCACTTTCGGGGGAGAAGGAACCACTACACCTTGGCATCCCGGCATTCGGCGAATCCCGATCACCAATCCCACTCCCGCCTATCCCATGTCGCTGTTGTGGCAGAATTCGGCAACTGGTCATCCGCAGCTAGCGCCCCTACGCGACTTCATCACCAGCAATTACGGTGGCAACGCAGTCAATGTTGCGTGGATACCGGAGCCAGATCGTTCACTCTTCGTCTGATAATTGCCGCACACTTTGCAGGTGCATCCGCCAGTCGGCGTCTACAGCAGAAAAGTCCTGCACTGCAGGGCATCTGGGACTGTCTCTAAATCGGTGTTCTGGCCCGACTAGCTAAGTGAACGCTCGGCTAGGAGGCGCCGAGATGACAACTCTGGACGATGCAGGCGACGAAGAGGGCTGAACCGCCGTCGGCGGAAGCTGCGGTGGGCCGCGGAGATGGCGCGACTCGCCAAGGAGCAGGGCTTGTCGCTGATCGGGTCGGACGGGCTGCTCAAACAGTTCAGCAAAACTGTTTTGGAAACGGCGTTGAACGAGGAAACCGGTCAGGTCGCGAACCGGCCAACTTGTGCCGCGATCGGCGTCAGCGTCGACGGCAGCCGTGACGTGCTCGGATTGTGGGCTGGAACCGGTGGTGAGGCGCAATTCATCTGCAAACGGACACACTGGATCGTTGATAACAGCCCCTGGGATGACTGTTTCGTGACCTCGCCGATCGAACGAGGCAGCGAAGTGCGCACCGCCGCGGCATGATGGCTGTATCGGAAGAGCACTGTTGAGCTCCCGCTAGAAAGGATTTGAACCGCTCGCTGGAGGCTTAAACGCAGGAACAGTCCAACAACGGTTCCAACCCCTCGCTAACGCTCGTTTCGAGGTCCGAGATCGCGCGCCGAGCGTCGCAGCGGAGAGAACGCCAGTGCGCCTGCCGCGATGGCGAACACGAGGGTGACGCCGATCAGGGTGGGGCGTTCGCCGATCACGCCGACCAACAGGCCTGCTGTCACGGCACCAAGGGCGGCCATGGTGCGGTTGACGGAACGCCGGGCGGCATTCACGCGCCCGAGAAGCTCATCGGGGGTGAGTGCTTGCCAATAGCCCATCTCGTTCGCGTTCTCCGCGCCTGCCGCCAACCCTTGCAGGCCCAGTGCCGCGAAGAGCAGCACATGGCCGGCACCCGTGTCCGTCGCGAAGGCCACGAGAAGCCAGGTGACGGGGTATACCGTGCGGGCGAGGATGACTGCTCGCCCTGATCCGATACGCGTGCCGAGCGCGTGTGCACTGGACGCTCCGAGGAGGCTGGCGACACCGAACGTCGTCAGCAGCAAACCGTAGGTGTAGGCGCTGAACCCGAGCGAGCGGAGAGCGAACAGAGACAGCACAGTCAACGCAGCTCCGTTGGCGAAGAACCACACGTGTGTCGATATCGCGAGCGGGTTGAGAGTGCGGTGGCGATACGTGAATCTCAGACCCTCACGCACTTCGTTCATCAGGTTGCGGGAGCGAGAAGCGGGTCGACGCTCGTCGACGTCGAGACCGGAATTGAGTGCGGCCTCAGCGAGGTAGCTGATTGCGTCGACGGCGATCACGACGGGAGCGCCGAGCAGGCCTACGAGTGCGCCTCCGACTGTTGGCCCCAATGTCGTTGCTGCTGCGTCGGCTTGGTCGAGTCGAGCGTTGGCTTGCACCAGTTGACTGCGTGGAACCAGCCGGGGCAACAAGGACTGCATCGCAGCGAAGCCGAAGACCGAGCAGGAGCCGAACAAGAGCAACACGATGACCAGAACCCAGATGTGCAGAAGGCCGGCGAGCCACAGGAGGGGGACGGCACCGAGCACCACCACTCGACCGACGCTGGCCCACACGAGAATTGGCTTGCGCCGCCAACGATCGACATAGACCCCCGCGAACAACCCGAGCACCGCATAAGGGATGAACTGAGCCGCATTCACCACACCCACTTCGAAGGGCGTCGCGTCTAGAAGCTGCACTACCAAAATGGGCATCGCCACCGCTGTCACCGACGAGCCGGCCGAACTGATCACCGCGGCCGTGAGGAAGCGGCGAAACGATGAACGATTGACTGTCGGAGAAAGCTCACTCATTGCTTCTACTCACGATGCCGCCACATGTCCGACTCCACAGGTCCGTCCCGTCCCATGACGGGGACTGTAGTCGAGCACTCCCGATATGGTACTGAGCCCGGGACGGTTGTTAGGCATTGCGAATTTGACAGAAGTAGTCGATATGGTGACAGGGGAGCGACTCTACCGACAGCGTCGGCGCAGGCCCGCACTTCGGCTCCCGATTGACCATCGACACCGCCGCCGAACAGTACGAATTCAAGGCAGCGCACCAGTGGGTTCCGCGCGCGGTCAACCGATTACGAGCCTCCGATAGCGGGGAGGGGCAGGCGGCCCTCCCCATTGCACAACCGAGCAGGGGATCGACACTGCCACCGCGGAGGGCCGCGCGATGTTCGGCATGCACTCGGTACTGGCCGAATTCCAGCGTGTGTTGAACGTAGCCAACACCCCGACAGGCTGGCTGCCGCTCCGATCGGGCCCCTGCTCCTATCTCCCGAAAAATGGAGGGACGTGTCGTTTCCACAGTTCAATACCTCTAGATGCTGAGGCCGGGCGGCCTGCCGATCCCGAATTCCGGTCCGCTCATGGCCTACGTCGAATGGGGGACCAGGTTGGCTCTGCAGAATTCGAGTCCGGGTGCCGAGGTGGTCGACCGCGCACCCCGTACCGTACTGGGACTGGGGAGTTGCCCCGCCCTACCGGGGCTGACCGCGGTAGGGCGTCGGGCCTGTCGGTTCAGAAGGGGTACTGCTGAATCGGCCCCTGGATGGTGGCCCACTGCAGTTCGGTGAACGCTTCGAGATTCGCGGTTGCACCTCCGACGCGTCCGCCGTTTCCGGACGAGCCCATTCCGCCGAACGGGATGTGCGCGTGGTCGCCGACGGTCTGGTCGTTGATGTGCACCAGTCCGGTCGGAATCTGCTGCGCGACTTCCCACGCTGCCATCGCATCTGCGCCGAGAATGCTCAGTGATAATCCGTACTCCGTGTCGCGGGCGATCTCCACGGCTTCGTCGATCGTCGTGTACCGCAGCACGGGGGCGACCGGACCGAACACTTCCTGGCAGAACGCGGGGGTGCCGCGCTTCACGTGATCGAGGACGGTCGGACGGTAGAGCAGTCCGTCGTGGGTGCCGCCCTCGACGAGCGTCGCTCCGGCCGCGACACTCTCGGACACGAGTCGATGGACATTGTCGCGTTGCACCGCATCGATGATCGGGCCGAGTGCCACCTCGTCGGTGTACGGGTTGCCGACGGGGAGTGCTCGTGCCTTCTCGGCGAGCACCGCCACGTACTCGTCGGCCACCGACTCGTGAACCAGATGCCGGCCGGCAGCCATGCAGATCTGCCCCTGGTGAAGGTAGGCACCCCAGGCGCCGGCCGAGGCGGCCCTGGTGACGTCGGCGTCGGGAAGGACGATGAGGGCGTTGTTTCCGCCGAGCTCGAGGTGCGCCCGCGTGAGGTGCGCGGCCGCGGACTCGCCGACCTTCCGTCCCGCCGATGTGGAACCGGTGAACGCGATCACGCGGGTGTGCCGGTCGGCGACGAGAGCGGCACCGGCATCGGCACCGCCGGGCAGCATCTGGAAGACGCCGTCCGGTACCCCCGCGGCCGCGAACACCGCGGCCAGTGCGACGCCGCCGCACACGGCGGTTCGGGTGTCGGGTTTCAGGATGACCGAGTTGCCCAGCGCCAGTGCGGGTGCCACAGCCCGAATCGAGAGGATCAGCGGGAAGTTGAACGGGGCAATGACTCCGACGACGCCCGCCGCGATCCGGCGGCTGAAGCTCAGCCGCCCGTCGGCGGACGGCAGCACCTCACCTTTCGGGTGTGACGGCAACGCCGAGGCCTCGTAGCATTCCTGGGCCGCGGTGTGCGTCTCGAGGCTGGCCTTCGTGCGAATCGATCCGGCCTCCCGGACGATCCATGTCTCGATCTCGTTGGCGTGCTCTTCGAAGAGCTGACCTGCGCGGCGCAGGATCGCAGCCCGCTCCTCGAATGGAGTCTTCTCCCAATCCTGCTGGACAGCAGCAGCCTTGGTGCAGGCGGCGGTGATGTCGGCGGGGGTCGCGGTGCCGACGTGGCCGAGGATGTGGCCGGTCGCGGGCTCCACCACCTCCGCGGACGCGCCGTCGGCGGTGATCCAGCTGCCGGTGAAGACCTTCTTCTCCCAGTCGATGTCGAGGAGGCTCATCGTCGATCCTTCTTTCGGTGAGGTCGGTCAGGACGCGAATACGGGCGACGGAGTCGTGGATTCGGTTGGGGGGGAGCGAAACTTGCGTTTCGCGACGATTGCCACCGCGATCGCGCCGATGATTCCTGGAACGGCGACGACGAGGAAGTTCTGCTGGAACGGCAGGTGAAGGGAGAGGAGTGCGCCACCGAGGGTGGGGCCACCGATCGCGCCGATTCGTCCCATGCCCGCTGCCCATCCGACGCCGGTCGACCGTACCTCGGTCGGATAGAACTCGACGGCGAAGGCGTGGATGATGGCCAGCGCGCCGATGGTCGCCCCGCCGGCAACGAACAACAGCACGTTGAGCAGTGCGGAGGGCGGATTGAACGACAGTCCCACCAGCGACAGAGATGCCAGGGAGAAGTACGTGATCAGGGTGTTCCGGTAGGTCCAGCGGTCGGCCAGCCAGCCACCGAAGATCGCGCCGGCGATGCCGCCGAGGTTCAGCACGACCAGGGTCCACAGCGCGGAGTTCAATGCGTACCCGGCTGTCTGCATCAGTTTGGGTAGCCATGTGTTGAGTCCGTAACTCAACAGCATGCACATCGCGAAGAAGATCCAGATCAGGAAGCTGTTCATCGTATTTCCGTTGGTGAAGAGCTGTGCAACAGGCGCCTTCCGAACGGCGGGACGTGGAGTGGCCATCACATCACTCAGGTCGCGGTCGGGATCGACCTTGGACAGCACCTCCTCGAGCTTGTCCTGCCGACCGTTGATTGCTAGGAACTCCGGCGATTCCGGCAGATACTTCAGCAGCAGGGGCCGCAACAGGAGCGGCAGGCCCGCCACATAAAACACCCCACGCCACGTCCACAGCGGCTCCACGTTGATCGCGAACACCGCGGCGGCGATGCCACCGACGGAGTAGAAAGACGACACGAAGGTGACGAGCAGAGCCTTCGATGTTCGGGGGGCGAGTTCGGCGATCAGAGCCGTGAAGTTGGGCACGAGCGCGCCGAGCGACACACCGACGACGAGACGAAGTATGCCGAGTTGTGCAGGCGCACCGGCGAAGGCGCAGCTGAACGATGCCAGGCTCGCCACCGTCACGCAGATGAGCATCAGCGGCCGTCGGCCGTAGCGGTCGGCGAGCGGCGCGACGAACAGACCGCCGATCAACATGCCGATGAGCGCCATGGATCCGAGGGTGCCCGCGGTGACCGGGTCCATGTTCCACTCGTCCATCAAATGGACGATCACGGTGCCGTAGGAGACCATGTCGTAACCGTCGATGATCATCAGCAGTGAGCACAGGGCCACGACACCGTAATGGAACGGACGTAGGCGGGCGTTGGAGACGATCGAGGTAACTGTGTTCTGGGACAGCGGGTTCTGGGACAAAGGCTTACTCCCGATGTGGGGCAGCGTCGCTGCCGAGGGAACGAGTGGGCGATCAGGGTTCGGTGAGGTCAGTCTCGACCTCGATGACGGCAGGCTTTCCGCTGCCGAGGGCGGTCTTGAACGCGCGGACGAAGTCGTCGCCGGTCCGCACCGCGGTGGCTGCCACCCCGTAACCTGCGGCGAGGGCGGTGAAGTCGATCCCGGGGACGTCCATGCCGGGCGTCTCGCCGGAGCCCAGCACTGTCGAGAACCAGCGCAGCGCGCCATAGGTTCCGTTCTTGAGGATCACTATGATCACCGGGATGTCGTACTGCGCCGCAGTCCACAGAGCGGTGATGCCGTAGTTGGCCGACCCGTCTCCGATCAGGCCGATCACCTGCCGGTCCGGATGGGCCAGTTGCGCCCCGATCGCGGCGGGCAGTCCGAAGCCGAGCCCACCCGACGCGGGGAAGAAGTAGCTGCCCTGGTGGGAAAGGTCCACCTGTGCCCAGAACGCTCCGGTGGTGGACGTCGACTCCTTGACGTACACGGCGTCGTCCGGCGCGGTGCCGCGCAGCAGTTCGAACAGTTCCTCGGGATGTACCCGCTCGGTCGACGTCCGCGCCGCCGGGAAGTCGGGTAGTGCAGCGAGGGCAGGACGGCGACCGGGCGTGACCCCGTCCGCGAGTCGCGACAGTGCGTCGCGGACACCGCCCACCAGCGCATCGCCCATCGGGGCCCGGGCGGCCTCGCCGGGGTCGCTGGTGAGGTGGATGAGCCGGGCGCTGTCGGGCAGGTATTCGCCGGGGACGAATTGGTGGTACCGGAACACGGGGGCGCCGGCGACGAGGATCAAGTCGTGCCCGGCGAGGGCGTCGGTGAGGCCCTGCACGGCGGCGGGGAGTACCCCGCGGAAGCTGCGGTGCCGGGTGGGAAACGGGCAACGTGACGGGGATGGCGCGAGCCAGACGGGGGCTCCGAGTGCGTCCGCGAGTCGCACTGCGTCTTCGTTGGCTGATTCGGCATCGACTTCGGGTCCTAGTACGAGGGCGGGGTTCTCGGCGCTGTCCAGGGCTTCCACGAGGGCGGCGAGTTGTTCTGCGCTGAGGCAACCCGCCGCGGCCGTGGTGCGGGTGAGGAGGTGCTTCGTCTCGGCCGGTGCTTCCTGCGCCCAGTCGTCGTACGGCACTGATACGTAGACCGGACCCTTCGCGGGCAGGTTTGCGATGTGGATGGCCTGACTGATCGCTCGCGGCACATCCTGCGCGCACGCCGGTTCGCACGACCACTTCACCAGCGGCTGCGGCAGTGACTGTGCGTCCACGTTCGCGAGCATCACCTCCTGGCCGATAGTCGAGCGCACCTGCTGCCCGGCGGTGATGACCAAAGGACTGTGCGAATACACCGAGTTGGTGAGCGACCCCATCGCGTTGCCGGTGCCCGCAGCGGCGTGCAGATTGACGAAGGCCGCGCTGCCGCGTGCCTGGGCGTACCCGTCGGCCATCGCCAGGACGGCGCCTTCGTGAAGTCCGAGGATGTAGCGGAAGTCCTCGGGCATGCCGGCGAGGAAGGGAAGCTCGTTGGATCCGGGGTTCCCGAAGATGGTGGTCAGGCCGTGCGCCCTCAGCAGGTCGTAGGTCGCTTCGCTCACGTCGGCCATCAGATGTTCTCCCATTCTTCATATGCTTCTCGCGGTGTGACCTGAACCACGGTAGGGAGGCTGTCGTCATTGGTCCAATGAATGTTGTCGATCAATGCATAGATCGGATCTATAGTGTGAGATATGGCCGACCTGGACCTCAATCTCATTAGGACATTCGTGCTGCTCTACGAGACGCGCAGCGTGACCCGGACCGCGGAAGTCCTGTTCATCACGCAGCCGTCGGTCAGTCATTCCCTCCGCCGACTGCGCCGCGAGTTCAACGACGACCTGTTCACTCGGTCGCCGGACGGTCTGGCACCCACCGCCCTCGCGTTGAGCATGTATCCGCAATTGCATCAGGCGCTGGAGGTCATCGACGAGACCGTCTCCGGTGTCGGGCAATTCGACGCCCGGACGTCGGATCGGACCTTCCGGATCTGTGCCACCGACCTCGGTGAGATCTCGCTGCTTCCCGCGGTACTCGCAGCACTGGAAACCCGCGCGCCACGCTGCACCGTGCAGATCACGCCACTCGATTTCGCCAGTGCCGCAGAGGAACTGCGCCAAGGTCGGGTCGATGCCGTCATCTGCACACCGCGCATCGACGCACCCGATCTGCGCCGCGACCCCCTGTTCCGCGAGGGCTACCTCGGACTGTGCGCCCTCGGGCATCCGCGGATCGGACCCGAACCCGATTTGGGGGAGTTTCTCGCCGAACGGCACATCGTCGTCGACGCCGCGGCCGGCCACGTGGACGCAGATCAGGCTCTCGCGAGAATGGGGCGTCACCGGGACATCGCCGTACGGGTACCCCACTTCGCGGTGCTGCCGGAACTGGTGGCGCAGACTCGGCACCTCGCGGTTGTGCCCCGCCGGGTGGCGGAGCTGTTCACCCGGTCGTCGCCGGTCCGCACGTTCGTGCTGCCCGTCGAGATCCCGAACGTCGAGGTCGCGCTCTATACGGTGCGGCGGGCACTGCCTTCGCCGGGCGTCGATTGGTTACGGGAGCTGATCGCCGACGTCCTACACATTCCCGCCGGAGATCGGACACCCTGACGCCCCCGCGGGGCCGGGAAAAAGTTGGGTCGGAGGTCCACGCAGCAGTGACGATCATCGCCACGACCACCGCAGTCGACGTTGCGAATGCGAGCCGCCACGTCTTCGGCGCCGCGACGCGGATGTTTTGCTTGCCGACCGCGAGGACGCCCCTACCTGTCGGGATTGCTGCCATTCCCAACGGCGCGCCGGCAGGAAGTGAGCACAACGACCCGAGACCGATCGCGGTGAGAACACGACTCCACAGTGAATCCCAATGCCTTGCTGCCCATCAGTACCGGACCGATTTCGAATCCGTTGCACAGCAACTACTTCAAGAACCTGACGATCCCTATTCCGATGGGTATCATTGTGATCTGCGGATCGGCAGATTCGACATCTCCTACGCCAACGTCAGCAGTCAAGGCCACGTCTACTTCTATGACGCACGAGATGGTTTGGACATCATGAGCAATCCCGGCTGGATGTATGCACCCGATGGTGTGTCCGACAAGATCTTCAATCAGCTCCGATTGGAAGACATCGGGGGGCGGATGGTACCGATTCCCTCATCTTGTCGTCGACGACTATTGATCCCTCAAACCACCGGGCACTCCGTTCGAAGTCGTGCGTCCATCAATCGGTCGTTGCCGAGACAACGTCTCTGGATTCGGCCTGGTTGTAGAACACGAAATCGAAGTCACCGCGCACCTTCCCGTCGGGGGTGAGCAGGAGCGCTGATATGTCGGCTTCGATCTCGGTCGTTGGTGCCATGTGCAGTGCACAGTGATCTCGGCCTGATCGAGTGGAGCATTCTGTCCCTTGCTCAATTGCACGTGATGCGCTCCCTGGTCGTACCGGTTTCAGCTACATCAAATCAGGACATTTCGACGGTCGGTTTCACCGCCGGCATTCAGACGGTACAGGCGGACGATCGCGGTGTGCCCTTTCAGCGTGACCAGCTCCATCACCACCAGGTTAAGTTTGTTCCACGCTCTGTCGTAGGGGACACGTAAGTTCGCGTCATCGGCAGGTTGGTTGTCGACTTCTTGGATGGGGTAGCAGTGCGGGCATGGGTATTTTTGTCGATATCAGGTGAACGTCGTTGGCAGAGCAACGATGGTTACCGCGACGTCCTCGGGTCGCATTACGTATACGACAGCGGGGTAGCCTATCGACTGCAGATTAAGGTAGACGATTTGGTAGTCGTTCGCGATGAGGAGGTTGTCCTCGGAATCTCGCGAATCGCCGATATCCATACGAGGCGGACGACGAAAGAACGTTCTCGGTGCCCAAGTTGTGACCGGACAGGAGTCGAGTACCGCAAAGGTAGAGGCGTCCACGTGTGTCGACATTGCAAGAGCGAGTTCGACAGCCCGATCAAACGCAGTGAACCGGTGACCGAGTACACCGCGATGTACGGGTCGAGTTGGCAGGCGCTGGACGGTGCGATCACGTTCGGAGAGTTGGAGCCACTGTTGGATGGAGTGGCACAGAACGCGATTCGGCCCTGCCGCGTCGATGGCCTGATGAAGCTACTTGACCGGATTTCCGTCTCGGCCCCAGAGGATTTGGCAGTACTTGCCGTGGGGAAGTCGACAAGGTCTTCGCTGATCTCGGGAGGCCATGGCGAGGCAATTGTCCGAATTCGCAAGGGGCAAAGCAAGTTCCGCCGTGCGCTTTTGCAGAGATACGGATTGGTATGCGCGGTGACGGGACCTTGCCCGGCCGAGATACTCGAGGCTGCCCACATTCGACCCTTCGCCGAGCATGGGACTCACGAACTGAAGGACGGCATCTTGCTGCGCGCCGATATCCACCAGTTGTTCGACGCAGGTCGAGTCACGATTGATCCGGAAAACCTAGTTCTTGTGATGCATCCGGGGCTGGACCGATACCCGCATTACCGAGAACTGCGAGGGACCCCGGTCGTTCCCGGACCTGATCCAATTGTGTTGCGCGAGCATTATGATGCCGCTGTTCGATCATGGTGATCGATCGCCGGCCCACCCGTGGAGTCAGCACTAACCTATTTCACGGACGGGCATCGGGCGAGGGCGGGTACTTGTCTGGGCGGGCGGCAAGTTGCTGTCTGCACGGTGAGCGGCCAGCACGGACGCGTAACTATCGAGGCGGTGGCCAAACCACTCGTACTCCACGGTCCGTTGCCCATGCCGCGAGCGCCACGAAGCAACGAATCACCATTGGTTAGGTAGTTGTCTACGCTGGCGGCGTTCGAATGGATTGTGTTTCAAATAGCGCATTTCGGCCTCTGCGGTAGCGCGTGATACGCGCCGCTGTTGCTCTGCCGCGGCCAGTTCTTGCTGAAGGCGCTGAGCATGGGAAAGGCGACGAGCGCGCACGAAGACAATTGCTGCCGTCACCACGGCCAGCCCAATCTGAAGGTACGGAAACCAGACAGTGATGGCGGCCATCATGGCGGTACCTAGGATCATGTAGGTGAGAAATTGTCCCAACGTGGTACGGCCGTGGTTCATGAGTGTGCCCTTATTGTGTCGCCTTGCTGGTGATCTACAGATACCAGACAAAGCAGCGCTCTGAGGCGGTGCGATGTTGGGCCGCAACGAGCAAATATTTCATCCGGGTGCGCGGAAGCGATGTCGTTGAGGGGACCTTCGAGCACTGACTCGGAGACCAACGATTATGGATCGGTCAGGTTGTCGGCGGGATGACAGTGAATGTGATGGCGAGGATGTCCGTCGTGTTGAGTTCTTCCAGGATTGAACGGAGTGCTGTTGCCGCGTCGGTCGCCAGTGTTCTTGCAACGCTGGGTGTTCGGCCGCGGGCGGTCACAGCGAGTCCGGGTGCGTCGGATGCAGTGATTGTCAGATCTGACTCGTAGTCGGACGCATTGCCGCCCAAGGTTTGTGTGAGGCGTTCTCCGATTGATGGCAGTTCTTCAGGAAAATTCGCGGCGGCAATGAAGGTTTGGCTCCTCGAATCGTCTGGAGCTTCAAATGGATCGATACTGAACTGCACGGCTGTGGTCGAGGTGAAGGCAATGGTCTTCGTCCACCACAGACTTCCCGCCACGACCAAAACGACGGCGGCAACGGCAACCATTACTCGACCGCGGTGGTGGGAGAGCGTTGTTCGCATCGATCAGTTGTACCGCATCGATCAGTTGTACCGCATCGATCAGTTGTACCGCTTCAATCAGACGATTCCATCATCTGCTGGTGATGATCGTCTGAAGTACGAACCGAAATCACACAGCAGCGCCCCCTCCGGCCGTCATAACTGATGTGCATTTGCCAAGATAGGACACTCGATCGGACTATCAGTCGAGGAACTTCTCGCTCTTAGCGGGCAAAGTTGCCTCATCAAATTGCACTCCGGGGAATTCGTCGACCAGTGCCGTCGGTTTGTTCGTCCAGCAGCGGACTGTGTATGTGTCGTCTGCAAGCGGATGAACGTCGACAGGGCTCAGCCATCCTGAGATACAAGCATCTTGGACTGCAGAATTGGTGACTTTGATGTCAAACATCTGGCCGGGCAGTCGAGAATTCTCGACCACGCGGCAATCGAGGAATCCTTCTCCGAGTAAGCGACGTAAGGCGTCGCCGTTTATGACCTCAGGCTCGTCATATCTCGAAAGATCTTCGCCCGCCTTCTCTCTGTCGATTTCGATCAGCTCGAGGTGCGTTGTGTCGACCCGGCGGGACTTGCGAAGTAGTTGCAGATCAAGCCAATGCCTGAAGATGTCGGTGTGGCGCGCAGCTTGCATGACGTAGTCGTAGTTCCGCTTCGCGGGTCCGCCTGTCCGCGTAAATCGGGGCACATTATCAGTGACCGCATCTTTGAAGCGCTGTGCCTGCAACTCTAATGCGAGTTCACGAAATATGTTGCATAGAGCAGTTTCTGGTGCACCTGTGACTACTGCGTCTCGGTAGAGAGTCAGTAGATGGTGTTCGAGCATTTCGGTGTCGTGGCAGCTCGTCCAACCGGTCTCGTCGTTCATTTGTAAGTATTGGATCAAGGCGTTATGGAGTTCAGGTACTGAATTCTTGAACATTCGAGCGCGTCCTTCCCTCCGCTCGTCGCGCTGTTTGAGCTGTATGTTGAGGAGGAAATTGAAACCGAATGTCATTACAGTTGCGGTAATGGCCGAGATGAGTGCAATCATGTTGAGGAATCGTAGGTACGCAGTCTGACACGGGTTTCTGCGTTCGCGCAGGAGACGACACTATGGCGGCGTCGTCGTCCCCACCGTTGCGATGTGCCGATCTTTCCGGAATACCAACTTGGTCTCAACAGGTCAACGCATCACCGAGGATAGTTGAGGCACGTTCAGCAGATGTTCATGCGCGCCAGCTGCAGCACTGAATCGCGATGGAAGTACCGGAAAGAGGGACCTCAGTTGTGGGACCTTGCGGAGAGCCCGTCAAAGTACGTCTTCGTCTCGTTCACAGTCCGGCGCAAGGCATTCGTGATGATCGCGGAACCGAACCTAAGCGGCGCACGAAACCCTGGCTTCGGCTCGATCGCAAATGTCCACGTGAGTCTGCTCCCTGCCACAAGTTGCTCGATCAGCACGTCCTCAGCGAATCGGTGTAACCCCGGTGCCGTGAATTCGGAGACATAGAAAGTGTTGCGATAGTGGGCATTCGGCGTTTCGTCCCATAGAAAGTAGTGTTCCTTCGCTTTGATCGAGGACGGCATCATTGACAACTCGCGCACGGTACCGACGCCAAGCGGTTGCGGTGTGAGGTAGCGCGATCCCGTGATGAACGTGCACCATGACAGCGCCCCAGCCTGGGTCATCTCCAGCCACGCAGTTTCCGAGGAAACCGGAAGTTCGACCGAAAATCGATTGATCATCGGCGCGGCGGTCAGGAAAGACTCGTCACACGGCTGCAACTCGAACCATTTCGGCATGGTGGTGAGAGTAGCCACGTAATCGCACCGTGTCCGAAGATTGAGGGCGGTGCCATAGCGTCGCAAACGTCAAGGACTAACCCGCTGCGGGCTATCCGGGCAAGAGCGCTTCTCGTTGACGCGGACTGTCCCAATCGAGCACACGCCGAGGCCGATCGTTGAGTCTCGCCGCGATCGCATTCAAGTCATCTTGGGTGAAACTGCGCAGGTCAGCGTTCTTGCGCAGGTGCTGACGCAGCAACCCGTTCGCGTTTTCGTTCGTCCCGCGTTGCCACGGATGATGCGGCGCGCAAAAGTAGACGGGCATGTCGAGAGCAGCGGAGATCCGCTCGTGTTCGGCCATTTCCCGTCCCCGATCCCAGGTCAGCGACCTCCGCAGATGCGCAGGCAGTTGCGATAGATAAGCGATCACCGCATCGGCGACCGTCTCGGCTCGGTGGCCGTCCGGCAGGGCCACCACACGGGTGGCGCGTGATTGCCGATCTACCAGCGTCGCGACTGCTGACGGCCTGGTGCCGAACACGAGGTCACCCTCCAGGTGCCCGGGCTCGCTACGATCGTTGGCCGCAGCTCCTCGAAGATCGATGGAGACCATATTTCGTATCCGCCCACGGCCGTGGGAGCGTTTCTTTCCCCTCGGTCGACGAATCGGCCGGTCGGTGCGCAGTTCGTGAAAAAGCTTGCTGTCGAGAGCTTTTCGCGACGGAATGTAGAGGCATCGGTAGATCGTCTCGTGCGAGACCCACATCTGCGGATCGTCCGGGTGCTCGCGCCGGAGCCAGACGGAGATCTGCTGCGGCGACCACTGCTCGTGGAGTTTCGCGGTGACGGTTTCCCGCAGAATTGGCCGCATAGACAGCGTTGGCATTTTGGGTCGGCGGGCGCGGACATAAGCGGCGGTATCGGCCTCGACCGCCCGGTAGTTCTCGCGCCCGCCGTTGCGGGCGATCTCGCGTGCAATCGTGGACGGGGATCTTCCGAGTTTCTCGGCGATCGTTCGAGCACTGTCGCCGGCGGCGATTCCTCGCGAAACTTCTTCTCTTTCGACCGCGGTGATGTGGCCGGCCCGCCGTGCTCGTGGGACCGGTCGGATACCTCCGGACTCACGTAGGAAACGAAAAATTCGGGGCATCGTCACTCCGAGGATCCGCTCGATTTCTCCTAGCGATTCTCCACGGCGATGCAGATCCCAGATCAGGTTCTCCTGTTCCACTGTGAATCCCAATGCCTTGCTGCCCATCCACGCCTCCACGGTCACGCATCATCCCACCAGTAGTGATGCATTGACCTGTTGAGACCAAGAACGTCAGCCAAATGCAAGCGAGTGTCGTCGTTCTTGGCGTCGCACATAGCCGGGCACCGCTTCATTCGTGTTCGCAAGGCAGTTGGCACATGGGACGCCTAACGGTCGTGGGAACTCGGTGGTGTCCGGCGCTTCGGCGGGAATCGGCCGAGATCGTTGCGGTCAGACTGGGTGCTTCTTGAGCCCGAGTTGAGCCAGCAACGACCGGAACCCGCGACGGTAATTCCTGGCGGGGGCTGCGCCAACTCATACATCCCGAGCGCCGGCAACACCGGGAGGGGCATCGACAGCGCTTTGTAATGGATCGATGGAGTCAGCGATATTTCAAGTACCTACGCCCCGCTGGAGACAGACGTGCCACACATCCATACACCGCAAGAGGCGGAAGTGAATGCTGCTGTCCGGATGCGCGAACTGGGGTTCGCTGACGCCCGAGTAACTGCTGCAGGACCCGATGGCGGAATCGACGTCTCGTCATCGCGAGCGCTGGCTCAGGTGAAATGGCGAGGAGGGATGGTCGGGCGTCAGGACTTACAAGCGCTGTATGGAGCACGCGGACAAGATATCTCGAAGAAACTGCTTTTCTTTGCCGCATCGGATTATTCGAAGCCGGCGATCGACTACGCCGATCGAAATCAGATCGCGCTGTTCATTTACGAACCTATGGGGACGTTGGTCGCCAGAAACAAGTGCGCCGCCACGCTTGTACTCGATGGACCACATCGCAAGCAGAGTTTCTGGTCGCGAGTTCTGTGGCCTACGTTGACCGCGATATGGTCCCTTGCAGTTTGGCCGCTCTTGCGTGCCTTGTGGACAAGGTGGTTGTGGCCGTTCTTCGACGATCGATGGCGCCTGATTTCCGTGATCGCCTTCACGGCAGGTGCGTGCGCGGGCATAACTGTCGTCGTCTTTGCTTCCTCGGGTCCCCTTCGGGTCTTCGGAACGGTGTTGTTGCTTGTCAGTGTCCTCAACATGCCGGTTGCGTGGTGAATTTATCTCGCAGATCGCAGTCGAGCTTCATAGCACTTACTACGGGTCAAGCGCAGCTATTTCCATCGGAGAGGCCACGCCGAGAGGGTGCTTGAGACCGGATAGTGCGAAGACCCCGGTCAGCGGAAGACTTGAGGAGGATGGGATATGTGGCTCGGGGCGTTCAGGATCGTCGAACAAGCTAGCCGGCAGGTCTCACTTGAAAGCGTGGTGAATGGTTCTGTTGCCGCGGCGCGGGCAGAAGGGGCGTGCGCATCGAGAGGGTTTGAAGGATGCGGGCCCGGGTTGCTCGCGTAGCGGCGTGTTTGTCTCGGGCGTGGATTTCTGCGCGTCTCGCTGCTTGTTCCGCAAGTCGAAAGTGATCATGCTGGCTAGCCTTCTCGGTCGGGGTGGCCGCTGCCCAGCTGATCTGGGCCAGTCTCCAGCGTAGAAATGCGGCCGGCTGGGCGATGTCGCTGGGCCAGATCCAGCCTCGTCGTTGGGTGTCTGCTGTGAGTTGGCGTGCGATGTCGCGGCCGGTCCATCGGGTGGTGTCGATTCCGGTTTGTTGGAGGGTGTCGCAGATTGTTCCGATGTGGCCGGCTGGTTTCAGTGTTGGTGCGTGGGCAATGAGTTCGGCGGCTGCGCGTTGGAGGTGGATGGGGCGGGGTGTGGTTGTTGGTTGGTGTGTTGTCTTGCCCGCGTGCGTTTGTGTGCGCGTTGGTGAGATTTTGAAAGCAAGAGCTTTAAGTGCAAATCCCCCGGAGGGGGATAGGGGGTCACGGTGGCCGGATTGTGGATGGTTCCGTGTGGTGGTTTTGGACCGGTATGCGTTGGTGCGCAGTGTGGCTCGGGAGGGTTTTCTGGGCTTCATGAAGGGAGGGGTGACGCTTGTCGCTACCGTGCGGGGCGTGGTGAGCGCCCACGTCGATGCTGCACGGAATTGGCGGCGGCTGTGGTGCGATTCCGCGGCCATGGCTTCCAGGCGGCTGAGGTAGCGACCGCGGACGAGTTCTACCGCGACTCCGAGGGCCGTGAGGACTCGTCGGGCGCGTTTGACTGTGGAGGTGCTCACTCCTGCCCGGTGGGCGATGGTCTCGCGTGAGGCGGTCACTGATCGTCCGGTTGCGCTTTCGGCGAGGGAGGCATGGGTGACGGCGACGGCGAAGACGGCTTCGGTGCTGATCGCATGGGTTGCGCAGAGTGTTGCGCCGGTGGGGCAATTGAGGAGGGTGCGGACTTGGTGTTGCCAATGTGTGCGGCTGGTCCAGGTGGGGGTACGGCTGTAGGCGCCGTCGGGGATGGGGAGGGACCAGGAGTTTCCGCGTTGGTTGCTTGTTCGGTTGAGTGTTTCGATGCGGGTGACGTTTTCGGTGGCTTGTTGTACGGCGTGGGCCCATTCGTCGTCGGAGATCGGGGCGTGGCGCGTTGAGGGTGAGCGGTGGGGGATTGTGTTGTGTGGAAGTGTTGAAGCTGGTTCAGGGTGTGCGTTACCCTGAGATGTACCTGTCACAGGTAAATCCCTTCATGTGAGTGAAGAAGTAGTGCAGTACAGAAGGTGGAGCGGTTACTTCGGCTTCATCAGTGACAGCGAGCCGGGCCTGGCTTGCTGTTGATTTGGCTCAGTGTGTGGCGAACCCCCGTAAGGGGGTTTCGTCGTTTCTGGACTGCGTCTATGGAGTTGTGTGTCAGGGGTTTTCGGATGTCACGCTGGGTGGTGGCGGGGCCTCTCTTTTCGGCGGTGTTCGGGTCAGGCCGGGTGTTTATCGAGGTCAGTTGCCGCTGGCGGTCTGTGACGGACGCCGGCCCGCGATGTGCGGATCTGTCGCGTGTCTAATGTCAGGAACGTGTGGGGCGAAGCGAAAACACTGCTCCCACAACACCTGCACACCCCAACGTGACAGCGAGAACGAGCGCTATCACGAAGGATTCGCTCGAACGGGGATGTGCAGATCCAGAAGCCCGCGCAGCGCAACCGCGACCTCGTGAATCTGATCGACCGACGCAGTTTCCGGATCGGAGGCAACGAGATCTGCAACGTCGATGAGGTTGTCGCGCATCCCGACCGACAAATCGCGCGGGCCTGCGAGCGCGTCGACGGTGTCCCGGACGATCGTTTCGGCGAGTTGGCGTACCTCGGCCATCTCGGCGTCGGTGGGGAAGGTGATTCCTACTTCTTTCAGGAGCGCTGTGGAGGCGGTGCTGATCATGGATTCGATCAGCGGCGATCGATGCGATGTTGTTGTCATGATGCTGCCCCCAACTGTGTGGAAACAGATGATGCGCCGGTGGTGCATGTGGGATGAATCCAGTGTTCGACGGCCGCAGTGATAGTCGTGCGGGCGGTGGCAGGGTCCTGGGCGGTGATGACTGCGGTGAATGCTGAGGTGACTGCTTCGATCCCGGAGGTCTCGAGTCCGTTGCAGTGGTCGAGTCCGTCGGTGATCAGCTCCAGTGCAGTGTTGAGGACTTCCCAGTGACCGTCCTCGTGCGGGGAATGCGCTGCGATGAGTTCGGTGGTGGGGAGTTGTTCTGCGGCCCACAGTTCTCGCACGTTGAGGGGGTGGATGGGGTGGGCGGTGAGTTGGCACAGTCGGGCGACGGGGGCGCAGACGTGGTCGAGTCCGTCGACGATCGCGGTCATTCCCCAGAGCGGGTGGGTGAGGAGGTCCGCGAGCCATTGCCATCGTTCGGCGGGAAGGCCGGTCGAGGCGGGGGATGGGAGGGCCCCGGTACTGATCCCGTAGATGATGTCGGGGAGGGGGCGGTGGGGGTTGTTCAGTTCGTCGAGCAAGCGGTGTGTTGTCATGTGGGGCAGTCCAATCGGGTGACGTCGAACGAGGATTGTGACGTGCAGGTGGGATGGTGCGCGGAATCCGTCGCACCGGTACGGATAGGGGTGAGGACCGCGGCATGGGAGGGGTCGACCCTCAACGGGCCGTGGGCTTCGATCAGATCGCGGGCATGAAGAATGGCGCGGGAGTCCACGTCGATCAACCCGTACACATCCGGTGAGTCGCCGATGTGCGGATGATCGTGAATGAAGGTGCGGCGACTACGCAGGCGGCCGGCGACTTCGACGAGGATCCACAACCGGTCGTAGCGGTCCCGTACCGGCACATGGCCGTGTGTGTCGGCGAGGATTCCGTACACCGACCACGCTGATTCGAACGACGTCAAGATCAGCGCCGCAGACTCCTCCGGTGCCACTGTGTCGCGCGGCGGTGTGAAGACCGGATCGAAAGACCCCACTATCGAGCTCACGCAGCGCTCCCACGAGAAGCGGCGCGATGCCCGTCGACCCGCCGATAGTACGAACGCAACACCGCATCCGAGGTAATCGGCCGGCCACGATGACTGAACGGCACACCCGCCCAAATCATCGACCGAGGCGGAGTACCCGCCGCCACCATCGACGACAACTCCTTCCGGCAATCCGCCAAACGCGGGCACCGGAAACACTCCGCCTGCGCATCCACACCCGCGCGATACGAACCCTCATCCAAATCCCACGATTGAGGATCGACCGCGCACGCCAACACAATCGGCGGCGGCACCGCGGCCCTCACGCGGCCACCTCCGAATCCCGGCGACGGCGCGTTGCTGTCGTCAACGACTCGTACAGGCCCAAACGTTCAGCGTCGACGATATTGCCGTGACTGTCATACGCATTGCCCGCCATGATCATTCGCTGCGGACCATCCCCACGTTCCACCGCCGCGGCCGCATCTATACGGCACTGCGCCAACACCGGGCACGCCTCACACGAGGAGATCGCGCGGCGCCACTCCACCACCGTGCGTCCATCCATCTCCCACGAACGTGACTTCCCCGCGCACAAACCCTTACCCGGCTCGGCACCAACAATCGGCACCACGCCCCGAACCTCCAACTCCACACGAACAGCTCGCACAGTCGGGCACACATCGCACTCCGACGAGAAAACGAACCCGCACCGCGCGCACCGACCAACCCGATCAGGATGATGCGAAGCAGCAACCCGAAGAAGATCGTCAGTACTGAACTGCGGCAACACGACCTCAGATGTTCCCCGGCACTCACGGTGCGTCAACTCACGCAACGCGGCCGCAGCCTCCGGGCACAACGGAACAAGCTCCGAAACACTGAAACCGCAACCATCGCAACGCCCGCCGATCGACGAATGCCGCGCAACAAGCCGACGAAGGGCAAGTGTGGAGAGAGCTGCATACCGATCGTGGAACACGTCATCCGGACCTGATGGGTCCACTAAGATAGACATCGCAGAATCCTTTCTGCAACTGAAGAAAACTCTGGACGGGCGCCAACCCGTTTGGACATCGTTCCCCTGGTCGTTGGTAGCGACCGGGGGAACTTCTTTCGATGTGTCAGATCACCCCATTGCCTGTGAGATGTGGACTTGCTGCCGTGTGCCTATTACAACAATTGCATCGATTAAAGTCATGCACGTTTAGACCCTAGAGGAGGTGCGGCATGGTGTCTAGCAATGACGAACGGAATGCCCACATGAGTCGCCGTGTTATGCGCGGGTTCGAACCCGCGCGACTTAGTCGTGCGCGTGAGAGCAAAGGCTTCAGTCGAGCAGATCTTGCTCGTCGCGCTGGGGTGGGCGGCGCGACAGTGCAGCAATGGGAGTCCGGCAACCGGAGTCCTCAGGTTGATACGTTGGCCTTGGTTGCCCGCACGCTTGATGTCCCTATGAGTGAACTGGTAATAGTTCCGGAGGATGAACGGTTCCCCGGTGATTGGCGCATCCTCCTCGGGCTTACGCAACCTCAGCTCGGAAAGCTCACGGGCATCAGCACCTCGATGATCGCGCGAATAGAGCGAGGCGAAGTGCTCCTGACGCCTGCGAGTGCTCAAAAGTTGGCGGATGCCCTGGGAATCAGTGCAATTGAATTGCATGCAAGCTACGAGCGTGCCAGGACTCGACCTGCTGGTGTACCTGCATAGGTACGCAAGGGCATCGACATGGCAACTGAGGTAGTCGACGTGTGTGCGGCACAAACGGGCCTCCGGTTGAGTCTCAGGTGCGGGATCGAGCGGCAACTAGTACCGTCCGCGCTACCTGGCGGAGTCACCTGTAACCACTCACTGCCGGAGCCCCTGAAGGGCGCGCAGTTGCACGTTACTGATGCCTAGTGTTCTACCGCAATAGGCCGCAAGCATCTTGGGTACTAGGTCCCAAAACGCTTGAACATTCGGTGATCATTGCGCGCGACGCCGCCGAAGTCGATGTTCATCGACATCACGCGCTGGTGGCCGGGACTGGTCCAAGTCTTCGAATCAATTGCGGCAGAGGTGAAATCGTAAATGATCTTTAGGCCAGTGAAGGTGAAGGCGCTATGTCAGATGCGTGGGCCTCTCCTATTCCGGAGAACTTGCTTCGCGAATCATGACCAGGCCTGCCGTCGTATGTTGGTCCAGCATCATCAGAGTTGCGTCCACAGCATAGGTTTTCCAGGCTCCGCTCAACTGGCGGAAACGAATGACTCCGCGGGTCTTACCCCGTGCGAGACCTTCTGACATCGCAAGTGCAATGTGGAAGTCGTCCGGATGAATGCTGGGTTCGACCTGATCGTCAACTGATTCCCATGCAAGTCCCGGCATGGCGTCGCCAACCCATCGAATCAACTGCAGGGTCTTGAGATTGACGATGGCTCGATACTCTCCGTCATTGGTTGCCGCCTCTAGCACCCTGTATTCGAGAACCACCGGAGGAGGTGCGGAGGTTACTTCTACTGCTGGTCCGATATCTTGAGTAATCCCGCGCAGGATCACTTGGGGTTGACCTGTTTCCGGATCGTTCTCTTTGAGCATTCGGCAGGAGAAGTGAGCTGCGCGCAGTTCTCCATCATCCCTCTCCACCGTCCAGACGGCTTGGTGAACCGTTCCGGGTTGCGACTGGACTATCTTTGACAGTGCGTCGCTCTCGTCATGATTTGTCCGTAATCGTGTGAACGCGCCCGCCATTGCCTTCTCTGTGTGACGTTCGTCCTCGGGGACGCCATACAAATCCAGTAGGGCGACGCTTCCACTTGCCTTGCCTGCAGTAAGATTGAATAGCCATGCGCCAGCCGGATCATGTTCGGGTACTGTCTCGTTCGATCTTCCGAACCACAGATGTATTCCATGCAAGCGACCGCTGAACGTGATCAGGGGCTCAACGATGAGGCGACGTTGCCCGTCTGCTGATCTCCGATCAATTTGTCCAGGTGAAGCACTGACTTCATCAATGATCCGCTTCACAAGTTCGAGTGAGTCCCTACTTTTCAGTACTCTCTCGATTGGCACGAATCGCCTTGGTGCGCTACCCAACCCAACAATGGATGGTGCAGCGTCGCCGAATGTTTCGATCATCAACCATTTTGTTGTCACAGTGGTCGTTCCTCTCCCCGCGGATTGTGAACAGACGAACACTACGCAAATTCTTCTGTACATGTAACCGCTGATAACGGAAAAAGGTCCCAGGCTGGCGGGCGCAATGTCCTCATACGGACTTCGTTGGGTCAGGCTAGGAGCGATTTGCCCTATTCGTGGCCGGTATCAGGCGTTGGTATCCAGATCCGGAGATTCTGGTCAGTGCGTCGATGATACGAGCGTCTGCGCCGACAAGTATCCGGGGACGTCCTTGTTTTGCGCCACGTAAGATAACCTGCGCGGCCTTCTCCGGTTCGGTTCTCGCGATGCTGTGTTCGAAGGACTCGATGACTGCTTGTCTGTCTATCGGCGCAGCCATACGGGCAGTCCGTGCAATCGAGGTCTTGATTCCACCGGGGAAGACGCAAGACACCTTGACTTGCGGATGCAGAATCAACATCTCCTGCCGTAGCGATTCGGTGAACCCTCGGACGGCAAATTTGGCTGCGTTGTATGCCGAGTATCCGGGCGCCGACATCAAACCGAATGCAGAGGAAACATTGACGATGTTTCCCTCATTTGATCGAAATATGAAGGGCAAAAACGCTTTTGATCCATTGACTACACCCCAGAAGTTCACTCGCATTACATGTGTGAAGTCATCGAACTCAGCATCGAGCACGTCCCCGGTGTAGAGGACGCCAGCGTTGTTGAATACTGCGTCGATGCTCCCAAAAGCGTCGAATGTCTCAGCGGCGCAGGCATGCATAGCGTCACGGTCGGAAACATCTACAACCGACATGCGGATTACACCTGATTGCGTGCCTATCAAGCTGATCGTTTGATTGAGTGCATGTTGGTCGCGGTCGATCAGAGAAAGTGACGCGCCTTGTCTTGCCAACTGAATGGCCAGCTGGCGGCCCACCCCCGCACCTGCACCTGTCACTGCGACAATCCGACCATCAAAATAGCTCACCTGCACACACTATCCGGCAACGAAACGGGACACAGATGCTGGCGTATCAGTGTGAATCGGCTATTGCCGGTTATATGGCCCTTGGCGGTATCGTTCCTGGCTTAAGCGTGCGGCTACGTCCCTTCGCATCGTACGTGCATGTCGATGGTGACTCTCTCCCTTGCTCGGATTTGCCAGTGGGGCGGTGTCTTCTGGCTTAACTGAATCTCGACGTCGCCGAGCTGTGGGAGATCCCACGTCACGCCAGGCGGGAAGAGGTCGGTCGTTCCGAACTTGTTGTTCGATTCGCTCTCGCTGTCGAGTGCGCTTTGCGGAGTGGTGAACTCCTGCAAGGGGTAGTCGAGTTCCTTGTTTTCGATGGCGATGGTTTGGGATCCATGCGTAAGTAGGGCGTTCCAGCCGTTAGGTGCGGTGATGCCGATTGTGAGATTGTCTCCTGCTCCGATGCACCTAGCTTGGACCTGGTCGGGGGCCGGTGTGGTAATGAATTGATCGCTTTGGATGTCTCCCACGCCGATCGCTAAGTTTCCTGGCCAGAGGGAGGATTCGGCCGGCGTGACGACTCCGATTCGGTCGCCGTCTGTGCTGGCGGATTGGTTTGGGGTGGCAACCCTCTGTGTCGCTGGTGTCGAGCATGCAGGCAGGAGCGGCAGTAACGTAAGGAGCGCCGTGACTATAGTAATACGTCTTTTCATGAGTCTCCTCGTCGATACAAGTCTATCGTGATGGGTGTAGCGCAGGACGTGAAAAGTATTGTGTACAAGTAATATTCGACTACATTCTTGAAGTCGTCTATCGACTGGATTTCGAAGGACGATCCTCCACTTCTTTGTGTCGGTGGATGGGCTATTCAGTACTGAATGGTGTCGATGCGCCACTGATCAACCTGCTTGGAGAGCGTGACCCACACGGTCGTTTCCGGTACGACAAGATTGGTCGCATCTCCGGTAATTACGGTCTGGCGGATGGTGGCGACTCGGCGGACGAGTGCATCGGTATCTGGTGGGCAGCCGGAGCAACCCACAGTCACATCGGCGACCACTTTGGCGTTGTCGGAGGCCCATTGGTTCCACTGTGCTCCTGGTCCTCGTTCGGTGTGCGTGTCGACGAGCAGGGTCTGTGCCAGGGTGTCGGTGAACCATTCCCGGGCGCGTGCGTATCCATTGGTGGGGCTACGGTCCGTTGCTGGGTACCAGGTGAACGCCACGGAAAGTGCCTGGCGAGCGATGTTTTCGGCTCGCTCCGTATCCGGATCTTCGGTGATGCCGATTGTTGTCGGAGCCGGCGAAGTCGAAATGGTCAGCGGCGCCGGTGCTGGGGCGATCTGTTCAGCTGTCTCGGTTTCCGTCTCGTTGCCCCAACCGAAGAGGAAGTACACCAGTCCACCGACGAGGAGGACAGCGACGGCAAGCAGAACCAGCTGGCGTGCGTTGCTCACAGAACCCTCCTGGCTTTCATATCGCTCTGCAGTGGAGCTTGTTTGACGACGTCCCCCGTAGTGGGAGCATGGATCATCTGGCCTCCGCCGATCGCGACGCCGACGTGCCCCGGACCTGTTCCGGCCCACGAACCGAAGACCAGATCCCCGGCTTGTGCTTGGTCGATAGGGATCTCGACTCCGACGTTCCACTGCTGTTCGGATGTCCTGGGCAGGGTGATCTTGTTTCCACTTCCCTGGTAGATGGCGTAACTGGTCAGTCCGGAGCAGTCGAATCCACCGCCGGTGGTGCCGTTGATGTTGCCGCCGCCCCAGACGTACGGGGTGCCGAGGAATTGGCGGGCAGCGTCGACGACCTGCGATCCGGACGCCGAACCGGGCGAGACGATCAGTTCCCCGCTACCTCCGGGGGACGCGAACTCTGCTTCGTATGCAAGGACTTTCGCGACGTAGGGCTGTGTCTGGGTGGTGTAGTCACCGCCGCTGGGCATTCCGCCGGCATTCTTCACCGCGCCTTCGCCCGCGTTGTAGGAAGCGATGTAGAGCGATTTCGGATCGCCCTTGACCGATCCGTCGGCAATCCATCCGTCGACCTGCGCCGCGATGGAGCAGAAGTATCGGCCCTGAGCCATGATCGCGTCCCCATCGTCCCAGATCGAGATCTTGCCGTTTCTGTCGTCGTCCTGGCCGTAAGAAGCAAATGTTCGCGGCATGAACTGCGTGACACCCTGCGCTCCACTGCCGGAGGTCAGGCCGCGGGTCAAGCCGGATTCGGCCTTTGCATCTGCGGCCAACAGGGAGGGCTTGATCTGGGGGCACAGCGATCCGGCCTTGCGGAACCACGGTTCCATCTCCGGAGGAACGGAACCGGCTTTGAGATCGCCGCCACCTGCCACGCCGAAGCCGGCGCAGTCGATCGACGATGATGACGCGGCCAGCTCGATGGCAGGAGAATCACTACCCGCTTCGCCCGCGGGGAAGGGGGCTCCGCCGAGCTTGGTCATCGGATCGACAGCGGTTCCACCCTGCAGCCGTCCCCCGTCCCAGTATTCGAAATGCAGGTGTGCGCCAGTGGATTGGCCGTTGTTTCCGATGTTCGCAATATGGTCGCCGGCCTTGATCTGCTGGCCTTCCGTGACAAGGACACCGTCGTCGAACATGTGGCCGTAGACGGTGCTCACGGGTTTTCCGCCGACTAGCGAGTCGAGCACGATCCAGTTCCCGAACCCGGATGCGGGTCCGGCCTTGACCGCAACACCGTCGAGCGCCGCGTAGATCGGTGTCCCGACGGGGCCGGCGAAGTCGACGCCTTTGTGTTCGGTTCCCCAGCGAGGCCCGAACGGGGACGTGAACGTCGTCGTTCCGTCCTTGGTCGGCTGGGTGATCGGCCCCGATGCTTTCAGTTCGGTGTTCCCAGTAGAGGATCCCTTGTCGTCTCCCTCACTCCACGAGGTTCCGCCGCAACGGTTGTGGGGGAACACCGGCTGCTGCGTGCATCCGGACAGCCCCAGGATCGCGGCGGTGGCGGCGGTGACGATCAGGGCTACCGCTCCACGGCGGCGACTCACAGCGTTCCCGGGAGCGGTGTGTCGAGGTCGGGAATCGGGATTGGGCCGGGAACAGGAACCGGTGCCGGTTCGAGGTCCGCCGACGGAACAGTGGTCGAGCTGGTCGATGTCGGCGTCGTGGGTGAGGTAGTGCTCGGTGAGGTCGTCGACTTCGGAGTCGTGGTGGTTGTGGGAGCTTCCGAGGTCGGTGTGCTCGAGAGGGAAGGTACGCCGAGCTTGTCGATCTCGCTGCGGTCCAGGGTGGGCAGCGGCATCTGGACCTGCCATGTCGAACCCATGGCAGTGTCCGAGGCTTTCAGGGTGACCCGCAGATTCCCCGCCTGCGTCGGGACAATGACCTGCACTGCGCTCTCACCGCCGGTGCCGGCCACGATCTCACTGCGCGTCGGACCGGTGATCGCGACCGGCACAATCGGACGAGCATTGACCACCGTCACGCCGGGCGCTTCGGCGGTGTGCACGCCCAGCTTGGACTTCCATTCACTGGTCGAGAGCGACTGATCGACGTAGACGTGCGCGTAGGCCATCGCTGTCGCCGGTGCACTCTCGGCTACCGACGCGATCGACTTGCCGGCAATCGAGGATTCGGTCACCTCGGCCAACGCGTAGCTCAGACCCGGCGCCGCCGATTCTGCGTCCGTCGTAGTCGTCGCGGCGTAGGCCGGGATCTTCGAGGCAGTGTTCGACGGAGCGGGGGACTGGCCGAACACTGCTCCCGCCACGAACAGCACACCGAACGCAGAGACGATCGTGATCGTCAGATTGGTGCGCGAGTAAAGCACCCACCGCCGGATCGGTGCTAGGACGGGATTGGCTGTGCTGGAAGGCATCAGCTGACCCTGTCGGTCGAATCGGACGAAGTACCCGCTGAGGTCAACGACGGCGTCCACAGTCGTGCCGTCGACCGCGGAGTAGTCGACGAGTTCGAGCGCGCCGCACCCGATCGAGGCATCGGAGTTCCGGTGGGGGCATCCCGCGAGGACGGAGTGAACACCTTCATCGGCGCGATACTCGACCGCGGGCCTCCGTCCCATGTCTCACTCACCGACGAAGTGCTGCGCGGTGAACCGGCTTCGGTTCCGATCAGCTGTCGGGCGAGGGTGCGGCTAGGTTTGACAGCGGGACCGGCGGTTTGTGGTCGATCCGACATGGGCCGCTTGGTGCCCGCGGAATTCTTGGCGGTATCGGCGAGGCTTCGGCGCCGCACGTCCTGGGCGTCCTTCCGTGAATCCGTCAGACGCTGTTGGCGATCCATCGTCTTGCGTGCATCGACACGCGATTTGTCGACCTCGTGCCGGCGTCGCTGATTCAACTCGCGTCCTTCCGGACGCACTGGTGTCACCGAATCCTTGTCGAGGTCACCACCGCGTTTGGTGGCCTTCCGAAGCGCGCCGACACCTTCCTCGACCATCGACGCCGCGGGACCGCCCACGACGGCGCTGCCGGCCTTGAAGAACTTTTGCTTCATCGACGTCTGAGCGTGACGCGCTTTGCGATTGAGTGCGCCGGCTTGGTTCTGGGTGAAGGTCTGAGTCATCCGTTTGAACGGCCGCATGATGAACCAGCACACCGCCGTCAAGATGACCATGAACCACAGCCGCCACGTGCCGTCGACGAGGCCGTTGTCGGTGTCGTACAGCTTGACCAGCGCCATCAGATACAGCGCGATGATGACTGCGCCGGCCACGCCCCACATGTAGGCGGTGGCGATCATGCGGCACACGCGCGAGAGGGTGCCGCCGTGTGCGGCGGCGATCGGAACCCAGATCGGTGCGAAGAGAATTGCGAGTCGAATAGCCAGTAGCGCAGTGAGTTTGAGGATGGATGCGCCGATCCAAAGGATGGAGGGCATGGCGAGTTTGATCATCGCCATGAACCCTGTGCCGGTGCGTCCGGAGTCTTTGCCCTGGAACTGATTGTAGGAAAGGTTCAAATCTTTCAGCTTCTCAACCAGATTATTCTCGAAATCCTCTCCTTTTTTGCTTGCAAGCTCACTTGCAGCCTCGTTGTCGCCGGACACGTTCTGCTGCTCCGCGTACGAAAATGCCAGAGTGTCGCGGAGCTTCGGTCCAAGTTGCAGTTCCTGGTCGTTGAAATTCGCGCCGAACCATCCCTTGCGCCAGTCGTCGAGGAAGATCTTGTCGATCAGCACATTGCGGGGGTCTCCGGTGTTTCCGGACACAGACAGCATCTGACCTTGTGTGTCGGTGATGACCGATCCGAAGGTGTCGTCGGCGACCTGGATGGCTTTTTGCGGTGCGCCGACGAACAGTGCTCCGATGGCCATTGCAGCGCCGGCGATCGCGACGGTGCGGGTCACGGCCGCGGCGTTTGATTTGAGGGCGTTCCAGATGATGATCGTGGCGACCACCATCAATGCCACACCCAGCCACGTTCCGTAGACGCCGAGCATTCCGTTGGAGATCGAGGCGACGATCTGGTCGAACTGCACCATCGCTGGGGCGATCCCGGCCTCTTCGGCAGCTGCTCCGGTCTTCGTCTGGTCGTCGAGCCAGAACGCTGCAGCAGCGAATCCCTTGCCGATTGCGAGGAACGTGTTGCCCAGGGTGGTGTCCGCGACTGCGTCAGGTGCGCGGACCAGGTCGTTGCCGCAGCCGAGGTCGTAGGTGTACCAGCGCAATCCGGCCCACCCGTAGGTTTGACGGTCAGCGCCCGAGGGCGCGATCGATGGGGGATTACTTCATTCAGCTCTGTAAAGGGTGGATTGAGCCGCCTGATGGTGTTCATGCGGCGCCGCCGAGCGCGTTCTTCGCCGACGAGGAATTCAGCGCCGCGAACACATGCGCGAGATGCACGTAGTGAATCCAGCTCGAACGCACCAGCTCCACGTCGTCGGCCATCCGGATCATCCAGCGCCGCGCTTCGTCCTGATAGGAGGTGTCGGTGTCTTCGTCGAGAGTGTCCTCGCCGCCGCTGCCCAGTTCAGCGAGGAACTGCTCGAACCCTTGCCCAGCGGGAAGTTTGAGCAGTTTCAGGGCACCTTCGATTGCATGCGGGTCACCGCCAACGTCACCGACGAACACCTCGTAGGTCAGGGCGGTCTTGTCGTCGCTGCCGTCCAATCCGAGGAAATCATCCGGGAGCTGCGAGCAGACCAGGGCACGGACCTTGAATTTGCGTGAGTCGCGCGCGATTCGGAGGTTGAGGGTGCGACCGGCGCCAGTGGATTCGAGGTATTTGTTCTCGTCGAGGAAGAGCACCTTGCGCACGTGGCGAGGCTTTTCGTAGACGAGCCTGTTCGCCAGCCACGCGGCCATGTGCATCAACGGCGCCGTCATCCGTTGCTGCGGCGTCCACTGCGAGGACGGCGTGCCTTCGGGCGGTAGCTGCAGGCCCGGCATCGTCAAGATCATCAGTCGGATGTCAGCATCGAACGCATCCGCTCCACTGCCGATCGTGCCCTCCTCCGGGAACAACACACGTGCCTCGGTCAGCTCCGACATCAAACTGAGCTGCTGGTACAACCCGTTCGCGCACGTTTTGACGGCTTGGTCCGGATCGCTCACTCCGATCGATTGGATTGCGGCCAACACTTCTCGGAGGTTGTGGTTGCTGTCCCCGCCGACCATGTTCGCGGCCATGTGCAGCACGGGTTCTGTGTGCTCGAGATGCAGATGCCGTTCGGTGAGCATCATCTTGAGCACCGAGACGGCGACCTCGACACGCTCGGCAGCAGCTGCACGCATATCCGCATCGAACTTCGACTGCGCCGCCGCGAACGGATCTGCATCCCGGGCGAACTCGATGTTGTGGGCGTCGTACTCGGGATCATCGCGACGCGGATCGGTGATCACGCGGTACGGATTCAAGGCCCCAGCGCGTGAATCGCGACCGGTGAGGGCGTAGACGCGAGCGATGTCACGAAACTCCGGTAGACCGGCCAACGCAGCGAGCGGACCGGAGGGGTCGAGGACAACGCCATACGCGCCGGCTCTCACGGCTTGGTAGACGATCATGCCGGCCAGGAACGTCTTACCCGAACCAGGTACGGCGACGATCGGTGTCAGCCCGGACTTGTGCTTGATCTCGTGCGCAGAGAACAGATCCCAGATCACCGGGCGCGGCGAGATGGAACCGGTCTCACCCAGCACGACACCGCGGCGGTCACCGATCCGGTCACTGACGGTCGCCATCCCGGCGGCGACTGCTTCGACATCCATGTGCCGTTTGTTGGCGATGTTGGCTTGAGGCTCACCGGGTACGAACTCGCGCAGCAACTGGTACTGGCCGTGCTCTTGTTCGAGCGCGATGTGCGGGGAGTACATCTCCTGCAGATCGGAGACTTTCTGCCGCGCATCGTCGGGGTCGGTGCCGACCACCGCAAGGCGGTACCATCCGGTGGTTCGAGTCGAGAGTCCGGAATGGTCTTCCTCGACGTCGGAAATCACGTCCTGCGCGCGGGCGTGCTGCTCCGCCAACTCTTTCGGCGGGACCTGATCGTGTTCGACGGTGTAGTGGTCGAACTGCGATTCGATCTTGCCGGTCAGGGAACGCATGGTGCGGATCGTTTTCGCTTTGTCGTGCAGCTCGATGCGATCGGACCATTCGAGAGGTTCACCGGACGGATCGCCGATGATCTGCCACGGCAACATCCGTTCCGGAATCGGTAGGGGAGCCATGCGGCCGATCGTCAGCACGATCACCACGCCGGTGTACTTGCGGCCGTCGACGACGCCGGAGACGGTGGTGTACCCGTCGCCAGGGGTGAGGGAGAGGTCTGTGAGGTCTTCGAGGGCGGCGACGTCGGTTTCTTCCCAATCTCCGGCGCCGGCGATCGCACCGCCAGCCTCCAGCGGCAGACCGATGGTCGCTGATCGGCGCAGCAAGTAGTCGATCGCCGCCGGTGTGGCCGGTGTTGCTTTCACACCGCGGCCGGACATAATTCGTTCGAGTGTGGCGAGGTGATCGGCAAGGGCCTTCTGCTCGCGTTCGAATGCATCGTCGGCCCAGCTGTTCACCCCGGTGCACACTCTGCCCAGCAGCGGCCAGTGAGCGAGGTGGCGCAGCATCCGGGCGATCCAGTCCAACCCCTGGCCGAGTGAGGAACGTTGCGGCAGTTCGATACCCCAGTAGCGGCCTTTGATCGTCGCGTTGGACCACAACATCGCATGCTGCTGCCCGCGCAGGTAATCCGCCCATGACAATGCGCCGGGAACATCGGGAATCGGGGCTGCCCATTTGTCGTGATCGACCGCCCACTGCGCGACGGGGAACGGGGTGCGCACCAGGCGACGATGCACCTTGTTGACGCCGGCCTTCTGTAGGTTGGTCAGGATGATCGCTTCGTCCTGGATGAAGCGGCGCTGCTTTCCGGTGGTGCGGAAATTCCACGGCCCCTGGCGTTGGACGAACCATGCGGTGGAGGTGGTCGCGGTACGGGTGATGTTCGCTGATGTGCCGGTCAGTTTCAGGCGTACCGCTTTTCGTTCGCGATCGGCACGTTTCTTCGCTGCGACCTTGTCCCGATCTGTTGCCGACTTTGCCCGTTTCTTGCCTGCGCGGCGACGCTGACGACCGAGTACTTTCTCCGCGACGTGGTCCGGATCAGTTGCAGGGGGAGTGTGGCCGTCGGTGTCGTCCTCGCCGTGGTCGTGTGCAGAACTATCCGGAGTGTGTGCGGGTTCGGCTTCGGACCACGCACGGGCCGGTTGCGGAGCATGTGACTGCACTGCTGCCCACGACGGCGGGAGCGCACCGGGAGGAATGACCGGAACCGGGTCGTCGAGCTTCGGATCGAACAGAGCCGCAATGTCGTTCTCGGGAACGGTCATCGGTGATCCTCACCATCGAGCCGAACAGGTACGACGGCACGTTCTCCTGTAGTCAACCGCTCGGGTAGCGAGATGAACACGGGTGCACCGCGCTTCGGTGGGCGCGGCGCAACGAGATCGTTGAGGGCGGCCTTGAGAACTGACCGCAGTGGGCGGTCCGGGGTGACGAACTTCGCGATCCGGGTCGTGAGCCACACCGTGATCACGACCATCACCATCAGCGATTTGAACCCGAGCGGTACGTGCAGAATTCCGCGACCGATCACGAACACCACCACGAAGGCAACCACGCCGACGATGCCGGCCGTGTAGCGGATCCGCACGGGCAGTGGATAACCGGTCGGACCGAGGTAGTGCCGGTCCACGCGGTACATCAGGTCGTCGTTGTCGATCACCGAGCATCCCCTTCGAATGTTCTCTGCGCAGGCATCAGCGGTCAGGTCGAGATACCGACGAGCCCGAGAAGCCAATTGCCGATCCCCGTGGCCGCCGATTCCGATGTCGCGATACCGAGGTAGGCAAGCCCGAACAACCCGAGTCCGCCGACGGTGAAGACCCGCGACAAATTGCCCTTGAGCCCGCCGACGAGAACCACACACGCGAGGGCGATGAGGATGGTGAAAACGATGTTGTCCTTGATCCACGCGCGCAGACCACCGGTATTGACGTCCGTCGACTGCGCGAGGGTCACCGCATCTGCGGCGAGCGGTGGATGCGTCGCCGGGATCGACACGTCGATCACGGTGGAAGCAAGAGAAAACATGAGCACTCTCCAACACAGCGGTGAAACCAGACCCCACGAATGTGGTTGCGCGGAAACATAGAAGAGTGGTGGCAGGAATTTCAATGCAACCTGTGGATAACTTTCGGCCCCGCGGTTGGCGCGCCGGCCGATCAGCGCGAGCGAATGTCGTCGTGTCGGGTGCATTCAGGTGTCGCAATTCACCCGTTGGGGAACTCTCGGCGATCGCGGGAACGACCTCGAATGCAGGGGAGCGCGGCCACGGAACGGTCTTCGCTGCGGGTGTCCGCGGGGACTTCCCAGACCTCGACGGGAGCGTTCCTTCAGCGGAGTGGCAGACAACTGTGAACGGGCATGGTCGACGAACCCGCCGCAGACCGTGGCGATCGACACATGTCTCCCTCGTTGTGCTTCGTGACCTTCGTCCGCCTGAAGAACCTGGCACAGAACCATTTTCGGAACGTGTCCGCCAGCTGTGCAGGTGACCCCTGCTGAAGCTTGCTCAAGGCACCCGCGCCGTGGCCATGATCTGAAGTTCGAAGAACAGTTCGTCTCCACCGCCTGCGTGATGTGCATGCTCTGCATGCACAGCGTGTTCAGCACGCACACGCAGCAGGCCGCGCACCCCATGCTCGAACAGTCCCGCATCGAGGGTGCGTACAGGGTCGTGGACGGAGGTGGAATTCAGGGGCCTGATTCACGCTTCCCCTCCGGGGTCACTCCCCCGGCCCTTCGGGCCTAGGGGGAGTGTACTGCTCAAAATTGCGTCGCGCCAACACATTTCAAGTAGCTGCTGGTCAGGGTTCTGTGCGGAGTATCCCCGGATCATCCTCGCGCGGCGCCTGTCGCGGTGTCGTCGAGGCCGTTGTCGGCTGTTCGCGCACCGTGTTCCGTACCTCACGAAGCGAGACGTTCGAGAGCCTGAAAGGGGTCGGCACACAGTGGCGCAGGAAGACGCAAACCACCCGAGATGTACATCGTCATCGGGTCAGTGACGTAGGTAGTCGAACAAGTCCCCAAACGGTGTATCAGCCATGCCATCGCGGGTACTTCGATCGGTAATGCGCAGCGCCACAACCAGAACCAGCTGTAGGTAGAGGCGGTGGATGTTTATCGCGCCCCGGTATCACCCTTCGGGCATGTGACGCACGCTCCAGCCACGCACCCGCGAAAAAGGTTATCCACAGGCGGGTTGAGATTGCTTCCCACGCTCTGTGACAGTGCACCCCACACATCCCGGCGACGACCGCCTCGGGATCGGAATCGAGTGAGAGGAGCGGACGGTGAGCAGAAGCCAGCAGGACCCACTCAAAGACTTTCTCGTCGACCTCTTCGGCTCCGACAAACCCCACGCGCGAACAAGCGGTGCGGGGGAGTCCGCCATCCGCCCGTACAGGGCGTGGGCGCCTTTCGCCGTCATCGCAACAACACTCGCGTTTCTCGCGCCGCAGATCCTCGAACTCGCCGCACAATTCTCGAACCCTCAGCTCGACAGCGCAGTCTCCGCAGTCCACGAGTATCGGTGGCCGCTCGTCGCCCTGACCGTCGGCCTGCTCGCCTGCGATATCGTACGGTTCCTCACCCACCGTCACCGCGCCGGACTCGACGCCCAAATCCGGCAAAGCACCCGCCACACACCGGTCAAAATCACCATCGGATACCCGCCCGGCATCACCACCCTGCGCAGCGCCACCATCACACTTGCGCGCGGCGCCATCATCCGTCCGAAAGAACTGGACGAATTCACCAACGCAGTCCGGGGTTCCGCGAGCAGGCACACCAGCAAGTGGACCTACACCGTGGTCCATGACGCCCACCGCGACCGAATCCGCATCACCCGCAAGCTGATTCAACCCGACGTCCGATCACCGCGGCACAAGGCGCTGGCGAACTCCCTCAAAGACGGACCGCTGAAAGAGCCAGCCGTGAGCGTCGCCTCGCTCGACGGCGACGTCGAAACCGCCTTCAAGATCACCTTCACACCCACCCTCTCCAGCGGAGCACGCGGATTCCAGAAGAAGGTCGACGAAGCCCTCGCCGCCCTCGCCGGCGAGCACGAGTCCGGCCGGACCTGGGCCACCGACTGGTTTCCCTCCGAGGGCTACCTGCTGATGAGCCTGCGCGCCCCACTACCGACCCGCGTCGATCACCCTCTCGAATTGGTCGATGAGAACCTGCGCCACCTGCCCTACGCGACGGCCGCATCGGAGGTGAACATGTTCTGGGACATCTCCACCAAGTCGAACAAACCTCACTGCCTGATCGTCGGGCCCACGGGCGGCGGCAAGACATCGGTGATCCGCACCCTGCTCACCGAAGCGGCACGACGAGGAATCCCGTTCCTGGGCGTCGACCCGAAAATGATCGAACTCGACGGACTCGAGGGCTACCCCGGGTGCGCCGCGATCGTCTACGACGCCGTCCGCTCCGCGATGCTCGTGCGTGCCCTGCACAGCGAAATGATGGCCCGCAACCACTACGTCCATGTGAAGAAGATCGAGCCGTCCCAACTTCCGCTGCTGATCGCCGTCCTCGACGAGTTCTTCATTCTTTCCGGCAAATGGCAGCGCCTCGCCAAAACCGGCGACGACGAAACCCGCTATCTCCTCAAAGAACTCGACCCACTGGGCGCGTGGGCCGATCTCGCCGTCCTGGCACGCTCGGCCGGTATCCGGCTCCTGCTCGGTGTGCAACGACCCGACGCGTCCCTCTTTGGCGGCGCCTCGGGCAACGCGCGCGACAACTTCGGCACCCGCATCTCCCTCGGCAACCTGTCGCAGGACGGCGCGATGATGCTGTGGGGCGACTCGCAGATCGGCCGCGAGATCGACACCTCCGTCCCCGGCCGCGGAGTCGCCCTCGGCAACGACGGCGTGCCCGTCGATGCACAGATGTGGTGGACACCAAACGTCGACCCGCACCCCAACAAATGGAACCAGCTCTCGACCTCGGAGAAGAAGATCATCGACGGGCTACGGCCCCAGCAGGAACCGAACATCGCATTCTACTCGACCGAACTGCGCCACTTCATCGAATCCGAACGCTCCGTCGCCGTCGCGGCCCGCGCCTACGGCCGAGCTCCCGAGCCCACCGTCCTCGGCCACCACGACGACACGCCCACCGCCGATGCCGGCGACGACTTCGCCGACGCGATACCCGCCTCCGCAGTCACCGAAGGAATGACCGTCCTCGTCGACGACGGACACGGAAACGAACACCCGGCCACCGTCGCCGCGGTCACCGTCATCCGAGACAAAGACAGCGGCGCCGTCACCGAAACCACCCTGACCTTCCACGGCACCGAACGGGTCAAGAACCACATCACCTACGGACCACACGAAGTCGTCCTGCTCCCCGAACCCGACACCACAGCACCCACGACCTGACACGGCGACCCGACTTCGCTGACACACCTGCACAACCCTCACCCGAAAGGCCACCCATGAGCCGCCGCATCTCCCAATCGATCACCCCCACCGCCGACGACATCACCGTGCTGCGCAACCCCTTCGCAGCCCCCAAAGGCGGCGGCGACCCCGTCATCACCGAACTACGCCGCGTCCTCAAAAACGCCATCCCCAGCTGGTTACCGAAACTCAGCGAAGACCAGGAACTGACCGCTCCGCGACTCGACGAAATCAAAAAAGCCGTCGCCACCCGCCGCCAGATCATCGAAGTACTCCCCGACGGCAAAGCCCGCGACGACGCCCTGGCCGCCCTCGACAAGGCCGACACCATCGTCCTCGAAATGGACACCGAACTCTCCGGCGTCGGAGCCTTCACCGGAACCACCGCGTGATGTCGACCCTTGCCATCGAAATCACCTCCGAGCGAACCGCACTCGTGAGCGGGGCAGGGGACGAGAAAGTGGAACTGTCCGCCGAAAACGGGCAGTCGATCCACGCGGTGATCGCACAGTTCAGCCGACAACACTCCGCCGACGCAGGCTCACCCGTCGAAGTCACCGTGCAGGAAGCGGGCCGCTCCCGCCAACTCACCGTCGCACCGGACGGAAAGGTGGCGCAATCGCTGCCCACCGGACCCATCCCCGCACCCGCCGACACACCACAGACGCAGCCGGATCATCATGTTGACGAACCGGTCACAATGGCGGTGACACCCCTCGACGACTCACCGCCACCCGGGGGAGCCGACACCCATGCCCGGCCAGTCCCCGCGGCGCGCACACCGACCTCGACATCCGTGCTCGCAGCACCCGAGATCGCGGCAGGCTCGCACGAACCCGCCCGCACCGGACTACGCGGCCGACTCAACACCATCCTCAACCTCCGAATCGCCCCGAAACCCGAGTCCGCCGAAATGCGCCACCGCGCCGCCATCGCATCCATCACCGGCCCCCTCCCCGGGTTTTCGATCGTGACCATCGCCAACCCGAAAGGAGGCGTCGGCAAAACCCCACTCGCGGTAGGGCTGAACGCGATCATCGCCGAACACCGCGGCGCCGCAACCACGGTCTGCGTCGACGTCGCCGACGTCGGAGGCAGCCTCGCCGACCGCGTCAGCACCCCACCCCGCGACGGACACGACGTTCTCGCACTGATCGCCGCCGAGACAGCCGAGCCCGGCAGCATCCGACCCTCGGCGCTCTCGCAGTACCTCACCCGCCAACCAAGCGGGGACGACATCCTCGCCGGAAACAACGGCGCCCACGGATCCAGTCTCGGCTACGACGACGCCCACGCCGCGGCGCAGATCTTGTCCCAGCACCGCGAGATCCTCATCGCCGACACCGGCAACAACCGCCTCGCCGGCAGCTGGCACTGGGCAACCAGCCACGCGGACGTCCTCCTCGTACCGGTACCGCTCCGCCGCGACGCCGCCGCAGCCGCGCACCGCATGCTCCTCGACCTCACCGCCACCGCCGATCCGGCGATGATGGCTCGCACCATCGTCGTCATCACCGACGGACCGGGAGACGCACCGATGGTCGAAATCGACGCTGTCGACGCCTTTCTCGACGCCGGCGTCCATTCGGTCGCCCGGATGCCGTTCGAACCACTCTTCGCCTCCGGCGAGCGCATCTCGCCCTCGAAGCTCCGGCGCAGCACCACCGAAGCACTGACCATCGTCGCCTCGACCGTCATCGATCTCATCACCCACCCCGCTGACTGACCCATCATCTGCCGTCGCCGCACACCAGACCCCCGCCGGCACCCATCCGCACCCTCCTGAACGAAAGGCACCACATGAGCATCGACACCACCGCCGCCAACCGATTCGCCCGCCGGGCACACCGACACGGCCGACACCGCCGCCGCACCCTCGCCCGCCAAAGCGCCATCGCTGTCGTCGCGGCCGCAGCAGTGGCCGCCGGAATCACCCTCGCACCACCGGCACTCGCAGCACCCGGGCAAGCCGGCATCACCGACGGAGGAGGACAAGCAGGCATCACCGACGGCGGAGGACAGTCCGGAGTGACCACCGAACCCACCCCACCGCCGGCCACAGAAACGCCGGCCCCGACCGAGCCCATCTACTGGATCGACCCACCCGCGCAATACCAGAACATCGACTACCAGCCGCTACCGAACTGGGACTACGACACCAACACCTACACACCACCCACCTACACCGACACCACACCGACCGACTACACCCAGCTCCATCTCCCCGGCCCCGTCGACGTCGTCGCACCGATCATCGCCCCCCGCGACACCCTCCGCATCGGAACCTTCCACATCGCACAACCGAACTGGGTCTCCGACGCCGACCTCGAACGAACCAACAACACCACCGCCATCATCGAATCCGGAGTCGCCACCGGCTGGAACTCCTTCGGCGTCCCCGTCGACAAAGCCAGCCGCGACGCCGCCACCCAAGTCGGCGGTGCCGCAGCCGGAGCACTCGCCGGAGGAATCGGCCTCGCGACCCCGTTCGCCATCGGAGGAGCCCTGATCGGCGGCACCGTCGGCGGAAACATCGGCCTCGGACTGGGCAACGTCTTCGTTCCCGGAATCGGCTGGGTAGCAGGAGGGCTCGCCGGAACCGCTGTCGGCGCCGGTACGGGCGCACTCCTCGCCGGCACCCCCGCATTCGTTCTCGGCGGACTGGGCGGAGGAATAGCAGGATTCACCGCGGCCGTCGCGTACGGCGCAGGTGAACTCGGCGAACCCGTCGAAATCGCGGTTCCCGACATCGACCAACCCGCCGTCACCAGCCAGACCCAGGACACGCTCACCGACTGGGAGAACTCCGGCCCCATCGGTGAGGCCGCGGCCACCACTGTCCGCGACACCGTTGCCGCTGCCCCTGCGATCGACCAACAGGCCCGCAACTTCGTCGCCGGACAGCCCGGAGGCGAGCAGATCATCGAACACGTCGACACAGCCCTCACAGAATTCCTCACCAACGCGACTCCTGGCCTGGCGTCCTCGCTGATCAGCGACGCAGTCGGAGCGGGGATTCCGGCGTAAGACTCGCATGATCAGAGCGGTTCAGGGCGGGCGGCAATGCGACGCCCGTCCTGAACTTGTCCATGCTCCACTGCAGAACCAAGAGCGAGCACCGAAAGGACAGCAGCGATGAAGAACACGAGCAGGCACCCCGCAGTGATCGACCTACTCGGTGGCACACCCCACGGCGCAGGCGCGGACACGGCCACAACAGTCACCGCACCCACGCCTACGCCAGCGCCGAAGCGTCCACGCAAGAGGGATTCCCGATCGCCCCGTTTGCGTTACGTGGCTGCCCTGGTTGTCGTGGTCGCGCTGCTCGGTTGGTTCACCCTGCGTCTCCTGTCCGGCAACGACGAGCGCGCACAGGAAAGAATCGCCGACGAGACAGACACCTCGGAAACGGCATCTACCCTCGACGCCACCCCGCCCGCTCCCGCCGCTGCTGAAACCGATCCGACCGCATGCCGCACCGACCCCGGTGACCAGAAAAGCGGCGCCGGAGTCATCGCAGCATTTGAGCACGCCTACTACGTCACCCGCTCCGGAACAGCCGTCCGTGCACTCGCCACCCCCGACACCTCCCTGCCCACGAAGGAGAAGATCCAAGCCGGAATCGACACCGTCCCAACAGGAACCACCCACTGCGTGCGCATCACACGGATCTCGGCCGGTATCTTCTCCGTCGCTCTCACCGAAATGCGTCCCGGCCAGCCGCCCGCACAGTTCCCACAGACCATCACCGCCAAAGAACTCGACGGTCGCTGGTTCGTCGACGTCATCAACTGAAGTCGGCACCAGTTCCGCACTTGCCAAGGAGATTTCGTGAACACGAGAACACTGATCGCGGGCGATACATCCTCGCCCGTCATCTTGCACGTCCCGCACGCCTCGCGTGTTATTCCACCCGAGATCCGCTCGTCTTTGACCGTCACCGACGATCAACTCGCCGCCGAACTCGACGAGATCACCGACGCGCACACCGACGTGATCGCACAGCACGCTGCGCAATCAGTGGCACTCCGACCGTGGACACTGCGCAACGACCTCTCGCGGCTGGTGATCGATCCCGAACGATTCCCCGACGAGCGCGAAGAACTCAACGCCGTCGGCCGCGGCGCGGTCTACTCCCGAACCTGCAACGGAGACGTCCTGCGCAACGCCGACAACACCGCACGAGACGCACTGCTCGATAACTACTTCCACCCCTACGCCGCCGCGATGTCCGACCTGGTGACGGACCGCATCGCCGCCACTGGCCGCGCCGTGATCATCGACGTCCACTCCTACCCGACATCGCCGTCGGCGTACGAGCTGCACCCAGATGGCCAGCGTCCCGCGCTATGTATCGGCACCGACCCACACCACACGCCGCCTTGGCTTATAGAGGCTGCCTACGCCGCGTTCTCCCCGCTCGAGGACATCGGCACGGATACCCCATTTTCCGGCACGTACGTACCACTCGATCACTACAACACCGATCCCCACGTGCACTCGGTGATGATCGAACTACGCCGCGACCAATACCTCACCGAGACCGGCGAACTCGTCGACATCGCCGCCGAAAACCTCGGCGCCATGCTCGGCCGACTCGTCGACGCGGCAGATCGGGGGAGCCGATAGATGTGCCAGAAGTACCCCGGCCCCCGCTGCACCCCGCACGTGCGAGCACGACTCGACAGAGCCCGCCGCAGGCTCGACGACGCCCAAAGATTGTTCGACGCGAACCCCGCGGATACCCGTAACCGGCAACGATTGGACACTGCGACAACAAACCTCGACGCCAGATCCGCCGAATACGACGCGACCCCCGGTGGACAAACCGAGTTGCGCACTCAGCTCGGCGCGGAGGACGATCCAGGTAAGCGAGAAAAGCTGCAGCAACGCCTCGAGACAGGCAAAGCGCGACGTCAACAGCAGATTAGAGCAGTCTCCGGATTCGCCCATGACGACTCGAAGGACAATAGCCATGACCGAGAACGAGACACCGACCCTGACACAGGAGCAACGCGAAGCGTTCTGGCGTCGCAGGGGATGGGCACCGGAACTGCCGGACAGCGCGCGGGCGACGATCGAACAGGAATGGGACGACTTGGCGATCGAGGAAGCCGAAGCCCACGGCTTCTGATCGGTGACCGCGAGGTTGTTGCCACACAGGTCCACACGCTCGATACCGTTCGGGCCAGTCAGCTTCGACGCAGAGGAGACAGCACTCCGGACCTGTACGAGTTGGCGCCTTCCGATGCCGATCTCTATCGGCAGCAAATGGAACAGCTCAAAGTCAGTAACCGCTTCGCCTCATCCGTACACGTCTACAACACAGGCGAATACGCAAATATGCGGCTGTTCGTGACCGACGACGGCCGTTCCGGCATCGCACTCAACGACGACGAAATCGTCTCTGCTTTCTCACATCGAGACAGCAAATATCCAAGCGCCGCGAAATCCATGCTCGCCGTTGCCGTCCAGCAAGGCGGACGACGACTGGACTGTTTCGACACGGCACTACCGAGGATCTATTCCGAGGCTGGATTCGTCCCTGTGGCCCGCCTGAAGTGGAACGATGATTACGCACCCGACGGCTGGAATTACACCGTCTACAGCCGGTATAACGGGGGACGTCCCGATGTTGTGTTCATGGCCCACGATCACGCCGCCTTGGACTCACGATACGTGCCGGGTTCGGGACTCTATGTGGATTCGTACGGCGACGGTATCAATGCAGTCCGTGCCCGACTCAGACGGTGAGAGATCGGCGGGCCTCAAAACCGCCAGTCGATTCGACGGCCGGCAAACCATCACGAAACCTGAACGAACCGAGCTTGCCGTTGTACTTCGCGCAAGGAACAGCGTCGACGCCTTTAGGTGCCCATCAACTACTCGTGTACGCAGGATGGCTGCTCAACAGATCGAATTCCTGCGGCCTTTGGTCGTTCAACTCGTAGATTTTGTTGCAGTCCAGCGAGCCTGTCCCGCTGCCGGTGTCTCGGCCGCGCACGTTTTTCGGTGCGTAGTCGGGCACCGAGCCTTCGTTATAAATTCGGAGTCGTTGCCCGACTGTTGAGGCTTGCTGGTTGGGCGCGGTGTTTTGTGAAATCCTTCGTTTCATGGATGCCGCTAGATCGGTGCGTAGTTTCGCACGTCTCACGGTCGATCATATGGATCGGCTGGCGGAACTTGCCCGTCACGACGACCTCAAGTTCCGCCAGCGTTTTCCTGACTGGTCGACACTTCTAGCGGTCTGTCTAGTGCAGGGTGGCGCTCGGCACTATGTGCACGAGGATCGTGGTGTGAAGGATCTCGATGTTTACCTGTTCTACGCAATTCCGGAAGGAAAGAACGGCGGCGCTTTCCCCTGGAATCGTGGGGGAGCAACCCGGAACGAAGATTTCGGGCCGAGCGAGCTGGGCCGTCAGCTCTACACAGATGCCGATCGGGAAGACCCACAGCTAGCTCGGAAGATTCGTCACTGGGACAATTTTTCAGGCAGACGCGTGGATATCATGAGCCGAGCCATCGCGCCGCACTGTGACGGGTCAAGGGCTGCGGTCACGAGCTGGCTTGTCGAAGGGGTCAGAAACTCGGCCGCGAAGCCTACCGCCTGGCACCTCAGCCGGACTCCAGTTATCAGCCTCACAACCGATCCTGGCGAGGTGTGGTGGCGTGGTCCGGATATTGACGAGGCTGGAATAGAGAAGGGCCTCTACCGACTACCGTGAGCGGCTATGCCAATACATCTTGTACCTCCTGCGTGCAGTGCGTATCAGATACCCTGTGCTGTAATCGATCTGGCAACTGTTGAGGTAATGTCCCGGTGAGCGGCAGCGGGCTATCCGGTTGTGCATGGAGCATGGGGGATTGACTTCGCGGTAATGGTTACCGGCGGATCGAACCTGGAGGATGTAATGGTCTGGGTATCCGTAACGCCGCGCACGGTATGCCATGACGGTGTTGGTATGCCTGGAATGTGGGGGCGATTTCGAGGCGAAGACAATTCGCGCGAAACGATGCTCAGGTGAATGCAAGAAGATCGCGGCGCGCAAACGTGCCACCGATCATTACAGTGCAAATGGTCGCGTGAGTGACTACGGCAGCGCAGACTGTTGCATTTTCAAGCAGCATTTCACCAGGACACGCTGGAAACAGAAGATCTGCTCGGACGTGTGCCGCGCTATTAACCGGAAGCGGTTGGCCCGCAAGTGGTACGAAGAGAATGCGGAACTCGCAAATCAGCGATCGAGCGTCTGGTCGCTGGAAAACTATGACTACGAACCCGCCAAGGTGCGACGTGAAGAGCGCGAGCGAACTGCGCAGGCGAGAAAGGCTCGGCGGAAGGAATACGATCGGCCAAGGAGCAAGGAATGGCGAGAACGGAACAAGGAACGCGCCGCGGAACTGAAAATAATCGCGAAGCAGCGGAACCCTGAGAAGTATCGTGAGACGCACCGGCAGTGGCGTGAGGCAACCAAGGAGCGCAGGGCCGAACTCAATCGCCGGTGGGCAGAGGCGAACCCGGATAAAGTCGCTGTCGGAAAACGGAAAGCCCGCATGCAACGCCGAAATGCAAGGCAGGGAACCGCATACCTGGATACCGAAGTATTCGCCGCTGACAACTGGACCTGCTACTTGTGCGACAAACCCGTCGACGCGGGCGCTGCGCGGAAAGCCCCTTGGGGTGCCCAGATCGAACACCTAATTCCGATTTCGCGCGGCTTGGTGATTGCCCGAAGCAGATCTACGCCATCAATCATCATCGCCGCTATTAGTTGTTACCTGGTTGGGGCGGCACTTCCGCGAGTCGTCGGCCGATCTCCCCTTCCTGCCGCGGTTGATCAGGCTGGTTCTCGTGCCCACCGAACACCGATTGATCGCAGGCGACATATGCGGCGCGCCCGATGCATGAATCGGGCTTCCGTCCAGGCAAGATTGTCTGTTGAGAACGGGTTGTCGTCGCGGAGGGTTGGGTTGTCATGGGTTCAGTGCACGAGGTCATCGAGGCGTTTCGGCAGGCTCCGTCGAATTCGGAGCGGGGCACGAAGTTCGAGCAGTTGATGGTCCGGTACTTCGAGCTCGACCCGATGCTTTCACAGTAGTACGAGACGGTGTGACGGTTGATCGACTGGCCAGGCCGCAAGGGAGAACCCGACAGCGGTGATCAACAGCCGGGAGCGTTGCCGCGAGGTTTCTACGACTTCGAGAGCAGTTACCCGTTGTCAACGTCACCTACTTGGATGAGACGTTGTATTGATACCTCGGTTGCGACTGTGCTCGGGGGGTGAGTCCGGCACCCAGGGGAGCCGAACGGTGACGGTCGGGAATAATATCCATGCCAAGGGGATTCGCCAGAATCCTGCCGAGTACGATTCTGTCGATCTGCTAGTGATCGATGGCTTACCCTGAGCGGACGTCTATGCGCAGTTTACTTTTCAAGATCGCCTCGGTTGCCGCAGCTCTGGGGTCAAGCATCAAAGTTATTTGGTCTCTGAAAGAAGAAGATCAAGCCCTCTCTGCATCGCAGGTCGTATTCTTGACAATCGCAGTGGGCCTCGGGGTGTTGGCAGTGGTGCTGGAAGTTCAAGATTACCTGAAATCTCGACCCAAGCGATACGCAAGCGACAAGAAGGTTCGCGATCACATGTACAAGTTAATTAAAGATGGCGGAAATGTGTCGGTGTTCACTCGCGATCTATCTTGGGTGAATGACGGGCAGATGATCGATATGCTGAAAGAAAAAGCCAAACAAGACAGCCTCACTTTGGTGTTACCTAAACCTATTTCAATCAGTAATGAATTGAAAAACGCCGGCGCCACAGTGATAAATTACGGTAGCCATTACACTATTAAGTCGCGTTTCACGATATGTAACATGAATCGAATAGATAGCACGGTGTCGATCGGTAGGCAAATTGGTGGGAAGCACGTAATAGAGAAGTATGAGGACAAGGATGGACATCTTGCTTTTTCCTTGGCCCAGGACCTCGCAGGAGTATTACGATCGGATAGTGAGTGATGGTCAAGCCTGAAGGTTCCCAGCCTGATAGTTCACCACACATTGTGGCCGCGAAAACCACGGCGCAGATTGCACGCGAGTGGGATCAGGTTGCAGTCCGAAGAGCAGGTGACATCGAATCAGGAATCGATGTCAGCTACATCTCTGTCCTCACCCCGACGGTTCTTGATATGCTGCCAAGCGGTATTGAATCAGCTAAGGTCCTCGATGTCGGATGTGGAACGGGCGCTTTAGGTCGAACTGTTGCGCCATTGGTCAACTCATTAGTTGGTGTGGATCCGAGCGCTCGGTCAATAGAAATTGCCAGAACGCAAGCGCAAGAACGCGGAGTCTTGAATGTCGACTGGGTGGTCGCAGACATAGAAGGATACGCCACAGACAATTGGCTAGAATATCCACTTTTTGACGTGGCAATCGCCAATATGACGTTGATGGACACTGTCGATCTCAAGGCAACGCTTGCCGCTACCGCTTCCCTCTGTCGGGCGGGAGCAAAGCTGGTATGGACTATTACCCACCCCTGCTTTTGGCCATTGTATTGGGGATACTACAAGGAAGAATGGTTCAACTATAAAGAAGAACTTTGGATCGAGGCGGAGTTTAAGACCGCGATGAGCAGGTCTGGTTCGAACACGACCCATATACACCGGCCGCTAGAAATGTATATGGATACATTCGCTTGTGCAGGGTTTGAGCTCGTAGAATTGCGAGAGCCTATGCCGTTCCCGGATGGCGCTGCGCAAAATTGGCGTTATCCGCGATTTCTCGCGGGGAGCTGCATTCTGCGGGAAGTCTCTCTCGGCCGTGATTTGACGACCCGGACTGTCATTCGTTGAGCGACGAACTGACGGACGTTATGAACCGGGCCGGGTTTCTGCCGCTCCCACGCTGGCGACATCTCCGGTTGGAGACTCGATAGTTGAGAGTAATAGATGGCCTCGAACTTGTCAGGAGTGACGCAGTCCAAGGTGTTATTCAGGCGACAGGTTTTGAATCAATCGACCTACTCCATCGTCCAAGAATTTTATGTCGTCGATCGTCTCGATCGGATCTTGCAGAAACGGACTGCTCTCGGCGTTGGCTTCCGTCTTGAACAGTTGCGCCGTGGGCATCGACCCCGATGACGGTCTTGTAGTGGTCTTCAGGCGATAGGCATTTCTGACGGATGTCCTTTCCGATGGGCGGTGTCGTTTGTCGCCCATCGTCCCGGAAAGAGCATTTCGTGGCAGGACGGTTGTGGGCCACGAGCTCGCGGCAACGGGGTCGGGCAGGCTTGAAGATTGAGCCACCGAAGCAGGACCGGGCCGCACGTTGCCGCCACAACAGAGTGGACAAACCCGGCAAGGGCATCCGGAAAGGAGTGAAGCGATTCATGGGGCACACGCGCGTTGTAGCGACGACACCTATCCTGTCAGCCAGCTTCGGGCCGGCCACTACAAACACTTACATGCGATTCACTCTGGCCGCGCAGCGACGATGGGGCGAAGCGGACCAAAGGCAGTACCGGACGGCGTTGCAACTGCCGCGATACCCAGTGCTCGAAGGTCTTCGGAGAGTGCGGAAACGGAGTGTGTCCGTCGTTGATACGCTCGTGTAGGTGCGTGGAGAACTCATCCAATAAGGTGGGCTGGCCACCACGCGGCGCCCACCTCGTCGGCGCTGCTCGCGAAGTCGCTAGCAGGTGATGTAGCAGCTCAGCGATAATGCACAGGTGCCACTAGTGATGAAGTACGCGACCATTGACGATGTGACTGCAATACGTGACCTGTGTGTCGGGCAGTTGCCGGATCTTGTAGATATGCATGATGACGATTGGGGTGGGCGGCTCGGTAAGGGACGCTATTGGCGTGAGCAGTTGCTACTCGTGGCTTGCACAGAGGACGGAATCCCTAAGGGATTCTGTTGGGTCGAACCGGTGATGCTGCACGATCATGGCATTGAGGAGCCGTGGTGGTCTATAAATGCGATCGCGGTGCACCCGAATTATCGGACTATAGGGGTCGGGCGAGATTTACTGGAGAGGGTCGAGAAGGTCGCACGACAGGCGCAGATTACGACACTCCATGGAATCTGCCACCGCAGCCTCACCGACTGGTACCGCAAGCGGGGCTACGCCGTTCTGTCACCTGGACGAGCTGCCGGCAGTGATATTGACGTTCAATGGCGGGATCGGAGGGACACCTTCACCACTCGAGATGGGGAAGGTGAGTGTATTTTCTTCAAGAACTTGCCGGAGCATGCGCGGTTTATTGCGATTGAGTCCGACGTAGAGAACGTCTGAGTTTGAAAAGTGAGCGATCCTGCCAATGGAGCGTGAACATCAAAGGTAGGTGCCGCTGCGGGGGATTTCCACTCAATCTCGATGTGCTGGAGCGATTCGTCAGGGTTCTTGATTCGCGGGTCGGCTGAGAATTGGATGCGCCAGCGGCCACGGCCGCTGGCGTCGACTTGGCATGTGATGGGCTGTGAGCTGTGACGGCTCGACATGCAGACTTACGCGGCTCCGTCTGCCTCGGATGAGCCGGCAAGCTTGAACAGTTCAGCATCGCGGTCGAAGCGCAGTGTCGTAGCCTCCATGTTGATGCGATCCGCTACCGTGCCGGCATGTGGCGCAATGTGCCCTTGATTCCCGAACTGGGCTTCGATCTGATCGGCTAGTCCGTTGCTGATTTTTGATCTTGTGGCGCGGACCTGACCGAGAATGGTTTCGTCGAATCCGTGCCCTGACAGTTCCTCAATGTGAACGACAGTCGAAACCTGGTTCTGGCCCACTTTCCGTGATCGATTTTGAAAGTGTCAGCCGCCGAGGAGTATTCGTTCTCCTCGGACAACGCCGAGCCGTTCACTCTGCCACGCAATGTGGTGATCATCTTCCGCGATCGAGCACCGCGGACCGCTCGATCGCTCTCGTGGACACGGCGATGCGCCGCCGCTTCGGATTCGTTCCGCTGCACCGGGCGCAGGAGCCCACGAAATCGGTCTTGAGACGCTGGCTCACCGCCCGCAAGTACCCGCAGCGTGTCGCGGACCTGCATCTTGCGCGTAGCGCTGCGATCGACGATCTGGACTTCCAGATCGGACCCTCGTATTTCATGCGTCCGGCGGTCCACAGTGATGGGGGATTGGCGCAGGTGTTTCGGCATCGCGGTCATCCCCTTGCTCGAGGAATTTTCGCTTCGGTGACCGCACCGTGGATCTCGATGCCCGATACGGCCTTGCTGCTCTGGAGAAGAGCCTGACGACCGGTGAATGACCCGATTACGGTGCCCCTCTTCGAGCGGCCGCGATGCGGTTACGGCTGCGCCGACTGCCTGGTGTGCCGCCCGCAGGTGGCGTTGACGCCGGAGGGGGCTGCAGCGTTCGCGGCCTCTGGGCTGGTCACGGTTACACCAACGATGACTCCCGGCGTGTTCGCGCTGGCCGCCACCGAAGAAGATCGGGGCCGTTACCGTCGATGCTCTCACGGTGAGGGTGGAACCGAAAACACCGATCAGCCGCGTGATGTGGATGATGGGATACGTCCGTGGCCCCGCGTGGTGGTCGCAGCACACCGCACTCGCCGACACGGATACCGACCTGGTTGCCGCATTGGCCGAAGCGTTCGTGGTCGCCGCCGAGCGCGCGACTGCCCGCGGGTTGCTCTCCGGTTACCGCGAAGTCGAAGACTCGGGCCCGGTCTTGCGCGGGCGGCTACGCGCGGGCGATCAGATCACCCGACGATTCGGGCTCGCACTGCCTGTGGAGATCCGCTACGACGAATACGGGTGAAGACATCACCGAAAACCAGCTGCTGCTCGCCGCCACCTTGATTCTGCTCGATTCCGCGGTAGTCCAGCCTCGTCTGCAGACGAGGCTGGCCAGGCTCCGCCGCGCCCTCACAGACGTCACACCGCCCACGCCTGGTGCCGAACCGTCCCCGGCGCGAACGAGATTGAACGAGCGCTACCACTGGGCATTGCAGTTGGCGGAGCTGATCACCGAGCATCGGTCCATCGAGCACCGCATCGGGACTGTCGTCGTGCGAGGCTTCGTCCTCGACATGTGGAAAGTGTTCGAGGATCTCCTGATGACCACCACCGCTGCTGCGATCGCCCGCCGCGGCGGAACCGGAGTGCGCCCCGGATCCGGCCCGACGCGCTACCTCGATCACGGCCGCACCGCCCGCGATCGAACCTGACCTGACCTGGTACCACAGCCGCGATAAGCCTGTGGCGGTGATCGACGCCAAGTACAAAACGATCACTTCCGGCAAGAGGGGGCCGAACGCGGACATGTACCAACTGACCGCCTATTGCACCGCACTCGGACTCCGCGAAGGTCACTTGATCTACGCGAAAGGCGACACCGCTTCCCATGCGGTCGAGGTTGTCGGCGCCGACATCACCATCTACTGCCACGCCCTCGACCTGGCCACGCCCCAGCGGAGTTGCTGGCCTCGATCGACGTGCTCGTCGAGGCTATGAGGGCTCGGAACGGCGACGAATTCTCGATGGTCGGAAACGGCTCGTAGTCCTCGGATGATCCACGGTCGCAAACCTTGTCGGCTCGTGGCGCTACCGTCGATGAAACAGAGGACCAGCAGGGGAATCGATGACAAGCTCCGAAAACGACTTCAACCAAGCACTTCACTGTGGGCGCGTTTATGACAGTGCTGCCTGGCTGTACAGACCACACCGAGACCTGAACGCATAACCGCATGCGAGGGCAATTTTCAGATGCCGGTGACAGTTTTCTCCTTTGCCTGCGTGCGCAATTCATGCGCCGTGCCGAGATTGTGCGGTGTTCTACACTTCGGCCCGCAATGTCCCCGAGCATCGATTTGCGGGAGATTCCGACCATCACCGGAGAGTCGAGCTCGACGGCTCCGTTTGAGCTGTGCGCATCCGACTCGATTGTGGAGTTGGGGCGTGTACCGCGAGTGTGGTTGCCGGTGGTCGGTAGTCGACGGGGATGTGGGGCTCGTCGAAGTATCATTCGAAGATCGTTGCATGACACAGAGACTCATTCATGGTAAGTCTCTTGGCATGATGAGTTTTCCGCGCTTGAGCGCATTGTTCGGTGTCCCGGTTACGTCCTTGTCCGCCAGCGTAATTGATGATGCAGTAGCCAACGGTATCCCTGAAGGGGCTGATCTTGATTGGAAGAAAGAACACTATCGGAAGGACAAGAACGAGGAATTCGCCAAGGACGTCGCGGCGTTCGCAAATTCCGGCGGTGGTGTGATTGTGCTCGGCGTCGAGGAAGAATCAAGTCGGGCAAGCCGGGTTTCACCTGTCAGTATCGGTGATGCCGATACTCGGCGTATGAAACAAGTCCTTGGGGAACGCCTGCGCCCATATCTTCCTGGAATCGATTTCAGGGTGATCGAGCGTCCTGACATCACGGGGTTGGGCCACTACGCGATCGTTGTGCCGCGAAGCCCCAATGCCCCTCATGCCGTAACCAGTGGGAATGGAGGAACAATCCTCCGTTATCCTGTTCGCGACGAGACCATCACCCGGTGGCTGACGGAGGCGGAGGTCGCGGTTCGATATCGCGATCGATATGCCTCTCGGGACGAGTTGGCATCTGATTTGGATCGAGTTCATCGCGAAGGCCGTTCACACACGAGGGTCGAGTCCTACCCTGCCTTGGCGGTAGCCATAGTGCCGACCTTTTCGGGTCACCGAGAAGTAGGTGCAACAAGCGTCACGCGGACTCTGGGATTCTTTAACAGTTGGCAGCGACAATTTGCGCCACCGCTATCTTGCCTCGGACGATCAAACATGTATCCGCGAGCCGGAGCTCGTCGAACTGATCTAATCACACAAAACGGCCGCCACGGAGGGAAATTTGATCCACCGGCTATTGAACTACTTTACAGGGGGGCGGGTTTCGGAACATCCAAAGTGGAGGTGGTGCGTGACCCTTACTTGGTGGACGAAAATGTATCGGGTGCGAAGCAGGCGCTTGCCCAGGATCGCTTCGAAATTGAGCTCCTCGGGCTCGTCTCGATGTTGTGCCATCATGCCGTAGACACCGGGGCCTCGGGGGAAGGGGAGATTCGAGCCCAGTTGTTGATCAATTCGGGTAGGAATCCAACAGAACGTATCTACGCCACGGAGTTTCACGAACCACGGACATGGGATGGTGAATCATCTGACAAGTACATCTGCGTGCTGAACTCCGACTTCGTGCGTGACCGCACAGCGGCTGTCGAATGCACGATCAGCTTGGACGAAGCAACAACTGATTACCGGGCAGTCGCACGTGCAGCCTACTCGCTTGCGGCCGACATCTATGGAGACTTCGCTATCGCCGAACCATGCATCCTGCGACCGAATGGCACTCTCGCAGTGGAACGATCGACCCTGGGCGGACACCTGCGTGCCAGCTTGTCTAGCTGGGCGGAGACGATGAATTTAGTTGACTAGCTCGTGGCGGATAAGAAAACAGTTGGGGGCGTGTTGCTCCCAGCTCACGGCCTGAGAATCACTCTTGCTTCTCGGACGAGCAGCTTCACGACATGACGATCCTTTGAACGCCCGCTGTACAAGTCGTCACTGCTGCGCGTGCGTGTGGTTGCCAAGGTGGACGATCGAGAACATCACCGCCGGCTATTCGCGCTTGTCGCGGAGAAGCAGTGTGCGAAGGCCTGCGAGTGCGTTACCGCGGCGTTGTTGACCGTTGCGATGAAGGCCAGGATCTTCCTTGGACGCGCCGTTCACATCGTCGGGTAGATCAAACCCGATGGATGGTTTTGCGGTCTAGTAGCGGGGTTGAACAATGTGCCCGGCGTGGAAAGTGAGTCCCCGGGTTGTGTGTTTAACGCTGGGACGTCTTACCTATTGGAGTCCCTGGCCGTGGTGCGGACTGGGGGTACGTGCCGTTGGCGAATCGGGCAAATCCCTTGGTTCTCCTTAGTCGCTTGTGCGGGATGCGCAGGCTGTTGCGGGTTGGTGTTCGCCGGGAAGGGCGTGCATGTCGTGGGGTATCGGTTAGGTAAGGGGGCTGTGTCCGTTGCTGATTCCTGATGCTGCGTATCGGCTTCCGTGCGGCTTCGACACTGCCGTTTCGCTTGAGTGCGAGGGAATGGATCAGTGAAGCGGTCGTTCGGAACGGGGTATTTTCATGGGTTCGTAGTTGTCAGCGATGTTCCAATAGCGGCCGTTTGCGTCCAGCACCGAGTACCAGATCGCGGTGTATTGGTGACTCGGGGCGGTTGTGTCGGTGTTGCTGGCTTCCCATAGTGTGCGCCAACATTCGCCTGTGGCCAGTTCTGGACAAGATGTGGTGTCAGAAACTTTCAGCGGGTGACCTCGCCCCTCGCCGTCTCCAAGGAAGATTGTGGTGATCGGCCGCATCCGAACACTAGTTGAGTTTTCCTCGACTGATGCTCTGAACCCATGAATCCTGATGTTGTACAAGGGTTTGTCGCTTCTGTTCTTGAATTCGGTTCGCCACTGCTGTTTTCCATTTTCTGTACCGCTTGGGAGCCACGAGACGCGCAGTAACCGGACTTGGTTCGCTTGATCCTCCAGATCGGCGCGCAGTGTCGACCTATAGGACTGCAAGGCGACGAGAACTCCGCCGGCGGTAAATAGTGCCCCGCCGGCGGACACCCATGCCGGGAGTGAGCCGAGATCGACGTCGGCGTGAGTGGAGATGAGTGCGAGTGTGACCGTCACCCCGAGCACGGCAGCGAGAAAGGACGTGAGATCAGTCTTTCGAGGATGCTCACGCCGGTAGCTGACGATGCTACATCCGAGCGCGATACATCCCAGGATGATGCCGCCGAGCGCTGTGAGAGTCCACCAGTCGTGCGTAGCTTGCTCTAGAGTCCATTCGGCGCGGACGAGCGACGCTGTTGAACACGCGATGGCAAGCACCCCACTCGCTACGCATCCGATGCGTCTCGCTTCCAGGTAGGTGCCGGGCTCAGCTTTCATTCGTACACCCTAGAAGGAGGCATTGTGAACGAAACCGAAGCGTTCGTCGGCTCCCGATAAATTCGCGATGTGAAACCATTTACAGATCTGTGTCGCAGACCATTTCGATCCTTCCCCAGCTTATGAGAAGCCGATTCGTTTGACAGCGTCTTCCCTCCCAGGGCGTCACGACCTCGGTGGATGGGGACACGTCCACACCATCCACCGAGATCCGACCCACGACCACACCGCAAGTGAAACCCAGCAAGCCGCCATTAAGGGTATGGGTGGAACAGGCGGGGCCCGGCAGCGGCGAGTTGCCCTCGCGCACTCCGCCCACCGGCAACTGACCCATAGATGGGTGGTCGATTCGTCGTCCAACGGTATCCGGTCAGTTTCAGATCGACGCGCAGCTGGGCATGAAGGTGTCCCGTCGCCGGGATCGTGGCTGGAGACCGGAGTCCAGGACTCCGCGATGGGGTCGGTTAGCATGCAGGCTATGGACCGGCGCTATCAGGTATTTATCAGTTCGACCTTCATGGACCTTGTAGACGAGCGACGCGAGGTCATGCAGGCGCTGCTCGAGATGGACTGTCTGCCCGCCGGTATGGAGATGTTCCCTGCAGGTAACACCGACCAGTGGACTCTCATCAAAGGCGTTATCGCGCAGAGCGATTACTATCTGGTGGTCCTTGGTGGCCGGTACGGATCGGTCAGTGCGGAAGGAATCAGCTATACCGAAAAGGAGTACGACTACGCGGTCGAACTTGGTATCCCGGTTATGGGGTTTGTCCCTTCCCAACCTGACGAGATTCCTGTTGGCAAGACTGATCGGAGCGATGCGGCAGCGAAGAAGCTCGCTGCGTTCCGCGAGAAGATCCAGTCGAGGATGACCAAGGACTGGAAGAACGCCGAAGATCTTGGTTCCAAGGTCACACGCGGCCTCATTCATCTCATCAAGAACAACCCTCGACCGGGGTGGGTCCGTGGAGACCAGGCGATGACACCCGAGACCCGTGCAGAGATCGCCGAACTCAACGCAAAGATCGCCCAATTTGAGAAGAAGGAAGTCGAGGGCTCTGCTTCGACTTCGGCGCAGATGGACGATGCCTTCGCTCATGGCCAGGAGAAAGTCGAACTCTTCCTGAAACATAAGGGCTACCACTATGCCCGCCAAGAAGAGGACGGCGATCTCACATATACGTGGGACGAGATCGTTGAGGTTCTCGGCCCCACGATGATCGACGAGGCGCCGGAGCCAGCTCTACGGGAGACGTTCAATAAGCACATGCTTAGCGATATCCAGAGCGACGCCGAGGAGAGCTGGACGAGCGGGTGGGGGAGTGAATCCGCAGAGATTTCGGACAGGTCGTGGGGTGCGATAATCGTCCAATTGCGTGCGCTCCGTTTGATCACCACGGGCACGAAGAAGCGCACTGTGAGCGACAAGGCCGTCTACTGGAAGCTCACACAGGCCGGGGACGAGTATCTGGTGTCACTGCGCGCAGTACTCAGCTCGAAAAACCTTGAACGGCCGTAATAGTGGGCATGTGCCGGGAGGTCGGGATAACAGCGGATCCGCCCGTCGCGGGCAAAGCGACGAGGATCTTCGGATCGTACGCTCGGGTACCTGGTGCGGAAGGTTCGGGCCCGAATATGCCCGCAGGCTGCGCCGACGCCAACCACAGACTGGCGACAAGTGGCATCTCGACGAGGTGTTCGTCAAGATCGGCGGAGTCCGAAAATATCCCTGGCGGGCAGTGGACCAAGACGGCAACGTGCTTGACATCCTCATCCAAGGTAAGCGGGACGGCAGTGCCGCGACCAGGTTCTTCAGGACACTACTGAAGAAACAAGGCCGTCGCCGCGGGTACTGGTCACCGATAAACTCGCCTCCTACCAGGTCGCGCACCGGGAGACGATGTCGACAAGTGAGCACCGGCAAAACAAGTATTTGAACAATCGGTGCGAGAACTCCCATCAACCGACCCGGCAACGCGAACGGGCGATGAAAGGGTTCCGCACTGTCGGTGCAGCCCAACGATTCCTGGCCTCGTACAGTCGTATCTCTCCGCATTTCCGGCCGCCCCGCCACCAGATGACCGCCACCGACTATCGCACCGAAATGCACACCCGATTCCAGGTGTGGGATCAGGTCGCCGAACAGAACCTCACTGCTTGACCGACCACTCCACTGATACCCAGCTGCACCCGAAAACTGCTGCATCCCAAACAACTTGACAGAACCCGAACCACACCTCGACCAGATTCATCCACGACGCCGACATCGGCGTGAATGGACGTGGATCCGCGGGTTCGCCGCCAACCACTCCCGGACCTCGAGTTTCCTGCGGGTCGTGTAATTGCCGGTCACCAGATGCAATTCCAGCTTCGGATACGCCCGTGCCACATGTTTGAGAATCACCAGAATCACCAGAATCTCCTGGTGACGGTGCCGCGGTCGGCAGATCCCGGTCACCTTCTCGGTCTCGATCTCCAACGCCGCGAACAAGGTGGTGGTGCCTTTGCGGACGTAGTCGTGGGTTTGCTTCTCGGGCATGCCGATCTGCATCGGCAACATCGGAGCCGTCCGATCCAATGCCTGAATCCGCGATTTCTCGTCCACGCAGGGCATGATCGCGTTCTCCGGCGGATCGAGATACAACCCGACGATGTCGGTGACCTCCACCGGCCAGTTCCGGATCGGTGGAGAACCTGAATGTCTCACTGCGCCACGGCTGCACGCCGTACTCGCGCCAGATGCGCGCGACCGTGCCGTACCCGATCCCCAAGTGTTTCCCGAGTAGGCGTGAACTCCATTGCATGACAACGTATTTGTCCAACCTGGCGAAGCAACGCGCATGCCGGATGAACTATGGCCTGATGCAGGAACGCCTACGAATGGGCGAGCGTGAATCGCGGCCAAGCTCGCACCGCTGCGTGTTGCAGTGGCTGGGAATCCCAGTATCCCTGCACACTGGCACCGGCGGTCGCGATCTGAGTAGAAGTCCCGCTCGCTGCCGAGGCTGCACGATCGCTGATCCGGTGTAAGGCTGAACTCAACCGTAGTACTAGGAACTTCTGGCCAGCGTGCGGATCAACCTGGAGGCCCCTCAATTGGTCCGCGGGAAGTCGCACAAGCGGTTGCGCTTCTGCGGTTAATCGTTCATGTATGACGATGGTCTGCATGGATTCACCGGTAACGGTAGGGCGTTATGGCGGTCGGGGGTCTCGCGCGGATGGTCGCGCGGATGGTTCAGACAGGCCCGGGCTTTCATGTCGGACATACCGGATAGTCTTATTTATATCGGGCGCCGGTCCGGCAAATTCGTGTTTGGTCAGTTCAGGAGGAAGTCGTGGATTATAGTGAGCTCCCTACGCGTGGTGCGGTGTTCTGGCCGGTCGGTACTGGGGATAGCAGCACGATTGTTCTCGATGACGACATTGTGATCCAGATCGACCTGCATGATCTCGCGATGGCGCAGGACGAGGAGACTCCGCATGTTCCGGTTGTCGACCGTCTCATCGAGGCGCTCCCCACGGTGAATGGGTTGCCGTACCTCGCCGTATTCGCCTTGACCCACGCAGACAAGGACCACTGCCTCGGATTTGCTGATCTTCTCGACCGTGTACGTATCGGTGAACTGTGGGCGACCCCGCGGATGTGGCGAGAAGCAGCAGATGATGATGCTCCGAATCCGTGTTCAGACGCGGAAGCGTTCCAAGCGGAATCCGAGCGCCGGGTTGTTGCGACGAAGAAGGCTGTCGATGCCGGAGTCGAGCCCGCAAGTGGTGATCGCATCCTTGTCATCGGGTACGACTCCGACCATGACGACCATGCCTACTCCGAGCTTCCCGACAAGTATTTGTCCGGGCCGGGGAAGTCGGTAAGCACACTCGACGAGCATGACTGCTCCGACCGGTTCGAAGTATTTTTCCACGCCCCGTTCGTCGATGACTGTGCCGCGGAGCGCAACGAGACGTCACTGGCTATGCAAATCACCCTCACCGATGAGAGCGGTGTCGACGGCAAGATGCTGCTGTTCGGCGACTTGGCACACGACACCATCATGAAGATCTTCAACTACAGCGTCGACCACGATCGCCGAGAGAAGTTGGAGTGGGACTTGCTTCTCGCACCGCATCATTGCTCGAAGAAGGTCATGTACATCCCAGTCGATGGGGAAGACGTCCTGTGCCAGGACGTGCTGGACGCTTTCTCCGTCAACGCCCGTCACGACGAAGTCGTTATTGTCAGCAGCAGCGACTCGTTCCGCCCCAAGGACGAACCGGGGATGAATCCGCCCCATAGGAAGGCTCGTGCTCGGTATCAGGAGATCGCCGAGCTCATCTGCACCATGTCCTGGGGTGACGAGAATGCGCCCTCTCCCGTTGTTTTCGGTGTGGATGCCTCCGGCCCGCGAATTATCCGTGAGTCGGTATCCGCTCTCTCTGCTAGTGCAGGTTTCGCGAAGTCCGCGACGATCCCGAGCCGACGCCGTCTGGCGGCGGTGACCGCTGCGGCTGTCACCGTCGCCCAGGCGCTGCCCGCTGCTGCCGCTGCGGTGGAATCGCGGCGGAGTGGAGCTGAACGCATCCAGGATGCGATCGCTATCGACCGCGGTGGTGCGAGCGCGCCTGATGCGCCGGTCGGGTTCGGCCGTTGAGCGATCTGGCGGCGGCGCAACTTGCCGAGCTCGCGGAGGTCAGTGACGGCGCGATCGAAGTTCTGGGAACTGTGGAAGGCCAGAGTTCGACGACATTTATCGTCTCGTTCGACACCCATGGGATCACTACCGGCAACGGGGGGATCAGGGTGCGGGAGCGGGAGCGGTTCGAGTTCATCGTTTCTGGCACGTTTCCGTATACGCATCCCGCCGTGAGGGTGCCCCATAAACGGTGGGCGGGCACCCCTCACGTTCAGTGGGGATCTCAGCTCTGCATTTATGCGGCACCATCGGTGGAGTGGAATCCGTCGGACGGGATGCGTGGCCTCATCGCGCGGCTGATGCTGTGGCTTCAACGAGCCGCTGAAGGAACGCTCGACCCGGAAGGGCAACCACTCCATCCGCCTGTGGCGTACTCGAGCTACGACAACGGTTGGATCGTGATTCGTCCGGACTTAGACGACCGGGCGCCGTGGGCAGCCGAATGCGTAGAGCGAACCACCACGCTCTATGCCTGGTGCCGACGCCACGGCAAACGTGTTGATGTTCTGGAGTGGCTCACTCTGGGGGAGGTGTGTGCGCGAGTCCTCGCGGAGGACCTCGACGCGGTCGACGTGTCAGGCCGGCCGTACTTTGTGACGCCGACGTTCTTGATCAGCGACGAGCTGGGTTTCGAGTATCCGGACTCGGCTGCGGCGCTGGCCGATCACCTCGACAGGTCAGGAGTCTCCCGCGAGGAGATGCTCCGCGCGATCACCAACTCGGCCCTCCTCACGGCCCAGATCGCCGAACGGGCGGGATCGGAGGAGAAAGCACCTGCTGCGCTGATTCTCGGCACGCCTTCTCGGCGCATCGAAGGAACAGCGCGATTGGCGCACCTCGTGGCGTGGAAGTTCGACGAACTCGGAACCGATATCGCCGATCTACTCGGCGAGGTGGAGATCGGATCCTCAGAACCTTTGAAAGGCAAAGTCGCCGACCTTGCAGGCCGCTGGTTGAGCTTCGCGACGGCAACATGGATGGTCATTTTCGAAGATCGGCCCGAAGTCACCCAGCGGCGCGATGCAAACACGGCCGCGACGTGGTTGAACGGGAAACGGGTCCTCATCTTCGGATGTGGTGCACTGGGGGCTCCGATCGCCGAACACTGTGTGCGAGCGGGAGTATCGGCTCTCTCTGTCATTGACAAAAGCGCCGTGTCCCCAGGCATCTTGGTCCGGCAGCCATATACCGATTCGGACATCGGCTACTCGAAGGCTTACACGCTGGCCAACAGACTCAGTGAGATTCGACGCGACTTGTCAGTCCAGCACACGATTGGCGACGTCATGACTAACTACCTCAGTGAGGACGCAGATCCGCCTGCATTCGATCTCGTCATCGACGCTACCGCTGATGGGGGAGTTCGGGCAGCACTCGAACATGCTCGTGCTCGGCGTCGGGACGAGTGGCCACCTGTGGTCACCGCATTGTTCGGGCACAGCGCGGAACGCGGACTGGTCACTGTCTCGATGGCCGGGGCAACCGGCGCTGGGCATGACATTTTGCGGCGCACTGCGATCGAGTCCCGAAGTGCTGCCCGCGCGACCTGGGAGGACGTCGCGGAAGATTTTTTCCCCGACCCCCCTCGCACCGACATGTTCTTCCCGGAACCGGGATGCTCGGCACCGACGTTTGTCGGTTCCTCGATACAGGTCTGCGCTCTTGCTGCCACCATGTTCTGGGAGGCTCTGAACATCCTGGCCGACAACTCAATTGCAGCAAAGAAGCCGATGGCATGCACTGTGGTCCGGCTGCCCGGAGCGGAGCCCGCCCGCGCCGCCACAGACCGGCTCACTTGGTCGAACGACGTCACCATGCCCGATGTAGGCGGCGTGTACGAGGTGCGAGTGTCCCAACGCGCGATCACCGAGATGCGCGCTGAGGTCCGCCGGGGCGCACGCAAACGCGGCGACCGCATCGAAACCGGAGGCATGCTGCTGGGGTCTCTCGACGATGCCACTCGTACCGTCTATGTCGACGTGGCGACCGGGCCACCGCCTGACAGCGCCCTCTCCGAGATCTACTTTGGGCACGGCATCGAAGGAAGCAAGGAAACGCTCGAGCATCACCGCAGCAGCTCCGCCAACAGGATCGGATTCGCCGGCATGTGGCACACCCACCCCTTCGGTCGCGCTCTACCGAGCGACATCGACAAGGCCGGAATGGCTTCCCTCGTCAGCCCGGACGGAACTGGCCGACGCGCACTCATGCTGATCCTCGGCGGTTACGGGCAGACGTGGCACGCGTGGCGTGACCACGGAACGAAACCGGACATCTACGCCCACGTAGTATCCCGACAGCCATCTTCAAACGGAGACACATCCGCGGTACAGCCGGACCGGCCGACAAGCCAGTATTTCCCGGGCGGATATGGGTATACACCCGCGCCCGCCCGGGCGTCGAGTTACTGGGGACGGTTGTTCGGGAGGCAGACATGAACGAACCCCGGATCGGTCTTGCACTGTCCGGCGGCGGATTCCGCGCCACAGCATTCGGCCTCGGATGTCTGCGAGCCCTCCATGACCGCGATCTCCTCCGCCATGTCCGCGTGGTATCCGGGATCAGCGGCGGCAGCCTACTGGCCGCGATGTGGGCATACGGCCCAGAGGCGTTCGACGAGTTTGACGACACGGTGACCAGTCTTCTCCGCCAAGGTTTGCACGTCGAACTCATCAAGCGCACTGTAGCGCCCATCAGCATCATGCGGAGCGCTGGTAGCACCACACGTTCCCTTTTGTGCCGTGAGCCTCGAAGCTATTCGCGGACAAACAGTTTGATTGAAGCCCTGGCGGCACGAGACTTCGGCCGGAAACCTATCGCGTCGGTGACACACCCAGATCTCGCGACCGTCATCACCGCGACTGACCTCGACACGATGAGCACGATGCGTTTCGGAAGTGAGGTTAGCTCGTGTTGGTTCCACGGGGACGTGACCGACCCCATTTCCGTCGCTGACGCGGTAGCGGCATCCGCGGCGTTCCCGCTCCTCCTTCCTCCGGTGACACGAACATTCACCTTTAACCGTCGTGACGGAACGACCCACAAACAGCAAGTAGTACTCACGGATGGGGGTGTGTACGACAATCTCGGCTTGTCTGCACTGCTACCAGATCGGAACCCACGATTCACCCGCCACGCGTATGAACTCGACTACCTGGTTGTCTCCGACGCCGGCCGCGGGAAGAAGCTCACGTCTTCGTCGAATTACATGTACAAACGGCTGCCGAGGGTCTTCGACATTACGTATGGCAAGACGCAGGACGCAGGCAGATCCAGCCTCAACGAACTCGGTAGGAGCGGCCAGGTCCGCGGTATCGTTCATAGCTACCTTGCACAGCGGGACGGCAAACTCCCTGTGCACCTTGCCGATCTAGTCCCACGCTCTGCGGTTGTGAACTATCCGACGGACTTCGCGAAGATGAACGCCGACGATCTCGCCGCGATCACGATCCGCGGCGAGCAGCTCACACGCGTGCTGCTCGCTCATCACTGCCCGGAACTGGGGATCTAACGCGGACGTCGCCATTGCAGATTGCTCAGCAGCCATCAACAGAAGACCTCGCGCGTCGGGGCCGGACCGGTCGCGGGCGAACGGAAAGTTCGCCCGCGACCTCACTGCATTAACAAAAGTGGGCTTCAATATTGGAGAAACAGTCGGGCGCGCAAATCTTTTCGTGGAAGTTCCGAATAGCGTGCACGCGGCATAAGCACCTGCCGCCGCCATCTCGCGCGGAGGGGCGAACGACCGCTCGCGGGTGACTTCGCGTCGCCGCCTATGAGCAGTTCGCACGGCTGGAATGCGACGGCGCGGCTGTGGCGATGCGCGTTCCATCCGCAGCGTGGGGCGCCGGCTGGTGCGTTGCTACCCGTTAAGGGTTGGCTGCAGGAGCGTGTTTCAGGAGTTCGTCGGCGTAGGCTTCGGCTCCGCGACGCACCCATTCCGTGGTGAACCACAAGGTGTAGAGAACGATCCACACCAGCGAGCCAATCAGTGCCACGATCGGGACAGTGAGATCGAAATCGATCGGAACGCGGACGATCACGACCATGGCGACGATTGATCCCAAAGAGATGAGCGAGGCAACGGTACAAGCGAGCGTGCGCAGGCCATAGACATTGCGCCGGAAGCAATATCCCACCAAATCGTTCTTCAGCTTCGCGTACGTGTCCTTGTGTCCAGTACGTGTGATCAGCACTCGGGTGGCCGCTTCATAGATTTGGTCGGCCCCCACCGGATCAGCGTTTTCCTGCGCCGGCGTGGGAAGCGTGATGTTCGGTCCAACGATCGCTTGCAGCGATTGATGAAGGTCGCGGTGGATGATCAGGTTGTCGGCCGTGGCCCAGCGGAGCTTTTGGGTTGTCGGAGGACCACCCCACTCTGCCCAGAGTGCCTTCTCGATGCGTTTACCGGCATCCCTCCCCAGGTGTTTTGCGAGCACCGAAAGAGCGAGAACCACCGGTATCGGGAGGAGATTCCACCAGCTCTTCGCCGCGGGAATTTCTGCGACAAGGAGCGCGGCACACAGATATGCAGGGACGAGTGCGACGACCACCGGCAGCGTGCGGGCTTGGAAGTCGAAGGTGTCGTAGGACATAAGTTGAGTGGGGGCTTTCTAGTCGTCTTCGACGAGCGGTGGGAGGGGATCGATTTTCGACCACCCTGGCCGAGTGGTGCCGTGGCTGAGGCATACGGTTCGCCCTTCGGTAGCGACGGTATATCCGCCTCTCCGGGAGAGGGCGTTGACTACTTTCGGTGACGGGTGCTTCGGGGCGGCCTTGGCAGAACTGATGGGGGCCTGGAAGTTTCCGAATGGTTTTCCGGGCGCTCCGACGATTCGATCGAGGAGGGAGGGAGCGAGATTCCGGCGGCTTCCGTGATGAGGGGCCTGGAAAACGGTCAGTGGGTAAAGTCCGAATGAACCAACAGCGCGCTCGTATTCGTCTGCGGCGGCGGTCATTGCAGGGATGCCAGCGTCCCCGGTGAAAAGGATGCGGCGATCGTCGACAGTGATCAGCGCAATCACGGAGGAGTTGTTCCGAGGGCTGGTCTCGCCGTCCTCCCCTAACGTCTCAAGCGGCAGTGACGGGAGCACCGCCGCTAGCAGATCCCGACCTTTGGCTAACAAGGACGCTGCCAGCGATCGCCTAGGCGCGGCGACACCCAGCTTCATCTCCAGCAGATGCTCGGACAAAAGACTCTCGTAGTAATCCTCGGTGGGGCCGAGGACCAGAAGTTGCCCTCCCCAGCGGGAAAGCTTAGTGAACGGCTCCGAGATCGTGACCCGTCGTTCTTCGGCTGTGGCGATGAGATTGTCGACAGCTTCCAAGTTACTGAAGTCCGCGACGTTGCGGTTGTGCTGGCGGGGACGATGGATGAGAAGTTCCCCCACCTCCATCGTCTCGACGATGTGTTTGAGTCCGTTGAGGTGATCGGCGTCAGGGTGAGTAGAGATCATGATGTCGACGCGCTCGGTGCGGTAGTGCGTCCGGATGTGCTCGACCATCTGTTCGCCGGTTGCGCCAAATCCGCTATCGATGACGAGGACGACCGTTCGCCCATCGTTCAACGTGAGCTGAGTGCTAATCGCGTCGCCACTCTTCGACCCTGCGCCGGATTCGCTCTCTACGGGAAGGAAATCAATTTCGTACACTACTGCGGCACCCTCTCGAGGTTCGTCGCCGAACCGCACCGCGCGTTTGGTAGCGCAGCACGGCAGGTGGGATGGCGGCGATGAGTCCTCTCGTGCCATCGACGATCCCTACGCCAGTCCGGCTCCCGGACCGAACCCGGGATATCGACAAGTAGACGTTACACCTTTTGTATCTGAAAGTTGTGGGTTTGACCTGGGGTGATGACATGTCCCGGGGTGGTTGTTGGGGGTGTGTGGGGCGCCGGCGGTTTTGGGTGCTGGCGGTGGGGCCGGCGGGTGTTCGTGCTCGGTGGTGTGGGGGAGTGTTGCCGCGTCGTGTGGGGGTGTTGTGGGGTTCGTTTTGGTGTTTTGAATGTTGTTGTGTGTCAGTAGGTTTCGACATTCGTTTGGTAGGGAGTGGGTTTCGCGGATTATGCACGGTGATATTTTGAGAAATTTCGAATATTGTTGGGGCGGTGAGAATTTCGGTGTTTTGTATTTCGGATTGTTTTGCGGTTGGTTGGGTGGTGGTGTATGATTGGGAGCATGATGATGACGAGGCAGTGGGCGCGAGACAGGGCGCTTTCCGTGACCCCTCCCCTCCTCCCCAGCCTCGTTCGGGTGTCGGGTACCGGTTCAAACGTTGCGACGAATTCGATTGGTGAGAAACAAGATTCGGAATTCAGAGGAGCGAAGCGACTCGATCAACGGCAACGGCACTCGACCCACAGCGAGCCGCGCAGCGGCTCCCTGGCGGGGAGCGAAGCGACTCGCTTCCGTCTCTCGACGCGAAGCGTCGAGAGGTGTCTCTTCTCCACATCTCCGAGCCCACGAGACCCTGACCACTATCTGGGGGGGGGGGGTGTGGGGGGGGGGGGGGT
>NZ_JBYTAP010000009.1:90170-294258 GCF_058788335.1 Rhodococcus sp. FW305-130 | reverse complement strand
CTTGACCGTGAACGACAAATCGTCCACCGCTTTCGTCGGTCCGTAAACCTTGGTCAATCCCCTCAGTTCAATCATGAGGAGAACTCTGCCCTACCGGCAATGACCAGCACATCGGCCACAGGTCTAGTTCCGAGTGGTACTCAGGTAGGACATGAGTCCGGGCAATTCGGGCAGAACCCCGAGAAATCACCCGGATCTCGTCCCTCAGGACGACGCTTGAGCCCAGAATCGCTTGGGGATCCGGCCGGCGTGCCGCGCCTCGAAACCTGCCACGACAGCGTGACGCATCGCCGACGCCATCAGCGCGGGATTCTTGGCCCGCGTCACCGCTGTCGCAAGTAGGACGGCGTCGCAGCCCAACTCCATGGCAAGGGTGGCGTCGCTGGCCGTTCCGATCCCGGCGTCGAGGATGACGGGCACGCCGGCGCGCTCGACGATCATCTCGATGTTGTGCGGATTCGCGATACCCAGCCCGGTGCCGATCGGTGAACCGAGCGGCATGACCGCAGCGCAACCAACCTCTTCGAGGCGAAGCGCCAGCACCGGATCGTCCGTCGTGTACGGCAGAACGGTGAATCCGTCGTCCACCAATTGTTCTGCGGCGGAGACGAGTTCGATTGCGTCGGGCAGCAGCGTCCGCTCGTCGGCGATGACTTCTAGTTTGACCCAGTTCGTCTCGAGCGCTTCGCGTGCCAACTGCGCCGTCAGCACTGCTTCGGCGGCGCCCCGACACCCGGCGGTGTTCGGCAACGGTTCGATTCCGAGACGACGAAGCAGGTCCAGAACACCCGTGCCGCCGGCCGCGTCGACTCGCCGCATCGCGACGGTGGTCAGTTCGGTGCCGGAGGCGACAAGCGCTTCCTCGAGCACCGCAAGGTTGGCGGCGCCGCCTGTTCCGGTGATGAGCCGGGAACCGAAGGTGCGGCCAGCGATAGTGAGAAGGTCCTGCTCAGCCACCCTGCACCGCCGTGAGGATCTCGATTTCCCAACCACGTCCGACGGATTCGTCCCAACGCCCGCGAGGAAAGAGCGCACCGTCGACGGCGACGGCGATACCCTTGCTCGGCAACTCGAGGTGCGTCAGTAGCTCGGTCACCGTGACTGCTCGATCGAACTCGAGATCTTCGCCGTTGACGGTGATCCCGATCGGGACCTGCTCACTCATGAATTTTCCTTAACTACTGCGAACCGCTCGGGTTCGGTTCCTTTTACCTCGACCAAAGATGTGCCGTTCAGCAACGCGACCGTCGCATCGGCGGTGACGGGCGTCAGCAGGACACCGTTGCGTCCGTGTCCGGTGGAGACGACAACACGATCGGACACGCGCCCGATCAAGGGCAGGTTGTCCGGCGTCATGGGACGCAGGCCTGCCGCGCATTCGTACAGTTCGTATTCGCCGATCGCCGGCATCAGTGCCTCGGCGTCGTTGATCAGGTCGCGTACTCCGGCCATCGTGACCTGTGTGTCCTCACCGGACTCGTATTGTGTTGCGCCGACGACGATTCCGTCACCGCGCGGGACGAGGTAGGCGGGCCGCCCGTGGACGCTTCCGCGGATGGTGCGGCTGGGCGCCGGGGTGACTCCAGGCCTACTCCGCAGGCGAAGGATTTCGCCCTTGACCGGGCGTACCGGTAACCCGGGCCACAGCTTGGGTGACGCGATACCGGCGGTGAGCACTATCTGGTCGGTATCGAGTTCGGCGAGGTCGTTGACGGCACGCGCGATCAATTCGACACCGGATTCCGCACAGGCCTTCTGCAACGCCTCCAGCAGAAGTCTGTTGTCGACGGCGGACTCACCGACAGCCATCAGTCCCGACCGGATGCCCCGGCCGAGCATCGGTTCGAGTTCGCGGATGCGGGCGCGACCGAGAACTTCGAGTTCATGGCCCTGCGCGGTCACCCACTCGGCGATGGTCTGCAGGTCCTGCGCGTCGGCCGCATCGAGTGCAACCGTCAGCGAACTGTCCGCGGTGAAGACCGATGGCCCGAACTTTCCGAGCTCCTCACCGAACGTCGGCCACCGTTCCAGGGACGCCGCACCAACCGTCAACGCTGTCTCTTCACCCGGCCAGCCTTCGGAAAGCGGGGCGAGCATTCCGCCCGCCACCCACGAAGCACCTGATCCAATGGACGGGTCGTACAACCGAACGGACCACCCGTCGCGGGCGGCTCGCCACGCAATGGCGAGACCGATGACACCGCCGCCGACAACCGACACCGTACGAGCGTGTGTACTCACGAAACTCCACCTCCACTTCCTGCGCCGGCATGATCCGGGTCAGGTCTGACGGTCGGGATCTGGTCGCGATCCCCTCTCAGCCCCACGAACCTCGCAGTCACGACAAAAAGTGACAACGACGTTTCAGGACTCCCGTGTCGAACCTTGCTCCCTAGAGGCTACCGTTTGCTCCGTGCACCCCACACATCCCAGTAACGTCATCGACCGGCGCGAGCGCCTGGCAGCAGCACGGCTGTACCTGTGCACCGACGCGCGCCGCGAGAAAGGCGACCTCGCGCAGTTCGCCGAGGCAGCATTGTCCGGCGGAGTCGACATCATCCAATTGCGTGACAAGGGCTCTGCCGGTGAGCGCGAGTTCGGCCCGCTCGAGGCCAAGGACGAACTGGTAGCACTGGGCATTCTCGCGGCCGCAGCGCGACGCCACGGCGCATTGTTGGCCGTGAACGATCGCGCGGATCTCGCGATGGCTTCCGGTGCCGACATCCTCCACCTCGGGCAGAACGACATTCCCGTCCCCTACGCACGAACCGTTGTCGGTGAAGACGTCGTCATCGGGCGTTCGACGAGTAGTCGCGCGCAGGCGAGTCTGGCCGCAATCGAAGAGGGCGTCGACTACTTCTGCACCGGGCCGGTCTGGGCGACACCGACCAAACCGAATCGAAGTGCGTCCGGTCTGGAACTGGTTCGATCGACCGCCGACGCCGCACCGCCGCGCCCATGGTTCGCAATCGGCGGCATCGACGAGGAACGCCTGCCGGAGCTGCTCGATGCCGGTGCCACGCGCATCGTCGTCGTGCGTGCAATCACGCAGGCGTCGGATCCCCAGGCGGCTGCGCAGCGCCTCGCCGCCGCCGTCGCTGGACGCTGAAAACCGGTAACTGGCGACCGTCAACTGTTTGCCGGGCGATTTCTGCACAGTTACGGGTCAGCACGCCTGACTCGAAACATGAACGGAAGTTGTCCGATCAGACAACAAACCCCCAGTTCCTAGGTGCGATTGGATGTCCGAAAAGTCGGATTACGTGATCTTGATCACAGTTGTTTCGATTGCGTGTCACATCCCATTCGGTTTGTTGTAGTTTACCTCCAGTTACTAACTGAACCTAGGAGCACTAAATGGGATCCCTCGACACCGGCTCGCTCAGCACCGAATCGCTCGAAGACCTGAACCTCGGCAAGATCAGCGAGCTGCTCAAGCTCGGTATCACCGCGGTCAGCTTCATCACGGCGCTGAACTCGCTCAGCTGAGCCTCGTTTCGGTCGGGAGACCGAAACACAGAAGGGCCGGACTCCTGAGGAGTCCGGCCCTTCTGCTGTATATGCCCTGTTAAGACTGCGTACTCGACGCCTCGGACAGGTTCTGGTCACTGCCTGACTGCTCACTGCCTTGGTGGGAACTGCCTCGGTGGGAACTGCCTTGGTGCGAGCTGCCCGACAACCATCCGAAGCCACCGTCTTCGAGTACGACGGTGTGTGGGTCGCCGGGCTGTAGGTCTTCGGTCTCGGCTGGTACAGGCGCAGTCCGGAGCTCGGGCCACGAGGAACCGAATCCCGGATGCAATGGCAGCGAATCGACGTCGGCTTCACGCACCCACCGCAACTCGGTGCTCTCACCGTTGGCAACCGTCGACAGTGGATGTGCCGCATCAGCCACGACGGTGGTGTAGGTCCACCCGCTCTCCGCGTGCATCGTCACTACCTCACCGCGGACGCGAACGGCGTCTTCGGCGATTCCGGCTTCTTCGTGTGCCTCCCGGACAGCGGCGTGCGTCGTGCTTTCGTGTGAGTCCCGTGCTCCACCGGGCAATGCCCAGGTACCACCTTGATGGCTCCACGCCGCACGATGCTGCAGCAAGACCAGGGGCGATCCGTCCGAATCGGGGGCGCGCAGAAGCAGTCCAGCGGCTCCGTGTTTACCCCAATGCCGAGTACCGTCCGGTCCGATCGACCAACCGTCACCGTCACCACGCATCGACTACCTCGCTCCGCCTGCTCTCGCCGTTGTCCCACACTAACCGTTTCAAACTGCTCCAGGTGTAGGTGATGCTTATATGCTCGCGAAGATGCCCTGAATCATTTCTCGGCGGCATCATTTCTCGGTAGCCCGCCTACAGCGAAGTGAGGTGCTCGATGGTCGACCGTGTCGTCCCGTCCATCGAACCCCGGTCGCTGCCGCCCTCCGAGGGCACTTCGGTATCGGCGGAGGACGAGCGAGCACTTCTGCGGCGCGAACTCCAGGCATTCATGTCCTCGACGCCCGGCCGGTTGACCGTCGTCGGAGTGATCTTGATTGCGATCACCTTGATCGCCGGACTCCTCGCCACCGCAGCGATCGAGAACCGACAGGCGAACCTCGACCTCCTCCTCGTCGAAACCGAACCTCTCGCCAACTCGGCCCAGAACCTCTACAGCGCGTTGTCTTTGGCAGACGCCGCCGCGGCCACCGCCTTCATCTCCGGCGGCCTCGAACCCGCCGAAGTACGCGACCGATACACGCAGTCGATCGGTGAGGCGTCGGCGGAGATCGTCCAGGCATCGGCCGGTCTCGACTCGACTGATCTTGCCGGGCACAGCGCGTTGACCACCATCTCGACCGACCTCTCCGTCTACACCGGGCTGGTCGAAACTGCACGGGCGAACAATCGCGTCGGAAACCCGGTCGGGGCAGCATATTTGAGCGAGGCCTCGCAGTTGATGCAGACCTCGCTGCTGCCGATGGCTCAGCAACTGCACGCCTCGCAGGAGACCCTGGTCTCGCAGGTACAGCGCGATTTCGAGACTCCACCGTGGTGGCCGATCGTGGCATTCGTCCTCGTGTTGTGCGCGCTGGTGGCAACACAGGTGTACTTCTCCCGCAAGAGTCGCCGACGCTTCAATCTCGGGTTGATCCTTGCCTCGCTCGCCGTCGCGGCTGCGCTGCTGTGGCTGCTCACCGTCGGACTGGTGTCCGCACTTGCCACCGGACGTGCACTCGACGCGGGCGCCGAGCCACTGCACGAACTGACCGAGGCCCGGATCATGGCACAGCAGGCACGTACCGTCGAAACCCTCACGTTGGCGAGACGGGATTCAACTGCCGAGGACAACGTGACGTTCACTCGCAAGGTCGACGCCCTGCGCGACATCCTCGAGGGCCTACGCAGCGACGAACGCGCCCGAGTGAACAACGAGGTGCTGACCGCCGCACTGGATTCGCGCGAGCAATGGGTGGCTGCGCACACGCGCATGTACGACCGTCTCGGGACCGGCGACTTCACTTCCGCTGCCGCCATCACCATCGGCTCCGGAGAACAGGATTCGGCCGCGGAATACGGAAAGCTCGATCACGAACTCTGGCAAGGAATCGTGGATTCGCGCACAAATCTTCGGTCCGACGTCTCGTACGCCTCACGTGTGTTGGCTGCCTCTGCACCGGGCATGACTGTATTGGCAGTTCTCGGAGTTGCCGGAATCTTCATCGGGTTCTGGCCCCGACTGCGGGAGTATCAGTGACGGGAGTACCGGAGATGCGGAGGAAGCTCCCGGCCGTGTGCGTCGCGGTTCTGGCAGCGTCCGTGCTGGCGCTCGCCGGTTGCGGTGCAGATCGAGCCGAAGACCTGAACAACGCGGCCGCCACGTCGTACACGGAACCGCCGCTGCCGGCCGAGGCCACCATCGCGCCCAGTCCGACACCGACGACTACCGCGTCGTGCACCAACCTCACTGCAAGCCTGCGCCCCACACCCGCAGACGCATCTCCGCAGCCACCCACGCCGAGCCTCGACGCCATCCGCGCCCGCGGGCGGCTGATCGTGGGCCTGGACACCGGTTCCAACCTCATGAGCTTTCGCGATCCGGCGACCGGACGCCTCGAAGGCTTCGACGTGGACATCGCCCGCGAGATCGCCCGCGATCTGCTCGGCGACCCGGAGAAGATCGAGTACCGAATCCTGACCTCGGACGATCGGATCGCCGCACTCCAGGAATCCATGGTCGACGTGGTCGTCAAAACCATGACCATCACGTGCGAGCGGCGCGAGAAGGTCGACTTCTCGACGCAGTACTTCTCTGCCGAGCAACGAATTCAGGTCCTGCAGGGTTCACCGGTACGCGGCATCGCCGATCTCGCAGGCAAGCGAGTCTGCGCTGCCCGGGGAACGACGTCGGCCACGCGAATCCAGGAGCTCCAACCCGAAGCCACCGTCGTGACCGTCCCGATGTGGTCCGACTGCCTCGTCGTCCTCCAGCAGGGGCAGGTGGACGCGATCAGCACCGACGACACGATCCTCGCCGGACTCGCCTCGCAAGACCCGTATCTCATGATGGTCGGTGGTTCGTTGGGCGTCGAACCCTACGGAATCGGAGTGAACAAGGACAACCCCGACTTGGTCCGATTCGTCAACGGAACCCTCGAGCGGATCCGGGGTGACGGGACCTGGAACCGTATCTACGACCGTTGGCTCAGCGTCCTCGGTCCGTCACCCGGTCCCCCGCCGGCCGTCTACCGGGATTGAGGCTGACATGACCGAAGAATCCGGCCCCGAGCCCGACGCCACGCAAGCCTCCGTACGCCCCGAGCCTGACTCCACGCAGGCGGTTCACCGCGAGCCTGACTCCACGCAAGCCTCCGTACGCTCCGAACCCGAAGCCACCGGCGCCTACGAGCGCCTCGAACCGACCTCGGCCCAGATACGAGGAACCACGCCGTCCGCATCCTCCTCCCCTACCGGCCGCTCCACTCGATCCCGCCGCAGCCGGTCGGGACGAAAGCTGCGCCTCGGCGGCGGCCTGGTCGAAGTTCCCCCCGTCCCGCAGATCGACCCCGCATCTGCGGTGATGAGTGACCCGACGGTCCCCGAGCGCAAACGGTTCTGTTGGAAATGCAACGAACCGGTCGGCCGTAAGAGCGCAAGCACCAAGGCAACTCAGCACGGCACCTGCCCCAAGTGCGGTTCCACTTTCGACTTCCGCCCACTCCTCGAAGAGGGCGAATTGGTATCAGGTCAGTACGAGGTTCAAGGGCCCATCGCGCACGGCGGCCTCGGATGGATCTACCTCGCGATCGATCGTAATGTCAGCGACAGGTGGGTAGTTCTCAAGGGACTCCTGCATTTCGGTGATTCCGAAGCGCAAGCCGTTGCGGTAGCCGAGCGTCAGTTCCTCGCCGAGGTCGCCAACCCCAGCATCGTCAAGATCTTCAACTTCGTCGAGCATCCGCGCCCGGACGGGACACCCATGGGGTACATCGTCATGGAGTACGTGGGCGGACGATCATTGCGCGAGGTGCTGGCCGAATTCCCGGACGGCAAGCACATGCCGATCGAGCAGGCAATCGGCTACGTACTGGAAATCCTTCCGGCGCTGAGCTATCTGCATTCCACCGGCCTGGCGTACAACGACCTCAAACCCGAGAACGTGATGGTCACCGAGGACCAGCTGAAGCTGATCGACCTCGGCGCCGTATCCGGAATCGAAGACTACGGATACCTGTACGGCACTGCCGGCTATCAAGCGCCGGAGATCATCGAGACCGGCCCGACCATCGCCTCCGACATCTTCACCGTTGGAAGAACACTCGCGGTTCTCACCCTCGACATGCCCTCGAAGCACGGACGGTACCTCGACGGCCTTCCCGAACCCGAGGACGAGCCACTGCTGCGGGACAACGAGTTCTTCCACCGCCTGCTGCTGCGCGCCACCGACCCGGATCCGAAGAAGCGTTTCCAGTCGGCCGAGGAGATCGCGGGCCAACTCACCGGCGTTCTGCGAGAAATTCTCGCGGAGCAGACCGGGCAGGAGAATCCCGGGCTCTCGCTCGTGTTCAGCAGGCAGCGAACGTCTTTCGGCACCGACGAATTGGTCGGGCAAACCGATGTGTACGTCGACGGTATCAGCCACGACGCTGCTCTCGATCCGCGCGAAGTTGCGCACGCACTTCCCATCCCGTTGGTCGACCCCACCGATCCCAGCGCGCCGTTGCTGGCGGCAGCGGTGCACAGCGAACCGTCTCAGACTCTCGATGCGTTGAAACACGCCCGCGAGAACGGAATCGACCGAACGTCAGGCACACCGGCGGCCGCCATCTCCGGCGAGGTCCGACTGGCCGAGGCCAAGGCTCATCTCGATCTCGGCGATCCGGAGACCGCGCTGAGTGTTCTGGACGAACTCCAGCAGAGCATCGGTGATCACTGGAAGATCGAGTGGTATCGAGGGCTTGCAGCGTTGCAACTGGACCGATTCGAGCCCGCCTTCAGTCATTTCGAGACCGTCCTGACGGCTCTGCCGGGCGAGGCTGCACCCAAACTCGCGTTGGCGGCGACAGCAGAACTGATCCTCCAGCATTGGGAGAGCGACGACCCGGACCAATGGTGCCGCTTCTCGGAGAAGTACTACCGCACCGTCTGGCGGACCGAACGGAACTACGTCAGCGCAGCATTCGGGCTCGCCAGGCAACTCGCCGATCACGGCAACAAGAAGGCAGCCATCGCCGCCCTCGACGAAGTTCCCACGTCTTCCCGGCACTACAACGTCGCACGGATGTCGAGCGCTCTGACGATGCTGTCCGGCGTTCCGATCGCCGAACTCGACGAATCGACTCTGAGGGAAGCCGCCCGTCGCGTTCGCGCGCTACCGGCCGAGGAGAGCCGAAGTCTGCAGATGCGAACCCTGGTGTTGGGCACGGCACTCGATTGGATTCGCTACGGAAACCGCTCGCACACCGAACTCGAACCCATCCTCGACCTGCCATTCACCGAGCAGGGTCTGCGCACCGGAGCCGAAGCCTGCCTTCGCGCCCTCGCCCGCGCCACGACCTCCCGCACGCACCGCTACGCCCTCGTGGACCGGGCGAACGCGGTGCGTCCGCGCAGCAATTTCTGACGCGCTCCCCGAGATTTACAGCGCGGCCACCAAAGCCTTCGCCGCGCGGGCGATCGCCAACTCCTCATTGGTGGGGACCACCAGCACCTCGACGGCCGACGTGGATGCGGAGATACGACGCTCGTCGCGGCTCTTCGCCTCGTTGAGAGCCGGGTCGACCTCGATTCCGAGACGGGAGAGGCCGGCCAGGCTGTCGCGTCGTACGTCGATGTTGTTCTCTCCAACACCGCCGGTGAAGGTGATGACGTCGACGCCACCGAGTTGAACGATGAAGGCGCCGATGTACTTACGGAGCATGTGTACGTAGACGTCGTAGGCAAGTTGTGCGTCTTCGTCGCCGCCCTCGATCAGTGCGAGCAGGGCACGGAAATCGTTGACTCCCGACAGTCCCTTCAAACCGGAACGACGGTTGAGGAGGTCGTCGATCTCGTCGACCTTCATTCCCGAGTTGCGATTGAGGTGCAAGATGATGCCTGGGTCGATGTCGCCGCTGCGGGTGCCCATGACAAGACCCTCGAGCGGGGTGAGGCCCATCGTGGTGTCGATAGCCTTGCCGCCCTTGATTGCCGAGGCCGAAGCGCCGTTTCCGAGGTGGAGAACGATCTGATTCAGCTCGGCCGGATCCTTGCCGAGGAAGTCCGCGACTCGTCCCGACACGTATTCGTGTGAGGTCCCGTGGAAGCCGTATCGACGAATCTGGTTGGCCTTGGCCACATCCCGATCGATCGCGTAGGTCGACGCTGCGGCGGGCAGCGTGTGAAAGAAGGCAGTGTCGAACACTGCTACGTGCGGAACGTCTGGCAGTTCTTCGCGCGCCACCTCGATACCGATCACGTTGGCGGGATTGTGCAGCGGCGCAAGGTTCGACAAATCCTCGATGGCTTTCACGACGCCGTCGTCGATGAGCGTCGGCGAATAGAAGATGTCACCACCGTGCACGACTCGGTGACCGACTGCGATGATTCCTGCCTCGCCCAGCGGCCGTCCGACCTCGGCAACGATGTCGAGCACCATCTTCAGTCCCGCACGGTGATCGGCGATGGGGAGGCTGCGGTCTTCGACTCCGGTGCGGTGGTTGTAGACGATGTGGCCGTCGGGTTCACCGATGCGCTCGATGAGGCCGTGCGCTACCGATTCCGCTGTATCCGGATGCACGAGTTGAAATTTGATCGATGACGAGCCGGAATTGATGACCAGTACGGTGCCGTCGCTCACGCTTACGCTCCCTGTGCCTGTATTGCCGTGATAGCCACGGTGTTGACGATGTCCTGGACCAACGCTCCACGCGAGAGATCGTTGACCGGCTTGTTCAGTCCCTGCAGAACCGGGCCGACGGCGATAGCGCCGGCGCTACGCTGCACTGCCTTGTAGGTGTTGTTGCCGGTGTTCAGGTCAGGGAACACGAACACCGTGGCCTTGCCCGCCACCAGAGAATCCGGCATCTTCTTGTCAGCGACACTCTGCTCGACGGCCGCGTCGTACTGAATGGGCCCTTCCACCAACAGGTCCGGTCGGCGCTCGCGCACCAAAGCGGTCGCGGTGCGAACCTTGTCGACGTCGGCTCCACTGCCCGAATCGCCGGTGGAGTACGAGAGCATCGCAATGCGCGGATCGATACCGAACTGCGACGCCGTCTGTGCGGACGAGATCGCGATGTCCGCCAACTGCTCCGACGTCGGGTCCGGAACCACGGCGCAGTCACCGTAGGAGAGAACGCGGTCGGCCAGGCACATCAGGAAGATGCTCGAAACCGTCGAAACTCCGGGGGCCGTCTTGATGATCTCGAACGAGGGCCGGATCGTGTGAGCGGTGGTATGGGCGGCACCGGAGACCATGCCGTCGGCAATACCCAAGTGCACCATCATCGTTCCGAAGTACGAGATGTCGGCGATCACCTCGCGTGCCCGCTCGATGGTCATGCCCTTGTGCGCCCGCAGCGCGGTGTATTCCTGTGCGAAGCGCTCGGTGTACTCGGACTGCGCGGGCGCGAGGACCTGCGCGCCGCTGATGTCCACGCCGAGTTCCGCTGCGCGTCGACGCACACTGGGTTCGTCGCCGAGGATCGTCAGGTCGGCAACCTGGCGCTGCAGCAGCCGGCCGGCCGCGCGCAGGATCCGGTCGTCGTCACCCTCCGGGAGGACGATGTGCTTGCGATCGCGTCGAGCGCGGTCGATGAGCTTGTACTCGAACATCTGTGGGGTCACGACCGACGGAATCGGCAGTGCCAGTCGGTCCATCAGGACGTCGGCGTCGACGCGCTGTTCCATCAAGCTCAGCGCAGTGTCGACCTTTCGCTGCGAACCGACCGCCACGCGTCCGCGGGTTTGGGCTGCAGCGCTTGCGGTGTCGAAAGTGCCGAGGGTTGTCGTGAGGATCGGAAGACGCTGTTTGAGGCCGGCCATCAACGCCGCGATGGCCGGGTGCGGCGTGATCCCGCCATTCATGATGATGCCCGCGAGCGACGGAAATCCCTCCGCCTCATGCGCATTGAGCAACGCGAGCAGCACGTCCGAGCGGTCACCCGGTGCGATGACGACCATGCCCTCGACCAGACGCTCGAGGATGTGCTCGGCGGTCATGCCGCCCACCATCACCTTCAGTGCCTCACGGTGCAGCAGTTCCGGGTCACCCGAGTACAACTCGCCGCCGGTGGCTTCCATCAACTCGGCCATCGTGGGTGAGACGAGCAACGGAATCTCCGGCAGGCTCCACGTCGGAACACCGATGTCGGACAGGGCTGCGGTGACCTCGTCGAGCTTGTCGGGATCGCAGCGATTGGCGACGACCGCGAGCAGGTGAGCGTGGTTGGCAGCCAACTCGGCGGCGCACAGGTGCGCGAGCTGAGCAACCTCCTCGACGCTGCGCCGAGCGCCTCGAACCGCCAACAGGACCGGCGCTCCCAGGTTCACGGCGATGCGGGCGTTGAAGCTCAATTCGCTGGGGCTTGCGACGTCGGTGTAGTCACTTCCGATGATCACGACGGCGTCGCACTGCTCGGCCACGGTGTGGTACTTCGCGACGATGTCGGCCAGTGCGGCTTCCGGATCGGCGTGAACTTGCTCGTAGGTGACGCCGAGTGCGTCGGCGTAGGAGAGATCGGCAGTGGTGTGCTCTAGCAGCAGTTCGAGGATGTAGTCGGTTTCCTCGGTCGAGCGGGCGATCGGGCGGAAGACACCGACCCGGGCGACAGTCGCGCACAACATCTGCAGCACGCCAAGCGCGATGGTGGATTTTCCGGTGTCACCTTCAGGGGAGGCGACGTAGACACTCGACACGGCAGCGGGCGCTTCTGGCATGCCCAACAGCCTAGTGTGGGCCGCCGCCCACCTTGCCACTGATCGTGGTCACGCTCACGGTGCAGCCGACAACCGGCCGCTACGAGAAAGACGAACGGTGCCTGCCACACGTCGAGTGGCAGACACCGTTCAGTTGATCTCGAGGATCAGCCAAGAGCACGCAGGCGGGGCGCGAGGTCACGCTCGAACAGTTCGAGGAAGCGGCGCTGATCGTGGCCCGGTGCGTGGAACACCAGGTGATTGAGACCGGCGTCGACGTAGGCCTTGACCTGCTCGACGGCGTCGTCGGGATCGGAAGCGACGATCCAGCGCTTGGCCACCTGCTCGATGGGCAGAGCGTCGGCAGCTGCTTCCATTTCGATCGGATCCTCGATGCTGTGCTTCTGCTCCGGCGTCAGGGACAGCGGCGCCCAGAAACGCGTGTTCTCGAGTGCAGCCTCCGGGTCGGTGTCGTAGCTGATCTTGATCTCGATCATCTTGTCGATGTCGGCGACGTCGCGCTCGGCCTTGGCTGCGCCCTCGGCAACCGCCGGAAGCAACTTCTCGGTGTAGAGCTCCATGCCCTTGCCGGAGGTGCAGATGAAGCCGTCACCGGCACGTCCCGCGTACCGGGCGACAACGGGTCCACCGGCCGCGATGTACACGGGAATCCCACCCTCGGGGACGTCGTAGATCGACGCGCCACGAGTGGTGAAGTACTCGCCTTCGAAGTCGACACGATCGCCCAGCCACAGCTCACGCATCAGCCGCACCGACTCACGCAGGCGCGCGAAGCGTTCCTTGAACTCGGGCCACTCGCCCTGGAAGCCGGTGGCGATCTCGTTGAGAGCCTCACCGCTGCCGACGCCGAGCATGATGCGCCCCGGGTAGAGACATCCCATCGTCGCGAACGCCTGAGCGATGACCGCCGGGTTGTAGCGGAACGTCGGCGTCATCACGGACGTGCCGATCTGCACGCGCTCGGTGCGCTCACCGACGGCCGTCATCCAGGCGAGCGAGAACGGCGCGTGTCCACCGTTGTGGCGCCACGGCTGGAAATGATCGCTCACCGCAACGGAATCCATGCCGTGCTGCTCTGCCAGAACTGCCAGCTCTACCAGTTCGCGAGGGCCGAATTGCTCAGCCGATGCCTTGTATCCGAGCTTGAGTTCCTGCGCCACCGTGCACTCCCTTGTCGTCTGTTTCGTTTACTTCTCTGACGTGCTTCTCGTTCTTTGCAGACTATCCAGACACCGCTCGGACTTCTCTGCGTATCTCAGCGAGGTATCTCAGCGAGCGAGGCTGGTAACCACCGTTGCCACGCCGGCCGCGACGGCAACCCCGGCCAATGCCAGTGCGAAGAGCCACAGCGCATGCGGTTCCGGCATCGCCGCTCCGTCCTCGAGCGCCTTCTTCACCTGTAGCCAGCGTCGCATACCGACGAGGGCGGCTGCTGCCGAGAGTGCGATCAACGTCAGACCGAGCGCCGTGCGAACCCACCCTGTACTCCACTCGGGGACCAACTGGACGACGGCGATGCCGCCCGCCAGCAGGGCAAGCGAGCTACGCATCCACGCGAGGAAGGTGCGCTCGCTGGCAAGGGTGAATCGCTCGTCCGGGCGGTTCGGTTCACTCATGCGTGCTCGCCTCCGTGGGGTGCCACCAGATCCGGGTCCTGACGCCAGTCGTAGACGACCTCGGTGCGCAGAACAATGTCCTGCAACGATCGTCGCCGTCGATCGACCGCCGACCACAGCAATCCGAAGGCGAAGAGCACACAGAGCACCGCACGGATGAAGGCGAGCGGCCAACGGACCAACCGGTGACCCGACGTGATCACCCGCAACCCCATCACGAGGGAGCCGACAGTTCGACCGGTGGTCGCCCAGCAGGCAGTCAGGTAGGCCACCGAGACGCCGAGAAATGCCGTCGTGGACAGGAAGATTCCCGGTTCCGAGAACGTGAAACTCTGCGGCGAGAAGAGCAATCGAACAAAGGCCAAGGCCACGTACACGGAACCCATCAGGATCAGCACGACGCCCAGGTCGATCAGTCCGGCGAGGCCACGGGTGACGATTCCGGCCGGGCCGGAATTCTCCTGGGCCACTAGCGTTCACCTGCGTTCGTGTCCGGATGCGGCTCGTGTGAGGGTGGTGCGTTGTCGCGGCCGAACAATCGTCCGACGAACCCGGCGACAGCGTCGTCCGCCTGCATCCCCTGCACGCGCGCCCCGTGCACGGCTTCGGTGGAGAGTGAACCGGTCGATTCACGAATCATCTGTGGGAGGTCGACACCCTCGATGACCTGGTCGGCGATCTTGAGGAGGTCGACGCGGTCGATCTGGCGCTCGAGGTCGACGCTGTCGACGATGCCGTCGAGGTCGAGGCGATCGATCACTGCTTTGACGTCGAGTCGGCTCGCGATCGCATCGACGTCGACGCGATCGATGATCGGTTCGAGCGAGACCCGTTCGGCAATCTTGTCCACGTCGATGGTCTCGGCGATCTTGTCGATGTCCACGTGGTCCACGACGATCTTCGTGATGTCGACTTCGGCAAGAGCAGCGTCGACGACAGCTTTGATCACCGTTCTCAACGTGGAATCGGCAAATTCCGCTGTCGAACGAATCGCTTCCGTGCCGCGGGTGGCGACCTGGGTGATCGCGTCGTCGAGTGCGTCACCGACAACGGGGATCCGCTGCACCGAATCAATGGCGAGACCAGCGGTTCTGCGCGCCGCACCAGCCGTGATCGCGGCCAGCCCGAAGGCCAGCCGAATCACGTCGGATTCGGGGTGATGCGACTGCGATCCCACGCAATTGTCTCCATCTTCTTACCGGACTGTTATCCGGACATTCGTCACTCTCCTTCGCATTGTGCCACTGTTGGTAGGCACAAATACGCTGTCCGGCTTGCGCCAGGGGGAAATAATGAAGGCACGTCGATTCACGGTCCGATTGACGATGGCGGTGGCCATGGCTGCCGGCTTTCTCGGCCTCAGCGCGCCGACCGCGAGCGCGGATTCAGTGGTCAGCCGCATCGATGTCTACTCCCCCTCCATGGACCGCTGGATCGCCAACGACGTGATTTCCCCGGCCGGCGGTGGCCCCGCCCCGACCTTCTACCTGTTGACCGGCGTCGGCGGCGGTGAGGACGGGATCTCTTGGTTCAACAACACCGGAGTTCGTGACTTCTTCGACGACAAGCACGTCAACGTGGTCATGCCGGTCGGCGGCAAGTTCAGCATGTACACCGACTGGAACGCCGACGATCCGGTGCTCGGCCGCAACAAATGGCAGACGTACCTCACCAAGGAACTACCGGCAGCGGTCAACGCTCGATACAACACGACCGGCGTCAACGCACTCGGCGGCGTGTCGATGGCCGGTGGACCGGTTCTGGACCTCGCGATCCAGTCGCCGGGCACCTACCGCGCCGTCGGCTCGTACAGCGGCTGCCCGCGCGCCGGCGACCCGCTCGGCCAGGCAGCGGTGCGCTCGATGGTCGAGATACTCGGCGGAGGAAACGCAGCCAACATGTGGGGGCCGTGGGGTAGCCCGCAGTGGGCAGCGCACGACCCGCTGATCAATGCCGAGAAACTGCGCGGCACAGCGCTGTTCATCTCCACCGGCAACGGCCTTCCCGGCCCGGTGGACGGAATCAACTCACTGGCGATGGCTGCCGGAGTCGTTCCCGGCGCTGTGCTCGAAGGCATCACCAACATGTGCACCGCTGCCCTACAGGGTCGATTCGGTCAACTCGGCATCCCCGCGACGTTCAGCTTCCGACCTGAAGGCACCCACACCTGGGGACTCTTCGAAGCCGACATGCGTGCGTCGTGGCCGATGATCGCGGGCGCAATCGGGGCGTAAGCCTCACGGACCTCCTTCAAGCCATGGCGTCAGGTGAGACTGCGCGCCCAGTCCCGCATCCCGGCGGGGCCAGTGCCAGTGGCGTATTCAGCGAACCACACCCGGGTCACACCGAGTGTGATCGCGGCACCCATGCACATCAGGCATGGTTCGAGATTGACCGCCAATGTCAATTCTCCTGACGCTCGAGTGAACCCGAGAGCCTCGTCGGCCTGCAAGAGCGCTTGAAGGTCCGCATGGACTACCCGTCGGCCAAGTGCCCGTTCTTGCGTGTACGCCCGCCCGAGCACACGGTCGTCGTCGAACACGACTGCCCCGATCGGCATCTCCCCGAGTTCCATGCCCTCACGCGCTACGTCAAGAGCAAGGGAAAGCGCATCTCGGGGCGAAAACATCACTCGACACTAATGGACCAAGGCAAGCTCACGCTGCCAGTAGTGCGGGTAGTCCCCATTCCTTGGCAAGCAGCTCGTACGAGCGCAGGCGATCCTCGTGCCGATGGGTCACCCCGGTGATCACCAATTCGTCCGCTCCGGTCAGCTTCTGCAAACTGTCGAGCCTGTCGGCGACGGTGGTGGGTGAACCGACGAACTGCGTGATCAGCCGATCCTCCACTACTGCTTTGTCGGCATCGGAAAGTGGGAGCGCTGTGGCCGGATCGGGGTACGGGATGGCGCCGTGCCCGCTGCGAATGCTGTACGTCCAGTGCGCGAAGGTCGACGCCAACTCCCTCGCCGTCGCATCGTCTTCCGCAGCAACAACATCCGCGGACACGACCACGTACGGCTCCGACAGAACTGCCGACGGTCGGAATGCTGCTCGGTATGCCTCGACGGCATCGAGCGTACTCGACGGCGCCACATGGTAATTCGCGCCGAACGGCAATCCGAGTCGTCCGGCGAGTTCGGCACTGGGGCCTGCGCTGCTTCCGAACACCCACAATTCGACGTCGGCGTCCTCGCCGGGACTGGCATGCAATTCGATGCCGTCGCGGGTGCGGTGGGTGCCGTTCAGGAGCGAGAGTATGTCGTCGACCTGCTGCTCGAAATCCGGCGCCTGCGCGCCCGGAAACGCCAATGCCTCGAACGACGCCTGCAATCTCGGTGACGTGAGAAGACCGGTTGGATCGAAGGGCGCCGGGATCACGACGCCGTCGCGTACGACGTTCTCCCGCTTCGATTCTGCCGGGGCAGGCGTTCCGGCAGCGACGGCACGAAGTGCCTCCACCCGACGCTGTCCGCTGCGCCCGATACCGAGATCGATACGACCCGGATACAACGCTTCGACGGTACCGAAGGCCTCGACCACTTGAGCTGCCGTGTTGTTGCCCAGCAGCACGGCGGCCGAGCCGACGCGAATGGTGTTGGTCGCGGCCGCAATCAGTCCGACCAGAACGGCCGGTGACGAGCTGGCTACGCCGACGAAGTGGTGTTCGGCGACCCAGTACCTCTTGTATCCCCACGCTTCGGCAGAACGAGCGAGGTCCAGCGAGTTCCGCAAGGCCTGGCGGGCCGTTTCACCCTCACTGATCGGAGAGAGGTCGAGTACGGACAGGGGCGCGCTCACCTCGGTGCGCTTCCGTCGCGGGTCTTCGGTGTCTTCTCGCCGGCTTCCACCGCGAACGGCAAACGATTCTCGGCGGGGGCGACGGGGCACGTCGCGTAATCGGTGAAGGCGCAGGGCAGGTTCGACGCCCGATTGAAATCGAGGGCTACCGCACCACCGGGCTCCGGTGCGCTCACGTGCAGCGAGCGTGCGGCCGGGTAGGTGGATACACCACTGGTCGCGTCGGTGAACAGGATGTGAAAGCCGTTGTCCTTGCCCGCGAACGCAATCAGCGTATGCGTTGCACCATCGTGTTCGAAGCTGATGGTTCCGCGGGCGTCGTGATGATGCTCGAGGCGCTCGACGACCGCACCCGTCGTCACCGTGCGAGCCTCCTCGAAAGCTGTGAAGACACCCTCGATGCGCCACTGCGGGTTCGGCTCGAAGGTCGGGATACCACTGAACTGCGCCAATGCCGGGGCCGACGAATCGTGGATCCGCAGAGCCACCTCGCCGGTGCGGCGGATGACCTCGACCAACCGCGCGCCCTGCTTGACGATCAGTCCCGGCGCCCCCTCGATCGGATTCAGAGTGACTGAACCGTCCACTGCGACGCCGTCGATCGAGAGGTCATCGGCCGGCGCCGCGGTGACGACAGCGGCATTCGCGTCGGCGCGCCACGCACCGGGCAGGTCCGCGAAGGTGGAATCGGTGTCAACCAGCCAATGCAACGCAGTCAGGCTCAGCCAGCCGAGTGGTTCACTGAAGGCGGCGTCGCGCGAGGCATGCCAAGCATTCCACTCGCCGGTGAAGGTGCTGGTGGAAGTGTCGGTAACGGTCATGATGCGCGGACTCCTTCAGCCTGCTCGTACGGGTGGCGCAGCCCGAGATGGCTGCGCAGGGTGGTTCCTGAGTACTCGGTCCGGAAACTGCCGCGGTCCTGTAGTTCTGGTACGACGGTATCGATGAACTCGTCGAGGCCCGCGGGGGTGATGTGAGGAACCAGGATGAATCCGTCGCTCGCGTCGCCCTGGACGTAGGTGTCGATCTCGGCAGCCACTTCCGCTGCACTACCCACGAACTGTTGGCGGGCAGTCACTTCGATGATGAGTTCACGGATGCTGAGGTTTTCGGCCTCGGCCTTGGCGCGCCACTGATCTGCGACCGCTCGCGGATCCTTGACGTGGCGGACGCGTCCGCGGGTGATGTTGACGTCGTCCGACGGATCTTCCTTCGGCAACGGGCCGCCGGCGTCGTACTGGGAAAGGTCTCTGCCCCAGACTTGTTCGAGAAAAGCGATGGCAGTCTGGGGTCCGACCTGCTGCCGCCGGATGTGATACGCCTTCTCCTGTGCGTCCGCGGCGTTGTCACCGAGCACGAAGGTGGCGGCGGGGAGAATCTTGAGGTCTGCGTGCGTGCGTCCGTACTTGGCCAAGCGTCCCTTTACGTCGGCGTAGAACGTCTTGCCTGCTTCGAGCGTTCCGTGCCCGGTGAAGATGGCGTCTGCCTTGGCGGCGCCGAACTCGCGTCCTTCGTCGGAATCGCCTGCCTGCAGCAGTACTGGGTGTCCTTGGGGACTCCGAGGTACTTCGAAGCGTCCGGTGATGTCGAACTGCTTACCGGAGTGTTGGAACTGACCGACCTGCTGGTCGGTGGCAAAAACGCCGCGCTCACGGTCGACGATCGGACGATCGATGCTCCAACTGTCCCACAGCGTCCGTACTGCGTCGACCAACTCGTTTGCGCGTGCGTACCGCTCGGAATGCTCCAGATACCCACCGCGGCGGAAGTTCTCACCGGTAAAGGCATCCGAAGAGGTGACCAGGTTCCACGCGGCGCGGCCGTCGGAGAGATGATCGAGCGTCGAGAACTGCTTGGCCAACTCGTACGGCTCGTTGAACGTGGTGTTGATCGTCCCGGCCAGACCGAGATGCGTTGTCACACCGGCAACCGCGTTGAGAATACTGAAGGTGTCCGGGCGACCGACCACGTCGAGGTCGTGAATCTTGCCCTGATGCTCGCGCAGGCGCAAACCCTCTGCGAGGAAGAAGAAGTCGAACAATCCGCGTTCGGCACTGCGTGCGAGATGCTCGAACGAGCTGAACTCGATCTGGCTCTTGGACGCCGGATCGGTCCACACCGTGGTGTTGTTCACGCCGGGGAAGTGAGCGCCCAGATGAACTTGCTTGCGAATCCTGTTCTGTGTCATCGGTGTTCCTGTTCTTTGCTCGCGCTACGCGAACTGATTGACGGGCAACTCGAAACCCAACCGCTCGCGCAGCGTCGGGCCGGTAGTCGGTCGCGGATTGAGATTCGGCACCACGTCCGCCGCGATCTTCTCCACTGCGGCAGCCAAAGCCAAGGGACGCAGGACAACACCGTCGACCCCGGCCAGCCCACCGATCTCGCGAAGGAGGACAGTCAGGCCGGCGCTGTCACCGCGATAGAACAGCGAATGCGGGGCGTACGGCGCTCCCGCCCATTCCTCGAGTTCGGCCAGAGCGTCGTCGGCGGCTCCGCGATCAGCGCCGAGAAGCACGTCGACGTCGAGGAGAACCCTGACGCTGCGCCCGAGGGCAGCGGCGTTCGCGTGGACCAGCTTGGCCGTGGCGTTGGCCTCGCCGAGGTCGGTTGCCGAGATCCGAATCAGATCTCCGCGCGCAACAGCGAGCTCGCGTGCCTCCGGCCTGCTCGCGTCGACGGCGATCAGCGGCTGCCCCTGCGGGGAGCGCGGCGTGATGGACGGCCCTTTGACGGAAAAGTTCTTTCCCTCGAAGTCGATGTAGTGCAGCTTGTCTCGATCGATGAATCGTCCGCTAGCAGCGTCCCGTATCTCGGCGTCGTCCTCCCAGCTGTCCCACAGCCGACTGACCACCTCGACAGCCTCGGACGCTTCCTCCCACGCGGACTCGGGGCCCTGCACTGCCTTTCGGCCGAACAACGACGCCTGCTCAGCGGTGTCGGACACCGCGACCTGCCAGCCGGCCCGCCCCGCTGAGGAGTAGTCGATACTCGCGACGGCCTTGGAGATGTGGAACGGTTCGGTGTGCGTGACTGTCGCAGTGGGGATCAGGCCGATACGCGAGGTCACAGCACTCAGCCGCGCCGCAGTTGCAACCGCCTCCAATCTGCCCCGCACTGCGTGCTGGCCCTCGGATTGCAGTCCGAACGAGTCAGGGAGGAACGCCAGATCCACCCCACCCCGATCCGCGGCGGTCACCAGGTCCACCCAGTACGAGGGCGTGAACAGATCTTCGGCGCGCGAATCCTCGCGTCGCCAGGAGTACGGATGAGCTCCGGTTCCCTCGAATTCGAGGCCGACCAGGAATGCTCCGGAACTACGCTCGGACATGTTCGGCCTTTCGTGTCGAATGATCCCGCCCGGGGATCGCGTCGAGAAGTGTGCGTGTGTACTCGTTTCGGGGATTGTCGAAAATCTCGGTGGTAGTGCCGATTTCGAGCAATCGCCCGGCCTGCATGACGCCGACGACGTCGCTGATCTGGCGAACAACCGCAAGATCGTGGGAGATGAAGAGATAGGTCAGGCCCAGTTCGCGCTGCAACTCGTCGAGTAGCGCCAGAATCTGCGCTTGCACCGAGACGTCGAGAGCTGACACAGGTTCGTCGAGAACGAGCAGGTCCGGCTTCAAAGCGAGCGCACGAGCGATCGCCACCCGTTGACGCTGGCCGCCCGAGAGTTCGGCCGGTTTGCGGCTCAGGAACTGCTCGGGAAGTGCAACCTGATCGAGCAACTCTGCTGCACGACTCTGCTGCTGACTGCGTCCACCAACCTTGAAGGCCCGCAGCGGCTCCGCAACGATGTCCTGGACGGACAATTTCGGGTCGAGTGATGCATAAGGGTTCTGGTATACGAGCTGGATCTTTCGGCGCAGCTCGCGCAGATCGCTGCCCTTGACCTTCGTGATGTCGTGTCCGTCGAAGGAGATGGTGCCGGCATCCGCCTGCTCCAACCGCACGGCGATGCGCGCCGTGGTCGACTTGCCGGAGCCGGACTCCCCCACCAATGACACCGTCTGACCACGCGGAACAGTCAGCGATACCTCGTTCACCGCGGTGATCGAACTCCCGCGTCCGACGTTGAAACGCTTGGTGATTCCGGTCAACGTCAGCAGCGGGCTCGTATCCTGACGGACCGGCCGATCGACCGGTCCCGAGGACAGGCTCGGAGCCGAGTCGAGCAGCTTCTTCGTGTACTCGTGTCGCGGGTTGTCCAGAATATCTGCGGTGCGGCCGGATTCGACGATCCTGCCGCCCTGCATCACCAGGATCCGGTCCGCGCGGTCTGCGGCCACACCCAGGTCGTGCGTGATCAGGAGCACGGCGGCACCGGATTCGGCGATTCGCTCGTCCAGGTGGTCGAGGATGCGTCGTTGAACCGTGACGTCCAGAGCACTGGTCGGCTCGTCGGCGATGATGAGGGCGGGGTTCGCGACAAGCGCGATACCGATCAGAACGCGTTGCCGCATACCGCCGGAGAGCTCGTGGGGGTACTGGCGTGCTCGGATTTCCGGCCGGTCGATACCCGCGCGCTCGAGCACCTCGACGGCGTCCAACCGGGCTTTGCGACGGTCTGCGAGGCCGTGGATCCGGAGGACTTCTGCAACCTGGTCGCCGATCCTCGTCACCGGGTTGAGCGAGGTCGTCGGATCCTGCGGCACCAAACCGATACGCGCGCCGCGGATTCGCTGCCACGCACGGTCGGAATACGAGTCGATCTGTTCACCCTCGAACTCGACGGTCCCGCCGGTGACGTGGCCACTGCCGGCGAGCAGACCCAATATCGCGTGCGCCGTGGTCGACTTACCGGAACCCGATTCCCCGACCACCGCAACTACTTCGCCCCGACCGACGGTGAAGCTCACGCCGGATACCGCGGGTTCGGCGCCGTAGGCGATCTGTAAGTCGGTGACGGAAAGCAACTGTTCCTCGGTCGTGCTCATCGCCGGTTGTTCCTTTCGATCTCGTGGCCGATACGGTGTGCCGAGATGACCACGGCGACAATCGCGAAACCGGGAAGTGTTGTCATCCACCAGGCATTGGCGAGGAAATTGCGTCCCTCGGATACCAGCGATCCCCATTCCGGGGTAGGCGGAACGGCGCCGAATCCCAAGAAGCTCAGAGCCGACACGGCCAGTACTGCCTGCCCGAACTCGACAGCGGACAGCGCGACCACCGGCGCGTAGGAGTTGGGAAGCACGTGCCGACGCAGGACACCGAGCCACTGCACACCTGAACTGAACGCAGCCTCGACGTACTGAGCTCCGCGCACCCGCATCACTTCGGCACGCATCACTCGCGCGAAATTGGCGACCATACTGACGCCGACCGCGATGGCGACGTTGATGGTGCCGAAGCCGAGTGCGGTGACAAGGGCCAACGAGAGCAGCAGTGCCGGAATGGACAGCAGCACGTCGACGATGCGCATCAGCACGGCGTCGACGACGCCACCGACAAAGCCCGCGAGCAAACCGATTATCGATCCCGCCACCAATGCGATTCCGACCGCCACCAAGGTTGCGGTCAGGGACAGCGCGGCGCCGTGCACGAACCGTGTGTACAGGTCACGTCCGAGATTGTCGGTTCCGAACCAGTGAGCCAGGCTCGGGCCCTGCAGTTTGTCCGCCGGGACACCGGACAACGGATCGCCGCTGGCGAAAAATCCGGGTGCGACGGCAAAGCCGATGGCAAGCAACACGATCAACACCGGAATCACCAAGCCGGGCTTTCGGATCCAGCCGATGGCCGTGGACTTTCGGCGCGAAACAACAGGTGTCTTCGCCTCGACGCTCGGATCGAGGAGTAGGGGTTCGATCAATGTGTCAGACATGAGCCGGCTCCAGATCGGTCGAGCTTTCGGTATTCGACTTTTCGGTGTGACTCTTCTTCGTCTGGATGATCCGTGGATCTATCAAGGGGTAGAAGAGGTCGACCGCGAGGTTGACGAGCACGAACACGAGAGAGGCGAACACAACGACTCCCTGCACCACCGGGATGTCCTGCGCCATCACCGACGTCTGTGTCAGACGGCCGACGCCCGCGCGAGAGAACACCGTTTCCACAACCACCGAGCCGGCGAGCAGCGTGCCGACCAGCACACCGGCAATGGTGAATGCCGGAATGCTCGCCAGTCGCAACGCGTGACGGGTCTGCACGCGCCAACGGCTTGCGCCCTTGGCGTACGCAGTCTCCACATGCGGCGAACGTAGCGTCGACTGCAGGCTGGTCGTGAGCACCTGCGCGATCACCGCGCCGGTCGGGATCGCCAAGGTGATCGCCGGAAGAATCACCGTTGCGAATCCCTTGTCTCCGAATGCCGGGAAGATGTGCAGACGGAACGAGAAGAGTTGCAGAAGAATCAGGCCCACCCAGAAAGTAGGCACTGCCACACCCAGCGGCGGCAGCGAGAACAACAGGTTCGCGAGCCACCGCTTGCGGGTGTAGGTAGCGAAGAACGCGATCGCCACTCCGAACAACACGGCCAGAACCAAAGCGGTGGTTGCCAGCACCAGAGTGCTGGGCAGCGCCGAGAAGATGGCATCCGTCACCGGCTGACCGGTGGAGATCGATGTACCGAAATCGCCGCGAAGAGCATTTGTCAGCGACGTCCAGTACTGCACCCACACCGACTGGTCCAAGCCGTACCGCGCCCGAAGCTGATCGAGCGCAGCCTGATCCACTGCGACACCCTGACCGGACGAGTCGGCAGCCATGCTGACGGGATCACTCGGCAGGAGGAACAGAATCACGAACGAGATGGTGAAGGCGGCCCACAGGACCACTGCGGCCTGACCCAGTCGGGTGAGTACGTATCGAGTCATGATTACTTACCCGACAACCATGCGTCGTAGAACTGCAGGCGTGAAGAGGCTTCGAAGTTCAGGTCCTGCACACTCGATCCGGCACCGATGGCCTGTGAGAGCTCGATGGTGGGGATGGAGAGTCCACGGTCGAGGATCAATTCCTGTGCAGTGGATACCAGTTCGCCGCGTTGGCCGTTGTCCGTGGCTGCAAGCTGGTCTGTGAGAACCTTGTCGAGCTCCGGATCTGCGCCGCGACGGTTCAGGTTGCGGCCCTCTGTGCTGAACGATGCCCGCAGGATGTCGGCGTCCGCGCGAGTGCTGTTGTAATACAGCGAATCGTAATCACCCGATACTCCCTTCTCGGTCCATTCACCGTTCGAGACCAGGTTGAGCTGCAAGTCGACGCCGACCTTCTTGAGCTGCTGCTGTACGAGCTCGAGGATGGCCTGGTTACCCGAGAACACCGGACTGAAGGTGACGCTGAAAGTGAGCTTCTGCCCGTCCTTCTCGCGGATACCGTCGCTGCCGGTCTTCCAACCAGCCGCGTCGAGAAGCTTCGCCGACTTGTCGGCGTCGTACGTCACGACACTCGATTCGTCGCTGTAGAGCGGAGTGGTGTGAGCCAACGGGCTCGTGGCCGGGAAGAACGACGGATCCAGAACGGTGTCGACGAGTTCTTGGCGGTTGATCGCGGGAATGATGGCCTGGCGAACAGCCTGATCGGCGAGAACGCCGCGACTGACGTTTGGCTGGAAGAAGAAGCTCACACCCGGGTTCGGCCTTGTGAGGATTCGTCCGCCTGCGCCCTCGATCTGCGGCGCATCCTGCGGAAGCGCATCGCTGACCGCATCGAGCTGGCCGGAGGCCACGCTGCCTGCCCGCACACCAGATTCGGGGACCACCGTGAAGTCGACGCCGTCGAGGTAGGCCTCACCCTGATGCGCGACCGCGTCCGACGCCCAGTTGTATCCCGCACGCTTGGCGATCTTGACGCTCTTGTCCTGCTGCCAGTCGGTGTACACGAACGGTCCGGAGGCGATCACCGCTGCACCGGGGCAGCGCTGCTCGGATGCCAGCGCGGTGGTGGAATCGGCGAGGATTCCGAGCTGTGGCGTCGAAGTTGCCTGCAGGAACTGAACATTGGGTCCGGAGAAATTGATCTTCGCCGTGTGAGCATCTACGACGTCGGTACCGGTGTACGAGGACAGGTAACTCTTCGCCAACGACGCGTTCGGTCCGAGATTCTTGACCGAGTCGAAGGTCTTCTTCACCGAATCCGCCGTCACCGGGGTGCCGTCACTGAAGGTGGCGTCGTCGCGAAGGACGAACGTGAAGCTAGCGGCGTCGGGGCTGATCTCCCAGCTCTTGGCGAGCCACGGGGTGATCTCTCCGGAGTCGGGATTTTGATCGGTCAGCGAATCCACCACGGTCCGAGTGACATACACGGTCTGGTTACTGCCGGCCTGGGCCGGATCGGCACACGTCGGCGCCTGCGACAGACCGTAGCGAAGGGTTCCGCCGGACTGGGCGGGGCCTGCGTCGGCAGCACTGTCACTCCCGCTGCTGCAGCCGGCGAGGACGGTGCCGAGAACCGAGACAGCACCGATACCGGCGATTACGGTCGCGCGTTTGCGGGCACCGAATGAGGGCGAAGACACCAAGAACTCCTAAAGAGGCATGCCGAAGAGCGCACCCGTCGCCTGAGACGAGAAAGGCGATCGAGCACGAATCACTTGTGAGAGAAGAGAAAACAGACTTGTCGACGACTCGCCTGAGTGTGAATGACTGACCGAGGTCAGTTGGTACAGAAAGATCCCGCGGTGCGGCACAGGTCTACGTGACGACGCGACCAGGCGGTATCGAAACCGCCTTCGACTGCCTTCATTTCGTGTTCCTCCATCGGTCCTGGCGGTAGCACCCGCACCCGATCACTCGGGGGGTTGCTGCGACTTCAATGAGCCAGGTCTCTCGGTCGCTCTGGATGGTCGTTCGCAAGTGTACGAGGTTAAACCCGGGTGTTGTCAACCCGGTCGGTAGGAATTGCTGCTCGAGTCACATTTTCGAGGACCCGAAGTTGTTTCTCGAACGGGTGGATGCCCACCTCTTCGGGCGAGAGTGACGCGTCGTAAAGCGGTGTGTATCCACTGGACAGATACAGCGCGACGGCCTCGGGTTGCCGAGGACCCGTCGTGAGAAACACCCGGTTGTATCCACGAAGTTCGACCTCTCGTTCCAACTCGCGAACGACGGCCTTGCCGAGGCCGCGCTTCCGATAGTCGACCGATGTCCAGATTCTCTTCAGTTCGGCAGTGGTGGAATCGAATTGACGAAACGCACCACCGGCGATCGGCAGACCGTCGTGGGTGAGCACCAGAAGCGCACCCTGCGGATAGGCAAATTCTTCTGCCGGATACGTCGTGAGATCCTCGAGCATCGCTTCGCGAGTCCCGCCGTAACGCGAACTGTATTCGAGTGCCAACTCCGCGATCAGTGGAGCTGCCAAGGGATCGTCCTGCGATACCGAATAGACCTCTACCGCTCCGACACCCTCGAGCTGTCGAGTTCCGAGCTCCAGTGCCACAACACTTTCCTCCATGAATCTGGTCAACGCTCCCCCAGCCTGAAAACTTCCGGAGCGAGGGTGGTTCCGTCGACGAGGTCCGCCACAAGTTCACCCAAGGCCGGACCGAACTTGAACCCATGCCCCGAGAACCCCGCCGCCACCGTGACGGCTCCGACTCGGTCGATGACGAAGTTACTGTCCGGCGTGCTCGTGTACAGGCAGGTGAGCGACTCGACACGGGTGGAATCGACACCGGGCAACCACGACTCGGCGTACTCCACCAATCGCTGCTCTCCGTCGACACCAGGGGTGTAGTCACGGGTCTGCGGAGTCACCACCGGCCCGGTCGCGTGTTCGCCGATCTTGATCCCGTCCTCGGAACCAAGCCCGTAGATCCCCGCGGTCTCCAATTCTGCGCCGGTGTGGTGAACGAAACTCGGCCACTCGACTCCGGGATCGAGCGGTGCGAAGTGTGCCGGTTGTTCCTGTGTCGTGCGCAGTGTCGGCAGTACGATCTCGGAGCCGAGACCGCTGTCTTCGATCAGATCCGCAGTCCACGCACCGGCCGCGATCACTACCTGACGAGCTGCGAGCGTTCCACTGTCCGTCACCACGTCCACGCCGTAGGACGCCCGCGCGAGTGCCAACACCCGAACGTCGTGACGGACCTCGGCGCCGGCAAACACCGCTCCCGCCTTCAGAGCGGTCACGGCGCGGTCCGCGTGCAACCGGCCTGCATCGGGATGATGGAGCACCGTGGTGTCGAATCGCAGCCCCGGCCAACGGGCGGACGCCTCGGCAGGGGTGAGGATCTCGCCCTTGATGCCCGCCTCGAGAAGTATCTTCGCCTTGGACTGCACTGCCTGCGGCAGGCCGTGATCAACGGCACCGGTGAGTTCCAGGAACCCGATGTCCGTCGTGGTCTCCAACTCCCGCCACAGCGGCAGCGCGTCGGCCGCCAACCCGGTGTACAGGTGATTGTCGTACGCCTGACGGTAGATGCGCGAAGTACCGTGCGACGCACCGTGCTTGTGCCCCGGCCCGAACTGTTCCAGCTGAACGACGCTACGTCCGCGCGCCGCGAGCCGCCAGGCGGTGGAGGACCCGACGAGTCCTCCACCGATGACGATCGCATCGAGAATCTCACTCATGGACGAGAGCTCACTTGGTCTTCGGAAGGCCGGGCGGGTTGATCAGGGACGTGTCGACGGCTTCATTCGTGATGTTCCAGCGCTCGAGGATCTGCTGGTACGTGCCGTTCTCGATCGTGTGGTTGATCGCGTCGTTGATTGCCTTGATCAACCCGTTGTCCTTCTTCACCAGAACCGCGATCTGGCCTTGCAGCGTGTCGCCTGCACCGGAGAACTCACCGACAACTTCGGTTTCACCCGACTGCTTGGCATGGAACTGCGACGACGGGTTCGGTCCGAAGTAGGCGTCGATCCGGCCGGACTGCAGCGGCAGGTAGTAGTCGGTGGTGTTCTGGTAGTAGGAGATGTCGGTGGGGGCCAGGCCGGCCGCGACGTTCTGCTCACTCCATTTGACCAGCAGCGCTTCCTGATTGGTACCGGAACCTACCGCGATCTTCTTGCCTGCGACATCCTTGGGTTCCTTGATGGAGATCCCGGAGCCCTTCTTGGCTTCGAAGGCCAGGGTGTCGAGTCGGTAGGTGGCGAAGTCGTACTTCTCTTTACGCTCTTCCGTCACAGTCACATTGGACAGGAATGCATCAGCCTCGCCGGAATCGATGCGGACGAAGTTCTGTGCCCAGTCTGCGGTCTGCAGGTCGACCTTCAAACCGAGAACATCACCGATCAGGTAGGCGAAGTCGGTCTCGGAACCGATGAGAGTGGTGTCGTCGTCGGCGTAGAAGCGGAGCGGCGGAGCGGCACCGGCACTACCGGTGACGCGCAGCGTGCCACGGTCGCGAATGTCCTGAGGTAGCTCGGCGGCAATGGAATCGACTTTGTCGGTGGTGATGCGGTTCTGATCGGCAGTGAGGTTGTAACCCGCAGCAGCGGTGACCTGGGCGCCGTCGGACTCCGCGTCCGCGCTGCTGCACGCAGCGCTGAGCAGTCCGACTGTGGCAAGAGCCGAGATCAGAAAAGTCGCGCGACGGGATGGGGAGAACATCAATTTTTCCTTCCGGGAATGAGTCTGGGTCGCGTCAGAGGACGCGGGAGAGAAAAGCTTTGGTCCGTTCGTGGACCGGATTGTCGATCACCTGCGAAGGTGGGCCCTGTTCGACGATGACGCCGCCGTCCATGAAGACCGCAGTGTCCGCCACTTCCCGAGCAAATCCGACCTCGTGTGTGACGATCACCAAGGTGGCGCCGTCACGGGCCAACTGAGCGAGGACTTCGAGAACCTCGCCGACCAGTTCCGGGTCGAGCGCCGACGTCGGCTCGTCGAAGAGAATGACCGCCGGCCGCAGTGCCAGCGCTCGCGCTATCGCGACGCGCTGTTGCTGGCCACCGGAGAGTTGGCGGGGATACTCGTCCGCCTTGTCCCCCACTCCCACTCGCTCGAGCAGTGCGCGGGCCTCGCGGTACACCTCGACACGATCACGCTTCTGGGCCGAGAGCGGCGCTTCCACCACGTTTTCCAGCGCGGTCAGGTGCGGAAACAGGTTGAAGTTCTGGAACACGAATCCGATGTGCGAACGCTGTTTCAGGATCTCGCGGTCACGCAGTTCGTGGAGCCGGTTTCCCTTGCGCCGGTACCCGATCAGTTCTCCGTCGATCCGCACGGTCCCGCGGTCGACCTTCTCGAGGTGATTGAGGGTGCGCAGCAAGGTGGACTTACCGGAACCAGACGGACCGAGAATGACGGTCACTTCGCCCTTGCGGACCAGGAGATCAACGCCGGCAAGTACTTCCAGCGTGCCGAACGACTTGTGAATTCCGCGCGCTTCGACGGCATACACCGTCTCTTCGGCCAGTTCTGCGGTCATCGGGTCGCACCTCTCGGAATATCGAGACGCGCATCGCGAATCTCTTCGAACTTCTTGCGCGCCTTCTGTACCGGAGTCAACGGAAGCGCACGGGCGGATCCTCGTGCATAGTGGCGCTCCACGTAGTACTGACCGATCGAGAGCAACGTCGTGAGGATGATGTACCAGATCGTGGCGACCATCAGCAGGGGCACGACTCGTCCGTTGCGGCCGAAGATGACCTGCACCTGGTAGAACAGTTCGGCGATTGCCATGGTGGAGACGATCGACGTTCCCTTGAAGAGTCCGATGACCTCGTTGGCGGCGTTGGGGAGAATCGCTCGCATTGCCTGCGGGAGAACGATCTTGAAGAACTGGCGACTGCGCGGAATACCGAGCGAGTGAGCAGCTTCGATCTGGCCGTGATCCACCGAAATGATTCCGGAGCGGATGATCTCGGCCGAGTATGCAGCCTGGTGCAGCGCCAAACCGATGACCGCCGCGGTGAATCCGCCGATCACACCGCTGACCTGGAAGGTGAAGAACTCGGGCCCGAAAGGTATTCCGAGAGAAAGCGTCTGGTACAGGTATGTGATGTTGAACCAGAAGAGCAGCTGCACGATGAGTGGAATCGAGCGGAAGGCCCAGATGTAGGTCCAAGCGATCACCTGCAGGACCGGGTTTTTCGACAACCGACCGAGTGCCAGGAAAACACCGAGACCGAATCCGAGGATCGTCCCCCACAGCGTCAGTTTGATCGTCATCCACAGCGCGGCGAGCACTGATTTCGCGGTGAAGTACTGCGCGAAGGTCGGCCAGTCCCAGCCGGGGTTGACGACGAGTCCGTGGATGAACTGAGCAAGCAGTACCAGCACGACCGCACTGATCACCCAGCGCAGCGGGTGCCAGGTGCGAGCAACGACAAGCTCCGAGTCCGGAAGTTGCGGCTCGGACACCGACTTTTCGGGGCGGACATCGGTGGGCGCGCTCACGGCGCGCTACCTGACGGAGTGGACATGACGAATAGACCTTTCGGGGAATGGGAACGCAGCTGTGGTCTCGAGTTGGTGAGCTCGAGTTGCGAAGACGACGGTTCGGTCAGCGACAGTGACACGAAGCGGTGCGGCACAGATCGATATGGCGGCGCCTGTGCGGAGCGTGCGAAGTGGAACCCATGTGATGCCTTCCATCGGTCCTGGCGGTAGCACCCGCTCCCGATCACTCGGGGGGTTGCTGCGACGTCGACGAGCCAGGTCTCTCGGTCGCTCTGGATGGTGAGCAAAGACTAGACCCGAAATGTCTAGTCGTCAAATGTTGTATTTCCCTGCACTGCAAGGGAAATGAAAGATCAACCAGGTTGAAATCGCACTGATTCCAACGGTGTCCGAAGCCGCGTTTGACGTGTTCAATGGAGTGTTCGAACGAAGACCGGGACCGCCGTCTGGACCGACTTTTCCTCTGCCGTACCGTCTGCGGAGTGAGTGGACTCGACGCTTTCTTCATATTGCTGGCCGGCATCGGTGCGGGCGCGATCAACGCCGTGGTCGGCAGTGGAACGCTGATCACGTTCCCGACGCTGGTCGCCTTCGGCATGCCGCCCGTGACCGCGACCATGTCCAACGCGGTCGGGCTCGTCGCCGGCGGAGTTTCCGGCACCTGGGGCTACCGACGCGAGCTGTCCGGACAGTGGGATCGACTGAAGTGGCAGATTCCGGCGTCACTCGCCGGGGCACTACTCGGTTCCTGGTTGCTCATGCATCTACCCGAGAAACTGTTCGAAACCATCGTTCCGGTGCTGTTGGTCCTCGCCCTCGCGCTCGTCCTCCTCCAACCACGCATCCAGGCGTGGGCCAAGAAGCGTTCAACCGAAGAAACGACGCTGTCCACCAAGAGGCTGATGCTCCTGACCGCCGGCACCTTTGCGGTCGGCATCTACGGCGGATACTTCACTGCCGCGCAGGGCATCCTTCTCATCGGTGTGATGGGTGCCATCCTCCCGGAAACCCTCCAACGCATGAACGGCGCGAAGAACCTGCTCTCACTGCTCGTCAACATCGTTGCAGCGGGGATGTACATCACTCTGGCGTTCGATCAGATCAATTGGGCAGCAGCCGGTTTGATCGCTGTCGGCTCGCTCGGCGGTGGCGTCCTGGGCGCCCGCTACGGACGGCGCCTGTCCCCCACTGCATTGCGCTACACGATTGTCGTCGTCGGCCTGATCGGGCTGTGGCGCCTTCTCGCTTGATCGCCCACATCGGGCGGCACCCGCACATACTGGAGTCATGACCAGTACAGAAGATCAGACCGGTTGGACCTACCTCATGGACATGGACGGGGTTCTCGTCCACGAGGAGCACTTGATACCTGGAGCGGACACGTTCCTGGCAGAGCTGGCGTCGAACGACATCCCGTACATGGTGCTCACCAACAACTCCATCCGAACCCCGCGTGACCTGCGAGCACGCCTGCTCAATTCGGGACTCGACATCCCGGAGAAGTCGATCTGGACGTCAGCGCTCGCTACCGCGACGTTCCTGGCCAACCAGCGGCCAGGCGGCAGCGCCTACGTGGTCGGCGAATCGGGCCTGACCACTGCCCTGCACGACATCGGTTACGTCCTGACGGACAGTGACCCCGACTACGTCGTACTCGGCGAGACGCGCACGTACTCGTTCGAGGCGATCACGACCGCCATTCGCCTGGTCGAGCGTGGTTCGCGGTTCATCGCCACCAACCCCGACGCCACTGGGCCGTCGCGTGACGGCTCGCTGCCGGCCACCGGCTCGGTCGCCGCTCTCATCACCAAGGCAACCGGACGCGATCCCTACTACGTCGGCAAGCCCAACGCCTTGATGATGCGCTCTGCCCTGCGGTCCATCGGCGCTCATTCGGCCAACACATTGATGATCGGCGACCGGATGGACACCGACATCGTCTGTGGCCTCGAAGCCGGACTGCAGACGATTCTGGTGATGACCGGGATCTCGACCCGCGCGTCGGTGGAGCTCTTCCCGTACCGACCCACAGTCGTTCTCGAGTCGGTCGCCGATCTTGTAGGAATGACAACCGATCCATTCCGTAGCACCGCAAACAATTGATTCAATTGCAAAACAAAACCGCGAGTCGGTAATTAACTGGTAAAAAACACTAGATTTGCCAGGATCCGACTCGTCCACTTTGTCCAGCTGGACAAACAAGCGGTTTCTTTCGAAGGAAGATTGCGTACTGATAGTTATTCGCAGGTCAGAGGCGAATACACCCCGACAATAGGTGGATCGCAGTCCAAAAAGAAATTTGAGAAAAAGTAGTAACGAATCGTTTGCCGTGGCTGATACTCATGTCTGAACGACCCATTTCGGGTCCCAGACATGAAATGAGATTTTCATGAAGAAGCAGACCAAGGGCGCGATCGCTGCTGCTGCGGCCGGCGCCCTCCTCCTCGGCGGTGCGGGCTCGCTCGCTGTGTGGAGCGACTCGGCCGACGTCAGTGGCGGCGGACCCGTCACTTCCGGTGCACTCGACCTGAGCGCCTGCGCACCGGTCGGCGGCGGTTGGAACTCCCTCAATCCGACGAAGACCGCGATCACCAACATCTCGGCTTACCGCATCGTCACCACCGAGAGCATCGAATACACCTGCGACGTCACAGTGACCGCAGTGGGCGATCGTCTCGCGGCTGTTCTGACCGCTGATACGGCCGGCATCGTTCCAGGTGCCAACAGCGCCGAACTTGCCGCCGCTGTACAGCCGGTTACGACCATCAAGGACGCTGGTGGCAACCCGATTTCACAGATCACCAAGGTACAGAACGGCACGATCGTGCACGTCGGAGTCCGTCTGAACTTCACCGAGGTGGCCAACCAGGTCGCGCAGAATCAGTCGCTGAACTTGGCGGCGATGAAGCTGGTCGTCACTCAGACAGCGCTGACTCCGGCTCCGTAATTTCATGAGGAAAAAGGTCTGGGGAGCGATCGCAGTCGCGGTGGCTGCTGTAGCGGTGTTCGCATCGTCACAGCAGTCGCTCGCGCTGTGGTCCGATTCGGCGAGCGCGAGTGGTGGGACCGCAACCGCTGCCAGCGTCAACCTCACCGTTGGTACATCGGCCGGAACCAGTGCGGCGTACACCCTGGCGAATTTGACGACGGCCACGACGCCTGTGGTCCCGGGAAACACGGTGCAAGCTCCGCTCACCGTCAAGAATTCGGGGTCTGATCCTCTGCAGTGGCGAATGCAGTCGACGAGCGCACTTCCGGGATTCACGTTGACCACGTACGGAGTCGCCAACGAAGGCGCCTGCCCGGCCGGCGTCAACACCGCGGCTCCGGCAGTGACCCCAGTGACGTCCGGATCGATGAATGCATCGCTGCAGTACCCGGTTTCCCCCGCGTACATGCCGACTCCGCTCGCAGCCGGTGGCACCTACATCCTGTGTCTGCGGCTCACGGTGGGTGTTGGTGCGGTTTCCGGTCAGACGAACAACGCCACCTTCACGTTCCAGGCAGGGGCGGCATGACGAAACACTCGACCAAACGCGGTGAACGTACCGGTCCTCTGTGGTGGGTCACCTCGATTGTCAGCTGGACACTGCTGCTGGCAATTTCGGCAGTCATCGTCGCAACCATTGTCGTCCCCTTCTTCGCGGGAGCGCAGCGCTTCACGATTCTGACCGGTTCGATGCGCCCGACGTACAACCCTGGATCACTGGTCGTCGTCAAACCTGTCGATCCGTCCGAACTGGGGATCGGTACACCTATTACGTACCAGCTGGAATCCGGTCAGCCGACAGTCGTCACACACCGGATCATTGCCACGAGCGAAAACCAGAAGGGTGAACGAACTTTCATCACCCAAGGCGACGCGAACGGTGAACGCGACGAGAAAGAAGTACGGCCAGTACAGATCCGGGGAAAGGTCTGGTACAGCCTTCCGTATCTCGGCTACGTCAACACTTGGCTCACCGGAGAGCAGCGCACCGTGATCGTGGTGATAGTCGTGACAGCACTACTGCTGTACGCGGCCTACATGATGATCAGCGGCATCCGTGACGGCCGGAAGGAGCGAGCTCGAGCACGATTGGCTCCTGACCCTTCAGCTTCCAACCTCCCCAACTCCGACCAGAACGAGAAAGGCCAGCACGATGCCCTCGCGCCCTGACCGTCCGGTCCACCGGATTCGTCACCTGTTGACCAGCACGCGTTTTCGCGCGCTGCTCGCACTGGGGATGGTGCTTGGCGTCGGCGGTGTGACCACGCTCGCGGCCTGGACGTCTTCCGCGACTGCGACTTCGGGAAACATCACGACCGGGTCGATCAATCTGCAGTTGAATACCACAATCCAACCCACGCTGACCACGACACTGAACTTCAGCCAACTCGGCAAAACCGGGATGATTCCCGGCGACTCGAACTCCGCCATCGTCAAAGTCAACAACGTGGGGGCAGGCGTGAATCTTCCTCTGAAATACACGATTACTTCCACCAGCGGCGGCGCGCTGACGACCTACTTGCGGATGACTGTGTCGTTGAACGGAACTGTGGCCAACAAATGCACAGATGGCAGCAATGTGGTGTTGTCCTTACCGCTGACACTCACCACAAATCAGGCGGTCGGTGCGCCCGACCGTTCTCTGGCTATCGGGGCAACCGACAATCTTTGTGTCTCGGTGACGCTTCCGACGAGTCCGACCCCACCGACGAGCAGCTCGTCGAGCATCGTCCTGAACTTCTCGGCAAAGGTGTGAGCGCCGTGTCACGACACACGAAGATGTCACCGAAAGCCTCGACGCCACGTCGGATTCACGAACTTCTGCTCACCCTCGGTGCCCTCGCCGGTCTGGCATCCATCGGATTGTTCATTGCCGGCTTCGCTTTCGGTATCACTCCGCTGATCTTCAAGAGCGGATCGATGTCTCCCACGATCGAGACCGGTGCTCTGGCATTCGCGCGCACCGTGCCTGCTTCGGAAGTTCAGGTCGGTGACATCGTCAGTGTCTACGACAACCAAGGCGTTCGAATCACCCATCGTGTCGAGACGATCGAGCAGCAAGGCAACAATCTTGCAATTGCACAGCTGCGCGGCGACGCGAATCCCGTCACAGACCCAGATCCTTACGTCATCACCGAAGCGGATCGAGTTTTCTTCAGCATCAACCGCCTCGGCTACGTGGCCGTCTGGCTGTCCGGACCGAGTGGGCTTGTGCTTGGTGCGATTGCCGTCGGAGGACTGCTGTACATCGCATTTCGCCCACGGAAAAGACCGGATGAAGGGGAACCCAGGCTGGATCGTCAGGACGCGCACGGCGATTCCCACGCCTTCAAGGCAATCGTCGCATTGGCAACGGTCGGTCTCAGCGTGGCGGGCATTGCGAACGTCGGCGGAACACAGGCCGCCTTCACGGGCATGGCGACAGCGGGAAGCATTTCGTTCACCACTGCTGCAAGCTTTCCGAAACCTCCCGCGTCAATGACCTGCTCGGACAAGGGAACTTCCGTCGTGCTCGCTTGGCCTGGCGTTGCCACGGATACATTTCGAATCATCGTCCGAAACGCAACCAACACCACCCAACCTCCGCTGATCAGAGACGTGACCGGCCTCTCGACGGCCCTGACGTTGTCCGATCTGCCGAGCGGCGGGATTCTCCTGTCGAACACAAACTACGACGTCGAATTACACGGACTCGTTGGAACTTACGTGACACCGGAATACACCGGGTACCGCATCAGCAGTTCGACACTGCTCATCATCCTCAATGACATGGCGTGTGTATCCGGACCCACGAGCGGAACCACGGCAGCCTCAGCTCCGGCCGCTCGTTCGGCGCTGGTTGCACAAGCTCCGAGTGCGACGACCACCACCTCCACCGCAGCGGTCAGTTCGACCACACCTTCACCCACGACTACTCCGAGCGCATCAACAACCTCGCAGGCCACGACAACCACCAGCACAACTACACCTTCGACAACCACCTCGTCACCGGCTACAACTACTCCGTCCACAACGACAACAACAACGACCATGACAACGACACCCACAACAACTACGCCCACCCCGAGCGAGGTTCCCATCGACGCCCCGGCGGCCACGACTGGCTTCAGCGCACAGAAGCTCTCGACTGCCAGTGGAACCGTTGTATCCGTGTCGAATTCATCGGGCACCGAGGTGTATCGGGGTGCCGTGGACAATGACGCTGTACTGCATTGGCTCACCGGTACCGATCAGTTGTACGTGATCACCACGTCCGGAGTCACCGCCATCGACACGTCAACGGGAGTCTGGGCCGAATCTCCTGCCCCGAGCGAACTTCCGGACGAAGTCAAGGCGCTGGTGCCGTGATGAAGAAGACGACGAAGGCTGCAATGGCAGTCGCCGCGGCCGGAGCTGTATTGCTCGGCGGCTCGGGCACATTGGCGAAATGGACGGACAGTACGACCCTGACGAGCGCCGCTGTCCAGTCCGGGACCCTGGATCTGGGAGCATGCGTGACCACGAGCGGCGGGGGGTGGTATTCGCAGGTCTACGTCAACGCGCCCACCAATCCGAATCCACTCGTATATATCCCGGACATCACTACCTACCGACTCAAGCCCGGATTCAACTACACGTATTTCTGCGATTCGAAGGTGATGGCCACCGGCCCACGTCTGAAAGCGAACGTGACGGTCGACAAGACCAAGTTGAGTGGCGGGCTCGCGACCGCCAGTGTCGATCTCCGCACGTACGTCACGGATCAGAGCAACAATCTTCTGTACGACAGCACGGCACCGACGCCGAACCTCATTCCGGTCACATCGGCGTTGAACAACACCAACCTGACCGCGCAGGTGCTGTTCACGATCTACCCCGCCGACACGACAAGCTCAGGTCTCACACTGAATACGACGGCGTTGACGATCGACGTCAAACAACTGGGTCTGACACCTTCGCCGTAGAACGCCTCGCCAAACGAAGTTCGAGGGCAAGGCGTTCTACCGGATCAGCCGAGGGCTCGCTTCAGATCAGCCAAGAGATCGGCGGTATCTTCCAGCCCCACCGACAAACGCACAACGCCGTCTGTAAGACCCACTGCTGCACGGCCTTCCGGACCCATGGCCCGGTGCGTTGTGGTTGCGGGGTGGGTGATCAACGACTTGGAATCACCCAAGTTGTTGGAGATGTCGATGACGCGCAGGCCGTTGAGAACCTCGAACGCCCGCTTCTTGCCCTCGCCGTCAGGCGCATTGAGCTCGAACGTGACTACAGTTCCGCCGCCGCTCATTTGAGACTTCGCGAGCTCGTGCTGCGGGTGCGAAGTCAGGTACGGATACTTGACCCACTTGACGCCGGAGTGCCCTTCGAGGAATTCGGCGATCTCGAGTGCCGAAGCCACGGAATGCCGAATACGGACCGGCATGGTCTCGAGACCCTTGAGCAGAGTCCACGCATTGAACGGGCTGAGCGCAGGACCGGTGTGCCGCATCAGTTCTCGGACGGGACCGCTGATGTATTCCTCGGTGCCGAGGATCGCGCCGCCGAGCACGCGGCCTTGACCGTCGATGTGCTTGGTACCGGAGTACACCACGACGTCGGCGCCCAGATCGAGGCTGCGCTGCAGAAGCGGCGTCGCGAAGACGTTGTCCAGCACTACCTTTGCACCGGCAGCATGAGCAAGCTCCGACACCCGCCGAACGTCGACGAGGGACTGCATCGGGTTGGACGGCGTCTCGAAGAACACGGCAGTGGTCGGCACGGACAGCGCCTCTTCCCACTGCGCGTTGTCCTCACCGTCGACGAAAACAACCTCGACGCCCCAGCGCGGAAGTATCTCGTTGCACACGACAAAGCAGGATCCGAAGAGGCTGCGCGCGGCAACCAATCGGTCGCCGTTGGCCAACAGTGCGCCCAACGCCGTGAAGACTGCCGACATTCCGCTGGCCGTCGCAAAGCACGCTTCTGCGCCTTCGATGAGACGCAAACGCTCTTCGAACATCTTGACCGTCGGATTGCCATAGCGGGAGTAGACAAAATGATCCACCTCGCCGGTGAAGGCTTGTTCGGCGGCTTCTGCACTCTCGTAGACGAATCCGGAGTTGAGGAACAGCGCTTCGGAAGTCTCCTCGAACCCGGTACGCATCAGTCCACCGCGAACACCGAGAGTGCCGAGACCGACGTCGTCCGGCAGCGCTCGTTGAAATGCGCCACCCTGGGGAATTCCGCTCACTGCTGCCTCCATGGCAAGCCGATGGCCCGCCAACCTACAAGTCCGCGATGTCCGTCGGCACCCAATGCGCCTTCGAACCCGTCGAGCACGTTGTACGACGGGCCGATGCCCGCCGCAGTCGCAGCTTCCGCCGCACCGATGGAACGTTGTCCGGATCGACACAGGAAGATCACCGGACGCTCCGACCCGGAGGAATCGGCGGTGATGCCGGCTTCCTTCAACTGGTCGACGAAGTTGTCATTGCGCGCGCCGGTCGGGTGGCTCACCCATTCGATCAGTGCGGCCTGCTTGCCGAGGGAGGAAACATCGGGGACACCGACGTACTTCCACTCCGCATCGGTCCGCACGTCGACCAGCACGGCGTCGGGGTTTTCGCGGAGCAGCTCCCAGGCTTGCTCCGGCGTCAGATCGCCTGCGTAACTCACGTAGTCCATGTTTTCACAAGACTGCCGTGAGCGCCTGAGCGGGCCGTCAGTTACAGACGACCCAACGGTTGCCATCACGGGTCAGGGCCCAGGTCGAGACCCGCTCGCCCGCTCCGCCGCCGGTGATCGTCACGTCGGCCCTGGCGCGATCCCCGTTGACCACGACCCCGTCCACACCCTTCAGTTCGACCGTCCCGTCGACTCCGGCCATCGGACCAGTGCTCGAATTGAAGCTCGCGCAGGTCAGGGTCTTGACCGTCTCCGCGTCATTTCGATTCTCGGCATCGACGTAGTCGGTGACGGAGCGGCTCACGCGGTCCGACTCGGTGACGTTCTCCTCGGCCGGCGAGATCCACGACGCGACGAAGATTCCACCCAGAATCAAGGCGACGATGGCAACAGCCAAGAGGAACGGCCCCGCAGACGCCTTCTTGCCATCGATGTTGTCGGATTCGCGAAGCTCGTCACTCATAACGCCAATACTCCCCCACAACTTGAAATTGTGGCCCGTCAAGGACCAGGCCCCTACCCCGAATACCCGAGACAACGGGAGAATGGGAAGAAAGAATAGGTTTACCCACAACCGATCGAGTGAGAGTGTGGATCCGTTCGGCCGCAACCGAGGCACTGTGCTTAGGTTCGGCTAAATTGGATACTTGTCGATATGTTGTCCGAACTTCGAAGAAGGTAGCTGTCCTCACGATGACTGACTCCAACCGCCCACTCCGGGTCGCGATCGTCGGCGCCGGCCCCGCCGGCATCTACGCCGCCGACGCCCTCATGAAATCCGACACCGCAGTCTCCGGCCGCGGCGTCAGCATCGACCTCTTCGAGCGCATGCCCGCGCCCTTCGGCCTGATTCGTTACGGCGTCGCGCCTGATCATCCGCGCATCAAGGGCATCATCACCGCTCTGCACAAGGTGCTCGACAAGCCTCAGGTCCGCCTGCTGGGCAACATCGACTACGGCACCGACATCACCCTCGACGACCTGCAGTCGTTCTACGACGCGGTCATCTTCTCGACCGGCGCCAACGCCGACCGCGCGCTCGGCATCCCGGGTATCGAACTCGACGGCAGCTATGGCGCGGCCGACTTCGTCTCCTGGTACGACGGCCACCCCGACGTACCGCGTACGTGGCCGCTCGAAGCCGAGAAGGTCGCTGTCCTCGGCGTGGGCAATGTTGCGCTCGACATCGCCCGCGTCCTAGCCAAGACCGGCGACGAACTGCTGCCGACCGAGATCCCCGCCAACGTCTACGAGGGCCTCAAGAACAACAAGGCCGTCGAGGTTCACGTCTTCGGACGCCGTGGCCCGGCCCAGGCCAAGTTCACGCCTCTCGAACTGCGTGAGCTCGACCATTCCCCGACCATCGAGGTCATCGTCGACCCCGAGGACATCGACTACGACGAGGGCTCCGAGCAGGCTCGCCGCAACTCCAAGCAGGTCGACATGGTCGCGAACACGCTGCAGGACTGGGCAATCCGCGACGTCGGAGCCCGCCCCCACAAGCTGTTCCTGCACTTCTTCGAATCTCCCACGGAGATCCTCGGTGAAGACGGCAAGGTCGTCGGCCTGCGCACCGAGCGCACTCAGCTCGACGGCACCGGCAACGTCAAGGGCACCGGCACGTACAAGGACTGGGATGTCCAGGCCGTGTACCGCGCCGTCGGTTACCTCTCGCAGAACGTCACGCAGCTGCCGTTCGACGACCAGGCGGGCACCGTCCCCAACGACGCCGGACGCGTCGTCGCCGACGACAACGCCGAGGGCGCAGCCCGGTTCATGCCGGCCACCTACGTCACCGGCTGGATCAAGCGCGGCCCCGTCGGCCTCATCGGCCACACGAAGGGTGACGCCAACGAAACCGTCGCGAATCTTCTCGAGGATTCCGTCGGCTTCGCCGGCGCCGCGAACCCCGACGAGAACGCCGTCATCGAGTTCCTCGAAGGCAAGCAGGTGCCGTACACGACCTGGCAGGGCTGGTACCGCCTCGACGCGCACGAGCGCAGCCTGGGCGAGCCCGAAGGCCGTGAGCGCATCAAGGTCGTCGAGCGTCACGACATGCTGAAGGCATCCGAGCCCGACCGCGCGAACTGAGTGCGCAGAAGTAACTGAACAGAAGCCCTCCACCGGCCCGACGCGACCCAGGTCACATCGGGCCGGTGGTGTGTGCGGGGACCCAGGGCAACAGGGCAAAATAGACCCCGTGTTTGACGCCCACGTGCATATCATCGACCCGCGCTTCCCGCTGGTCGAGAATCACGGGTACCTGCCTGAGCCCTTCACCGTGGCCGATTACCGGGCCCGGCTTGCCTCACTGAAGGGCCTGAGTGTTGACGGCGGCGCGGTGGTGACCGCGTCGTACCAGGGCAATGACCAGGAATACCTGAAAGCTGCCTTGTCCGAGCTCGGCGAAGGCTGGGTGGGCGTCACTGCTTTGCCGCTCGATGCGACGGATGAAGACATCGTTGCGCTGGACGCGCTGGGAGTGCGCGCCGTCCGATTCAATCTGCGCCGAGGCGCCACCGACCTGCGTCTACTCGCCGATCTCGCCAACCGCGCATTCGATCTGGTCGGCTGGCACGCCGAGTTCTACGTCGATGCCACGCTGTTGCTGTCGCTGGAACCCGTCTTCGCCAAATTGCCGGCGGTGAGCATCGACCACTTGGGAATGTCCACCCGCGGACTGCCGTATCTCCTCAACCTCGTAGACCGCGGGGTACGCGTCAAAGCCACCGGGTTCGGACGCACCACCATCTCCGACGTCGGCGACGTGCTTCGCCAGATCCACGCGGTCAATCCCGCTGCGCTGATGTTCGGCACCGATCTACCCGGCACACGGGCACGTCGAGCGTTCGAGGTCCACGACCTGGACGTGATCGCCGAAGCTGTCGGCGACGACCTGTCCGCGGTCATGTGCGACAACGCCCGCTCCTGGTACCGCTGCGCTCAAGTGAACGCGACGGCTCCCAGCCACAGCCCCGCCGCGATCAGCGCTCCGAACAGTTCCACCAGCATGGACAATCCGACTGCCTTCACCGCGTGAAGCGTCGACGACCAGGCGATGTCGTAACGGCGCAGTCGCGCTAGTTCGGCGAAATACGTTCCGACGATGAATCCGAGGAACAAGCCCACGACCGGAATCACGAAGAACCCGATGATGCCGACGACGCCGCCGACCACCACCGACAGGTTGGGCACTCCCCCGGACTTCATCCGCTTGCCTGGCCAGGTGTACTTCACGATCCCGGTGACCACCAGTGCCAGCGTGGACAGCGCGAACACCGTCCACGCCGTCGCGCCACCGGTCATGATCGCCCACACCAGAATTGCACCGAAAACGAGAAGTGTCCCCGGAAGAATCGGAACGACGACACCGATCAGACCGACCAGGATGACCAGCCCGACGAGGACCTCGGCCACAGGACTCATCCGACGGGACGCACCTTCGACGCGGCCTCGCGAGCACGGGCGCGTGCAGTCGGCACATCGGCGGCCGTCGACACTGCAACACCCATGCGACGACGCGTGAAGCTCTCGGGCTTGCCGAAGAGCCGCAGGTCCGTCTCGGGAACCGAGAGTGCCTCGGCGACGCCGTCGAATCCGATCCCCTTGGCCTCCATTCCGCCGTAGATCACCGCCGATGCTCCCGGAACCGTGAGCGTCGTGTCGACCGGTAATCCCAGGATCGCGCGGGCATGCAGCTCGAACTCCGAAAGTCGCTGCGTCCGCAGAGTCACCAATCCGGTGTCGTGCGGCCGTGGGCTCACTTCGGAGAAGAAGACGTCGTCACCCTTCACGAATAGCTCGACGCCGAAGATGCCTCGCCCGCCCAGAGCCGTGGTCACCTTCTCGGCGACGTCTCGGGCCGAGGCGAGGGCAACTGCGGACATCTGCTGCGGCTGCCACGATTCGATGTAGTCACCGGCTTCCTGCAGGTGCCCGATCGGCTCGCAGAACGACGTCTCGACCTGACCGCTCTCACCGACGGCGCGAACCGTCAATTGTGTTATCTCGTAATCGAAATCGACAAAACCCTCGACGATCACCCGGCCGTGATTCACACGACCTCCGGCCATCGCGTAATCCCATGCGGCGTCGAGATCTTCGGCGGATCGAACCGTCGACTGTCCCTTCCCCGACGAGGACATGACGGGCTTGATGACGCACGGGAAACCGATTCGGTCTGTCGCTGCCTGCACTTCGGCAAGCGAGTCCGCGAAAGCGTACGGCGAAGTGGGCAGGCCCAACTCCTCGGCCGCGAGCCGACGGATCCCCTCACGGTTCATCGTGAGCTGGGTGGCGCGGGCGGTCGGGATGACCACCGCGGCCCCGCGTTCTTCAACGAGTGCAAGCGCATCCGTCGCAATGGCCTCGATCTCGGGAACCACGAAGTGAGGCTTTTCCAACTCGATGACGGCAAGCAGCGCTTCCGGATCGGTCATGTCGACGGTATGCGCACGATGAGCCACCTGATGCCCAGGGGCATCGGGATACCGATCCACCGCAATCACTTCGACGCCCAGACGCTGCAACGCGATGACAACTTCCTTACCCAACTCGCCTGATCCCAACATCATCACGCGGATGGCGTTCTCGGTCAGGGGAGTTCCGAATCGGAGCGGAAGCGTCGGCAGGGGCGAAGGCGTCGAATCAAGCTGCATGGGTGCGACTATATGCCAATCCCGATGCAGGTCAGCGCGGTTATCGGCCGTCCACCACACCTTCGCGGCCAAATCCCCGCCTGATCGTTCGTGGTATGTCAGGTTTGCGATAGGTGCGGGTGGCCATATCCGGCTCGGAATTCCGTTGCGGCAATGCATCGTTGCCGAGCCGGCGCACTTTCACGAGGTTGCGCCCGGCGCGCTTGGCTTCGTACAGAGCCTCGTCCGCGACGCTCATGAGGGTGGTCAACGTCGGCGTCGCATGATCGACCCACGCGACGCCGACACTGACGGTGCTCGTCACTTCTGATTCGGCCGAGTACTCGACTTGCGCGCCGCGGACCGCCTCGGCCACATCGACTGCTCGCGCGTAGCTGCAGTCCGGAAGCAGAATGGCGAACTCCTCGCCGCCGAGCCTTCCGATCAGATCGCCGTCCGACAATCGGTCAGCGGCCCGTTCGGCGAAGTTCGCGAGAACGCTGTCACCGGTCATATGTCCATGCGTGTCGTTGATGCTCTTGAAGTGGTCCAGGTCGAGCATCAGCAGGCCGACCGGGGATTGTGTGCGGGCCGCGGCGGCAAGCTCCGATTCCGCATGCCCGAGAAACGCACCACGCGAGAGGACCCCGGTCAGATGGTCGAATTCGACAGCAAGGAAGAGCTCACGCTCGGCAGCGCGACGTTCCTCGGTCGCACAGGCAACCGCGATCGGCCCCAACGCGATCAGCGTGACGGCAATGGACGTGATGACGTCCTCGTTCCACGTCGAGGCAGCTTGATCTCCGATATCGAGTCGACCGCTTCCCGCCATCATGAGTGACCACACCGACCAGACCACTGAAACGAAGGCAGTGCTCGGAACCGAGATGCGAGTGGCGCACCACAGGAGAGCCGGAATCGGAAGGACCAGCGCGATCGGCCCTTCGATGCTGAGGGCGATCGGCACGCAGGCTGCAGTGGCGAGTAGCGGAACGCTCATAGCGGCGACGGTTTTGGCAGTCAGTTTGCTGCGGAACTCGGCAAGGCTCGACGGGATGGTGAGAGTGAGAATGAGAGGAAGGACCAGCAGGTACGCCATGACCTCGGTGGCACCCCAGTGGAAGAACGTGTCGGTAAAGGACTGACCGCGTAAGAGCCGGTCCAAGGCGCCGGCAGTGGCCGCGGTACCAGTCGCCGCGACGAACGAGACGAAGACCATCCACACCAGCGACTGCGAATCGACCAATCGGAACGGTGTGCGCTTCAAGTAGTACAGAACAAGAACACCGACTGTGACTCCGGCGAGGTTCGCCCCGTTCAACTGCACCGCAAGCGAGAGCGAGTTGCCGGTGATCAGGTCAGCGCAGACGTATCCGACAGCCGCAGCGATCCACGTCGGCCACTCGATCAGGACCGGCCATCTGACCATCATTCCCAGCAGAATGGCGTTGGCGCACCAGAATGTCGCGAGCAAACCTGGTGGGCGCGTGAGGATGCCGATCAACGAAGCCGCAAGTACAACGGCCAGCACTAGGAGAAGGCGCAGAAAGCGACTCGTCCCTACCATGCGTCACCTCGCGGTCGGCTACCTCTGAATTCGGGAGCACCGGACGTCGCGGTGACCGTATGCCGATGTCGTCGAACCATCGTACGCAGGTGCTGCCACTCACAGTTCTGTGTTCACACGCCAAAACGGCAACTACGAAAATCTCCGCAAACGCGGGTGCCCTCCGGCCACGACAGTGGACAGAGGGCACCTGCATGCAATCCGATTGGCAGAGCCGAATGGACCTGCCGGAAGGGATGACTACTCGGCGGATCCGCTGGACAGACCCGAGAGTGAACCGGTGGACGAGCCCTCGCCCTCGCCGGACAGCGATTCGGTGGGAACGGACTTGAGGAAAGCTCCGAGCGCGGTGAGCAGGGGTCCGAGGGTGCTGAGTGATCCGAACATAGGAGGTTCTCCTGTTTGTGAGGTGGTGTGATGTTCCAGCGCCATTCCGGCCGCAGGCGGTGGCCGAGATGGTTCGGGAACTTCTGCCGCGCGGATGGCTGAACCGCCCCCCGAACAACATCCCGAGCTGTGATGTAGCGCACTAACTTGGCGCTGCCTGCATTTATAGACTGACTGCCCACACTTGTCTAGCTACCGAATAGCTACCAACTTGAACTGTCGGTAACACCTTCTGACATAATTGCAGTTCAGAGGCCAAATAGACGGTTCGAAATATCCTATAATGTGATTTAGCTCACAATTGAAAGGCAAAAAGTGTGGCCCGCAGACAACCGCGAGCCACACTTTCGGACAAACGGGACTTACTTGTCAGCCGCCGATCCTGTGCCCGGGGTGAGCGAGCCACCACCGAGTGCCGTGAACAGGTCCTTGAGTACCGGAATGAACGTCTTGACGACGCCGCTGAAGTCTTCGAATGAACCCATGTCGGGCCTCCTTATGTCGGGATGCAGTTGAAATGAAGTGGGGACCGAGAATTACTCGGCAGTGGAACCAGCCGAACCCGAGCCGTCCGCCGATCCCGCGTTCAACTTGGTCACGAATGCGAGAACGCTCTTGAGGAAGGCGTCGAGATTCTGAATTGAGGTCATGCGACTACTCCTGTGTTGTTTCGGAAGAATTGTTGTGGTCGAACGTCAGGAGTTCGAGCTCGCGGTGTCCAGCCCCTGAAGGGTCTTGAGCATGTTGACCAGGGGAAGAAGCTGGAGAATGCCCCAGCCCATGCCGTTGGCCTTGAGAAGGTTTCCGAGGGATCCCATGTGTGACTCCTTGCATGAATATCTATGACGCGGCGCACGTTTTGTTCGCTCCGCCTCTTTGTAGCCAAGCTAAATACGTACGTCCAGTTTGTTTCTATCCAAGAAGGACCGTGACATATTGGAGCAATGTGTAAACCAGCAGTTCAGGCCCTGTGACCTGAAACCAATATCGAATTCAAGTGTGTTGGACATCACATTCGATTTGGACAAATGGATGCAATCGTCAGAGTCGGTGCCAACCTCGACCACGATCTGTCATACCGTGTGCTTGTGATCAATCGCGAACGAGCGGCAACCGAAGCAACTCACCGGGAACCGTCGTGCTAGCAAAACTCCTCAAGGCGTACCTGCCGCCGTACCGCTGGTTGCTTGCCGGGGTCCTCGCACTTCAACTCTTCGGGGCCATCGCGTCGTTAGTCCTCCCCACGCTCAACGCTCGGATCATCGACGACGGTGTCGCCCGAGGCGACACCGGATTCATCATGTCCACCGGCGGGATCATGCTGCTGGTCTCGCTTGCGTCGATCATCGCGTCGGTCGCGTCGACCTATCTGGCGGCAAAATCGTCGATGGGCTTCGGCCACGACGTTCGAGGCGCCTTTTACAAGGCCGTCGGCAGCTTCTCTGATCGCGAATTCAACAGTTTCGGTGCGCCGACGCTGATCACACGGAACACCAACGACGTCCTGCAGATCCAGGCCCTGGTCATGCTGACGTCCTCGATGCTCGTCAGCGCCCCACTGATGTGTATCGGCGGCATCATCATGGCGCTGCGCGAGAACCTGCAGATGTCCTGGCTCCTGACGATTTCGGTACCACTGCTCGGCATCACCGTCTCGGTCGTGGTGGCCAAGCTGATCCCGCATTTCCGGACGATGCAGACGCGGATCGACAACATCAATCGATCACTGCGCGAACAGCTCACCGGTATGCGTGTCATCCGCGCCTTCGTTCGAGAACCCGACGAGACGATCCGCTTCGACAAAGCCAACAAGGAACTGACCGACACCTCGCTCCTCATCGGTCGCTACCAGGCGGTTCTGCTGCCCACCGTCATGTTGATCGCCAACCTGTCGAGCGTCGCGGTGCTGTGGTTCGGCGCGCATCTGGTCGATACCGGAGACATGCAGATCGGCCAGATCAGCGCCTTCCTCGCCTACGTCATGCAGATCCTGATGTCCGTGGTCATGGCGACCATGTTGGCCGTCGTGATCCCCCGCGCGGCCGTGTGTGCCGACCGCATCACCGAGGTACTCGACACCGAGCCGACCGTGCCCGCACCGGCCCAGCCCCTTCGCCCGACCAGCCCCTACGGCGTTGTCGAGTTCGGTGGAGCCGGATTCACGTATCCGGGAGCTGAAACGCCGGTCCTGTCGAATGTCTCGATGCGATGCATGCCAGGAACGGTCACCGCGATCGTTGGCAGTACCGGTAGTGGCAAATCGACCCTCGTCTCACTCATCCCCCGACTGTTCGACGTCACGGCCGGCGCCGTCTTGGTCGACGGCTTGGACGTGCGTGGCTGGGATCAGGACGAACTCTTCGCCAACTTCGGATACGTGCCCCAGAAGGCGTACCTGTTCGCCGGCACGATCGCGAGCAACATCCGCTACGGAAACCCGACCGCCACCGACGACGACATCTGGGCAGCCCTCACCATCGCCCAGGCAGACGACTTCGTCCGGGAACTGTCCGACGGTCTCGAGTCTCCGATCGCCCAGGGCGGCGGCAATCTCTCGGGCGGACAGAAACAACGTCTCGCCATCGCCAGAGCTGTGGTCCGCAGACCCCGGATCTTCGTCTTCGACGATTCGTTCTCCGCACTCGACATGCACACCGACGCCGCAGTCCGACGCGAACTCCGCACGGTCTCGACTCATTCGACGGTCATCATCGTCGCGCAGCGCGTCGCGTCCATCATCGATGCCGACCAGATCATGGTCCTCGAAGACGGCGCTCCGGTCGGTCTCGGCGACCATCAGTTCCTTCTGGCCAACTGTCCGACGTACCAAGAGATCGTGGCTTCCCAGATTCCCGCGGAGATGAGCGCATGACCAGCCCGCAGGACCCGACGTGGGGCAGCCCCAACAGCCAGTACTTCGACGATGCCCCGACGGTGGTGTTCGCCAAGATCCCGAGCGAACCTGAATCCGCGGACGGGGATGCGAAGTCGAGTAACCCCGAGAACCCCGACAAAGAGCCGAAGCCCGCGCTGACCGCGACGGACACCAAACCTCGCCACTTCAAGGCGACGATGAAGCGGCTTCTCTCGCTCCTGCAGCCACACAAGTTTGCGGTCGTCTGTGTCGTCGTTGCGACGATCGCCAGCATCGCGCTCTCCGTCGCGGTGCCGAAGATCCTCGGTCACGCGACAGACCTCATCTTCGCCGGGTTCATCGGCAAGAGCCTGCCCGCCGGACTGACCCGCGATCAGGCAGCAGAGGCGATCCGCGCATCAGGAAATTCGACGTTCGCCGACCTCGTCGCCAACTCGACCGACGTCGTTCCCGGTGTAGGTCTGAACTTCGACGCCATCGGCAAAGTCGTCATGCTCGCGATCGTCGTGTACTTGCTCTCGTCGCTACTTGCCTGGTTGGAAGCATTCCTCCTCAACATCATCGTCCAGAAGACCATCTACAACCTGCGTGCCTCGGTCGAGGCGAAGCTTCACCGTCTCCCCCTTCCATACTTCGACAAGACACCTCGCGGCGAGATCCTCAGCCGCGTCACCAACGACATCGACAACATCTCGTCGACGTTGTCGTCGACGTTGACCTCGCTCCTGACGTCGGTGCTCACCGTCCTCGGCGTCCTGACGATGATGTTCGTCATCTCTCCGATGCTCGCCCTGATCGCACTGATCGCGGTGCCGGTATCGGTGCTCCTCGTTGCCAGGGTCGCCAAGCGTGCACAGGTGTTGTACAAGGCTCAGTGGACCGAGACGGGCAAGATCAACGCACAGATCGAAGAGAACTACAGCGGTCGCGACCTGGTACGCGTGTACGGGCATCAGGCCGAAGCCGAGCGTGAATTCGCCGAGCAGAACAAGAAACTCCTCGACGCGTCCTTCGGCGCACAGTTCCTCTCCAGCCTGATCATGCCGGTCATGAACTTCGTCGGAAACATCACCTACGTGCTGCTCGCTGTGGTCGGCGCACTCAAGGTCGCCAGCGGCAACATGTCACTCGGTGACGTTCAGGCGTTCATCGTCTATTCGCGCCAGTTCAGCCAACCACTCACGCAGATCGCGTCCATGTCGACGAGCCTGCAGTCCGGAGCCGCGTCGGCTGAGCGGGTCTTCGAGCTTCTCGACGAACCTGAGCAGTCGCCCGACATCGACGTGCCACTAATGCCCGAGCCTGCCGGACGCCATCGCAACGTCGGACACATCGAGTTCGAGAACGTCTCGTTCCGCTACGAGCCGGACAAGCCGTTGATCGAGAACGTGTACCTGACGGCTCGGCCCGGGCAGATGGTCGCCATCGTCGGACCCACCGGTGCCGGCAAGACCACCTTGGTCAACCTGCTCATGCGCTTCTACGAAGTCGACTCGGGCCGAATCACTCTCGACGACGTCGACATCTCGCAGATGCGCCGCTCCGACTTGCGCAAGCACGTCGGCATGGTCCTGCAGGACACCTGGCTCTTCGGCGGAACGATCCGCGACAACATCGCGTACGGCCGGCTCGACGCCAGTGAATACGAGATCCACGAAGCCGCACGCGCTGCCTTCGTCGACCGCTTCATCCACACGCTCCCGGACGGGTACGACACCGTGCTGGACGAGGAGGCATCGAACATCAGCTCCGGCGAGAAGCAGCTCATCACGATTGCCCGAGCATTCCTGTCGGAGCCGTCGCTGCTGATTCTCGACGAGGCGACCAGCTCGGTCGACACACGTACGGAACAGCTTGTGCAGCAAGCAATGTCCGCGTTGCGCGTCGGGCGCACCAGCTTCATCATCGCGCACCGGCTCTCCACCATCCGTAACGCCGATCTGATCGTCGTGATGGAGGCGGGCAAGATCGTCGAGCAGGGCACACACGACGAACTCATCGCAGCGGCGGGCGCGTACTTCCGTCTCTACAACGCTCAGTTCGAGGGTGCCGCCGTCTAGTGATCGGCGCCTCCCTCGGCGGACACAGTGCCCCGGAGCACACCTGACCGATTCGACACGTTACCGTCGAGTCAGGAGTGTTGTCACCGTCTGAATTGGGAGTGCGTGTGTCTGCAGAAGCTGTGGAGAAGAAGGGCCCGCTCGCGGGCATTCGGATCGTGGAATTCGCTGGATTGGGACCGGGCCCGCACGCCGCGACGCTTTTGGCGGACATGGGCGCCGACATCGTCATCGTGCAGCGCGCAGGGCAGATTCCGCAGGACTCGAACGCAACCGACCAGATCAAGCGCGGCCGCCGCATCGTCGAGGCCAACCTGAAGGATCCGGTCGACGTCGCCAAGGTTCTCGATCTCCTGGGCCGCGCCGACGTCCTCATCGAGGGCTTCCGCCCCGGCGTCATGGAACGCATGGGACTCGGACCCGACGTGGTGTCGGAGCGCAATCCGCGCCTCGTTTACGCCCGTATGACGGGCTGGGGACAGGAAGGACCGCTCGCCAACGCCGCCGGTCACGACATCAACTACATCTCACTGACCGGTGTCCTCAACGCCATCGGACGCAAGGGTGAACGCCCCGTCCCGCCGCTCAACATGGTCGGCGATTTCGGCGGCGGTTCCATGTTCCTGATCTTCGGCATTCTGTCGGCTCTCGTCGAGCGCTCGACGTCCGGTAAGGGCCAGGTCGTCGACGCGGCGATGGTCGACGGAACCCTCGCGCTCTCGCACATGATGTGGGCATTCCGCGGGCGCGGCGTCTGGTCCGACGAGCGCGGCGTCAACCTCCTCGACACCGGCGCTCCGTTCTACGACACCTACGAGACCTCCGACGGCAAGTACATGGCCGTCGGATCCATCGAACCGCAGTTCTACGCATTGTTGCTCGAGGGCCTCGAACTCGATCCCGCGACGCTCCCTCACCAGATGGACACGTCCAAGTGGGACGACATGAAGACGCTCTTCACCGAAAAGTTCTTGTCCAAGACTCGCGACGAGTGGGCCAAGATCTTCCTCGGCACCGACGCCTGCGTCTCCCCTGTCCTGACTTTCGCCGAGGCTCCGTCCAACGAACACATCGCGGCCCGCGGTTCGCTCATCGAACTCGACGGCGTCACTCAGCATGCTCCCGCACCGCGCTTCTCGCGCACGCCCACCGCGACGCCCGCTGCGCCGGCGCGTGAGGCGACGGATATCGACACGGTCTGGACCTAGGGCCTTCGGCCCCGTGCGCGGTTAAGGAGCCTCAGGACTCTCTAACCACGCACGGGGCGTCAGCCCAACCTGTAGAACCTGAACATCTCGTGCTCGATCGGCAGCACGTCCACCCGCTCGAAACCGGCCGCCTTGGCATAGCTTTCGAGTGTCGAGTGCCTCATCACCGTCCCGGTGGCAACGCTCCCCGGATGCGACAGGCTGTCCGGTAAGCAGCAGGTCAGCGAAAATCCGTACAGCAATTGCTCGATCGGACCCGCCTCGGGATCGAACACATCTGCCGTTCGTTCGTCCATGACGATCACCGGGGCGCCCGGCTGGGCAATCGCCCGAGCCGTGGACAGAAATCCCACCGGATCCGGAACGTCGTGAAGGCACTCGAAAGCGAAGACGGCATCGTAGGTCCCGGCATCGACTCGCCCGGCCTCAGGAGCCTGTCCGGCGACGTCGACCAACGAGAAATGTACTCGGTCGTCCACCCCACGATCGTGGGCGTTACGACGGGCAGCGTTCACCGATGCCGCGTCGACGTCGAAGCCGTGCACTTCGATCTTCGGGTATCCGAGGGCGAGCGCGATCGACGACCAGCCCTCCCCCATCCCGAGATCAGCGACCTGCCCGCCGCCGACAAGAATGGCGTGCAGGTCGGTGACTACCGGCAGGAACTGCTGACAGAGCTGCTGGAGATACATCGGCCGGTTCAGCAGCGCCTGGCCCTCGCGAGCATCGGGGCCCATCGATTCCCACGTGACTCCCCCGCCGTGACGATAAGCGTCGAGTAGACGCGGCATCGACGACGTTGTCGCGACGAACAGCCTCGCCAACGGCGCCAGGAAAAGCAGGTTCTCGTCGTCGACCAGAACATCGGCGTGGGCCTGCGGCAGGCTGTACCGGCGATCGGCATCCGAATTGACCTCCACATAACCGGCGACGGCCTGCTGCTCGAGCCACTCCCGCGCATACCTTTCGACGGTCCCTGTCCGGTCCGCCAGCTCCGTCGACGTGAGCGGGCCGTGATCGCTCAGCGCGCGGTACCAGCCCAGCCGGTCGCCCAGATACACAGCCTGCAGCTCCGACGCCCCGAGCGTGGCCGCGAACAATCGTTCTGCGAGCGCGTCCGCCGCACTTGTTCCCGCTGCGCCTGTACCGTCTACCGCCGTCATGCCCTACCTCCTGGTTTCACACCACTTTCAGGGTGTGTACCCAGTTCTCAGACGACGACCATTCGTTGGTCTGCCGTGTCGCGATCCGTCGCGAGGGTGTCGTACGCAGCGGCGATGGACGCGACGCCGCGAATGAGGTCCTCGGGAGAACGTGCGTACGGCACGCGGATGAATCGTTCGAACGCACCTTCGACGCCGAAACGGGGGCCGGCGGCAAGGAGTACACCGAAGTTGGGTGCCACCGCCGCCAACGCCGTCGAGACTGGCGCGGACATTCGCATCCAGACCGACATTCCACCGGAGCCGATGGTGGGACGCCAGTCGGGCAGATGCTCTGCCACTGCACCGAGGAGTACCGCACGCTGTTCTCGCAGCACTTCGCGACGCTGTTCGAGCAACGAGCGGTCGTCGGCGAGCAAGTAAGCGGCTGCCAACTGATCCATGACGGGAGTACCGAGGTCGACCGCGGCACGCGCCCCCACCAACTGGGTGATGAGCGCGGCATCGGCGCGAATCCAACCGACACGTAGCCCGCCCCACAGCGACTTCGCGGTCGAACCGAGCGTCACCACTTCGGTTTTCGCCGCGCCTCGCCCATGTGAGGCGACCGGCGCCGGCGGCGGTGCGTCGAGCCACAGGTCCACCATCGTCTCGTCGACGACCAGAGTCATTCGCGTTTCGTGCGCAATCTTCGCAAGCTCGGCGCGGCCGGAAGAGTCCATGCAGAGGCCGGTCGGGTTGTGAAAGTCGGGAATCAGGTATGCCATTCTGGCAGCGGTTTGCCTTGCTGCACTTCGAATCCCGTCGAGATCCCAGGCTCCGGCCGCCGCGAACTCCGGTCGGACCGGAACCGGCACGGGCCGAGCACCGTTTCGCCGAATCGCTTCCAGCGCATTGGGGTACGTCGGATGATCGACCAGCACTCGCTCGCCGGGTGAGGTGAGCACCGACAGCAACAATCGAAGCGCGTGCTGCGCACCCGAGGTCACCATGATCTGTTCGGCGGTGGTGGGTAGACCCCGCGCCGTGTAGCGCTGCGCGATCACGTCACGCAAGTCGGCGATCCCGACCGGTTCCATCCCGTGCGTGGGCAGGAAGTTCGGAAGTTCCTGCAGCGCAGACGCATACGCCAGTTCGACCTGGGCGGCGGGAGCTGCCATCGCCGCGTAACTGAGGTCGACGACGGGCCCACTCGGCCCCGGTTGATGGGAGCGGAACATCAACCCGTTCGGCCGCGCGCCGGCGGGCAAAGCCACGGTGCTTCGCGAACCCTGCCGGCTGATCAGATACCCCTCGTCTCGCAGCACCGAGTACGACGACGTGATCGTGGTCCGACTGAGTTCGAGCACCGCCGCGAGTTCACGCTCACTCGGCAGTGCGACCCCCAGCGGAACGCGACCGTCGTGCACGAGCAGGCGGATACCGTCGGCAAGCGCACGGTACGCGGGCCTGCGCCCAGACTCTTCCTGCCAGGACCCCAGATCGCGCGCGAGCGAACGGGCACCGAGAACTCGAGTCATCATGCAGTCCAGTATCGACAACTTGGCTATGTAACTCAATACCAGTCGAGTTGATCATATGTCCATGACTACCTTCGCAACCCTGATCGGCATCGGACTCTTCGTGGCACTCATCTACTTCTTCGCGCCCGCTGAAGGTGAAGGTACATACATTCGTTTGGAGCAGTTTCGCCTGGCAGCACCCCTCGGCGGCATCTTCCACGACAAGACTTCAGACCGCGAAAACGACGCTGTCAGACCCCCGTGCGATTGTGATCAGGGGGAAGAATTCACTGATCTCAGTCCAGTTGCGTAAAACTGGACTCTTTTCGCACTCAGAAAGTCTCCAGAGAGGGATTGCATGCCGGCTTCCAAAAAGATCCTCTACATCGATCTCGACAACACCTTGGTCAACTTCCAGTCGGGCATCGATCGCCTGACCGACGGCGTCCGGGAGAAATACAAGAACGACCTCGACGAAGCGCCACACATCTTCTCTCGCATGGATCCTCTCGACGGTGCTATCGACGCCTACCACCAACTGGCGCAGCAGTTCGACACCTACATCCTCTCGACAGCGCCGTGGAAGAACGCCACAGCCTGGCACGACAAGGTTCTGTGGGTCCAAGAGCACCTCGGCATGGAGGAGGGCAGCGTCGCGTACAAACGTCTGATCCTCTCGCACCACAAGCACCTCAATCGAGGCGATTACCTTGTCGACGACCGCGGAGCAAACGGCGCAGATCGTTTCGAGGGCGAGTGGATCAAGTTCGGCAGCACCGAGTTTCCCGACTGGAAGACCGTCACCGCGCACTTGTCGAAGCTGGCTTGAAACACGAATCCCCGCTCCTGCTTGCAGGAGCGGGGATTTCGAAGGAACGAACTAGCGGACGATCTCGCGCCGGACGATCGTCTCGTCGCGGCCGGGACCGACACCGATGCAGGAGATGAACGCACCCGAGAGCTCTTCGAGCCGAAGCACGTAGTTCTGCGCATTCTGCGGCAGTTCCTCGAAGGTGCGAGCCTCCGAGATGTCCTCCCACCAGCCAGGCATCTCTTCGTAGATGGGCTTGGCGTGGTGAATGTCGCTCTGCGACATCGGCATTTCGTCGTGGCGGACACCGTCCACCTCGTACGCGACACAGATCGGCACGGTGTCGAGGCTGCTCAACACGTCCAGCTTGGTGAGGAAGTAGTCGGTGATGCCGTTGACGCGCGTCGCGTAACGCGCGATGACAGCGTCGAACCATCCCGTACGACGAGCGCGTCCGGTGGTGACACCGACCTCGCCGCCCTGCTTCGCCAGGTATGCGCCGTGATCGTCGAACAGCTCCGTCGGGAACGGACCGGAACCGACACGCGTCGTGTACGCCTTAAGGATTCCGAGCACCGTGGTGATCTTGGTGGGACCGATGCCCGAACCGACCGCCGCACCACCCGAGGTGGGGTTGGACGAGGTCACGTACGGGTACGTGCCGTGGTCGACGTCCAGCAGAGTGCCCTGCGAACCTTCGAGCAAGACGGTCTCGCCGCGCTCGAGGGCGAGGTTGAGCTCCAGGCGCGTGTCCGAGATGCGGTGCTTGAAACCCTCGGCCTGCGTCAGTACCTCTTCGACGACTTGCTGCGGGTCGAGTGCCTTGCGGTTGTAGATCTTGACCAGCACCTGATTCTTGAATTCGAGTGCCGCTTCGACCTTCTGGGTCAGGATCTTCTCGTCCAGGACGTCCGCAGCACGGACACCGACACGGGCGATCTTGTCCTGGTAGCACGGGCCGATACCGCGGCCGGTCGTGCCGATCTTCTTCGCTCCCAGGAAGCGTTCGGTGACCTTGTCGATGGCCACGTGGTACGGCATGATCAGGTGCGCATCAGCAGAGAGCAGCAGGCGGGACGTGTCCACACCGCGCTCTTCCAAGCCTGCCAATTCGGTCAGCAACACACCCGGGTCGACGACGACACCGTTACCGATGACGTTGTTGACGGCGGGGGTGAGGATTCCGGACGGGATGAGGTGCAGTGCGAACTTGTCACCGTTCGGCAGAACCACGGTGTGTCCGGCGTTGTTACCGCCCTGGTATCGCACGACCCACTGAAGCTGCTCGCCCAGTAGATCTGTAGCTTTGCCCTTACCTTCGTCGCCCCACTGGGCGCCGATCAGGACGATTGCCGGCATGACGTTGTCTCCTACGGTCGACGTGCAGCAGTTGTCCCGCCGCATTGGTACTGCCTGGCTTCCGCGCACATGATGCAGCGCCGAACTGTTGCAGTGACCGAAGGAGCAGTCTAGCCCAGAGCACCAGACCAGACCTGACGGTCCAGAATTTGGCCGGTGACCATCACGATTGCGAGTCGACACAGAGACTCGCACTAAGATCGTCGGCAGTGATTCGGACGGCCATTTCGGGGAAGGGTGGCGAGGTCCCACTACCCGAGAAGAAGTCTTGATCGAGCTAGGAGTGGCTTTGACCCCTGTGGTGCTCAAATGTGGCGATTCGCCGGTTCCACTCCCCCTTGGTGAACTCACGTCGTTCACTGTCCCTGAACTTCCGGAGAAGCAGGACTTCGACGAGGCCCTGTCCCAACTGCAGGTCGTCACGGAGCCTCGCTTGATCGTCGTGGGTAACGACGGCGCGTTTGCCGCGGCATTGACACGGTTGATGCGACTGGAGCGACTCAACGTCGAACTCGCCTACGTCACCGAGAACAGGTCCGACGCAACCGACGCGTACAAACTCGCAACGGGTGCCCGGGCTGCGCGCACGGCGTTGAAGGGCACAGTCCACACCGTGCCGCTCATCCGCGACGACGCCGGAATCGCGCTGGTCGGTGCGGCAACTGTCACGGGTCCGGCCGATGCCGCCGAACTGATCGGCGAGGCGTACGTCGACGACAACAAGCTGTTCTCCGGCACAGTCCCCGGCATCCGGATAGTGCCGAGCCCCAAGCTCCCCGGGATCAAGGCATCGGTCGACCGCAAGAGCCGCTGGGGCGGGCGACGCTGGCTGGAAGGCCGAGCCATTCAGCTGGGCTCGCCGGCAGCGCGTCTGGTTCGCGACGGCGTGCCCAACCCACGCGATCTCAAGCGTTCGACCTTCTACCGGCACGACAAGACTTGGTTGTTGGTCAGGTGAGAACCGGAGCAGCACGGTCGGCGGTTCGTCCGAGCCCTGTCTTCCTGGGCGTAGTTGCGATCACCGTCATCGCCGGAGTTGTCGCCTGGAACTCGACGTGGGGTTCCATCGCGGGCCGTGCGGGTGTTTTTGTCCTCGTGGTCGCAGGCTGGGTGGTCACGCTGTGCTTGCACGAGTTCGCCCATGCATATCTGGCGTGGCGTCACGGAGACACCGACGTCGAGGCTCGTGGTTATCTGACGCTCAACCCGCTCAAGTACAGCCATCCGATGCTCTCGATCGGTCTGCCGGTGCTGTTCATCGCATTGGGCGGCATCGGGCTTCCCGGCGGCGCCGTGTACCTGCGCACCGGGATGTTCCCGCCCAAGGTGCAGGCGCGAATATCGCTCGCCGGTCCGTTCACGAACGCCGTCGCCGCGGTAATTCTCCTCGTCGTCATACGTACGTACGGCTCATCGGCCGAGCATCTGACGTTCTGGGCCGGCCTCAGTTTCCTGGCCTTCTTGCAGGTCATGGCAACAGTTTTGAACCTACTTCCAGTCCCCGGTCTCGACGGTTACAACGCGCTGGAGCCCTACCTCGCGCCCAACACACGACACCAACTCGACCAGTTCAAGCCGTACGGACTGCTCCTGCTGGTTGCGCTCCTGTTCGTCCCGCAGATCAATGTCGTCTTCTTCGATGCGATCTACTGGATCTTCGAACTGAGCGGTGTGTCCGACTACTACGCCATGCTCGGTAACGCCCTCATGCGTTTTTGGACGTGATCGAGTGCACTGGAGGAGACTCGTGAGAGTCTGACATTTCAGACATTCATTCTTCTTCAGGAGAGCATCGATGATTGCGACGTCATTTCAGTCCGGCGGAGTGGAGTACACCCTCACGCGGGCCGAGATTCGACACGTGGAAGCACTGATCGACTTGCTCGCCGACGACCCGATCGGGAGCACCCGGGAGACGACCAATCCCGAGGCCCGAACGATCTACGAGGACGCATTCAAGCGAATCGACGAGGATCCGGCGCAACTCCTCGTCACCGTTCTGGTCGGTGACGCGGTAATCGGCACCATGCAATTGACCTTCATTCCGGGTATGAGCCGAATGGGGGCGACACGACTGCAGATCGAAGCTGTTCGCGTCCACGAGGATTACCGGAGCAAGGGCATCGGCAGTTCGATGATCCGTTGGGCCTGCGAAGAAGGTGCCCGGCGCGGCGCGTTCCTGGCGCAGCTCACCTCGGATCAAACTCGCAAGGAAGCCCACGACTTCTACGAGCGACTCGGATTTGTCGCCTCCCACGTCGGGTTCAAGAAGTCGCTGAGCTGACACACAGCCACCCAGCCAACCACCCAGACTCCCAAACGCGGGCTCGAGCACCGGGGCATGGTTGTGCCCCGGTGCTCGCGTCTCGAGTTGTTTCACTTCAGGCTGCTGTCGGTGGGCTGTTCCCGCCGATCGGCTGTTGATACGGATCGATCGACATCGGCGGATAGAAGATCGTCTTTCGATCCGGTCCGATCTCCACCCGCCACTCCGTGTGGTGCAGTGTCCGGTGGTGATGACCGCACAACAAGATCAGGTTGTCGAGATCTGTTGGGCCACCATCGTTCCAGTGAACAATATGATGGGCATCGCACCACCCCGACGGAGTCCCGCACCCCGGAAACGCACACCCACCATCCCGGACCGCAAGAGCCCGCCGCTGCGGCACCGTTGCTGTTCTCGCTTCCTTACCGCAGTCGAGCGGAACACCGTTCTCATCCAGGAGGATCCGGGTGACGGTGCAGTCGCAGGCGAGCATCCGGGCGGTGTCGATGCTGATCGGGCCCACCCAATCCGTCCACGCAAACCCGAGTTCCTCCGTCGACGGCAAGAGGTCTTTCAGAACTTTAAGGTCCGTCATGTCTTTCGCGGACGCGGTCACCGTGATGTGCGGTTTCACGCCGCCCTCGATCGGACCCAACCCCGCCCGCTCATACCGGCGCAACAATTCACAAAACCCGTCCGCACGCCGTAGCGCCGGAGTACGCGTGTCCTTGACACCGTCCTTCGCCGGCGTCGGCGCCGACAAACTCGACAACAACGTGATCAGACGGGCCCCGTTGACCGCATCCAGATCACCCTTCACCGTCACTCTGCCGTACAGGCCTTTCGAGGCGTAGAACTCGTTACGTTCGGAATCCTCGCCGACCGGGACGCCGTCCTCGCGTTTGCCGTACTGCTTCTCGATTCGGCGGATCGCTGCCCGCACCGCATCACAGTCCGCGATGTTCTTCGACGCCAACGACAACAAAATCCCCCGGGCCTTGTCCACGTCCGCCAGGGTCATGTTCTTCGGCGGATGCTGACAAAACGACGCCACCTGACGCGCTTTCAACCCATCCACGTCACCCCGGTGAAACGCATCCGCGACAACGGGTTCGAGCATCAACAACCGCGCCAACCCGACCAGCAGGCTACACTCACCGATCTCCAGATTCGTCGACCCGTGCAACCACTGCGCGATCGACCGAAAACCCTTCCCCCCGAGAACCTCACGGCCAAACATCTCCACGATCAGCAACACCATCCGCGATTGCAACTCGTGCCGGACACGCACCAGATCGAGAACCTCACCCTTGAGGTCCTCACCATCCAGTTGCCATGCTTCCCGACTGTCCATGCAGAAAGTTTAATCGAACATACTTTCGAGAGCCAGAGGCAAAGCGGACAACTTCAAGAAGACCTACACTCGAGAGCTGTTGAGATGCATTGCTATTCGCGCAACCGCCGACGCGATTCATTGACAGAGACTCGCAACTCCCCCAAAGGCACTTCACGGCCCGACTCACTGCGCACCTCGACACGAACACGCTCACCAGTAGCGTCGTCAGCCACCTCCAACGGTCCGCCTTTTCCGCCGTGCAGATACTTGTCTCCCCACTGCATCAGCGCAAGAACCGCCGGCAGCAGGTCACGACCCTTCTCGGTGAGCACGTACTCGTGCCGCGTCCGCTTTCCAGGCTCCTTGTACGGCACACGCTCGAACAGTCCCGCCTCAGTGAGCTCTTTCAGCCTTGCCGACGCAACCGCCTCGGTGATGCCGACTCGCGACGCGAAGTCGTCGAAACGCGTTGTGCCGTAATAGGCCTCTCGCAGAATGAGCATCGCGGACCGGGTGCCGACCACTTCCATCGCCCGCCCGATCGAACAGTGCGTGGCCCGCCAGGCGTCGCGATCTTCGAGCACTCCGGTCAGTCGTACAGCGTCCATGCAATTCACCATACCCCCTGGCTTGCCATAGCCATAGCCAGAGTCTAGATTGCTGACTATGGAACTTCATAGCCAGCCCGTGCGGACTGGGCCGCTCCTCGCAATTCTGTCGGGAGCGCCGTTTGTCGCCAGCCTCGATCTTTTTGTGGTCAACGTGGCCTTCGGCGACATCGCCAAGAGCTACCCGGGCCACTCACTAGGCGAGTTCAGTTGGATCCTCAACAGCTACGCGATCGTCTACGCCGCACTTTTGATCCCCCTCGGACGCTGGGCGGACCGGATCGGGCACAAGCGCGCCTTCATCGCCGGCCTCGCACTATTCACCCTCGCCAGCGCCGCCTGCGCTTTCAGTCCGTCATTGTGGGCACTGGTGGCATTCCGCATCGTTCAGGCAGTCGGCGCCGCAGCGCTCACCCCGGCCAGCCTCGGCCTCCTGATCAGCGCACTCCCGGCTGCGAAACGTCAATCCGGCGTACGCATCTGGGCGGCAGCCGGCGCGGCCGCTGCGGCATTCGGCCCCGTCGTGGGCGGCATTCTCGTCGAGGCGTCGTGGCGCTGGGTCTTCCTGATCAATGTTCCAGTCGGGATCGTATTGCTCTACTTCGCAGTCCGACTCGTCCCGGATACAACACACAAGGACTCCGATGCCGGGATCGACTTCGTCGGCGCCGCCCTCCTCACAGTCGGAATCGGCTCTCTCGCGCTGGCACTCGTCCAGGGACCTGATTGGGGATGGACCGACAACCGCGTTCTGATCGCCTTCGCCGTCGCCGTCGCGACCCTACTTTCGTTCTGGTGGAGCAACTCTCGCCATCGCACTCCGTTGATTGCTCCCGACCTTCTGAAGATCCGCTCCTTTGCCTGGTCCAACGTCACCGCCATCCTGTTCAGCGCGGCATTTGCTGCCGGACTGCTCTCGAACATCCTCTGGCTGCAAGAAGTTTGGGGATACTCGGCATTGCGCACCGGCTTCGCCGTCTCGCCGGGTCCGCTTCTGGTTCCGCTGTTCGCGATCGCCGGTGGATCGCTTTCGCGCAAGTACTCGGCGGGACGCGTCGCCGCACTCGGCAGCCTTCTGTGGGCCGTCGGAACGGTATTGGTACTCGTCTCGGTTGATTCGACGCCCAACTACGCGACCGGACTCCTGCCGGGCTGGATCATCGCCGGAATCGGTGTCGGCCTTGCCCTGCCGACCATTCTGTCGCAGGCCACGGCGGATCTTGCACCTGCCAGATCGGCCACCGGTAGCGCAATCGTCAGCATGAGCCGACAGATCGGAACCGTTCTCGGCGTGAGTGTTCTGATCGCGGTTCTCGGCTCCTCCGTCGACCCCGACACCTTCCGCCAGGCCTGGTGGGTGATCTTTGCCGTCGCGCTTGTGTCTGCCCTGGCATCGCTGGGAATGACGCCTTCAACCACACCCACCCCAGTTGTCCCTGCTGAATCCGCCATCCCTGAAAGGAATTTGTCATGAGAGACGCAGTTATCGTCGAAGCCGTTCGCACTCCGATCGGCAAGGGAAAGGCGAACGGCGCCCTGCACGGCATCAACGCCGTCGACCTCCTCGCCCACAGCCTCAAAGTGGTAGTCGAGCGCACCGGGATCGATGCCGCGCTGATCGACGACGTCATCGGCGGCGCGGTCAGTCAAGTCGGTGAACAGAGCCAGAATGTCACTCGCACAGCCCTTCTCGCCGGCGGCTACCCCGAGTCGGTACCGGGAACCACCGTCGATCGCCAGTGTGGAAGTAGCCAACAAGCAGTTCATTTTGCTGCTCAGGGCGTTATTGCCGGTGCGTACGACATCGTTGTTGCTGCCGGAGTCGAGTCGATGAGCCGAGTGCCGATGGGCTCGAGCAGCGTCGGGCGCGAGTCACTCGGTGTAGGTTTCGAAGAGCGCTATCCGGACGGTCTGGTACCGCAGGGCATCAGCGCCGAATTGATCGCTGCCAAGTGGGGACTGAGCCGCACCCAACTCGACGAATTCTCGGCGTCGAGTCATCGGAAAGCCGCGCTGGCAACCGAGAGTGGTTACTTCACCAAGGAACTCGCCACGCTCCCGCAGCTGTCGGTCGACGAGGCCATCCGCCCCGGTACCACGGTCGAGACCCTTGCCGGCCTACGGACCGCCTTCGAATCCGACTACTACGCCCAGCGATTCCCACAGATCGACTGGTCCATCACCGCGGGCAACAGCAGCCCGCTTTCGGACGGCAGTTCGGCGGTGATGATCACGACCAGTGAGATCGCCGCGAAACTCGGCCTCACCCCGAAGGCACGGCTGCACAGCTTCGCTGTCGCCGGCGACGATCCGCTGTACATGCTCACGGCGGTCATCCCGGCCACCGAGAAGGTCTTGGCCCGTGCGGGTTTGACGATCTCGGACATCGATCTGTTCGAGGTCAACGAGGCCTTTGCCCCCGTCGTCCTCTCGTGGGCAGCGGACACCGGCGTCGACCTGTCCAAGGTGAACGTCCACGGCGGCGCCATCGCGCTCGGCCACCCACTAGGTGGCAGCGGAACGCGGATCATGACCACCCTGGTCAACGCGATGGAGCAGCGCGGCGCGCGCTACGGACTCCAAACCATGTGTGAGGCAGGTGGGCTGGCCAACGCAACCATCCTGGAGCGCTTGGGCTGAGCAATCACCGCTGGACGGCACTCGGACACTAGTGACCGAGTGCCGTCCATTCGGGATCCGGCTTGCGCGCAACGACCCGGAACACGATTCCACCCCGTCCACTGCGCTGCACCTCGTCGATCAGGAAGCCTGCGTTTTCGAGGTATCCGACCGGTTCGCGGGTGAGGTGATCGGCACCGAACCGTACAGAAAGCGGTTCGACGGCCTTCATCAGCGCCCGTACAACCGTGTTGGTGCTCGGCCCGTGCTCAGCGAGCACGAATCGACCACCAGGCACCAGCACTCGAAATGCTTCGCTGGCAACTCGGTCCGGATCGGGGATCGTGCAGAACGCGTAGGTGGAGACCAATGTGTCCACGCATTCGTCAGGAACATCGAGTGCTTGCACGTCTCCGAGTCGTAGGTCGACTTCGGTCTTCACTCCCTCGGAGACCTTGACCCTGGCCTGATCGAGCATCGCAGTCGAGATGTCCACGCCGATGACGTAGTCGACGTCGTCCCCGTAGAGCGGCAGGTTCAGCCCGGTGCCCACGGCAATTTCGACCACGCGCCCATGCGCCTGATCTACAGCCCATTTCCGGGCGTCACCGAGCACAAAGCGCTCGAAGCGCCCGATCTGTCGGTCGTAGTGCGCCGCCATTGCGTCGAAAGTCTTGGCGACCTGTGCAGTGTCTGGTTCACGCATAGTGCCCCGTTTCGATCGATCTTCTGTGCAGTCTTACACGCGAGCACCGGGTCGGGAAGACCTTTCGTGACGAAGAGCGACCGGCCGCGCGACGCAGTCCCTGACGGATGACCCCGGTATCGTTCCAGGTGACCTGACCTCACCAACGACCATCATGGATAGAGACCTCGTGCGATCAAGTAACTGCGTCACCGGATCGGTCCGGCCACCTTTTTCCACTGATTCCACTGGAGGTCTGTGATGGCCGGAGGACTCTTCGCCCTGCTCGACGACGTCGCAGCCCTGGCTCGTATGGCTGCCGCCTCGATCGACGACGTTGCCGCCGCAACCGGTAAGGCGACCGCCAAAGCTGCAGGCGTCGTCATCGACGACGCAGCCGTCACGCCGCAGTACGTCCGTGGGCTCGCCGCCGAACGCGAGTTGCCCATCATCAAGCGCATCGCCATCGGATCGCTGCGCAACAAGCTGCTGATCATTCTTCCGATCGCTCTGCTGCTGAGTCAGTTCCTCCCCTGGCTGCTGACGCCACTGTTGATGGTCGGCGGCTGTTACCTCAGCTACGAAGCGGTTCACAAGATCTGGGGTGCAATTTTCGGCCACGGTGACCACCACGAGGCCGCCGACGAGCATCCTCGCGACGAAGAAGCAGTGGTTTCGGGTGCCGTCCGCACCGACCTGATCCTGTCGGCCGAGATCATGGTGATCGCCCTCAACACCATCGCGGGCGAAGGTTTCTGGAGCCGGTTGGTGATCCTTGCCGTCGTGGCGGTCGTCATCACCGTAGTCGTCTACGGCGTCGTCGGACTGATCGTGAAGATGGACGACATCGGATTGAAGATCGCCGAGACGTCGTCTGGCTTCACCCACAAGGTCGGCCGAGGCCTCGTTCGCGGCATGCCTCACGTGATGTCAGTGCTCTCGGTCGTGGGTACCGCCGCGATGCTGTGGGTCGGTGGCCACATCTTGTTGGTCGGCATCGACGAACTGGGCTTCCACCCGCTCTACGACGCTGTTCATCACGGCGAAGAAGCAGTCAGTGACATCGCCGGAGTCGGCGGGGTACTGGCGTGGATCGTCAACACACTTGCGTCGGCGGCACTGGGTCTGGTGGTCGGCGCCATCATCGTCGCAGCTCAACTGGGTATCACCCGCCTGCTCGCAAAGCGTTCTGCAACGGCCTAGTCACTGCGAGTTGTGGCGGAGCACCATCTGCTCCGCCACGGCGCGCAGTCCTTCACGCAACGACCGTGGCTCGAGCGCTTCGACGTCCGCTCCCAAACCGATCAACTGCGAGAGCGCAACAGCTTCGCTCTCGAGTTTCAGCTCGGCATTCACCCATCCGTCGTTGTCCTCTGGCCCCACTTCGACGGCAGCGGCAAGCTCGCCCACCACATCGGGGAGCCGGCGCCTGCCCTCTGGTGACAACCGCACGCGACACTCGAAGCGAAGCAGCGAACGGTCGAACTCGGCCATCGACGCCGCCCACCACGACGGCAGATCGAAATCCACCGGCCGAGTGAACGAATCATCTTCTACCACGGCATTTTTGATGCGCCCGACTCGAAACGACAGCGTTCGACCGTTCATCCCCGCCACCAGATACCAAACACCGGCTTTGATGACCAGACCCAGCGGATCGACCGTCCGATCGCGATCGCGATAGACGAAGCGCAGTCGACGCGAGTCCAGCACAGCGGATGTGACGATCGGAAGCGCAGAGATGTCGTCGACGCCGCCGAACCAACCCGGAACGTCCACGAGAATGCGGTCCTGCCACAGTCGTGCACTCTCGCGCAGGGGACCGGGCAGGGAGCGGAGCAGTTTGGCCCCCGCCGAACCGACGGCGTCAGATCGCCCGAGATCTGCAGCGATGGACGGCACGCCCAACAGCATGAGTGCGGACGTCTCGTCGTCCGTCATGCCGGACAGCTTGGACTGCCAACCGTCGAGCAGACGGATGCCACCACCGGGGCCGCTCTCGGTCCAGATCGGCACGCCGGCAGCCGACAACGAGGCCACGTCGCGGTAGATCGTCCGCACCGAAACGCCGAACTCTTCGGCCAACTGATCGGCGATAACGCCGCGACTCCCCTGCAAACGCAGCATGAGTTGGAGCAACCGCGCGGATCTCATGGACCGAACATTACCGAGAATTACTGACAGAAGTTGTCAGGAATAGGGGTGCACAATGACCGTCATGGTCACTTGGAAGCAGTTCTCCGAAGAAGTACCCGCTCTTGCCGACGCGGTCCAAGCACGATTCAAAGCCCACAAGCATCACGTCCTCGCAACGCTGCGCAAGGACGGTTCACCGCGCGTGAGCGGCACCGAAGTCGAAATCCTCGACGGGCGTCTGGTCCTCGGTTCGATGTTCGGCGCACTCAAGGCGAAGGATCTCATCCGTGACGGGCGCTACGCCCTACACAGCAATCCCGGTGAGCACACCATGGAGGGCGGCGATGCGAAGATCGCCGGAATCGCACGCGAGGTGACCGGCGACGAGTTCGAAGCCGTGCTCGCAAGCTACACCTACGAGGTTCCGAAACCCCTGCACCTCTTTGTCCTCGACATCGACGAGGTGGTGCACACGACGGTCGACGACGAGCACATGTACGTCGATCTCTGGAAGCCGAGCAAGGAGATCACCCGCTTCACCAAGTGACGTTCTTCTCGCAATGCTCGCCGTTGGCACACGATTCCACCTGAACGGTGGCGTGGGAAAGACCGTGACTCTCGAGGACGGTGCGCGCGGATTCCAGAACGTTCGACGAATTCGCGTCACTGGTCAGGTGGACCGTCGCGACATCCATGCCGGTGGTGAGCGTCCAGACGTGTAGGTCGTGAACACCCATCACGCTCGGCAGCGCCGCCAGGTCGGCCTCGACCGCTTCGACGTCGACGTCGGCCGGCGACGCCTGCGTCAGAATGCGCAGCGATGCTGCGGCCAGTTTGATCGCACGCGGCACCACCCACAGCGAGATGAGAACACCGACGACGACGTCCGCCCACGTCCAGTTGAACAGCAGGACAAGGCCACCGGCGATCAGAACTCCGACGCTACCGACGGCGTCTGCAAGCACTTCGAGGTAGGCGCCACGCACGGCCAGGCTGTCCTTTGAATCGCCGCGCAGCATCAGCATCACGACAATGTTCGCGGCCAGACCGGCGGCCGCAGTGATGATCAGGGCGCCGCCCGGGATCTCGGGTTCGTTACCGATGCGGCCGATTGCCTCGTAGAAGACCCAGGCGGCGACGGCCAGCAGCATCACAGCATTCGCCATGGCGGTCAACACTTCGGCGCGGTGCCAACCGAAGGTCCTGGCCGCGGTGGTGCTGCCCTTCTTCGCGAGCAGCAAAGCCGTCAATCCCATGGCCATGCCCACCACGTCGGTGAGCATGTGGCCGGCGTCGGCAAGCAGCGCCAGCGAGTTGATCAGAATGCCGACCGTAGCTTCGAGTACGAGAAATGCAACGAGGATCGCAAGCGCGATCGCCATTTTCTTGATGCGTTGCGGTGACGGCCCTACTCCGACCGAATCTGCTGCCGAGTGGCCGTGTGAATGGCCGTGCCCTGCTCCCATTTGTCCTGTTCCCTCCCAAGTCCTTCTCAGAGCATATGCATACATTCGCATACATACAATGAGTTGCTCAGTGAGCGGGAAAAGGCAGAGGTCAGTGATCCGGCTCGTACGCCGGGTGCGGCACAGTGGGCGGCAGAGTGGCGATCGACGAGATGCGCTTCATGCCTGCTACCTGCAAGAGGTCGACGACCAGCGATCGAATCTGGGCAAACACCACCGTCGAGGACAGGCCTGCGTTCTCGACTATCGCCGGTTTCAGTTCCTTCGCCACCGAGCGCAGGACGCGCGCTGCCTCGGCCTGATCAGGCTGCTCCCCCGGCTCCGCCAGGATCATGTCCTTGAGAACTTCGACGGCTTTCGACAAGCGCTCGACCTGAGCCACCAGACGAGGATCGAGGATCTCGTCGTCCCTGACCAACGTCAACGAACGACGCGCGAGCACTCGAATGTTGCGCATCGCGTTGTCGATGGGATCGGCTGTCGCCATGAGCCTTTCGAGGCGCGGTCGACTGTTCCAGTACAGCGGGGAGATTCGGCTGATCTCGCGCCCGCCGAGGAGGTTGCTGCGCAATCCGTCGATGGCACCCTGAGTTGCGCGCGCCTTCTGCAGCGCCTTCACGATCGGGTCCGGGTCGTTCGCGACGAGGCCGTCTGCCACCAATTGCAGTACCTCTGACGCTGTTCCGAGAATCGATGCAGCGTCCTTGCGTGCGCGTCGTACCGGGTGCGTGGGGATGATCGCGACCACCGCGATGCCCACCAAACCACCGACAAGGGCGTCGATCATGCGATCGGGCCCGCCACTGCCGCCCGGTGGGATCAGCGTCGCCACCAGCACGGCCGAGTTTCCGGCCTGCATGGAGAAGATCGGCCCACTGTTCAGTAGCACCGCGACGGACATCGCCAGCACGACAACCAAACTGATCTGCCAGGGTCCGCTCCCGATGCCGGAGATGATCAGGTCACCGATTCCGATACCGACCGTGACACCCGCAACCAACTCGAACGAACGTCGTAGTCGGGCGCCCAACGACAGACCGAGCGAGACCACGGCGGCAATCGGCGCGAAGAACGGCGCATGGTGCCCGATCACCGTGGTGGCAACCCACCACGCCAATCCGGCCGCCAAGGCACATTGAATGATCGGTAGCGCCGACGTCTGAAGCCGACGCACCGATTTGCGAGCCCGGTCCTTGATACCGGCCCGGCTCGGACGGAAACTGCTAACCGAGGCCAAGCGCTTCGGCGGCGTTGGGATCGCAGTCTTCGAGCAGATCTAGGCAACGCGCGTACTCGTCGGCCTCACCGATCGTCTTCGCGGCCTTGGCCAAGACAGCGACGCAACGGAGGAATCCGCGGTTCGGTTCATGGCTGTAGGGCACAGGACCGAAACCCTTCCAACCGTTACGACGCAGTTGGTCGAGTCCGCGGTGGTAGCCGGTACGCGCGTAGGCGTAGGCAGTGATGGTTTCGCCCTTGTCCAGGGCAGCCTCGGCGAGGTAGGCCCACGCGATGGAGGCAGTGGGATGGTCGGCCGCGACCTGGGCCGGGTCAGCGTGGTTGAGCAGTGCCGATTCCGCCTCGTCGTCGCCGGGAAGCAGAGTGGGCTTGGGTCCGAGCAGGTCACCGAATTGGGTCATGCGCTCATTGTGCCCGCTACGCCTTTCTGCCACAGGACCGCCTCGCCGACGGTCGGAGTTATGCCCGGTACATACCGGTCGTTACCCTGACATGGTCATTGCCGCATAAGACCGAAGGGTTACCCGTGCCGGACTCGAAAGACGACAACTCGAAAAAGAGCGCAGCCCCGAACGGTGCGCCCGAGAAGTCGGCCCCGACCGAACCTGCGACTGTGGCGATCCAGAAGGCAGACAAGAACTCGAAGGCGGACAAGAACTCGAAGGCGGACGGCGACGCCAAAGCCGCCAGCGCGCCAACCGTCGCGATCCCCAAGGCAACTCAGGCACCCACAGCAACACCAGCAGAAACACCGGCAGCAGCACCGACACCCCAGCCCAAGCCGGAGCCCGCCACCGTCGCGATTCCGAAAGCCTCGCAGCCGACACCGCCACCCCGGCAAGCTCCAACCCCGCCGCCACCGCCACAGCGCGCCGCGCCTCAACCGCCACAGCGCTCCGCGCCTCAACCGCAGCAGCGCGCCGCGCCTCAACGTGTGGGTGTCGCAGCGCCCCCACCGCCGGCACAGCCGATGCCGACTCGCATCGAGCCTGCCGCGCCGGAAAAAACCAAGCGCAGCGGCAAGGGCTGGTACATCGCGGCAGCAGCGGCCGGCGTCGCCGTCCTCGCGGCAATCGGCATCGCAGTCTTCGTCTCGTCCAACAGCGGTAGCGGCGAAAGCTCACCTGAAGCCCAGGTTCAGACCGCCATCTCGACGTACGTCGACGCTCTTCAGACCGGCGATCTGGCAACGCTGCGAACGTCGACGTGTGGCGCGCTGGGCGAGTACTACCGCACTATTCCGGACGCGGCGTTCGCTCAGGTCCACGACAATGCCGTCGCTCAGAAGACGATCCCGCAGGTCGGAGCCGTCGATGCGGTGCGCATCACCGACGACACCGCGATCGCTCAGGTCCAGGCAAGTTTGCCGAGCACCGGCGAACAGTCGTGGCGCACGTTCGACCTCGAGCGCCAGGACGGCACGTGGAAGGTCTGCGATCCCAGCAAATAAGCACCTGAACAGAAAATGCGCGCCGACGAGAAATTCGTCGGCGCGCATTTTGTTCTGTGAAGCTGAGTTGTGAAGCCGATCAGCCTGCGGACACCGAGCGTCCGGCCGACTTCAGGTCGTTGCACGCCTCGACGACGCGAGCCGTCATGCCTGCTTCGGCCTTCTTGAGGTAGCTGCGCGGGTCGTATGCCTTCTTGTTTCCGACCTCGCCGTCGACCTTGAGGACGCCGTCGTAGTTGGAGAAGAAGTGTCCGGCGATCGGACGGGAGAACGCGTACTGGGTGTCGGTGTCGACGTTCATCTTGACGACGCCGAAGTTCAGCGAATCCTCGATCTCGGACTTCAGCGATCCCGATCCACCGTGGAAGACGAAATCGAAGGGCTGCGAGCCTGCGGCCAGGCCGAGCTTGGCAGCGGCGACCTTCTGGCCCTCTTCGAGAACCTCGGGCTTGAGCTTGACGTTGCCCGGCTTGTAGACGCCGTGGACGTTGCCGAAGGTGGCTGCGAGCAGGTACTTGCCCTGTTCGCCGATGCCCAGAGCATCGACCGTCTTCTCGAAGTCTTCACTCGAGGTGTAGAGCTTGTCGTTGATCTCGGCCTCGACGCCGTCTTCTTCGCCGCCGACGACACCGATCTCGACCTCGAGGATGATGCGTGCAGCCTTGGAGAGGGCGAGCAGTTCCTTGGCGATTGCCAGGTTCTCGTCGATCGGGATAGCCGAGCCGTCCCACATGTGCGACTGGAACAGCGGGTTACGACCGGCGTCGACGCGCTCCTGCGAGATCGCGAGCAGCGGACGCACGTAGGTGTCCAGCTTGTCCTTCGGGCAGTGGTCGGTGTGCAGCGCGATGGTGACGTCGTACTTTGCCGCGATCACGTGTGCGAACTCGGCGAGCGCAACAGCGCCGGTGACCATGTCCTTGACGCCCAAACCGGAACCGAACTCGGCGCCGCCCGTCGAGAACTGGATGATGCCGTCACTGCCGGCGTCCGCGAAGCCCTTGATGGCTGCGTTGATGGATTCGGAGCCGACACAGTTGATGGCGGGGAAGGCAAAGGAATGCTCCTTGGCCCGACCAAGCATCTCGGCATAGACCTCGGGAGTTGCGATAGGCACGGCGGGAGTCCTCCATATACGTGTCGTTCGGAGCGCTCGGCGATGTGAAAGCGCTTCGTGTGGTCCTAGCAGTATGGCAAGTCCGACTCGTCACGTCTCTTTGCGGTCTCGGCCGCCGCCACCGACGCGATGACCTGCGGTGGTGGGAAACACTCAGATTCGGCCGGTACTCTGGCCCCCGTGAATGTGCAGGCAGCAACTGAATCCGTGACGAACCTGGCCTTGCTGCCTGGCTTCCTCGATCCCGTGAACCTCTTGAATTCCTTCGGAACGTGGGTTCTGGTGGGACTGCTTCTGGTGGTCTTCATCGAATCAGGGCTGCTGTTTCCGCTCTTGCCCGGCGATTCTCTGCTCTTCACCGCAGGGCTGATCGCGGCTTCCAAGTCCACCGAGATCGAACCGTTCGCGCCGCTGTGGGTGCTCCTGGTGACGATTCCGATCGCCGCGATTCTGGGTGACCAAGTCGGGTTCTACATCGGCGCCAAGGGCGGAACTGCCCTGTTCAAGACGGACGACGCGCGGTTCTTCAAGAAGAAGTACATCGACGAGTCGCATGCCTTCTTCGAAAAGCACGGCCCGATCACCATTATCCTGGCGAGGTTCGTGCCGATCGTGCGTACTTTTGCACCGGTTGTCGCGGGCGCCTCGAAGATGAAGTACTCACTGTTCCTGACCTACAACATCGTCGGCGGCATCCTGTGGGGTGCCGGTGTGACTTTGCTCGGCTACCTCCTGGGGCAGATCGAATTCATCCGCGACAATGTCGACTACATCTTCATCTTGATCGTCCTGGTGTCGGTTCTGCCGATCGTTTTCGAAATCGGAAAGCGAATTCTGGCGTCGAGACGTGGTGAATCGGCGAATACTTCCACTACGGACAATTCGACGGTGACAGTCCCCGAAGACCCCACCCCCTGATTGCAGAACGAGGCGAAGAACTGACCACGATGACGCTCGCATCCGGCAGTTTCTCCCCACTCGAGACTGCCGGGCCCCTGTTGGTCTGGATTATCGTCGTCACGTTCGTCTTCATCGAGTGCGCGATCATCCTCGGGTTGTTTCTCCCTGGTGACTCGCTGCTGATCACAGCCGGAATCGTGCTTGCCGGTCACGAATCCGGTGCAGGCCACGTGTGGGCGCTGTCGGTGGGCGCGATGATCGCTGCCATTGCCGGCAACCAGGTCGGGTACGTCATCGGCCACCGGACGGGCAACCACATCAAAGCCCGTAAGGGCGGCAAGTACTTCACCGAGAAGAATCTGCACCGCGTCAACATCCTGTTGGAGAGACACGGGTTCTGGGCCGTCCTGATCGCCCGCTGGGTTCCGTGGGTTCGCACCCTGTGCCCGATGGTCGCAGGCGCAGCCAAGATGAACCACACGCGCTACACCATCGCGAGCACCATCGGCGCGATCATCTGGGCACCGGTACTCCTGCTGCTCGGTTTCTACGGTGGCTCGTTCCTCGATCGCGTTCCGTGGTTGCTGCCCGCCGTGCTGATCGTGATGATGGTCAGCTTGGTCATCGGCACCGCTTTGGGAATCTGGCAGTACCGCAAGGAAATGGCCCGACCGGCCGAAGACGTCGAGGTAGAAGAAGTCCTCGACTAGAAGCTGTCTGCTCAGTGCAGGTGGCTCTGGTCCCACGCCGGAAGCGGGTCGTCGTAGCGAATCCAGACCCGCGGTCCTTCGCGTAGTTCGTCATCGGTCAGCAGAGCCGGATCGAGGATTCGCGACGGCGTCGCCGGGTCGAGTTTCACTCCGATGAACACGATCTCCTGCCCTGGCACCTCCGCTGCCGACGCCCACAGTTGCGCCGGTTCGATGACGAGGTTGGGGCCTGCCTGCGACCAGATAGCGGCGAACTCGGGCCTACTGGCGATCCAGCAGAAGCCTTTGCTTCGCAAGAGTCCCGCGAACTGACCGAGCGCAGCCTCGAGTCGCGCCGGATGAAAGGGTCGCGAGGCTCGATACGTGACGCTGCGTATTCCGTACTCCTCGGTTTCCGGGGTGTGCCCGCCGGCCAGCTCCTCGTCCCAACCGGGTACTTGCGCAGCCAGTTCCGGGTTGTAGAGACCGGTTTCGAGGACGCGATCGAGGGTGACTTTTCCGTGGTCGGTCCGAATCAGCTGAGCAGTGGGGTTGAGCCTTCGAAGCGTCGCCTCGACGGTTCCCGCCGCCCGCGGACTCACCAAGTCGGTTTTGTTCAGCAAGATGACGTCGGCGAACTCCACCTGATCAACCAGGAGATCGGAGATGCTGCGTCCGTCCCCCTCCCCGGCTTCGAGGTTGCGCTCGTCCAGTCGCTCGCCTTTTGCCAGCTCGCCGAGGAAGGTCGACGCGTCCACCACGGTCACCATCGTGTCGAGCTTCGCGAGCGAGCCGAGGCTGAAGCCGTCCTCGAATTCCCAGTCGAAGGTGGCCGCCACCGGCATCGGTTCGGAGATGCCGGTGGATTCGATCACCAACTGATCGAATCGCCCCTCTCGGGCCAGCGCGCCGACGGCGTCGATCAGATCCTCACGCAGCGTGCAGCAGATGCATCCGTTGGTCAGCTCGACCAACTTCTCCTCCGTGCGATCGAGGTGGCCCTGGCCCGCGACGAGGGCCGCGTCGATGTTGATCTCGCTCATGTCGTTGACGATGACGGCGACCCGACGGCCGTCTCGATTGGCGAGGATGTGGTTGAGGAGTGTGGTCTTGCCTGCGCCCAGAAATCCGGACAGCACGGTTACCGGTAGCTGCTTCATTCCTTAATGGTAACCATTGTCATTATCGACAACGGGAGGCGGGCCTACTGCACTGCAGACGCACTACCCGAGAACTGGCTCTCGGGCCTCGGCAACCCGAAATGATCACGAAGCGTCGTACCCGTGTATTCGGTCCGGAACAGACCGCGATCCTGCAGGATCGGGACCACACGCTCGGTGAAGATTTCGAGTCCACCCGGGTAGTACGGCGGCATGACATTGAATCCGTCAGCAGCACCGCTGGTGAACCATTCCTCGATCGTGTCGGCCACCTGCTCGGCGGTTCCGGCAAACACCCGGTGTCCGCGCGCACCCGCCAAACGATGAAGCAGGCCCCGAACCGTCGGACGCTCACGCTCGACTATGCCGGCGATCACCTGCAATCTGCTTTGCTTGTTGTCGGTGACATCACCTGCCGCCGCGAACAATTCGACAGGAACCGGTGCATCCAGTTCCAGATTCCGAACATCGGTCCCGGTGAGTGCACCGAGTTGCGCGAGCCCGTACTCCGGCGAAGTCAACTCGTTGAATTCTCGCTCCAGCGCCTTGGCCTGCTCCTCGGTGTCACCGATGAACGGGCTGATTCCGGGCAGGATCTTGACATGATCGGGGTTCCGCCCGAACTGAGCAGCCCTCGACTTGATGTCGGTGTAGAACGCCTGCGCATCGGAAAGCCTCTGGTGCGCTGTGAAAATCGCCTCCGCATACTGACCGGCAAACGCGCGACCGTCGTTGGACGCCCCGGCCTGCACCAGCACCGGGTATCCCTGCGGCGTTCGCGGTGCGTTGAACGGTCCCCGCACCCGAAGATGCCGGCCGACGTAGTTGATCTCGTGAATCTTGTTTCTGTCCGCGTAGATTCCGTTCTCCCGGTCCAGACTGATCGCGTCGTCCTCCCAGCTGTCCCACAACCGCACGACCGCGTCGACGAATTCCCTTGCACGCGAATACCGGTCGCCGTGGTCAGGATGCTTGGCCAGCCCGAAGTTGGCGGCAGCCAGATCCGTACCCGTGGTGACGATGTTCCACCCAGCGCGTCCGTTCGAGATGTGGTCGAGCGAGGCGAACAGCCGAGCCAGGTTGTACGGCTCGTAGTACGTGGTCGACGCCGTCGCGATCAATCCGATCCGCTCGGTTGCCACTGCAATGGCCGTCAACAAGGTGATCGGCTCCAACGTTCCTGCGGGACCGTGCTCGACGTCGCTGCGCAACGCGGGACCGTCGGCGAAGAAGATTCCGTCGAACTTCGCCGCCTCAGCGGTGCGAGCGATCTCCTGGAAATACGTGACGTCGAACAGTCGTTCCGGGGTTGTCCACGGATGACGCCATGCCGCTTCGTGATGGCCGGCGGGGTGGATGAACGCGTTGAGGCTCAGTTGGCGCGGAGAATCAGACATGCCTGAATGCTGGCAACTGCCGCCGCAGTCCGACAGGGTTAGGGTTCGCGTGATTCCAACTCGGGGTTGGCAGCTCGGTATCGTCACATGGGTGAGCCGCGTAGTCGTAGCCGAGTTCGTACCGTCCGGATCGACAGCATCGGTTCTTCACCAGTGGTGTGAGGTCTTCGCCGAAGGCCAGCGTCACCTGTCCGGAACTGCGCCGACAGCGACGGCCCTGATGGAAATGATCGAGGCCGAGGACGGTTCAGTCGATGTGTGGCGTTGGATCGCACGCGACGGCGGAACGGACGAAGTCCTCGGCATCGCCCAGGCGCGACGCAACTCGGCGGAACCTGATCTCGCAGAGTTTCGGATGTACGTGACACCCCACGCGCAGCGACGAGGGGTAGGACGAGCGCTTGCCGAACTCGCCGAAGTCGACATCGCCGGGTTCGGCGTGCGAAGAATCAGAGTGACGGCGCTCGTCGGAAGCTCAGCCGAGCATTTCCTGGGATCGTTCGACGGCCACCGTGTGTTGCTTCGGTTGGCCAACCAGGTTCAGCACCTCAGCCCTCCCACCGCACACAGTGCCCGCCCCGGCTATCGAATCGTCAGTTGGCGCAACCGAACCCCGGACGAGCTGGTCCACTCCTTCTCGGAGGCATTGAACCGACTCCTCGACGCGCCGGGCGCCGAACTGCAGATGCCCGAACGTAATTGGGGAGCCGACGAGGTCAGATCGTGGGAACAGAAGATGACGGGTGGCTCTCAAGTACTCCTGGTGTGCTGCGCGGTCGACGACAGCGTCGGCGAAGTAGCCGCAGCGACAGTGGTGACGGTGGACAAACATGACAGCACCCACGCATCACAGCACGACACCGTGGTACTTCCCCAGCACCGCGGACACAGTCTCGCTCGGTGGGTCAAGGAGCAACAAGCGTCTGTGTTGGCAGCTGAATTTCCCTCGCTGCAAAAGATTTACACAACGGTGAACGCGGAAAACCACCCGATGCTGACCGTCAATCGGAGCCTGGGATACCAGACCGTTGCGGAGCGGATCCTGGTGGAGATCAGGAGAGTCGAGAGTGCGTTGCACAAGCCTCGGTGACGATCTTCCTCCACAGGAGCGGGTGAGACTGCCAGAAGTTGTGCGCGACACCGTCGACGACCTCGAAACTACCGTTAGGCACGAGCTCGGCCAGTTGCTGCAACGGCCACGACGGGCGAATATCGTCGGCCGCCGCGAGAAATGTCATGGGCACGGGTGAGTCGGCCAACTGCCGAAACAGCTGTGGTTCATGGATCCATTCGATGAACGATTCTTGAAGCGATTGCCAGACAACAGGTTCCCAAGGTATCTGCGGGTCCGGCTCGATTCCCGCTTCGTACTGCTTCGACCAGGTCCGGTCCTTGTGGAGGCCGTGCCCCGCGATGCCGACGACGCCGGACACCGATTCCGGACAGTCGAGTGCGTACCGCACCGCCAAGTCGGATCCCCACGAGTGCCCCAACACGACCCAGCTGTCGATCTCGAACGTGCGTCGGACGAGTTCGAGGTCCGCAACCGCCTGCGCCATCGTATGAGCGCCGCCACCGGACCGGCCGACTCCGCGTGGCTCAGGGCACCACGCGCGCATTCCTTCCGGAACCAGCTCGTCGTGAGCAAGATAGTGAACGCATCCCGGGCCGCCGGAGAGAACCAGAACGTCCGCGCCTGCCCCACCGACATCGATGTGAAGACGTACGCCGTCCGTGTCGACCACGTGCCGGGATTCCATGAGGGAAAAGCCTAACGCTTACGCGGGTATCCAGCCGCCGAGACGACAAAGGCCGCCTCCATGAGCATCCACCCACCCACCTGCACCGAGAGGTCTCGCTCGGGCACGCTCGACGAGCGCACCGTTCCGGCGGCGAAGGTGGCGATGTCGCCGGACAGACTCGGCAACTGAGCATCCTTGGTCCAGTCGTGCCCGAACAGCGGCAGACCTTCGATCTGCAGTCTGTTGTTCCAGGCCGCTTCCGCGGAGGACAGAACGATCTGCGCTGCGAGTTCGCGCGCTCGCAGGTCCTCGTGAGTCTCCCAGGACAGGTTCACCACCACGAACGCCAGGTAGCGAGCCAGGATTGCGTTGAACAGCCCGCCGTCGCCTCCGCCACCGCCCGTGATGACTCCGTACTCGGTCATTCCGTCGTACACCGCGTCGACGAGTTTGTGGACTCGCTCGCGGTGACGCGGCTCGCCCAATCGCGTCGACAACTCGGTTTCCAACCCCAGCGTGACGCCCTGACAGTACGAATAGATCGCGCGCTCGAGGGTGCCATCGCGGCGGATGCCGTCGAAGATCAGTCCGGAGTCCGGATCCCGCAGCGTCTCGTCGATCCAGTCGGCCGTTGCCTGCGCGCGCCAGAGTTTTCCGGTGCGCGCCAGCATGATTCCGGCGGGTCCGTTTGCCGGGGTGTTGTAGAAATCGGAACCTTTGCACCACGGAATACCGCCGCCGTCGGCCGGGGACCACGAATCGAAGAGTTGCGATTCGAGCGCCTGGACCGCGGTCCGGTGATCGACCGAGAACATACGTTGAGCACGTTCGAGCGAGAGGCCCAGCCACGCCATGTCGTCGTAATAGTTGTTGGTCCACGCCGAGACGTTGCGGACCCGCACACTGCGGGCAACCTTCGCCACCCGGCGACGACGCTTGGGCGTCGGGTCACGTTCGAGCGCGTCGATTGCAGTGTCAAGCAGGTGTGCTTGCCACCAGTAGTGCCACGGCTTGAACATCCGCTCGCGCCGAACAGCAGGCCAGGCAACCACGCCGAGTGCTGTCCGGGGCAGTCCCCACAGGCGCCGAAGGTGACGACTGACTATCGCGCCCTCAGCCGCATCGGCTCGCTCTGCCCACACTTCCTGCATAACTACCTATCCTGTCTGGTCGAGGCGCTACGCGCTAGCCGGAATTCGCGAGCGAGATCAGCGGGAATCGGCGAGATCGGCATGCTCACGTACCCACGCGTGCATCGCAATCCCGGCCGCGACACCGGCGTTGATGCTGCGAGTCGACCCGAATTGCGCGATCGAGACCGTCATGGACGCAACCTCTTTCGCATGATCGGTCACTCCGGGCCCTTCTTGACCGAACAGCAGGATGCACTCTCGCGGCAGGCTTGCCGTTTCCAGCGGCACCGACCCCGGGGTGTTGTCGACGGCAACGATCGTGAGTGAATTCTCACGGGCGTACTCGACGAGCTCGCTGATGTCGGCGTGGTGAACGATGTGTTGGTATCGATCGGTCACCATGGCGCCCCGCCGATTCCAGCGCCGACGCCCCACGATGTGGACCGCGGCCGCAGCAAACGCGTTTGCCGTGCGAACCACCGTGCCGATATTGGCGTCGTGCGCGAAGTTCTCGATGGCGACATGCATCGTGTGACGGCGCGAGTCGATGTCCTCGACTATCGCTTCCCGCGTCCAGTACCGGTACTCGTCCAAGACGTTTCGACGATCACCCTCGGCCAGAAGTACGGGGTCGTAGCGCTCGTCTGTCGGCGGTTCCGTGTCGTGCTCCTCGGCCCACGGCCCGACGCCGTTGGGGTTCTCGCCCCACTCGGTGGGTCCCGGTTCACCGGCCCCACCGGAGACGTCGTCGGCTGCGACTTCGGTCATCAGTACACCTCGTTGGAATCTGCAGCCACCGTGAAGCCGTGCGTGGTCTGATCGTTGACACACGAGACGTCTGTCGCGGTGGTCGTACAGGTGAAACCCAGTTTGCTCAGCGGTTGACCGGCCGCCAACACCGGATCGGCGTCGGGACCGCCCGAGGTGTACACCTCTCCGCCCGAACACATGAAAGCACCCTCGCCCTCGTCGGTGACGCGAATACCGTTGCCCCAGTTGACCATGCAGCTCTCCGGCCGCGGCGGAACCGGAGTGGTCGTTCCCTCGCACCCGGCTTCGATTCTGGTGGGCAACTTGATGATGCCGCACTGGAAGTTCCCGTCGGGAGTGGTGAAGTAGTACGACTCGTTGCGCTCGAACTGCACGTCCGTGAGCGTCGTCGTCGGTGGCAGCGTCGTGGTCGGTGGTTCGGTGGTCGTGGGGACGACGGGCGCGACGGTGGTGGTTGTCGTCGGCACTGCGGTAGTGGTGGTCGAACTTGGCTGCGCCGCTACGGTCGGCGCTGAATCCGCCTCCCCGCCGCACCCTGCGAGCACGAGCGCCGACCCGACGCCCAACAAGACGAACCCCACCCGAACACGAACCACCCGACTACCTCCACACACGTCATCTTGGCCCAGCAACAGCCGACAGTGCACTCTATCGTGTGGTCGACTAAGTGCTGGTGACGCGCTTGTTCATCAGCCGTGAGAGCCACGCGGGCGAGAACCGCGACGCACTGAGAAAGAGCTTCGCCTGCGTTCCGACCGGGTAGTGAACCTTGTGTACGCGTCCGGCGCCGCGTGTGGCCGCCCACAGCTCCTTCGCGACGTCGGTGGCAGTCAGCTTGATACCCAACGATCTGGTGGCTCCGGTGTCCATTCCGGTGACCATCGCGGTCTGGACGAACAACGGCCAGAGCGCGAGAACACGGATGTCGTGCTGTGCCCATTCCAGATCGAGCGCCTCGGTCAGGCCGCGGATCGCGAACTTGGTTGCACCGTACGTCGCCAGTTCGGGCTGGCCGTAGATCGCCGAAGCGGAGCACAGATTGACCACCTGAGCGCCGACGGTATCGCGGAGGTACGGGAAAGCCGTGTGCGCGCCGTTGAGGGTGCCGGTGATGTTGATGTCGACCATTCGGCGATGCGCCGCAAGAGAAATATCCTCGAACCGTCCCGAGGAGAGCACGCCCGCATTGTTGATCAGGATGTCCAGACGCCCGGACTCCCCGGCAAAATCGGCCAGACACTGCGCCCATCCGGCAGGATCGGTGACATCCAGGACACCCGTCACGACGCTCCCACCGAAACCGTCGATCGCGGCCTTCAAGGAGGCAAGGCCGGCGTCGTCGATGTCGAACGCGCCGACGCGGTATCCGTTGCGCGCGAACAACAGCGACGTCTCCCGCCCGATTCCAGCCGCAGCACCGGTGATGAAGACGTTCGGTTCGCTCATCCGGTCAGGCTATCCTGGATTTGGAGGAAATCTGATGAATCACCGTCGCGTCGCACACACCGTATGTTTCATCGCGGTGGGATATCTGATCGTGCTCGCGGTGTGGCTCGGATGGCTGGTCGAGCACACCCCACCTGGCACTCTGCCCTATCAGATCGGCGGGCTACTCGCCGCTTTCGGCTCGGTACTCGGATTCGGAATGGCCTGGGCCAATCGACCGACCCGCGCCGAGCGCAAGCTCGAAAAGCACGGCCTCGAAGGGTGGGCACGAATCGACAAGGTCACACCCCTGCGCCGAACCGTCGACGGCGAGTTGGCCAAGCTCGCACTCCTCCTCACGGTTCCAGGTTCCGATTCGTACTCGGGCCGGATCGAGTACGAGATCCGACCCGAGTTCAAAGACAAGATCACTCCCGGATCCACGGTCACCGTCATGGTGGACCCGAAGAACCGAGACCGAATCATGCTGTGCCCGTGAAAAACTAGACGCTCTTCTTGCGTCCCAGCGCCAACATGCCCTCCACCAGCATCAGTTGCGCTCCCGCGTACGACGCCAGGATCACACCCTCGGCAGCGGCGCGGCCGGCGGTCCCACGGATGAACAGTCGACGCACCACGATCAGCCCGTCGGACGCGGTGAAGAGCACTCCGCCCAATCCGAGCCAGGAGCGTCGATCCTTGTTCGGGACGACAACGTCGAGCACGGCCTTGGACTGCGGTGCCAGAGCGGGGTCCGCCGACAACGTCGAGGTGGTTCCCAACATCAATCCGTATCCGGTGAGCGGCGTCGACACGCTCGGTGCCTTGGCACGGAGCAGACCGGACGCCGTCGACCAACCGCTGATGCGGGGTTTGAGGGCAGCACGGGTCGGCCGTGCCCCGCGGCGCAGGAGAAGAGCCGAGTAACTGGCCTGCATCACCGCGAACGACGACGCGCCCTTGATCAGACGAGCATCGTTGTCCGGGTCGATCATGAACACGTCACCGACGGTCGCAGCGGCGAGGCCGGCGAGAAGCAGTGCGGTATCGGCTGTTTCCGTCTCCGAGCGCTTGCGCAGCACTCGGGCGGCCAGGGCGGGTGCGATCAACGGCTTCGCGATCTGCTGAACCCGCTCGTTACCGACCACTGCCCCGACCACCGTCGCTGCCGTCGCCGCCGCAAAAACTGCGTGCTCGATGCCCCACTTGCCCGCCATCACAATCCTCCTGTTGGTTACACGTCCAACAGCGACCGTACTGGGTCACTCAGGCAGCGTCGCCGGATTTGACGTCCGCGCCGTAGACATCGACGTATTCCTGCCCCGACTGGTCACAGAGCACCGCCATCAATTCGTCCGTCGCCGCGCGCACGACGGCCTGGTAGCCACGAAGTTCGCGGTACCGAGAGAAGTCGATCGGCTCCCCTACCGTGATCCGGACCTTGCTGAAGCGCCACATCCGCGTACCCGGCGGGTTGACTGCGTCGCCGCCGTGCACGACGACGGGAATGACCGGCGCCCCGGTTTCCAAGGCGACACGAATCGCTCCGGTCTTTCCCTTGTACAGGCATCCGTCGGGCGATCGCGTTCCCTCGGGATAGATCCCCCAGACGCCGCCTGTGTCGAGAATTCCGATGGCCGTGTCCAATGCCGCACGGGAGGCATCGGCGCCGCTACGGTCGATCGGCACCTGACCCGCCCCACCGAAGAACCAGCGCTGCATCGCGCCCTTCACACCGGTCCCGGTGAAATATTCACTCTTCGCGACGAAGGTGATGCGTCGGCGCACCATGAGGACCAGGAAGAACGAGTCGACGACTGCCCGATGGTTTCCGGCGAGAATCACCGGCCCTTTCTTGGGGATGTGGTGCTGCCCCTCGATCGTCGGCCGCCCGAACAGCCAGAGGACCGGGCCGATCAGAACGTATTTGAACAGCCAATAGAGCACAGGGCATCACCTTTTCCGTCTAGTAGACAGTGTCTACGCCCAGAATAATAGACACTGTCTTCCATGACTGTCAGCAGCCTTCGCGAAACACTCGTCGCCACCGGCGTCGAGATTCTCGATGCCGACGGCGCCACAGAACTGACGCTACGGGAGATCGCGCGGCGCGCGGGCGTGTCGCACGGCGCCCCGCGGAGATACTTTCCGACCCACAACAGCCTGCTTGCCGCAATTGCCTCACACGGCCTGCGCGATCTCACCGAAAGACTCCAACCGACACTTGTCGGCAAACAACCCGCTCGTAGCCGATTGATCTCGGCAGCAATCGAATACGTGTCATTCGCCCAGGAGCGGCCGGCGATGTTCGAGTTGATGTTTCGCCACGACCTCCTCGAAGCCGCCGGCAGCAACCTCCGAGAGTCTTCACTCCCGCTCTTCGCCGCCCTGCAAGCCTTGACCGAAGAGGCCGACGCGTCCGATCCCACCACTTCTGCAGTGACCATCTGGTCCGGAACCCACGGCATCGCAGTGCTGGCGGCAAATCGAAGCCTCGCGCTCGTTGCACCCGGCCTCGACATCGCGGCACTGGTCACCACGAGTGTGACGGACCACCTTCTACGGACTCGTTGATTTACATAGTTACCCTATGCAATAATATTTTTCGTGACAGATGAAGAGCAGCAACTGCACGAACTACTCGTCAACCTCGTGAGCAACACGCACCGCTTCGCGAAGCTGGCAGGTTCTTTCGCGTCCGATCAGTACCCACGCGCCTGGCTGCGCGCGCTCTCACTCCTCGAGGAATACGGCGAAATGCGGATCAGCGATTTCGCTCGACTCGACAGAAGCTCGCAGCCCTCTGCCACTGCCCTACTGCGCAAACTCGGCGAGAACGGTTACGTCGAACGCCGCGCCGACCCGGAGGACGCCCGCGCAGTGCGCGTCGCCATGACCGAGAAGGGTCGAAAGATCCTGAACGACGGCCGAAACGAGATCGCCGACGCTCTAGTCCCCCACTTCGTCGAACTCGGGCCCGAGCAGATCAAGAAACTGGCCGACGGATTGGCCGAATTGCGGTCCATCATCAAGACTTCCGACCCCAGCTGAAATACCCACCACTGAAAAAGGAGGTGGCCGTGAGCAACACGACCGCGACATCAACGCACCAGAACGAGGCTCCGCCGAGCCTCCTGAAACAACCGAAAGCGGTGTGGGCGGTAGCCTTTGCCAGCGTCATCGCCTTCATGGGCATCGGATTGGTCGATCCGATCCTCAAGCCGATCGGCGAACAACTCGACGCCACACCGTCGCAGGTTTCGCTCCTGTTCACCAGCTACATGCTCGTCACCGGCGTGGCCATGCTCATCACCGGTGTGGTGTCCAGCCGCATCGGCGCCAAGAAAACGCTTCTTGTAGGCCTTGCCATCATCATCGTGTTCGCCTCTCTGGCAGGCGCTTCCAGCACCATCGGCCAGATCGTCGGATTCCGTGCCGGCTGGGGACTGGGCAATGCACTCTTCATCGCAACGGCACTGGCGGCCATCGTCGGCGCGGCCAGCGGCGGCGTCGCACGGGCGATCATCCTGTACGAGGCTGCACTGGGCATCGGTATCGCGGTTGGACCGCTGGTCGGCGGCGTTCTCGGTGACATCAGCTGGCGCGCACCGTTCTTCGGCGTCGCAGCCCTGATGGCGGTTGCTTTCATTCTCATCGTCGTGATGCTTCCGAGCGCACCCAAGCCCGAACACCACACATCCATCGCTGCACCGTTCCAGGCGCTGCGGCACCGCGGGCTACTCACCGTTGCCATCACCGCGCTGCTCTACAACTACGGATTCTTCACGCTGCTCGCGTACACACCGTTCCCCCTCGACATGGGGGCGTACCCGATCGGATTCATCTTCTTCGGCTGGGGCCTGATGCTGGCGATCTCGTCGGTTTTCCTCGCTCCTCGCCTGCAACGACGCTTCGGCACACTACCGATGATGATGCTGGCGCTGACACTGTTCGCACTCGACCTCGGCATGATGGCGCTCTTCACCGAGAACAAGATCGTCTTGATCGTGGGTGTCGTCCTCGCCGGGTTGTTCCTCGGTGTGAACAACACACTCATCACCGAAACCGTCATGATCTCGGCTCCCGTGGAACGGTCGACCGCCTCGGCTGCTTACAGCTTCGTTCGATTCGTCGGCGGCGCCGCAGCTCCGTGGGTAGCCGGCAAGCTCGGCGAGTCCAACGTCCACATGCCGTTCTGGGTCGGCGCGGTGCTCACCCTCGCCGCCGTGTTCGTCCTGTCGAGCGGACGCAAGGTCCTCGCACACGTCGACGACCACGATCCCGCGCCGCACAGCGTCGACGAAGCACTCGCCGTCACCGTAGGCGACTGACCCCTGTGAGTGGTTGAGGAGTGCAGGGACCCCTTAACCACTCACGGGGCGTCAGCTCAGGTTCAGATCTTCCAGGCCCAGCAGCGATCGGTACTCGACGCCCTCGGCACCGATAATCGCGTCCGCACCCGTCGCGCGATCGACGACGGTAGCGACTCCGACCACTGTGGCCCCGGCCTCGCGCAGAGCCTTCACTGCTGTCAACGGAGAATTGCCCGTCGTGGTCGTGTCCTCGACAACCAGGACACGCTTGCCCACGATGTCCGGGCCCTCGATCTGACGCTGCATCCCATGAGCCTTCGCAGCCTTGCGAACGACAAACGCGTCGATCGGGCGTCCGGGAGCGTGCATCACCGCCATCGCAACCGGATCGGCGCCCATCGTCAAACCTCCGACGGCGTCGAAATCCCAGTCCGCGACCAGTTCACGCAGCAGCGAGCCGATCAGTGGCGCCGCCTTGTGGTGAAGTGTCGCGCGGCGAAGGTCGACGTAGTAGTCGGCTTCCTTGCCCGAAGACAGCGTCACCTTTCCGTGTACAACAGCCAATTCGCGCACCAGCGCAGCCAAATCCTCACGATCGCTCATGAGTGCTCAGCCTACCGACCACCGCCTTGTGTTCGGCTTCTGCCTCTGGGCTACGTGCGCCTGCTGCCTCTGGGCTACGTGCGCCCGCGGCCTCGTCCGACGATGTTGGTCAACCGGCGAACCAGCCCCTTGGGAACCAGACGCCCAGCCGTCGTGAGGACCTTGTACTGAATTCCCGGAATGCTGATGACCTTGTCGTCACCGAGATCCTTCATCGACGCCGCAACCACCTGGTCGACGCTCAACCACATCGGCTTGGGGATCGTGGACATCTCGATGCCCGCACGCTCGTGGAACTCGGTGCGGATGAAGCCCGGGCACAGCGCCTGAACGCGCACTCCCGTCCCGGCCAACCCGCCGGAAAGCCCTTCGGTGAACGAGATGACATAGGCCTTGCTTGCCGAATACGTCGAACCCCGGCCGGACAGCAGGCCCGCGACGCTCGCCACATTGACAATCGTTCCGTGCGCCGACGCGATCATGCTGGGCAGCGCCGCACGGGTCAGCCGCATCACGGCGGTGACGTTGACGTCGAGTTGAGACTGAAGAAGCGCCGGATCTGCAGTCCAGAACTCGCCGGAGGTACCGAATCCGGCGTTGTTCACCAACACCTCGACGCCCTTCTCCAGACGAAGCGCGACGGTGTCGCGTCCAGCCTCCGATGCGAGATCGGCAACCAGAATCTCCGACTCGGTGCCGAACATCGTCTTCAACTCGGACGCGAGGTCGTGCAATCTGACCTCGTCACGTGCGACGAGAACCAGGTCGTATCCGAGGGAGGCGTATTTCTTGGCGAAACCGGCGCCGAGACCAGAGGTAGGTCCGGTCACCAGGGCAACGGGACGCACAGGGCGATCCGAGTGGGAAGTCGACATACCGGCCACGCTAGTGGTTATCGCGGCTGGACGGGAACCTTAAAGGTCAGTCGACCGGGCGAATTGTGCCCGAGCGCTGCGACGCCGGACGCTGAGCCGGCTTGTCAGCCGCCTCGGGCTTGCGCAGCGATTGGTCCTGACGTGGCGCAGATTCCCGCGGTGCAGGCTCACGCGGTGCAGGCTCACGCGGGGCAAATTCACGCGGCGGAGCTTCACGGGGCGGCTGCTCTTGACGCGAACGGGGCTGTTCTACCGGATCCGGAGTTGGGCGAGACTTCTCGGCGCCCGGCCGCGGGCGGCTCGGATCGTGATCGACCTCGAGTTCGTTGGGATCGGTGACGGGAGGCAGGACATGCAGAATGCCGGACAGGCGCGCAACCGACTCGATTGCAGCGTCCCAATCCCGGCCGTTACTGGTCACCGGAAGCGAACCGAGCGTCCACTGCCCTTCGCTCCACAGCATGCTGATCGACGGCGGAACCGATTCGGTGAACGCCACCATGCGCTGATCACAGACACGACGTGCGATCTCGAGATCGGTCGCGAAGACGACTCGTGAACCGATCGCACCCAGCAGGTTCAGGTCGCCGTCTTTGGGCGGAGCCGTCGATTTCAACCGAAGATCGATGTCGACGTCCGACCCGATCTCGCGGCGAACGGCGACGATGGTTGCGGTCTCTTCCAGGTCGAACAGCACGAACTGCTCTCCGCGACGACGGCCTCGGACGACGTCGGTGGCAGTGAGGTAGTCCTGCTTCGCCATGACCGCGCGATGCCATTCGCCTGCGAGCTGATCGTCAGTGGCCGTGTACGTGTATCCCTGCGCCTTGGCCCAGATCTGACGCACTCGCCCGGATTGATCTCGCCTCGTCCTGTCGACGTACAGGAGCGCACCCGCGCCTGCGAGTGCAATTGCTGCCAGTCCGAACCACATTCCAGTCATCACCCTCCAGGGTAGCGACTCGCGGCCTCAACCTCCCGCGACACCCTGGTGGACTCGCCTGATGTGTCGTGAACGACTCAGTTGCCGAACTTCGGCAACGACGTACTCAGAATCGTGTTGGCGGTCATCGTGCCGTTCTCCACCGGAGTTCCGTCGACGACGATGTTGTCTCCCGGTTGCAGATCGGCAATCGTGGCGCGGTTGAGCGCGATGAGGGTGGTGTCGGCTGTGGTCAGAACCGTCACCTGCGATCCACCGATCGAATCGATGACCAACGTGCCGCCGTCGTTCGACTTGACGGTGCCGACGGCTCCCCCGGCGTCGCCGATGACTTCGCCGAGCCCGCCCGGGAGCTGGCTGAGCGGGGAATCCGTCGTCGGAGTCGGCGCCGTGGTGCTCGCCTTCGGCGGTGTGGTGGTCGGCGCCTGCGTCGTAGTGGTCGGCGGAACGAAAGCGGTCTGGGTTCCCTTGTCGTTCGAACCGAACGCCGAGAACGCGACGATCGCGATCACGGCGACCAGGATCCCGACCACGCCGGCAGCCACCCACGTCGCGAGCTTGCGCTTCTTGCCGCCGCCCGACGACCCGTCTTCGATGAACGGCTGTTCCGGCGGAACTCCCCCGCCACCACCTGCAACCGGATACTGCTGTGTGTTTCCGTACTGCTGTGTATTCCCGTACTGATCCGGGTTCCCGTACTGCTGGGCCGTGTACGGCGGATATGCCTGCGTCGCACCCGGCGGCGGGGCCTGCGGATCGAACTGCGGGTTGTAGGCGGGGAAGGCCTGCGTGGGATTCGGCTGCTGCCCCTGCTGCCCCAAGTACTCCGTGTTCTGATCCGGGCCACCGTAGGGATACTGCTGCGCTCCCGGAAACTGCCCCGCCCCCGGCTGCTGACCGAAGTACTCCGTCGGCTGGTTCGGATTCTGGCCGGACACCGTCCCGTACTGCTCTGTCGGCTGGTCGGGCGTACGCCCCCACACCTCGGTGGCCTCGGGATCCTCACGGCGCGGCCCACCCGAGTTACGCGGATCGTTCTGATCGGTCATGCCTGGCTCACCTTCGGTTGGGACGAAAGAGCGTCGAAGTCGTTCGGAGAGGCGCGGGTGCAGACATCCCCAGTTCGAGCATCCAGCCATCCAGGGTAGAACAAAATGCGAATGCCCCGCCGATCCACTTGGATCGACGGGGCATTCCACTTACCGAATCAGGACAGAACCAACTGATCCGCGTCCTCACTGACACCGACGTGCACGGTGTCGCCGTCCTGGACCTTGCCGGCCAGGAGCAGCTTGGCGAGCTGGTCGCCGATCGACTGCTGAACGAGTCGACGCAATGGCCGAGCGCCGTACAGCGGGTCGTAGCCGCGCACCGCGAGCCACATCCGGGCAGCACCGTTCACCTCGAGGGTGAGACGACGCGCAGCCAGACGCTTCTGCAGCTGCTCGAGCTGGATGTCCACGATGTGCTCCAACTGCTCTTCGGAGAGCGAGTCGAAGACGACCACGTCGTCGAGACGGTTGATGAACTCCGGTTTGAACGCGTGGCGTACCGCGTCCATGACCTGCTCCCGCGTGCCACCGGATCCCAGGTTGGAGGTCAGGATCAGGATGGTGTTGCGGAAGTCCACCGTGCGGCCTTGACCGTCGGTGAGTCGGCCTTCGTCGAGCACGGCGAGCAGGACGTCGAACACGTCCGGGTGTGCCTTCTCGACCTCGTCGAAGAGGACCACCGAGTACGGGCGTCTCCGAACTGCTTCGGTGAGCTGGCCGCCGGCTTCGTAACCGACGTAGCCCGGAGGGGCACCGACGAGTCGGGCCACCGAGTGCTTCTCACCGTATTCGCTCATGTCGATACGGATCATCGCGCGCTCGTCGTCGAAGAGGAAGTCCGCCAAGGCTTTGGCGAGCTCCGTCTTACCGACGCCGGTCGGGCCGAGGAACAGGAAGGAACCGGTGGGCCGATTGGGGTCGGCGACACCTGCTCGGGCGCGGCGAACCGCATCCGAGACGGCGACGACGGCGTCGGTCTGGCCGACGACTCGCTTGCCGAGTTCGGACTCCATGCGGAGCAGTTTCTCGGTCTCGCCTTCCATCATCCGGCCCGCCGGAATGCCGGTCCAGGCTGCGACCACGTCTGCGACGTCGTCCGGCCCGACCTCTTCCTTGAGCATCACGTCACCGTCGGAGGCGGCTCCGGAAGCGACTGCTGCCTCTTCCAGTTCCTTCTCCAGCGCCGGGATGCGGCCGTAGCGCAACTCGGCTGCCTTGCCCAGATCGCCGTCACGCTCAGCGCGTTCGGACTCTCCTCGCAGGGTTTCGAGCTGTTCCTTCAGCACGCGCACCGAGTCGATGGCCTGCTTTTCGTTCTGCCAGCGGGTGCTGAGCTGATTGAGCTTTTCGCGATCGTCGGCGAGTTCCTGACGCAGCTTCTCGAGCCGAGCCTTGGACGCGTCGTCTGTCTCCTTCTCGAGTGCCACTTCTTCGATTTCGAGTCGGCGAACAGTGCGTTCCACCTCGTCGATCTCGACGGGTCGCGAGTCGATCTCCATACGCAGACGTGATGCGGCTTCGTCCACGAGGTCGATGGCCTTGTCCGGCAGGAACCGCGACGTGATGTACCGGTCCGACAGCGCGGCAGCAGCCACCAACGCGGAGTCGGTGATGCGTACGCCGTGGTGCACCTCGTAGCGCTCCTTGAGACCGCGCAGGATGCCGATGGTGTCCTCGACCGAGGGCTCACCGACGAGCACCTGCTGGAAACGACGCTCGAGTGCTGCGTCCTTCTCGATGTACTTGCGGTACTCCTCGAGCGTGGTGGCACCGACCAGCCGCAGCTCACCGCGGGCGAGCATCGGCTTGATCATGTTGCCTGCGTCCATCGCGGATTCACCGGTGGCGCCGGCGCCCACGATGGTGTGCAACTCGTCGATGAAGGTGATGACCTGTCCGGCACTGTTCTTGATGTCGTCGAGAACTGCCTTGAGGCGTTCCTCGAATTCACCGCGGAACTTGGCACCGGCGACCATGGACCCGAGGTCCAGGGACACAACGGTCTTGCCTCGAAGCGATTCCGGGACGTCACCCGCGACGATGCGTTGGGCAAGGCCCTCCACGATCGCGGTCTTGCCGACGCCGGGCTCACCGATGAGTACCGGGTTGTTCTTGGTACGACGCGAGAGCACCTGCACGACACGGCGAATCTCGGTGTCGCGACCGATCACCGGGTCGAGCTTGCCGCTACGTGCAGCTTCGGTGAGGTCGGTGGAGTACTTTTCCAGCGCTTGGTAGGTGCCTTCGGGCTCCGGGCTGGTGACGCGAGCGCTGCCGCGGACGGTGGTGAAGGCTTCACGCAATGCGTCCTGGGTAGCGCCATGACGTACGAGCAACTGCGCGACGTCGGAGTCGCCGCCGGCCAGTCCGTAGAGGACGTGCTCGGTGGAGACGTACTCGTCGTCCATCTCGGTGGCGAGGTGCTGAGCAGCAGTGAGTGCCGCGAGTGCCTCACGCCCGAGTTGCGGGGTGGAGCTTGCGCCGGTTGTCTTGGGCAGGCGATCGACGATTGCCTGTGCTTCACGGTGTACGACCGTGGGGTCGACGCCTACAGCTTTGAGTAGTGGGGCAGCGATGCCGTCGGTCTGGTCGAGCAATGCGACCAGCAGATGGGCAGGCCGGATATCGGGATTACCCGCCGACGACGCCGACTGCAGTGCAGCCGTCATCGCAGCCTGGGTCTTGGTTGTTGGTGTGAACGAGTCCACTTGTCACCTTTCTGGCGAAGTCGAACGGGAAGAGCCGCGACCGGTTGGTATTGCGACTGTGTCAATATGCTCAACGCGGACAAACTTGAGTCTATTCCGCTCAAGTTTGTTTTCGCCAGGCCGAGTTGGTTTCGTAGGTCACATTTTGAGCCGTACTAGAATTGTGGCGAGAGTTGCAGCTGGTGCGAAAGGGGGATGGATTGGATCCGACAGTGATCGCCCGTCTGCAATCCAGCCTCGATTCTCTGACCGACGACGAAGAGAGCCGTGCGCACTTCTCGGCAGTGTTCTACACCGGCCTCTTTGCGGAACATCCTCTGTACCGCTCATTGTTCCCGGCCGGGATGGAATCGCAGGGGCACCGTTTCTTCAGAGCGATCGAGTTCGTCGTCAAGAACCTTCCCCAGCATCGTCGGATCCGGAAGTTCCTCACCCAACTCGGCCGCGATCATCGCCGCTACGGCGTCGAGCGTGAGCACTACGAGGCTGCCGGTGTTGCACTCGAGCGCGCGATTCGGTCGATGTACGGAACCAGCGCGCACAGTCGCTACAAGTGGACGCCGGAACTGGAGGACGCCTGGTCTCAGTTCACCGACCTCGTCGTGAGCACGATGGCCGACGGCGCCGAGTCCGATACGACCCCGGCACTCTGGGGCGCAACCGTGGTCAGCCACGAACGAGTCCTCGACGATCTGGCGATAGTGCGCCTCGAAGCCGACCCACCCATTCCGTACGGGGCGGGACAGTACGTCGGCGTTCAGATTCCCCAGCGCCCGAAAATGTGGCGGTACTACTCACCGGCGATTCCGACCAACCCTTTCGGTCAGCTCGAGTTCCACATCCGCAAGGTGTCGGGAGGATGGGTCAGCCCCGCGATCGTCAGCGAGACCAACGTCGGTGACCGCTGGGTCATGTCCACTCCCCTCGGCGGTCTCGAGGTCGATTTCACCAGCGACCGTGACGTTCTCATGATCGGATCCGGCACCGGCATCGCCCCACTGCGGGCACAGGTGATGGAAATGTCCCAACGCGCGCACAATCCGCGCGTGCACCTGTTCGTCGGCGGCCGGTATCCGTGCGACCTCTACGACCTCGAAACGCTCTGGCACATCTCGCTCAGTAATCCGTGGTTGACCGTCGTACCGGTTTCCGAAGAACCCGAAAACCCTTGGTGGCACAACGGACCGGTGCTTGAGCCACCCTTCGGAATGCACAGCCGACTGATCGGACCGATCGGAAAAGTGGTCTCGCAGTTCGGCTCGTGGGCCGACCGTCAGGTGCAGATCTCGGGGTCACCGTCGATGATCAAGACCACCGTCTACGCCTTGCGGGCCGGCGGAACTCCACTCGACCAGATCCGGCACGACCCGCTCTACTGACTACAGGAGAACTTTCATGGCCCAGCGAACCTGGTCGAGCACAGTCGTCGAACATCACCGTCTCCGTGAGGATCTGGCGGTTGTCCGCCTGGTCGGCGATGTCGTCCCCTTCCGCCCCGGCCAGTACGTCGACGTCAGCGTCCCGCAGAATTCGCGGTTGCTCCGCCGACTCTCCCCCGCCCTGCCTCCCTCACACGACGGGAAGTTGGAGTTTCACGTCAAGACGGTTCCCGGCGGTTGGGTCAGCGGTTCGATAGTCAAGAACACCCAGCCTGGTGACGTCTGGCAGATCCTCGACCCGCGCGGCAACCTGTCCGTCGACGAGAACGGCCCCACCGTCATCATGGTCGCGGGCGGAACCGGCTTGGCCCCACTCCGGTCGATCATTCTCGATCTGGCTCAGACCCCGAACCCGCCGCAGGTGTACCTCTTCTTCGGTGGCCGAACGCTTCGCGATCTTTACGCAGCGGACATGTTGTGGCTGCTCGCCGATCAGTTTCCGTGGTTGCAGCCCATTCCCGTCGTCGAAGATCTCTCCGACGGCGGCCCGCCCGACGGGTGGTTCGACCGTTTGAACGTCGACATCGGATTCGGCGACGATCATCTCATCGAAGGCACGCTCGCCGACGTCGTCGCGTCGTACGGTGCGTTCACCGAACATCAGGTCTTGGTGTGCGGATCAGCGGCCATGGTTCGATCGACGCGTGATCGATTGATCGAGGCCGGAACGCCGGCCGAGGTCATTCAGTTCGATCCGTACTGACGGTCAGTACGTCGGATCATTGCGAACGGTGTCGACGTCGATGCCCACCGCGCGAAGCCTGAATTTGGTGCTGTTGACCATGGATTCACTGCCGACGACCTGGATGTCGTAGCCCGCCCAGTCCCCGAACGAGGTCACGACCTTACCGACCTTGCCGACGATGCGCCTTGCCATGCCGATCGGCGGCAGCGGTTCCGACTCGGTGTGCCACCACGGATTCTCGTCTTCTTCCGAGACCGGGATGATCGTGAGCCACGGGTGCTTCTCGGCCAGCTTCCACAGATGCGGAAGGTCGTAGAGATCGCACGGATGCTGTCCGGAGTAGAACAGTTGGACCTTGCGAGTGTTGCCGCGTCGGATCAGTTCGAGGATCTGAGCGCGAAGAGGCGCGACACCTGTTCCCGACGCAATCATCAAAAGGTCCTTGGAGTTCTCCGGAATCCCCAGGGCGCCGATGGGCGAACCGACCACCCAGGTGTCACCGACAGCGGTTTGGTTCACCATGACCGGGCTGACCCACCCGCCGGTGACCTGACGAACGTGGAACTCGAGGACTCCAGTCCCGTCGTACGGCGTGGCCGGTGAGAGGTAGCGCCACATCCGCGGCCTCGCGGCGACCTGCACGCTGACGTACTGACCGGCGCGGTATTGCATAGTCTGGTCGAGTTGCAGCTTGACGACGGCGACGCCCTTGATGACCGGGCGGCATTCGATGACGGTGGCACTCCAGGCGGGCGGGCCGTCCTCCGCGTTGGCGGCGTCCATCATCGCTGCCGAGATGATCGCGAGCGCGTTGCGCCATGCGCTGTCGACCTCGTCGGTCCACATTTCGGCGCCACCGAAAGTCTCGAGTGCTTCGATCAGGGCATTGCCGACTGCCGTGTAATGCTCGTCAGTGACGCCGTACTTGCGGTGATCGCGGCCGAGCTGCGCGAGGTACTCGAGTATCGCGTCGGACTCGTCGAGGCGTTCGACGACGTGAGCGATAGCGCCGACAAGCCGGTCCCGCTGCACATCCATCGCTGCCGGAAAGAACTCCCGGGTTTCGGGCGATCGAGCGAACAGGATCGAATAGAAGGTACGGGCGAGCCGTTCCGGACCATCTTCTACCGCAGCGACGGATTTGAAGCTCGACCGGACCAGAGAGATTGCTTGCGAATCCACGCTCATCCTCGTCCCGACTAGACGCGGCAAGACCCGCCGCGGAATTTCGTCTGCAGCTTATGTCACAAATGTCTGACTCGTAAATCATTCTGGACAAGTGTCACAATGCGACCCCATTTCGCGGTGTGACCGTCCCTTTCTTATTCTTGCGTGCAAGATAAACAAGAGCTTCGACACTCTCAATCGCCGAGCTAACGTTCAGCGAAATCTCAACCAGCCAAACAGGAGTCGTGCCGTGGATTTTGTTCGACAGGACGAATTGCCCACCGATAGCGGGCTTACGTCCCAGATCGCCTCCACCACCCCGACGCTGACCGAGCTTCAACGTCGGGAACTCGAGTGCGTCGAATTTTTCGACTCTCCGGAACTGGGCCACCTCCCGACGTCTCGGCGGCGCGAGGCCTTGCGTGAGCTCCACCGGACCGGTACCTACACGCACACAGCGGAGGAATTGCTCGTCGGCGCCAAACTCGCCTGGCGAAACCACGCCAGGTGCGTCGGTCGCGCGCATTGGCGGACCCTCAAACTCATCGACGCGCGCGACGCCGTCACGGCTTCCGCTCTCGCAGAAGCGTGCTGGGAGCACCTGCGACTGTCGACCAACGGCGGCGCTCTGCAGTCCGTCGTGACGGTCGGGCCGCTTCCCCGCGAGGACGGCCAGGAGTACCGCATCCTCAGCCCGCAACTGATCCGCTACGCCGGCTACCGGCAACCGGACGGCACCATCCTGGGCGACCCGTGGCACGTCGATCTCACCGCTCAGGTCACCGCGATGGGATGGAAGGGCGCCGGCACGGCGTTCGACGTTCTCCCCGTGCTGATTTCGGTTCCCGACGAACCCCTGCAGTACTTCGACGTCCCGACCGACCTCGTTCTCGAGGTCGAGATCGAGCATCCCGAATACAGCTGGTTCGCTGATCTGGGGCTTAAATGGCATGCCGTTCCCGCGGTCTCGGACATGAACCTCGACATCGGCGGAATCGTTTATCCCTGCACACCGTTCAGCGGTTGGTACGTCAGCACCGAGGTCGGTGCACGCAACTTCAGCGACACCGATCGCTACAACATGTTGCCGACCATCGGGGCGATGATGGAGCTCGACATGAGCCACGACCGCACGCTCTGGAAGGACCGTGCACTGGTCGAACTGAACCGCGCAGTTATCCACAGCTACCGCAAGGCCGGCGTCATCATGGTCGACCATCACACTGTCGCAAAGCAATTCATCGATCACATCGCGCGTGAGGACAAGGCCGGGCGCAAGTGCCCGACCGACTGGTCATGGGTGAACCCGCCCATGTCCAGCTCGCTCACGCCGACGTTCCACCGCCTGTACGACGAGCCCGATCTCGACATCCGGCCCAACTTCGTGACAAAAAAGAAGAAGGGCACCGACCAAGGCCGGTGCCCCTTCCACAACTGATCGCACTCAGAAGGGGATCTGCCCCAATCCGACACCGACCACGAGCATCGTGATCGAGATCAGGCCTGCTCGCCACAGGACCTTCTTGTGGTGATCCGCCAGGGACACACCGGCAAGCGTGACCAGCAGCAGGATCGCCGGGACCAGCGGACTCTGCATGTGCACGGCCTGCCCGGTGATCGAGGCGCGCGCCATCTCCACCGGCTCGATGCCGTACTGGGCTGCCGTCTCGGACAGCACCGGCAGCACACCGAAGTAGAACGCGTCGTTGGTCATGAAGAATGTGAGCGGGATACTCAGGACGCCCGTGATGACGGCCAGATGCGGGCCCATCGCGTCGGGAATGACCTGGAGCAGCCACTCTGCCATCGCCTCGACCATGCCGGTTCCCTGGAAAACGCCGGTCAGCACCGCTGCTGCCAGGACCATCGCGACAACGGAGACGATGCTCGACGAATGGCGTGCGATTGCTTCGCCCTGATCCTTGACCGCCGGGAAGTTGACCGCGAGAGCGATCGACGACGCAATCATGAACAGCACCGGGATGGGCAGGATGTCCATCACGAGCACGACGAGAAGGATCGTCGTCAGCGCGGCGTTGAACCAGAGCAGCTTCGGTCGCAAGGTGTCCCGCTTGGGGTCGAGGCCGTCGATGAATCGTCCGGTGTCGCCGCCGTCGTCTTCGGAGTCGTTCGAGCCGCCGGTGCCGGCGCTACCGGTGCTGGAACTTCCACCGTTTCCGACCTTTTCGAGGATGCGCTCAGAAGTCAGGACCAAAGTCCCGATCCTGCGACGCTCCATGATCCCGAGGTGAATCGCGAATCCGAGCACCATGATCAGGCCGACGATCAACGACGGCACCATCGGGACGAACACGTCGGAGGGCGAGAGTCCCAGCGCGCTAGCCGCCCGCACGGTCGGGCCACCCCACGGAATGATGTTCATCGTCGCGTTGGACAAGCCGGCGATCACCGTCAGTACAACGGGACTGACACCGAGTTTGAGGTAGAGCGGCAGTAGCGCGGAGGTCACGATGATGAAGGTCGTCGAACCGTCTCCGTCCAGCGAGACCACCATCGCGAGCACCGCGGTGCCGACCACGAGCCGCATCGGATCGTCTCGCACCATCCGCAAGATGAGTTTGACCAGCGGATCGAAGAGGCCGACGTCGATCATGATTCCGAAGAAGATGATCGCGAAGAACAACAGCGCCGCGGTGGGTGCGAGCGACTTGATGCCGTCGGTGATCATGTCGCCGATGCCGAGGCCCGCTCCGGCGAGTAGTCCGAAGGCCACCGGCACCAGGGTCAGTCCCACCACCGGGGTCGCGCGTTTGGTGAGGATCAGGAACATGAACACCGCAACCATGAGGAAGCCGAGTGTGACGAGCATGATGAACTCCTTTTGTGCTGAGTTGCCGAGAAAAACGGCACGGCAAATCGAGCCGGTGACCTTCGTGGAGGTGAAACGAAACTTCGGTTGTGCTCAGTTGGTGCCGGGCGGATCGAGTGTCGCGTCGACGAACCGGGATTGTTCGGCGAGGAAGGCAGAGAACTCGGGTTCGGTGAGAACTGCGCTGTTCCAACCATTTCGGTCGGACAGCTCGTTCCACCGTGGACTTGCCGCAAGATCCCGCACTAAATTCTGTAAATGCTGACGCTGGTCGTCCGTCAATCCGGGGGGCGCCATGAGACCCCGCCAGTTGGTGAACGTGACGTCGACGCCCGACTCCGCCATGGTCGGTGCATCCACCGCCGGAGTGCGCTCCGGCGAACTGACCGCGAGGACCCGAACCGTGCCTGCCGCAATCTGATCCAGGTACTCACCGATACCGGTGGCGGCGACGTCGACCTGCCTGGTCAGCAGCGCCGGAAGCAGTTCTCCGCCGCCGTCGTAGATTCGGTAAGGGGACAGCGACGGATCGACGCCGACCGCCCGTGCGAACAGAAGGCGGAACAGCCCGTCCGGTCCGCCTTCACTCGAACCACCACCGATCGAGATCGACGACGGATCCGCCACCCAGGCCTGCGTCAGATCTGCCAGAGTTTTGTACGGCGAATCTGCCGGGACCAGTACAGCTTCCGGCTCTTCGACCAGTCTCGCGATCGGTGTCACGTCGGAAAGGGTGTGCTCGGACGGCAGTATCTCGAGCGAACCGAGAACGCCGAGTCCCATGACCATGAGTAGATCGGGATTTCCGCGTTCGAGAGCCAACCGGTTGAGTCCGACGATGCCACCCGATCCGGGCAGAACAACGACGTCGGCGTCGACGGTCCCTTCGTCGGCCAGTGCCTGCACCATGGTCCGGGCGGTCAGGTCGTAACCACCACCGGCCACCGAGGGCACCAGTACACGCAGTTCTTCGGAACTCTCACCCGCTCGACCACCGGCGAAGAAGGACTCGCCCGGAGTGCATCCGGTCGAGAGCACGAGAGCCATCGCGCAAGCACCGAGCAGGGCGATATGCCTGCTCAGTCGCTTCGATGTCCTCATGGCCTTGTCCTTGTCTGCTGGCTGTCTGCTGGTACCGCTGTGTGAACAGGTTTCATACTGACGCACTTTGTGACTGGGGTCACCATTGGGAAAGCAAATTGATTTGTGCTCATTGTGCTCACGAACAGCGGCTTTCCCGGCATCGAACTGAAGGCTAGGGTCTGGCTGGTGTCCTCAGGAAACGAGCAGGCCGAGCGAGAGCGCAAGTCGCCTCTGCGTGAGCGCCTGTTTCGGCGCCGGCACACTCTGGCGACCCAACTTCTCGAACTGCAACTTCTGATCGTCGTCGCAGTTCTCGTGTGTGTCACCGCCCTCTCCCTCGCTCAGTCGTCTGCGAGTTTCCAACGCGAGGAGGGACGTCGCGCACTCTCGGCAGCGGAATCACTCGCAGCCAATCCAGCGGTACGTGAACTACTCCCCCAGGCGCAGACTCGTCTCCGCTCCGGACTACAAGGTTCGGTCGACTCGGTGCGCGCAATCTCGGGCGTCACCTACGTCTCGCTTGCCGACGCCGACGGCAGTGTCGTCATTTCGACGCGTCCCGGTGATGTCGGCGTCGACGCACGTCAGACACAGGATCGGTCATGGACGGGTTTGGTCGACACGTCCTCAGGCAAGGCAGTGGAAGCGCACGTTCCGATTCTCGGCAGTGAAGGAGGGATCACCGGAACCGCGATCGTCGGCATCGAGTACCCCTCGATCTGGACGCGACTGCTGCAATCTGCACCGAACCTCCTGGTATACCTCGCGGTGGCCTCGCTTCTCGGGGGCGTCGGTTCGATCCTGTTGGCCCGCAGGGTCAAACGGCAGACCCTCGGCATGGAGGCCGGCGAGATCCTGGACCTGGTTCGCCAACGTGAGGCGATGCTGCGTGGCCTCAAGGAAGGTGTCATCGCATTCGACGCGCAGGCAAAAGTGGTGCTGATGAGCGACAGCGCCCACCAACTCCTCGACATCCCACGCGGGAGTGCCGGTAGATCTGTGCGAGATCTCGGTCTCGACGACCGACTCCAGAGTGTACTGACCTCCGGCACAACCGAATCCGATCAGTTGGTTCTTGTCGGAGATCGACTACTCGTCCTCAACACCGTCTTGATCGAATCGAAAGGCCGCACCATCGGGTCGGTCACCACCTTCCGCGACCGCACCGAATTGCGCTCCGTGGAAGAAGAACTCGACGTGACCAAAACCAGCACGGACGCGCTACGCGCCCACATCCACGAGTTCGACAATCAGTTGCACACCATTTCCGGCCTCATCCAGCTCGGCGAGTACGACGAGGTGGTCGGCTACGTCGAGGGCCTGACCATGGAGCGCGCACAGGTCAGTGCAGCCGTGACCGACAAGATCGCCGACGTCGGCACTGCCGCACTCGTGATCGCCAAGATGGGTGCCGCTGCACAGGGATTGGTCACCGTGGAACTGACATCGGACACGCACCTGGACTCGGTTGATCGCCGACTCGGCCGAGACCTCGTGACGGTGGTCGGAAACCTCGTCGACAATGCCGTCGACGCTGTCGGTGAAATGCCGGAAGCGTCGCGCCGCAAGGTTCGATTGTCGATTCGGGGTCGTGGCACCGCCGTCGAAGTGCGGGTCGAGGACGCCGGCCCCGGTATCGCGCCGGAGAATCGCGACAGGGTTTTCGGCCAGGGCTGGAGCACCAAGGGACAATCGAGCGACGGACACGGTTTCGGCTTGGCACTGGTACGCCTGACGTGTCGTCGACGCGGTGGCGACGTCACGGTGAGCAGTCGTTCGACAGAGGGCATCGAATGGACTGTCTTCACCGCAGTCCTACACGACGGAGAGGGCGCATGATCCGGGTACTGGTGGTCGACGACGACTTCATGGTGGCGAAGGTGCACAGCGGATTCGTCTCGCGGATAGACGGTTTCGAAGTGTGTGGCGTCGCCCATTCGGCCGAGGCCGCGCTGGCCGCAGTCGGTGAGTTCCAACCCGACCTGGTGCTTCTCGACGTCCACCTGCCGGGCACCACCGGACTCGATCTGATCGCCCCGTTTCGCGAGCTGGCACCGGAGCTGGATGTTCTTGTCATCACGAGTGAGCGCGAGGCCGGCTCGGTCAAGAAGGCGCTGCGCAGCGGCGTCGTGCATTACCTGATGAAGCCATTCACGTTCGAGGTTCTCCGTGAGCGTCTCGAGCGTTACCGATCGACATACGCGAATCTCGACAGCTCCGGCGAAGCAGAACAGACAGCAGTGGACGAGGCCTTCGGTGTTGCAGGTGGCGCACCAGGGGCGTCGTCCCACAAAGGTTTGCCCAAGGGACTCAGTCCCGAGACTCTTCGGTTGGTCGAGACAGCTCTGCGAGACGACACCGAACCCGCCTCGGCAACAGACATTTCCGAGAGAGTCGGTATCTCACGCGCGAGCGCGAGGCGCTACCTCGAGTACCTCTACGAGTCCGGGCGGTCCACCACCTCGCTGAAATACGGAGTGGTGGGCCGCCCGGAGCGTCGTTACGTCTGGAAACGCTGACCCTTCGCTACACGACGCTGGTTCCTAGACTGCGCGGGCGCTGGTCTCCCAGTAACGCGCGCGCAGTGCCTTCTTGTCCAGCTTGCCCAGCGGTGTCAACGGGAGTGAATCCACGAAGTCGATGCTCTTGGGAGCGTGAACCGAACCCTTGGCTGCCTTCACCTTGTCGACCAGTTCCTCGGTGTCCACGGTCAGTCCGGCACGAAGCACCACGCAGGCCTTGACGGCTTCGCCCCACTTGTCGTCCGGTACACCGACTACCGCCACCGATGCGACGGACGGGTGCGCCGAGATCACGTCTTCGATCTCGCGCGGGAACACGTTGAAACCACCGGTCACGATCATGTCCTTCTTGCGATCGACGATGGACATGAACCCGTCCTTGTCCTTACGTGCGATGTCTCCGGTGTGCAGCCAACCCCCACGGAACGCCTCGGCGGTTTCGGCCGGCTTCTTCCAGTAGCCCTTCATGATCAGCGGGCCGCGCACGCAGATCTCACCGAGCTCTCCCTGCGGCACCTCGTTGAGGTCGTCGTCGAGCAACCGGACGTCGAGCCATGGCACCGGCCGCCCACAGGTCGCGAGGCGGGCCGGATCGTCGGCGACGTGTTCTTCCTTGCGCAGCACCGAGATTGTCATGCCGCACTCGGTCTGACCGTAGAACTGGAAGAAGATCTGCCCGAACTTCTTGATGCCCTCTTGCAATCTGGCCGGGGACATCGCGGACGCTCCGTAGAACAGCGTTTGCAGACTCGATACGTCACGCTTGGGCAGATCGGGGTGGTCCATGAGCATGTAGATCATGGTGGGCACCAACATGGTTGCCGTGATCTTGTGCTTCTCGATCGCCTCGAGCACGGCCCCCGGTTCGAAGGCGGGCAGGACGATCAGAGCGCCGCCGCGCAGCAAAGTCGGGATGAAGAACGCCGCGCCTGCATGTGAGAGTGGCGTGCAGATGAGAAAGCGGTTGTCCTCGGGCCACTGCCACTCCGACATCTGGATCTGATTGAGCGCTGCACCCGAACGGAACGATCCCACAACACCTTTGGGCTTGCCGGTCGTTCCACCGGTGTAGACCATGCTGCTGGCGTCTTCGGCATCGACGTGCGCTGCCTTCAGCGGCGCAGGCTCGAATGTCGCGGCCAGAGCAAGGATGTCGATCCCCACTTCGGACGGGCCCATCGAGAGCACGTTGGTCAGCGAAGGCGACGACGCCTTCAACTCGGCGGCACGATCTTCGAAGGCATTGGGATCGAAGATGAGGGTCTCGATCTCGGCGTCGTCGACGATGTACTTGTGGTCGTCGAGCGATCCCATCGGGTTCAAGGCACTCGCCCGGCAGCCGGTGATCATGGTCGCGCCCATGCTGATCAGCACCTCGGGGCGGTTCTTCGACAGCATCGCGGTGCTGGTGCCCTGAGTGATTCCCAGCGACGCGAGAGCCTGGGCGAAGCAGCTGATCTGATCGCGCATCTGCCCTCCGGTGAGGATCACGTCTCCGAGGTACAGCGCAGGCTTGTCGTGATTGCGTTCCAGAGCGGTGATGAGCAGGTCCGGACCGTATACCGGTCGGTGCAGGTCAGCGAACTCGTCTGTCATCTGGTCTTCCTTCTGCTCGGCGCGTGCAGTCATCGAGATGTGCTCCCGGTCACGGATACGATATCCAGAATTGCACAAAACTGGAACAGGTTCCACCTCTTCGATCGAATCCGAGAATGCTCCCGATCAGCGGGAAGCCCGTCGTCACCCGCGAGAGCGGTGGTTAGCGTCGATGTACCCACCGAGACGACAGCGTCTCGGTCGCGTCCAACGGAGAGTGTCATGACTACCAACCTCGGTACCGCCCACTTCACGGCATCTGCTCCCCGTACGTCCACCACGCTCCTCTCGGATTTCGACTCGCTGTACGGCACCGTGCGCTCGGCACCCGACGGGTCCGTCGTCGAACAGGACGTCGTGTTCTTCGGGCGCCCTGATCCGGGCGCGCTGCTCACCGGATCCGTGAGGCCGCTGGGCTCGACTCTCGAGCGGATCACCGAATACCACGACCAGACCGGGCATCTGGTTGCCGAGGTCTTCGTCCGGGAAGCCCCGACAGCGGGCACCGGAACCGATTCCGTTGCTGCCCTTGCCGATTTCGCCGCTCGTCGTTACGGCTCGGCGTCGCTACGACGGTTCCGCGGACGTTGCACCGCAACTTCCGCGGGAGCAGATCTGAACTGCTCCGTGACGGTGCTCGCTACGTACGAGAAGGACCACGAGAGCGTCGCCGACGTAGCTCTGGTCGCCACCGATCCCACCGGGGTCGTCACCGCTCGGGCCTGGGCGACTTACGCGATCGACGATGTGGCGACACTCGCGAGCTGAATCTCTGCAGGTCACCGAGCGGGTGTTCCATCCAGCGGGAACTGCCGTATCTCCAGAGGACGCTTCGTCGTTGTATGAGACGGATCACATCACTGGAGCGTCGCAAGACGCGGCTCGGAGGAAGACATGGCACTCGGAACCGGCCCACTCACCACTACGGACGCCTCGACGCAGTCGGGCGCCGGCGAGGAAATTCGAGAAATCGAAGCGGCAGCGCCCCCGGCGCGGTTCGCGCGTGGATGGCACTGCCTCGGACTGAGCAATACCTATCGCGACGGTCAGCCCCACCAGATCGAGGCATTCGGCACCAGCCTTGTCGTCTTCGCCGACAGCAAGGGCGACATCAAGATTCTCGACGCCTACTGCCGCCACATGGGTGGCAACCTCGCTCACGGAACCGTCAAGGGCGATTCGATCGCCTGCCCGTTCCACGACTGGCGTTGGGGCGGTAACGGAAAATGTACGGCGATCCCCTACGCACGACGCGTTCCGCCGCTGGCCAAGACGCGGGCGTGGACCACACTCGAGAAGAACGGTCAGCTGTTCGTCTGGCACGATCCCCAGGGGAATCCCCCGCCCGCCGAGGTCACAATTCCCGACATCGAGGGCTTCGGAAGCGATGAGTGGAGCGACTGGAGCTGGAATACGCTCACCATCGAAGGCTCTCATTGCCGCGAGATCGTGGACAACGTCGTGGACATGGCCCACTTCTTCTACGTTCACTACTCGTTCCCCAAGTACTTCAAGAACATCTTCGAAGGTCACGTAGCGAGCCAGAACATGGAATCGGTGGGACGCGAGGACATCATCAGCGGCACCAACTACGGCGATCCCAACGCTGTTCTTCGTTCGGATGCTTCGTATTTCGGTCCGTCGTACATGATCGACTGGATCAAGAGCGAAGCCAACGGGCAGATCATCGAAACTGTATTGATCAACTGCCACTACCCCATCTCGAACAATGCCTTCGTGTTGCAGTACGGCGCGATGGTCAAGAAGCTTCCCGGTATGGACGACGAGTCCACTGCCGCGATGGCCGCGCAGTTCACCGAGGGCGTCGAGATGGGATTCCTTCAGGACGTGGAGATCTGGAAGAACAAGGCCCCGATCGACAACCCGCTGCTCTCGGAGGAGGACGGCCCGGTTTACCAGTTGCGGCGCTGGTACAACCAGTTCTACACCGATGTCGAGAACGTCACGGAAGACATGACGAAGCGCTTCGAATTCGAGATCGACACTACCCGCGCAGTGGAGAGCTGGAAGCGGGAAGTCGCCGAAAACGTTGCCGCACGTGACGCCCAGGCGCTCGAGACAACCTCCTGATTCGCAGTCGAAAACACTGCTGAGACAACCTGACTGAACGCAAGGAACAACATGACGTACGAAGTGCTCGAACAGATCAACGCGATGGCCGACGACATCTTCGCCGAAGGCATCGAGGCCGAGCGGATCGGCCGGGTGGCCGACGACACCGCCAAGAAGATGAAGGCAATCGGTTCCATCCGCATGCTCCAACCCAAGGAACACGGCGGAATGGAGGCGCATCCTCGCGAGTTCGCCGAGACCGTGATGCGCATGGCTTCGCTCAATCCCTCGGCCGGCTGGGTACACGGGATCGTCGGAGTTCACCCGTGGCAGCTCGCGTTCGCGGATCCCAAGGTGCAGCAGGAGATCTGGGGATCGGATCCCGACACCTGGATGGCATCGCCGTACATGCCCGGCGGAATGTGTATCCCCACCGACGGCGGCTACAAGTTCTCCGGCCGCTGGCAGTTCTCTTCCGGCACCGACCATTGCGACTGGGCTTTCCTCGGTGCGATGGCGTGCGACAAGGACGGCAACATGGAGATGCCGCCGCGCATGCTCCATGTGATCATTCCGCGCACCGACTACGAGATCATCGAAGACTCGTGGGATGTCATGGGACTTCGCGGCACCGGCTCCAAGGACCTCGTGGTCAAGGATGCGTACGTCCCCGATTACCGCGTCATGGACTGCGACGAGGTCATCGACGGAACGGCGGTGCGCAAGTACGGGCGCACCGAGACGCTGTACCTGATGCCGTGGTCGAACATGTTCCCCCTCGGTATCACCGCCGCCACCATCGGCATCTGCGAGGGAATGCTCTTCCACGCCAACGAGTACCAGGCCGATCGCATCAACGCACAGGGCACGGCGGTCAAGGACGACCCGTACACCTTGTTCGCCATCGGTCAGGCAACTGCCGACATCCGGGCAGCCCGCGACACCCTGCTGGCCAACGTCGACCGCATGTGGGATCGAGTGGATGCCGGCAAGGAAGTCACCTTCGAGCAGCGCGCCGAGGGACGTCAGACTCAGGTGCAGGCAGCGTGGCGCGCAATCAACGCGATCGATCAGGTCTACCCGCGCTGCGGCGGCAACGCACTGCGGATGGACAAGCCGCTTCAGCGATTCTGGCGCGACGCTCACGCGGGACAGCACCACGCAATTCACGTGCCGGGCACCGTATTCCACGCCGCCTCACTGAGCCGTCTCGGCGCAGATCCGCAGGGTCCGCTGCGGGCGATGATCTGATCAGACTTCGACACAAGAAATCGACAGGAACAGAACACGATGACACACACTGACATCAAGGGACTTGGCTACGTCAAGATCTCGACCAACGACATGGCACGTTGGCGCACTTTCGCTTTCGATGTTCTCGGATTCGCCAAGGGCAGTGGGCCGGACGAGAACGCTCTCTACCTACGACTCGACGAGCGTGCTGCTCGCATCGTCGTCGTCGAGGGTGAGCGCGACGAGATCGTCAACATCGGTTGGGAGGTCGCCGATCACGCCGCACTGCGCCGCGTTCAGGAGTCCCTCGAAAAGAACGGCACCGAGGTGGAGCAGCTTTCGCTCGCCGAAGCGGATGCTCGACGGGTCGAAGAGGTCATCGCCTTCACCGATCCCGGTGGAGCAGCCATCGAGGTCTTCCACGGCGCGATCCTCGACCACAGCCCCGTGGTGACGCCCTTCGGCGCTCGATTCGTCACCGGCGCACAGGGTCTCGGCCACGTCGTGCTCCCGGTGATGGACAGTGCTGCGAGCTTCGACTTCTACACCGAGGTGCTCGGCTTCTACCCGCGCGGCGCCTTCCGCCTGCCGGCCCCGCCCGAATTCGGGCCGCTGCGAATCCGTTTCATGGGCGTCAACGAGCGTCACCACAGCTTGGCCCTGTGCCCGGCACCGCACGGCGGCGCACCCGGCCTGATTCACATCATGGTCGAGGTCGACACCCTCGACGCTGTCGGCCAGGCTCTCGACCGCGTGATGAAGGACGGATTCTCCGTGTCGTCGACCCTGGGTCGCCACACCAACGACAAGATGATCTCCTTCTACGTCCGCGCACCCGGCGGCTGGGACATCGAGTTCGGCACCGAGGGCGCGAAGGTGGATCAGGACTCGTACTCCTCCGAGGAGATCACCGCTGACAGCTACTGGGGCCACGACTGGTCCGGAAGCGAACCGCTGGCAGCTATGTAGTACCTGCCGGTGACGATGTAGTACCCGCCGGTAGTAAACCGACGAAGGGGCTTGCGCGAGCATTCGCGCAAGCCCCTTCGTCGTTTCCACCGTGACGCGCCCGAAAACAGACCGGTGATCCACTTCACAAATCCAGAACTCTATGACACTATTTCTAATTGAAATAGCCAGTTCACTGGTTGTGGAGCTCTAAGAGAAGTGAGGTACACGATGACACTGCAGGCTGTGGATGCTTTAGGCGCCGATTCGGCCCCGACAGCAATTCTCGATCGCGTCTCGCTGGTTCTCGACGCCTTCGACGGTCCCGGCAGGTTGACGCTCGCTCAGGTCGTTCGGAGCACGGGCCTGCCACGCTCGTCTGCCCACCGCATGCTCGAACGTCTCGTCTCGATGCGTTGGCTGCGCCGCGACGGCCGCGACTACGAACTCGGTATGCGCCTCGTCGAACTGGGATCGCTCGCGGTTCATCAAGACCGCCTCCACGCTGCAGCCATGCCGCTCCTCCACGAGCTCTACCGCGTCACCGGCTTCGTGGTTCACCTCGGCATCCTCGACGGGCCCGATGTGGTCTACATGGAGAAGATCGGCGGACGCCTCGCTGCCGCGGTGCCGACGCGTGTGGGTGGTCGACGCCGGGCCGAGACCACTGCGATCGGTCAGGCACTGCTTGCATTCGGTTCGCCGAAGTCCTCGGGCTACGCACTGCCCCACCTCGCCCGGATTCGCGAATCAGGGGTGGCATTCGAAACCGGAAACGGCCTACCGGGATTCAGCTGTCTTGCGGCACCGATCGGCCCCATCGGCCGCGCTGTTGCCGCGGTATCCATCTGCGCGCCGTCGAAGGCTCTCCGACTCGACCACGTCAGCGCAGCGCCGGTTCGGATGGCGGCCGCTGCCATTTGGCGTGGCATCGACGGCGGATCGCTGAGCGTCACTCCGACGTTGCAGCGTCGTCACCTGCTGCGCAACATGCCCACCGCAGCCGGGGCCTGACTCAGATATTCGAGCCGTTGCCGGTGAGACCGGCTTGCTCGAGCGCCAACACGTACTCCTCGACGTTCTTCCATCTGCCAGGCGTCGAGGGCAACGGCGATCCCAGTCGGTCGTGCTCGGCGACGTTCGCGAACTCGGCGGACGCACGATCGATGTCTTCGAGTAGTTCGCGAGCAAGTTCGATCTCGGCTCGGAAGTACCGTTCCGACCATCGCAACGTCATGACCGGGAACGACCAGGCCGGCTCGTTCTCGGCATGATCTGCGTGGAGTTTCGCGCGTCGAATCTGCTCTTCGACGTTGGCGATATGGGCTTCGACCAGTGCCTTCAGTCGCTCGGGTTCGTTGAGGTGTCCCATCCACAGACGCAACATGACGCCGTGCTTGAGCACCGGGACTTCCACCGGCGCCTCCCGTGACCACGTCCGGACGGCGTCGGTTCCTGATTGGGTGATCGAGTAGAGGCGCTTGCCCCGTACCCCGGGCTCGGAGACGACCCGGGACTCCACGAATCCGATGCTTTCGAGCTTCTTCAGCTCTGCGTAGACCTGGCTGATGGACGGGCTCCAGTAGAAGAAGCCGACACTCCAGTCAGCCCACTTCTTCAAATCGTTTCCGGTCAGTTCCTCCCCGAACGTCAGCATCCCGAGCACTGCCCAGCTGGTAGCGGGAAGTCCTCGGGACACGTCATCAGGTTCGGACATGCCCGAAGTCTAACAATCACTGGTGATTTGCTGGTTTCGTAGAATCCGAACGGACCGCTGAGCGGGATCAAATTTGCCCGAGACCCCTCCACCTGACACTCGGTCGGTCCGAACCCGTGGCGAGAAGCCATTGCTGCCATTGAGTGGGACTGCCGCTGGATTACGACCGCGGCGCCACACATCGTTGCTTCTGAAGCTGTTTGCAGAGATTTGAACAGAGATTTGAACAAGGAGACGACATGACCGTGGAAAACGCCGAGCCGCCAGTTCTGGACGGACGCACACTTCGCAACGTGATGAGCAATTTCTGCACTGGCGTCACCGTCATCACCGCTCACGATGGAGACTCACCCCTCGGCTTCACCTGCCAGTCTCTGGTCTCGGTATCGCTCGATCCCCCGTTGCTCTCGTTCTGCCCGGCGAAGACGTCGACAAGTTGGCCGAAGCTTCGCGAATCCGGAACTCTCTGCATCAATGTGCTCGCCCACGATCAGCAGGACATGTGTTCGGCGTTCGCTCGCGGCGGGACCGACAAGTTCCTCGGCGTCGAGTGGGACGCGGCCGGCAACGGTGCTCCGGCGCTCAGCGGCGCACTCGCTCGCATCGAGGCCACCGTCGAGCAGGAGCACGACGCCGGTGATCACACCATCGTCGTCGCACGCATCACCGATCTGAACGTGCTGCGCCACGACGGTCCGCTTCTGTTCTACCGCGGCGGCTTCGGACGCTTCGACGCCTGAATTTCTTGCGGGCCGTCCCGCTGCGTGGGAGATTGCGACGCCGAATCGAGACGGCACCGATAGCGTCCGAAGTAGTTGTCAGACCCTGAACTTCTCGACTGATCGGACTAACTCGATGACCACTCTCGAACCAGACACCACGGCCACGATCACGGCGACGGTTACCACCTACCTCGACGCCGTGGCTCGCGGATCGTCAGCGGACATCGCCGCCCTCTACGCCGAGAACGCGACACTCGAAGACCCGGTCGGCAGCGAACCCCGTGTCGGCAAAGCGGCGATCACCGAGTTCTACGGCGCTCTCGAGGGCGGTTCGCAAGAGACGGAGCTTCTCACCTTGCGGGTGAGCGGATCCAGCGCGGCCTTCCACTTCCGCGTCGTCACACCGGTGGGCGATCAGGTCTACGAGGTCGAACCGATCGACGTCATGACTTTCGACGCGGACGCCAAGATCACGAGCATGCGCGCGTTCTGGTCACCGGCCGATCTGATTGCACGCTGATGCGTCAGGTCAGCTGTCGGAACTGCGGAAACCGCGTTCTGGTCGAGAAATACAGCGAAGCGCACACCAGCGTTCAATGGCTCGAAGAGTCGCAAGTGGTGTGCCCGGAACTGGGGCGTGAGAACGGTCGAGCCAACGCTCAGCGGACGTGTGGCGCTCTGCGTCAGACGATCAACGACCTTGCCGACGCCGGTGAGCTGGAGATGAGCCTGCGCAGCTACCCGGTGCCGGGCAAGCTGTCCTGAACGCTTCCGCGTAGGACTTCGGCGAACGTGCGCGCCGATTCCAAGTCGTCGGCGTTCGGCCGCCCCTTCCGGATACCGCCGAACGGCTTGAACGGAAAATACGTATCCCACGCACGGGACGAGAAGGCTGCGACCACATCGAAGCCCTTCTGCTCGAGCAGCTGAACCAGTGGACGCGAGAAGCGATGAATCCCCTTGTCGGGAAAACCACTGGTGGCGAAGACAAAAGCCTTGGATCGCCGTTCTTCGGGGAGTGCCTCGATGAACGAGCGTAGGTCTTCGTGGTACGAGCGTAGGTAGATGCCGGAGCCGAAGCCCACGAGGTCGTAGTCGGCGAGCTGCGCGGTGTCGATGTCACCGGGCTCGACCACGCGAGCATCGAGAACTTCTCCGATGACGTCGGCGATACGCTTCGTATTGCCATGGGAGACAGAGGTACACACGATGATTGCCTTCATCGACTGCCTTCTTTCGTCGCTGTGTGTGGGACGGCATCTACGTTCTCGCGCAGGTAGATCCAGGTGATGAATCCCCCGCAGATTGCAAAAATCACGGCGACAACCGAATATGCGTCGAGCGGAAACCCAGTCCAGATCAAGCCTGCAACAAGGACCATCGCACCAACAGCCAGACCTGCCGATACTTCCTTGGACATACGCATCCCTCCCCTGGTTCATCACTGACAGTTCCAGGATAGAGGTACCAGCGAAGCTACGGACAGCCGTGACGGTGGGGAATGATGCCCGTATGTCAGCACGATTGAAAGGACGTAGGCGCGCGGTCAACGCTTTGCTCGTCGACGTCGAACGATGGGCCGATGAATACGACGGAGTCAAGGCTCTAGCGCTGGTCGGGTCCTACGCGCGCGGAGCGGAGCGTATGGCGAGTGATCTTGACCTGATGATCCTGGCCGACGACGCGAACGCGCTCGCAAATGAAGACTGGTTCGTGCGGCTCCGCCCCGACGCGCGATTCATCAGAGCCGCAAACTGGGGGCCAGTTCGAGAACGACGCTTCCGCCTACGGTCCGGCCTCCTCGTCGAGCTGAATTTCGCGAGCGAGAGCTGGGCGGACGTTCCGCTCGACGCGGGCACTCGACGTGTTCTCGAAGACGGACACCGAATCCTGTACGACACGGGGCCTCTTCGTGTCGCTGCGAGTGCAGTAGGAATTGATCGATGAGCACTGCGTCGGTCTTCGAAACCTTAGCCGCCGAAATATCCGCGTTGCGCGGCTCGCCTCTCGTCGCGATCGACGGTGTCGATGGGAGCGGCAAGACGACATTCGCGAAAAGCCTTACAGCGCAGCTGAATGCACGCCCCGTCATCGTCATTCACGTCGACGACTTCCTCAATCCGCCGGAGATTCGTCATCGTAGAGGTCGGCAATCACCGGAAGGCTTCTGGCTCGACAGCTACGACTACGACGCCCTCGAACGACATGTTCTCGATCCGTTGGGGCGGGGCGGGAGCAGAAGGTACCGACAACGGCGGGACAGCGACGCGTACCTGCATGCAGCCGATGGAGCGATAGTCCTTGTCGAAGGACTCTTCCTGCATCGAGACGAACTCGCCGAACGATGGGACTATTCGATCTTCCTCGATGCGCCCTTCCACGAGACCGCGCGGCGAATGAACCTTCGCGACGGAACGAACGCGGATCCGGATCATCCTTCGATGAACAGATATGTGGGCGGGCAACGGCTTTACTTCGCCGCTGCAAAACCCTGGACCCGAGCCGACTGCGTCATCGACAACTCCGACCCGGGCATGCCGCGCATCCACTCCTGATATCGCGTCGAGATCGCGAGCGATACTCGTATTCCGCCATCCCTCCCGGCCTGGGAATTCTCCCGAACGGTCGCGAGAAGTCGAGTAGGTTTTCTCAATGACGTCACCAACTGCCTCCCGCATCAGAACTCTGAACTGGATCGCATTCGGGATCGGGATTCTGCTGACTGCCCTCGCAATTTACGATCTCGTTCAAGGCGAGCGTTCAACCAGTGTATGGATCGCCGTTGTGTGTTGGCCGATTGTCGCAACACTCAGTGCGGTCCAGTTATTCAAGTCGAGGCCCAACAGCTGAGTACTTGATGTGCACCCACTGATCCTCAGGTGACTGTCCGGAACAGGCCTTTCTCTCGCTCACCGGGAACGCACGTATGAGGCGCCACCGTCCGACCATAGCTTTGTGACATGGACAACAACGTCGATGTCATTGTCATCGGATCGGGCGCTGCCGGATCCGCCGCAGCACTCCAAGCACACGCTGACGGCGCGTCGGTGGTGATTCTGGAGAAGAGTGGACGCGATACCGCGGGCGGCAACACTCGACTGTCCGGCAGTGGATGGTTCGTCAACCAGGACCCGGCTGCCGCCCGCACCTTCCTGCGTTCGTTGAACGGATCGTTCACCGTTGCCGACGACGTCATCGACGCCTGGGCAGAGAATACGCAAGGACTGTCCGACTGGCTCCGCAGTCTGGGTGCAACTGTAGCGATGACCGGCGATTTCCATTCCACGGCGGAGTACGGCGAACTCGACGGAAGTTCTTGTTACGCAGGGATGGATACCATCGAAGGGAAGATGGGCAATGAACTTCTCTACCGCTTCCTCGTTTCCGCCCTCGCTGAACGCGACATCACAACCCTTTTCGACACCGAGGCCACCAGACTCTTGACGGATGAATCCGGAGCGGTGGCCGGAGTCGAGATCCGTTCGGGTGAACAAACTTCGCAGATCCATGCGCGCCGAGGTGTCATCCTTGCCACCGGAGGTTTCGAAGCAAATCCGGCCATGGTGCGCGATTACCTACGCCTGGAGAATCCGAAGATCTGGGGCTCACCTTCGGCAACAGGCGACGGCCACCGGATGGCACAGGCAGTGGGCGCGGATCTGTGGCACATGAACAACATGATGACCATTACGGGAATCCCCGGCGACCTCGAAAATCCGACTGGATTCTTCCTCGCACTGTGGAACGCGCACAACTATGTGTTCCTCAGCCGGGAAGGTCGACGCTTCACCGACGAGTCAGCCGAAATGCGGCACGGTCATGTGTTCAGAGAGGGTTCCTACCAACACTTTCCGGTGCAACCGATGAACATAGTGTTCGACGAGACGATGAGGTTGGCCGGGCAGCTGAGCCCCGGTCGCGACGTACTGCCCGTCGGACACATGGTCCTCGACGAAGGGTACGAGTGGAGTTCGGACAATCAAGCCGAGATCGACAAGGGTTGGATCATCAAAGCGGACACGCTTGCCGAACTCGCCGGGAAGCTCGGCTTGGACCCCACCGTCGTGGAAACGAGCGTGCACCGCTACAACGAGGCGTGCGCGGACGGCGTAGACCATTCCTTCGGCCGCAACCCGGAAACTTTGGCCCCGGTGGCAACCGCTCCGTTCTACGCCGTCTCCGGGCCGCCACTGCTGGGATGGAGTAGCGGTGGGCCGCGCCGCGACGGTCATTCCCGCGTCCTCGACACCGCCGGTAGCCCGATTCCGGGGCTGTATGCGGCGGGCGCAGTGAGTTCCACCTACAGCGCGGCGAAGGACGGTGGATTCCATATTGCCGACGCCTTCGCGTTCGGTCGTGTTGCCGGCGCCCATGCTGCCGCGCGCGCGACAGCGGGCGACTGAGTCACATCCGAGCGGCCTTGACCTCGTCGAAGAACGCGACGACGGCGGCTTCATTCTCCGGCGGAACGGTGAGCGATGCCCGTGGACCCGCTACCGCGATGGAGTCGTCGGCGAGCCGGTTTCCAATGGTGAGCTTCAATCCCGATTTCGACGGTTTCGCCTTCACTGCAATGTGTTCGACATGCCAGCGAGCCACTTCGCTCGTGCTCGCGGCGGTGCGGTCGAAGACCTCCACCGTGCGGTGGTCGAGGACCATGACGATGTTGGTCCCGACGGTGACTTCCAGATAGCGTCGTTCCGCCACGGTGTGCGCCTTTCGGTTAGGTGAAACCGACGCTACACACCGTGGCGGAACCCAGCGCGACAAACCTCAGCTATTCCAAACTTCAGCGGGACGAACTCCCCGCATCCACCGGCAGGGCGACCGACGTGATGTAACGGGCCTCGTCGGAGGCCAGGAACAGTGCCGCATTCGCTACGTCCACCGGTTCGATCCACGGAATGGCAAGCATGTTCATCGTCATCGCCGCCGCAGCGAATTCCTCCCGCGTCGGGTTCTCGAGATCGGGGCGGAACTTGCCGCGCACCAACGGGTTCTGAATCATCGGAGTGTCGACGTTGGTGGGATGAACGGTGTTGACCCGCACGTTGTGCGGCGCCAATTCCTTTGCCAGCGAACGCATCAGACCAACGACTCCATGCTTGGCTGCGGTGTAGTGCGCAACTCCGACCAGCCCCCGCAATCCGGCGATGGAGCTGGTGAGTGTCATCGATCCCCCACCTCGCGCGATCAAGTGCGGCGCCGCAACCGTCGTGGTGTGCCACACCCCGGTCAGGTTCACGTCCAACATGGTCTGCCACATCGTTTCCGACATCGTCAGAGCCCCGTCGGAGGACGTGATACCAGCTGTAGCGCACACGATGTCGAGTCCACCGAGCGCTTCGACCCCCGAGTCCACCGCGCTGCGTAGTGCCTCGAGATCCCGAACGTCCACTACCGCAGATTCGACCTTTCGCCCCAGTGCCTCGATCTGGGCTACCGTCTCGGCGAGATCGGATTCCGACGCGGGCGGGGTGACTGTCGTTTCCACCGACGCGCACACGTCGATCGCGATGATGTCCGCACCTTCTTCGGCGAATCGCACGGCCTGAGCCCGGCCGATTCCTCGAGCCGCACCCGTGATCAGCGCGATCTTGCCTTCCAATCGAGAAGTCATCAATTCACACTTTCTGGGTCAGGCCGGCGTCGACCACCAACTGACAGCCGGTCATGTAGCGGGACTCCGCGGATGCGAGAAACAGGACGGCATTGCTGACATCCACCGGATCGACCCAGGGAACAGGTAACAGGTTGCGCGCGCTCAGTACTGCAGCGGCGTCTGCTTCCGTGGGATTCTCGATATCCGGGCACAGGTTCGCGAACACTCGCTCGTTGATGATCATCGGGGTACGCACCGAACCCGGATGCACGGAGTTGACGCGAATACCCTCCGCGCCCAACTCGTTGGCCAGCGTTCTGGCCAGGCCCACCACGGCGTGCTTGGCGGCGCTGTAATGACTCGCTCCGGCAATACCTTTGATTCCCGCTGTCGAGCTGACCAGAACGACGGATCCACCGTCGCCGAAGTGCGGAACACAGGCCTTGACGGTGTGCCACGCCCCGGTCAGATTGACGTCGAGCGAGCGGTTCCACACTGCAGGATCGATGGTCCACGACGGTCCCGGCGTGTCGTACACGCCTGCATTCGCGACGACGACGTCCAACCCGCCGAGTTCGGCGACACAATCGGCGACTACCGCGGCGAGATCTTCGAAGTCACGAATGTCCGCGACGCCGGTGACCGCCACGCCTCCACGCTCGCGTACCGCCTGGGCGGTCTCCTCCAGCTCGGACTTTGCCTGCACGACATCCAACGCGATCACGGACGCGCCTTCGTCGGCGAGACGCTCGCAGTGTGAGCGGCCCATCCCGCCGGCCGCACCTGTCACGAGTACGCGAAGACCCTCGAGGCGACTCATGCGTGCACCGCACTGTTCAGTTCGAAGCCTCGGTATCCCGCTGCTGCCACGTCTGCACAGATGTCGGAGTAGACACCGAATCCTCCGATGAATGGCATGAATATCCTCGGCTTTCCCGGAATGTTAGCTCCCATGTACCAGGAGTTCGCGGATGGAAACAGCGTCGCCGACGCCCGGCGTGAGCATTCGTCGAGCCAGTTGTCCACGGCTTCGGCACTCGGTTCGATGGTGTCGATGCCCGCCGAATCGAGGTGGTTGATCGCGCCCGCGATCCAGTCCACGTGCTGCTCGGCAGCGAGAATCATGTTGGACAGCACACTCGGGCTACCCGGCCCGGTGACGATGAACAGGTTGGGGAACCCGTGTACTCCGAGGCCTAGATACGTCCTTGGACCCGCATGCCAGTTCTCGCGCAACGTCTCGCCATTGCGGCCGCGGATCTCGATGCGATCGAGCGCTCCCGTCATCGCGTCGAACCCGGTGGCAAACACCAGCGCATCCAGTTCGTAGTGCGCATCGGCCGTCTTGATTCCAGCCTCGTCGATCGCCTCGATCGGTGCGGACTTGAGATCTACCAGGCTGACGTTGTCACGGTTGTAGCTCTGGTAGTAGTTCGTGTCCGTGACTATCCGCTTGGTTCCGATGGGGTGGTCGTTCGGAATGAGCAGGTCGGCGATCGCCTGATCCTGGACTTCCGAGCGGATCTTGCGTTCGGCAAACGCTGCCGCTGTCCCGTTGGCCTCGATGTTGCTCGTCTGGTCTGCGAAGGTCTTGGCGAACAGGACACCGCCGAGCTTCCACCGCTCCTCGTATGCTGCGTTTCTCTCGGCCTCCGAGACCTCGAGGGCGCTGCGAGGATCCGAAACGAACGGCGATCCACCGCCACTGCGCTTGGACAGCGCTCGACGCTCTGCGTAGCCGGCCTTGATCTCGGCGCGGCGCTTGTCATCGAGAGGCGTGTTTCCTGCCGGCACACTGTAATTCGCGGACCGCTGGAAAACGTAGAGATGATCGGCCTGCTCGGCGATCAGCGGAATGGACTGGATGCCCGAGGATCCGGTGCCGATCACACCGACGCGTTTGCCGGTGAAGTCGACGCCCTCGTGCGGCCAGAAACCGGTGTGGAACACCTCGCCACCGAAGGTCTCACGGCCCGCAATGTTCGGAACGTTTGCGGTCGAGAGGCTGCCCGTGGCGCACACGACGAAGCGTGAGGTGACGTCGTGACCGCCGTCGGTCTGTACTCGCCACGTGGCAGTACCCTCGTCGAACTGTGCGCTCAGAACGCGTGTGTCGAAGGTGAAGCCAGTGCGAAGGTCGAAGCGATCAGCCACGTGATCGAGGTACGAGAGGATCTCCGGTTGCGCGGCGTACTTCTCGCTCCAGTCCCAATCCTGTTGCAGCTCTTCGGAGAACGAGTAGGAGTAGTCGAAACTCTCGACGTCACAGCGTGCGCCGGGGTAGCGGTTGAAGTACCACGTGCCGCCCACTCCGGAGCCCGCCTCGAAGCCGTGGACACGCAGCCCCTGCTCGCGAAGTCGGTGCATGGCGTACATGCCAGCGACGCCGGCGCCGATGACTACGACGTCGAGTGGTGCGGTGGAGAAGTCAGGATCGGTCATGGTGGTCACGCTACGAGTGGACTGGTTGGTAGAGGAACGGGTTCTCCCGCTGGGTGGGCGGAGCCTCCACCCCATGACACTGGGTGGGCGGAGCCTCCACCCTCGTGACGCTGGGTGGGCGGGCCCGTACGGGTTTGTCCACCGATCGGGGGACACCGATGTCATCCAGCACTCGGACCCGTAGGTGGACAGACCCGAAGGGATTTCGGGGCCATAGTTGTCTCATCACCGAAACACACGGTCACCGAGACCGACAAATCGAGGAGAAACATCATGACTACCAACACAATTCGACCCGAAGCAATTTCCTTCTCCGGCCTCAGCATGGCAGCTCTGGTCGCCCGCGCCGCCGGTGCAAACGCGGTGAAGTCGATAACCGACACTTCCGTCACGACGGCGATGATCAGCAATTCGGGCTTCGGGGCCCTGTATCTGGTCGACGCATCCAACCCGAACGGTGACTGGATCGTCCCGCCGGCCGACTACATCCTGCCGAACATGAACGTCAACGTGGTCGCCACGAGCAAGAATCAGAACGACTTTCCCGTCGTGCTGACGTACCGCTCCGACGACGGTGGAGTGTTTGTCTTCAGCGCCACCAACTCGAAGACCAGGGCAGATGCCGGCGGAACGTACGCCCCCGACGGCCACGACGTCACGGTGACGATGACCTCGGGTTACCCGGCCATGAACGTCACGTACGTACTGCGGTGACTCCCGTTCACTCCAACAGACCCTGCCGCATCGCGGCGGCGACGGCGGCGCCTCGATCGTTGACTCCGAGTTTCTCGTAGAGGCGCTGCACGTGGGTTTTGACGGTCGAAGGCGCAAGAAAGAGCTGGGAGGCGATGGTGGGGATACTGGCGCCCTGTGCGATCAATCCGAGAACTTCACGCTCACGGGCGCTGAGAGTCGGGCCGGACGGCTCGCTACGGCGACGCACCTCCCCCACCAGTCCGGCAGCGATGCTGGGCGGCAACACATCTCGGCCCGCGGCGCAGTCGAGCACGGCGCTCACGATCTCGGCCCGGGTGGATTCCTTCGGCAGGAATCCGGCAGCACCCGCCTGCAGAGCCTGGTACACGACGGACGATTCGTCGTGAGCACTGAGCAGGAGCACCCTGGTCGGCAACTCGTCTCGAACCACTGCTGCTGCCACCTGGGTCCCGTCCAGGTGCGGCATCCGGAAATCGATCAGCGCCACCTTCGGGCGTAATTCCCGAATCATTGCGAGCGCAGCTGCGCCGTCGTCGGCCTCGCCCAGAACGTCGATGCGGTCACTGCCGGTCAGGGCCCGAACCACGCCCTCACGAAACAACGGGTGATCGTCGCCGACCACCACGGAAACCTTGCCGACCACCGGCTTCGTGCCTTCTCGCATTGCTCACTTTCTCACGCCCGTACCAGCAATGCGAGCACTTGCGCCTCCCCCGATCGGGGGACACGCGATTCAACCCCGCCACGGCCCCGTCGGCGGACATACAGCAGCCCTGATTCGCGACAAGATTGATTCATCGCCGAGAACGGCAACCACACACCAGCCCAGGAGCAGACATCATGCGTACCAACACCACTCGCTTCGTAGCAGTCACCGCGATCGCCCTCGCTCTCGGCGGAACCGCACTGGGAACCGCGGCGGTCGCCAACGCCGGCACCATGCCGACCGACGGCCCGACGGTTGCCATGACCATCACCAACAACACCGACAACCCGATGCTGCTGGAGAGCGCGTCCAACCCCTACGGACAGTGGATCAACGGCCCCCGCTCCTACCTGGCTCCGCACACGACCGAAATCGTCACCGCCTACAGCAGCGATCCGCGCGGCATCGGTGTCGACGTCACCTACAACGTGGCCGACGGAGTCCAGACCGTCATGGCGGCCAACAACTACGCCGGCAACCCCACCCTCGACGGGACCCGCACCATCGGTGACCCGACGCACGTCATCCTCACCGACTACATGGCCACCGGCTACCCCACGATGAACGCCTCCTACGACGTCTTCACGCAGAACTGAAACGAGCGTTGAAGCAACCACGAACTTGATCCGCTACGGCCCACGACCCGGTATCCGCATGGATGTCGGGACGTGGTGTGCGCTGACCAACTCAGACGCGTTCGACCAACACGCAGCGGGCACCACTGAAGATCGTAGGCATGCACTTGTTGCAGTGGATGCACAGTGATTGGGTATCGGATTCGGCTGCGATCCGATTGATCAGATCCGGTTCTCTGAGCAGTGCCCGTGCCATGGCGACGAACTCGAACCCTTCCGCCATTGCGGTATCCATGCCCGCTTTGTCCGTGACACCGCCGAGCAGCACGAGCGGCAACTTCACCGCAGCACGGATCTGCCGAGCCTCTTCCAGCATGAACAGCGGCTTGTACGGATAGGCATGCAACATGCTCTTGCCCACCAACTGCACACCGAGCCGAACAGGCTGCGGCATCGCGGCGGCAAACTCGCGGATCGGCGCATCACCCTTGAACAGGTACATCGGGTTGAGCAGTGAGCTACCCATCGTCAACTCGAGCGCATCGACACTTCCGGATGCCTCGAGCCACTGCGCCACCTGGATTGCTTCGTCCACCCAGAATCCGCCTGGCACACCGTCGTCCATGTTCAGCTTGGCCAAGATCGCGATCTTGTCGCCGACTGCATCGCGCACACTGCGCGCAGTTTCGAGTACGACGCGAGCCCGATTCTCGAGCGATCCGCCGTAAGAATCCTTACGACGGTTCAGTTTCGGGCTCAGGAACGAGCTCGCGAAATAGTTGTGGCCGAAGTGGATCTCGACGGCGTCGAATCCTGCTTCGACGGCAAGTCGCGCAGCGCTCCCGTGCGCCGCCGCAATTCTGGTGATGTCCGCTGTGGTGGCAGTGCGAATCATCCTCATGCTCAACGGATTGAACGAACTCGACGGTGCCAGCGCAGGCAGTCCGGTCGACTTCTGATTCGCGACGGGGCCGGCGTGCCCGAGCTGCGCCGATGCTGCTGCCCCTTCGGCGTGAATGGCATCGGTGAGTCGTCGCAGTCCGGGGAGGGCATCGGGCCGCATCCACAGCTGGCCGTATTCGGTGCGCCCTTCCGGTGCGACGGCGCAATACGCGACGGTGGACATCCCGACTCCGCCGGCTGCCGGGCGGCGATGGAACTCGATCAGCTCGTCGGTGACCAGGGCGTCGGGAGTTTTGCCTTCGAATGTCGCGGACTTGATGATTCGATTTCGCAAGGTCACCGGGCCCAGCTTTGCCGGGGCGAGCACGTCGGGAGCAGTCATCAAGTTTGCCTCTCACAGGGGTTGTTTGCTGGACGGTAGATCGATGGTCCAGAGCTGGCCAGCCCCCGTGCCACCGAGCGGGAAAACAACTTCAGCCCGGCCGAGGTGGCCGGGCTGAAGTGACATCGGTGCAGATCAGATGCGTCCGAAGTACGCGTCCTTGAGCACTGCCAGGTCGTCGATGTCCTTGGCGTCGGCGTCGAGGACCACCTTGCCGATGTCGAGGACCGTCACGTGATCGGCGACGCTCATCGCGGCCTCCACTGCCTGCTCCACCAACAGAACAGCCAGGCCGGTTTCTTTGAGCTGCTGGACGCGGTCCATCACCTCACCGACGATCACCGGAGCCAGCCCGCCCGACGGTTCGTCGAGAAGGAGCAACCGCGGCTGCGCCATCAGCGCTGCGCCGATCGCGAGCATCTGCTGCTGACCGCCCGACATGGAACCGGCGGGAAGCGCACGCTTCTCCCCCAGGATCGGGAACATCTCGTACATGGACTCGACGGATTCCATCAGCTCGCCGCGCTTTGCCTTGCGGGTGTACCCGCCCAGCAGAAGGTTCTGCTCGACGGTCTGCTTGTGAAAGACCCGCTTACCCTCCTGCACGTACGCCATACCCTGCCGCACCCGCTTGTGGGCGGGAACTCCGGTGATGTCGGCACCGTCCATTTCGACGGTTCCAGAGGCCACCTTGTTGAGGCCGGACAGAGCACGGAGCGTGCTCGTCTTGCCTGCACCGTTGCGTCCGAGCAGGGCTGTCACCTGACCGGGATAGACGTCGAACGAGACATCCCAGACGACGCGCAGATCGCCGTACCCGGTCTGCAGGTTACGGACCTTCAGAATCGGTTCCATCACTTCACCTCGCTGGTCTGATGGTCTACCGCGCCGATTTCTTCGAGCAGCGCATCCTCATCACCGGACTTGACTCCGAGGTATTCGCTCAACACGCGCGGGTGATGTTCGATCGTCGCCGCATCGCCGGTGGCGATCACCTGCCCCTGCGCCAGTACCACGATCTCGTCGGCCAGCGAGAGCACGAGGCGGAAGTTGTGCTCCACCAACACCACTGTGGCCCCGGCATCTCGCAGTACCCGGATCAGGTCTGCCAGGCGTTCGAGTTCGTCCTCGTCGAGTCCGGACGCAACCTCGTCGAAGAGTACGACCCTCGGCTCGGCGATGACGGCGCGAGCAACTTCGAGCATGCGACGCATCCCCAGGGGCAGCGACGTCGCGATCTCGTTGCGCAGGTGCGACATCCCCACGAGCTCGAGAACACGCTCGGCCTCGACGATGTCGGCCTTCGCGATCCTGCGGAAGCTGGGCAGGCGAAGCACAGCCGACGCCATCGACGCGCGGTGCACCGAATACCGTCCGGATGCAACAGCTTCCAGAACCGTGATGTTCTCCGGAATCGTCGGAGTTTGGAACGTCCGCGCCACACCCACGCGCGCCACCTTGTGCGGCGACGACTGCGAGACCACCGTGTCACCGATTGTGATCACGCCGGCGTCCGCGGTGTAGAACCCGCAGATCATGTTGAGCATGGTCGTCTTACCCGAACCGTTTGGCCCGATCAACGCGGTGACCTTACCTGCCTCTGCGGTCAGGGTTGCCGCATTGAGAGCCTGGTTGCCACCGAATGCCTTGGACACTCCGTCGACCACCAACCGTGCGCCGTTGATCGGCGCCAGTTCCGGTGTTCCGCCGCTGTTCTCCTTTGCGGTGACTACGCCCAGGCCGGCCCTGCGATCGAGTTTCGAGACGATCGCTCGCCCGACCTTGGTCAGCCCACCGGAGAGCAGCACACCGCCGATGATCAGGAAGCCTCCGTAGAAGATCAGCGAGTATTCCTGAAATGCCGTCGACTGGTTGGGACCGAGCTGCATGATCGCGGCACCGACTACGGCGCCGTACACACTTGCCGCACCGCCCAGGATCGACGCCGCCAGAACCGCTGTGGCAAAGGTGAACCCGAAGGCTTCCGGCGAGATGAACAGGTCGGTATTGGCGAACAACGCACCCGCCAGACCGGCCGGGAACGCACCGATCGCATAGCCGAGCAGTTTCATCCGGAACACCGACACACCCTGCGACGACGCCAGCACCGGCGACTGCTTGAGCGTGCGGAACGCGATGCCGTGGCGCGAGACCACCAGGTTGCGCATCACCGCGAACCAGAGGACGGTCACCACGACAACCACCATGTAGTACTGCTGGGTGTCGAGTTCGGAGCCGAAGAGCGTCGGCGGCTCCATACCGGTGAGGCCGTTTCGGCCGCCGGTCTTGCCGCCGAAGATCGCCAGTACGTCCGGTACCAGCAGGACCAGGAAGAACGACGTCATCGCCAGGGACCAGTTGCCCAGTCGCAGACCGGGAACGCCGGTCAAGATGCCGACGCCCAATGCCACGGCACCGGCCGCAGCGAGCTGGACCAGAATGTCGGTGTGACCGGCCTGGGACATCAGACCCGCGGTGTATGCACCCGCCGCGTACATCGCGGCCTGGCCGAGCGCCAGTTCACCGGCAAAGCCGAGGCTCAGGTTCAGGCCGCTGACCACAAGTGCCAGGATGCAGGCCAATTGAATCTGCCGTGATGTCGACAGGTCGAGCCCCATCACGGGCAGCAGCAAGATCACTACCGCCAGGACCAGCGGGATGATCCAACTCGGAAGGGAACGGAAAGTCCGCCACGCGCTTACCATTTCACACCACCCGTTCTCGGACGTTGCCGAACAAGCCGGCAGGTTTGACCATCAAGATGATGATCAGCACCGTGAAGACGGCGATATTGCTGTACTGACTTCCCGCCCACAGGGCGGTGAACGATTCCACCAGGCCGACGGTCAGGCCGCCGATCAAAGCGCCTGGCAGAGAGCCGAACCCGCCGATCGCCAACGCCACGAATCCCTTGAGGGCCAGCGCGGCACCCAACGTCGCAACTGCAAACGTCTTGGGGCCGACAAGGAGTCCGAGGACACCGGCCAATGCACCCGAGAAGGCAAACGCACCCAGCGCCAACCGTCGTACATTGACTCCTCGCAGCATCGCCGCTTCACGATCCTCGGAGATGCCGATCAGAGCCAGACCCGTCATGGTCTTCTTCGAGACGTAACTCAACCCGATGACCAGTGCGATCGCCGCAACAAGCAGAGCGATCTCCACCGGGTAGGTACGGCCGCCGAGTAGGGTGATCGGTTCGTTCGATCCGAAGAACGGAACCGTGAGAGGCTCACTACCCCAAATCAATTGAGTTGCACCATTGAGCAGCGTGGCAACGCCAAGCGTGGTGACCAGCTGGTTCTGGTGATCGGCCACCGGTCTGATCGCGACGATCTCCTCGACCGAGGCGAGGAGCATCACGGTCACGGTTGCCATGACGGCCACCACGAGAACGGGAAGTTTCAGGGTCACGAGACCCGTGTAGGCGACGAAAGTGCCCACCATCATCAGCTGAGCTTGAGCGAAGTTGAACGTGTTGGAGGAAACGAAAACGATGTTGTACCCGATGGCAACCAGCACGTAGACCGCGCCGAGCGCCAATCCGGACCACAGAATGGTCATGACGCAGCCGGGTTTCCGAACTGACCGTTGAGGATCTTCGTCGGGCTGATGAACTTCAGCTCACTGGTATCCGGGTTCGGGCCGTGGTTGTCAGAGCTGAAGTTGTAGCGCGAGAGGAATGCGGTCTTGGCATTCTCCTGAACCTCTGCGGTTTCCAGTGCTTCGGCGAGCTTCTTCGGATCGGTCGAACTGCCGACCTTCTCCGCTGCTGCCGCGACGAGGGGGAATGCGTCGTAGTTGTCCGCGAGGATCAGCGTCGACGGGATCGAGCCCAGCGACGCCATCGTGTCCACCATCGTGTTGACGAGCGCGTTGTTCGGATCGAACACCGTGCTGGTGAACACCTGCGTCACCAGGTTCTTCACCTGCGGGGTGCCGAGCACACCGGCGGGCGGATCATTGGCGATGAGGTTGGTGGCAGAGACCGACGTGTTGCCGATCAACGGCACGTCCCAGCCGAGTCGCTCCAGGCTCTGCAACACGTATCCGAGCGGGGCGCCGTACGCGTCCAACGCGATTGCCGTTGCACCGGCATTCTTGAGGGACTGCAACTGCGCCGTCATGTCCAGAGCAGCGGCGTCGTATTCTTCGTTGCCGGCAGCCTTCAGACCGACCTTCTCGAGCGCACCGGTCATCTCCTCGCCGAAGAGTTCACCGTAAGCGGTACTACCGTGCAGGACTCCGACGCTGCTGTAGCCCTTGGTCTTTGCATACTCGGAGATGCCGCGAGCGGTGTCGGTCGCGCCCGGAGCCAGGTCGAAGTTCAGCGGGAACTTCGAGGGGTCCGTGGAATCGGGAGAAGGCGCCATGCTCAGCGAGAGGATGTTGTTCTGCTTGAGGATCGGGAGAACCGCAGCCGCGATCGACGAAGGACCCGAGTTGAGGTAGAGGTCAGGCTTGTTCCCCGAGTTGATGGCTTCGCGCAGCTTGGTGACAGCGATGGTTGCATCACCCGCGTCATCGACAGTGGTGAGCTCGATCTGACGGCCGCCGATGCCCCCGGCCTCGTTCTGGACCTGAACGCCGGCCTTCGTGGCCAGCAGGGAAGTCTGCGAGTTCGCCGCGAGAACACCCTGCGCACTGATCCCGCCGGTCAGCAGGACGCGGTACGGCGAATCCGCGCCACCTTCGGACTCCGAAGAACCACTACACCCCGCGAGAGCCAGAGCCGTCACGGCAACTGCCGCAACAAGAATGGGCCGACGATTCATGTCTGCACTCCTAGAACACATGTATGCACCGAACGTCAGGCGAATACCTGACGAAAGAAGGATCGGCCGGTGGGAACGCCTGATTTCGAGCACCAGCCAACCAAGCACCCGCTTGATGATCTAGCAAGCAGTTGCTTGGGTTGGAGCATAGAATGTGATCTGGATAACGTCAAACGCACAAAAGAGGAGTCATGGAAGCGGACGCTATGCATATTCGGGCGGCCTCGACAGACCGATTCCCGCTGGGTGGAAACGCCAAAACGGCCCCACGCCCTGCGGGATTCGATGAGGTGAATCCGAGCAGGGCGTGGAGCCGTTTGCGTAAAGGTCTGAACTATCGCTGGTTTCGTGGCTTCCAAACCACCAACGCGTTGTTGCGTGGAATCGGAACGAGGTCCCGGCGATAGCCCGCATGGACTTTCGCGATTTCCTCGGCCAGTTCGCGGACGCGATGCTGCAGAGCCTCGACCTGGTTGGTCAGTTCGATGATCCGTTTGATTCCGGCGAGGTTGACGCCCTCGTCCTGCGAAAGCCGTTGCACTTCACGCAGAAGCGCAACATCACGCGGGGAGTAGCGTCGTCCGCCACCAGTGGTTCGGTGAGGGGTGACCAAACCGAGTCGATCGTAGTTACGCAAGGTCTGCGCATGCATTCCGGCCAACTCGGCTGCCACCGAGATCACGAAGATCTGGGCGTCAGGATCGACCGTCGCATCCCATTGATTCTGCGGTCGTTCGGTCATCATGCACCGGCCCACCCGGCCCGTGGATCGAACCCGCTCGCCTTCTCGGCTTCGAGATAGGTCTTCAGCGCTTCGATCGCCGGGTCGTCCAACTTCTGCGGGACGGATACCTTGACGGTGACCAGAAGGTCGCCTGCCCCCTCGGGACGCTTGGGGATGCCGCGTCCGCGAACTCGCAGAATGCGTCCGTCCACCGTTCCGGCCGGAACCTTCACTCCGACACGGCCGTCCAGGGTCGGCACGGACAGTGTCGTCCCGAGCACCAGTTCGCCGTAGCTCACCGGAACCGTCAGCGTCAGATCGTCGCCGTTACGGCCGAAGACATTGTCCGGCTTGACGCGGATGTTGACGAACAGGTCACCCGCCGGAGCTCCGCGGAGACCCGCTTCGCCCTTGCCCTTGAGTCTGATTTTCTGACCGTCGCTCACGCCTGCCGGCACGCGAACCGTGATGGTCCGTGTCCGGTTGGTGACGCCGCTACCGTGGCAGTCCTCGCAAGGCGAGTCGATGATCGAGCCGGTTCCCCGGCAGTCGTCACACGGCTCACTGAATCCGAATGCGCCCTGGTTGCGGCTGACCACGCCGGTTCCGTTGCAATGCGGGCACACTCGCGGGCTGGTGCCCGGCTTTGCGCCGCTGCCGTGACACGTGGTGCACGACGTCGGGCTGGTCAGACGAAGTGGGACGGTGACACCGAGCGCCGCTTCGCGGAAGGCGAGCGTCGTCTCGGTCTCGAGGTCCTTGCCTCGACGCGGGCGGTTGGGCGCAGCGGTGCGCTGGCCCGCTCCCCCGCGATTGAACAATCCGCCGAAGATGTCTCCGAGACCCGAGTCCTGTCCGCCGGCACCGCCGCCGAACAGGTCGTTGATGTCGAAACCACCAGCGCCGGGGTTGAATCCACCGCCACCTTGCGCACGGGGACCGAAGCCTCCGCTGGCAAAGAGGCGCCTGGCCTCGTCGTACTCCTTGCGCTTGTCCGGATCAGACAGAACGGCGTGAGCTTCACTGACGGACTTGAAACGCTCTTCGGCCTTCGCATCGTCAGGGTTGGCGTCGGGATGAAGATCCCGGGCCAGCTTGCGATACGCCTTCTTGATTTCGTCGGCCGTCGCGGTGGACGAGACGCCCAGCTCCTTGTAGAAGTCCTTCTCGATCCACTCCCGTTGACTCACTGGGCGTCTCCTCCTCTCACTCTTACTTCGCTTCTTGTTCTGAACCGTCTGCAGGCTTGTCGCCTACCCGGTCCGTCACGGCCACCATTGCGGTCCGAAGGACCCGGTCGCCGAGCTTGTAACCCTTGCGCATGACCGTCCCGAGTACGGGGTCGTGGCCTTCGCCTTCATGCTGCACCGCTTCGTGGAGTGCGGGATCGAAATCGTCGCCCTCGTTACCGAAGTCGGTCAAACCCAGACCCGTCAGGGTCGTGTTGAGCTTGTCCGCGAGTGCACGCAGTGGACCTGATTCGAGGTCACCGTGTGCCCGAGCGCGATCCAGGTCGTCGAGGATTCCGATGAGTTCGGTGATGACCGAAGCGCGCGCGGTTTCCTTGATGACCTGCTTGTCACGCTCGACGCGACGACGGTAGTTGGTGAACTCCGCCTGAAGTCGCTGCAGATCCGCAGTTCGTTCGGCGAGCTGATCGGTGGCGGATGCTTCCTCCACGATCGACTCTGCTTCCTGAACTACCCCTGTGTCTTCCGAGTCGAGCGGCGGCAGGGATTCCCCCGCCGCCTCTCCCTGTGCACCGGTCTCGGGGTCGACCGGGTTGTTCTCGGAGTTGTCCGAGGTCACTTCTTGTCCGAGTCGGTGGGCTCGTCGACAACCTCGGCGTCGACGACGTCGTCGTCATTGCCTGCGCCGTCGGTGTTTCCGGCCTCGTTTGCAGCGGAAGCCTCGTAGATGGCCTGGCCCAGAGCCTGCGACTCGGTGCCCAGCTTCTCCACTGCGGTCTTCACTGCAGCGATGTCGGTGCCTGCCAGGGCGTCGTTGACGTCCTTGACCGCTGCCTCGACCTTGGTCAGGATCTCCTCGGAGACCTTGCCCGCGTTCTCACCTTCACGCTGCTCCTTGACGAACTTCTCCGTCTGGTGGACCAGCGACTCGGCCTGGTTGCGGACCTCTGCCTCTTCGCGACGTGCCTTGTCTTCCTCGGCGTGAGCCTCGGCGTCCTTGACCATGCGCTCGATCTCTTCCTTGGACAGACCGGAGCCGTCCTGGATCTTGATCGTGTTTTCCTTGCCGGTGCCCTTGTCCTTCGCCGTCACGTGCACGATGCCGTTGGCGTCGATGTCGAAGGTGACCTCGATCTGCGGAACGCCACGCGGGGCGGGCGGCAGATCGGTGAGCTCGAAGGAGCCGAGCAGCTTGTTGTGCGAAGCGATTTCGCGCTCACCCTGGAAGACCTGGATCTGCACCGAAGGCTGATTGTCGTCAGCGGTGGTGAAGGTCTCGGAACGCTTCGTGGGGATGGTGGTGTTGCGCTCGATGAGCTTGGTCATCACGCCACCCTTGGTTTCGATACCGAGGGAAAGCGGCGTGACGTCGAGGAGCAGAACGTCCTTGACCTCGCCCTTGAGCACGCCGGCCTGGAGTGCGGCGCCGACTGCGACGACCTCGTCCGGGTTGACACCCTTGTTGGGCTCACGGCCACCGGTCAGTTCACGAACCAGATCGGAGACTGCCGGCATACGGGTGGAGCCACCGACGAGCACGACATGGTCGATGTCCTTGACGGCGATTCCGCTGTCCTTGATCACTGCCTGGAACGGCGCACGGGTGCGATCGAGCAGGTCCGAGGTGATCTTCTGGAACTCGCTGCGGGAGAGCTGCTCGTCCAGGAAGAGCGGGTTCTTGTCCGCGTCGACCGTGATGTACGGGAGGTTGATGGAGGTGCTCTGCGAGCTGGAGAGCTCGATCTTCGCCTTCTCCGCAGCCTCACGCAGACGCTGCAGGGCCATCTTGTCCTTGGTCAGATCGATGCCGTTCTGAGCCTTGAACTTGTCGACCAGCCAAGCGACGACGCGCTCGTCCCAGTCGTCGCCACCGAGGTGGTTGTCACCGGAGGTTGCGCGAACCTCGACGACGCCGTCGCCGATTTCGAGCAGGGAGACGTCGAAGGTGCCGCCACCGAGGTCGAAGACCAGAATGGTCTGCTCGGTGTCACCCTTGTCCAGTCCGTATGCCAGTGCAGCCGCGGTGGGCTCGTTGACGATACGAAGGACGTTGAGGCCGGCGATCTGGCCGGCTTCCTTGGTTGCCTGACGCTGTGCGTCCTCGAAGTATGCGGGGACGGTGATGACGGCGTCGGTGATGTCTTCGCCGAGGTAAGCCTCCGCGTCACGCTTGAGCTTCATGAGCGTGCGGGCGCTGATTTCCTGCGGCGTGTACTTCTTGCCGTCGATTTCCACGTTCCAGTCAGTGCCGATGTGGCGCTTGACGGAGCGGAGGGTGCGGTCGACGTTCGTGACTGCCTGGTTCTTCGCGGGCTGACCGACGAGAACCTCGCCGTTCTTGGCAAATGCGACCACCGAGGGGGTGGTACGTGAGCCTTCGGCGTTGGCGACCACTACGGGCTCGCCGCCCTCCAGCACTGCAACTACCGAGTTGGTCGTACCGAGATCGATACCGACTGCACGAGCCATAGTGTTCCTACCTTTCGTTCTGCGGTTCTCTGCCCGAGTGGTTGATCTCGAACATGACCGCGAGTTTTTCGCTTGGTGAGCGTCCTCCGCTCAAGTTTGCCTCCGACCGTGGCCGGGAGTCAACTTGAAGTTGAGCCGAGGGCGCTCAAGCTTGTCGAAATGGTCAACTACAGCCCACGTAGATTTGTTCCCGCCTTCCCCGAAAAGCCGAAAAAGTGCGCCACATCACTTCCGAATCTCTCCGAATGGCTACGATCGGCCGGTGACCGATCCCGACAATTCTCCCGTTCGACCTGCTCGACCGGCGCCGGCGCGCCCGGCACCCGAGCGACCCGACGTCTCGGTTCGGCCGCTCCGACCTGCAGCGAACGACGAGATGCCCAAGGCCGTGACCTTGTCCACCTCTGCCTGGATCGGCTCGTTCGTCGTCCTGGCCGGTATCGCCGGAGTGGTAGTCACCAGCCTCGACGACGTCCGGTCAGCCCTCGAAGAATCGACTGCGCGCGACAATCCCGGATACTCGTCCACCGACATCTCCGATGCCGTCACGGTCGTCCTGGCCGGCAGTGGCGGCGGCGCTCTCGTCCTGATCCTGCTCGCACTCATGAGCCTTCAGCTCCTCCGTGCCCGCAAGAACGCCGGGCGGGTGATGACGGCGATCGTCGGAGCCCTCAGCATCGCGGCCGGGCTCGGCTTCATGTCTCTGGTCGACGGCGCTGCGGATATCGGCGCCGGAGTTCTGAGATGGGGTCCGATTCTCTACTGCGTCCTTGTAGCAGTGGCGGCGATCGCTCCGTTTGCTCCCGGTGTCAGCACCTGGCTGCGAGTACGCCGATGAAGGTTCACGTACAACTCGACTCCGCGCCGGGCGCGGGCGCTGCTCGCAGCCGTGAACTCGCGGAGACCGGCGCCGGTGGCCTGTTCACCTTCGAGGGACCACACGACGTGTTCTTCCCGCTCGTCGAAGCGGCATCGGCCGTCGACCTCGACCTGATGACCAACGTCGCCATCGCATTCCCCCGCAGTCCCATGCATCTGGCGCATTCGGCCAACGACCTACAGTTGCTCAGTCGCGGCCACTTTCGCCTCGGTCTCGGATCGCAGATCAAACCGCACATCGAAAAACGCTACAGCGCAACGTGGTCGCGTCCAGCGGCCCGCATGAAGGAGACGGTCGCAGCGGTCAAGGCGATCTTCACGGCGTGGGAGAACACCTCGACGCTGAACTTCCGCGGCGAGTTCTTCACCCACACTCTGATGCCCCCGACGTTCGATCCAGGCCCCAATCCCTATGGACCGCCGCCCATCCTGATGGGTGCGCTCGGACCGGTGATGACCCGGACGGCGGCGGAGGTGGCCGACGGACTACTGGTCATGCCGTTCCACACGCAACGCCATTTCCTCGAACGAACACTTCCGGCCGTCGATGCCGGTCTTCGTGAATCCGGCCGCACCCGAGACGAATTCACGATCATCCCGCAGGTCATCGTCGGCGTCGGCCGCCGCGACGATCAACTTGCCGCGGCCGCCCGAGGCGTCAGAGCCCTGCTCTCGTTCTACGGTTCGACGCCCGCATACCGTCCGGTGCTCGACGTCGAAGGGTGGGGCGAGGTCCAACCGGAACTCAATGCCCTGTCGAAGCGAGGTGGTTACGCCGACATGGCATCACTGATCACCGATCCGATGCTGACCACACTCGCCGTCGTCGGCACCCCCGAAGAGTGTGCTGCCGAGATTCGGCGGCGGTTCGGCGAGCATGCCGACGAAGTGTGCTGCTACTTCCCGGGTTACGACGTAGAACCGTCAGACGTGGCGTCGATGATCTCGGACCTGATGTAATTGCGAACTCAGATAAGCAGGCCTACAGGCGAATTACTCGAAATCGAATGATTCCGACAGCCGCTGAAGAGTAAACGGTTGCCGTAGTTTGGCGACCACGTTCTGATTCGCGAACATTCCCTTCTCCCAGACCGCTTGCTCACGGGGCCGAGCATCCAGCCAACGCACACGAACCAGGTATTCGCTCAGTTCCTCGTCGTCTGCGTTCTCGCCCAAGCTATTCGCGCGCACGGGACACTCGAGTAGAGGAATCGACTTTCCTTCTATATCCACATTGAAATCAGCCACTCTGACGGCTGGTTCTTCGACAACACCGACACCGACGTATCCCGTCGAGGGTATCTCTGCCCACACGCGCGCGCCTTCAAAAAGCTTGAACATAGCTTTTCGATATTTGTCCCCCTGACCCGCTGACACATACCCGTACTCCCGCATGTCGTCCCAGTTGCGGTGCCGACCCTCCCCAATCGCCACGAAGAAGTCCACACCGTTCCACGTTGGCTGCTTCTTGTTTCCCGCGCCTGCCTGTGGGAGATCGAGAGCCGGGTCAGACATCCAAGACCGGGCGAGGTATTCGCGATCCTCGTCGAACAAGTACTCAAAAAACAGGACGTTGATCGGGACGCCATAGCCCCGGACATACTCGACGATCTGCTCGGTACTCGAATCAAGACCAGTAGCCACGATCACGAGATGATGATCGTTGTTCACTACTTCAGGCACTTCGGATTCGAACCGATCAATGAATGCCGAAGCAAAATCTTCACCAGGGTGATTCTTCTCAAATAAGTCACTCACGGCTTCGAAGGACAGGTCACGCACCCAGAAACCGTATTCCAGTGCCTGAGCGACGACGTCGCGTGGAGTTCGGTCCTTCTTCAGTTCGATTACGTATAGGTCTCCTTCCGCGTCGATGGCGAGGAGATCGATCCGTTTGGCAAAATCCGTCATCACTTGTGGGCCGATGACCAGCAGATCACCGAGGCCGAGTATCTCGATGCGACTTTCGATGATCTTTTCGAGCCGAGCCTCGGACTCGATTACTCGGGGTGGCACGCGCAGGACATCGGTTCCGTCAACACGCCACAATCCGAATTTTACAGGCATCGCGACAGAGTATCCGGTCGACCGAGAACTCAGGCCCCCAAGGTACGGGCCAGCTCGGTCAACGACTCCCGGGCAGCACGCAGGCTCGCGTCACCCTGCTCGATCAGCGGTGCCATCGCCGGAATACGCTGCGCCAAAGTCAGTTCCGCGGTGATGACGGAGACATCCATTCCCATCGACACCCCGAGCACCTGAACGAGTGGCGGGACGGTGTGATCGTTGGCCTCGTTCCCCGAGCCCGGCGCATAGGTGTTCCCACGGCTGGACACGATCACCACGGGCTTACCTGCGAGCGGCTGAGTACGCGTGTCGAAAGGCACCGTAGTCCCCAGGACGTGCACGTAATCTATCCACGCCTTCAACGTCGACGGGATCGACCAGTTGTACATCGGCGCGCCGATCACGACTACGTCTGCAGCGGTAAGTTGCTCGATGACCCGAGCCTGTAGTGCTTCCGCGGCGGGATCCGGAATCTCTCCCTCGACCCGCAAACGTGGTGCATAGTGCAGAGCCGCGTCCGCGAGGTGCGGCAAGGGATCCCGGTGCAGGTCCACCGTCACCGTCGTGTGATCCGGACTGTTGTTCGACCATTGCTGAGCGAACAGGGCGGTGAGATCACGAGAGGTCGAGTTGTGGAGTTCGGCAGACGAATCGATGTGAAGTAGCTGTGGCATCCTTCATCAGTACCAGAGCGCGCTCAACTCTTCTCCGCGGCGAGATCGGATTCTGCCGCGTACTGCGCCAGCAGGACACGTTCGCGCTCGCGGCGCGGATAGAAGAACGTCACCACCGCGGCACCGGCACACACGATGATGATCGCCGCGATGTAGGCGTTTGTATCCCCGTCCAGGAAGGCGTTTTTGGCGGCGGTCATGATTTGGTCCGCGTATTGCGGGTAGCGTTCCGCGAGAACTTCGGCGCTGGAGAAAGATTTGGTGAGCGCGGCCTGAGTTTCGGGAGTCACCTCGGATGCGTTCGGCGAGGACGAGATCGCATTCCCCAACGATTTTGCGTACCCGGCCGTGAGTATTCCGCCGAGAATCGACTGCATGATGGCGCCGCCAAGGTCGCGTTGCAGGTCCGAGGTTCCCGACGCCATACCAGCGCGGTGCACGGGAACGGATCCGGTCAGCGAACGCGATGCCGGTGTGCCTGCCAGGCCGACGCCGATCCCGACAAGCGCATAGGCCAGCGCGACCTGCCAATACTGTGTGCTTTCGTTCCACAGGAAAAGCGCGACAAACAACCCGAGAACCACGAACAGGTAGCCGGAGAGCAGCGTGACGCGGGCGCCGTACCTTTCGATCATGGTCGCCGAGCGCGGCGCAACGATCACCATCGCCAGCGCAGCCGGAATGATGGCCGCACCGGCTGCCAGCGTCGAGTAGCCGAGGACGTTCTGCAGGAACTGCTGGCCGATGAACATCGCGCCCATGAGCGAACCGAACACGACCAACCCGCCCACCGCCGCGACCCAGAAGGTCGGGCGCGCAGCTACGTGAAGATCGAACAGCGGATTGACCGCGCGTCGCTGTTGCAGGAAGAACCCGATACCCGCGACGACCGCTATCGCCCCGAGCACCAGAGCCAACGTGCCCGAACCCTTCACCGGCGCAAAGTTGATGGACAGCACCAGCGCCCCGATGAAGACGATCGACACTATGCCGCCGAGGTGATCAACTCGCTCGGTCGTCTCGTTGACGTGCGCGGGCACCAACACCAGCGAACAGATCAGTGCCACGAGAGCCAACGGAAGGGTGACGAAGAAGACCGAACCCCAGTGAAACTGCTCGAGCAGCGCCCCCGAGACGATCGGACCGAGTGCTGAAATCGCGCCACCGATTGCGGACCACATGGCAATCGCCTTGGTCCGTGCCGGTCCGGCCCACAGCGCCGTGATGATCGCCAGCGTGGTCGGGAATGCAAGACCTGCCGAGACGCCTCCGACTATCCGAGCAAGGAACAGCACTTCGAAGTTCCCGGCGAATCCAGCCACGATCGACGCCGGAATAGACAGCGCCATGCCGGTGACCAGCAGCATCTTGCGGCCGTATCGGTCTCCCAACGCCCCAAGGTAGAGCACCGTTCCGGCCAGGCCCAACGAGTACCCGACCGCGATCAGGTTCAGTTGCGTCTGGCTGGCGTCGAAGGCCCGCCCGATGTCCGGCAGCGCGACATTCGCGACCGAGAGATTGAGATTCGCGACCGCAGCGACCAGGATGAGCGTCCCCAGGACGAGGGTGGCTCGATCCGGTGAAGCGGACTTGATGTCACTCGCCATGCGCGTGCTCCCATCGAGGTGGGACCCGAACCTGGGAGTTATGTCCGGGTCATCCCGAACTCAAGATAGAACCCTCTCCAAGCGCTCGCACAGTGAACGGGTCCCTATTCGGGCACAATTTCAGCCAACACGCCCTCGGCGCTGCGGGCAGCAACCAGGCAGGCGCGGGAGGTGAACCTGTCGAAGAGCGGATGCCTGGACAACTCGCGCCATCGCCGGACAGCCGCGGTAGCCCGCGCACGCTGGACCTCCGGCGATTCTTCCGGTTCGCAGCCCAACCGGTCACTGGCCCGGATTCCGTAGCCACCGATCAGCCTTTGTAGTTGTGCCAGGTCGTCGGGTGGCAGATCTGTGTGTACCGAACGAAGTCGCCCGAGCAGGCGAAGTTCGTGGAAACCGTGAACGTCGGCGAGCAACCGTTGTGCCTCCGCCGCGATCAGATCGCCTTCCTCACTCGGATCGGCTTCGAGGATTCGGCCCAACGTCACCAGCGCGGTGTGCGATTTCAGTTGATCCGCGCGCTGCCCGAATTGAACGTCGATCACCTGACGAAGTTCGTCCAGTCCGCTTCGCTCCAGCAATTCCGCGGCCAGAGACGGTGAATCAGTGGCACCCAGCTTGATCGACGTCACGGCGAGGCGAATTCCGAAGAGCCCGAACCGATCGGCCAATTGCGCCCGCATCGCCGCGTCGACCGGGAGCGGACTGTCCTGCCTGGCAAAACGATCCGCGGAGAGCAGTGCCAGGCTCAGATCCTCGGATGAAACCTGCGCGAGCGCCGAGAAGGCAGCGAACTCGCTCTGCCGCATCGTCCGTGCGGCGAGTGCCAGCAGACCTGCCACGGGAACCACCGACTGGCACAGGCCGGTTCGCTCCAATTCCTCGGCAAATCGTGCCGCGACGTCCTTCGCCGAAGACAACGCATCGAGCCTGCCTGCGCCGACCTCGTCGGCACGCGAGAGGACACCGATCACTCCGAGTGGGCCGGATTCTCCGCCGACATGATCAGCGATCTTCCCGAGGAACTGCATGTCACTGGCGTTCAGGGCGCGCAGCAGGTAGACCACCGCGTCCGCGCCGGGCGCACCACCATCGGGAACCAGCATGTCCCAGGTTCGGGCCGAAACCTCGGTCGAGAGCGACGACGTACCTGGGGTGTCGATGATCGTCGTACGAGCCAATGCCGAAGACGGCCAGTCGACGTCGATGCGGTCCACCGAGTCTGCGGTGTACTCCCCCAGATCGAACGTGAGCCTGCCGTCGCGGCGCGTCACCGGCACGTTGAACTCGGCACCGTTCTCGGCCGTCGCAGTCACCTGGGGCGTTGTCCCGTTCCGATACCAGGTGACGACGCGCGTGCACTCCGTCGCGTCGGTAGGCGCTATGTCCTGTCCGACAAGCGAATTGAGCAGCGTCGACTTCCCCGCCTTGAGGGAGCCGGCGAGCGCCACTCGGAGTGGCTCGCCGAGTCGGGCAGCGCATTCGTCCAACTGGGCTCGCGTCTGCGGCTGGTCCGCGTAGACCCGTCTGGCCTGGTCGATCAGAGCATGTGCCGACTCCACAGCGGTCACGGCGGTCGTGGCACTCATGCGTTGCTCACCTTTGCCGAAGCAGGAGCGGGAGTTTCGCCGATCAGCGTTCCGGCAACGGCGTCAAGCTCTGCGACGACGCGCATGTCGGTCTCCAGACGCTTGATACGAGCGGCGTGTTCGCTCGACTCCAACTGCGCAGCTTCTTGTGTGGCGCGGAGGGATTCGTTGATCGAGCGCAGCGCCTGCTCGGCGATGTCGGTGAAGTGATCCCGCAGGAGCCGCTGCACCAGGCGGAGGCGGTCCTTCGACTCCTTGCCCACCTGGAAGCTGACGTCGTCGGCGAACCGTCGGATAGCCGCTTTCGCCTCGGCCCGACGCTTGAGCACCTGTGCTTGTTTGTCTTCGCGATAAGCCTTGGTGCCCAGCAGAACCCCGGCTCCGATGGAGATCGGGTTGACCAGTGCCATGCCCATCATCGTGGTGATCAAGCCGAACATCAAGACGCCGCCGTACGAGCCGCGCATGCCGACCAGGACCTTCTGAGTGATGCCGATACGGCCGGATTCGAGGTCCGACAACGCGCCAACCGGTTCCAGGAAACCGTCGGTGTCGGCGACGTCGAGATGCGGGAGCGCGACGTCGCCGGTCTCCGCGAAGTGCTGCGCCACAACTTCTGCCAACCATTGAGCTCGATCGTGAGCCCACACGAAGTTGTCACCGATAGCGGTGGCGATCTCCTGTTCGAGCCACTCCCCCACTACGTCCCAGTCCTTACCTGGATCGCCTTCGTCGACCGTCTCTTCGGCCTGGCGGGTGACTCGGCGCAACCGGTCCCGGAGGTCGTGATCGATGTCGGCGGCGAGGTCTGCAATGCCGTCGCCGAGGCTCTGTTGCCAGAGCGAGGTCTTCTTGTGCAGTTCCTCGGCCGCTGCCCGGGCACGCTGCAGGCCGGCGACCGCCGCTTGAGCGGTGGACGGATCCTTCAGCGCCGCAAGCTCACTGCCCATCTCCAACGTCAGATGTGCTGCCGAGGAACGCACGTCCATCGCAACTGCGCGTCGCGTGTTCGACTCGGCACGCGCAACCACGTTGTCCCGCAGGAACTGATAGAGGTCCAGAAATCCGGATTCCGCCTCGAGTTCCTTGTCCCCCAGCCTCAGTGCGTGCGACCGCAGTACCGAGGAGATCGGAATGAGCGGCAGGTCCAACCCGGCGCGCTGGAGATGTCCGCGATCGGCGTCGAGGATCTGTCGCCAGTGCGGGTACAGATCGGTCTTGCTGATCAGACCGGCCACCGCAGGACACAGATTGACGACCTGGCGGATGAATCCCAGCTCGGGTTCGGTGAACTCCTGACTGGAGTCCGACAGAACCAACACGGCATCGGCCGCAGTGATCAATCCCAATGTTCCTGCAGCATGCGGATTTCCATGACCACCGACACCGGGGGTGTCGATCAGAACCAAACCGTCGGCCAACAGCGGACTGGGAACACCCACTTCCACACGCAGAACTTCACGCCCTTCGGCGCGAGGCGTGGCCGGGGTGATCCCCATCAGTTCTTCGAGCGGGAGGGGCACCCGGATGGGCGCCGCACCCGGATCGGCGAGAATCAATTCGGCGACCGCGGTCTCCGCGTACTGCACGACCGTCGCCACGGCAGTGGTCTCGTCGTCACCGACCGAACACACGTCGATGCCGAGCAGAGAATTGACGAACTGGCTCTTGCCCTGTTTGAGGGGACCGACCACCACGATACGAATACGCGGATCATTGACTCTGACCTGAGCATTCTCGAGTCGGCGCACCAGATCCGTGCGCCCGAAATCCTTCGCCACGACGGCTGTTCGTTCGAGCAACGACGCCGTCGACGACGCGACGCGCGCCTTCCGACTGCTTACCTGACTCGCTGAATCACTCATGAGCTACGTTGACCCGCAATTCTTCCCGACTCGAATATCCGGCCCTGCGAACGCATAGCGCACGCAGGGCCGGATTTGTTACATCAGGTCATTTTGACCGATTTCAGTTCCTGCGTCAGCAGATCAGGGATGCAGGTGATCGACAACCGCAACCGGGTCGATGTGATCGACCGGTGCTGCAACCGAATCCTCGGCGAAGAGCGAGTGTCCGGTATCGGCGCTCAGTCCCGAATCGGAGCCCGCACCGAAAGCGTCGGTCGCATCGATCGACGACCACGGGTTCAGCGCACCCGTCAAGGAACTTGTCAGGTCGGACACGCCGCTGACTGCTCCACCGAGGGATCCACCCAGGTCAGCGACTCCGCCGCCGCCAACGGTACCGCCACCGTCGACGGTGCCACCGGCAGCCGCGGCTGCGTCGGCACCGATCGAACCTGTCACGTCGGTGACTGCTCCGACAGCCCCGCCGAGCGATCCACCGAGATCGGTGACGCCGTTCAGTGCTCCGCCGAGCGACCCACCCAAACCGGCCGCAGCGTTCGTGGCGGCGTCGAGACCTGCTGTTGCGTCGAGACCTGCTGTTGCGTCCAGAGCACCGCCCACCGTTGCTCCGAGGTCGCCGGTCACACCGCCGAGGTTCAGGCCGTCTGCCGCGATGCTTCCGAGGTCGACGGAAGGCAGTTCAGCGGAGATCGGGCCAAGGTTTACTGCGCCGAGGTCGACGGAGGGCAGGTCGGCGCCGATCGAACCGGTGTCGATTCCGCCGAGGTTCAGTGCCGTGTCCAGCGCTCCACCGAGTGCGCCTTCGGCACCGAGAACGCTGTCGAGAGAGCCCCCCAGCCCGAGGCCGGCGCCCAGCGCACCATCCAGCGCGCCGGTGAGGTCCGTGCCCACGGAACCGACAGCCCCCAAGCCGCCTGCACCTGCGAGAGCGGTGTCGAGAGCCGCAGCCACACCGGCTGCCAAGCCTGCTTCGCCGCCCAGCCCGAGTGCACCACCGAGGTCGATTCCGGTAAGTCCGCCTGCGCCCAGCGCTGCGTCGAGTGCGCCGCCGAGACCGCCCGCCAGCCCGGCATCGATGCCGAGTGCCGAACCGAGGACACCTTCGAGAGCCGTCGACAGATTCGCACCGCCGCCCAGAGCCGCTGCGAGGTCTGCGCCGAGACCGCCTTCGAGGTCGAGTGCTCCCCCGAGTAGTCCACCGAGTGCGCCGCCCAGGTCGGCTCCGACCGTTCCGCCGGCACCGAGGGCGCCGGAGAGTGCCGCGCTGAGCTGCGCGCCCAGGTCTGCACCCCCGCCGAGTACGGCGTCGAGGTCGAGTCCTCCGCCGAGGCCCAGTGCTGCGTCGAGTGCGCCGCCGAGTGCAGTTTCCAAGCCGCCGCCGACTCCGAGAGCTCCGCCGAGTGCGCCGCTCAGTGCAGCACCGAGATCGAGGCCGCCCGCGATATCGGTGAGAACGCTGACATCCGTGATCGCTCCGAGGACGCCGCCGAGTGATGCACCCAGATCGGCGCCGATCGTGCCGCCGGCTCCCAGGACACCGGAGAGCGCGCCGGACAACGCCGTGCTGAGGTCGCCCGTCAGAGCGCCGGCCAGATCGAGGCCGCCGCCCAGTGCAAGGGCGGATTCCAGTGCGCCGGTCAGGCTCGCGCCCAGTTCGCCGCCGATGTCGAGGAGACCGCTGAGGTCTGCTGCGCCGCCGAGGAGTCCACCAAGAGCCAGTCCGAGGTCGGCTCCGAGGTCGCCACCGATGGCAAAGACGGGTGCGAGGGCTCCGCTGAGCCCCGCCGTCAGGTCGAGTCCGCCGACCGCGCCGATGGCGGCGTCGAGGGCTGCGCCCAGTTCCGCGGTCAGACCGCCGGTCACTCCGAGGGCGCCGCCCAGAGCCGCGCTGAGCTGTGCGCCCAGATCGAGAGCTCCTTCGAGATCGAGTGCACCGCCGAGGCCCAGGCCGGCTTCGATGACGGCGCCGAAGGCTGCGCCGAGGTCGGCACTGATCTCGCCGCCGATGGCAAGCGCAGCGCTGAGGGCTGCTGCGAAGTCGCCGACCAGGTCGAACTGGCCGCCGAGGGCGCCTCCGACTCCGAGTCCTGCACCGGCACCGAGACCCAGGCTGCCGCCGAGGCCGCCACCCAGTCCACCGGTGAGACCACCACCGATTCCGAGACCGCCGCCGATGGCACCCGCAGCGGACGCGCCGGCGTTGACGATCGCGGACAGGTCGGCGCCGCCACCGGCAAACAGTCCGGACTCGGCAACCAGCGGAGCGACGGCGACGATGTCGGCGGGGCTGACGTCGCACAGACCGGCAGCGTTGAGTGCCGCGGTCGGGTTGGCGCAGTAGTTGGCAGCTGCCTCGTCGTCACGAAGTAGCCCGAGGATGAATTCGAGTACGGCGTTCGTTGCCATGGCGGGTTCTCCTGAAGTTCGTTGACCGGGTTGTTGCCGGTGGGTTGTTGCCGGTGATCCGGAAACTGGTGCGCTGCCAGAGGTAGCGAGTGGAATCAACGCTAAGAACTTTTGCGACTGGGGCCAACGGGGAGCACCCCCCTCTTCTGCGTGGACAGACGGGGAAGCCCCCTACGGGGTACGCCCGCTCGGAATAGGGGGATTTGCTCCGATTAGGGGATCGGTCCCCTACTTCGCCGCGACGCCTCCGATCCGGTAACGATCCAGGTCCTGAAACCGACATCGCAGACAACCGCGACAGTCCTTCTGTCGCCCACGACCAGGGGAGTTCGTTCATGGCGGCAGGGCTCGGCATCAGCATCGGTTCGGCCACTCTCGTAGCTGTCACCGACGGCTCGACCGGTGAAACGCAACAGGTCCGCTTACCCAGTGCGCTGCAATTGGACGACGGAACCGTCATCACCGGATTTGTCGAGCGCGTCGGAGACCCGATCCCGATACTTGCCGCCGACGGTACCGAGTACCGCGGCGAGTCTCTCGCAGCGACAGCGGTAGGCGCGCTCGTCGGCCAGGCTGGCGGCGAAGAAGGTCCAGCTGTTGTCCTGGCTCACCCGGTGGGGTGGAATCGTCACACAGCACGCACCATGGAGTCCGCGCTGGACGACGCCGGGGTTCACGGGGCTACTCTCGTCGCCGAACCCGCGGCCGTCATGGCGTGGCTCTCCGCTTCCGGAAACGCTGCCAACGACGGTCTGACCGTCGTCTACGACCTCGGCGCTCGCTCGCTCGACGTCACGACGATGTCCACGACCGGCGGACGAAGCGAGATCTTCGGAAAGCCACTGCGCAGCGAGGACATCGGCGGCGACGAATTCGATCACCTCGTCACCGTGCACCTGCTCGATGCGGTTTCCGACCACTTCGCAGCCCTTGATCCCTTTGCTCCCGAGACGATTGCAGCGCTGGAAACTCTGCGCGAGCAAGCCCGCGCAGCCAAGGAGGAACTTTCCACCGAGACGGAAACCGTTGCTCGCGTGACGCTTCCCGGCGCCGTCAGCGACATTCGACTGGTTCGTTCCGAGCTCGAGGATCTGATCAGGCCCGCCCTCACCGAATCGGTGGCCTTGGTTCGCGAAAGCCTGCGATCTGCCGGCGTCGAGTCCAGTGATGTCAATCAGGTTGTTCTGGCCGGCGGAAGCTCGTCCATTCCCCTTGTCGCCGAACTACTGTCCGCGGAGCTTCGTGTTCCGGTGATCGCCGACGCCGATCCCGCGTCGTGCGCGGCGTCCGGCGCCGCGGCACTCGCCCTCGACGCCCGAGACTCGCAAGTGCCGGCCGCCGCCACTGCAGTGATTCCCGCCGAGCCGTCGCGCAAGCCCGCACCGGTTCCTGCCTTCTCGACTCCGTTGTTTGCCGAGCCGACAGAGGAAGAGAACACGGCGACTCGACGCTCGTCGAGGGTGGGCGTCGTTGCTGCGGTGGTAGGAGCGTTCATCGTGCTCGCCGCAGGCGGACTCGGAATCGGAACGGCCATGGACAAGATCAACGTTCCGTCCAGTTCGGCGGACACCACCAGTGAGTCCACCTCGTCCACCGCTTCGACCACGCCGGGCTCTACCCCCGGCAGCACCACGGCAGCCGAAGCAGCAGGCACCGGATCCACGACTGCGAACAACGTTACTCAGAACAATCAGCCCGGCTCTCCTGCTGCCGCAGGCGGTTCGACGACGGCACCAGGGGCAGTTCCGGTTGCCGGCGCACCAGCTGGATCTGCTCCCGCACCAGGTGAGACCGCCCAGTCGGCGCCTGCACCTGCCGCACCCGGCGCCCCGGCGCCCGCACCGGCTCCCGCCCCGGCACCGGCGCCCGCGCCCGGAGCAGGCGTCGGAACCGGTATCGGTGATGCTGCGACCGGCATCGGCAACGGTGTCGGCGGTTTGGTCGACGGCGTCGGGGACGGTGTCGGCGGCGTGGTCGGAGGTCTCGGTAACGTCGTCGGTGGTGTCGGAAACGTGGTCGGTGGTGTCGTCGGCGGCGTCACCGCGCCGATCCGCTGACCGGCGGGCTTTCGATGAACCGTGACAACGGCACCGAATCGTCTTACATTGCAGGACTTTTGCGCGGCATCGACCTGACTGCATCGCCACTGCGCCTGTTCGTCACCGGGACCGACGCCAGCGCTCGGCCCCAAGTGACGAGGGCGGTGCGCAAGAGGATCGAATCTGGTGACAGACCTGTGGTCACCGTCGTCACGCATGACGCCCCGGCCGATGCGATTGTGGTGATCGCAGACGCACAGGCTCTGACCTCCGATCAAATCCGTGCCCTGAACGAACTGGTTCAACGTGACGACCTCGGAGTTGTCATCGCCTCCGATCGGATCGATCCTCCACTCGCACCGATCTACTCGAACATCTCGAGTTTCGGTACCGTCCTACATCTGAACCCGTTGAACCGGTCAGATATTCGGAAGATCGCCGCGGAGCGAAGAGTTCCGCTCGACGATCGTGCCGTGCTGACGCTCGAGCATCTGGCCGGTGGTTCCTTCGGGGCCGTCGAAGCGTATTTCGCCGCCGCCTCGGCGGGCCGCCCGGAAATGGCGACAGCCGTACGCACACACATCCTCCATCAGGTCACCGCTCTGCATCCGATCGAGCGTGAGATCCTCGAGGTTTCATTCGCCGTCCCAGACATCGACGCTTTCGAGCTCGATCTGGGACAGGAGAAGTTCAGCCTCACAGCGGCATTCGACCGAGCACTGGCCACCGGACTGTTCGGTTCACGATCACCTCTCGTCGCGAGCGTTGTGGCAGAGTCGACCAGCACAGGACGTATCCGCAGCGAGCTGATCAGAATCGTCGAATCACGCGCGCACGCGAGAACCCTCGATATCGATACAGCACGAAGACTTTTCGACTCCGGCATCCGACACCGCGATCTCACGGCTGTACTACGAGACGCAGTCGACGCGAGCACGCCGACGGTCGCGGCAGATCTTTTTCGTCGTGTGAATTCGATCGAGCCTCTCGGCGTGGCGGACACACTGCTGTACGCCCAGGTCTCGGCTCGGAGTGGTGACCTCGACACTGCCTGCCGCCTGGCCGATTCCGTCATCGCCGAACCCGATCTCGACAACGCGAGACTGGCTGCGGCGGTGCGAATCCGCGCAGCTTCGTCCGCAGCATGCGGCCAACTCCGCGCCGCCGCAGATCTCTACACCTGGCTCGGGCCAGGGCGCACCGAAACCGAATCCCCCTTCGCCGCAATCACCTTCCTCGGCATCGGCAACGTCGACGACGCGAACGCGGCGCTCGCCGGGCATACTGGATCACCGTCGAGCTCCACGGTCGGCGCTGCCACACTGGCCAATGGACTGATGCAATCGGTCACGGGGAGTGCACCGAGCGCGCTCAACACGATGTCGCGCGCACTTTCGCTCCCCGGCGGCTCCGGCACATCTGAATTCCAGCCTGATTCCGCCCCGGCGCTGGTAGCTCTTGCACTCCTGCACAACGGCGCCCATGAACGGGCCGCCGCTGTCGTCGCGGCCGCGATCGCCGCCGACGACGCAAGCAGTCACACGTGGGCGCGGCTTCACCTTCTCGACGCGTGGATCGCGATGACCCGTGGGCACGACACTGCTGTCGAAGATCTACCGGAGGAGGTAGTCCGCGGCCCCCTCCGTGAGCGTGACGCACTGTTTCTGCATGCCATGATCGTGGGTCTCGCTCGACGCTCCGGTGATCTCGCCCAGCTGCGGCGCGCCTGGTCGGGCGCAGCCGGCACCCTCTCGTCCTGCAGCGTGGATCTCTTCAATTTGCTTCCCATCGGCGAACTGTGGCTTGCGGCAGTACGACTCGACGAGGCCGAGCAGGTCGAGCATCTGGTCGACGACGCACGCACGCTCCTCCGGGCACTCGGCGAGCCTCCGCTGTGGTCTTCGCCGCTGCATTGGTACGGCGTCCAGGCGTCGATCCTCTCGCAGTCACCGGCCGATCTCCTTCCACACGCCCATACCCTTGCGGAATCAGCCAAAACCCACACTTACGCAGCCGGTTTGGCGACCGCCGGACGCCAATGGCTCCTACTCATGCAGGGCAGCGTCGACGCAGACGACGTGGAAGCTGCAGCGCGAACACTCAACCGCATCGGGCTGCCCTGGGACGCGGCCCGCTTGGCGGGCGAAGCAGCATTGCGCACACCGGACACCAAATCGGCCACCGCATTGCTCCACGTTGCGCGCTCGCTACGCACAACGTCGACGGCCGAGACGAATGCAACCGATTCGACCGACAGCGCGGCACCACCGTCGGTACTGACCGAGCGCGAACAAGAAGTTGCCGAACTCGTCGTCGTCGGCCTGACCTATCGGGAAATCGGCGAACGCCTCTACATCTCCGCTAAAACCGTCGAGCACCATGTCGCACGCATCAAGCGGCGCGTCGGGGCGCAGTCTCGTTCGGAACTGCTCACCATCCTTCGCAGCATGACACCGCCGAACAAATAGTTAGCTGCATATTGTCCGGAGGGTTGCGTATATCCGTTTAAGTGATAGTTTTCACAGGAATCAGGACATGCATGCCGAGCAAAGTTCGGTAACTGTGAAACGGGGATCGCTATGAAGTGGGGAGTCGAACTCGCCGTCGGCAATAAACGAAGCATTGCTGCGATCGCGAAGCCCGACTCGGAACCAGTGATCCTCGAACGCGAATCGGTGCTGCACCACGCTCCTGACGGCACCGTGCAGCTAGGTGAAACCGCGTTGGGGTCAACCGGCTTGCGCGGGTTCCTCGACAGGGTCGGAACTGACGATACCGACAACTTCTCCGAGCACATGACGCGAGGAGAGGAACTCGTAGCGACAGCAATGTATTGCCTGGTCAAGGAGGTCCGAACACTCACTGATCAGAACCTGAACATCTCTGCGGTGATCCCGGCAGGTTGGTCGAGCGATTCCGTCGACGCACTGCGCGGCGCACTCGACAGCATGGATCTCGACGGCGTCGAACTGATTCCGGAAGAGAAAGCCTCTGCGGCCTGGCTCGCGGATCCGGATGCCGACGACAGTGCAGCCCGCGGAGCCGCAGCGTTGGCCGCGCCTTACTCGATCACCTCTACCTGTTCCGAACCCGAGCCAACCGATCTTGCCGAGCCAGAGGACACCATCGAGGAGTTTCCGCCGTTCGTCCTGATCGAACCGGAGCCGGAATCCGGCGTGGAAGTACCGGGCACGAAAGCACCGAGCGTCGACGGTTGGCTGAATCGTCAGTGGCGATCGGAGCGCCGACCGATCATCGCCGCAGCCGCCGCCGCAGTCTTTCTGACGGTGTCGGGGTGTGCGGCCGCGGTCATCATCGGACACACTCCGACCATTTCAGCGCCCGGGATTCTCGACGCACAATCTCCCCTGCCCACCGGCACCACGCCCGCCACTGCGGCGAGTCCGTCCGGCACGGTTTCGCACTCAGCGACCTCGCTCCCGTCGGAAGTACCCGCTCTCGGCGCGCAGCCGACGGCGCAGTCGTGGTCATCCGAAGCGGAATCGACCTCATCCGAATCCCAGCCCATCCCGGCGAGTCCGGGCACCGGTACCGAGAAATCCACTACGGCGAACGTCCCCGCGCAACAGGGATCGCCGATCACCATCCAGCTCGACCCCCTTCGGATCGAGAACCTGCCGCCGGTCGTCGGACCGCTGAATCCGATCGATCCGGCTACCCCGGACACTCCCGCCGTAACCGACCCCACTGATACACAGACAACGCCGACGCAGCCCTCCAACCCGACCGACACAACCGATCCGGTGGTGCCGAATCCCGACATGCCCGTCATGCCATTGGCCCCGAGACCCGGAATGCCAAGTTAGACAGAAAGATTGAACAGCCAGACAGGAGGCGCATATTCCTCGTCGAAACTTTTCCCCTATGGTGGGTGCGGTACCTACCGGCTCGGTGCCGGGGACTTGAAGGGATTTCATGCGTAACTCGTTGGCGATCCGCACCGCTGTGGTCGGCGCCTCGGCACTACTGCTCGCAGCTCCATTCACCACGACGGCATCGGCAGAGCCCGCCTCCGACACGCATGTCGAACAGCTCGAAGCCGACCAGCTTCCGGCTGAGCTGGTCGAGGCGATCACACGCGATCTGAAGATCTCCCCACAGGAGTATCTCGACCGCGCTGCCAAAGCTCAGGAACTCGGCGCGTACGCCCAGGAATTCAAGTCCGAGCGCCCCGGCGACTACGCCGGATCATGGATGGGACTCGACGGTCAACCCGTCGTAGCCGTCACCACCACCGAAGCTGCTCGAATCGCGGCCGACGACGGATACCGCACCCACGTCGCCCCCGTCTCCGCTGACACCCTCGAGAAGACGCTGGCCGACGTCAACGGATGGATCGCCGGGCTTCCCAAGGAAATATCACGCGCAGTCAATTCGGCGACTATCGACGTCTTGAACAACCAGGTCGTCATCGACGTTGCGAACAGCCCCGTCGGGCAGGCACTCAATCTTCCGACCCTGCTCGAGAACACCAAGATCGTTCTCAGCCCGGACGGTGGCGGATCGGTTGATCCCGGAGCGCTCGGCGGCGACACCTACATCACGTCGACAGGTCCCATTCGCGAGACGCCGACCGAGAACATCTCGGTCTGCTCGTTCGGGTTCAACGCCGTCGACGATCAGAACAATGCACTCAATATCAGTGCCGGACACTGCAATCCGGCCGAGGGCTCGAAGTCGCCGGTCTACCTGCCGAATCACGCGAACGTCGACGACAGTCAGTTGATCGGCGCCTTCTCACAGTCTTCCGTCGGCAACAACGCCGGTGATCTCGATTACTCGGTCATCAAGTTCGACCAGTCGGGCATCGACGCGGGCCTCGACCGCGCTGCCGTCCGCGGTGCCAACGGGACCACCCTCGCGATCACCGGAACAGCACGTCCCGTGATCGGCGCTCCCATCTGCAAGTCGGGTCAGACGTCGTCCTTCACCTGTGGCGTCGTGGCAGCCGATCGCGTCGAAACACAACTGGTCATGGCTGACGGCGATTCACGAACCGTCCGCGGGTTCGCTGGTACCGCGTGCACCCTCGCCGGGGACAGTGGCGGCGCCATCGTCTCCGGAACCCTGGCGCTGGGCATCACCAGCGGTTCCAACAGCAGCGGCGCACCCAGTTGCAACGAAGCGAACCTGGTACTCGCGACCTCCGGTGGAACCTCGAATCTGGGTATCCCGGTCGGAGACATCCTCGACGCTGCAGATCGTGCATCCGGTGGCGGTATCGGTTCCGGAATCCGCGTTCGCACTGCGGGTTGACCAACGCCTGATTCACAGCACTGTGCCCGCCGATCTGTTCTGATCGGCGGGCACAGTGCTGTTGTCGGTCGGGGTCAGCGCTGTTTGCTCATGTAACGGGTGGGAATAGCGCGTTCGAACCCATATAGTCATGGTCGACTGTGATCGGCTCACCACAAGTCCGTGAGCCGTATCCGTGTGCTCCCAGGGGGGTGGTACGCGGTCAACGAAGTGGAAAGGCCCACATGCGAAGCTCCATCGCACGTCGCGCCGCAGTGTTCGGTTCGGCCGCGCTGCTGCTCCTCGGACCGATTACCGCGGTCGCGAACGCAGAACCGAATGAATCCGGGGTATCCGATCAGGCAGCCCATCTGCCCGTCGAACTCGCCGAAGCCCTACAGCACGACTTGGCGCTGACGCCCGACCAGTTCGTCTCGCGTTCCGAACTCGCGCAGAAGCTCGCAGAGTTCGCCGCCATCGCGCGCGTCCAGTTTCCCGACTCTTTTGCCGGCGTGTGGCTCGACGACCTCGGCAAGGGCATCGTCGCTCTCGCTGACGGTCGCGACAAGGATGCTGCCCGCGAGGCCGCCGAGAAGGCCGGCTTCGAGGTCAAGGACGTCGCGCAGAGCGAGCAGGCTCTGCAAGGTCAACTCTCGGCACTCAACACCTGGCTCGATTCGCAGCCTGCCGAGGTCGCAGACCTCGTGCGTGGCATCGCCGTCGACGTGGTCGGCAACGGAGTCGCCCTCACCGCCGATCCTGCTGCCGGCATCGAATTGCCTGAGTTCCTGAAGCGGACCGTCGTCCACACCGCTGCTCCGCTACTGGTTCCCCCGATCGTCGCGGACCTCATTCCCGCAACCGGATCCGCAACCGGCGACGCTGCACTGGGCGGAGACGCCTTCGGCGCGACCTCCGGTAACACCGGACTGCGTTGTTCATTCGGCTTCAACGGCACCGACGGTTCAGGACGCACGGTCAACATCAGCGCCGGTCACTGCGATCCCAACCGTGCCGCTGCCGGCACCTCGAACTCCAGCCAGGTCTTCCCGATGGTGAACAACCAGACCGGGCCCCGCGTCGGATACTTCGCCAAGAGCAGCTTCGACGGGCGTGACTACTCGATCATCAACATCGACGACAACGCGAAGTACCGCTTCGAGAACAACAGCGTGCGGGTCCCGTTCAACCGTTCGGTCAATATCACCGGTACCGCCGATCCCATTGTGGGCGCCCCGGTCTGCAAGGCGGGATCGACCACCGGCTTCAGCTGCGGCGTCGTCACCGGCGTCAACCGCGTCGCCAAGGTCTTGGATCACACCCTCGACAACGGCTTCACCACCAACATCTGCGTCCTGCAGGGTGACAGCGGTGGCCCCATCGTCTCCGGAACGTTGGCAGTGGGCATCACGAGTGCGTCCAACGTCGCCACCTCTCCCCTTTGCGAGATCGCTCAGGCCGAGACGTTGTTCGGACAAGAAGCACCGACGCAGTACGCGACGCCGATCAACGACATCCTCGCCGCCAATCCAGGCCTGAAGGTTCGCGACTACTGATCGCACGCATTCCCCGAGACAGCAAAACGGGCGCCACACCTTTCGAAGGTGTGGCGCCCGTTTCGGCGTTCGTGACGTCTAACCGGTAGAGCTGCTTACTGGAAGAGAGTTGTTCCGGCCGGAGCGTTCAGGACCTTGATCAGGTCCATGCCCGCGACGATTGCGGTTCCGCCGCCGGCGAGGATGGTACCGGCGACTCCACCGATACCGGCACCGGTGACCATGCCGGGGAGGCAGCCGATAACCAGGCCGGGCAGACCCACGATGCAACCGATGACTGCTCCGACGATCGTGCCGGTGAGGCTACCGATCTGCGTGGCAAGCCCGAGCTGTGACTGGAACTTCTCGATTGCCTTCTGATCCTCGTCAGGCGAAGCAACCGGGGTGAACTCGGCAGCGACCGGCTTCGGCTTGGAGCTGGCCGGGTCCAGGTTCGGCTTGAGGGTGAGGGTCTTGCCGTCCTCACTGATGGTCTCGTCGAACGGGAACTGAACGTCCCCGAGGTTGAACGCGAGCGGCAGGCTCACGAGAGTTGCGCCCTGGCTGTTCTGCAAGTCGACGTGTGTGCCGTCACCCGATACCCGGAATGCCCCGGCATCGATGGTGGTGACAACAGCCTGGTCGACGACCTCGGCGGTGTACGAAACGTCGGGTGACGTCTCCGGAGCTGCGTAAGAAGTACCTGCAGCGATGCCCGTAGCGGCAATGGTCATCGCTGCGATGGCCGCAGCTTTACGAATGAACATTTTTGATCCTCCCCGGGAGCGAGCGGGCGCAAGTCGATGACTCACACCACCCGTTTCCCCTGTGCGTGACGGGCGTAACGATAACAGCCGGTCGGTTGTCCTCACCTGCCCGGAAACCGAGTTAGGGCTGCCTGACAGAAAGGAGCCCGACGGCCACCGCCTAACGTGACGACCAGACATGTCTGCGTTTGACCAAGCCCGTCCGACGCAGAAGATTGATCTCTCCAGGCCACGAGCGGTTACCAGTCGGTATCTACAGGCTGGTAATGCTAGTTACTGGCGGGTAACATAACGCAGGTTAGTATCAGTGGGCTGTCCCGAGGTGGCCGACGCGTCGCCCTGAAACGAAAGGCCGCGACATGAATGCCCTGACGATTACGTTGGGCACGATTGGTGCTCTGCTGAGCTTGGTGTGTTGGTACATCTTCCTCTCAGGCGCGCTGAGGATGTTCAACACCGTGCGCATCGGCCAGTCGGCACCCGATCGATGGCGCCCGTTCTTCCCTCGCTTCAAGCAGATGATCATCGAGTTCATCGCGCACACGCGCATGAACAAGTTCCGCAGCGTCGGCTGGGCCCACTGGCTCGTCATGGTCGGCTTCCTCGGCGGATTCCTGCTCTGGTTCGAGGCTTACGGCCAGACGTTCAACCCCGAGTTCCACTGGCCCATCTTCGGTAACACGTGGGCGTGGCACCTGTGGGACGAGATCCTGGGCCTCGGCACCGTCATCGGTATCACCACGCTGATCGTGATCCGTCAGCTCAACCACCCGCGCCTGCCTGCGCGCCTGTCCCGGTTCGGCGGCTCCAACTTCAAGGCCGCCTACGTCATCGAGGGCATCGTCCTGCTCGAGGGCCTGGGCATGATCATGGTCAAGGCCGGCAAGATCGCGACCTACGGTCACGCCAACCCGTGGACCGACTTCTTCACCATGCAGGTCGCCAAACTGCTTCCCGCCAGCCCCGTCATGATCTCGGTGTTCGCGTTCGTCAAGCTGATGACCGGCATGATCTGGCTCGCGATCGTGGGCCGCAACATCACCTGGGGCGTCGCCTGGCACCGCTTCTCCGCGTTCTTCAACATCTACTTCAAGCGTGAAGACGACGGCACCGTCGCGCTCGGCGCGGCAAAGCCCATGATGTCCAAGGGCAAAGTCCTGACGATGGAGAACGTCGACCCCGACACAGACACTCTCGGCGCCGGAAACATCGAAGACTTCTCCTGGAAGGGCTGGCTGGACTTCACCACCTGCACCGAGTGCGGGCGTTGCCAGTCCCAGTGCCCTGCTTGGAACACCGGAAAGCCGCTCTCCCCCAAGCTGCTCATCATGTCGCTGCGTGACCACGGCTACGCCAAGGCCCCGTACCTGCTCGCTGGTGGACGCAAGGACATGGGCGGCGACGAGATCGGACTCGTCGACAGCGAAGGCAACGTCAAGGAAGCCGCACTCGCAGCCATCCCCGAGGCCGCACGCCTCGAGGCCGACCGCAAGCTCGTCGGTGAAACCGTCGAAGGTGAGATGGCCCCGGTCATCGACGCCGAAACCTTGTGGAGCTGCACCAACTGCGGCGCCTGCGTCGAACAGTGCCCCGTCGACATCGAACACGTCGACCACATCATCGACATGCGTCGCTACCAGGTCCTGATCGAATCGGAGTTCCCCTCCGAGCTCGCCGGCCTGTTCAAGAACCTCGAGAACAAGGGCAACCCCTGGGGCCAGAACTCCAAGGATCGCCTCAACTGGATCAACGAGATGGACTTCGAGATCCCCGTCTTCGGCAAGGACGCCGACAGCTTCGAGGACTACGAGTACCTCTTCTGGGTCGGCTGCGCCGGCGCCTACGAAGACCGTGCCAAGAAGACCACCAAGGCTGTCGCCGAACTCCTCGCCACCGCGGGAGTGAAGTTCATGGTCCTCGGCGCCGACGAAACCTGCACCGGCGACTCCGCACGTCGTGCCGGCAACGAGTTCTTGTTCCAGCAGCTCGCAATGCAGAACATCGAGATGCTCAACTCGGTCTTCGACGGTATCGAGCAGAAGAAGCGCAAGATCGTCGTCACCTGTGCGCACTGCTTCAACGCCCTCGGCAACGAGTACCCGGAGGTGGGCGGCGACTACGAGGTCGTGCACCACACCCAGCTGCTCAACCGTCTGGTGCGCCAGAAGAAGCTGATCCCGGTTGCGTCCGTGAGCGAAGACGTCACCTACCACGACCCGTGCTTCCTCGGACGCCACAACAAGGTTTACGACGCTCCCCGTGAACTCATGGAAGCCTCAGGCTCCAAGCTGGTCGAAATGCCGCGTCACGGCGAACGTTCCATGTGCTGTGGTGCCGGTGGTGCTCGCATGTGGATGGAAGAGAACATCGGTAAGCGCATCAACGTCGACCGCGTCGACGAAGCGCTCTCCACCAACCCCAAGAAGATCGCCACGGGTTGCCCGTTCTGCCGCGTCATGCTCACCGACGGCGTCACTGCCCGCCAGGAGCAAGGCCAGGGCGAAGGCGTCGAGGTCGTCGACGTCGCGCAGCTGATGCTGAACTCCGTCACCCGCCTCGATCCCGCCCAGCTCGGCGAGAACATCAAGGTGATCCCGCGTGAGAAGGCCCCGGTCGCTGCTGAGGCAAAGGCTGAGACTGTCGAGCAGGATCGGGTCGCCGAAGTCGAGGAAGCCGCCGCGACTCCGGAAGCCAAGGCTGCACCGGCAGGCAAGGGTCTGGCCATGAAGGGCCTCGCCAAAGCACCAGGCGCAAAAGCTCCCGGCGCCAAGGCACCAGGCAAGGGCCTCGGAATGGCCGGCGGGGCAAAGGCTCCCGGCGCCAAGAAGGCGGCTCCCGCCGCAAGCGCGGAAGCTCCCGCCGCCGAAGCTGCTGCACCGGCCACACCTGCGGCAAAGCCCAAGGGGCTCGGTCTTGCGGGCGGAGCCAAGGCTCCCGGCGGCAAGGGACTGCAGATGAAGGGCGCCGCCAAGGCACCCGGAGCAAAGGCCGCTGCCGCACCGGCAGCGGAAGCACCGGCAGCTGAGGCTGCTGCACCCGAAGCTGCTGCGCCCGTCGCCAAGCCGAAGGGTCTGGGCCTGGCGTCCGGCGCCAAGGCTCCCGGAGGCAAGGGACTGCAGATGAAGGGCGGGGCCAAGGCTCCTGGCGCAAAGGCTGCGCCTGCTGCTGAAGCACCTGCCGCTGCTCCGGCTGCACCCGCCGAGGCACCCGCAGAGGCTCCGGCCGCCGAGGCGGAAGCCCCGAAGGCTCCACCGGTCGCCAAGGCCGGCGGACTCGGATTCAAGTCGGGTGCAAAGGCTCCCGGCGCTCGGAAGGCAGCTCCTGCTGCAGCCCCGGCGCCAGCTGCGGCACCGGCTCCCGAGGCTGAACCCGTGAAGGCAGAACCCGCCGCCGAACCTGTGAAGGCAGAACCCGCCGCCGAAGCACCTGCTGAAGCGTCCGCACCCGCGGAAGCTCCGGCTCCTGCTGCCGCGCCGCCCGCCCCCAAGGCAGGTGGGCTCGGATTCAAGGCCGGCGCAAAGGCTCCCGGCCGCAAGAAGTAACCGCTCCACACGCGAATGCCCTCACCGTCACGGTGAGGGCATTCGTGTTTGTATGGGGAGCCACTCCCGACCGAGCACCCTTTCCCTCGACTCAACATCCCTTGCTCTACGCGGAAAGCGGTGCTCGCCGTGGACAAGTGGTGCTCACTCCCCCGCCGCCAAATCGAGGTCGCCCTGTCAATCTGCGACAAGCATCACCGCACCGCGCGCACGCCCGACGCCCCTTTCCTGCTGCCGTCCGATGACGTATCGCCCCGGAGCGATTCCGGTCGCGCCGTGCTCCGGATGGATCAGGTACGCGGTCACTCGGGTGTCGAGCATGCCGAGCGCAAGGCCCCGAGCATCTTTCACCGGCGTCGACCACGTGCACTCCCCTTCGTCTGCAACCAGACTGTGGGGGTTACCGCCCGCCGCGCTTCGCAGCAACTCCACTCCCGAGAGCGGCACTCTCACAGAGCGTGTCCATGGCAGAGGCGCCACGATATTTGCGAGCAGCGCAAACGGGATCACGATGAGATCGCCCTGCGCCTGAAGTCCGTCGATCACAGGAATGGACACTTCCTGGTCCAGGTAGTCGAAGACATCGAGGCCGGTGAGGGTGGTGAGAGCGGACAAGGTCATGTTCGAGTTCATAAGTATCACCAAGGGTTTGAGGATTGGGGGTTCGAGATTCAGGTTCGACGAACGAGACGGGAGTAATCGGCGCCGGTGATGCCGTAAGTCCAACCGGCGGCATCCAACGCGGAGGTAAACCATCCGGGTACGTGAAGGCCGTATCGACGCCGATGCCCGTCGCGTTCGAAAGAACCGTTGACCGCGAGGAGAATGCGTCCACTTCGGCCCCAGCCCTCCGGTGACGCGTAGAGCTGCAGCAGGCAACCGGCATTACCGGGATCGTCGGCTTGGTCGACCAGTGTCAGGCCGGCCAGCTCGATGTAGGAATCCCACCCGATCCGCTCGATTGCACATCGACGGATCTCTACATTGCGCTCGTGTGCGATGCGTTCGGCGGTCGGGTCGAGCACTACCCAGTCGGGAACGATCGCTCCGTGCAGAACGAACGCCTTTGTTCCGTCTGCGAATTCGAGTGCCGGGGAATCAGAGTGGTGGAGTCGGCGTTCTCCCCGCGCACTGCCCGGTATCCGCTCCGAGTGCAAGACCCTGGGTCGTTCCGCCATGATGCACACGTCGTCGAACGCCCACCACCACCCGGTCGAGTCAGCCGGTGCGGTCTGCACATCGAGAAGTTCACGGTCTTCCGAGCGGAAGGTCGCAAGACCGTATCGATGGCATGTGTCGTAGTACGCGATTCGATGGGCGTCCTGCTGCCCGTACCAGGTCACTCCACCCGCCACCGGGGTCGACATCGTTCGTATCGCAGCTGCCACGCCGTCGAACAGTGTGGTGTGCAACGATTCCCAGATTGCGGATCTGATGATCCGCGCTGGATTGACGCGGCGCTGAGTCGAACCCCGCTGAGTCGACCCCCGCTGATCCGACCCCTCGGACACGCTGGCACCAACGCCCCCGAACGCGCGACGTTCCATCTCCCAGCGTTCTATCTGCCAGTCAATGCTCCGACGTTCGATACGCGCGTTCATACGTCGGCGCGACGCCGAAAACATGCTCGCGATGTGCCCGCAAGCGCAGTCGAGTCCAGTGCCGTCGAAGGACATCTTGTTCGACAGACCTTCGGCGGCGATCAGATCCGATCCAGCAGAGGGCGACTGAACCCAGACGAACTCCGGTTTCGGGAGCCCGGATCGTCGGTATAGTTGCGCGACAGCAGATTCTGCAGTGGATCGATCGGCCGGGCGTGTACACAGACCGCGTTCGAGCCATACGTCGCGGACTGCTTCCAAGGCCTGATTGTCTTCATCGAAGATATCGATGTTCTCGGTCGATGTCGCTCGACGTGACGTCGACGAGCGAAACGGTGCGGCGCTCACGCGACGGTGGCGGTGTCCGCCTTTCCTGTAGTCATAGTTCAACAGCCTGGCACGCAAACGCTCCGGACGCAAGGGTTGCCTAGAGTGCGACACCGAGAACCTGCCACCGTTTCCCCACACCCAACACCCTCTCCAGCGACGCGAAACCGGTTCGAACTGTGGACAAGTGGTGTTCACTCACGGCTATCCACAGCCCCGGGTTCACGGCTTCCTTTCCAGCGCCGGGCGCAGCAAGATCGATCGGCATGGGGGAACAAATACGCATCATCCGTCGGCCAGAGCAACTGTCGACAGGTCGTACCGATTCCGAGATCCGGCAGGCCTGCGCGAGTGGAAATTGGTCCAGAATCCATCGCGGTGCCTACGTACCCAGCGACCACCTGTCCCACCTCGACGCATACGGGCTACATCGATTGCGCGTCGAGGCTGTGGCCGGTACCGCTTCGGCACATGCAGCGGTCAGCCACATCTCGGCAGCGGTGGTGCACGGCTTCGAACTCTGGAACACTCCGCTCGAAGTTGTGCACCTCTCTCGGGACCGACGAGGCGGTGGCCGTAAATCCGCTCGACGACACGTGCACTCGGTATCGTTCACCGACGACGAGGTCACCCACGTCGACGGCCTACGCGTCACGACGCCGGCACGAACTGTTGCGGATCTCGCGAGGACGCTCCCTTTCGAACCGGCTCTCGTGGTGGGCAATTCAGCATTGCACCGTTCAGCGTTGACCAAAGATGCAGTTGCGGCCTCGCTTGCACTCAGCCCGAACCATCCGCGCCATCGACATGCGCTCCACGCGCTCACCGCGATGGACTCGCGCATCGAAAGCGTCGGTGAATCACGGAGCCTCGCATTGTTCCTGCAGGAGCACTTACCACTCCCCGAACCCCAGGTCGAAATCCACGACGCTCGAGGGTTGGCCGGCCGCGTCGACTTCCTGTGGCGTGAGCAGCGCACCATCGGAGAGTTCGACGGCCGCATCAAATACGGCCGACTGGTGCCCGCCGGGCGCAGCGCCGAGGACGTGCTCTGGAACGAGAAGCTCCGCGAAGACCGACTCCGTGACGCGGGGTGGGAAGTCGCGAGGTGGACGTGGGCCGACCTGTCGACCCCGTCACTGCTGGCAGGTCGGATCCTCGCGGCCTTTGCGCGCAGCCGCGGGGCCGTCAGCTACTGATCGCAGGCTTCCACAGCTCGAGCGTCGCAATGCCGGGTGGGGTGAATCCGAGCACCTGCCCGTAGAAGGACAGCTCGGCGTTGCGTGAGCTGATGATGGTCGACTGCTTGCGGAATCCGTGAGATTCACCCTCGTAGGCCAGGTAGGCATGCGGAATACCCTTGGTCACCAGAGCATCCCGGAATCGCTCCGCCTGCGAAGGTGGCACGATCGGATCGTCGAGACCCTGGAGCAGCAACACCGGGCAGTTCAACCCGTCGACGTTGTTGAGCGGAGCACGTTCCGCGTACAGGTCGGCAGATTCCGGCAGCGGGCCGATCAAACCGTCGACATAGCGCGATTCGAAATCGTGAGTTTCCTGCACGAACAGGTCCAGTTCGGCCACGCCGAAATAGGAAGCACCACAAGCGAACACGTCGGACGTCGTCAGTGCGGCCAGAACGGTCCATCCACCGGCAGATCCGCCTTCGATGGCAAGGCGGGCCGGATCGGCAAGCCCTTGCTCAGCCAACCCGGTGACGGCGGTGACGACGTCCTGCACGTCGACGACACCCCACTGTCCGCGCAGCCGGTTGCGGTACTCACGTCCGTAGCCGGTCGACCCGCCGTAATTCACATCGACGACGCCGATTCCGCGGCTGGTGAAGAAGGCGTAGACGAGGTTGAGGGCCGGGGCGACGTGCGCCGTCGGCCCACCGTGAACAAACGCAACGTATGGCGGCAGTTCGCCGTCGAGTCCTTTGTATCGCGGACTGCGCGGCGGATACGCAACGGCGTGAACTTCTCGCCCGTGTCCGTGAGCCACGACAGCTCGCGCTTCCGGAAGGTATGCAGACTCGGGCAATTCTTCGACCGACGAACGGATTTCGGCGAGTTCGCCGGTACCGAGGTCGAACTCGCGTAGCGCGCCCGCCAGTTTCGCGCCTCCCGAGGTCAGCAGCAACCGATCGCCGCGAACCTGCATGAGGCCGATGCTGGTGACACCCGGGATCGCGATGTCGCGCAGTTCCCCCGACGCCGGATCGAGTACCGCCAGCGTGTCGGTTCCCACCGTGCGTGCGGTGAGAAGGTGCCCGTTGTCGAGTTCGACGAACCAGCGCGCACCGAAGCGCCACTGTGGGCCACCGAAATCCGCATCCACCGGGCAGATCGGGGTGATCTTGCCGCCGACTCGATAGATGTTCCACCAGCCGCTGCGATCACTGATTGCGTAGAGTTCGTCGTCGGTGATCCACTCCGGTTGCAGGACGGACTCTTCAAGTCCGCCGATCAGCACGGAGTAGTTCTGAGCGACGCCGTCGACGAGTGGAGCTACCCGCAGTTCGGTACCGTCCCAGGGCATTTGCGGATGGTTCCACGCGATCCAGGCTATTTTGGTTCCACTCGGCGAAAGCCTCGGTGACGAGAGGAAGTCCGAGCCGCCGACGATCGAGCGAACCTTGCCGGAACCGTCCAGCGGAATCGCGCAGATATCGCGAGTGATCGCCCCGCCCTCCGCGTGCGCTTCCCGAACCGCCCACACCTCACCGTTCACGATCTGCAGGTCTGCGTATCGCAACGCGGCCGGCGACGCGGGTTCAGGCGTCAGAGCCCGCGGAGTGACTCCTTCGAGGATGTACACCCGTTGATCGGAGAATTCACTGAAGACCAGTTTTCCGGACTCGGTGACGGTCCAGGCGCCACCGCCGTACTCGTGAACCCTGGTCCGCGCGTTCCACGGCGCGGGGAGGATGTCGACGGGTTGGTTGTCGAGACCGGATCGACGGATCGATGTCCGACCACCCTCGGTCGGACGAAGTTCAGCCCACCAGATCTCGTCACCGACGTATCGTCCACCCTCGACAGGGTGGCCACCTGCAGCCAGATCCGCTGCTCCGATCGGAGAAGTCCACGATCCGTACGGGGCTGCAATCTGCTCGCTGGGGGTCATCGCTCGACAATAGCCAACTGGTCGCGCGACACGGTCCCCGACAATGCACTTGCACAGTGGTGGAATCATGTAACTCGTGAGCACACCAGAACCCGTCCGCCATCGTCAGCCGCAGCGCGAGCTGGAGCAGTCGTCGAAGCTCCAGAACGTCCTGTACGAAATCCGTGGGCCGGTGCACGCGCATGCCGCCCGGTTGGAGGCGGAAGGACACCGGATCCTCAAGCTCAACATCGGCAACCCGGCACCGTTCGGATTCGATGCTCCCGATGTGATCATGCGCGACATGATCGCCGCCCTGCCCTATGCGCAGGGCTATTCGGAGTCGAAGGGCATTCTGTCGGCGCGGCGCGCAATCGTGACGCGTTACGAGCTGGTTCCCGGCTTCCCCGAGCTCGACGTCGACAACATCTACCTCGGTAACGGTGTTTCCGAGCTGATCACGATGACCATGCAGGCCCTCCTCAACAACGGCGACGAGGTTCTGATCCCAGCGCCCGACTACCCGCTGTGGACTGCGATGACGAGCTTGTCCGGAGGCACGCCCGTCCACTATCTCTGCGACGAGGCCAACGACTGGAATCCCGATATCGCCGATATCGAATCCAAGATCACCGACAAGACCAAGGCTCTCCTCGTCATCAACCCGAACAACCCCACGGGTGCGGTGTACTCCATGGAGGTTCTGCAGCAGTTGGTCGATCTGGCACGCAAGCATCAGCTTCTGCTGCTCGCCGACGAGATCTACGACAAGATCCTCTACGACGACGCAAAGCACATCTCGCTGGCAACGCTTGCCCCGGACCTGCTGTGCCTGACGTTCAACGGCCTCTCGAAGGCCTACCGCGTCGCCGGCTACCGCTCCGGCTGGGTCGCGATCACGGGCCCGAAGGATCACGCCGCCGGCTTCCTCGAGGGACTCGACCTCTTGGCGTCGACCCGCCTGTGCCCCAACGTCCCCGGACAGCACGCCATTCAGGTCGCCCTCGGCGGACACCAGAGCATCGAAGACCTGATCCTGCCCGGCGGCCGCCTGCTCGAGCAGCGCGACGTCGCGTGGGAGCGATTGAACATGATTCCGGGTGTTTCGTGTGTGAAACCCCGCGGCGCGCTCTACGCGTTCCCTCGTCTGGATCCGAACGTCTACGAGATCCACGACGACGAGAAGTTGGTTCAGGACCTGCTTCTCCAGGAGAAGATCCTGATGGTTCAAGGCACCGGATTCAATTGGCCGAACCACGATCACCTTCGGATCGTCACCCTTCCGTGGGCCCGGGATCTCGCCGTGGCCATCGAGCGATTCGGCAACTTCCTCACCAGTTACAAGCAGTGATTTCGGCCCGTCGAATCGGGCAAAATCAGGTAAACAATTCGTTGTACAAATACCCCGTAAACGTAAAAGTGCGGGGTATTTGTGAGACCTTCGTCACAACATTCGCATACCAGGCGGTTTGATTGACACTTTAACTATTTAGTGACCTGCCCTGATGCGAAAACGGTCCAACCGGTACGTGATTCGTCGTGAAATTGGTAGTTGGACAACGCGCCAAACCCGATTGAAATTGGGTACATTGGTTATCAGCACTTCGGTGCCGCGAGCACCTGGTATCCCTCCCCCCCCTGTGGATACCAGGTTGGTGGCGGGGACAACCCCCCCTGTTCCCCGCCACCCAGCTCGACCAATCCCAGTTTCGCCTCTTTCCCGGAAATCACCTGTGCCGACGCTGTCGTCGATCGACACTATCCGCAGAAGCTGACCATTCGCTTCGGAGCCGATAACATTGCACCGGTGCAAATCCCCAGTCCGACACTCAGTTTCCGATGAGTCACGGCCACGGCCACGGTGGCCCCATCCAGATCGGCCCCACCGCATCACGCGTCGTCATAGGCTTGCTCGTCGTCATCGGCATGGTTGTCGTCGCGGCAGCTATCGCGCTGTGGCCGGACAAGAACACCATTCCCGTCCCGCTCCCCTTTCAGAACGCCGACGGCAGTTCGGTGGAGACCGAGGCGGGCACCGTCACGATGCAGGATCTCGGCGACTGCGGAAGTTCCTCCGCCGGAAGGGTATTCGTCGGTGCACCGCAACCGCCACCCACCTCCGCCTATCAGTGCCAGCGCAGTATCGTCGATATCGAGTCCGGGCCGAATGCCGGAACGAAGACACTCCTCGAGATCATCCCGGGTGCCGGACAACCGGATCTACGGGTCGGTGACCACATTCGCCTGGTGCGTCAGACCGACCCGAACGGAAACACGCAGTACTCCTTCGAAGACTATTCGCGTGGACTCCCGCTGGCGTTGATCGTCATCGCGTTTGCCGTCGTCATCATCGCCGTTGCGCGGTGGCGCGGATTGCGGGCTCTTGTCGGTCTGGTGATCGCCTTCGGCGTCGTCGTCGGGTTTCTTCTGCCCGCATTGCTCGACGGTAAGCCTGCGATACCGGTTGCACTGGTCGCCGGCGCGGTGATCTTGTACGCGGTTCTCTATCTGGCGCACGGTGTCTCACTCAAGACCAGTTCGGCTTTGCTCGGCACCCTTGCCGCGATGGTGCTCGCTGCCGTTCTCTCCTACCTCTGTATCGAACTGACGCACCTCACGGGATTGTCCGAAGAGCAGAACACCAATGTGCAGACATACATCGAGCACATCGACATCACGGGCCTGCTGCTGGCGGGCTTCATCATCGGATCGCTCGGTGTTCTCAACGACGTCACCATCACCCAGGCATCTTCGGCATTCGAGTTGGCCGAACTCGACAAGCACGCACCCCGCCGAAAGGTGTTCAGCGGGGCGATGCGGGTCGGACGCGATCACATCGCCAGCACGGTCTACACCTTGGTTCTCGCGTACGCCGGCGGGGCGTTGCCGCTGCTTCTGCTTTTCAGCGTCAGCGGGCGCCCTCTTCAGGACGTCCTGGTCGGTGACGCTGTAGCGATCGAAATCGTACGGTCCGCGGTCGGCGGGATTGCTCTGGCTCTATCTGTTCCGCTCACTACTGCTATCGCTGTGATTCTGGCTCGGCCACCCGGTAGTGCGGTCAAGGCCGGCCCCACGTCAGGTGGCCGACACTCCAAACGCTGAAAACGAGCCTCAGAGTCCGGGAATCGGTGGGAGAACCGGTAACAGAATCGGCGGAAGCCCCGGGATGTAGATCGCGGGCGGTGGCGGCGCGGGAGCGGGCGCGGGCGGCACGTAAGTGTCCTGCACGACTGGCGGAGCCTCGACGACCGGAGGGGCTTCCTCCGTCGTCGTCGGGGGCGGGGTCGTTGTGGTCGTAGGCGGCGGGGTAGTCGTGGTCGTCGGCGGCGGCGTAGTCACCTCGGTTGCCACGGGTCCGGCATCCTCGGAATCGAAGACCTTTCCTCCGTAGCCCAATCCCAACCCCACGATCACGATCGCCGCGATCACACCGGCGCCGAGGCCAGCGAACCGTAGCGGGTTTCTCGGCTCTTTGGATGTCGATTCGACGGGTTGTGTCCCGGCGAGCCAGGACGGGTGTGCGGTTCCTGCCCCGGGTGCCTCGCCTTCGTACATCGCCGAGTACGCCTGGGCGTCAACCATCACAGCCTCGGTGTCGGCGTCATGTTCTGTGCCGAATCCGTCCGTGGCCTGGTCACTGTCGGCGACCGCGAGATCTGCGGCCGGATCGAATCGTTGCTCGTGTCGGTTCGGTCGCGGCTGAGGCAGTTCCGCCGCGTAAGGGCTCGGCACCTGTTCCTGCGGAACGGACTTCGTGCCGGAAGCGGCTTCGGACAAGGCATTCGGCCGCTCCGATTGCGCGAGCGTTGCGACCCCTCCGTGGCTGAACGCCTGAACCGGAACGGGTACCTCCGCCGGGGTGTGGATCGGATACGGCGCAAAGATCGGCGCTACAGCCGGAACCTGAACCGGGGCAGATACCGCGCGCGCCGATGGCGTCATCGACGACTCCGCGATCAGCGCAGCGCCTTGCGCAGTCACGAGTTCCGGCTGCTCGGGCGCGATGAGGGGGCACTCCAGCCACGCGGCGAGGGTCGCCCGCACGATCGGAATGCGTGCACCGCCACCGATCAGGAGAATCGCGTCGGGGTTACGGCCGGACGTTGCGATGACCTCTCGTATCTCGCGTGCGAAGGCCTCCACCGACGTGACGACCAACGAATCGAAAACTTCCCGCGACAGCAGGAGAAGCCCGCCGGGCCCGGGCAGGCACACCGCACTTCGTGAGGACAGCTGTTCCTTCGCGAGTCGGCATCGCGCCTGCAGTTCTGCATCGCCACCCGGGTCGGCCGGCGTAGCTATACGGCGACGCACGGTCTGATCCGAGTAGACGAGCTCGTCGAAGTGATCTCCGCTGACCCGCGTCGACCGGGCGGTGACGACGGTAGACCGCATCTGCCTGTCCACAATGCTGATCGTCGATCCAGAACTACCGATGTCGACGACGACGAGTGTGCTCTGGTCGGTCAGCGCACCGGACTCCTCGAGCATTCGAAGCGTCGCGACTACTTCGGGAACCAGCTCGAAGTTGTCGATGCCTTTCTGTTCGAACGCTGTTTGGAGTGCTCCGGCCTGCGCTTGATCCCGGTAGGCGACGACCGTATTGCTGCCGAGATCGGCATTCTCGGTCAAGGCCACGCCGGTTGCCTCCGCTGCGACTTCCTCCGGAATCTCACGACCGCGATCGACCGCTCTGGATCGGAACACCGGACCACTGTGGTCGGGCGTCCCCGGGCGCGCCAAACGCACAGCGCTGGCTCCCACCGTCACACCCAAAACCAAGTTCATGATCCACCTTCGTCGACCGGCGACGGGTTCCGTCAGCAGACCCCGTCATTCCCCGGCCGGAAGTCTACCCACTGGGCATGGTCTGCGAGGTTCGCGCATCTCACCTAAGGCCTTCTCACAGCTATTTTTTCGCAACCTGGACGGTCGACCTACCGCCCCAATCCGCGGTAGTTCCAACCGGCGCCGCGCCACAGGTCCGGATCGAGGCAATTTCTGGCGTCAACGATCACCCGCCGCCGAACGAGTGGTTCCAAATCGCCGGGCACGAGTGAGGCGAACTCGTCCCATTCCGTGGCGATCAAGACCACATCAGCATTTCTGCAAGCTTCTGACGTGGAGGTTGCATAGTGAAGGGTGGGAAACAGTCGGCGAGAATTGTCCATGGCCTTCGGATCGAAAACGGTGACCGCTGCCCCGTGCAACTGCATCATTCCTGCAACGTTGAGCGCAGGCGAATCGCGCACATCGTCGGATTCGGGCTTGAACGCGGCCCCCAGAACCGAGACGTTAGCTCCCAGCAAACTGCCTTCGCAGGCTGCCGTCACCAGCTCCACAGCTTTTGTGCGTCGTCGCATGTTGATGCTGTCTACCTCGCGGAGGAAGTACAGAGCCTGGTCGACACCCAATTCCCCGGCGCGTGCCATGAACGCCCGAATGTCCTTCGGCAGGCACCCACCGCCGAACCCCAAGCCCGCATTGAGGAACCGTCTACCGATCCGAGCGTCGTACCCGAGAGCGTCGGCCAACATCGTGACGTCGGCGCCGGTCGCCTCGCACACCTCCGCAATCGCATTGATGAAGGACACCTTGGTCGCGAGAAACGCGTTCGCAGATCCCTTGACCAACTCGGACGTCGCCAGATCGGTCACGAGGAACGGCACCCCCGCGCCCAGTATCTCGGCATACACCTCGCGAAGAACGCCTTCGGCGTTTCCCGGCCGGTCACGATCGATCCCCAGAACCAACCGGTCAGGGCTCAAGGTATCCGCGATCGCGTGTCCTTCACGCAGGAACTCCGGATTCCAGGCCACCTCTACCGAGCCACCCGCCGGCGCAGTCGCTCGGAGTCGCTCGCCGAGAGCCGCTGCCGTGCCTACCGGCACCGTCGACTTCCCGACTATCAGCGAAGGCTTTCGCAACAACGGCGCCAACATGTCGATCACCGAATGAACATGACTGAGATCTGCGGCGTACTCCCCCTTCTTCTGGGGCGTCCCCACACCGACAAAATGGATGTCGGCAAAATCCGCGGCATCGGCGTAGGAAGTCGTGAACTGCAGCCGACCCGACGCCAGATTCTTCTCGAGCATGTCGGTCAGACCCGGCTCGAAGAACGGGACCTCCCCACGAGACAACTTGTCGACCTTGGACTGGTCGATGTCGACTCCCAGCACGTCGTGACCAAGTTCGGCCATACACACTGCGTGGGTCGCCCCCAGGTATCCCGTTCCGAACACGGTCATCTTCATGTGTTGTTGGTATGCGTCCGAACTTTCCGAAACGCGTACGCCAGGTGGGCGCGAAACCAACATCGGGCGTACGACGAGTGCGTCGCGCGTGCAACCTATGCTTCTGCCATGCACGTTCTCTTCGTTTGTACGGGAAACATCTGCCGATCACCCACTGGCGAACGCCTTGCACGTGCTTATGCCGCCGAAGCCGGAGTTTCCGGATTCACCGCGTCGAGTGCCGGAACCCGGGCGATGGTCGGACACCCGATCGAGCCGACTGCTGCGAGGGTTCTCGCGGGGCTCGGCGGCGACCCCACGGAGTTTCAAGCCCGACGCATGACAACAGCGCTGGCCTCGGACGCCGACCTCATCCTCACGATGACCGAAAGTCAGCGAGACAAAGTCCTGGCGATGGCTCCGGCGCGGCTCAAGCGCACGTTCACACTTCGAGAAGCCGCACGATTGGGCTCGCTCGCAGATGCACGAACTGTCGAGGACCTCGCCGCCGCCAGGCCCCGATTTCGTGCCGCCGAACCCGAGGACGTCATGGATCCGATGGGTAAGGAAGAGAACGTGTTTCACGAGATCGGACTTGAGATCGCTGATCTCCTCGGCCCGCTGCTCAGCCGACTTCGCTTCGGTGAGCGCTGAGCGCGGGCACCGCGGTCAACTGCGGTAGCGACTTGTCCGACTCGTAGTAGTAGCTGTACTCGTACGCATTGCGTCCGCGAGACGGCGTCATCGTGATGACAGTGCCCAGGACGTGTGCACCCACACTCTGTAGGTTTCCGACCGCGCGCGCCAGTTGATCGCGCTTCGTGGAGCCGTGTCGGGCGATCACCAGGGCACCGTCCGACATCGCGGCCAGGACCGCGGCATCCGTGACGGGTAGCAACGGCGAGGCGTCGATGATGACGTAGTCGTATCGCGCCCGCAGTTCATCGAGAACATGTTTGGCCGTGTCCGTGCCGAGTAGTTCGCTCGGGTTCGGCGGGATCGGTCCGGAGGCGAGCACTGTCAGCCCGTCGAATTCGGTCGGCTGAAGCACATCGTCCAGCGTCGCTTGACCGGAGAGCACCGAACTGACGCCGACGCTTCCGATCAACCCCAGATACTTCGACACTCGCGGCTTCCGGAGGTCGCCTTCCATCAGGCACACTGACTTACCGGCCTCCGCCAAGACAAGAGCGATGTTCACGGCGGTCGTCGTCTTACCCTCGGAGGGAAGCGAACTCGTGACGACAATGACACGCGGTGGATGATCCACCTCGAGGAACTGAAGGTTGGTGCGCAATTCACGGAAGGCTTCGGCACTCACGGAATTTCCGTCACTGAAAGTGATCGCATGGTTGACTTCGACGACTTTGTCGAACGGGATCGTGCCCACCATCGCCGCACCCGCAATCTCTTCCACCGTTCGACGATCCTTCACCGTGTTGTCGAGTCGATCGCGAATCAACGCAAGCGCGATTCCCGACACCAGTCCCGCCACTGCTCCGAGAGCGAGATTGCGCGAAGTCTTGGGCGAAACGGGAACAGACGGCTCTTGGGCCTGTTGCTCGACGACCACACGTGCAGGCGGCGTTCCGCCGTTCTCGGGCGTCTCCAGTTCCTTTGCCAGTGCGACGAATTCGGACGACAGAGTATTTGCGATCTCTCGCGCGAGCTCCGGTGAAGGATCCTTGACTCCGAGGTCGATCAACACAGTGTCGGGCGCCGACGTCGCAGTGACCTTGGAGGCCAACTCTTCAGCCGACATCCCGCCGACCACCCTCGGTCCCAGTTCGTCGATCGTCCGCTGCGCAAGTGTCCGGCCGGTCAGGAGTTTTGTATAGGACAGAACTCGCTGCTGTGAAAGTTGACTGCCCTGCAGTGCCTCGTTGACCGAGGTACCCGCCGACGTCGAAACGAACAGCCTCGTCGAGGCCTGGTAAACGGGCGTCGAAAGAAGAGAAGCGCAAAGGGCTCCCAGGATTCCGAGCACGGTTACAGCAGCGACTATTCGCCATCTGGCTTGCAATATCTTCAGGTAGTCGACAATTTCCATCTTGATGTCTCCTTCGGCTCACGCATGTCCACTGCGGGTCTGAGCGGTCTTTGCCGGTCAGACCGCGAGGGCGAACCGGGCTTTCTCAATTTCGATATCGATCAGCTGCGACGGACGAAACGTCCTGTGCTCACGGGCGTCCCAGTCCGCGGTAGTTCCAACCTGCGCCTCGCCACTCGTCGGGGGAAAGGCAATTGCGCCCGTCGACGATCACCTTCTTGCGAACGACTGCATCGAGATCGGACGGATGCAACTTCAAAAATTCGGGCCACTCGGTCAACACCAGGACGACATCGGCGCCTTCGCACGCCTCCAACGCATTTGCCGAATAGGTCAACGTCGGGAACAGCGCACGCGAATTGTCCATGGCCTTCGGGTCGTACACGTTCACTGCTGCGCCTTGAAGCTGAATCTGACCCGCGACGTTGAGCGCCGGCGAATCACGAACGTCGTCCGAGTCCGGTTTGAACGCGGCACCCAGAACTGCGACTCTCGCACCGAGAAGCGATCCGCATGCCTCCCGCGCCAGTTCGACCATGCGTGTCCGTCTGCGCATGTTGATGTTGTCGACTTCGCGTAGGAACGTCAGTGCTTGGTCGGCACCGAGTTCACCGGCGCGAGCCATGAAGGCACGGATGTCCTTGGGTAGGCAACCGCCGCCGAAACCAATTCCCGCGTTGAGGAATCGACGTCCGATCCGAACGTCGTACCCGATCGCGTCGGCGAGCACTGTGACGTCGGCGCCAGCAGCCTCGCACACTTCGGAAATCGCGTTGATGAACGAGATTTTCGTGGCCAGGAATGCATTCGCTGACGCTTTGACCAACTCGGACGTAGCGAGGTCCGTGACGAGAAAGGGAATTCCCTCATCGAGGAGGTCTGCATAAACCTCGCGCGCAGCAGATTCCGCGCGACCGTGTCGACCGCGGTCGACCCCGAGCACCAGACGATCTGGATGCAATGTGTCCTGGACGGCAAACCCCTCGCGCAGAAACTCGGGATTCCATGCGACTTCGACGCCGTCACCAACCGGTGCCAGTTCCCGCGCGCGCTTACCGAGCCGTTCCGCGGTTCCCACCGGCACCGTGGACTTCCCGAAGATGACCGCGGGTTTGGTGAGCAGCGGTGCCAGAGTTTCGATCACGGCATCCACGTAGACCATGTCAGCGGCGAACTCACCCTTCTTCTGCGGCGTACCGACCCCGAGGAAGAACACGTCCGCAAATTCAGCGGCTTCCTCGTAAGACGACGTGAACTTCAGCCTTCCTCGATCGATGTTTCGTCGTAGGACCTCGCCCAAACCTGGCTCGTAGAAAGGAACTTCCCCTGCTGCCAGTTTCTCAAGCTTTGCCGCGTCGACATCCACTCCGAGGACCTCGTGACCGAGTTCGGCCATACACGCCGCGTGTGTCGCGCCCAGGTATCCCGTGCCGAAAACTGCTATGCGAGTGCTCATGTTGCTCGATCTGCTTTCTCGACAGTGTGTGAAGTGTTGATGGGATGGGTAATTCAGGTGCGCACGGCACCGATGTTGTCTCGGTACCACGAGACCGTCGACGCGATTCCTTCGCGCAATCCGATTGTCGGCCGCCATCCGAGTTCACGAATCATGCTCACGTCCAGAAGTTTCTGCATTGTTCCGTCAGGCTTCGAGGTGTCCCACCGCGTCTCGCCGGTGTATCCGACCTCGTCGGCGACCATCGAAGCGATCTCACGAATTGTGTGGTCCTCGCCGGTTCCCACGTTGACGTGCGATGCACCGTCGTAGTTGTCGAGCAGATGCAGACACGCCGACGCCAGATCGTCGACATGCAGAAATTCACGTCGAGGATTGCCACTCCCCCAGTTGACAACCAACGGCACTGCGGATGACTGCGCCTCGTCGTAGCGCCGAACGAGGGCGGGAAGTACATGCGATCCACGCGGCGAGAAATTGTCTCCCGGGCCGTACAGGTTGGTGGGCATCGCCGAGATCCAGGATCGACCATGCTGCCGCCTGGCAGCTTGAACATGGAGTATTCCCGCAATCTTTGCTATTGCATAGGCGTCGTTGGTCGGCTCGAGATGCCCGGTGAGCAGGTATTCCTCCTTGATCGGCTGCGGCGCCAATTTCGGGTAGATGCACGATGATCCGAGGAACAGGAGACGCTCGACGCCGTGTGCAAGGGCAGCGTCGAGCACGTTCACCTGGATACGAAGATTCTCCGACAGGAAGTCGACGAGGAACGTGCTGTTCGCCGCAATCCCACCAACTTTTGCTGCTGCAAGGATCACGTTGGTCGGCTTTTCGCGGGCGAAAAAATCGAAAACAGCTTCCCGCTCACGCAGATCGAGTTCGGCGGAGGTCTGTCCGAGCAACCGTGAGAAGCCGGCAGATTCCAGTTTTCGCCACACCGAAGAGCCGACCAAACCTCGGTGTCCAGCCACGTAGAACGGTGCGCCCCGATCGAGTGGTCGCGCTGCGAATGAATCACTCATCGCGTCGCCAACCAGTCGGGAAGTGCCGGAGTGTCGATCCACGGGCGCCCTTCATGTTCGAGCGCTTCGATGTCTGCATCGACCATGATCCGGGCCAGTTCGGGTGTGTGCACGCCGGCCTTCCAACCGAGTTTGCGCTCGGCATGGCTCGGATCCCCGATCAGTGCGTCCACCTCGGTCGGCCGAAGATACCGTTCGTCGAATCGAACGTGGTTCTCCCAGTTCAGACCTGCGTGTTCGAAAGCGACTGTGAGGAAGTCGCGCACCGAGTAGTTGCCACCGGTGGCCAGCACAAAATCCTCAGGCTCGTCGACCTGCAGCATGCGCCACATTCCCTCGACATACTCCGGCGCGTACCCCCAATCGCGTATCGCATCGAGATTACCCATGTACAGATGATCCTCGATCCCGGCCTTGATACGTGCGACCGCCCGCGTGATCTTGCGCGTCACGAACGTCTCACCGCGCCTGGGGGACTCGTGATTGAACAGAATTCCGTTCACCGCGAAGATTCCGTACGCCTCACGGTAGTTCTTGGTGATCCAGTACGAGTACACCTTCGCCGCACCGTAGGGCGAGCGTGGATAGAACGGTGTCTCCTCGTTCTGCGGCGGTGGTGTGGCACCGAACATCTCAGAGCTCGACGCCTGGTAGAACCGGCAGTCGAGTCCGGCCATCCGAACCGCCTCCAGTAGTCGGATCGACCCGACGCCTGTCGTGTTCCCCGTGTGTTCGGGTTCGTCGAAGCTGACTCTGACGTGAGACTGCGCAGCGAGGTTGTATACCTCGTCCGGTTTGATCTGCGCGAGCAGCGTCACCAGGCGCGCTCCGTCACTGAGGTCACCGTAGTGAAGGAAAAGCCGTGCATCCGCATGGTGGGGGTCCACATAGATGTGGTTGATCCTCGAAGTATTGAACGTCGACGATCGACGGATCAGTCCGTGAACTTCGTAGCCTTTGGAGAGCAGCAACTCGGCGAGGTAAGAGCCGTCCTGTCCCGTGATTCCGGTAATCAGTGCGCGTTTCATCCTGCGTTCCTTCCGTTGCGGGACAGCCCGCCTGATAGTTGCGAAACCACGGTTGTGGTCCGTATTCCTCCGAATCGCCCGGCAGTCTTGATCTCGCTCATGTGCGTCCCCCCGAACGGCCGAGGAACTTTCGAATGTCACGCGATGCCAACCGAACAAATGTCGAGTTACCGAACAGGTAGCGCCGCCACAGACGTTTGGGTTCCGATGCAAGTCGATACAGCCACTCGAAACCCGAGTTCTGAACGAAAGATGGTGCCTCCGAGACAGTTCCGGCCAAGAAGTCGAAGGCCGCGCCGACACCGACGGCCACGTAGTCGGTTCGATCCGCTATCGCCTTCGTGACAAAATCCTGCTTCGGAGCTCCCAGGCCGACCCACACGATGTCCGGGGCCGACGGACCGACCTTCGTGATGATGTCATCGACGAACTCCTTGCTGAACGCGGCAAACGGCGGGGCATAAGTGCCAGCCACCTCGATGCCCGGGTATAACTCCTCGACTCGATCCGTCAAGAGGCTCAACGTCTCTTCTGTCGTGCCGACAAAGTGGTGACGAAGGCCGTAGCGGCGCCCCTTGTCCAGGGTGGCCTCGAAGAACGACGGACCCCGGACTGGTCGAACACCGACGTGATCGGAAGCGGTGCCGCCGATCAGGCGCATCACCCAGTTGACCGGGGTTCCGTCTGCGAAGTTCACACCGGGACCCTTCAAAACCGCGGAGTAGTCGCGATCGCTGTGCGCCGCCGACACGCAGTAGGAATTCGACAACCTCACGGAGACTCCGGTTCCCGCTCCCTCTCGTCTGTCGTTGACTACCCAATCGGTAGCTCCCTCGAGATTGGTCGCGGCAAACGGAATGCCACCCACCTCGATGACCTCGAACGGACTGCTCATCTGTCTCACCACTTCTTCGAGTTCGTTTGTTGACGTTCATTGCACTGGCCGTAACTGCGCGACAAGACCGATGTCAACCGAGATCGAGTCCAATCACGCTGCGGTTCAAAGAAAGAAAGTTCTGTCTCGACAACCGATCGAGCGATACGAGAGGCGAGAGTCGAGGCCGGAGCAACCGGGATCGCCACGGCGTTACTACCGGCCAGTGTCGGCACACCGCCGAGATCCAAACAGACCACCGGGAGGCCCACCGCAGCCGCTTCGGCCGCCACCCAGCCGCCCGAATCGTGCATGCTCGGGAAGAGCAGAACGGAGGAGGCCCCCATCTCGCCCACCACTTCCGATCTGTCGAGCCACCCGCGAAGCGTGACCTGACCGCGCCGATACGGAAGCGACTTCTCAATCCGCCCGCGGGCGGGTCCCTCCCCGACAAAGGTCATGGACCACTCGGCGCCCAAATGCTCGAGCGCGTCCAGAATCAGGTCGATTCCTTTGTACTGCAACAGTCTTCCTACGAACAAGAGCCTTCGTTTCGGCCTGGGTACCGCTTGCTTCTCGATTCCGTCGTAGTCCAGAACACAATTGGGTTGGATGACGACGTTGCGTGCCCGCGGTGCGCCACGCCCGCTGTCGGAGTTCATCGCGATGAAAGTGTCGACTCGTCCGGCCATGAAGACATGTGTCAGTGACCGAACGGCTTTCGTCGAGCAGGTTCGAACTGCCGTGGTTGCCAGATACCGCATACCGATGCGCTTGGCGAGCGGCATCGGCGGGTAGGTGTTGCCCCCGGCAGGCCCCCATACGAGTCGTGCGCCGCCGGCTCCACCGAACAGCACCGGTGGTGGCAGCCAGTCGGAGGCGAAAGTTGCATGGTGCAGGACGTCGAAGTTTGCCGCTTCACGCCGAACGAACAGTGAAGTGTGCCAGAGCCATCGGAGGTATCGACCGTACGATCCGGCTTCTTCCGCCGTCAAAGTCGCTATTCGCACGACACGAACTTCGCCACCGAGCTTTTCACACTCCGCTTCCAAAGCAGGAGCCTCACCGGAGCGAGTCACCACCGTGATCGACTCACACAGTTCGGAAGCCGCCGAGAGAAGCGCCCAACCCGCACCGGATTCACTCCCTTGATTCGGATCGCAGGCGTATGCCGTCATCAACAACCGTGTCATCGCGCTACCACCAGCCTCTGTGCGCGCGACTTCCGAGAATCGCGGCGGCTGAATCGCTCTGAGAACCAACCGATGTTGCGTGCACCGTGGTCGAGAACCACGCGTTTGATCCGTGGACTGATCAGGGCAACGGGGATCAACGTCGCCGACGCGAGTACGAGCAGAGCGCGTTTGGCACTCTGAGCCGTCAACAGTGGCAGGTCGAGCTGTCCCTGACAGACCGCGAGGATTCGTCCGTTGTTGACATACCGGGCGAAGAGCCAGGAGTCCCGACGCCGATCCTCGTCGACGGGTTCGTACGCAAGCGCCTCGTCGCACCACAACAACCGGACACCGCCGGCGCTCATCCTGAGCGTGAACTCGGTGTCCTCGCCGCCAGGTAGATCCCAGTCGTCACTGAAGTTCAAGCCGTTCAAAGTCTTCAGGTCCAACAACAGATTTCCAGCGCCTGCAGACGCAACCGGGGTGCCGGTCGAATGGCGAACGCGAGTGTGCAATGGAAGTTCTGAGGCAGGCAGACCCACCGGAATCACAGGACCGGCCACAGCACCTGCGTCGAAATCTGCGGCGCAGGTGAGGAGATTCGACAGCCAGTCGACATCGACGTACTCGTCGTCGTCGACGAAGACGATGTAACGACGATCTCGTGCACGGGCGAGATCGACCAGCGCACGTCGCGCCGGAGATACCCCACCAAATCCGAGATGCAGTCGTTCGATCCCGTCGGCAACATACGTCGGCGTGGTGGATTCCGGATCATTGTCGCCTACTACGACCTGGGCGGAGACACCGGAAGCCTGGATCGATGCCCGGACGCTGTCGATGCATACAGCCAGTTCCGATTCGCGACGGAAGGTCAGAATCGCCACTATGACGCCGCTGGGATTCTTCATGAGAGGTCAACTTTCGGTCGGGCGCCACGGTTCATCGAGACCAGGAGTGCGACGCTCGCGCTGACGCACGCCGACGCGGCCAATGCTCCTGCGACGTGTACGGCGCTGTCGGTCAGTCCCGCCCCGAGAACGATCAGAAACTGCAGAGGCAACAGCAAGGCGCGAAATCTGTTGAGGTTTCCCGTCTTGTCCACGACGCGGATCGACGTGCCGACTCCCAGCAGAATCCCGTTGAACGCCACCGCCAACCCGCACAGCAGAATGACCGGTATCAAGTTCGGAAAGTGCGGCCCGACCAGATGATCCATCAATCGCACTCCCGAGAATCGAATCTCGAGCGTGAGACAGATCAGCGAAACGCAGATGATCGAAACCCAGAAGATCTGCAAGCCCACTCGCCGGCCGAGTGCCATGCACTCGCTCGGGCTCATCGCTTCGACACCACTGCCGAACTTACGCATCAGAATTGGCGAGATGCCCGCGAACATCAAGGACAGTGGACCGAGCAGTGTCTGGGCAGTTCTGATCTCACCGATCATCGAGATCGACGCCACCACGGTGAGTATCAAGAACATCGCCTGCTGCGCAGCTGATCCCATCAATATCTCGATCGCAAACGGCACGGATCTGTATCGGTGAGTGCGCGAGTACCTGATCGACGGCACCGGCGGTACCAGACGCATGGATGCGTGACCGAGAGCGAGCGCCACGAAGACACCGACCGTATAGGTCACGAGTGCAAGTGTCAGATTCTCGACCAGGAAAGCTGCAATAAGGACGAACGAGAGTGTCACGATCTGTATCGACGCAGAGATCCAACTCGCACCGTCGTGCATCAGCATCGTGCGTATCACGTCCAACACCACGAAACCAGCTGCAGCCAAGGCGTATACCGTGAGATTCATCGAGTCCGAGCCGGCGATCACGAACAGTGCCCATACCGATGTCACCGATACCGCCGCCAGCACGATCGTGGGTGCCAACGCCGGTCCACGCTCGTCGGACCCCGCCCCTCGCGACAGCCAGACGTCGACGCCGATCGCTCTCCCCAGTGCCAGTGCCAACAGACCCGCCGATTGAATCACGGCAACCTGGCCGACTTCGATCGGACCACCGAGTCGTGCCACCGAGGTGAGAACGACAAAAGTGAGGACGCTCGAAAGCCCTTGATCGGCCATGAATGTCACATACCGAGTGCGATCGTTCACGATCTCACCTCGTTGATGAGCTCACGCATCGACGTCGCCGCCTTGCGCGATGTGAAGCGATTCGAGTAGTGACGATAAGCGGATCTGCGTATCGCCGATCGGTCGTCCGCTCCGAAGATTCGGTCGAGGGCCTCGCGTATCGACGACTCTTCCAAGGTATGGAGAGGCGTTCCGCCCGGTCCGACGATGTCCGCGAGTGCACCGCTGGTTGCGTAGATGACCGGGGTGGCAACCGACATCGACTCGATCGCAACGCGTCCGAACGGTTCTGCCCACTGAGACGGCACCACGGACGCCGCACTGTCGCGGAGTATCTCGATCACATCTTCGTGTGAAGTGAATCCGGCCAGCGTGACGTTGTCGAGAGCTGCGCTTATGCTGGAGATCTCGCCGTACTGCGGTCCGTCACCGAGAACTGTGAGCGAGGGACTTCCAGCGCCCTGCGGCCAGTTGCGCACCAAGTCCAGGACGCCCTTCTCCGGTGTCAGTCGGCTGACGCACACGACCGTATCAGCGCTCCGGAACTCGGGTTCATTTTCTTCGAATCCGAAGTTCGGACGAACCACGACGCGACCAGAATCGATCAGTCGTCCCTCGACCAGACGTGCTGTCATTGCGCTCGTTGCGACGAACCTGTGCTGCTTCCACCCCAAGACGCTCAGCTTGACCGCCGCAGCGCTCAGGTAGCAGACAAGGCTCTGCAGTCGGCTGTTTCCGTAGCATCCGTTGCGGACACAACTCGTGAAGTAATTGGTGGAACCGCATTCGGTGCACGTGCCATCTGCGCGCAACTTGGCTGACGGTGTGGCCAGGCGATAGTTCCGAACCGCCTGCAACGTAGGAATTGCGGCGGTTCGTGCGGCCACGAGCAACGAAGCCGAGAACGCCGGCCAGAGATTGTTCACGTAGACGATGTCCGGTCGCTCCGAACGAATGATGCGCAACGCATCGACGAGTACTCGAGGACTGAACACTGCGGTGACTGCCGCCCACGGTCCCCGGGAGATCTTGGAATTCTCGGTGGTGCACTGAACCGTCTCGTATCCGATCGACTCGAGGAGCTTGGATTCGTTCGCGAAGCTCTGCTCCTCACCACCCGGATTCCGATAGATCGCATGGAACATCAAGGCTTTCGGCGGCGTGGATCCACCGGCGGACGTCGGGTTCACTTCAGGCTTCGAACGCGCCACATCGAACGACTTGTACATCTCACTGACCTCCTCTTCGCTCCGGAGCGAACCCGTACGCACGACCCCTACGGATCGACAATTCGGCGTTGCCTGCACTGTGAGAGCGGTGCGTCGAGGGTCCGTACGGCGCCAGGAAGACCCATGCGATCAGCCACATGGCGCCGAAGAAGAGCGTCGACTCCGTCAAGTCCATCGAGAAGACGAGAACCATGATCGCGACGACGGCGATGTACTCCGTTCTGCTGCGAGCTCGCCCGAGCGCCGTGTTCAGAAGCAGGTAATAGCCGGCCAACAGCAGCAGGAATCCGATCCAACCGATCTGGAGACGAATGTCGAGCATTCCGTTGTGCGCGCTGGTCGCCGGAAAGGACAGCTTGGACCGGATCATCTGTCCGACAACGCTGTCAGGTGCCCAGACCGAGCCGAAGCCCCATCCGAGCAGGGGCCGCTGTTCGGCGTAGTACTCGGATACCGTCCAGAGATGCAGCCGGCCGGTCAACGTGACATCTCGCGAGAGTAGCGCTGCGACATCGGGTCCGAGCACCTTCATCGCGCCGGACACCCCGATGTACAGCCCGATGATCACCGTCGAGGCGAGGCGAACGTTAGGTGTCCGTCGAAGGCACTTCAGAGCAAGCACTGTCGCCAGCGCAATCCCTGCAGCGACGAGACTGGTCTGGCTCCGGGCTTCGAACAACACGATGCCGGCAACAGCCAACGCCGCCACCCACGGAATACGCTTGACGTCGGGAAGCATGAGCATGACAGCAACAAGGACAACTTCGATCGCAGCCATTCGGCCCAAAGTATTCTTGTGCGTGAAGATTCCGCGATAGGCAACAGTGCGGGTGTCCACATCGATGCCGGTCGAAGGATCGAGGACCACGACCATCAGCGACAGCACGAGTAGTACCAGCAAGGTGACGGCCACAGTCCGCACTCGCACCGGGAAGGTCAACTCGCGGGCGACCATGATTCCCGTGATCGCCAGGCACACGATGACGATGCCGGCGACGACGGAGTTCCGGGGCAACGTCGACCAGTACCAGCTGGTTGCCGGAACGCCGGCCGCGATCAGAAGCGTGAAGACAGGCCAGGACGCGTTGCGTGAGTATCGCCGGTCGAGGAAGTAGACCAACGCGAGTGTCGCCGAGAGAACAGCCGAACCGTGTACGAGCAACGATCCGAGCGCTGTCTTCTGCGTGTAGGCCTGAAAGGCTCCGCTCGCGCCGATGACCGCGATCACCAATGCCGTTCGCAAGATCAGCGGATTGTTCGGTGCCTCATTTTCGCAAGGCGCCGGTGCCGCATTCTTGTCAGTAGGCGCCATCACTTCCCACCACCGCCTTGAGCGTCTTCGCGACGATCATGACGTCACCCATCATCGACCAGTTGTCGACGTAGGAAAGATCAAGGCGGACAGTGTCTTCCCACGACAGATCAGAACGTCCGCTGACTTGCCACAGACCGGTGACACCGGGCTTGACCAGTAGCCGGCGACTGACCGCACCGTCGTACATCTCGACCTCGCGCCGAAGCGGTGGCCGCGGTCCGACGACGCTCATCTCGCGCCGAAGAACATTGACGAACTGGGGCAACTCGTCGATCGAGTACCGACGCATGAAGCGACCGACCGTCGTCACACGCGGATCATCTCGCATCTTGAAAAGCACTCCGGCGCCTTCGTTCTCCTTCATCAGCGCCGTGACTTGAGAATCCGCATTCTGGACCATCGAGCGGAACTTGAGCATGGGGAACGGCTGCCCGTCCAACCCCATCCGCTCGGACTTGTACAGAACCGGCCCCTTGCTCGTGAGCTTGACTGCGATCGCAGCCGCCAGAAGCACCGGACTGATCACGGCGAGTACCACGGTCGAGAAGACGATGTCGAAGGTCGTCTTCGTGAACTTCTGCGCGCCGTGATAGCGCGGACGCTCGACATGGATCAGCGGAAATCCAGCGACCGGGCGCATCGACAGTCTCGGTCCGGACACATCCAGAATCCCTGGTGCAACAACAAGGTCCACATGATCGCGCTCGAGATCCCAGGCCAACGTGCGCAGCCTTTCCGGTCCGAATCGCTCCGACGCCGTCACTGCCACCGTGTCGGCACCGACCTGTTCGATTGCGTCCGTGACACTGTGCTCATCTCCGAGCACCGGAATGTCCCGACCGTTCACTGTGACAACTTCGCCCACGTCTCCTCCGTAGCCAGGTACGCAGACTCCGACGACTCGGTATCCATGGGCATCGTCTCGCTCGAGGTTGCGTGCAAGATCGACAACTGCCCCTCGCACACCGACCACAAGTACGGCAGTTCGAAATTCACCTCGGGCTCGCTCACGAGCAATCACCCGTCGCCAGATCCAACGACTCGCGATCAAGGCGGTCAATCCCATCGGAAACGCCACGGCGAGGTACAGGCGCGCGATCTCCAGGTGAAGGAGAAGGCTGGCGATCGCAATCAGTCCGAACAGGCGGAGCGTTCCGACAGCGATCAATCGGTACTCTTCAGGGCCGCTTCCGATCACGCGAGGAGATCTGGTGCGAAATACTCTCAATACGGCGAACCAGCCGATAATCAGGGCGAAAGACAGTGCGGTGTAGCTGAAATGGCCGAACGCTTCGCCGTCGACGACGTCCGCGTCGCTACCGAATCGCCACCATTGAGCCAGAAACACAACTGCCGCAACAATGATCGTGTCGGTGATCGCCAGACGACGAAGATACGCAGATTGCCATTTCCTGCGTGCGGAAACTCCACCAGCCCTCTCGGGCGCTACTCGTCGGTGTTGTTGTGGCCGTTCTTTCGTGGGCGCGGCCATCTCGAGAACCGTCATGTGTTCAGAAACCTTTCCCCATGCACAAAATTCGGCCTGAAGCTGTTCGCCGGCCGAGGTCCATCGGACCGCCTTGCCGAATCCCGAAACTTCGACAGCGAAGCAACTGCTCCGCATTGCTGCGTTCAGTGCGAATGGTCGCATTACGTGCGCCTTGCAGTTAACCCGGCGACTGTTGTCAGGCCTCGGCCCAACTGTCGATTTATGCGGCATTGCCGCAGCTCACACCCCATGATTGAAGCAGAGTCCACTAACGACCCAAACACAGGACGATCGGCGATTTCTCCTCGCCCGCTGACGTCGCCAGCCTCGATATTGTCAGGACTCACGTCTTGGCAATTTTTCGGCTAGCTGGTCAGTACCAGTGAGGAGTTTGCCACATTCCGGACAGTGTGGCAATAGCGCTTTCCGAACTTCTTCCGAACGCCAGCATTGAGGTCAGTTATTCACCCTCTAAGCAGGAGGGTGCGAACATTCCTCACCATTACCATTGCGTACCTATAGTTTTCATCGCCTTGATCAATTGGACTCCACGTTTGGACGGAAACCAGCACGCAGTTGGTAATCGCTCTGCAAATAGAACCAACACCATTCCGGCCGATTGGCAATTCTGGACAATCGTCCGATGCTTCGCCGTTGAGAGCGTCATGCGATAGTTGAAGACGAACTATTCAGCGAATTGGGCCAGACCCACCATAGGTTGATCTGCAAGTCGAAAATGATTGCAGTACCGGATTATTCGTAAATTGAGCCGAGCGCCGGCCCGAAGCTGTAGTGCGCGGAGACTGCTGCCGAATGTCACTGGCCCGATGATCATCGGCACTTATGGGAAGGAGAGCACGTCGACTGAGTTCGTAAACTGCTGAATCCCAATCGATCCAGCTCACCCAGACCGAATCAGACGTTGACAGGCCGGGCACTCACCGCATCCATGGGCAGGTTCCGAAACATCGAATCGGTTGGATGTAACTCGGCTCGGCGCAATTCCGCCGAGACCAGCGGATGCGCTGTAACGAAAACGGGCCCCCGAGCATTGCTCGGGGGCCCGTCAGCGCGGACGCTGGTGTAACAAAGGTCAGTACTTGACCCGTTCAGTTGACTGTCGACGGCGCCCGCACTTCGCTGAGTGCCCTGGCACCGACTGAACTTTCCGCAGCTACATCAGCCACAACAGGATCGGAGTCGTAGTAGTACTTGTACTCGTAAACGCCGCGACCGTTCAGCGGAGTCATCGTGATGACAGTGCCGAGAATCGTTGCACCTACGCTGTGGAGGTTGCCCACCGCCCTGCTCAACTGTTCCCTCTTCGTCGAACCATGACGAGCAATAACGAGAGCGCCGTCAGCCAGAGCAGACAGAACTGCAGCATCCGTAACCGGAAGCAGCGGCGAGGCGTCGATGATGACGTAGTCGAACCTTCGGCGCAGATCGGCAAAGACCGCATGAGCCGTGTCGGTCCCCAGCAATTCGCTCGGGTTCGGAGGAATCGGGCCCGAGGCAAGAACCGTCAGGTCCGCATTGCTCGTCACTTGAAGCACATCGTCCAGGTCTGCTTGCCCGGCCAGGACCGAACTCAGGCCGACACTTCCGATTAGTCCGAGGTACTTCGAAACACGCGGCTTGCGAAGGTCGCCTTCAACGAGACATACCTTCTTGCCCGCCTCGGCCAGCACGAGTGCAATGTTGACGGCGGTCGTAGTCTTGCCCTCCGAGGGAAGAGAACTCGTGACGACGATGACGCTCGGGGGGCGATCCACGGCCAAGAACTGCAGATTGGTTCGTAGTTCACGGTATGCCTCGGCACTGGCGGAGTTGCCCTCGTGGAAGTTGATCGCTTGATGAACTTCACGTTCCTTGTCGAACGGAATGGTTCCCACCATCGCAGCACCAACGATGTCTTCGACTGTCTTGCGTTCTTTGACAGTGTTGTCCAAGCGGTCACGCAACACGGCCAGACCGATCCCCAGCAGTAGACCGATCACTGCTCCGAGAGCGACGTTCCTCGTGGTTTTCGGAGATACCGGTTCTACCGGGGTTTGGGCTCGCTGCTCGACAACTACGCGCGCAGGCGCAGTGCCGCCGTTAACGGGCGTGCTCAGATCCTTGACCATGAAGACAAATTCGTCCGAGAGCGCATTGGCGATATCGCGGGCCAACTCTGGCGACGTATCTTGCACGCTCAGGTCGAGAAGTACCGTATCCGGTGCCGATGTGGCCGTCACCTTCGATGAAAGCTCCGCGGCAGAAAGGCCTCCGAGGCGATCTGGTCCCACTGAATCGATTGTTCGCTGGGCGAGCGTCTCCCCGGTGAGGAGTCTCGCGTACGAAGTGACCAACTGTTGCGAGAGCTGATTGCCTTGGAATGCCTCGTTCACAGTCGTTCCGGTCGAAGTAGACACGAACAGGCGAGTAGACGCCTTGTACACCGGCGTGGCAATCAACGAGGCACCTAATGCACCCAAGATCACGACCACAGTAACGACAGCGACTATCTTCCACCGTGCCTGCAAAGTCTTCAGGTAGTCCCGTACATCCATCGTCGAATCTCCTTCGGCTCGAATACGTATCGCGCATCCGAGCAGTAATCACCGGCCGTCGGTCGAGCCACTACCCCCGCTCTTGTCTGAACAGGACAGCCATCCGTATTGACGTTCTTCCACGTATCGCGGCAACAAGCTGGCGGAGTAAAGACACGACGATCCCATTGAACGGAAGACAATGCAGGGTGAGAACAACTCACTCCTCGCCCTCACCGGCCCGGTCTGTCAGGTCTTGAACTGCGGCTGATCCCGTGAATCCAAGGGAGCGAACACCACGAAGGGCCGAACTGAACCTTACTGTCTCATCACACTTTTCACCACTCCAACCACCGTATACACCCCGCGGCTTCGCATCTCGTCGCACCGATGATCAACGTAGGCCACTCATCACGCGCTGCGCTCGGGACCTAAGTCCGACAACGAATGTCAACGATGAATCCACAACACCCGAAGGGAACGTCCGAGACATGACGCTTATCTCATCCGATCAGTGCGTCGAATCGACAATCAGCGAGGGAATCGTCGACCACCGCGGTGCGGTGGGTTGCAAACGGTGCACTCGCCGGCAGTTGCCGTTCGACACCACACGAATGCCGATGCGTTACTGGATATCCGATCGGAATCTCCGGTGACGACTGGACAATCAACCAACAGACCTTGGTCCCGACTTTCCAAACAGAGTTGAGGTTCGAGCCGATTGAACTGAGCCCTAGGGTCGTCCGAGCCCTCGGTAGGTCCACCCGGCATCTCGCCAGATTGCCGGTTCGAGACAATTCCGCCCGTCGATGACAACCTTCTTTCGAACAATGTCGTCGAGATCCGATGGCAGCAACTTACGAAACTCCGCCCATTCCGTCAAGATCAGGACGACATCTGCACCCGCGCAGGCTTCCTCCGTGTTCGCCGAATAGGTCAACGTCGGAAATAACGATCGAGAATTTCCCATCGCCTTCGGGTCGTACACGCTGACAGCCGCACCTTGAAGTTGAATCTGGCCGGCGACATTCAAGGCCGGTGAGTCTCGAACATCGTCGGAGTCCGGCTTGAACGCAGCTCCCAGCACAGCTACTCGGGCTCCCAACAACGATCCACAAGCCTCGCGCGCCAACTCGACCATCCGTGTCCGACGACGCATGTTGATGTTGTCTACCTCGCGCAAGAATGTGAGAGCTTGATCTGCACCCAATTCGCCTGCACGCGCCATGAATGCGCGAATGTCCTTGGGTAGGCAACCGCCGCCGAAACCGATTCCGGCGTTGAGGAATTTTCGACCGATTCTCTCGTCGTGCCCGATTGCGTCCGCCAGTACCGTCACGTCGGCACCCGATGCTTCGCATACTTCCGAAATCGCATTGATGAACGAGATCTTGGTTGCCAGAAATGCATTGGCTGACGCTTTCACCAACTCCGACGTTGCAAGATCCGTGACGACAAAGGGCGTACCCTCGTCCAGGATCTTCCCGTAGACCTCGCGAGCGACGGATTCGGCACGCCCCGGGCGGTTGCGGTCCACGCCCAGTACCAATCGGTCCGGGTGCAGGGTGTCCTTGACTGCAAATCCTTCTCGGAGAAATTCCGGGTTCCAAGCCACCTCGACGTCCTGACCAGCCGGTGACAATTCTCGTGCTCGGACACCAAGCCTCTCCGCGGTGCCGACCGGTACGGTGGATTTTCCGAAAATCACGGCAGGCCGCGTCAGTAGCGGTGCGAGACTGTCGACGACAGAATCGACGAACCGCATGTCCGCCGCGAATTCCCCCTTCTTCTGAGGAGTACCCACACCGAGAAAGTGAATGTCGGCAAATTCTGCGGCCTCTTCGTACGACGATGTGAATCGGAGACGACCTGCCGCGATATTGCGCCGCAGCACCTCCTCGAGGCCTGGTTCGTAGAAGGGAACTTCTCCGGCTTCGAGCATGGCAAGCTTGCTCGGGTCGACGTCGACGCCAAGGACTTCGTGGCCCAACTCGGCCATGCACGCCGCATGGGTCGCCCCGAGATAACCGGTACCGAATACAGTCATCCGGCGCGAAATCGATTCAGTCGGGCGGAGCTCAGTCATTGAAAACCTTTCGGTCGAAGTTCATGTGGACGAGGTCGTCGGGGCATCCACTCCCGTGTGGCCGAGTACTCCGTTTTCGGAGGTCGTTGAACGGCACTGTCAACCGACCACCTTTCTGCACGTGTCCACCAGTGCATTCAAGTCCGAACGCACCGACTTGGAAGTCAGGGCAACAACTCCCACGAAGACGACACAGACCATTCCCGCAAGTGCGAGCGCTACGAAACTCGGAACCTGTTGAAAAAGGGTGAGAGAAAGTGAGGCGACGCCGAACATCGCACCGAAGAGCATCATCGGCCGCACAGCGCTTCGGACCAAGGGCCCTGTCCCGATTCCGATCCGTGGAATGGCGACAAACGAGTAGATCAGCCAGACTGCAACAAAGCCGACGCTGCTCCCGATCGCCGTGCCCAAGCTTCCGAAGATCGCACCGACACAGACTGCAACGATCATCAATCCGCGCCCCACAAGGCTGTACCGAAGGTGCACATCGACTCGGCCAGTGGAAAGGAACACCCAGTAATAGATGTATGACAAAGCTTGAAATGCACCACCTACAGCGAGGATCCGGAAGATCGGTGCCGCAGCATCCCAACCACTTCCGAGCACGAGATCCATCAACGGGTACGCCACGGCTGCCGCGTAGGCAAACGCACCGAGCATGACGTAACACAGTACGGTCTGAGCTCGGACCAGATATGCCATATAGACAGCAGGATCGGTAATTCGCGAAAGCACCGGCAACGCAACACGTGTCATCGGCGTGGCCAATTGCGCAATCGGTATCTTGAAGAGCTGATATGCCCGATCGTAAACACCGACTTCGGTGCTGCCGTGCAGTTTTCCGAGTGCAACGGAATCCGCGTTCGCACTCGAGTAGGTGACCAATTGCGTCAGCATGGTGTTGGTCCCGAACGACAGCAAGGACCGCATGTCTGCATTGCGTGTCGGGCGATTCGGAATCCAGCGCAGCAGCAACGCGGAACTGCCCAGGAGTACCGTCGAAACGATGATTTGCTGAGCAACGAGTGACCAAACTCCGTAGTGCAACAGGGCAAGCGGAATCGTTACGGCCAACGCGATCCCCTGCGCGGCAATTTCGGTCACCGTCAGTTTCACGAACTTCAAATTCCGGGTCAGATCCGCTCGCAACTGTACGGTGAGCCCGTTCAGCACGAAGATCACCGATACCGCCCTGACAATGTCGGAAAGCCCGTCGACGTCGTAGAACCGGTCGAACAATGGCGCTGCGGCGAAGACCAGGAGCGTCAGCAGCAATCCTATTGCCGTGTTGATCCAGAAGAGATTCGAACGCTGACTCTCCGATATCTCCGACGCTTGTACGGAGGCAAGGGAAAGCCCGAAATCGCCGATCACCGTTGCAGCTCCGACCACCGCCATGACCATCGCCATCTTGCCGAAGTCGTCCGGGCTCAGGACCCTCGCAAGTACGGCGATCGAGGTGAACTGAATGAGAAACTTGACCCATTGTCCCCCCAACGTGATTGCGGAGCCGCGTGCAGCGGTTGTACCCAATCCCACCGCGTGCGCCTACTTTCCGAAGAGATCGTGGGGAAACGCTTCGCGAAGCGGTCCGTCATTCCACGCCAGGCCCGGCGCGCCACCCATTGAAATAGCAGCTTTCACAGTTGGTGCGGTGGACAATTCGCGGCCGGTGCCGAGGTAGTAGTCCGCATACTTGAATTCCGCTTCCGAACCTGAGGGAATCAATCGCGCTGGAACGCCCAGCGCGTCGGCAACGATCACGGCGTGAAGCGAACTGCCGACGACGAGTCGACTGCTCGCAATAGTTCGGAGGCAAGTCTGCAAATCCTCGGTTGGGTCGAGAACCGACGGTGTGTCGAACCACCGCGGCAGGTCGTTCAGATTCGGAACGACTACGACGTCGCGCGAAGGGTTCTTCGTGAGTTCGACAAGATCAGGAAAGACGGAAGGAATGAGCAATCCCGGGTCGCCGTACGTAGGCGGAGTGTGAATTCCCCGCATTTCCAGGAACTCACGCGAAAGCGGTCCACGAACTGCCCGGACGTCGAGCGCATCGAAGCGATACTCGTCCGGAGTTATCTTGCCGTTGACCCCCGTTCCCCAGATGCAGTCTCCAGTTCTCGCCATGTGCATGATGGACCCGACCGCCAGCAGCCGCTGGTCGCGTTTGCTGCGCGCCCGTCTGGCACTCTGCTTCGACATCCATGCGACCACGACCGGACCTAGAAGGTCGCCGAAGTTGTTGATTCGTCGCCCGATTCGCAGCTTTCGCGAAATACCTGGGATCACGACTTGGTTCCTGGGATTCCAGTTGACAACCTCGACCTCAGACATTCGCGACCCTAGTCGAGGGAACATGAGGAATCGTCTCGTCGAGCACCGTGCGGACGGCAAGCGCCCACTCCCTCGTCGCGCGGATGTCATGATTGCGAGCGCTTTCTGCAACAACAGCGCGGTCCGCCTCGCTTGCGCGGACAGCACAATCAGCGAGCATCTTCGTGTCTCCGGTATCTGCGAGGCTGTCGGTGGAAAGAGTTTCCAGGAGAACGTCCGATGTGAAGGCGGCCACGGGCAATCCCACTGTGAGTGCCATCAAGATGGTTCCGGATGCAGTGACATCCCGGTATGGCGCCACCAACACGGATGAGGACTCCATGTATCGGCGTACGTCCACATCCGACATATGTGTAGACGGTTCGGCCAGAACATCGATGTTCTCGGATCGACGGAGAAGGTCGTTCTCCCCAGATGTCAGCCTTCCGATTGCACACTGCAGCCTGATGTTCAGATGCGCCAGATCCTCCGCCAGCTTCGGCAACACGTCGAATCCCTTGTCTGCGCGAGCACTTCCGAGATAGAGGGCTGCCGACGAACTATCTCGAGGAAGGCGCATCGCTCCTTCCGTGGACTCCGACCACGCAAGGTAGGCGGGGTGCGCGGCGACCAGGACGTTCGCATACTCTCCGACTCCCGCACGGAGCGAAGAGTCGTGAACCAACAAGCCGCTCGCGCCCGAACGAATGGAACGGATGATCGGGTGATCGTCCGCATCGTCCCGACTCTTGACGGGATTGTGCACTACTACGAGCGTCCGGCATCCCGAAAACTGAAGCCCACGAATGATTCGTCGTTCCAATTCGGAATTCATCCAACAGACCACAACGAGTGGCCGTCGAACGATTCCGTATACGACAAATGCCGCAAGCCCCGCCAGGTACTGCACCAGCACCCAGATGTTGCGAGAGCCTGCTGCAGGCGGAGGGAGCAGACCGACGGATCTGACCAGATCGTGAGTGATCCCCTGACCGCGCCGGCCGAAGCGAAGCACCGACTCATGCGTATCCGCAATCACTCGGGCGACTTCCACCCCGTAGGGATTGAAGGGATTGGGATCCCACACCACGATTTTCCGACTCACGACGCCACCCGCTGACGAAGTCGCTTCCCGAACTCGACCGCACCGTAGAGCGAGACGATCAGTGCCGCCGGATGAACACGGGCCTTCGAAAGCCCGGATGCTGCGTACACGATTCCCTGTCCGTCGCCGGCAGCCAGTGCAGATCTCAGTATTTGCGTGGCGATGAAGTCGCCCCTCGCCGTCTTCCCCAACGACGATGCGTGCTTGTCGTAGAACGGGACGCTTCGCCTCCAATTCCGCACAGTCGAAATTGAACTCTTGCTGGCCTGCTGGACGTGAACGAGAGGCTCGTCCACATACGACACCTTCTCGCCTACTTCTTCCTCGAGCCGAACCACCAGGTCCCAATCCTGATGCTTGGAAAGTGATTCGTCCCAGGCGACGTGCTGGGCGAGTCGACGAGTCAGCATGATCGAACTCGACTGCACGTATCCGTGCCCGTGCCGCAACCCAGGCCGCAAGACCAGGTAGTCGCCCATCGACGAGCCCGCACCGTACCGAGTGATCGGAAGAGTACGCACTGTGTTTCCTGAGTGGAAGTAGGTTGCGGTGTAGGAGAACTCGGTTGATTGTCGAGTCATACTGGCGATCTGCTTCTCGATCTTGGTTGCTTCCCACCAGTCGTCGTCGTCGAGAAACGCGACGAAGCGTCCGGAAGCCGCTGCGACTCCCATGTTTCTTCCCACTGCTGCACCTCGACCGCCCCCGGTGGTCAGCACGATGTCCGCACCGGTTGCAGTGCCACCCTCGTCCATGGCGGTATCCAGCACGACGATGATTTCGATATCGCGGTGCGTCTGGTTCCGAACACTCTCGATCGTGCGAACCAGTTCACTCCGCCCCAGCGACGGAATTACGACGGTGACCAGTTGGTCGTTTACTCCATCGGTCACAGAATTCCTCGTCTCTCGAACTGAAACTCGACAGTCACACGCATCAGCTTGAAAGGCTCCACCAGATACCTCGACGCAAGCCTCTTCGGGTCCGAAGCCAGCCTCCACAGCCATTCGATACCCAACTTGCCTGTCCACCGAGGAGCCAGGCGCTGCTGTCCGGACAGTTGATCTATGGCCCCGCCTACAGTTGCAAAAACGGCGGTGGGCAATGCATCCCAGTGATCGAGCAAGAACTCTTCTTGGATCGGCATACCCAATCCGATCAATACGAGATCTGGTCGAAATGTGCGCAGGGACTCGAAGCCTTCGGAAATCAGCGCTTCCTTGCCCGCGTATCCGCTCCACCCTCGAACTTCGCCATGCTCCGCCATTCTTGAAATCGCATCCACAGCAGATGAATTGGAACTCGGGCTGGCACCGATGACCGCGATACGAATCCCATCGTCGATGTCACCGACCAGCGGAATCCAGTCCGTCGAACCACAGCGTTGCGACACGCTCAGCGACGGTTGTTGTCTCCGAAATCTGCGAATTGCCAAGGCCGCCAGTATCGGCATCCCGTCGATCAGAGTCAGATCCGAACTGGAATAGAGACTGCGAAACTTTTCATTCGTGAGGTGGAGATACGTGCTGTGCAGATTATGGTTCAGCAAGACCTTCTTTTCACCCTGATTGTTCCTGATCCATTCGATGACATCATCGGGCGCACAGGGTTTCACGCGTATTCCCCACAGATCGATGGTATCCATTCAACTGACCCGCCCATAGTTGTTCTTGCCCGACATAGTCAAAGAATCCTGCGTACTCAGAACAACGGCGACGACCATCCAGAACATCATCGCCACCGACCCGCTACTGAAATGCGAATGAAAGGAAGAAATGACGAGAATCCCGACGAGTGCGATTCCGATTGTGCGAAAACTGGTGACGCCCGGTAGGTCCGAGGCCGTCCATACCTTACGGACGGCGTAGACGAGAAGTGCCACCTCCAGCACAGCCAACACAACACCACTGGCAACAGCCGTTCTCATCCACTCGGATTCAGGAGACGGCCATCGCAACGTCGAAGGTGCCGTCCCTGTGGAAATGCGGTTGTAGACATTCGCCCCGTGCCCGAACAGCGGACTGTCCAGGATGGCCGGGACGGTCTCGTTATTCCAGATCCCGACGCGGTATCTGATGGTCTCTGGAATCCAGGGAGGGAGACCATCTTTGGACGGGCTGCTCAGTTGCGAGGTCAGTCGATCGCCAACTTGCTCGTCGAACAGCAAATATGCCGCGCCCCCGATACTGACCAGAGAGAGAAGGCCGATGAATCGAATCTTGACCTGCACTGCCGTGTAGAGCATCGTCACGATCGCGACCAAGATCGGCGCAAACGTGAATGTCGACACTTGAGCGACGAAGAGGATGCCAACGCCGAGAACCAAAGGCTTGGGGATCAGCTGCGAACCCGATTTCTCTACAATCAGATAACAGCCGATGGCGATTGCGATGGCCAGGTATCCACCCAGCGCCGTCCAGTGGCCAAGGGTGCTCGTGGCGCGCAATGGCCATCCGAGATCAAGCCTGCCCTGCAATCCCGGTGCAATGGTGAATCTCACCAGAAGTTCGCTGACCTGACGGCCGCCGAGCATCTGGGAGATTCCCAGCACTGCAACCGGAATCGCTGCAATGAACACGCCCTGGAGCACACGGAGACCGTCGTTTGCGCTCGTCACGACCAGTCGGCACGCGAAGTACACAGCAAGCACACCGACCAGGTTCAGGATCGTCGACAGCGAAAAGGCGGCGTCCGAATAGGTTACGTCGAAATACTCGACCAACGCGATGGCCGTCACGTACAGCAGGAGGAATGCATCCAACGCCCGCAAGCGAAACCGAACCATGCTTCCCCGCGGCGATGCCAGGCATGCAATGACCAGAGCCAGCGCTGCGACTGGCAGTGATGCATTGACCGTCGAGGGCAGGCCAGGCAGAGAAACTCCGGTAAGAGCCGCGGCAGCACCGGCAACGATGCCTACCCAGGAGGCGCTCGACATCTTCCGGCTGTGATCGTTCGTCGATTCGCTCGGAGCGCGAAGCGCCGACGCGCCAGTCATTTCGTTGCGGGCATCGGTAAGCGGGAAACTAGTAGGCGCCGTCACTGGCCAATACCGCTTTCAACGTTTTGCCGACGATCAAGACATCACCCATGAGCGACCAGTTGTCGACGTACGAAAGATCCAGTCGTACAGTCTCTTCCCAAGAAAGGTCCGAGCGCCCACTGACCTGCCACAGCCCTGTGATCCCCGGCTTGACAAGAAGTCGGCGACTGACAGTTCCGTCGTAGGCCTCGACCTCGCGACGCAGCGGCGGCCTGGGGCCGACAACGCTCATCTCGCGCCGAAGAACATTGACGAACTGGGGCAGCTCGTCAATCGAGTAACGGCGCAAGAAGCGCCCGACCGGTGTAACGCGCGGGTCGTCGCGCATCTTGAAGAGCACACCCGCGCCGTCGTTCTGGGCCATCAACGATGCCACCTGCGAGTCTGCGTTCTGGACCATCGAACGGAACTTGAGCATCGGGAACGGTTTCCCGTCCAGCCCCATTCGTTCCGCTCGATACAACACCGGGCCCGGGCTCGAGAGCTTGACCGCCAGAGCAGCGGCCAGGAGAACAGGTGCAATTGCCGCCAGTATCAGTGACGCGAAGATCACGTCGAACGAGGATTTCGCAAAGCGTTGCGCACCATGATATTTCGGACGCTCGACGCGTATCAAAGGCTGACCGGCCACCGGCCGCATCGACAGGCGTGGCCCCGACACATCGACGATGCTGGGCGCAACGACGAGATCTACGTCCCGCGATTCCAGATCCCAGGCGAGCGCACGTATGCCATCCGAGCCGAGATGCTCCGTTGCCGTTACCGCAACGGTGTCTGCGCCGACCAGTTCCAACGCTTCGACTACCGATGTCTCACCGCCGAGGAGCGGTATGTCACGCCCGTCGACCGTGATGGACTCGTCCGCGTGCCGAAGGAACCCCGGCACACATACTCCGACCACGCGGAAACCGTCTGCGCTACCTCGCTCGAAATTTCGTGCGAGTTCAGCGCCGGCATCCTTGCTGCCCACCACCAGTACAGATGTGAGGCACTCACCGCGAGTACGCCGTCGCACGATCACCCCACGCCAGAGCCAACGGCTCAACAGCAGCGCGAGAAGGCCGACAGGAAACGCGAATGCGAGGTAGAGCCGGGCAATATCGAGACGGAGCAAAAGGCTTACGATCGCAATGACGCCGAACAATCTCATCGCGGACACCAGGATTCGTCGATACTCCTCGGGACCGCTTCCGATCACACTCGCAGATCTCGTCCTGAATATCTGCAACGTCGCCAGCCACGCGACCACCACACCGATGGACAAACCGGTGTAGCTGAACTGCCCGAGCTCACGAGCGTCGACGGCGGTCGGCGCGGCGCCGAATCGAAGCCACTGAGCGGCCGAAACCGCACCAACGACAATCAGCGAATCCGTCACTGTCAGAGCACGTATGTATCGATGCTGCCACGCAGCACGCGAGGAAAACTCCGCACGGGAGTCCGGCACGATGCGCGGACGCCGATACCCGAGCGACGGCGCCATGGACATGTCCAATGCCGACATCTGACCAACCTTCCCGTTTGCGAGCCGCCAGGCCCCGACCGTTCTTCGGAATTTCCGGTTTGCGCCCGAAAGCTTCAGGCACAACTAAAAGATGGAGAAGAGCAAATGTTCCGCTTAGGTGTCGGCAACGTTGCAACTCGATAATCTGGAGGCATTGCACGTGCCGCGTGAGTACTATGAGAACATCTCGAAGGCCGGAGTTCAATTCGAATAATGTTGCAGGTCAAGACTCTAACCGGCAATTCTTCTTCCCAGCAGACACCCGAAGAATGTTGGACGATCGTTCACGTTCGATCGCCGTAAAGCCACGGTGCCATTTGCGATGCAGTTACCAGTTGGTAGCTATAATTCAGCTATTCAGCAAATGCACGGAAACCTCCAGGGCTTAGGTCCCGACGACCGCAATAGCTCACAAAGCGGACATTGCCTCTCACTGCTGACCACAGTTCTTTCGCATGGGTAACTGGACCCGCATCCACGCAACCGAGAACCGTCCCTGCACGTTGGGGACCTATGTCCCCGTAGGTCGAATCCGCGGAACTTGATTGAACTTTCTGCAATCCGAAAGTGAATTACCCTTCGATACGGAGTAATTCGGCAGACCGAAAATCTCGTCATGCCATCCGGCCGGCCAAGGCCCGCACTGGGAAGCGAAAAAAAGATTTCAAACTTCCCACTATGTGAGATGCGAGCACGTGAGGCGTCCGGCCGGACTGCTCAGAGACCGGCGCCTCGACGTGGCGAGGGCGATATGTCTTGATCAAGTAATGTCTGCATGTGGCGCCGGACCGACGGCGATGGTCGGCAGTCCCTAGCGGTGCGCAGCCTCGAATCGCACGCAGATGTCGGGTAGCAAGCGAATGGAACTGGAAATGTTGAAGATTCGTGAGATCCGCTCCGAGTCCGGGATCATTCCTCGACTCGCAGTGCGGTGGTTGATGATCGCGCTCGCCACGATCTTTGCATTCTGGCCCACCTGGACCAAGCTTTGGCAGAGCACGGCCAGCGGAACTGCCATCGGCTACGTCTTCGCTCTACCGCTCTTGTGTTTGGTTGCCTCCGTCGGAACAGACTTGAGGCGCGGCCCGGAGCTTCCTATTCACGATCGCGAGACCGACAAGATAGTCGGCTGCATCGGCCTCTTCGTCGCATTGGGACTCCAAGCGCTCCTGCTGCCGCGTTTTGCCGAGACCTACGAATTGATGCATATCGACGTGATCGCGGCGTGGGTATTCGTCTGGAGCGCAGCGGTTCTGATGTTCGGCCTCCGTCCGGTCAATCGGTATTGGGCAATCTGGGTGGTCCCGGTCATCTTGGCGCCGCTACATTACCGCGCCATCGCGACCGAAATGGGCGGGACCCGTTTCGACTACAGCGTCCTCATGGTGCTGGTCGCGTCTGCCGCGACCACGATCGCCGTCAGTAGAACGTGGAGGCGAGGGGCGATCGCCTTTGTCGCCGCAACGGTGCTCGGTGTGGTGGTTCTCTACGTCACGATTCAGAAGTATCCCACTGCTCCGCTTTTCGCCGTGCAGTTGTTTCCGGCGCTCGGAACCGCAATCGTCGTCGGTGGCGCCTTCTATCTGTACGAACGCCGGGGAAAGTCGCTCAAACCGTTCGATCGACCACTCCGAAAGCCTTCGACAGCCACGAGCAACTGGACCATCCTTGCGGTGTTTGCCGCCGCAGTGCTGATGTTCTTCACACCGCTGCCACCGACAAGTTTGACCGTCAACGTCGGTCCGCCTCCGGCTACGGCCGATCCTCGACTGGTCGTTCCACTGGGCTGGCATCAGATTGCAGCATCCGAATACGACTGGCCCCGTCGGTACTTCGGCAGCACCTCCGAACTGAGCCGTCAGACAATTCGGGCCGACACTCCGAATCCCGCTTGGGACGCGCAGATGCGGCCTCGCACGGTACAGCTTGACGTCGTCCAGGTCCGGCGGCCCTCCACGCTCGCCGTGTACCCCAGCAAGACCACCTACGACCTGGAGAACGCGAGAGTCAGCCCGACGGTCACGGTGGAGTTGCCGCACGGGATCGTCGCCGAGATGTACACGATCGTCGACGACGCTCTCCTTCTCACATGGAGCAATCTCAATTTCGTCTGGACGCGGGGCGACGGAGCCGCGCAGCGAGTCAGCCTGATCAGCGTCGACAATCACGATCCCGACGCCTACTTCCCCGAACCGAAGCCGTCGATGGCGTCCAACGGTAGCAATACTCTCGCCGTTCTACTGCGTGGTGAAACCTCGACCGAAGACACCGAATCCGAGTACAAGGACCTGGACATGCTCGAAGCACTCGCTCGACTACTCGTGGAGGCTCAGACGTGGTGAACGAAAACCGAAGCCAGTCCAACAGTGTTGTGGTCAGCGGCGACCCGGATACAGCGGAGTACCGCGAGGCCGCCCTGCACGATGCAGTGAACGGTCTACGCGAGCGCCATCCGATCTCGTCCGCCTCCGTGGCCTTCTATCCGTGGCAGCGAAATACGTTGTTGGCAGGCTTCGCACTAGTCGTCGTCAGCCTCGTGTTCTTCCTCGTCCCAACTCTCATCGCGCTGACACTGATCTGCACCATTGGATACATATGGGCGATGGTCGACCGTCTGATCTTGTTCACGAGGGGTCTCGATGCGTCCTCGATCATGACGATCAGTGACGAAGAGGCACTGGCTCTTTCATACGACGACCTTCCCACGTACACCATTCTGGTCCCCGCATACAACGAGCCTGAAGTCGTCGGCGACCTCATCGCAGCCATGCGAGCGATCGATTATCCGGAAGACAAGATGCAAGTCCTTCTCCTATTGGAGGAAGATGACGCCGTCACTATCGAAGCCGCTCTTGCCGCCGGCGTGGACGAGGTCGTCAGCATTCTGAAGGTGCCCGCGGCCGATCCACGAACCAAACCGAAAGCATGCAACTACGGTCTGCATTTCTCGACGGGCGAGATCGTCACGATCTACGACGCCGAGGATTCCCCCGACCCACTCCAATTACGGCGAGTAGTTGCAACTTTCGCGAAACTTCCGGAGAACACTGCTTGTGTTCAGGCCAAACTTGCATTCCACAACGGAACTCAGAACCTGTTGACCGCGTGGTTCACCGCCGATTACGCGCTGTGGTTCAACTTCATCCTCCCTGGATTGATGCGGAGCAATTCACCGATTCCTCTCGGCGGTACCTCGAATCACCTACGACGTAGCGTCCTCGACGAGATCGGTGCGTGGGATCCCTTCAATGTCACGGAGGATGCGGACCTCGGGGTACGGATTGCCGAGAGCGGCTACCGCACCGCGGTGTTGAATTCCACCACGCTCGAAGAAGCCAACAGTGACACGATCAACTGGATCAGACAGCGCTCGCGTTGGTACAAGGGCTATTTGCAGACGTGGCTCGTCCATATGCGCCAACCCGTGAAATTATGGCGAGGATTGGGCCCAATCGGATTTCTCCGCTTCACGATTCTGATGGCCGGCACACCTTTGGTCGCCACTTTGAACATGGTGTTCTGGCTCATCAGTCTGGACTGGATTCTCGGACAACCTGAAGTGATCCACCAGGTCTTCCCCAACTACGTCTATTTCCCCGCGTTGATCTCTCTGGCATTCGGTAACGCCGCTGTTCTCTACATGAACCTCGTGGCGTGCCGAGAAACGCGAAACGCGATGCTCCTCCTCGCCTGCCTGACTGCTCCGTTGTACTGGGTGCTGATGAGCATCGCGGCGATCAAGGGGACCTACCAATTGATTCGCAACCCGTCCTACTGGGAAAAAACCTTCCACGGTCTGAACACGTGACAACGCAATCCTTCACGTTCTACACAGGTGTGAGTTATGTCTACTGGTCCGCCTCACCCACAATTTCACCCGATTTCGGGTTTCAACGGAAAACACACAGCTAGATGGTCGCGGTAAACACACAATCCAGTCACAAAACTTAACTACCGGTACGCGAGAACCGCGGTGATTGGTTGCCGAATGATCACAGATCGGCCGTCGAGCGCCTTAAGTGCCGAGACGGCACTGGCTTACCGCGCAGCACTCAGGCACTATGACCGGTATGAGCGGTTTTTCGGAATGGGTGAAGCATCAACTGGAACTTCGCCAAGAAACAGACGTAGCCGATGCTGCGCGTGCGCTGGGAATACGCCCCTCCGAGCTCGGTCGGTGGCTGTCCGCGAAACGCCCTCCCACGCAGGACACGATCAGAACTGCTTGCCGCGTCTTCGACGTCCACGTACAGGAAATTCTTGTCGCGGCGGGCTACATGACACCCGACGAGTCGGGTCTGGACGACAAGCCGATTTCACTGTCGTCACTCAGCACCCGAGATCTCCTCGATGAACTGGCGAGACGCTCCGCGTCGCATAGCCTCGCAAGTCAGTAGGTCAGCTGCGGATCCGGCTGATCCAGTCGTTCCTTGAGCCAGACTCTCAATTCCGGTCCGTACTCGGTGCGACTGAGCGCATGGTCGAGAGAGGCCCGCAAAAATCCGCCCGGGTTTCCCAGATCGTGACGCGTTCCGTGATGGACGACGACATGAACCGGATGCCCCTCTGCAATCAGCAGCGCTATCGCATCCGTCAGTTGCAGCTCGCCACCCTGCCCTGGCGAGATTCGTCTGAGCGCGTCGAACACGGCGCGATCGAGAAGGTAGCGTCCGGCCGCAGCGAGAGTGGATGGAGCATCCGCTGGTGCGGGCTTCTCGACCATGCCGACGACGGCAAGCACATCGGGATCACCGCCCTCCACAGGCGCTTGGACGTCGAATACCCCGTAAGCACCAACACGATCCGGCGCGACGTCGAACGCGCACAACACGGAACCGCCTCGCTCGGCACGCACCTTCGCCATCGCGTCGAGAACACCGCAGGGGTGGACCAGATCGTCCGGAAGCAGCACCGCGAACGAGTCCTCGTCCGCATCCAGCACCGATTCGACAAGACCGACAGCGTGTCCCAATCCCAGCGGAGACTCCTGCACAACCGGCTCCACCGAGATCAGGCCTGGAGCCCGACGCACACGCTCGAGTAGATGATGCTTCCCGCTGGCGGCGAGCTTGCCCTCGAGCACCAGATCCTCGACGAAATGCCCGACGACCGATGCCTTGCCCGGCGCAGTGACGATCACCAGACGTTCCGCGCCTGCTTGCGCCGCTTCGCTTGCGACCAGCTCGATCCCGGGTGTATCGACCACGGGGAGCAGCTCTTTCGGAACCGTCTTGGTGGCCGGGAGGAAGCGAGTCCCCATCCCGGCAGCCGGCACCACAGCAGTCTTGAAAGCCCGTTCAGCGCACCCAGTCATCGTTCACCTCTCCGCTCACGCGATGTTTTACACAATTACCGTTACGCGCATGCAGCGATCGTCCCCTCATTCCGACGACCGAAGCTCACACCGCATGTACAGCCTGCGCACAAGGTCTACCGGGCGACCGATGCCGTCGCAAGTTGACCCGAACTCGGAATTCGTTGCGCGCGAGAGCTACACAGCACCCCTCGATGTCACTTCCACGAAGGGCACACGGCACTCCGCGCACTGCCCGTTACCGCAGCGAACGGTTGAGATCCTTTTTCGACGTTGACCACGGCGGGACGTAGTAACTGGCCAAAGAGACAGGTACGACACAACTTCCGAACTCAGCGCCTCAACCGGACCGTCCCCAGCCGACCCGGACGTAGGTCCTGGAGGCGTCGCATCGATGGTCCCGAGCGACTCCACAAGCCTTCAAGTTCGGTTATCCGCAGGTGAATGCCACTGAATACCATTGGATGCAAACGAAATAGGGTCATCACGTCACAACGCCAGGTTCAGGTTGTTATCAGATCGTGACCATACTCCCACTGGGCGGAACTCCTAGTGGACTACCAGCAGTGTCCTAACTTGCCAGTGAAGCGATCACGTCGAAGAGTGGATCATCGGGCCCGATGTCCATTGTGCACTCGTTCGGCCGCGGATCCGGTACGAAGGCCCACAGGAGAGCTCCGGCCGTGCCGGCTGCCTTCTGCCCCGTCAGCTTCGTCTCGATATTCGTGGCTCGGGTCGCCAGTGATTCACAACTGCCCGCCAATTCGCCTGTCTCAGCGACCAACAACGGCTTCGAGACGTTCGTGGCCTGTTCGATGCGACGCGCCAGTCCGTTCCACTGGTCGCCCGGAAGCGGAACCCCGTCTGCTCCGTAGTCGTGATACTGCAGAATGTCGACGAAGTCGGACTCGCTCACGTATTGGTAGTCGTCACCAGCAGTGCCGCACTGACCGCCCCCGACGTATCCGGCCGTGATCAGGGTGTTCGGATCGATCGCCCGAAGTTCGGCGCCTGCCGTGTCGAAGAACTCCCGCAACACCTGCGCGGAATCAGACGGGCACGTTCTTGTCCACCAATTGCAGGCGGCGTCGGTACACAGGCTCGGTTCCGGCTCCCCCACCAATTCCCACGCCGCGACGGAAGGCTCGTTCTTCCAACGGTCGACGGCGGTGTGCATCCAGTCCTGAAAGCTCATGGTGGCTCGACCTGGGATCAGGTTCGCAACCTTCCAGTCGTCGGTGTACCAGTCCCTGGATTTGAACAGCCCGTCATCACACCCGCTGTCCTGTGGTGAGAGCACCGGAATCGTGAACTGGTTGTGTCGCGCCGCAGCGTCGAACACCGCGTCCATCGGTCCAAAATCCATCTCCCCGGACACCTTGTTCACCGCGAGCGCTTGGAAGGCGTTGAAACGCGTGACGGAATTCGGTGGCAGAGAACCGAAGTAGGCATCGAGATCGACCATCGCGCCACAGCCGAAGTTCACCGACCAATCAGTGGCCAGTTGATAAGCATTGAGCCCGGTAGGCCACCACGGCTGTCCGTCGAGTGTCATTCCGCTCGACGACGCTCCGACCCGAACCGTCTTGGGCGAATCGGCAACCACCGGCGTCGTGAACATTCCTGTCACGACCGCGACGGTTGCAAAGCTGACTACAGCGGCAGCGATACGGCGACGCACTGTGCCACGCACACGCGGACGCGCTTCTTCAGAAGACATCTACAACCATCCACGTCATACGGACAATCCTCCCACACGAATTCCCTCATCGACCCGTTTGACGTTCACCGGTCACGCGATACAAACGCCAGGCCGAAGGGTCCATGCCGCCGTCGTTGGGCACCTCGAGCACCAGTGCTCCCACACCGCCGGCACCAGTGTCGTACATCGTCGGATAACGCCGATTGACCGCGTCCGACACACCGCGACCGGTGTTCGGAACCGACAGGATGTACTCGACGTGATGTTCGGCCGGGTTGTTCAGTACGCGCACGAAGTCCGCATCGGAAGGCACGACGAATTGCCGAGGGTTGTTCGACGACGCCACGACGGCATAGCTCTGCACGGTGTCGAGCAGAACCGACCCCTCCGGCAAAGCCAAGTCGTCCAGGTACCTGGCGATGCGACGCTCGGCCGCAAACGTGCGTAGATTCGTCTGCTCCTCCAGGTTCTGGCGGCCCGGAATGATCGCGCTGGCAATGGAATGCTCGAGCACTGCGATCCGCGCACTACCCATCGCGACAAACGTGACCAGCGTCGAACCGACCAGCAAGCACAGGGAGATCACAAGAGGTAGAGACGGTCCCGCCTGCTCGGGGTACGTCGACACCGAGCGCGACGCAGCAGCCCCTGGTCGACGCGTGATGACCGGCGCTCCGCGAGGAGCGATCAGGACGACCAATACGAAACACAGCGGAATGATCGAAATGTAGAAGCGCAGAAGAGGAAACGTCGATCCCATCAGGTAGAGCAACGTCTGCGCTCCGAGGATGGCGCCGAACAGCACAAGAGGCACCACCACTTCGGTGTCGCGCCGCTGAAGTGCGTAGATGACTGCCAGAACCACGAACACCGGGAGCGCCGGCCCGAGTACGGCCATTTCGGTAATCGAGAACGCAAGGCGGGCAACCGGTGAGTCGGTTCCGGCACCAGCCTGTTCCAGGATGGAACTGTTCCCGTACACCGACGAGAACTGTTGGAACGCTTGACCCGTGATGAGCCAACTGGCAAACGACCACAACGCGAAGGCCAGGAATCCCGGCATCAGCACGACGGCACCGTCGAGCGCTGCTGCCCAGAGCCGCAAGCCAGGTCCCGCGCCCTCGCCCCGCTCCTCCGCTGTCGGTTGAAAACGAAGCCAACTCACCACGGTCACCAGCACCACCGCGACAAACAGGGGTGCCAATGCGTCGTATCGAGTGAGGTACGCCAGAGCGAACGCGAGGCCCGCACCGATGAGGTCGTGTACGTCGTCGCTGCGCATCCACCGAATCAGTCGACGTGTCGCCCACAGAACGAAGAAGAGGAACGGAGCTTCGCTCATTCCGCTCGCCGCGTACATGACGATCATCGGATTGACAGCGAACAGCACGGTAAGGACGACGGTGACCCATCGCGGACACCCACGGTCGCGGCTGATCCCGCGTATCTGAATCACAGCGCCAGCCATGAAGGCCGCGGACATCACGACCGCAGTGATGTTCCACCGCAGCAGATCCGGCCACCAATGACCCATCAGGCCCATCGGAATCTGGACTGCCGCCGTCAACGGGGTGAATACGAATCCGATCGCCGCGAAGTGCGGATCACGGCTGAGCAGCATCGCCGACACCGCGGCGACACGACTGAGCGAATCGGTGAAGATGAACCCGATACCCGCGTTCATCCATACGCCCAACGCGGTGTAGATCGCGAAGAGCACGACGAACATCCGCCATGGCTTCCGGCCCGGTAGGTCGTGGACCGCGACGGACTGGGCCGGGCGATCGGTGACGGTCACTGTCCGCGACGCCGAGCCACGAGCACACCACCGACGGCAACAGCGATCAGAACCACGGTCCCGAATCCGATCCAGCCGATCGTGACCGCGCTCAGTCCGGTCTCTCCTTCGGCCGAGGTCGCAGTGCCCAACGGGGCGACGTCGACTCCGACGTCGAACGGCTCACCTCCGCGAGGTGCGACCAGTAGATCGCCGGTCAGTTCTGCGAACCGGTCTTTCCCACCTTCCAACCAGTTGAGCAGACCGTCGGCATTGGCCGCATCACCCTCAGACGTCAGCGCCACTACTTCGTTGTGCGAACCCGAAACCACCTGCAAGGCACCGTATTGTCCACCGAATTCCAGACCCTGCAAGCGCAGGAGTCCTTGATCTGCCGTGTCCATGGGTAGAGCCACCGGAGTGGGCAGCGTCCCGTCCGCTGCGATCAACAACGCCGGCAGCGAACTGGTCGCCGCGTCGCCGAACGGGAGCACGCGCGGTTGCAGCGGCAGATAGCTCAACCGCTGCATCGCGACAACGAGGCGCTGGGCTCGAACGAGATCTGCGAAATCACCGTGACTCAAACCGACATCGAGTGTGGGCAGCATCGACTGAGGCAATGACTGGAATCCTCCAGGCGTCGGCGGGAATCCGGTAGTGGACGTGATGGTGCTGGCCGGATCGACAGTGAGCGAAGAAGGGCTACTGGTGCCGCACTGGAAGTCGCCGGTCACATCCATCGAGACCTCGAACGTCAAGTCGCGACGCAGGAGTTCGTTCGGAACATCGACGCCGATGTCGAAGCGCCCTGTCTCGTTAACCGTCTGCGAGGCGAGTCGTCTATCCCCGAGTGAGATCGACAGTTCTCCGTTACGCGAATTCGGTAGCGGGACATAGGAACCAATCATTCGAACCGAGACATCCTTCATCGGGCGCCCCAGTTGCGACTGACTGAACGGGACGTCGACCTCGATGTGATTGAGACCGGAAGTCGTCAGCGTTCCGAGCTTGAGCTCACCGACGGTGATGGCGTCCTGGGAAATCTGGGCAACCGTGTTGTCCGGTGACGCCAGCGCTCTGCTCGCCGCCCAGTAGCCGTCGAAGTTCGCCGCCAAGAGACTGACCTGAGGAACGAGAGTCTTGTCATCCCCTGAAATCCGCAGCACGGGTGAACCATTCGGCGCCGTCGCGAGATCGATGCCGGCGTCCCCACTGTTACCGAGCACTACAGCTCTCTCGAACAGTCCCGGCTCAGCGGAGGGCAGACTCTGACCGTTCGGCAGCTGCTCCACCACCACGGCGTCAGGCTGACTTCCGTACTTGTTGACAATCGCTGCACTCAGTTGCAAAGCCGCACTCTGCTGCGCCCCTGACGAACCATCCGTGACGTAGATGGTTGCCTTCCTCAAAATCGGCGGGAAGAAGGTTGCAACAGTTGTGGGCTGCCGCTCTGCACCGTCGTAGGCGACAAAGGCATCCCGGAGCGCGAGGGGCTGGTATCTCGTTCGGTCGTAGCAGCGGTCGTCGACGGGAACGAGGTGAGCGATCATCGACACGGTGACGCTACGGTCGACCACTTCGAGACCTTGCAAGGGAACCGAAATCGGTAACCCGGTCCCGGCCTGCCCGGCGTCGAAGTCGACGCGGCTCACCAATCTGCCGTCCGAAGTCACTTCGAGCCAGCCCCTACTGAAGTCGGTCGGGGCGGTCAGGATTCCGGTCACGGCTGTTGCGGTGAGTCCGTCCGGCACCGGCACGGTCACCAACACTGGTGCGTCATCGGAAGAGAACACGATGTCCGTTCCTCGGCCGAGTTCGGTGAAGGAGATCGGAGTTGTGGCTGCGGCAACCACCGAAGTATCTGCGTCGTCCTCGAAATCCTGGGCCGAGGCGACACTGCCGAGAGGAAGCAACAAAGTCACCGCGACAGCCACCGGCATTGCCAGCGCGCGCGTCAGCCAGGTTCGAGAGTGGCCCATCAGCGTGTCTCCTCGACATTTCTTGTTTCCGCGCAATCACCAAACACAAATCACGAGTAGCAATCTCGCCAGTTCGCGACGGTCGCAGGTCCGATCGCACCGTTACGGACAAACGAACCATAACGACCAATTTGTGCGTTTGGCTAATTATCCCGACCGGCGAGACTTTTGTTACGGCGCGTCACATGATTAGCAATCGCTGCCGCTGGGAAGCCGAAAGAAACCGTCCGCAAGCCCGTCAACACGCCTGAACGTCCGTCCAGTCTGGGCGCTTCGGGGGGCGGAGAATTCTCAGATAAGGAAGCTGTGACGCTCAATTCGATCATCCCCGCCGGCAAGAGCGCGATCGGAAAGCTGGTCGGCGCACCGTTCCACTTCGCATCATCGCTGCGCATGGCCAGGGTTTTTCACCCGCACGGGATCGAACTGAAGGGAACATTGAAGCCGGCCACCCCGTGGTGGCCGGTAACGGAGTCGTCGACGATTACCGTCACCGCTCGAATGTCGAAAGCACTCGGAATTCCGGGAGACCTACCCGACATACTTGGCCTGGCGCTTCGGTTGCACGATGTCGCCGCAGATGAAAACCCGTGGGACATTCTTCTCGCAACATCAGGACTTTCTACCTTCTCGAAAATGTTTCCAGCTCCGGCTTTCTCGTGGAACGGCGCGAGATACAGCACACTGGTTCCTTACTCACGCGCGGGCGGGGCCGCGGCGTGGCTGATCGTGACACCGCGCGGCGTCCACCCGGCCGGCACTTCTTTGTCTGCATTAAAAGCTGCGGTCGATCATTCCCCGCTGCACTTCTCCGTGTACCTCGCGAGAATTCAACTTCAGTTGATACCGATCGGACATCTCTGTCTCGACGAAGTCGAGGACCACCCGGATTGCCTCCAGCCGTCCTTCGATCCGATCCTGAACAGGCCGGCACACATGCGCATGCTTCCGGAGTGGCTCGCGGAAACGCGGAAGCTAGCGTATCGCGGTAGCCGCGACGGCCGAGGAGACACACAAAAGCGCGGTTGACCGGACATGCCGGTCAACCGC